>NZ_JANIPJ010000001.1 GCF_024623455.1 Paenibacillus soyae | reverse complement strand
CCACAACCCATGTTGTGTTATGCAGATGCGCTGGCAGCTGGGATGGCTGAGGAATGTAATACATCTCGCTCCGGACCCCCTGCGGATCATGAACATGCTGGTATCCGTTCTGGTTCAGATAACGCTTAAAATCATCTTCGCCCCTCCCCTCTTCGCTAATATCCCGTGACTCGAAGCCCCAGAGCGCCTCCGCACCTTGCTCGGCAAAGGTGAAGTGCATTTTGCCAACGCCATGCGTCTGATAACCGTTCTGAGATAAAATCTCCATAAAGCTTTGGCGTCCTTCTGGCATTCTCTCATTTGCCGTACAATCGGTACGGTGCGGCAGCTGCCCCGTCATCATGGCATACCGCGCAGGCACACAAACCGGACAGGATGAATACGCACGCGTGAAGGTAACACCCGTCTCAACCAATCGATTTAAAGCAGGTGTCTTGATAATAGGATTGCCATGCGCTTCAATCGTGTCATATCGTTGTTGATCTGTGAATAAGAACAAAATGTTTTTACGTGTCATAGTCTCCTCCATTTAATCCTTTTATTTGAAGACATATAGAAACTCATATTCTCCCGATCCTACCTCAAGCTGTACACCGGTTTCTGTCTGCCGTACCGAGTGTACTCCTGCAGCATTTGCGACGGGAACCGTGGATTCCAACACGAGCTCCATTGCTGCGCCAGGCAGCATCACAGACGCCTCCGTATTCGGCGGAATGACCGCCTTCACCTTCATTCTGCCGTCCTCCAGCCGCTCCCAGCCTGATGCTACCGTCCCATACATAGAGCTATAGGATGCACGGGCATAGCTGATCGCTTCCGAAATCTGAGGCGCTATGCGCACCTTCTTGTAACCTGGATTCTGCACATCTGTATCGAGTCCCGCCGCAATTCTGTATAACCACTCTCCGACTGAGCCATAGGCATAATGATTATAAGAGTTCATAGGATCCTCGCATAACGAGCCGTCAGGCTTAATGCCGTCCCAATGCTCCCAAATCGTTGTTGCTCCTTTGGAAATCGGGTACAGCCATGACGGATACTCTCGCTGGAGAACCAGCTTATAGGCCAGATCTGTATATCCATGCTTGGACAAGGCCAGGCAGAGATAAGGGGTGCCTACAAAGCCTGTTGTCAAACGAACGTTCTGCTCCTCCACATAACGAGCCAGAACAGCGGATGCCTGCGGCCTATCCTTCTCTTCCAGCAAATCAAACATGAGAGCCAGTACATACGCCGTTTGAGTTGGGGAGGCCACTCGGCCATTCGGGGTTACAAACTCCCTTCGGAATTGCTCGGTTACTCGTTCGCTTAGCTCTGTATAACGGACCGCGTCCTCCAGCTTGTCAAGCACTGCCGCCGTCTTCGCCAGCAGTGCGGAAGAGTACGCATAGAAGGCTGTCGCAATCAAATCCTTAGGGGTTGACCCTACACGGCTGCCATTCGGGGCATCCATTGCAAGCCAATCGCCGAAGTGAAAGCCCGTATTCCATAAATGCTCTTGCTCGCCTTGCGACCGAATATACTCCACCCATTTCACCATGCTCTCATATTGCTGCTCCAGCACTCGCCTATCCCCATATCGTTCATACAGCACCCAAGGACATATAACGGCTGCATCTCCCCAGGCTGCCGAGGAATGCCTTCCGCGAAGCACATCGGGGATTACAAATGGTACGCCGCCATCTGGAAGCTGATCGGCTGCAAGGTCCTTCAGCCATTTGGTGAAGAAAGGCGCTACATTCATATTGAATGCAGCTGTGCGCATGAACACCTGCGCATCACCCGTCCAGCCCATCCTTTCATCACGCTGCGGACAGTCGGTTGGAATGTCAAGGAAATTCCCTCTTTGCCCCCATACAATATTTCGCTGCAGCTGGTTCACCAGCTCGTCAGAGCATTCGAACGTCCCCGTTTGATCCATATCGCTATGAATGACTTTAGCCACAACACTTGCTGCAATAAGCTCCGGCCGAATACCTTCAACCTGAATATAGCGGAAGCCTTGGAATGAAAAATAAGGCTCATAACATTCCCTTTGTCCTCCACTGCAGATATAAGTGATTGTTTGTCTGGCTGTACGAAGGTTACTCGTATAGAAATTTCCGTCCTCATCCAGCACCTCTGCATGACGGATTACAACGGTATGTCCCTCATCCGCCTCGACCGCAAACTGCACCCAACCAACCATGTTCTGGCCAAAATCTACTACGGTTTCCCCTTTAGGTGTACAAAGCACTTGAACAGGCTGCAGCTCCTCCACTATTCGAACCGGCTCGCCTTCTTGCGCTATCAATGTATCATAGCCATAGCCCAACAGTGATACAGGGATCCATTCACTATCATCGAACCCTTTGTTATGCCATCCCTTGCTTTCGAGCCGTGCATCGTAATATTCGCCGTGATACAGCTCGGATATAAGCAAAGCGCTCTTGCTGGCTCTCCAGGAATCATCCGAGACAATCACTTCTTCTCTGCCATCCTTATATTGAACATGAAGCTGCAGTAATGCAGCGCGTTCATTGCCATACAGCTGACTTAATCCATTCCAGCCCAAATTGCCCATATACCAGCCATTGCCCAGCATGACGCCAATTGTATTCTCTCCGCTTGCAAGCAGCTTCGTTACATCATAGGTTTGGTACTGCAGCCTCTTGTTGTAGCTAGTCCATCCAGGTGCAAACAAGGTGTCATCAGCGGACTCCCCATTAACATACACCCTGTATACGCCAAGGCTTGTGGCATACAGTCGGGCCGAAACGATGTTATCGCCTAATGTGAATAGCTTGCGCAGCAGCTGACAGGGCTCTGATTGCTCGAATCTGGCAGTTATCCATGATGCTCGCCATTCATCATGCTCCAACAGCCCTGTCTCACCGTATGCCGCCTCACTCCAATCCGATTCTTGGCCATGCTGATTCCAAACCTTGACACGGATTTCATAGCGCGTTCTTGAGCTAAGAGCAGGTCCCGCATACGTGATATGCAAGGACTGATCAGAATCGACCTTGCCTGTGTCCCATATTTCCTGCTCTCCAGTCGATACACACAGCCTGTAGGCGGATTGCCGCACATCCCTGCCTTCTGCATGAAGCTTCCAGCTGAACCTTGGGCTGCGCTCGCCCAGCCCAAGGTAATCTACTTTATATTCGCAGCGCAAGTCGTATGGGTGAAAGCTGCCCTTATTGTGCATCGTTCGTTTTCTCCTCTTCTATCACATTCAGAACGATAGATTCATAATGCTTCGAGCTTGAACCCACCATTATTTTGAATGCGCCAGGCTCCACTGTCGTTTCATAGTCCTCTCCTGTAAAGCTCAGCATAGAAGGCTCAATGCGGAAAGCAACCGTTTGTGCTTCACCTGGCTGGAGTGTAATGCGCATGAAGCCTTTTAATTCTTGAACGGGCCTTGTGACGGAGCTCACCAGGTCTGCAATATACAATTGCACAATTTCATCCCCTGCGCGCTCACCCGTATTACTGACTTCGACAGTTACAGTGACGCAACCATTCATCGGCATCGTATTTGAGCTTAATTGCAAATGACGATATTGGAATGTTGTATAACTTAATCCCGTACCGAAAGAGAACAGCGGCTCATCGTGCTCGGCAAATAAATATTTTTTGAATAAGCCCGTTGGTTTTTGTGAGTAATACACAGGCAATTGTCCTACTGAACGAGGGAAAGTAATAGGCAGCTTGCCGCTTGGATTCACATCGCCGAACAATACATCCGCTACCGCATGACCTGTTTCTTCCCCAAGATACCAGCCCTCCAGGATAGCGGGCACATGCTGCGCGATGTAGTTAATCGTCAACGGACCTCCATTGATGAGCAGGACAACAGTAGGCGTCCCGGTCTCGACTATTCTTTTTACCAGTTCATTTTGAACTCCGGGAAGGTCTAGATCATACCTGTCTCCTCTATCATCGTTGAAGAATATAGCCTCTCTGCTTGTTAAAGTGTTACCGCCGATACAGAGGATGGCTACGTCACTTTCCTTGGCTACAGAGACAGCCTCTTCGATCCAAGCAGCATTTTTATCCCATGTACTTAATTGAGGATTATTCATGCGTCGATCCAGTTCCGTTTCCCCGCTGTCATCCTTCCCTTTTATAATTTCGCAGCCTACTGCATAAGCAACTTCCAGCTCTCCATTTGTTTTTGCTATAATCCCATCCAGAATACTAATACCTTTATTCGGCTTTGTACTGTATGAGCCGGTGCAGATGGGATGTGCATTCGGTCCAATTACAGCAAGCTTGCGAATTTCATTCCTGTTCAGAGGCAGCAGCCCGCCCTCATTCTTCAGCAGGGTAATCGATTTGTCCGCCGCTTCCTTGGCAAGCTTCTTATGCTGCTCACAATTAATGACTTGCTTGGCATGCTCTGCATCTGCATATGGATTCTCGAATAGCCCCAGCAAAAACTTGACTCGTAATATGCGTGCTACTGTAACATTCAGCACTTCCTCCAACGCAGGGTCCTCAGCTATGGCATCCAATAATTGGGTATAACACCCTCCGCCAGGCAAGTCCATGTCCAAACCTGCCTTTAACGCTTTTACTGCGGCTTCCTTCTGATTGTCTACAACATGGAACAAGATATCCAATCTGGAGGCGTCGAAGTAATCGGATACAACAATTCCGTTAAAACCCCATTCATCTCGCAGGATCTCGGTAAGCAGCTGTCTGTTGCCATGACAAGGAATCCCATCGATCTCATTATGAGAAGGCATCATACCGAGCGCTCCAGCTTCTTGTACCACCGCTTTGAATGGAGGCAGAATCTGATCTCTCAGCACGCGAATGGGAATGTTGCTTGGAGCAAAGTTGCGTCCCCCATCAGACTGCGCATAACCAGCCAGATGCTTGGGAGCGGCAATGACATGCTCAGGTCCAACGGTTTCATCGGTGCCTTGTAAGCCTCTGACTGCAGCTACTCCCATTCTCGAAACAAGGTGCGTATCTTCGCCGTAGGTTTCCTCTGTTCGCCCCCATCGAGGATCTCTTGCAAGATCAAGCACAGGCGTATGCGCTTCATGCCCCCCTCTGACCCTTGCTTCCTTCCCAATTGCGGAGTATACACGTTCAATCAGCTCTGTATCCCATGTGCTCGCCATAGCGATAGGGATGGGAAAGCTTGTAGCATCCTTGGCGAGATGTCCGTGCAGACATTCCTCTTGAGCCATTACAGGTATTCCCAGCCTTGTTTTGTTTACAAAATAGTCCTGAAGCGCGTTAAGCTTCTTGATTCTTGTTTCAATCGAGTCGGTCTTGAAGGGAAGCTGAATGGCGCCGGCGCCATGCGTATAAATTTCTTCCATACAGCCTTCCGCAAGACTCCCGTCTTCATTTAGCTCGACATCAAAGCTTTGACCAACCTTTCCGATCGAAAGTGTCTGCACCACCTTCTCAGCCAGCGTCATTCTATGCAATAAATCGTCTACTCGCACATCTACAGGTAATGCGGCGTTTTTATAAGGATGCATATCTTTCCTCCATATATCGATTATGATTTTGAAACAACCTCTATTAGCCTTTTAATGAGCCGATTAGAATACCTTTAATAAAGAAACGCTGGACAAACGGATACAGAATAAGCAAGGGCAGCGCAGAAATGATAATGACAGCATATTTGATAATATCAGCAATTTTGGCTTGTTCGGCCATAGCAGCCATCGAGTCTCCATCCATCATCATGTTGGCGCTCATTTCATTAACGATCAGAATTTCTCTCAGAAATAATTGCAGCGGGAACAATGATCGATCCTGCAGGTACATCAGCGCATTGAAGTATTGGTTCCAGTGAGCAACGCCATAGAACAATGCCATTACCGCAATAATTGGGCCTGATATTGGAATAATAATACGCAGGAACAGGGAGATATGGGAGCAGCCGTCAACCTCAGCAGCCTCCTCAAGCTCTCGCGGAATCGTATTCTGGAAGAAGGTTCTTGCCACAATCAAGTTCCAGACGCTGGCTCCCCCCACTACAATAAGCACCCATGGAGTGTCCAGAAGATTCAGATTCTTAATAATAAGATAGCTCGGAATTAGACCTCCGCTGAAGAACATGGTTACAAGAAATATGCCAGTAATGAAATTACGGCCGTATAAATCCTTTCGCGCCAAAGCATAAGCACATGGAATCGTTAATAGAAGATTGATACTTGTACCAAGCACAGTATAAATAATGGTATTCCGATAACCTGTCCAGATATCTGGATTATCCAGCACTCTGCGGTAACCATCTAATGTGATGTCAATCGGCCACAGCCACATCTCGCCTGTATTGACATACGTCGGATCGCTGATCGAAGCACTGACTACATAGACTAGAGGATACAGTACAACCAGCGTTATCAGAATCAAGACAGCACGATTGATCCCTTCAAATATCCGGTCCCCGAAAGAAGCCTTCATTTTTCCTCACTCCCTTTTTTGTGTGTTACCACAAGCTTGTTTGACTTACTTTGCGTGCAATTGAATTTATTGTGACTAAGAGCAGTAAATTAATGACGGAATTGAATAGGCCTACTGCTGCCGAGAAGCTGTACTGTGCCTGGAGCAAGCCGCTCCGGTATACATATGTTTGAATGACCTCCGATGAATCCATATTCAGCTGATTCTGCAGTAGATAGACCTTCTCAAATCCGATAGACATAAAGCTGCCAATACTTAGAATGAGCAGAATAATAACTGTAGGCATAATTCCCGGCAAGTTAATATTCCATATTCGTTGCACGCGAGTCGCGCCATCTATAGTAGCTGCCTCATGCAGTTCCGGATTAATTGCGCTGAGCGCCGCTATATAAATGATCGAATTCCAGCCTAATTGCTGCCAGGTCCCTGACCATACATAGATGGACTTGAACCATGCAGGCTCAGTCATGAAGCTAATAGGCTCTCCCCCCAGCAGGACAATGCCCTTATTGATTATTCCTGTTGTTGGATGAACCAAAGAAACAATAATTCCCGCAACGACAACTACAGATATGAAGTGAGGTGCATAAGTGATGATCTGCACACTCTTCTTAAACATTCCATTCCGCAGCTCGTTAATCGCTAACGCGAACAGAATGGGAAGAGGGAACAAGGCAAGCTCATACAGACTGATGGTTATCGTATTCTGAATAATCGTCCAAAAGGAAGGGGAATTGAAAAACCGCTCAAAATGCTCAAAGCCAATCCACTCACTGCCAAATATGCCCTGAGAGGGATAAAAGTTTTTGAATGCGATTTGCAGCCCGTACATGGGTAAATAGTTGAAGATTATAAAATAAGACAGTGTCGGTAAAATAAACAAATACAGGTGCCAGTTTCGTTTGATTTGTTTTTTCCAGGTCTGCAAGTACATGTTCATAGCAATGGACCACCTCTTGTTTATTGTCGTTACGTAACTTGCTCTGACTGTAGCACCCCAAGGATCATGCCGTAAATATCTGCATTTTCCTTCATACTCGAATATATCCCGTTGAATATCCGCTTCATTCGGCATATTCGATTTCGTTATTCGCCCTTTTCACTCTTTATTGTCGCTCCATATACAGATACAATAAGAGATACACTTAACAAGCCGAGAAAGGGAGTGCCCTCATGAGGTGGAACTTGTATACCAAATACCTGCTCGCCTTCATTATTATGTTCAGTATACCTGTAGCCATTTTGGGTGTTTTTATATATGCAGGTGCTGTAAGCGCTCTCCGAACAGAAATCGAAGAAACGAATCTGGCTCGGCTGCACCAGGCTGTAGACCTGATGGACCAGCAGTTCCTGGATTTAACGGAAACGACCGTACTGATGTCGTTGAATCCTGATCTGTCCAGCTATCATCTTAACGATACCTACGCCTCTATAGAGGTCATCAAGGAAATCCAGAAGTACAAAGCAAGCTCCTCCTACTTCGAGGAAATCTTTTATCATCAATTTGACAGCGGTAATTTTTATTCTTCAAACGCCTTATACAGCACAGCCTCACTAATCAAGGACTATTATAGGAGCAAGACGGAGGTGTCCGAGCACTGGATTAGTGATCTTAATGAACATAAGCAGCCTTTTGTGCGGCCATCAGAGCCTATACTTACCAATCATACTTCCAAAGAGATTATGACGATCGGCATTCCTTTCCCTGTTCGATCACTCAACCCGCATGGCATCGTGCTTTATCTGTTCGATAGCCAGCGATTATACAAATTAATGGCACCGATCTTAGGAGACTTCAGGGGTGCCGTATTCGTATTCGATCAGAATCGTAATCTTCTTACAGCTAAGACAAATGAGCTGACACTTCCTGAAGACTTTATCCATCATCTTCAAGATCAAGCATCGATGAGCAAGCAGTCCGCTATGATTATCGAATCCGATTCCATGTCCGTATCCTGGGTTAAATCGGAGGCAACCGGATGGACCTATATGACTCTGATTCCGACTGATCAGTTCTATCAACGAGTGCTTAAGCTAACAAATTTAATTGTATACGTATTGGTATCGTTAGTATTGATCGGGGTAGCGGTTGCTATTTTGTTATCCAAGCGATTTTACAAGCCTGTTCAGCAAATAATCTCCAGAATTCAGTTGGAGCTTGAGGCAGCCCGTCCTAACATGAACAAAGAATTTGATTATATTGCTCATTCCTTCGAGAGCATGTCCCAAAGTCAACAATCTCTTCTCTATCAGATGGAAAATCAGAAGCAATTGATTCAGGATCAATTCCTGGTCAAGCTCATTAGCGGTTACTTTATCTCAGAGTCCGATGTATACACCTTCATGAAGGAACACCAAGTCGTGCTTCGAGGCACTGCGCACTTCATATTCAGCTTTAGCGCTGAAGAAGCGAATACCGCCTTAACGCATGAGTTATCGAACAGCTTGGCTGCTTTCTCCAATGAGAATATAGCCGTATATCCGATCGAATTTTATCGTCGCGGGACATTCGCTTGTATCGTAGGGCTGTTTAACCAATCTCATGAGCCGTCAAGTCACGTTGACCATGTTGTCAAAGAGCTGCAGAAGGTGATCTCTGAACGGACCGGAACAAAACCGACTATTAGTATAGGCAGAACCTACGCCACCTATCTCGATATCCACAGATCATATATCGAATCATTAGCAGCCAAGGAATATGAGCTGAAATTCCCTTCTGGCAGCATGATTAACTATCTCGATGTGGTCAATTGGAGTGAGCAGGATTCTACTCGCTGGTACTCAGCCGACATTAAGCTCACTTTGCTCCAGTCTATTAAACAAGGCGACGAGCAGTTGGCTCTGGAATCTCTTGAACAGATTCTTCAAGAGATCAATGAACATAAGTCGCTTCTGATGACCAAGTGTATGACTTCGGATCTGGTCAACTCCATATTCAAGCTGGTTCATGTGCAAGCCATGCCTCATCATACAGAAACGTTCAGGCAGCTCGTCAATCAGCAGTCCATGGATCAGTTCAAACAGGATTTGAGCCAATGTGTGGTCACGTTGTGCCAGCATGCCAAGGAACGCAAGGACCAGGAAATAACCGCACTCGGCCAACGAATCATGACCTATATTCATGACCATCATTTGTTATATGAATTTAACCTGAGCCAAATGGCAGAGGAGCTGTCATTATCTCCATCGTTTATTAGCCGCTCGATCAAAGATATGATCGGAACTACCTTTACCGATTATGTGTTTGACCTGCGCATCGAGCACGTCAAAAAAGAGCTTCTGCAGACAGACATGTCTGTGAAGGATATTATTACCGGCGCCGGATATATTAATGTCTCGTATTTCATTGATCGATTCAAGAAAAAGGAAGGAATGACACCGGGGGAATACCGGAAAATGGGGGGTCAGAAAAACCGATAGCCGTGTATCATATAGATCGTATAATCATTAGATAGCAGTGTTGTGAATGAAAATAAGGTGCCTCAGCACAGTCGCTAGGCACCTTACCGTATTAATAATCATTATGCAGCCGGACTGACACCCCGCCGTCGATCACCAGCGAGGAGCCCGTCATATAGGCTGCCTTGTCGCTTGCAAGAAAAGCGATCAGCTCGCCGATCTCGACAGGCTCCGCCATTCTCCCCAATGGGATATTGCGGGTCAGCTCGGCTTCTCTCGTCTTGCGTTCATCAGCGGCAATGCTGCTCAGGTAGCGGTCCATGCCTATGTTCCGCGTTAAACCAGGCAGCACACAGTTGATCCGGATGCCGAAGGGCGCCAGCTCCAGCGCAAGACTTCTCGACATCGCCGTAACTCCGCCCTTGATCGCTGCATAGGAACTGAAGCCCGGAAGTGTAACCTGTGCATGTACGGAGGCGATGTTAATTATCGAGCCGGATTGGTTCCTTTTCAAATGCGGCAACACTTGTTGAATAAGCAGGAGCTGCCCCTTCAGATCCGTTCGCAGCACCCGGTCAAATTCATCTGAAGGAATCTGCTCCACCGGCCTGTAGTAATGTGTCCCTACATTATTGACCAGAATATGAATATCTCCGAATCGGGAGACGGTCTGATTCACTGCCTCCTGCAGATCCTCTTCCTTGGCTACATCCGTACATATGAAAACCGCTTCTCCCCCGGCCGCAGTCAGCTCTCGCATGGCTGCATGGCCTGCCTCTTCATTCCAGTCCAGCATAGCGACGCGGCAGCCCTCGCGAAGCAGCACTTCGACGATGCCTCTGCCAATACCTCCTGCTGCGCCCGTCACAATCGCAACCTTCCCAATCATATCGGCAATTCGCCTCCTTGTTCTGAAGCTGCTTAACCCTTCACACCTGAGAATGCCACACCCTTCTCGATATACTTCTGTGAGAAGAGGAAGATCAGCAACAGCGGGATCATGGATACAAATGCGCTGGCCATCAGCATATTCTGCAGCACGCTTGGCTGATTCTGCAGGTCATTGAGCGCAACGGTAAACGTCCAATATTTCGGCGAGCTGTTGACGACAAGCGGCCATAGAAACTCATTCCATACCGGAATGAAGGTCATGACACCGACAGTAGTAAAGATTGGAATAGAGAGCGGCGTCACGATCTGCAGGAACGTTCTAAGCTCGGTAGCGCCATCAACCCTGGCCGCCTGCAGCAGCTCCTTGGACACTTGGTCGAAGAAGCCCTTGAATAGGAAGATGATAATCCCCCAGGCGGTATGCGGCAAAATTACGGCGAGTAAGGAATTAACGAGACCTAAGTCCTTCATGAGCAGATACATCGGCAGCAATAAAGAAATATCAGGAATCATGATTGTAGCCAGGAAAAACATGATCCAGAAAAACTTCCATTTCTTACTCTCGATGAGATGCGCCAGCGTATATCCCGCAAGTCCGCCAAGCACCATCTGCACAAGGACGCTCGCCACTGTAATAATAGCACTGTTCAAGAAATATTGGGCGAAGCCCAGCGCCCCGGCCGTATCCTCCGCGATTTTGTTGAGCGCCATATAGCTGCTGAAGACACGAACCCAGTTGGATTGTTCGCTAATGGCAACAACTTGACCCTTTATTAATTCATTGGATTGATAGAAGGCAGAGAAGCGGCTGGACAGATCGGACTCCGCAATAGACGGCGTTACGGCTATACTCTTGCCGCTGTCACCCTCCCATTCGAACTTGGACAGCTTGTTCTCCTGGATGATAGGCAGCTTCTTATCCATCATCTTGTCATTGAAGATCGTGGTTGGCACAACCTTAGGCTGTCCGACAAAGAACATAGAGGAGACGGTCTCTGCTGTATAGAGCTTACGACCGTCCTTCACTCCTGTGATGGTCACATCGCCAATGCTCTCGCGGATATTTTTCATCCACGGATACCACATCGCTCTCATGGCGTCCTTCTCGTAGAATGCCGGATCAGTCTCATCCATTCCTGTGTAATCAATTGTCACTTGAATGGATTGGGGAATCGTCGGCAGCCACTTGGGCGGATAGGAGTTAATATCCTTCTCCGTCTTGAGCGAGGAGGCGAACATCCACAGAATAGGGATTAACGCAAAGATTACGAACGATATTGTCACCACATAGGCCGTAATCTTTAGCGATCTTCCCCCTTTTTCCCTTATGCGAGTGCGTTCCATATGATCAATCCTTTTCTGCGGAAATTTTATTCTGAATGATGGTCAGTAACGCAATGACGATAAACATAAATACGGATACCGCACCGGATATGCCGAATCGAGATTGCTGGAAGGCTGAATTGACAACAAGCATGGACACGACCGTTGTGCTGCCTGCTGGTCCGCCTTGCGTCATAATGTAAATATGGTCATAAGCAAGCAGGACGCTTGACATGAAAGCCACAAATTGAATGACAATAATAAATTTGATATTGGGCAGAAGCATCGTCCACATCCTTCTCCATGGACCTGCTCCATCCATCTTCGCCGCCTCCAATATTTCCGTTGGTATGGACTTCAGTGCGGAATAATACAACAGCAGTGCTATTCCGTTGCCGGCGAATACGGCAGGCAGAACAATTGCAAGCTTCGTCATCGTGGCGTCATTGAGCCACAGGTATGGACCTAATCCTACAAAATCAAGCCAGTAGTTCAGCAAGCCAAAATCCGGGTTATACATCCATTTCCAGACCAGCACCCCGCCTACAAGAGGCATGATGGTTGGCAATTGATACATGAAACGGAAGAAAGCATTGCCCCGACGAATATCATACAGGAACAAAGCTTGAACAATAGGAATCCAGAATGTAAGGACCAAATATAGACCAAAGAATATAAACGTATTCGAAATCGCTTGCCAGAACGTAGTTGATTTCAAAAATTCCGTATAGTTGGCGAAGCCGATGAATTTACCAGGCGGATTAACGATGCTATAGTCAAAAAAACTAATATAGGCCATATTCATTAATGGATAATACTTAAACATCACATAACAAATTACAGAAGGCAACAAAAACAAAACCGGCACCCAGCGAATGTTTAATTTACGCAACATATGTCTCCCTCACCCCAGGAACGGCTATCGGGATTCCCCCGGCCGGGGGAATCCCAATGGCTATTATTTTTTAACTTCTTGATTGTATTTGTCTACGACTTCACGCTGTGCCAGATCTTGCGCCTTCTGCATAACCGCCATTGGATCCGCCTTCTCATCCAGGAGCACCTCTTGAACAGCTTTGACCACATAAGGGCTCAGACGTGCTTTCAGGAAGTACTCCAGACGGCCTTCGCCAGCTGCTGCCTGCACATTCTCGATCAGCTCTTGAGGCATGCCTTCCACAAATTGAGACGCATCCACGTCGCTTCTTACATTCAACAGGTTCGGGAAGATACCGTTATCCATCTGGTACTGAAGCAACCCATCCTGTACTTCCTTGGACATCAGGTACGTTGCGTACGTGAACGCCGCTTGCTGCTTCTCTGGTGTTGCCTTCGGATTAAAGATCCACACCGCGCCGCCCACCTGTGCTGGGGACGTGCCGCCAGGGCCCGGAGGCAGTACGGAGAAACCAATGTTTTCGATATCCATGCCCGAGGAAACCATACCGCCGAACCAGTTGGATGCGGCAATCATAGAAGCTGCGCGGCCTTGGTAGAAGTCGTTGGAGTTCTCGTCAAGACTTTGAACAACATTCTTCTGTGTCGCTTGATACTTGAATTTAAGATCCTTGTAATATTGCAGCGCTTGTACGGCAGGCTCAGACGTGAAGGTCAGCTTAGCCGTTCCATCTTCCTGCTGCTCGGTCAGGTCGCCGCCGGCTTGCCATACATAATATTCAAAGAACCAGTCCGCCCAGTCCATGCCCAGCAAGGCATAGCCGTATTGATTTTTGGAGGCATCCGTCAGCTTCTGCGCTGCCTCGCCGAAGGACTCCCAGTTTTTCAGCGCTTCTGCCGGATCAAGGCCCGCGTCAGCAAACATCTGTTTGTTGTAAGCCAGTCCCGTTACATACATGAAGTTCGGAATGCCGTAAATTTTGCCGTCTCTTGTAGCTGCTTGTGTAGCGGAAGGCAGGAACATATCCTTCTCCGCGTAGTTGTTCCACAGCTCCGTAATATCAGCCGTAATGCCTTGGTCGATGTAGGATTCCATATCCGGGAACGCATTCGCGTACAGATCCGGCTGCTCGCCGCCTACAACCGCTGTCATGAACTGCTCTCTTTCTTTGGTTAGCGTCTGCATCACATGCTCAACCTTGATGTTCGGATATTTCTCGGCGAAATCCTTGAAGACCTGCTCCCAATATGGCTTAGCGGGGTCGCCGTCCTGCGGCATGTCCCAAGATACAATCTCAACCACTTCATCCGTAGCAGGCGGTGCTGATGCGGAATCGCCGCCTGCTGGTTTGTTGCCGCTTCCATTATTGCCGCCGTTGTTGCCGGAGCATGCTGCCATGAACAGCGATACAACGAGAGTCAGGGCTAGAACAGCCATTAGCTTTGCTTTCTTTTTCACTGATAGTTCCCCCATTCGAGTGATGTGCTTAGCTTTGCTTTACACTTCTTATTGTAGAAGGAATGGGGGCGTGAGCTGTAAGAATATATTAAGCGGTTCATACGAAAATCTTAACCATACATACAGAAACGAGCGGAAGCCTTGGAAGGCTGTCCGCTCGCTGGGTTAGTCGAACTCCATATTATAAGCGTCAATGACCTCGCGCTGAGCTTTCTCCTGCGCTTGGGTGAGGGCATCATATGGCTTTGTGTTTTCATTCAGCAGAACCTCCTGAACCGCAGCAGAGACATAAGGGCTTAGACGGGACTTGAGGAAATATTCAAGCCGACTCTCCTCGGCTGCCCGCTGAATACTGCGGACAAGCTCCTCCGGCATCCCTTCCGCGTAAGCGATGGGATCAACGTCCTCCCGCACCGACAGCAGATTGGGCAGCATGCCTTGCTCCTTCTGGAATCGAAGCATCTGCTCCAAAGCGTATTTGGAGGTCATGAAGGTCGCGTAGGTGAAGGCTGCCTGCTGCTTCTCTTCCGTCGCGTTCGGGTTCAGGATCCAGATACCTCCGCCCACCTGCGCAAGTGACACGCCAGCGGGACCCTTCGGAAACGTCGTCACTCCGATATCATCCATGTCAACACCCGATTCCAGCATTTCCCCGAACCAGTTGGAGGCTGTAATCATCGTCGCGGCGCGCCCAGCGTAGAAGTCTTTTTTGTTGTCATCCAGACTTTGCAGCGTGTTGGGCTGCGTCACGCCATAGCGGAACTTCAAATCCTGATAATAGCTCAGCGCCTGAACCGCGGCATTGGAATTAAAGGTCAACTGTACGGTTCCATCAGAATTCTTGCTGGTAAGATCGCCTCCAGCTTGCCACACATAATATTCATAGAACCAATCCGCCCACTCGGTTCCCAGAATGGTATAGCCATATTGATTGCTGGAGCGGTCGGTCACTTGCTCCGCCGCCGCTGCGAAGGAGTCCCAATTCAGGAAAGCTTCCTCCGGGTTGATGCCATTCTCCTCAAAAATCCGTTTGTTATACGCCAAGGCTGTCACATACATGAAGTTAGGAATACCATAGATTCGTCCATCCTTCTCCGCTGTCGCCATAGCAATGGAGGAATAGTCGGCGCTGTCCGGATATTGTGTCCACATCTCTGTAATATCGGCAGGAATGCCCTGATCGATGTACGACTCCATATCGGGAAACGCGGCATTATACAAATCCGGCTGCTCGCCCCCCGCGACTGCTGTCATAAACTGCTCGCGCTCCTTCTGGAAGGCCGCCTCCATATGAATGACCCGGATATGGGGATAGGTCTGCTCGAATTCCTGAAACATCCGATCGTAATATGGCTTCTCCGCCGAGCCCGCGAATGGCTTGTCCCAGACAACAATTTCGACAACAGGGTCCGTCAAGCCGTCTTCCAGCTTCAGATGGTTATTCCCGGAGCACGCGGTCAGAGACAGTATGAACCATAGGACAGTGACCGCCGCTAATGTCGCTCTTGTCACAATACCTGCAACCATCTTTATCCCCCTCCTTTCTACGCATGCGGAGCGCCCTTATCCCTATATTGGCCTGGCGTTGCGCCAAAGCGCTTGCGGAATACGCTTCCGAAATAAGCCGCATCGTCGAAGCCGACCCTCTCGCTGATATCGCGTATCTTCATATCGGTCTCCACCAGCAGCCGAGCCGCCTCCTTCATCCGAAGCCCATTCAAGAAATCGACAAAGGATTCCCCGTATTTCTCCTTAAAGCGCTTGGAGAAGTAATTGGGATGAATAAAGAACCGTTCCGCAATCATTGCCAGCTGGATAGGCTCTGCGTAATGGCGCTCCAAGTAGAGCCTAACCGCCTCCATAATTTCTTTTCCTTCAATATTATTGGATTTGGACAATAAGCCAATCATATTCGTAACGAGCCGCTTCATCTGCTCGACGATCTCATGCCATGCTGTTGCTTGCTGCAGCTCTCGCTGCAAATCTGTCAGCTCGCCGATCGCCCACTGCGAATCCGTGGCATGGTTGATCCAATATTTGTTGAGGAATAGATACAAATCCACGCAGAACCATTCCACCATCACATAGCTGGAGGCGGGCTCCTGCACTATGGCGCCAAGCCGCCGCTCGATCCACTTGTGAACCTTGTCCTTCTCCCACTTGCCCAGCCAATCCTCCAGAAGCTTGACATCCTCTTGGCCGATAAAGGACTTCCGTTGCGCCTCTTGGCCCCCATTCGCTGCGCCCTGGGCCTGATAGATCCGATTCCCTCCATGAAGGATCGCGTTCCTGGCGATCTGCTTCGCTTCCCGGTAGCTCTCCTGCACCTTCGCCATTTGTTGCTGATAAGGCCCTACGCCTATCGTGACTCCCAGCTTCAGATACTTCCGAATGCCGAACGAAATCGCTTCCAGCGTATAGGTCACTCCCGCGCTGTCCTGCCCCTTCTGAAGTCCAAGCACGTACACCAGCTCGAAGCGCCTCAGCGAATGATGCACAAGGATGCCCCTGATAGCATTGGACAGGAAGCGCTCCGTTACAATATTTTTGATTGCGAACCAGAGCAGCTCCTCCTCACCTGGACCAAAGGAGCCATGAGGCACCTTGAACGGCTCCAATTGGAGGACAACGGCCGTAAAGGCAACTCCATGCTTCGCAAGCTCATCCAGCTCGCTGCTGGCCTCCGCGAAGTCCTCTTCCTGCAGGAATTGGGTAAGCGCCTGCTGACGGGAAGCCTCCTGGCTTGTTTCGGCCACGCTCTTCAGCTCCTGAATCATCTGATCCGTCTGCTGCTCCGCCTCTCTGCGCTCCAATAGCTCCATCAGCGTAGCATACAGCTCATCGTCCTCCAGCGGCTTCACCAGATAATTGCTGACTCCGTATTTGATCGCTTGCCTGGCGTAATCAAATTGATCATAGCCGGTGACAATGATCAGCTTAACCCGGGCATCCAGCTCCAACGCGTGTCGGATAAATGTCAGTCCGTTCATGCCAGGCATATGAATATCCGTTACAATCAGGTCCGGCTTAGCTGTCTTCATCAGCTCCAGCCCCTTGAGCCCGTCCCCCGCTTCCGCTACGACCTCTACAGGCAGACCGGTCAGACGAATCTTATAGATGATGCCTTGTCGAATAATGGGCTCGTCATCCAACACCATAATTCTCATATCGTTTAAGCCTCCTGGTCGGGCAAATAGGTTTTGATCGTAATGGAAAAGGTTGTCCCATATTGCTCGTCGCTGCTGAACGTAATGCCGCATTCCGGACCATATAACATGCGGATGCGGGATTGCACATTGTGAAGGCCAATAGAAGCTTGTTGTTGTTCAAGCCCTGCAGGAGCATCCTCCAGCTGCAGCAGCTCCCGCAGCCACTGCTGACGCTCCTCATCAATGACCAATCCATTATTCCATATTTTCACCTGCAGCTCGTCCTGGCCCAGAGAAATCGCTTCAATACGAACGATCCCGCCATCGATGCTGTGGCTGATCCCATGATTGACGCTGTTCTCCACTAGCGGCTGGAACAGAAGCTTCGGGATGGGCACCCGCTCCAGACCCGGCTCCAAATAAATGGTATAGTCCAGCCTGCTGTCGAACCGGATTTTTTGAATGGACAAATACAGCCTGATTTGCTGTAATTCCGCATCCAGCTTGGACACATCATTGCCGCTTATATTATAACGGAACATCTTGGCCAGCGAGCGGCTGATCAGAGATACTCGATCGTCCCCGTGCAGCGAGGAGATACTATCGATAATGCCTAAGGTGTTGTACAGGAAATGGGGATTAATCTGCGATTGCAGCGATTTGATTTCCGCATTTTTTTTCACTATTTCCGATTCATATACCTTGCTGATCAGACGATTGATCTCCCTGGTCATACGATTGAAGGATTTGCTCAGATACCCGATCTCATCCTCGGTGCGCACGGGAAGCACGACGGAATAATTGCCCTTCTCAATCGCTTTCATGCCTTTGCTGAGCAGCTTAAGCGGCGTAATGGTGCGGGACGATATAAATCCCGCCAGCAGCATGGAGAACAGCAGGGTGAACACGCCAATCCAGATCGTCCGCTTCGTGAAATTGTCGGCAGACTCCGTCAGCACCCGAGTAGGCACCTCCGTAACGACAAGCCAGCCCGTATGACCCAGACTGTCATAAGCGATCAATTGGTTTCCTCCTAAGCTGGAACGGTAATAGTGGCCTTTGCTCTGGCTGCCCACCATCAGCAGCTCCTCAGCGGTCAAGATGCGCTTGCCCCGCTCAGCGGCATGCCTGGAATACACGATGGTGCCATGCTCCTTATCCACCAGATAGGTTCTGCCCTCTCGGCTCCCCTCGCTTTCCGCCAGCCACTGCTCCAGCGATTCCGATGACAGCGTAAAATGCATCACACCAATAATGGGACCGGGCGATGTCAAGGTAATTTGTCGAATCGCTTGGACATACGACAGCGTGTAACCGACCTGCTGTCCTGACGCGCTGGGATTGTACATGTCCGTAGGCAGCCACAAGCCTTTGCCATTGGCTCCAATCGCGACATCCGTCAAGCGCTGCATTTCACTGGGGGCAATCAGGGTGGATACCAGACCGCCTACCCGCATAGCGTTGCCGTCAAGCTGCGAGATCACCACATTCGATACAATGGGATGATTGTATACAAAATTGGATATTTTGCCGCGGTAAGAGCTTTGTCCCTCCGGATCCGTGCCCATACCGCGCACAAACTGATGAAAGTCGAAGTCTCCAAAGTAGTTCCAGGCAAAGCTTTTGACGTTCGTCATATTTGCGTTCAGCGTGGAAGCGGATTGCTGCGTCAGGCGAAGATGACTATCTACTGCCTGTGCCCGCAAGTCATTAGCCGTTCGGAAATAGAAGTCGAACAGGAGCACGAATACGATTAAAGCGATAATAATCAAATAAGACAATAATATTTTGCGATACAGGGACTTGCCGATGTATCGGCTTATAGCATACAAGACTCGCAATGCTCCACCTCTCCTTCCCAGTATCACGTCCTCTTATTGTAAGGGATGAGATACAAAGTGGAAAAGAGCACCCGTTTCCAATTGGAAACAAAGTGCTCAAACCAGCGGGACAACCTACTTCTGTGACAAGCGAAGGTTATCGATCACGAACGAATCTCCGCTCTCCGGCGCATCCTCCCACAGATACAGCTGAATGGAGGCGATTCCCGAAGCGTCGAGCCCCGTCGCTTCCGCTCCCCAGAAGCCCTCTTGCTCCCCCCATACAGGGTCGGAGGTCTTGAACTGGGCTATCGAAATCGTGCGGGATTCCTTGGCCCCAATGGCAAAATAATACGTACGAAGCGCGCCCTTCTTATCCGTTACATTCGCGCGAAGCTGGATCGGCAGCGCATTGGGATTGGTCACATCGGCGACCACGAGCGGCTTGCTTCCCAGGTTCCATGGGGCTGCCGGCTTAATCTCCACTCCGGAGTAATCCGCGTCAAGGGTACCTACGTTAACCTTCATCGCCCGTTCGCCATCCGTTGCGCCAGCGGCTCCATACTGAACAACGGCTGTTTTGTAGGCGGTAACGATGGACAAATCCTCGTTCGACTCGAAGGACATCAGCCACTCCTTGCCTGGCTGTACGCCTCCTGTACCCGTGCCCTTGCCAAGAAAGCGGATGTCATAAGCTCTCGCATGCACATCCTTTGCAGCGCTGACCATTTCCTCGTAAGGCACATCAGCTACATCCACAAAGCCTAGGTTGTAATTTTCCCCGTCCCATGCGCGTCCAAGCAGCGGCTGATCCACATATTGGAACCAATGCGCACCGACAAAATAAGGATTATTCAGTACAGTCTCCATATAATGAACGTACTTCTCGCCGCGATTCTCTTGATCCACAGCTGACGTATCCGCGTTTGGCCCCGTTCCGAACATGCCTCTGTCATCCGAAGCGAAAGCAAATTCACCGATAATCGCCGGCATATCGAGCTCCTCAAGATGCATCCAGTTTTCGCCTTCCACATCCTCTTTATACACATTGAAGCTGATAACGTCCACATACTTCGCCGCTGCCTTCTGCACCTCTTCGCTTGTGCCCCACTCCGCAAATCTAGAGCCCAGATAAAGTGTATTAGGAAGCTTCGCGCTTACCGCTTTATCCACAATGCGGAAGTACTCATCCGCCAGAAGACTCAGCATGGCCGAATAGTCAGGCAGCATGCCCTCGGACAGCTCTGCCGGCTGATAAGGCTTGCCAAGAGCGTCAAAGGAGGCAAAGCTGGTGCCCCATTGGCTGTTCAGACTTTCAATTTTGTTTTGATAAACAGACTTCAGGTGGGCAATCATTGTGCGTTTGGCATAGCTGCTCTTGGCTGAGCTGTCCATGGCCATAATGTTGCTGATCAGCGCGTACTTGCTTCCCGTATTGGCGGGATTGCCCCAAGCGATCTCGTTGTCGATGTACACCCCAATCATATACTTGTCATCTTCAACGCCATACGCCAATATTTGTTCGTCCAGCATGTCGTCCACGCTTGTCTTGAACGCCGGATCGAATGGATCTGCTACCGGCGCCCAGCCGCCTCCGCTTGGAATGGTGGCATGCTGTCCCCAATGTGTCCAGCCGTTAGCGACATAAGCGATGCCATGCTCATCGCCCTTCCCGAAAAATAATGTCGGGTCCGACCAGTTGCCGAGCGAGCTGAAGCCCCAGCTCTTGAAGCGATCCACAGAGATGTCCTTCCATACATTTACGTAGTCTTGTCCGTATTTGCGCTCCAGATTGGCCTGATAATGGTTGAACAGCCAGCCCTCTGTCTGCCCCAGTGGAGGAGCCCCTACTATGGTTGTATATCTGTAATGCTCGCCCAGCTCTCCATCCTTGGAGGGGAGCTCCGTGAACATATTTTCCCGGCCTGAGATCCAGGTATTCATATCATCCAGTCGAACGATATCAAGACCATTGGAGAAGAACAAGTAGCCTTCGGGATCCACCAGCGTCCACTTGCCCTCATGCTTCGCCACACGGAAGTGCCCGGTTGCCTCCAGCTTCGGTCCGTTCAGCCAACCGCCATATTTGCTCGTTTCCAACGGCTTGGCGCCGGCGAGCGCAGCAGCCTCTTCCTTCTTGTCAGCAAGGAAATCCCCATCGGTATGTACCTTGCCTTCCCAGTCCAGGCCCGTGTATTGGCCATAACCATCCACCAGGTCGTCCATGTAGCTGAGATCCGTATTGGGATCGCCGATTACGGCAATGTTATCGAATAGGAGAGTGGATTCCTGCTTCGTATACATTTGCCACAGCTGGAATTCCACGATATGGCCGCTGTTCAGCCCCTTCTCTCCCCAGCCATAGCCTAGCTGACTGCCGGCAGGAATGGGAGGAAGGAACCGCATGCCGAGATCCAACGCTTCCGAGCCCATGCTGAGAAAATATTTTTGAGTACTCTTTGCTTTCGCAACGGCAGCGCTTACAGTGGAATGCGCCACGCCGTCCGCGCTTTTGTCATCATCCATACGCAGATAGAAGGTAATGTCCTTGTCCGTCGGATTCGTGACCTCGAAGGACAATGCTTTGCCGCTGCCGAATTGCCAAGGCGTAGTCGCCGTGAATTTGACAGTCGGAAAGTCCGCCGCGCCGTACACGACCTTTAACGCCTTGGAGTCCGTTGCCTCGTTGTGGACAACCTCAATCGTGGAATCTCCTGTCGTTACAAAGTCTGGAATCACACCATTCTCGAAATCAAGTAAAGGGAATCCATAACGATGCGAGATGACACGGTCAAGCACTGTCACCAGCTCTGCGAACGTAATTTTCGCTTGAGGGCGCAGCTTGCTCCCGTTGCCTACGAACACTCCAGCCTCATATACGGCCTTAAGCGCCGCCTTCCCTTCAGCGCTCATACCGGCAATATCCCGGAAAATCCGGTCCAGATCAACGCTTCCTGCAGCATCATCGCTTATGAATGCAGAAGCGACAATGACAGCTTCCTCTCGAGTAACTCCTTTATTGGCCTGATCAATAGACTTGCCTTGGGACGCTTGAACAGCCCATGCCGCTGCTCCCGCATTCGACAGTCTCGAAGCATCCATGGCTTCCCAGCCGATGGAGCTCCCAATCAGCTTCGCCGCATCCTCGCGAGAGAGCGCGCGATTCGGATTTTTTACCTCTTCTGATGCCGCCTCAACATATCCCGCCTGCACCCAAGCCTGTATTGTGCCATCCGCCCAGTGCTTGGAGGACATGCCATACGCCTGCGATGAGAACGCTCCCATCATGAGGAGAAAGACCAGAATCATCAAACTGTGTCGCTTCATTCCTTGTTAACCCCTTTCCGATTCATCTGCCCCTTCATTCTATCGAACAATGCTGGGCCAATCGCATAAATATCTTAAGCATTTGCATGGCAATCCTATAAAAATCGTAAGCGATCTCCCAGCCTGTACAAGAAAGAGCAGCGAGGGCTTAACCTTTCAGCCCCGCTGCTCCTATATGGCTTCTTAACCTCTATTAGGCATAATTCAAGTAAACAGTACGCTTTTGGAGGTAGCCCTCAATGCCGTATTCGCCATCCTCGCCGCCGATGCCGCTCAGCTTATGGCCGCTGTGATGGCCCTGCATGCAGCCCGACATGCCTTGGTTCAGGAATACCGTTCCAACCTCCAGCACCTGGATTGCCTGCATCAGCTTGCGATAATCATTGGTGTACAGATAAGCCGACAAGCCAAGCTCGCTGGCATTAATGATGCTCACCGCTTCCTCGAAGCTTCCGATCCGAACAATCGGCAGGACCGGCCCAAAGATCTCTTCTCTTGCTGCAGCCATATCAGGCGTAACATTCGTGAGTACCGTCGGCTCGTACCAGTAGCCCTTCTGGAACCCGTCTCCTGTTGGACGTTTGCCGCCGGCAGCCAGAGTAGCGCCTTGTCGGACCGTCTCCTGCACGATAACATCAATCTTCTCCAGATCCCGCCCGTTCGCCTTCGGCCCCATCGTCACCGACTCGTCGAAGGGATCGCCCAGCTTAATGGACTTCACTCGCTCCAGCAGCTTCTCCGTAAATGCATCGGCAATGCTCTCATGCACAAGCACCATCTCATTGCAGATGCACACCTGCCCGCAATTCGCGAAGCGCGCGCCAACAGCCGCTTCTACCGCTTGATCCACATCAGCGTCCTCCAGCACAACAAACGGCGCTTTGCCGCCCAGCTCCAGAGATAACGCCGTAATGTTGTCCGACGCCGCCTTGTAGATCGCTTGTCCCGCTCTAACGCTGCCCGTAACAGTGACTAGCTTCGTAATGGGACTGCTGACCAGCGCCCCTCCGACCTCCACGCCTGTGCCCGTAACGAGATTGGCCACTCCAGGCGGGAAGCCAACCTCATCAATGAGACGGAAGAGCTCGGCAGACGCAATCGGCGTGAGCTCATGCGGCTTAATGATCATCGTGTTCCCTGTCACCAGCGCCGGGCCCAGCTTGCGGCCAATGAGCGCAAGGGGATAGTTCCAGGCGCACAGCCCTACAGTGACGCCGTACGGCACCTTCTGAATCATAAGCATCTCGCCCTGACGGTTAGCCGGCAGCACATCGCCCTTCAAGCGGGTAGCCGATTCCGCCGCGTACATGAAATAAGCCATCGTATCGTCGACTTCGCCAAGCGCCTCGCGATAGGTCTTGCCTTGCTCAAGCACAAGCAGCCGGGCGAAATGCTCCCGCTCCTCTTGGATACGGTGCACCAGCTTGACCAAATACCGAGCACGCTCAACAGCGGGCAGCAGCTTCCACGAGCGCTGAGCTTTCTCCGAGGAGAGCAGCGCCTTCTGCACATCCTCCAGGTCCGCATCGCTGACATATCCAATCACTTCTTCATTGGCCGGGTTTAGCACCTCAGTCAAGCGCCCGGAGGCCGAATCCATCCATTGTCCGTCTATATAAAGTCGATAATAGGTCGTATTTCCTTTTGTCCCCGTCATCATAACCTTCACCTCTTAATTGTAGGATTGCATCATTTTACCCCCCTCCAGCCATCTATCCGTACGAATATATTAATGAATTTCTATAAAATTATTCACTATTTCAAAGAGTAATATCATCCTAAACAAGCGATCGCGCTATCCGGAATCCGCAATTCCCCGTCGAGCTGTCCGGGGTATTGGAGCTTCGCGCCGCGACTCGGTAGCGGTTGCAGTATGAACGATGGCATAAGTAGGAGCCCCCGCGCATGGAACGCTTGTCCGTTCGTTTGTTGTAATGCGGGTTTAGATCCCGGGTCACTTTATGATAAGCGGGAGTGAACCAATCCGAGCACCATTCCCATACATTGCCGGACACATTGTAGAGACCGAAGCCGTTCGGCTCGTATGCATCGACCGGCGCAGTACCGATATAACCGTCGCTTGCATTGTTTTTAATTGGAAATTTCCCTTGCCATATATTGCATTGATGCTTGCCATCCTGCTTCAACAGGTCACCCCAAGGGTATGTCTTCCTCTCCAGCCCCCCACGGGCGGCATACTCCCACTCCGCTTCGGTCGGCAGCCTGCCGCCTGCCCACTCGCAATAAGCATTCGCATCAGTCCAGGAGATATGAACGACTGGATGATTCATTCGCTCCGAGATGTTAGAGTCGAGTCCTTCCGGAGCTGCCCAGTAAGCACCGTGCACGACCAGCCACCAAGGAACGGCCTGTGGAACATTAGCAACCCGCTCTTTGGTTTCGGCGGAGGCCAACAGATGGAACACATAGGACCAGCCGAAACGTTCGGCTTCCGTCACATATCCCGTTGCCTCTACAAACCTCCCGAAATCGGCATTCGTCACCGCATAAGGATTGATCTGGAAGGAATCGATCGTAACCATTCGCGCAGGGCCTTCCCCATCCGCCGGGAAACCTTCCGGAGAGTTCGTTCCCATCATAAATTCACCTGCGGGAATAGTCACCATCGTCTCCGAAGAAATCTTATTCCGTGCAGTTATGTTCGGGGTGCTTGGTCGTTCTATACGCCGCAAAGCGGTCACTTCACTTCGGGACGCCGAGCAGCATGCTGGTTTGTTGTGGTTGTCCAATGAAAGGCCTCCTCGTGATCTCTGTGATTTAACAGCCGACTTACATGCAACTAACCGTAGATGGCTATTCCAATAAGCCCTGAGGCTATAATAACGTATACCGGATGCTTGCGGAATAATAATAATGCGGCAAGCGAACCCAAGAAGATGAGAAGCTGCGATGCCGTGAACCAGGACAACTCCCCGACGAGACCATTGTTAACGGCAAACAGGATCGCCGCATATATAATAAGTCCCGTAATGATAGCTCTTAAGCCATAGAAGGACGATTGCAGCCATTTGTTCTGATAGATCTTGAAAAACACAACCCCGACGCAGACGATAATGAACAGGGATGGCAGCACCATGCCTGCCGCAGCGACGATGGCCCCCAGCAATCCCGCTTCCTGCATACCGATGAATATAGCGATATTGGTCGCGATCGGCCCAGGCGACATGCCCGCAATCGCGATAATGTCCGTAAACTGCTGAGCATCCAGCCATTCATGACGATTGACCGCTTCCTCCTGGATGAGCGGGATCATGGCATAACCTCCGCCGAACGACACCATGCCAATTAGAAAAAAAGTCGCAAATAACTCTAGAAGTAACTGCAGCATAGAGCCAGCCCCTTTAAATCATATAATCAAATATCGGTTCTTGTTTCGTTCGTTTCGTTCGTTTCGTTCGTTTCGTTAATGGAGTCTTGCGGCCCAGCTTCTGCTTCAGCATAATGATACCGATCCCGGCAGCCGCCCCGCCTGCAATAAGCAATACCGGATGAATAAACGAATGTCCGAAATACATGACGATGACGGTAAGCAAGATTAAAACCGCCGAGGTTTTATCCACCAATGCGGTTTTGCCGATTTTAATAGCAGCATAAGCAATCAGTGCAACGATCGTGGCTCTAATCGAGATGAAGGCGGCCTCCATCTTCGGATGTCCCTTCATCTGCAGAAAGAACAGCGACAGCAGCAATATAATGCAGAAGGTAGGGAGCAGTATGCCGATCATGGCCGCGAGCGCTCCTCTAATGCCTGCGACCCGATAGCCGATAAACGTCGCGGAATTAATACCGATTGCCCCGGGTATCGATTCGGCCACGGCGAAGATGTCTGCGATATCCCGCGTTTCCAGCCACTTGCGCTTCTCGACGACCTCCCGCTCTATAACGGGAATCATCGCGTACCCTCCGCCAAACGTAACAGGCCCTATTTTCAGAAAGGTCAGAAAGATCGTCCACAGCACACCTTTTTCGGTTTTCATACCTGACATCCCCTATCTTTTTCGGTGTCTAATGATTTCCTTAGATGCTATTAGTATATCATCTTTTTTTCATTTTGGAATAAAGTATGCGAAGAAAAAGCTATAAGATATGATGATGATCCTCATAAGGGATTAATATCATTCGTTTATAGCTCCAAAACGGTATCGGAATACTTGGAAATTAAATAGTTTTTTCATTTTCCGCAAAAAGATCTGTTCCTATACGATAAGATAGCTTGCCTGAATCTTATCGGTTATCATTAAGGGGGAACTGAAAACACGCGATAAGCAGGGATCGAATGATGGATATAGCACTAAACCGGCTCACAACCAAAAAAGCGCTCTATGAGCGCATCGCGAAGCAAGGCACCGTATCAAAGGGAGATCTCATGCCCTTGTTCGACATTAAAACAAGTACCATGAACCGCTTAATCGATGAGCTTCTTTCCGAGAAGCTTATTATAGAATCAGGATTCGGCCCTTCAAATGGGGGAAGAAAGCCGATTCTATTCCGGATCAATCCGTCCTGGGGTTACTTCTTCGGGCTTGAAATCTCTCGCTTTTACTCCACCTTGGGCTTGTACGATATGGCCATGAACCCCATGTCCATTACCAGATGGAGAATGGATGAAGATATGACCCCCGAGAAATTCATCAAGCAAGCAGCGACAACGATCCGGTCGCTCCTGCTCGATCACAAATTAACGATTGAACGAATTAAAGGGATTGGCATTGGAGCGGTCGGTCCTCTGGACAGAGATGCGGGAATTATTCTGAATCCGCTCTACTTCCCGGCCAAAGGCTGGATGAACGTCCCGATCTGCAAGCTCATTGAGGAGCAAATCGGAATAATGGCCAAGCTGGACAATGGCGCCAACACCGCGCTGCTCGGCGAGAACTGGGCAATGCGGGAATCCCAGCTGCAGCATATGCTCTACGTACATGCCGGCGTTAGTCTGCGGTCCTCTATGATGTCCTATGGTCATATTGTTCATGGATCGGTTGACAGAGAAGGCTCCATCGGTCAGATGATCATTCAAACAGACGGCCCAAGGCTTCATGACAAAGGCAATTATGGAGCTCTTGAAGCCTATGTATCGGTTCAGGCCATTGAACGAAAGGCGCAATCCGAAGCCAAGCTTGGGAGGGTCGGCCTGATTAGCCGCTCCGCCGTTAGACCGGAGGATATCAGATACGACTTGTTATTGAGTGAATTGGCATTGGAAAACCCTGTTACGCTGGAATTGTTCCTCAAGTCCGCTAGGCATCTGGGTATCGGGCTGGCGAACCTGATTAATATCTTCCATCCAGAGTGCATCGTTCTTGGCGGAACCTTAATCAATTCGCATGAATCGTTCTATCGGACGGCAATTGAAGTTGCGATCGACAACACTTATCATTATCCCGAGTATACACCGCATTTTTCCAAGGGCATTCTTAGAGAGGATGCCGTAGCAACAGGTGCGGCGCTGATGATGTGGAGAGATATGAGTGTTTAGATTTAGGTCATTCTGTGCTTTGTAATCGGAAATGCAGAAAGCCCGATCGGCTAAAGTAAATGCCGATCGGGCTTTGTTTTATTTTTATTGTATCATGCCATGCTCATTAATAAGCCTTCGCAACCTCAATCTTGCGTGTCTTGCCTGCTTCGTTCGTGAAGTACAGATGCACGCCGTGGTCCTGATCGTCCATGAAGTGCGAGACGAACTTGGAGTCGCCCTTCTTCATTGGGACAAGCAGCGATACAAGCCTATGGCTCCGTGCTTCCTTCGTCTCGGCATGCAGATGCCACTGCTTCGGAAGCCCCTCATATTCGGAAGGCTCCACATCGGTGAATTCGTCATGCTGGCGAAGCGACAGGCTGCCCGACGAGCTGTATACGAACCGCACATCCATATCCGCCTTAGTTCCATTGACCAGGAACGCATTGGAGGATAATGTCATTTGGTTCATCGTATGCAGCAGCCATTCCACCTTGCCCTTCTGCTCCAGGTCCACATAATCCACGATCACGAAATAGGATTGGTCGATAAAATAAATCTCGCGCATGCAGCGCTTCACATACGGCACCGTCTCATTGTAAGCTGCCGTTGCGTCGCTTCTGCAATAGCTGATCCCATCCTTGTGCCATGCTTCCTGCACAACCCCGGCCGCTTCCATAGCGAGCACCTTGTTTGTTCCAGCATACTGCCCTTGTCCGTCAATAAGCAGCGCATTGGTGGAACGGGTCTGCCTCCGCCAATTTCGGTGCATCGTGCTGCCGAACGCTACATAATAGCCGCTTTCGATCGCCAGCGGCTCGCCGAACGCGTGAATGAGGAAGCCATTCTGATCGCCATGGCTGTGGCTGATGGAGCCATAAGGGCTGCTCTTCGCCAGCAGCATGACATGCTCAGACGGCTCATGCATGCGGTGATGCATCGCGACCCAGCCGATGTCTCGGAACCACTTCACAGGCTCGATAACGCTCTCATCCGGGATAACCGGCGCTACCTCGGGATAATCATGGCGGAACATGACGCTGTCGAAGCGGAAGTCCCACCAGCCATAGTTATAGAACTTGGAGTCCGGGTCGGGATCGTTGTCCAGCGTCTGCTCATAATACCACTGATACAGGCCGTTGCCGGTAATACCGGCGAACTGACGGATGTTGTAGCCCGTCTTCAGAATAGGACGATCTCCCAGCGAGGACTGATCGCCGAAGCTTGCTCTTGTTGTATCTGGGCTGTTGCAGTACAGCGGGAAATCTCCCGTCTTCGAGAAGAACGGCCGCTTATAGATGTCAATGCCGCAGTAATTGCGAACCAGGTTCAGCGCATCGATCAAGTAGGCCATGCCCGTCGTCCAGTACATAGGACCTTCCGCCCAGCCGCCGTCCTCTCCGCCCCATGGCGAATACAGGCAAGCGTAATACTCCAGCGTATAGTCCAGCCATTCCAGCGCTTCCGGCTCTTCATGCAGCAAAGCGATGGCTGCAGGCACCAATACCGAAGAAAGCGATCGAACGGCATGACTGTCGAACGGCACCTGATGAATGCGGGAGCGGTCGATGACATGGAACGCAACTTGTCTCGCGCGCTCCAGCAGCGCTTCACGCACAGCCTTCCGCTCCTCCTCATTCAGCACATCGTGCAGCCAGTCGTAACCCCAGGCAAGCGCGCCCGCGATCCGGAAGGAGGATTCGTCGTTATAATCGCGCGACGTCGTGCCTTCAACATTCCACGAGGCGGCATGCAGCAGCCACTTCTTCGCCGCCTCCAAGATCGTCTCGTCCTGCAGCACCACACCGGCAACACTCAGATGGCGAATCGCATACAGCGTCTCCTGGCAATCCATGTACATGCGGCGCCATAGTACAGCCACACGCTTGTTATCGGGATATGGAGCCGGCTCGGCAATCAGCTCGCGCTCCAGCCATGGCTGGACGGAGCGCTCCATGAATATGTCCCAGCCCGCATAAGCGGGGTCTGCCGCGATACGCTCCCGAAGGTTTAGAAGTCCGTCTTGATTCAGCCATAGACGTGGATGCGTCGCGATGGTGGAGCTGTAGCGGCCGTCTCGATCAGGAAGCGGCGTTTCAGGCAAGCCTTCCGGTACTTGAAAACTCCTTACCACGCTCCAGCTGCTGCCGATTGACCCATCCAGGTCTCCGCCAACGGTTTTGGATACGCTGCATGCCTGAGAACCGCTGCGGCTGGAAGCCGGGCGTCCGCCCTCCAGCGCGTAACGCCAATAATAGGAGCCGGGCTCCAGCGCTTCGGACGGCGTATACAGGTTGTACGGGATATTGCGAACCGTAACGGTATCCCCCGTCTTGAAGTCGGGCGAGCTGGAGTACTGCAGTGCATAACAATCGCCTTCCGCGAGCGCGGGCATCCACGTGAAGCGAGGCGGATTCTCCAGCAGCTTGCTTTGATCGTTCGGTTCATATGGGACAGACAATATACCGCTTTGCGGTTCAAATAGCTTGAGGGTATTCATAGGCTCATCTCCCTGATTCCATCTGCGGTTAATTGATAGCTGATCTGCTCATTGCCAATGCGCACGGTAAGCTTCTTCTCGCCGCTTGCTCCGCTCTCATCCAGAGGCTGGAGACGAACGTCCAGCTCCTTGTCGCCGGCGGCATATACGGCTGCCACATCGGCACTAGCTCCCGCTGTCCGGACGAGAACACCCTTCATCATGACACTGGGGTCATCCGCAAGTCCAGGGGATTCCACCAGATATGCTGCCGCATTCTCCGAGAGGGCAACCGCGGACGACAGGCTATTGCCGCCTTCCAACCCCGATATCTTAACACGGGCCATGACGTCTGCATTCGCTACTGCCGAAGTTGTCTTGCTCCATTGCGCAAGCGAACGTACATATTCGTAGCCGTTGTCCTGGCCCAGAGCGGCCGGAGTCGCGGTGAAGTCCCAGCCCTCTACCGACGGTTCGCCGATGAAGTGGAACCACCAGTCAATCTCGCCCGGCTCAGCCAGTCCAATCTGGTACCAGTCCACGATATAATCTGCGCTCACGAGCAGATGGCGGACAAGAGTTGCTCCAGGATAAGTGCCGTCCACTGACATCGTCATTGCGGTATAGGCCTTCTCTTCCACAAAGGACAGGCAGCGTCCCTCTGCTTCTTGCTGAGACTGTCCATTCACGCTGACCGTGTTATGGCACGCGGTTGCCGGATACCAGCTCTTCTTGAGCACCGATCCATAAGGAACGGTTCCTCTGTCTGGTGAAATAGGCTTGCCGTTCAAGCTCAACATCACATTCAGCTTGTCGAAGTGGCCATGCGAGCCGCCGTGCGGACCAAAATCCACCATGGCCGTAAGAGGATTGCCGGCATGTCTCAGCCAGGCAAACCCGCTGTCCGGAAGCAGAGCGGAGGAAGCGGCTGGCGGATTCTCAAGGCTAATCTCCTCGCCCGTCCACTGACGGTACAGCAGCGCTTCGAGACCAGCGTTTCGATAGGCCCACGGCTCCGATGATTGGAGCGCCTCGCTGTTCCCCTGCCCCATTGTTTCATAATAATAGTTTAATAATTTCCAATATTCAGGCTTTTGATATTTCGCCAAGCCCTTCTCGAACACTTCAATGATCTCAAGCGTATAAGGCATTCTTCCATACGGTCCATCATGTGTCGCTGGAAGACGGCCATCTTCTTCGGCCAGGCGGATCAGAACATCCAGCATGCCTTCGATATGACGCGAGCCCTCCGCCTTGATCTCGAAGCCGTCGATGTCGAAGCGCTTCAGCATCTCCACCGTTATCAAATAAGCGCGAAGCACAAAAACGTGATAATAGACGCTACCTTCGAATTCCAGACCATCGTTCAAAATCGCGATTTCCAGATGGTTCCGGATGCCGCCCTTGCGCTCAAGCAGACTATCAAGCTTCGCGTGGTCCTGCTTGACCGCGTATACGCAGCTTAACGCCGCATTCAGCCAGGCTGTGTAGTTATTCTCAGGCTGGTTTCTTTCGATCGTCAGAATATGATGATATTGCTCCATGCTGCTCTCCAGCATGCCGATAAATGTTGTAATATCGGCTTGCGCTTCCCCGAACGCCAGTCCCGCGTCCTGCAGCAGCAGATAGGCCTGGAGAAGCGTGGTTGCCCAGATCGCCTCGGTCAGCGCCTGATGGAAGGCGCGGCCCTTCAGCATCCAAGGCTGCGCATCGGGATGAACGGGATACAGGGGAAACTGCTTGGCATAAGCGCTAATAATATCGCGCCCATAGCTCCCGTATGCAAGCTCCTTCGTTGCGGCGTATACCGCAGCCGCCTTCAGCGAGCGTCTGGCCCATAGCTGGTGACGATACACCAGCCATGCGCCATGATACGGCTCCCGCTCCAGCACGCAGCCATATGGACAGTGGTAGCGTCCGTCATCCTCGCGAAGCTCGTCAAACAGCAGCTCTGTATGATGGGTGGGACATACATACTGATGCCACCAGCCGCCTGGCTCCATAGGAATGGAAGCCTCGCGCGCCATCGCTTGATCCAATTCCTTCTTCAGCCGGTTTAGTGCAGCCTGGTGTCCTGCCTGTCCTTTGGTTTGCCCTTGTAGATTCATCATCGCATAAACATTCCGCCGTTGATCTCGATCGTTTCTCCCGTCAAGTATGCCGACAGCTCCGATACGAGGTACAGGACGGCTCCCGCAACATCCTCCGGCGTGCCTTCTCTCTTCAGCGGAATACCTTGAATCGTCGCTTGTCTGGCCGCGTCAGGGGTAAAGGTTGCATGGAATGCCGTGCCGCCAATAAAGCCAGGCGAAATCGCGTTAACCAGAATGCCATCACCAGCCAGCTCTTTAGCCAAGCCTTTGGAATAAGACAATACCGCAGCTTTGCTCGCCGCGTAGATGGAAGCGCCTGGTCCACCGCCGTTATGAGCCGCGATGGAGGTCAAATTAACGATTCGTCCGCCTCCAAGCTTCTTCATGCCTGGAATGACCGCCTTGCTGACAAATACGGTGCTCTTCATATTGACGTCCATAATTTTATTGTAAAGCTCTTCTGTCATCTCGGCATTAGCAAGCCGCTGAACCAGATGACCAGCGTTGTTGACAAGAATATCGATAGGTGCGCCGAAGGCCTTCTCGACCTGAGCTACCATATCGTTAATTTGCGCCACGTCCGTTACGTCTGCGCGGATCGCGACAGCTTCGCCGCCGATCGCCTGGATTGCGGCTACCGTTTCCTCTGCTCCTTGCACGCTGCTCAGGTAGTTAACGGCTACCTTCGCTCCTTGCCTTGCCAGCTCGATGGCTACTCCGCGGCCAATACCGCCGCTTGCGCCTGTTACCAATGCTACTTTACCTGTCAAATCAATGTTCATTTCTTGTTCCTCCCCAAGTGATCTCTTTGTGTACGCCAATCGATTGAGAATCAGGCATCGTAATATAGATAATCGTCCCCTGACCATCCTGGCTGTCAACCGATATGCCGAATTCGTCTCCGTAAACCATCTGAAGTCGCCGATGAACGTTAAGAACGCCGATGCCGCCTCGTTTGCGGCCGCCGCTTATATCCTGTTCGTCGGATAACCGATTCTCAAGCAGACGCTGTCTCAGCTTGCGCAGGCGTTCCTCGGACATGCCCGCGCCGTTGTCTTCTACCGTAACGACGATCCGCCCCTCGGACTGCTTCGCGTCGATTCGAATAAAATGATTAGTCTCTATCCCGTTCGGGAACGCATGCTGGAAGATGTTCTCCACGATGGGCTGAAGCGTCAGCCGGACCATGCCCTTCAGCAGCAATTCGGGCTTCATGACGACGTCGACCTCAAATTCTCTGCCGATGCGATGCTTCAATATAATCATGTAATTTCTAACGTGATTCAGCTCATTGACGATCGTGCTTTCCTCCAAATTCGTCTGCACGGAATATCGAAGCATGTAAGCCAGCGCCTCGACCATCTCCGAGATATCGTCGGAATCCTGCACGATCGCATAACAATTAATCGTCTCCAGCGTGTTGTACAGGAAATGCGGATTAATCTGCAGCTGCAGCGCCTGATACTCCGCTCTGTGCCGCTCCAGCTGCAGTTCTCTTAGCTCAAGCTGCGCCTTTTGCCCTTTGAGTTCAGCGTCGTACACCCGGTCTATCATTTCCGACAGCCGTCCGACCATCAGATTATAGCTGTGAACAAGTGCGCCCACTTCATCCTTTCGGGGCTTCACTTGTACATATTGCCAATTGCCCTTCTCCGTCTCCCGCATGCCGTTCATGAGAATACGAATCGGACTGACAATCGTTCGTCCGAATCGCAAGGCAAGCACAAGCGCTGCCGCCAGCGTCAGCAGGCCAACGGTGACAGTTGTTGTGCGGATCGCTGAGATTGGCTCGCGCAGCTCATCTAGAGGCATGGCGATCGCCAGGCTCCAGCCGGAATACTCGGACTTTCGGGATACAATCAGGCGCTCCTGCTCGCCGTCGTTGATCACAAATCTCTGTTCGCCGTTCTCGACGATTCTACCGGATACCCGCTCCAGAAACGGACTGTCTACTCTATCATCATCAGGTGCATAGACGACCTGGCCTTGACCGTCCAGAATGAAGAAAAACCCATCTTCGCCAAGGTCCATCAGGTCCCACAGGTCGGTCAGCTGCTCTTCGTGAAACTCGATGGCGAGCACGCCTTTGATGTCATAAGTCGAGTATCCTCTAATCTTCCGCGCTACCGTAATGACGCGATCCGCATCCTGAGGGAGCAGACTTGTGCTTAGAATTGAAATACGTCCGTTAGCTTCCGTCTGCTCATCCAGCTCTTTCAGTCTATCCGACGTATCCACACTATGAGCGGAGAAGTTTTGGTTCGCATCGAAGATGGTCCGACCGTGATAGCCCAGCACGTACATCATATTAATTTGATTGGGATACATAATATGAATTTTCTCGAAGATGTCCTTTTGGATTTTGGTCGAGAACTGATAGTAAACATAGCTGTCATCCGGGTCCATATCGAGAAACTTCTTCACTTGCTGCTGGGATAGAATCGACACCGACATCCGTTCGAACATCATCAGCTGTCGATCGGTCTGCATGGCCGCATTGTTGATGACCGTCGTAAAATATTTTTCGACCTGCTTATCGATCGCTCGAGCGGATTCCATATACGAGAAGATGCCGACCGTAGACATCGACAGGAAGACGAGAACGAAGAAGTAGACAAAAATTTGCTTCGCCAGGCTTTTCCTCATCAATCAATCCCCAGCATTTCCCGGTACTCCGACGGCGTCAAGCCGGTTACCTTCTTGAAGGTTTTCGTGAAATACGGATGGTCCGAATAGCCGACCTCGTGCGAGATGTCGGTAATTTTATAATGAGGCAGCGCCAGAAGCTTCTTGGCCCGCTCCATCCTTCGTTTGATCCGGTATTGCACGAAGGTCTCATCCGTCATCTGCTTGAACAGTTGGCTAAAGTAGGATGGATTCAGTCCCAGCCGTTCCGCCACTTCCTCCAACGATAGTTCCTTCGACAGGTTCTGCTCGATGTAAGCCTTCACTTCCTCGACTGGGTCCTTGACATGCCCCCTCCGTTTGGTTCGAATTTGCCGAGCGATCTCCTCCAATTGCTGCTCGAACCATTCGAATACCTCCTCCGGACTCCTTTCATCCACACTTACGGTCGCTCCTTGCTCCGGGAAGGTGTACACATCGCGCCGATTAAGAAGCTTGACGATACGCTGGATTAGTTCCTGCAGCAGCTGTCCCAATTGCACGGCATGGAACGAATGCTTTACGCAATAATCCTTCAGATGCGCCAATGTCCGATCGCGCTCCGAGGCATTCAGATGCCAAAGCGCGTCCTCCAGCTGCTCCGCCCACTCCGCCTGTTCCTCAAATGAGATAAAAGAGGCTTTTCTGCGGGCTTGCGCGCCATCTATCAACTTCTGCACGGCTTCAGCTATTCCCGTACGGGTCACCGGCTTTAATATATATTCCTTGACCCCGTAAGAGACGCATTTCTGAGCGTACTCGAAGTCGCTGTAGCCCGACACGACTACGATATCGATATCATATTGAAGCTCTCTGATCCGCCTGCACAGCTCCAGTCCGTCCATACGCGGCATTCGAACATCGGTGAACACAAAATCGGGTCGAAGCGCTTTTATGCGCGAAAGCGCTTCTTCTCCGTTCGCGGCGCTTTCGATTTCGGCTTTACCCTTGCAAGCCAGATGAATGAGCTTTTCCAGTCCTTTGCGAATCATTGGTTCGTCTTCGACGACAAGAATACGATACATGGAGCACCTCATTTCATGTGGCTTGTGAGAGAATAAAGCGAATTTCCAGCCCATACGATGCAGGAGCCCCTCCCGATTAAGGCGGCGCCTTGATCGGGAAGGGTCTTCTTGCGGCTAATAGATCAGCAGCCGATTATTCGAAGGCATTTTCTTTGCTGTTGTAACGTTCCGTTGCTTCCTTAATCACATCATTTCCGCCTTTGGACAAGTATTCCTCCAGCACGTCGTCGAACGAGTCAACGGAGTCTTTGCCGTATACAATGCGAAGGACCTTCTCAAGAACCAACGGCGGCATTTCATCGGATTTCGGAGTCAGATCCGGATTCTGGATAAGAGCATCGAGACGCGGATCAAACTCAATACCTCTGCGGCCTTCTTTGGATAGCATATTATCGAAAGCATCGATCATTTGCAAGCCGCTGTCCGACAAGGAAGATACCATCTTATTGTACGTTGTATCCTGGACCATCCACAGCCAGTAGTTCAGGTATCTTAGCTTATCCGTGCCTTCCGTATCGGTTGGAACCTCGAACTTTGGCTCTCCGTTTACGACCTGATAATCTTCGCCTTCAATGCCGAAGCTGAAGAATAGTTCGGCTTCCTCGCTAACCATCCAGTTGAAAAACTTCACGATATCGGCTGCTTTGTCCTTTGCCTCCGCATTAATATAGAAGGAGCGCGTCACCGGATTGTAATGTGCGTAACCGCCTTTTCCATCTGTGCCTACCGGTGAAGGAATTAAAGCGATTTCGGCTTCCGGTACGTTGGATTTAAGCTGCGCACCCCATATTGGAAGCTCATTCGCATTCATCGACCACATGCCAACCTTGCCGCTTGTGATGTTGCTGCGGAAATCCGTACTTTCCACCGTCGCGAATTCCTTGCTGATCAAACCTTCGTCATACATCGTTTTATACACTTGAATCGCTTTTTTCATGTTTTCTGTATCGAAGAAGCTTGGTTTCACTTGTCCGTCCGGGAACAGCTTAAATTGGTTCAGGTAACCGAATACGTCGTAAGCGCCGAAGAACGTGTCGGAATATTTGAAGTTTTGACGGCCCGCGAACGGCTGCTCTACGCCGATCTCCTTGAATGCGCGAAGCACCTCCATCGTCTCCTCAACCGTAGTCGGAATATCCTTGCCTACCTTCTCCAGCAGGTCCGTGCGGATCCAGGTTGCGCGGCGCGACGGATTCGACAATATTTCCGGAATCCCGTAGATGTTGCCTGTGATGGAATCCGTCATGCGAGCCCAAGCTTCCTCGGGAATAAACTTCAACAGGTCTTGACCATGCTCTTCCAGCAGATCGTTAAGAGGAAGGAACACGCCGTTCGCGACAGCTCCAGCCAGCTCTGCTCCGCTCAGACCGCCGCTGCCTTGCACAACATCCGGAATATCGTTCGTGGCGAACATTTGAACCATCTTGTCCTGATATTCATTATGTGGAATTAATCGAATGTCCAAATCCGCGTTCGTCATTTCTTCTAGCTTCTTGACGTATTTGTCTTCATTGATATCAGGATGCTTCTCTACGTAGGCTACGTTCAGCGTTCTCATCGAGATGGAGAATTTGACCGGCTCCTTGTTCTCATCCGCAGTCTCATTACCGTTGTTCGTCGCAGTTGGAGACTTTGTCGCGTTGGCCTCTTCGTTCCCCCCATTGTTGCCGGAGCATGCAACCAGCACGGCGAATGTTGTAAGCAGCACGCCGGCTCTAGTCAAAAACCTTGTCATGCCTAACCCCTCGTTTCGTTTTATATTGGTTGAAAACGACTTCTTGAAGCGCTTTCAAGCTCAACTCAAGTATAGTCAGTGTCCATACGGTGCAACAATGGAGTCCCTTTGTGTGGACTTGTCGTTTTTTTAGGTCCCTTTACAAGACTACGATTTAATTGATCCGATCAGCATGCCGCTAATAAAGAAGCGTTGGAGGAACGGATATAACAAAATGATCGGCAATGTCGCTACTATAATGACGGCCATCTGGACGCCTTGCACGGACTGAGAAGTGACTTCAAACGCCAGATTTCCCGTATCCGACAGGTCATCGGTAATAAGCAGCTCTCTAAGCTTGACCTGAAGCGGATACAAGCTTCGGTCATTAATATAGTACAGGGCATCCATATACTTGTTCCAATTCGTAACCGAATAGAAGATACCAACCGTCGCAAGCGCAGGCTTCGACAACGGAAGCACAATACTCCATAGTGTACGCGTTTCTCCGCAGCCGTCAATCCTCGCCGCATCGATAATTTCGTTGGGCAGCTGAGCAAAGAAGGAACGAAGGACAAACAGATTAAATGCGCTGATCGCGGTTGGCAGCATAAGCGCCCAGAGAGTATTGGTGATATGCAGCTCTCTCATCAAAATAAATTGTGGAATTAGAGGAGCGCTGAAAATCATGGTCAGCAGGATTAGAATCATAACCAGACGCCGACCTACATATTCTTGACGTGAAATGGGATAAGCTAACATGGAAGTTGCCGCAAGATTTATGACCGTGCCGACGACCGTAATGTAAACGGAAATCGCAAAGGCTCTCCAGATCGATACATCCTCGAATACATACTGGTAATAGTGAGTCGTGAACTCCACCGGCCAGAACATCACCTCGCCGCGGTCGATCGCTCCGCCGCTGCTGAACGACTGGGCGATGACATTCATAAACGGCAGGAACATAGCTAATCCGAGTAATGTCAAAAACAAATAGTTGGAAACCATAAATATTTTCCTGCTTAAGCTTGCATGTCTCATTTGCAATTACACCTCTCCCCGAGTTAGTACAAGGATTCTCCCGTCGCTTTTTTACTTAGCGTGTTGGCAATCATGAGCAAGGTCAAGCCCACAACCGATTTAAACACGCCGATCGCCGTCGCGTAGCTGAACTGCAGCTGCCTCAGACCGGCCTTATATATATAAGTGTCCAAAATCTCACTGTTCTGAATGTTAAGCGGGTTTTGGAAGACGAATACGCGCTCGAAGCCATAATCCATGAAATCGCCGATTTTGAGCAGGAACAGAATCGTAACTACGGGCAGCAGCGCAGGAAGCGTAATGTTGAGCGTCTGCTTCCAACGGCCCGCTCCGTCAATTTCAGCCGCCTCGTACAGGTCGGGATTGATGCCTGCCAGGGCAGCCAGATAAATAATCGTCCCCCAGCCTACATCACGCCATAATCCGGAGCCGACAAGAATGGTTCGAATATACGACTCGTCCCCCAGGAAGTAGATCGGATCAATGCCGAACCAGCCAATCATAACGTTCAATACGCCAGATTCCGGCGACAGAATGCCGACGAAGATACCGCTTACAATGACCCAAGAGAGAAAGTGCGGGGCATACATGACAGTCTGAATAATTTTTTTGTAAAGCATGAGCCGAACTTCGTTCAGCAGCAACGCCAGTATAATCGGAGCCGTGAAGGCGAACAAAATATCATACATGCCCAGAAGAAGCGTATTCTTCAGGATGTTGATAAAATCGTAATGCGAGAACATCCTTTCAAAATGCTTGAAGCCCACCCACGGACTGCCGAATACGCCGCTAAACAGATTGAAATCCTGAAACGCGATGACCGAGCCGAACAGAGGCACGTACTTGAACACTAGAAAATACAGCAAGCCTGGAATAGAGAGGAAATACAGCATCTTGTACTTCCACATATAACCTAACTTCGATTGCTTAACCATCTGCTATCACCTCTTGTTCTTCAGATTGGCGGGAGCTTGATCATCGATCGGTATTTCGTTGAATTCAATGGTGATGAATTCTGGTTCCCGGTCTATTATTCGTGAAAGCTCTTTCGTGAACACTTCAACAATTTCATTTTTTTGCGCATCTGTACGACCCTCGTACATTTTGATTGTAATTTGCGGCATATGCATTCCTCCATGTATCGAATTACCCTTGCGGACTTATCTCTATCCTAAAGAGATATGATAACGCTAACAATGGAGTCGCTTTGCGGCCCTTGTACTTTTTTTAGGTTTTGCTGCTTGAAGACAGAAAAAGCGCCGCCATTCGTCAAACGAATGTGCAGCGCTTGGCACTTAAACCTGAGTATCCGAGAAATCATACACTCGCAAATTTGCATACTCCGCAATAAGCGGACTCATCTGGCGGAAGCCGATACGCCCTGCCCCCAGCAGAGGTCCATATGCCGCGCCGTCGTCCTGACAGTCGAGTACCGTCAGGTTGTCTACGGCAAAGGTGATACGTCCGTCCTTCTTTGTCAATCGCAGCTTGTAGAAGCGGTCCGTATCAGATGCATCCGGTATCGGATCTGCGCCCTGAGCGACGAGATGAAACCCGTAGCTCTTGCGCAAGTTGACCGTATGGAACGCCCGCTCCTCCGGGTAGCGTCTGCGGAAGTACGACAGGTGCATCGCGTCTATTTCTCCGTGATGATACATATCGTATTCCCCTGTACGCGGTGTAAGTTCGGGGTCGAACATGAATCGTCCGTTACGACCCGCAGCCGCAAAAAATAGGATGCACAACCCCGGCTCGCGAATCGGTCGAAACTCCCATTCGATAGCCAGCTCCGAGGGGAATTCATCCGGACACCAATATACGAAATTAGACTTCTGCCCTTCACCGGGATCCAGCAGGCTCTCCAGCCGCATCCGGCCAAGCAGAAACGTGACGGCAGCCTGCCCCTCCATAATGAAGCCCGCCACGTCCTCCGGGGCAGCAAGCGGGTTATGGTAAATTAGCATTCAATACTCTCCTCTCCCTGCAGCTTAAAATGATCCAAACCTAGCTCCATCATATTGCCGAACCCTATTAAAGCGCAACCAAAAACAGGGTAGACAGAACCGCCGCTTCTGCTTACCCTGTTTTCTCATACTTGAACGAAGAAGTTATCACTCAGGCGGGTAACATACAACAACCTTCAAATCAGCATGCTTGTCAGCATTCACCCAGGTAACGGCTTCCACACCGGCTGGCAAGAACAATTGATCGCCTTGCCGGACCGACATACGCTCCTCTCCCCAGTACAGCTCGCCTGAACCTTGAACAACGATTGCAATGGAGAAGCTGCCATCCTGACGCTTGGCATACGGACCGTTCATTTCCAGCAGTCTCATGGCGAACCTGTCGGTATCAGCGGCGCCGATCAGAACGGTCTCCCGTCCTCCTTGCGTAAGTCTAACCACTTTCGGCTCCTTCTTGTATCTAGCTAGCGTATCCGCCAGATTAAGAGGCTCATAGCGGAAGCAATCCAGCATGGCTTCAAATCCGACACCCTGGTGACAGGCGGAATCAGGGACCTGCAGACCGCTCGGCGTAACCCGCTCCGTTCGGAGAGTTAGATCCGTTGGCTCCTGAATTTCGATCAGGAAGCAGCCAGCGCCGATCGCATGGGGCACTCCCCCCTCCACCAGATAGACATCACCCTTCTTAACGGGGATACGATGGAGCGCATCCAGCATCTCAGGAATCGCTTGACTCTCGAACAGCTCCCTCCATCTTTCCTTCGTCATTCCCGGCTTGAAGCCCAGATAGATGCATGGCTCTTCGCCATCGATCACTCTGCCGCCGAGCACGTACCAAGCCTCCGTCTTCCCGAATTCCGAGGCGAACAGCTCTCTGGCTGTCTTGCGGCTTGGATGCACTTGAATGGTAAGCCGTTCGCCTGCATCCAGCACCTTCACCAATACCGCCATCTGCTCCTTGTATCTCTTGACATGATTAGGCCCCAGAAAAGCAGCAGGATCGCTCTCCACCAGCTCCTTCAAGGTTACGGGCGCTTGCCCCGGCTCCTCGGGTTCAACTAGACTCCAGCCTTCTGCAATATGCTCTCGTCCGGCGTTTTTAGCCTTCACTGCTGAAGCCACCCATTCCTCAGGGAAAGCCGTATCTATAGCATCGGGCTTGCCTTGCCAGCCTTCAATCAGCTTGCCGCCCGTGTAGGTTCTCCATACTCTGTTGCTTTTTAGCTTTAATGGTCTTCTGCTGCGTTGAACCCAATCGGTCGTCATGCTTGCTCCTCCTTGATGCGTGCTTTGGACTTTAACGTTTTGAGCCAAATAAATATCGCCGTCGAAAAGCCGATAAACGCGCTAATGATCCAAGGCAGCTTGAAATCCGTTTCCATCTGCAAGGCTATCTCCTGAAGTAAACCCGTTAACGAATTGCCCAAAAAGCCCCCAGCCGCGAGGAAAAACCCCGAAAATCCAAAATATAAAGCGAAGGATTGCTCGTCTGCAAAACCCGAGGTCATCTCGTTCATCTTGGGCACAAAAAAGATCTGACCCAGCGTAAAGATCAAAATCCCCCCCAATAACATCCAGATGCCAGATGCAAATCCGATGATCAGGTAGCCCGATGCAAGAAAAAATGCTCCGATGCTTAGCATCCGCCAGCCGCTCAGCACTTTACTGCAGCCGATATGAATCGGCAATTGAAGGATCACCATGAACACCGCGGCAGCCGTATAGAGATAGGCCAGCTTCGAGACATCTAGCATCAGCTGTTCTGCGCGAATCGGAACGATCAGGTACAGCTGGACAGACAGCGACCAGAGAACAAGCGCCACCAGATTGAATCGGATAAAAGGCTTATCGCGAAATACAGTAGACAGCATAGCTCGAACAGATGGCGAGCTTCCTTCCTTGCGCTCCGACTTACGTATATTCGGGACAAAATAATAGGTCAATATCCACGCAAGAAGGAACATGGCAGCCGAAGAAAAGCAGACGATCTTAAAATCGATGGAAAGTAAGAACATACCCATAACGGGTCCCAGAATAAACCCCAGATTGCTGAGCATCTCCCGCATCGCGTAAATTTTGGAGCGTCCTTCCTTCTCGGTCAGCACCGCATACACAGCGTAGCTTGCAGGATGGAATAACGAACCTCCGACCCCCGCGATAAACGCTGCGAGCATAAATCCTGCAGGCACCTGAGCCAGACCGAACAGAACATATCCCGCAATTCGAATGCCTACTCCTAATAAAATCGCTTGCTTATACCCGATTTTCTCGGCGATGATACCGGACACGAATCTAAGGCCTTGCTGAGAAAGTCCGCTGATCGCCACAATAATGCCGGCAATGGCCGGACTCCACCCCATATGGCTGATTGTATAAATGGACAACAGCGGGATTAACATGTAGAAGCCGATGGCCATACAGAGCGTGTCGAGATACATCGCGAGCAAACCGAGACGCTGCTGACGCCCCCCCTCGCTTGCGGGACCGCTCATGACTTCCTCACTTCAATAGAAGTTGTATTTCCTTCACAGGTAAACCTTAAATGGACAACATCATCGGTTTCTTCTACTTCACAGGTCACCAATTTCTCCTCCGCTCGTTTCATCGGCACCAGCAGCGTCACAAGCCGGTGGCTTATCGCAGCTCCGGACACTGCGTGTAGATGCCATTCGCTCGGCATGCCTTCAATCTCGTCTGTATCCACTTCTTCATACTGATTGGTCTGGCTAAGCTCCAGATCTCCCGAGGAGCAATAGACGAAGCGGCCAAGAAGCTCTGCATTGCCGGTTACCGCTCTGAACGTTTGGCCATTCAGCTCCATCTCATATGGCGTATGCATTAGCCATGTCAGAGAAGCCGGTTGTTCAAAATCCACGTAGTCAACAACAACAATATAAGCGTTATCTATGAAGTAATACTCCCGAACAAATCTGCGCAAATACGGCACTTCATGCTGATAGGCCGCGGTTGCATCGGCTCTCGTGTAAGAAACCCCATCTTTATGCCAAGCCTCTTCGATACGGCCGCTTGCTTCGAGATTCAACGTCTTGTCTCTGCCGCCATACTGGCCTTTGCCATCGAATAGCAGCACATTTTTGGAACGGGTCTGCCGGCGCCAGTTCAGATGCATAGTGCTGCCGAATGCCACATAGTAGCCGCTTTGCACGGCAAGAGCTTCCCCATAGGCGTGCAGCACGAAAGCGTTCTGATCCCCGTGGCTATGGCTTACAGAGCCGTAACGGCTGCTCTTCGTCAGGAGCATAATATGCTCCTTTGGATTCGTAGGACAAGCGTGCATCGCCACCCAGCCGATATCTCGGAACCACTTGACGGCTTCCATATCAGCCGGCTCGACAGCTTGCACCGCTTCAAAGTCGTGCAGATACAACATCTCGTCAAAGCGGAAATCCCACCATCCGTAGTTGTAGAACTTCTGATCCGCTTCTTCGAAAGTTTCTCTTGTGCGAATCTGCTCATAATACCACTGGTATGTCCCATTACCTGTAATCCCAGCGAATTGACGCATAAGGAAGGCCGTCTTCAAGCTCGGAGGATCTCCTAATGTCGATTGATCGCAGAAGCTGGCACGAGTCGTATCCGGGCTGAAGCAGTAGAGCGGGAAGTCCCCTGTACGCTGGAAGAAAGGCCGCTTGTAATAATCAACATTCGTTGCGTTCCGGAGCAAGTTGAACGCTTCTGTCACATAGGCTAGACCCGTTGTCCAGTACATTGGTCCTTCGGCCCAGCCCCCATCAGCACCGCCCCAAGGGGTATAAAGGGCGGAATAATAATCCATTGTATAGTTGAGCCATTCCGCCGCGCTATCGTTCTCGAACAACATAGCCAGGCAACAGGGTACGAGAACGGAGGACAAGGAACGGACAGCGTGGCTGTCATAAGGCACGGAATGAATACGCGAGCTTTCAATGACGTGGCAGGCAACCTGTCCGGTACGGCGCAGAAGCACCTCGCGAACAAGCTGCCGCTCCTCTCCTGTCAGTTCGCCGTACAGCCAGTCGTATCCCCACGCAACAGCGGCTGCAATCCGGAAGGCCGCTTCGTCGTTGTAATCCCTCGAAGTAGGCCCTTCGGGATCCCATGCGCATACATGGAGCAGCCATTCCTTCGCGCGATTCAATAACCGCCGATCCTGAAGAATAACGCCGGCTACGCTCATATGTCGAATAGCATACAACGTCTCTTGACAATCCATATACATCTTCCGCCACAGCTTGGCTACTCGTTTGTTGCCCGGATAAGGCAAAGGTTCGGAAATGAGCTCCCGTTCCAGCCAAGGCAGCACAGAGCCTTCATAGAACGACGGCCAGGAGCAATAGCTCTCGTCCTCTTGCAATCGCTTGCGAAACTCGACAATCTGCTCCGCGTTCAACCATAATCGTGGATGATCCTCCCTTGTTGCTCGATAGCGGTCAATCGGATCCGGCAGCGGAGTCTCCGGCAGAGCTTCCTCCACGTTGAAGGAACGGACGCGGCTCCACTCGGATAATTCACCCTTGCCGAATACTGCGGCGTAACGCCAATAATAAAAGCCGGGGTCTAATACAACGTCCGGCGTGTAGAAGGGGTATTTGACAGGTCCGGCCAGAACGGTCGCTCCTTCCTCGAAGGAAGGCGTTGTCGACCATTGAAGCATATATCCTCTCTCGCCGCTGTCGGCGGCCATCCATGTGAATCGGGGAGGATTCTCTAGCAGCTTGGTTTCCTCTGTTGGTGAATATTGGACACTTAGCGCGCTGCTCTCGGGTTGATTTAATGTTCTATCCATGTGCGCTGCTCCCTTCCATTCGTTTCTTGCATTTGCCGCACATTGAAAACGCATACGATTTTCCTCTCCAAAAGAAAACCGGCGGCCTCTATATCTATCATAGAGGTCGCCGGATTAAGCTCACAATGGACTGGTTTCCGCTGACTTGTATTTTTTTTAGGTTTTTCCTGCTCTGTTAGGGAAACATGCGATACACAACCTGCGCGGCTTCCGCGCGAGTCAGCAGCCCCTTCGGTACAAACTGGCCGTTGCCGCGGCCCTTCACATATCCCGCTTCCGCTGCGGTATGGACCGCGCTTACAGCCCAATCGCTGATCGCGTCCTCATCCTGGAAGGCAGCATTCGCAGAGCCTGAAGCCGTTTTGCCTGCATCCCCTTGCTTAATGCGAGCCGCGTTCATCAGAATGACCGCCATCTCCTCGCGGGTCAGCTGGGCTTCCGGAGCAAAGACCGTGCTGGATTTGCCGGCAATCAGCCCCGCCGCATAAGCAGCCGCTACCTCATCCGCATACCAGCTTCCTGCCTCTACGTCTGCGAAAGGCGCTGGCTCAGCCGACTCCAGCTTCAGCGCGCGAACCAGGGTCGCCGTGAATTCAGCTCTCGTCATCGAGCGGTCCGGCGCAAACTTGCTTTCACTTACGCCTTGCATCAGATGTTTCGCCGCGAGCTCTTGAATGACTCGCTGTGCCCAATGATGCGCCGGCACATCCTCGAATGTCTTCTTATACTCCAGCACCGCATAAGTGCTGAAGTGGTCGAGCATCGCCGTCAGCTTGGAGCCATCCCATATGCCGCCTACATATTCGGGTGCGCCATTAGTAGGGATGTAATAAATCCCGACTAACCCTTTGTCCGCCCCGTTGTCGACGGACATGGACAGCTTCAGCGGCTCTGGGAATGCCGCCAGCTGATGCTTTGTGCCATTCGCCTCCAAGACGAACAGCTCCAGCTCCAGTCTGTCACCTGCTACATGGAGCCCAGTCGTTGCCGAACCCTCTCCAGACAAGCTCTGCTCACCTTCCGCCTTGGAGACTGTGAACCATAATTCCGCTTGACCGATAGCTGAGGCAGGAACCTGTTTCATCAGTTCGTTCAACACTGCGGCAGGAATGTTCACCGACATGGAGTCATGCTCAATCTGAAGCTGCTTGCCGTTCTCCACTTGGAGAGCCTGGACAGGAACCTTCAAGCCTTGCTTGCTTCCTAAGCTAATCTGCAAGCTCCCATCCGAATTCCAGTTCAGCCGGTTCAGCTGAACCACCTTCGACTCGGGCATCTCAGGAATTATCGGTACAACAGGAGGCAGCGTCACGGGCGGCGTATAGGTCACCTCTTGGCGGAACCCCCCCGTTAAGCCGGCTGCGCCGAGAACCACCTCATATTCCCCTGCCGTCTTTCCTGCCATAGGTACAACAAACGTGAAGCTCCCGTTCGAATCACTTGTTGTCTGGTCCAGATGGGCGAGCTCGCCCTCGGGTCCCGTCATGCGAAGCGAGATCCAGCTGCTGTTTCCAGTTGACAAGACTCCGCTCACCGTCAGCTCTGAATCTTCTACGGACAGGGCTGCCGTCATAGTGGCACTATCCGCATGGGCCGACGGCATAAGTCCGAACAACATACTGCAGATCAACAATAAGCCTGCCCATTTCTTCATCGAATCTCTCCCTCCTCTACCAGCTCGATCTGCACGTCGATTTCATAACCGGCAGCATTCGCAGGCAGCTGGAAGCCCGCCTTCAGGATAGTCTGCTCCTGGGATGCCAGTCTCTTAACGGTAGAGACCTTGGCAACAGAGGTTCCGCTGGCATCAAGCAGCTGGAACACAATACGAGCTTCTGTGCTCTCGCCTGAGGCGTTCACTGCTGCTGCTTCAATGACTGCAAACCTAGTATCGTCCAATTGCGCGATAGCCTGGCCCTTCATATCCTTCATTCCCGTAATGCTTACTTGAAGAGGGAATCTCGGCGCTCCCGTCGCCGCCTCGGAATCAGGACCCGCACCCGCTTCATTAAAAGCCGCTACCTTGTAATAATAAGTTAGGTCATTAACGACCGTCTCATCGACATACGAGAGCTCGGTTGTCTGATTCTTAACCGTCTCATAAGGACCGTCCGGCGAGCTCGCGCGCTTCACGGTATAACCCAGCGCTCCGGTCACTTCGGTCCAATTGAGCTCGACGCGTTCATGACCGCTCTCCGCTGTCAGCTGCGGCGCTTCCGTCAGCACTTGCTTCTCCCCGATTTGGAGAATTAGCTGCGCCGGCTTATCGGTTGTCGTATCCTCTTTGGAGGCGTACTCCGCGCCCCGACTGCTGTCAATGCCTCTCAGACGCAGGGTGATCGTTGCGTCCTTGTGTGCCTTGACGAAGCTTGTGACATCCAGCGACACATAGGTGCCGATTTCAGCTTCTCCAACGAATACACGAGCAAGCTCAGCGCCCTCCTCGGCTGGCGCATTCGTGTAGGTTATGCCCATCTCGGTCCAGGAATCATCGTTGATGCCTCTTACATCGATCCAATATCCTTTCTCAGGCTTAGTTAAGGTCGAGCCCTCGATGCCCTTGACGAACAGCTGCAGCACGGCCTCCTCCACGACGCCATCTATAGACGGCATATTGAATTTGAGGAACATATCCCTGTTCTCCGAGGAGGTGCGCTTCAGCTTAAGCGTCGGGCTGCCGCCATAGTTGTCATCTTCAGACGTGCCGCCCTGAATATACGTATCCTCCGAAACCTCCACGATGAGCGAGTCAGGCTGCTCCGGCTCTTCCGGAACTTTCGGTTCCTCCGGCTGCTCCTCTTGCCCCTCCAGCACAATCTCCAGGACAGGAGGCTTCGTCAGATCATTTTCCTTCGACGCAAAGTCCGAGCCCAAGTTATCCTCTACGCCGGCAACTCGGAAGCTGACGTAGGCATCCTGCTGGTTTTTGACAAATTCGCTGACGTTCAGCTCAACGTATTGTGCATCTCCCTCTACCTTAACCGGACTGGAAACCGCTGAGCCCGTTGGCGCATTTGCGAATGTAACGGTTCCTTCCTCCCAGCCATCTTCAATGCCAATGGCCTGAATCTGATAGCCGCCGGCCGTGCCCGTCGCGGTCTCCAGATTCACATTGTAGAACTTCAATGTCGCGCGTCTGACGTCCCCTTCTAGATCCGACAGATCAAATTTCATGATCGCTTGTCTGCGGAAGTCGTTGCCGGCAGCTCTCTCTTTGACCTTCAGCTTGGTAGCGTCACCATAATTGTCATTGGCATAAATGCCGTCTCTGATAAAAGAATCCGCGATCGCCGTGAGCTCTATCGTCTCTCCATCAACGCCGCCTTCCTCCCCGCCCCCGGGCGGATCAGTTGGAGTCGGTTCTTGCGAGCGGGTATCCTGCATATTGGCGAAGGTATTGTCCGCGACGACATTCGTGTCATCCACGTTAATATTCGTGCCCGCGTGAATCCGAATGCCGCCCGTATTATTCGTAATGGTATTTCCGGTAATCAAGATGTCATCCGGCTCCCCAGCGCCGGCCTGTGCGGCGTTCGAGTCGCCCGGATCCTGCTCCAGCGAGATGCCCCAAAACCCGGAAGCCGTATTGCCTGTAATGAGATTAGACCTGACGATCGTGCCGGGTGCGTTCATGAGCAGAATGCCCTTGGCGCCATCAGGACTAACGGTGTTCTGGATCGTATTGTTCTCAATTACCGTGTCCGGACTGCCCATATGCACCTTAATGCCTTCCCTGGCGTTCGTGATTGTGTTGTTTGCTATGACGTTCCCAGGGCCGGAGTTGTCGTGATTGGACGGCGCCGTTCCGCCCGTGTTGCCGAGCGCGATGGCTGCACCCTTCGGAATATCGCTGATCGTATTCTGTTCAATCATGTTCAAATATTCGTCTTCGCCATGAAGATCGATCGCGTCAAGCACCGTTCCCGTAAGCGTATTGCCCGTCACAAGATTGTTGTGCGCATAATATTGCAGCAGCACGCCATGACGAATATGCGGGCCGATGAACTCGGAATTCTGAACGACATTGTAGATCGTGTCGTTGGCATATCCGCTGCGGTCCGTCTTCACGGTGCCTTGAATCGATACGCCGTATCCCGCTCCGCCTCCTCCAACGTCCGTCGCATTGCGGAAGAGGGAGTTCGTCACGACGATATCCCGGCTGTTCTCGATCCGCACGCCCATTTTACGGAAATTCTCCACGATAACATTGTCGATTGTCATATTATAGGAGGGGACGCGCCCAATGCCGTCCGCAATGTAGATACCATAATCCGGACCCGCCGCCGACGGATTGTTGATCGTATGATCCGTGGAATATGAGCCGGTAAAGTTGAACGTAATCGTCAAGTCGGATATTCGGATATCGTGTTTGCCGAAGGCGTTCATCACCTTGCCGTTCTGCTGCGCTGCCAGACTGGATACCAGCTTGACATTCTCCCTGCTTTCACCGCGCAGATTAACGCCCGATTTCAGAGCGATATGGGAAGTGCCGTCCGTTGCAAGTGTACTGTTCAAGTTGTAGGTGCCGTTAGGCAGGTATACCTCGTCGCCGGCTTCAGCCGCTTCCAATGCGGCAAGGATGGCAGGCAGATCATCCTGCCCGTTGTCCTGCGGATCGGCGCCGTAAGCCTCTACGTTCAGCGTTTCCCCCGTCACCGCATTCGGCGTATGAATGACATGCGCGGAGCCATCCGGATTCACCATGCCAGGCTGTGTGTAGGTGACATCCTCTCTCTCCTCGGCTGGCGGAGGCTGCAGCTCCTGCAGAGGCGTGGAACCATCCGGCTGAGGCGCATAAAGATGGACCACCGAGATACTATTCCAATCGTTACTCGTGTTGCCGTAACCCGTAATCCGGATATAAGACGCCGTTGTATCGGCCATATCGAACGCTTCCAAGCCGATCGTCGCGCCGGAGCTTATGGTCTGTCCCAGCACCTCGGTCCAGTTCGTACCGTCCTGGGAGGCTTCGATACTTACCGTTGTTTGTCTCTGGTCGCCCTTGACGAACGCGATGCCGAGATAACCGACCTCTTGCGCGCTGTCCAGCTGATAAGCAATCCACTGACCGCTGCCCTGAGCAGACCATCTCGTCTCCAGATTGTCGTCCAATGTATTGTCCGGGAAATTCCCGTCATGCCCGCTTGCCGTAACGGCTATTACGGAAAGCTTAGATGCGGCTGCATGGGTGATCCCCGCCATGTAAGGAACACATGCCAGCAGCATGGCCAGAACCAGCAGCAAGCTCGTGCTTCTCCGAACTTGAATTTTCTTCATTGTTTGGTCCCTCCTTCATATCCGCTTAATCAATTTGGAACGCTTCGGACAACGGCGTCATCCCATCCCATGAATCCCAGGCGAACAGCTTGATGGAATCCGCCCCGGAAGGCAATTCAAGCTCAGCGCTAATCGTTTCGCTGGCCAGTCCGTTCAAGAACCCGCTGATAAACAAAGTGCTTAGCAGTCTGCCTTGCTGATCATAGACCCCAACGGTTAGAGCCGCCTCCTGCGATTCATGCCGCGTATTGGTTATCACAGCTTCGACCTGGACAAATGCTTGACCGTCAACGCTCGAGATCGCGGCTCCGCTGCGATCCTTCAGCTCCACATTGCTCAGCAGCACCGGAGGCGCGTCTGTCGCATGCCTGCCGAAAATCTCCGTCTCCAGCAGACTGTTCCATCCGCTGGCTGTATTGCCGTAACCGACAATTCGGATATACCTCGCCATCACGCCCGCTTCATAAGCCTCCAGCTTCTCGGTTTTGCCGCTGGACCATGCCGGTTCGGTCACGGTGCTCCAGCGCTTGCCGTCGACGGAAGCTTCAATGGCAAATTTCGTTTGCCGGAGATGCCCGGAGCTCCAGGCCAGCTTCACATAATCAACCTGATAAAGCTCGCCCAGATCGTAAGCGATCCATTGTCCTTCCCCGTTCTCGGACTTCGCGGACCAGCGTGTTGTCATATCGCCGTCCACTGTGTTCGAAGGCACATTGCCATCATCTGCGCTCGCCGTCACCTGAGCGGCTTGCAGCTTCTCGGCAGCTGGATCATCCAGCAGCGGCACGAATAGGAGATTGGACACCGAAGAAATGTTGTCCGCTTCATCGGATGAACGAATGGCGAAGAAATACGTTAGACCCGGCTTCAGCCCTTCAATCGTCATGCCTTGCCCGGTGCCGACAGATAATGGCGCCGGTTCTCCTTGCACTTGAACAGCCTGGCTCCAGCTTGCCTCGTCGATCGGCGATGTGCTGTAACGGAGATCGTACGACGCTGCCGTTCCTTTGTAGCCGTCATCTCCTGGCGCGCTCCAGGTCAGACTCGCTGTGCTTGAGGAGACCGAAGCAAGCGTCAGGTCTGTAATCGCCGCTGGGGCGATGACGTCATCCGCCGAAGCCGTCGTCACGGAGGCCGCATTGGACAAAGCGGAGACGTTGCGTGCCGCATCACCGGATTTAACCGCTACATAATAGGTCGTCCCTGCGCTTAACCCGCCAAGAACCATCGATTCTTGTGTACCGGGCGCGCCTGGCACAGGCTCTCCAGCTGCTTGACTGGCTTGACTCCAATTCTGCTCCGTAATCGGCGTCACGCTGTACCGCACGTCATAGAAGCTAACGGCATCGCCTGTATTCGCATCGGCAGGCGCAGTCCATGACACGATCGCCGCGTTCGCTCCTTCATTCACGGCATTCACATCCGTAATCGCCAGCGGCGCGGTCACGTCCCCCGCTCCCTCATCGACATATTGGATTTCCAACTCGCCGCTGCCGGACAGGGCAAGCGTGACGTAGCCGTTCGCTTCAGAAGCTATCACCGCTTCTCCAGCCAGACTGGCCGAAGCGACCGTCTTGCCATCCGGTACAAGCAGCTGCACCGTATACCCTTCAGAGGCAGAGGTAATATAGCCGCTGTGACGCTCTCGCTCCGACACATCCAAGGCAAGCGCAACAGGCGCGCTGGAAGCGGCCAGCAGCTCTTCGCCATAGCTGATGGAGGTACCCTGCTTCATCGCATATTGCTGCACCCAGCCGTTATGGCGCACATAACCGAATTCAGCATCGGAGCTCAGATCGCCCACTTCCGTCATCGAGGCATCGTTTTGCACCAGGTACGTATCCAGATTGCCATTCATGGCTACGGTTCCGCCTGTGCGGTTCTCGTCGCTTGCATCGGTCACAACCGGCGTGTCCGCCTGAATAGGATTCGGAATCAGGATTTGCAGGAAGCTGGCATTGGCCGCTTGCTTCTGGGCGGTCACATAGCCGAAAGAAGCCGCATCGTCCTTGATATAGCTCACTTCACCAACATGATTGGTCAACGTGGCCTCGTCAGACAGAATCCATGCGGACAGCTTAGCCGCTGTGCCGTACGCATCCTTGGAGTAAATCCATTCCCGATAATGGCCGTCGCCGATCATCGTGCCGCGTCCGCCATGCAGATACAGCTCGAATTGGCCGTTCTCGCCATCCTTTGTGCTTAACTGGTCGGCAACCACGAAGTATTCCTGATTCGGGAACGCAATCGAACGTTTGATATACCCCGTGCTCTCGTCGTCCGATGGGAACAGCAGCGGGTTTTCCCCTTTGGTCGTATCATTCGTAATGGCGATAAATCGCGCTTCCTTCTGCTGGAAGTCGAAGAAATCAGTGTCCATGCCGAAGCGCGACACCGGCGTTACGTTCTGCGCCGTATCAACCGGCCACGCCCCATTCAAGGTCACCGTGTTATGCGCCTTGGCCGTACGGTACCAATTGCGGCGCTCGGCATCCCCGTAGGCTGACTTGGAGTAGCCGGAATCGCTTGCCATCATCTGATTCTCTGCATGAATGACAAAGCTCAGATGATCGAACTGATTATGGTTGTCCATCTCCGCCTGCCCGTGGAACAGCAGGTAGCGGGAGGAAGGGTCGTCGTTCCAATGATTGCGGAATAGGGTCTGTCCGCCCTCGTTCAGGAACTGAGTAGCAGAACCAGTAGGTGCGATCGACTCCACGGACGGATCGTAAGTCAAATATTTGTTGAGATCCATCGTATCGTCGTAGCTGGCACCCGTATTGTTGCCGAATTCTCCGCCCCATGGCGCGGTATCGGTCTTCTCGTAGCGCCACTGGAACAGATTTCCCCATTTCGCAGTTGGGTGAAGAGGTGTCGTATCCTCGTCGTTCACGAATTGGCCGGCAACCATCTGCAGGAAGTTGTGTCTTAGAAAGGAATCCTCGACATTGGGCATCCACCCTTTGTTATTCGTAACGGAGAATTCCCAGATGAAGGCCGGTTTGTACACAGGGAACAGATCAACCTGGGATACATGCTTGTAGTGGTAGAGGAACGGGAGGAAATTCAAATGGGAATAAATATAATATTGCGAGCCTTCCCGATACACCCCATCCGAGCTGAAAAAATATTTGGTGTTCGTATTGGCTGCCCCAAGCGCAGTTTGAAGCCATTGCTCGGCATCCTCGTGTCCGCTTAGCGCCAAGGCAGCAGTGCCAAGCCCCCATGCCGGCTTGGAGCGATGATTATGCGGGCGCGGCCCCCATATGTACATGTAGTCGTTAAGCGCCTGCGCTTCTTTGGCAAATGCGGCGCGGATGGCCGCATCCTGCTCGGTCGTCAGCTCGCTGTGCATCCAATCATACGCTTCCGCGAAATTTTGAATCCAGACGCCTCTGTAGGTTTCATCCACCGGACTGCTCGACACGGTCGGATCGCATTGGTAGATCGGTCCGTCATAAGCGCGCAGCAGTGCATCGATTGCCGCGGTCTTATGCTCCTCCGCCCCCTCCATGACATACATAAACGCGTTGTACTTCGCAATTCGGGCCATATCCCCGTAGTAGCTGTGCAAGCGGCTGTCGACGCATGGATTGGGATACGCCGGCACCTCTGGGAGCGCCGCCCCCAAATATTTGCTGCCCTTCACATTGTTCCATAACTCAAGCGCATATTCGTCCGCATTCCGTTTGTCATACACGTCGGCCGCCTCATCCGCCTTGAACCATAAGCTTGGATGGGCTTCCGTCTCCGGAAGGATCGGCACCTCGGAGGTTGTAAAGCCGCTATAGCTCTCATAGTTGACCTCATCCGCGTCGATCGTCGCCGTCGTCATGAAGAAGGTCGCCGAAGCTACGGCAACCGCCAGCATAAGAGACACCGGTTTTTTCCATTGTGTAACTCGCACTGCATCATCCCCTTACCTTGTTAATTAAGTTGGTTGCGCATTCTCCCGGCATGCGCCTGCCTCGCCCATATCATACTTCTATCATCCCTTAACCTGTAAGCGGTTACTTTTTGTTTGGCTGGTACTTTTTTTAGATCATGCAATAATTACCAAGTTATCTTAAAAAACAACAAGGCAACGCTCCCAAAAAAATGTATAGTCAATCCCGAAGGAGGTGAAAGCGCTTTTATGAATTAGAGCAATCGCATCACGAGCGAATCACAGAATGATTGACCTGTCATCGCTTTCCAAATTTATCGAAGGAGCTGTTATGATGAAAAAAACAAAGTCTCTACGTATGCGAACGATTGGCTTCCTTACTGCGCTTGTTCTTATGATTGGCCTTATCCCGTTATCTCCTGCCGCATTTGCAGCCAGCGAGCTGCCAGTGGCCTCCGTTACGGCCAGCAGCCATGACGGCAATGTTCCCGCCAATACGCTTGACAACAACTACACAACGCGATGGTCTGCACAAGGCAACGGACAATGGATTCAATATGATCTGGGCCAATCCGCTTCGATTGAACGCGTCAAGCTCGCTTGGCATCAGGGGGCGCAGCGCCAGTCCACCTTCAATGTTCAGGTATCCGCGAACGGCTCCAGCTGGAATCAGGTGTATGCGGGCACCAGCAGCGGCACAACAGCGGCTCTCGAGGTTTACAATTTCACGACGGTCACGGCCCGCTATGTGCGTATTAACGGCTTCGGCAACAACGTCAACAATTGGAACAGCATTCTCGAGACCGAGATTTGGGGCACCGTATCGAGCGGCGGCGGCGGAGACACTGGCGGTGGCGGCACTGGCGGGCTTAATCCTTCCTTGCCTCCGAGCGGGAATTTCGATTTGACCAAGTGGAAGATTACGCTTCCGGATGCCAGCGAAGTGCAGCCCTCCTCGCTAAGCAATGGCTATACGCATCCAAGCTGGTTCTACACAAGCTCCAGCAATGGCGGCATGGTGTTCCGCTCGCCCAATCTGGGCAGCACAACGACCAACAGCACGTATACCCGCTCCGAGCTGCGCGAGATGCTGAATCCATCCGCCGGCACCACATCCTTGGGCAACAACTGGGTCACCTCCACCTCGTCCTCCAGCACGAAGTCGCAGGCTGGCGGCGTTGACGGCACGATGAATGCAACGCTTCAGGTCGACAGGGTTTCTACGACCGGCGACAGCACTAAGATGGGACGCGTAGTTGTCGGCCAAATTCACGGACCGGACACTGAGCCCATTCGTCTGTATTACCACAAACGTCCGACTGATACAAAGGGCGCCATCTATTTCGGCACGGATGACCTGAGCAACAACAACACCTGGGTTAATATTATTGGCGGGCCTTCCAGCCTGAACCCTTCGAACGGTATCGCGCTTGGGCAGAAGTGGAGCTACGAAATTAAGGTCGTTGGCCTGACGATGACGGTCAAGGTAACGCCAGAGGGCGGATCGACAACAACGGTGCAATACACGCTTCCGTCCGGCTACAACAACAAGTATCTGTATTTCAAGGCGGGAGTTTACAACCAGAACAACACAGGCACCTCCTCGGATTATGTCCAGGCGACCTTCCATAAGCTCACGCATGTGCATTCTTAATGCTTGAACCCTTCAAGTACCGGACGGTAACCGCCCGGTACTTGAAGCTCAGAACCTCTTCCATCATGCCGATGGAAGAGGTTTCTATTTTTTCTTCTTATCCTCATAACATTCTTATCGCATCCTCCGCCGTATCTCATATTTCTGCCAAAAAAACAACAAATGGATCTGGAATTACTCTATCTCTCGTCAAAGCCATAATGCTATAAGATGAACAAAATAACTTATCAAAGGATGAATACTTCGATGCCAACTAAACTAGATGTCGTTACATTCGGGGAAAGCATGGGCCTCATTACTCCGGACGACGGAAGAAGCCTGGAGACAACGCAGAGATTAACCAGAGGCTTCGGGGGAGCGGAGAGCAACACGGCCATCGGGCTGGCGCGGCTCGGCATACAGGTCGGCTGGTTCGGTCATCTCGGAGATGATTCCCTGGGACGCTCGATCTTGAAGCAAATACGGGGTGAAGGCGTGGATACGTCACGGGTCAGACTGAACGAATACGCTTCGACAGGACTCATGCTTCGCGAAGTGTTGGATGACCGGCTCGCTGTACATTATTATCGAAGCGGATCAGCGGCAAGCCGCATGACTCCGAATAGCCTGGACGAAGCTTATATCGCCCAGGCCGGCTTCCTTCACCTGACGGGCATTACCGCGGCGATCAGCGCAAGCGCCAGAGCTACTGTGCATGAGGCGATTCGAATGGCCAAGAAACACGGCGTTAAGGTCATCTTCGATCCTAATATCCGCTTGAAGCTTTGGTCCATCGAGGAGGCCCGTCCCATATTGCTGGAGCTGGCGAAGGAAGCTGATTATTTCCTGCCCGGATTGGACGAGCTGAAGCTGCTTTATGAGACGGACGAGCTCCCCGACATGTTGAACCGCATCGCTGAATTGAATGCCATATCGGTCATTAAAGGCGGAGACAACTGCTCCTATTTGGTAGAGAAGAATAACGTAACAGCTGTTCCTTTCGTAAGAGCGTCCCGCGTCGTCGATACCGTCGGAGCAGGCGATGCTTTCTGCGCAGGATTCATTACAGGTTTGGTGTGGCGCAAGCCTCTCGAGGAGTGCGTGAAGCTAGCCAGTCTGCTGGGCAGCCTCATTGTACAGGTTAATGGCGATTGGGAGGGGCTTCCTTCACGAAGAACTCTACAAGCCAAGCTAGACGGAAACGCCAATCATATAGAACGATAGGACGGTGTGAGATGAAGAAATTAAAGCTTCTCCAGCAAGTGTATAATGAAGGAATTGTTGCAGTCATAAGAGGGGACAGCGCGGAGGAGGCGCTTGCCATGGCTCGACAAACTATTATTGGCGGCATCAACCTCATCGAGATTACCATGACGGTGCCAGGAGCGTTGCAGGTCATTGAGCTGCTTTCTTTAGAGGCCGCTTCTACCGAGCCCCCGAATAACGTCGTCATAGGCGCAGGCACTGTTCTTGACGCGGAAACAGCCCGTGCGGCGATCTCTGCGGGCTCCGCCTTTATAGTAAGCCCCAGTCTCTCCGAATCAACCATTGAGCTATGCCATCGCTATCGAATCCCTGTTATGCCGGGCTGTATGACCATTCAAGAAATCCAGCGTGCAATGGAGCTCGGGGTCGATGTTATCAAGCTGTTCCCAGGGAACTTGTATCAGCCATCCGTTATCTCCGCCATTAAGGGCCCGCTGCCGCAGGTGAATATTATGCCAACCGGCGGCGTGGACTTAGACAATATCAGCGATTGGCTTAAGGCCGGCGCCTACGCCATAGGTATTGGCTCCGATCTGACCAAGGAAGCCGTCAGACAGAAAAACTATCATTTGATACGCGAAAGAGCCGCGCAATATGTGGCAGCGGTGCGTTTAACCCGCGCTCAACAGCTGCAATGATAATTATAAAACCTCAATACATGATAGCGGCCTAATTAACTATAAACTTGATGTATTTTCGAAAAAACTTTTTAATTTATGAATCAGTGATTTGTGCCCGTGATTTTTGACCTCATTGAACAAGGAAAGATTCAAAGGATCACTGACTTGAAATGCTACTTCACTGCATGCCCGAGGTCGCCTATCCATTAACTTTAAACATGCAATAACAAGGAGGAGCCTGTCATAAAGGCTCCTCCTTGTTTTATGAGTAAAATTTTGTAATGAACTCTCTTGTAATTCGGCATGTGTAGTCTGTTGCCTCCATTAATAATTTTTATATTTTTATTTTTAAATAATTACACTAATTCCTTCTAAAATAAGTTTTGGATTCATGGCCCAAGCGGTAGCGCCTGGGGGTTTTTCGGCACGAAAGAGGATGCCGAGTTTAAGTGAGCTCCCACTATAACGGGAATCATGGCATACTCTTTACCGAACGGTAACAGGCCCTATCTTCAGACATCTTTCTCCATTTTGAAATCAAGTATCGTTATCCAGAAAAAGATCACTTCCCTTGCTATAAGGTAGCTTGCCTAAATGTTATTGGTTATTGTTACTGCTGATCCATACTGTCCAGAAAATGATCGCGTTAGTTGTCCGAGGCCTGATAGCAATCATGTCCGTAAAGATTCGAAGAATGGGAAAGCCAAGAAGATTTCGGCTTTCCCATTTCTGTTAAACGAATCGAATATGGTAAACTTCCTTGTTCCTCAAGTTAAATCGCGTTTCTCTCATAATCACGTACCAATATCGGTCAAGCTCGAGTCGACAGGGAATGCCACGATCTCCAATGCGAATTTCAAAACATTCACCGCAATAAACAGGATAAGCTTTCTCTCCTAGCTGGACAAACCAACTGTTCGCGTCCCGATCGTACGTCATCCGGTTCCAAAGCTCATTCATGACAATTCACCCTGAATCACGTGCTTCACCATATGATCGTCAATGATGCGACGCTTGATCTGGGCTCCGTAGATGAGGCAATGAGTGCTCAACTTGTTGATGAGTCTGGCCGATCCGCCCGAGAATCGGTAAACTTCATTTACCGCCTCATCAGAGAATATCTCATGATCGGTGCCGGCATACGCTAACTGACGCTTCAGATATTCACCGACTTGGGAACGGTCGAAATAGGGCAGCTTGCACTGAAGGTCAATCCGCTGACGAATCGCTGCATAGGATTGAAGACGAAGCTTGTCCCATAGCTCGCTCTGCCTGACGAGAATCAGTGCCATAGGGCTTTGCGCATCCATCTTGCAGTTGAGCAGGAAGCGCACTTCCTCCAGCATCTCCCGATCGAGCAGATGGGCTTCATCTACGACGACAACCGGTTCCAGTCGATGGATGCCGCGCATGAGCTCCACTTCGCGATGCAACTGACGCTTCGCATCGCCCCGGTAGAACTTCGACTCGCATCCGAGTTGTTCGAGCAGCCCTTTGTAGAAGTGGCGCGGCGTTAGCTTGGAGTCCGACAGGTACAGCAGCCTATACTTCGCGGCATCCAGCATGGCGGCAAACCGGCGGACGGTCGTCGTCTTGCCCGTCCCGCAGTCGCCGCTAATGACGGCGAATAATTGGCGCTCAGCAGCGTATTGCAAACGGTCCAGCATCTCTTCCATAGCGCTCGCCGGATAAAGCTCTGTTACGGGAATGTCCCGAGCAAATGGGGTACGGGTCATGTTGTAGAAGGATTCAAACATCCTTGCCAGCCTCCTTCCTCAGCATGCGGTAGGAGACGGCCGGTGTTTGGGTTTGTGCGCGCTCGTCATGCTTCCGCTCGGCACCGCGGAGCAAGCGGGACTCCGTTGCTGGCTGCTTCTGCAGATGCTCCGGGAGGGCCGGCCGCTTGCCTGCCCTTTCTCCAATGACGAGCTCCCGCGCTTTCCATGGCGTACATCCCTCGTATTCGATCGTCACTTCTGTAATATCTGCCGGGTCATAGACGACTTGCACCGTTTGTCCAATGAACAAAAGCCCAACTTCATACTTCTTGCCTTGAAAGCTGATACAGCCGGCCTTATCCACTTTCCGCTGTTCCGCATGAAGGAAGCTGGCCGCGAGGTGCTCGGGATTTACGAACTGCAGCGCTGCTGGATCGCTTCGAAACGCTGCTTCAGGTGTTTGTTTGTTCGCCAGCGCGGCATGGGGCTTATTCTGGTAACACTCTGAGAGCCACACTTGGAACCAGTCGTTAAGAGCGGTGAGCGTCTTAACATTCTCGAGTGCGACCTCGTCCAGAAAGCTCTGCACAGCGCCGTTTAGACGCTCAACTTTGCCTTTACTTTCCGGAGAGTAGGGCTTGGCAAAGAGCAAGCGAATACCGAGTTTCGCGCACGTCCGGTTCATCCATGTCGTGCGGTATTGCTTACCGTTGTCGAAGTACACGGCCTCTGGAACACCGTATTTCTCGATCGCTCTTCGGAAACTGTCCTCGACGATGGCTTGCTCCATCGACGCGTAGAAGGCTCCATGCAGGACATACCGCGTCGCGTCATCCACGAATAGCACCAGATAGACTTGCTTCTTTGTTCCACCAGGACCAATGGGAAGGTACGGGCCGAACTTGATGTCGCTTTGCCACAAGCGATTGCGGGACTGCTTCTGAAAGCGCCGCGCCGCCGTACCTCCACCGGCATACATCCGCATTTGCCTTGAACTGTAACCGCGCCGGGTTAATTTTGCCTGCAAGGTGCTGCGTTTGATCGTTCCCGGTGCGACCTTCTCCTCCCATTCGAGAATCTGGATAATTTGGCGCACACTCCGCTTCGGCACCTCCCGCCGAAGCAGGATCGCTTCTTCCAACACCTCCGTTGGTATGGTGTCTGGCAGCGGCTTCCGGCCTTTGGGTTTCGGCTTTAGTCCGTCAAACCCATCCTTGCGATATTCGGCCAAGTACCGGCGCAGCGTCCTCTCCGATAAGCCGGACTGCGCACAAATGGCCGACTTTAACTGAGCCGCCTTCGCTGCGTCCAGACCGGATGCTAGGAGCGGCGACAGCAGCTGAAAGCGTTCCGCCGCAACCTCGTCCGTTTTCTTCTGTTTGTTCATCCTCATGCCTCCATTTACTAGAGTTAGCATGAGTCTAAGCCAAGCTTCAGCGGACAGACAGGCAGAACGGGTCTGTAACCCAAAGATTTAAATTGGCGATGGGACGGACAGCTCTTCCTAGCCATCCGGCTACATCACCGACATACCGTCCTAAAGCGTGGAGTGCGGACCGTGGAGCAACGGACGCTTGCTGCACGGGAAGCTTGAACCGGATGCTAATCGCCTGAAGAGCTGCTGCTGCATACACCGCCCAAACCTGAAACCAGGCTAGCCATCTAGAAATGGTGGATTCGTCTGCGGCTACTGCCGAAGCATCTGGCTCCTGCAAGACATCTTCGATGCTTTCAGCGTCATACCGCTTGTAAGGAACGAGTAGATCCGGGAGCTCATGATGAATCCTTGCGCATGACGTGCAATACAGCCTCCGAATGATGAGCTTTGCTCGTTCTCCGCTGCTTTTGTACCACACCCGTTCCCGGCTGCCCGCTACCTCTAACCAGCCACCGCAGCAGGGGCAGGGGACCAGTTCCGCACTCCTAACAAAAAACGCCGGTTGCAGAATCCTTCTCAACCAGCGTGAAATCTGATACAATGACCATATTCTTGGGGTGACGCTTCCGGTTATGCTGCTACCAACAGCATGACGATGACGGGAGCGTTTCTTCTTTCTTTAGACTGATAGTATGGTCACTATATCGCTCTAATTTCGGACATTTATGAATGTCAACTTCCGGCTATATTTGAGCGGCAGAAACAGTTATGATTAGGGAGGTAATAGAAAACTCTGACATCAAAACTATCACCATGAACCTCTAATCTTATCATTGAATCATGCTTCGGCCCTTCAAACAGCGGAAGAAAGCCGATCCTGATCCAGATCAACCCCTCTTGAGGCTATTACTTCGGACTTACTTTCTGGCCAAGGGCTGGTCGAACGTCCAGATCTGCCAGCTCCTTCAAGACCAAACCGGAATAACGTCAAGCTGGCAATGACTCCAACACCGTGCTGCTCGGCGCGCATAGAGCATGCAAGAGTCCCAACAGCAGCATATGCTTTACATGCATGTCGGCGTCAGCTTGCGTTCCTCCATAATGTCCGAGGGCCAGACCGTTCACGGATCCGTTGACAGGGAAAGCTCCATTGGTCAGATGATCCTTCAGGCAGACAACATGACCATGTTCCCGGTGAAGCCAGAGGATATCAAACGACCTGTTATTGAGTGAACTGGCACTGGAAAACCCTGTTGCTCTGGAGCTGTTCCTCAAGTCCGCAAGGCATCTGGGGTATCGGGCTGGCGAACCTGATTAATATCTTTCATCCGGAATGCATCATTTTTGGCGGAACATTAATTAACGCGCATAAATCGTTTTATCGGACTGCCATCGAGATTTCAACAGGAGCGGCACTAATGATGTGGAAAGGCTTGAATGTCTAGACAAATAGAATTTCGTAGTTGGGCAAAAACAAAGCATAACTAGACCCGCTTCAGACCAATCGTAATTAAAGGAATAACGGTCTTCTTTTGTCAATCTTTCCACTTACAACTTTAATGTACTCTGCATCAGGACCTTCGACTGTTGGACCCTTATAAACCATCTCAACTTTGGACACATCAAGGATCAATTGAGTTCGCTTTTCATTGGCAGACTTGTACATGAGCTGGAGATATGAGGACGGGAGCTTTTTTCCACGATAATTCCAGCAACGGTTCAAAATGTCGGGTGATCCAAAGACGATTCCTCGAGTCGTTCTAATAATCGGAAGTTTCTCCATTAGACACACTCCTAATATCGAATAATTGATTATCCAAAACCCTTTCTAAGGATAAAAAATAATCTAATAGAAAAAATTTTATACAAACAAATTTGGTGGGAACGCCCCGCTAGTCTAGGAGGGTTATTATGTATTTTTCGGTTATTCGCAATAATCGATTCTTTGTAATCGTAGCCGACGGCGTCGTAGAAACAGAACTTATCGAGCTCCCAACGGAAGAGCTTTCCGATCAAGTAGCTTACCTTTTACAGCTTGCATGGAATGAAGGGGAACTATGGGGGAAGGAAACACAAAGAAAAGAAATGGATCCGTTAGGGTACAGTAAAGTAATTTCTGAAGCAATACTAAGAATGAAGTCTTTAACTCACGATGAGATAAATGCGGAATCCGAATTCAATGAAAAACGAATAGATGAATATAATAGGCAAGTCATGGTACAAGTATTATCTTGGAAATCAACGGAAAACCAATAAAAATCAATATTACTATACATTCTACTCCGTTATATACTTTAAGTCTTTTATCCGTTCGTGCAGTTGTGCTAAATTAAAATCTCTAAGATGTGATACATGAACCACATTGCCACATTCTGAACAACTCCCTTCTTTGCCTCTATAAATCAATCTTAAACCGCCCAACGCTTTGTAAAACATGACATTTTTCTCAATAAAGCCAACATAATCACGACACTTCTCACAATAAACATTTATCATTTCATCCTTCCTCAGAACAACTCATTTTGACTTACATAACTACGCAAAATTGGGGAGAACGGTTAGTTTACCATACAAGCTACTCCGTCTCCCCAGATTTCTAATGACAACTTAAACTGCAGCCTGACGCATGTTTTCCCTGAACTACATTTCGGTCAGTGTCCAAATATGTCAGGAAGCCGAACGTCTGTCGCATCGATGAATTCAACTATGGATTAAGTAACACATCATCAATATTCTGAAGTGGACGAATAATCATATCTAGAAACACCAATCCCTGAAGGTCTACTATATCGAACGCCAATCCTAGAGCAATATAAAGACTAACTACATCATTTATTGATTCTGGATACTGAAATCCATTAGCCTCTAGTCTCCTTTTAATCTCTGTTTCTCTTTCATTTATATAGAGATTTTCAATTTCTTGATGGATACTTGCGGTTTCTCCATCTTCACATTTTTTTTTGAATGTATCCGGTTTAGTTTTTTCCTCCAAAAATGCGATAGTCTCTTCCCAACATAAACCACTTGTTATAGAAACGCTAAAGAAGGGCAATAAGGAAAGATTCGGAATAGGAAGCCACTTCCCCCAACCCCTCTCGTAGAATTGGTTAGGTATCACGCAATGCCCTTTAGGTATAAGTCCTAATTTTGTCAGACCTCTAACAGTGACTTTACCATTCGTCATAAAATTTATTACATCATTTTGAAAAGTACACATGTTCCGCTCCTGTTTGGATAATATATGGCAATATGTCAAGCGGATTCCCATCTGAAATTCTGTATTCAGAGGAGAAACAGCCTTTATGAACTACCTTATTGAAACTTATCCCCACTACCCAATATTCTTCATTTGAATCCATTGAATCTACTAAAGCCTTAACATGCCATTTTTGAAGATATTCCTCCAGTTCCATGCACTCATCTTTATTGGCCTCTCTTAATTTGACCACCTCCTCGCAACATTTTATTTTCATGACTTTAAATTGATCCTGCTGCTGTAGCAGTAAATACTGAAAATCTTTGTGGAAAATGACTTTACGGAATCGACTAGTAAATTGCTCCTTTGTTTGATTTGTAAGGATCAGCGATTCTACTGACCACACTTTTGGAATCATTTTGTTCACCCCTAGACATAATAATTAAACAATACCACTTATAAGTTAATTTAACAACTATATTCACTTATAGTGTTATGTATTTTTTTTAGTTAAACCTTTACCCTTAAGTAGGGAGGTAATAATTCCATGTCCAGTTTAAAAAAAGTTATCGGAGAACGTATACGTAATGTACGCAATAAACAAAATTTGACTCTACAGCAGTTAGGTCAACTCACCGGACATCAGGCTTCTTATTTAACAGAAGTTGAATTAGGTAAAAGAAATATCTCTATAGATTCACTCGAAAAAATTATGAAGGCCCTTTGTATAAAACCAGGTGAGCTTTTTGATTTCCGGGAAATTGACCCTGACTCGCAAGAATTTGAAACCACATCGATCTTAGAAATTCATTATCAATTTTTAATGGAGAAAAAAAGTGATGACGTGAAGATGATCCACAGAATTACGAAAGATATCTTCAGGTCTATTGAGGATAGATAATCGTAAATATTTCAAAAGGAATCGGGGTTTTATCTCTATTCGAAGGCCTTGTGGAGGGATAAACAATTCGAAGTTTTACCTCAGTTCATCAAATAAACCACAGTAATCTTTGATATAGCGCGGTAAACCAAAATTTATAGTCGACTTTTTTAGCAACGATAAGACTTGCTGTTCGTAATATTTCGCGAGCAGCATGAATATTTATTGCAACAATGACAGTTGGAATAACAATTTACTTTTTTTAACGCTGTTAAACTATTATTAGGATGCCTTTTATAGCACAATAGGAACCAAATCAATATCACCTTTGACTTACCCCTACTTTATTCACATCCCCTTATCTTATGATATCCTTCTGCTTAATCTTGTTGACTCAAGCTTAGTTTTACTTTTTAGATTGAATTGAATTCATGCCTTATCAATAGTCTACCTGAAATGTCCTAACGAAGATTACTTGCTTAAATATTTTCGAGAAAAAGTATTAATAAGAACCTTTTCCTCAATAATGACTTTTTCGCGTTTAATTAAGCACAAAATATCCTTTGTAATACTGCATCTGGAGTTTTTCTCTTCAAAAATATGTGTATATAACATACAGTCGCTCCGATGAAGATGATGATGCCTTGCTCCACGGCGGGAAGAAGCGCGTCTTGACGGGACGTATTGAAGCGGTGCACCTCGTCGAGGAACAGGATCGTCTTCTTGCCGTATAACGTCTTGTTCGTGCGAGCGCGGTCGATGACGTCCCGAACGTCCTTGACCGAAGCGTCGACCGCGTTCAGCTTCACGAAGTCCCCTTCCGTCCTTAGCGATATGATATGGGCGAGCGTCGTTTTGCCGCAGCCGGGAGGACCGTAGAGCAGAATCGACGATACCTGATCCCCCTCGATCGCGCGCCTAAGCAGCTTGCCCTTCCCCACAATATGCTCCTGCCCGATATATTCGTCGAGCGTCTGAGGGCGCATCCGGTCCGCCAGCAGGCGGGCGCGCGGCGCCTCCGTCTCCTCGTAGCTAAATAAGTCCATGCCTCGTTCAATCCTTTATGATGGGATTCCTTCATGATAGCATAGAGGCACAGATGTTCGCTACTTCATCGAGGTCTACACCTCTCCCCAGTAAAGCTCCGTCACGTACTCCATGTCGACGACGCCCCCTTGCTCGCAATCCCGGTAAATGCCTGCCAGCTCCTGGATCATGGGCTCGTAATTCGGATGACCGGGCAGCGGAGCGTACGATGAGGAGAGCAGACGGCCTCGCAGACTCTCTTCATCCAAATGCTGAATCATCGAGAACGTATCGAGCGCAGGTCCTCCATTCGCAAAATATGGCCGAAGCGTCTCTCGCGTAATGCTCTTATGCCCGACCTTCTCGTAATCCGTGCCGTATGCCAGGAGCAGCGACTCGATCCGCTCCAGGAAGGGCGTCCCGCTCGTTTTGCGCGAATTCCAGATGAGCGCGACCCTTCCACCCGGCTTAAGAATGCGGCGGAACTCGTCTCTCGCCTGTTCTCTGTCGAACCAATGATAGGACTGCGCGCAGACGATAAAATCGACGGATTGCGCAGGCAAGCCGCTTGCTTCCGCCGATCCCGGCCTTGCTTCGTACTCTCCCTCCCCGCCCAAGGAACGGAGCGCCGCTTCGCGCATGGCCTCGTTAGGCTCGAGGGCGATTACCCGGCTGCCTCGTTCCAGAAGCAGCTTCGAGAAGATGCCGGTACCTGCTCCTACGTCCGCGATGACGCTATCCTTGGCGAACCCGACCCTTTCGTACAGAAAATCGATCGCGTCCGCCGGGTAGGTCGGACGATACTTCACATAGTTATCTACTCTGTCCGTGAATCGTTCTTTGCTATCCATCGCCTTCTTCCTCCGTTTCGATTCGTTCTAGAAACTCCAGCCGGTTGCCGAAAGGGTCATAAGCGAAAAAACGCCGAAAGCCCTCTTCGATTCTGAGCTCGTCGTCTATGACGCCGATGCCGTTTGCCGTCAATTTCTCCTTCAGCTGCTCCAGTCCCCGGACGGCAAACCCCGGATGCGCCTTAAGCGCGGGAATGAAGGATGATTGTACGCCGATGTGAACCTCATGCATCCCGCATCGGAACCAAACGCCGCACCTGTCCTTCAAGGCGGCCGGCTTCTCAAGCTCCGTCCAGCCGAGCAGCTCCCCGAAGAACGCTCTCGCCTTCTGCTCGCAGTCCTGCGGCGCGGCAAGCTGCACGTGATCAATGCCCTCAAAGCGGAAGCTCATTCGTATCCCCTCACTTTCGGCTTTTGATAGTTCCATACAGTGAAACATAGTTTCATTATAATTACATTTCCTATTATATCCCAATAGATATCCGCGCGCAACGGCCACCGATTTAGCGCCTCCGTATGGGTCCGCCAACAACAAAACAAAAACCGCAGAAGGCGCGGCCCTCTGCGGTTCAATTTAACCTATTACACTTACAGCTTCACGCCGCCTGCTTCCAGCAGATCCTTCACAACGACGCTGACCATGATCAGCCCCGCGACCGGCGGAACAAATGCGTTGCTGGACGGCGGCTGCTGCGCCTTGCGGATCTCCGGGGCGTTCTCCGGCACGATGCGCTGCGTGACGTCCTCGCGCGGCTTCATCGGCTCCTCGTCGGAGAAGACGACCTTGACGCCCTTCTTGATGCCGTCCTTGCGAAGCTTCGTGCGCACGACGCGCGCGATGGGATCGGTATGCGTCTTGGAGATGTCCGCGACGCGGAACCGGGACGGATCCATCTTGTTCGCGGCGCCCATGCTGGAGATGACCGGAATTCCCCGCTCCAGGCACTGCTTGATCAGATGAACCTTGTATATGATCGTATCGGAAGCGTCCACGACGTAATCGAGCGGATAAGCGAACAGCTGCTCATACGTCTCTTCCGTATAGAACATCCGAAGCGAGATGACGTCGCATTCCGGATTGATCAGCTTGATCCGGTCTCTCATCAGATCCGCCTTCGGCTGCCCGACCGTCGTCGTAAGCGCGTGAATCTGGCGGTTGATGTTCGTAATATCGACGACGTCCTTGTCGATCAGAATGATGCGGCCGACGCCGGTTCTAGCCAGCGCCTCCGCCGCGATGGAGCCTACGCCGCCGATGCCGAGCACGGCGACCGTGCTTCCTTTCATCCGCTCCAGCCCTTCCGGACCGATCGCAAGCTCCGTGCGTGAGAATTGGTGCAGCATGGGACTGCCGCCTCCTTGTCTATTCGAACTCTTATTCCTTGTTTTCCGCGGCTGCTCCGGCGCCGGCAGGTACCGGCTTCGGCTTCAGCACCGTGCGGATATGCAGCTGCTCCAGCTGCGACAGCTCGACCTCGGAAGGCGCGTCGCAGAGAAGGTCGGTCGCGTTCGCCGTTTTCGGGAAGGCGATCGTCTCTCTCAGGTTCGTGCGGCCGGACAGCAGCATGACCAGACGGTCGAAGCCGAAAGCGATGCCGCCGTGCGGAGGCGTGCCGTATTCGAAGGCGTCGAGCAGGAAGCCGAAGCGCTCTTGCGCTTCTTCAGGCGAGAAGCCCAGCGCCTTGAACATTTGCAGCTGCACATCGCGCTTGTAGATCCGCATCGAGCCGCCGCCTACTTCATAGCCGTTAAGCACCAAGTCATACGCTTGCGCGCGGATTTGGCCCGGATCGGTATCGAAGAAATGCAGATCGTCGTCGTTCGGACGGGTGAACGGATGGTGCAGAGCCACGTACCGTTTCGCTTCTTCGTCCCACTCGACGAGAGGGAAGTCTACGACCCACGCGAACTTGAATTTGGAGTCGTCGATCAGGTTCAGGTCGCGGCCGAGCTTCAGACGCAGGTTGCCCAGCACGTCGGCTACAACCTTCGGCTTGTCGGCGGAGAACGTCAGCAGGTCGCCCTCTTCAACGCCGAGACGAGCCGTTAAGGCTTCGATTTCTTCCGGCTTGAGGAATTTCACGATCGGACCGCGCCATTCGCCGTCCTTCACCGTGATCCACGCGAGGCCTTTGCCGCCGTAACGCGCGGCGAACGGCTGCAGATCGTCCAGCTCCTTGCGGCTCCAGCTCGCGCAGCCTTTGGCGTTCAGCGCTTTGACCACGCCGCCGCTTGCCGCTACGCTCGCGAATACCTTCACGTCGCTGCCCGACACGATATCGGTAATGTCTTCGATCTCGAGACCGAAGCGCAGGTCCGGCTTGTCGGAGCCGTATTTGTTCATTGCGTCGGCAAAGGTAATGCGCTGGAACGGAAGCTCCAGCTCAACGCCTACCGTCTCGCGGAGCAATCTAGCCGTCAGCTGCTCCATCATGCCGAGAAGCTGATCCTGAGTCAGGAAGGATGTCTCAATGTCGATCTGCGTAAATTCCGGCTGGCGGTCGGCGCGAAGATCCTCGTCTCGGAAGCAGCGGGCGATTTGGTAGTAGCGCTCGACGCCGCCTACCATCAGCAGCTGCTTGAAGATTTGCGGCGATTGCGGCAGCGCGTAGAACTCGCCTTCGTGCACACGGCTCGGCACGAGGTAATCGCGCGCGCCTTCCGGCGTGCTCTTCGTCAGAATCGGCGTTTCTACTTCAAGGAAGCCGTTGTCGTCCAGGAAGTCGCGGAAGATCTTCGCCGATTTGGAGCGAAGCAGCAGCGTTTTGTACATTTCCGGACGGCGAAGGTCGAGATAACGGTATTTCAGGCGAAGCGACTCGTCGACTTCAACAGAGTCTTCGATCGGGAACGGCGGCGTCTTCGCGGCGTTCAGAACTTCGATCTCCGTGACGCGGATCTCGATCTCGCCCGTCGCGAGGTTCGCGTTGTACGTCTCCGGATCGCGTTCCACCACTTTGCCCGTTACGGCCAGCACGAATTCGCTGCGAGCGCGGTCGGCGATCGCCAGCGCGTCGCCGGAGAAGTCAGGGTTGAATACGATCTGCACGATGCCCGTGCGGTCGCGAAGGTCGATGAAGAGCACCCCTCCGAGATCGCGGCGGCGCTGCACCCACCCGTTAAGAGTTACGGTCTGTCCTACTTCGGCTTTGGTCAAGGTTCCGCAGTTATGCGTCTTTAATAATGTCATCTTCGTTCTCCTCGTTTCGTGTCCATATTATAGAATGGGTCAAATGATGCTAAAACTTACTTCAGCTCGCCCGCAAGCGCCGAAATCGCCACAATGCGCTGCTCGCCCTGCGCCATATCTTTCAGGGCGATTTCGCCGCGCGCAAGCTCGTCGTCGCCCAAGATGGCTGTGAATCGGGCGCCCAGCCGATCCGCGGATTTCAGCTGCGCCTTCATCTTGCGGCCTTGATAATCGCGTTCCGCCCGAATTCCCTGCCTGCGCAGCTCGTACACCAGCTTCGTCGCTTCGCGGTCCGCCGCCTCGCCGAGCGCGACGATATACACGTCGATCCCGTGCAGGTTCGGCAGCTCCGTCTTCTGATGCTCGAGCAGCAGAATCGTGCGCTCCAGCCCGAGACCAAGACCGACGCCCGGCTGCTCGGGGCCGCCGATATCGGACACCAGGCCGTTGTAGCGGCCGCCGCCTCCGACTGTATCGATCGCGCCAATGCCTTCCGCTTTGTATTCGAAAGCGGTATGCGTATAATAATCGAGGCCGCGCACCAGACGATGATTAATTTCGAACGGGATGCCCATATCCGACAGGCATTGCTTCACCTTGTCGAAATGTGCCGTGCACTCCTCGTCCAAGCTGTCCAAGATGGACGGAGCGCCCTCGAAATGCGCCTGATCCGTCTTGCAATCCAGCACGCGAAGCGGATTGCGATCCATCCGGGATTGGCAGTCCTTGCATAGGATTTCGCGCTTCGGCTCGAGGAACGCCAGCAGCCGCTCGCGGAATGCCGCCCGCACGGCCGGCGTGCCGACGGAGTTGATCTCCACCCGAACGCCCTTCAGCCCGACTTCCGTATAGAAGGAATACCCGAGCGCGATGACCTCTGCGTCAAGCGCCGGATCGACGGAGCCGATCGCCTCTACGCCGAACTGGTGGAATTGACGGTAGCGGCCCGCTTGGGCGCGCTCGTACCGAAACATCGGCCCGATGTAATACAGCTTGCTGACATCCGGATCGCCGAACAGCTTATTCTCCACGTACGAGCGGACGACGCCGGCCGTCCCTTCCGGACGAAGCGTCAAGCTGCGTTCGCCTCGGTCGACGAACGTATACATTTCCTTCTCCACGATATCCGTCGTCTCGCCTACGCCGCGCTGGAACAATTCCGTCGACTCGAACAGCGGCGTGCGAATTTCCCTGAAATTGAACCGGCTGCAAATATCGCGGGCCTTGCTCTCCACGAACTGCCATCTCTCCACGACTCCCGGCAGAATATCCTGCGTTCCGGGTGATTTCTGAAATTTCATTTGTCCTACCTCCCGACTCCCTGTCTCTGAAATCAAAAAAACTCCCATCCCGATCGGCAAAGCCGAAGGGACGAGAGTTATGTCATCTCCCGTGGTACCACCCACATTCCGAGCGACTGGAGTGCTATCGCTCGCTTCATGACGGGTAACGTCCGCCTGCCGCTTATCAGCTAATGAGCATCTCTTCTAGGCCGCATTACGCAGCAAGAGGCCGTTCGCCGACCGTTCTCGGGGAGGTTCTTTCATTCTGCCGTTATAAGGATGCTTGCAGCCTATGGCATCCCTCTCTGCGTATCCCGCGCGGAATTACTTTGTCCCGTCATCGAATCAGATATGGAAGTTAATGATTGTAATTTTACTTGGCGCAAGGGCGAAAGTCAAGGAAGTCGAACGCGGAAATGGACAGAAAAAAACCTGCACCGATGTGCAGGTCCAAAGTAAAGTATATTTTAAAAAAGGGGGTCGAGATTTATTATAGGTCTAAGATGTTAATAGAACGTTAGCAGTTGATTACAGATATGTTACAAATTCGAAAGCGCTTTTACCGATCGAATCCGGTTCTGCCTACAAACGACTGTCGTCCTTCCCATTCCTCCGCCGCTTCCATATCCGTGCCGAGCTCCGCAAGCATTCTCGCTTCCCTGCGGTCCGGATTCAGCAATATTCTCGACGCCCGCTCCAGTCCTTGCTCTTTTCTTGATTGACGCATGTGCCGCATTCCTCCAACCTAGTTGTCCGCCGGGGGAACAGACACGTCCCCTCCGGCTTGTATCCCTAGTGTTGGCCTCATTGCCGAACTTTAAGCGCCGCTCTCCAAAATTAACGTCACAGGCCCGTCATTGGTCAGCTCCACGTCCATCATCGCGCCGAAACGTCCCGTTTCGACATGCAGTCCCCGCTCTCGTAAAGCGCCGTTAAACGCCTCATAGAGCGCCTCCGCTTGCTCCGGTCTCGCCGCCGCCATAAAATTCGGACGTTTTCCTTTGCGGCAATCGCCGTACAAAGTAAATTGGGACACGGACAAAATGGCGCCGCCCACATCCGTCACCGAATGATTCATTTTGCCCGACTCGTCCTCGAAGATCCGAAGGCCGGCAATCTTATCCGCCATCCACTTCACGTCCGCGTCCGTGTCTTCATGCGTAATGCCGACGAGCAGCACCAGACCGGACTCGATCGCTCCGGTTACTTCGCCGTTTACCGTCACTTTTGCTGTCTTGCTTCGCTGCGCGACTACTTTCACTGCCGACTACTCCTTACTCTTATTGCATGATTCGCTGCACGGAATAAATGTCCTGTACCCGCTTAATCTTCTCGACGACGGACGAAAGATGGTCGATATTCTTGATGAGCACCGTCATATGGATGAGGGCCATCTTGTTCTTCACCGAGCGGCCCGTCACCGCGGAGATGTTGGTCTTGCTCTCGGAAACCGCTTGAAGCACTTCGTTCAAGAGGCCTCTCCGGTCATGGCCGGTAATTTCGATATCGACGCTGTAATTCGCTTCGACGGAATCCTCCCACTCGACCTCGATGACGCGTTCCGCTTCCTCGCCATCCGCGCCGAAGGGGATGTTCAGGCAATCCATCCGATGCACGGACACGCCTCGCCCCCGCGTAATATAGCCAACGATTGCATCGCCCGGCACGGGGTTGCAGCAGCGCGCGTAACGAACAAGAAGGTTGTCGACCCCCTTGACCTTCACGCCGTGATTCGGCCGGTTCTTCTTGACGGTCATGCCCGCGGCTTTGATTTCCTTCTTCTCCGCGGTCAGCTCGATCTGGCTCGCTTCCTCGGCTTCCCTGCGCATCTTCTCCGTCAGCTTCGTACAGATCTGGGCTGCCGTAATGCCGCCGAAGCCGATCGCGGACATCATATCCTCGATGTCGTTGAACGTGAACTTTGCCGCGGCCTCCTGCAGCTTATCCTCGCTCATCCAAGCCGACGGCTCCAGCCCGAGACGCTTGAGCTCACGCTCTATGAGCTCGCGGCCTTTAGCCACGTTCTCCTCGCGCTTCTCCTTCTTGAACCACTGCCGGATCTTGCTGCGGGCATGGGACGACTGCGCGATCTTCACCCAATCCTGACTCGGACCGTAAGAATGCTTCGACGTCAATATTTCCACGATGTCGCCCGTTTTGAGCTTATGATCGAGCGGAACGATGCGCCCGTTCACCTTGGCGCCGATCGTCCGGTTGCCCACCTCCGTATGGATCCGGTATGCGAAGTCGAGCGGCACCGAGCCGGCCGGCAGCTCGATGACTTCGCCGCTAGGCGTAAAGACGAAGACGAGGTCGGCAAAAAAGTCCATCTTCAGCGATTCCATAAATTCCGCGGCGTCGCGGGTTTCATGCTGAAGCTCCAGAATTTCCCGGAACCATGACATTTTGTCCTCGAAATTGCCATCCGGCACGACCATGCCTTCCTTATACGCCCAATGCGCCGCGATCCCGTATTCCGAGGTCCGATGCATCTCCCAGGTGCGGATTTGCACCTCGGTCGGCTCGCCGTTAGGACCGATGACCGTCGTATGGAGCGACTGGTACATATTCGCCTTCGGCATCGCGATATAATCCTTGAATCGGCCGGGCATCGGCTTCCAGAGCGTATGGATGATGCCAAGCGTGGCGTAGCAGTCCTTGATATTGTCCACGATGATGCGGATCGCAAGCAGGTCGTAAATTTCGTTGAACTGCTTGTTCCGCGTCGTCATTTTCTTATAAATGCTGTACAAGTGCTTCGGCCTTCCGGAAATATCGCCTTCGATGCCCATCTCCTCGAGCTTCTCGCGAATGCGCGAAATGACGTCGTCGATGAACTGCTCCCGTTCGGCGCGTTTCTTCTTCATCAGATTCGCGATCCGGTAATACTGCTGCGGATTAAGGTAACGGAGCGCGATGTCTTCCATTTCCCACTTGATGGCCGATATACCCAGACGGTGCGCGATCGGACAGAAAATCTCCAGCGTTTCGTACGCGATGCGTCGCTGGGATTCCTCCGATTGGTATTTAAGCGTGCGCATATTGTGAAGGCGGTCCGCAAGCTTAATGAGAATGACGCGAATGTCCTGAGCCATGGCGACGAACATTTTACGGTAATTCTCGTTCTGCTGCTCCTCCTTGGATTGAAACCTGATCTTCTCGAGCTTGGTCAGTCCGTCCACCAGCATTGCGCAGGTTTCGCCGAATTTCGCCCGTACCGTCTCCAAATCGACAGTCGTGTCCTCCACGACGTCGTGCAGGAGCGCGGCAATGATCGACATGACGTCCATGCCCATATTGACCAAAATATCGGCAACAGTCACGGGATGCAGGATATAAGGCTCTCCTGATTTCCGCACTTGTCCATGATGGGCTTGCTCTGCGAAATCATAGGCTTCCTTGATGCGTATGAGATCCTGCTCTTTCATATAGACGGATGCCTTCTCAAGTAACTGCTCGATGCCCATGAAACGTCCCTTTCCAAGCGTAAGCGTATAACGCCGTTATATTCTCGAAACCTCCGCCATGCCGGCTATTGCAAATGGTTGCCGCATTATGGAGTGAGGTTTTATCATATTATGCCTTTAACTGTAAGGTTACGTCAACTTCCATCATCAAAAAGAAGCCGCCCGGCGCCACCATCCCTTCATAGAGACGGCGTGCCCGAAGCGGCTTCGCTGCTGGCCGATTGCTCCGGCCCGCTCTTCTTATTCGTATGTCATCAGCGAGAAGACGTCGATGCCGTCCAGCTTCTCGCGTCCGTTCAGATACGCGAGCTCGATGAGGAATGAAGCTCCCACAACCTCGCCGCCAAGCTGGCGAATAAGATTCATCGAGGTCTGAATCGTGCCGCCAGTTGCCAGCAAATCATCCGCGATCAGTACGCGTTGACCCGGCGAGATCGCATCCTTATGCATGGCGAGCTGATCCTTGCCGTATTCGAGATCATAGCTTGCGGTGATCGTCTCGCCGGGAAGCTTGCCGCTCTTGCGGATCGGCGCGAAGCCAACGCCCAGCGCAAGCGCGAGCGGAGCGCCGACAACGAAGCCGCGGGCCTCTGGTCCGGCCACGACATCGATCTTCAAATGCTCGACGGCCGCCTTCATCTCGTCGATGACGGCGCGGTAAGCCGGGCCGTCCTTGAGCAGAGTCGTAATATCCTTAAATCGGATGCCCGGCTGCGGGAAATCCGGAATAACGCGAATGTAATCCTTGAAATTGTATGATGCCTTCGACACGTACGGTCAACCCTTTCTTCTTCACACTGTTTATGTTTCCTTCGTCACGCAAGCGCATGGCTGCGGTCATGCCGCTCCTTCGCCGCCCGGTAACGCTCCGAGGTAGCCAGCTCGCGCTTCTCAGGCGATGCCTCCGCGATATACTCGCCGCCGCTGCGGCGAATAAAGCGAAGCTCCTCGAATACGTCAAGCATAAGCTGAACGGCATCCGCAGTCAAGCCGATTTGCTCCGAAATTCTTGCGGTTAATCCCCGTTCCTGAACCTGTCCCATCCGCCTTAGCAGCTGATAGACTTGGCCGAATTGCTCCCTGCTCGGGAATTCCGCAAGCGCGGCCGGCTCGTAATGCATATCATGAAGCTGCAGCTGAGGCTTCCGTTGATTGTTCCATTCGTTAATGGACAGCTCGCCGATACAATCGATCCGGCAGCCTGGAGGCAGAGTGGCAACCATGCTTCCCATGCCGAAGCCGATGCCATCCAGCAGCTTGCGGCCGCTGCCTAGCGCCAGTTTCAGGTGTTTGGCTTCCTTGCCGATCGCCTTCCGATCGGCGAGCTGGATGCCGGAGAACATCAATCTCGGCGACGGATTCGCCACGCCGAACGGCTCCAGCAAGGAGAGCTGCGAGATCGTCTCGAGCGTCGCGTCCTCCAATCCGCACGCGATATCCACTTTGGTTTTCGGAATCCAATCCTCCGCCGTGAGCCACTCTTCAGCCAGTGACGACATCCGTTGTTCAAGCTGCTCTAATTGATCGCGATGCAAGGTCATGCCCGCGGCTGCCTGATGCCCGCCGTAATGGTCCAGCAGCTCTTCGCATTCGGTTAACGCGGCATGGAGGTCGTATCCGTCAATCGATCTGGCCGAGCCTTTGCACATGCCCGTTTCTTTGTCGATACCCAAAATGATGACAGGGCGATAGTGCCTCTCAAGCAGCTTGGAAGCGACAATCCCGATGACGCCTACATTCCAGCCCTCGCCGGCGAGGACGATGACGGAAGGCGGTTTCGTACCCGCCTGCTCGGCCGCCTGAAGCTTCGATTGCCATTTCTCTTCCGCCTCTTTGGCGATGGAATCTACGATGCGTTGTCTTTCTTTGTTTAGCGTATCCAATTGGACGGCGGATAATATCGCTTCGTCATAGTCATTCGTCGTGAGCAATGCAACAGCCTTTTTCGCATGGTCCAGTCTGCCCGCCGCGTTGATCCTCGGCGCCATGCCGAACGCGATGTTCGTCGAGACGATCGCGTCGAGCTCGATGCCGGACGCTTCCGCAAGCGCCCGAAAACCGACGCCGGCGTCCTTGCGGAGCCTCTCCAGTCCATAACGGACAAGTATCCGGTTCTCGTCCAAGAGAGGCATCAAGTCCGCTATCGTGCCAAGACTGACGATATCGGCTAGCTCCAGCGGAGGACGCCCGAGCAAGGCTGTAGCCAGCTTGAACGCGACGCCGACGCCGGCCAGCCCTTTGAACGGGTAGCCGCAATGCTCCTGCTTCGGATTAACGACGGCGCAGGCGTTCGGCAATCGCTCCGGAGGCTCGTGGTGATCCGTAACGACCACGTCGATGCCGAGGGTTCCCGCGTATTCGATTTCATCGTACGCGCTAATGCCCGTGTCGACCGTGACGATCAGCTTTACGCCCTCTTCCGCCGCAAGGGCGATCGCTTCTTTGTTTAAACCGTACCCTTCCAAAGCGCGATGAGGAATATAATAGTCGAAATGAAGGCCCATCCCGCGGAATACGTGAAACAGCAGCGAAGTGCTGGATACGCCGTCCGCGTCGTAATCGCCGTATATGCGTATCTTCTCTCCATGCTCGGCGGCGGCGCGAATGCGTCTAACCGCATCCTCCATGCCGCTGAGCAGATAGGGATCGTGGAGATGACTCTCATCCGCATGCAGGAACGCGCGGGCGCTCGCCTCGTCGGCATAGCCGCGCTGCACGAGCAGCCGGGCAACAAGAGGAGGAAGGCTCAGCCTCTCGCTTAGAAGCTTGGCTGCGCCTTCCTCCGAATCTTTCCATTCCGCTAGAGTCCAGCGGGTCTTCCTATGAATCATCAGGTATTCTCTCCTTCCTGCTGACTAGCTTCCTACTGCAGCAGTGTTGGCATCTGCTCCTGATTAGGGTCGTGATTGGATTTATATGGATAACCGGGATCATAAGGCTCAACGAATACCGATACTTCCGACAAATGCAGGAAACGATGCATCAGCAGCGTCTTTACGCGCTTCGCGATCTCTTGCCCTTCGAGCACCGTAATCCGAGGATTAACGCTGATGACGATGTCCGCCACCACGTAATGGCCGTGCTCCCTCGCTTTGAGCGACTGGACCGTTACGACACCATCGACGCGCTGCACCACCTGCATCAGCTCATCCGCGTCTTCTTCGCGGCTTGCTTCCTTCTGATTTTTCCGAGAGCCCCGAAACAGAATGTCCAGAACGCCCCATAAGCGCGTTCGGCTGCCGGGATCTCTCTTCCCATCTCGCGGTCTGGTTGACATTTGAACCTCCTAAAAGGTTTTGCGGATGCATTTCCTTCTTCGTAAGCATAGGCTCAGGAAGTGCAAAGCACTTCCTTGCTTCGTAAGCATAGGCTTAGAAAGTGCGTAAGTAAGCATAGGCTTAGGTTTTGCGGAATAAAACCCGATTAAGGATTCGTGTTAGCCGAAGCAGCCTTCGGTTTATGCTTCTGATTGCGTTTGAACAGGTACCATAGAGGGCTCGCGATGAAGATCGTCGAATATGCGCCGCTCACCAGACCGATCAACATCGCCAGCGAGAACAGCTTGATCGATGGGCTGCCCCATATGAAGATGCTGGCTGTCACGATGACGACCGTCAATACCGTGTACAAGTTCCTTGCCATCGTCTGCCAAATACTTGCGTTAATCAGCTCGGCCAACTGGCTCTCATTCTTCAACTGCGAGAATCGCATGTTTTCGCGAATCCGGTCGAAAATAACGATTTTATCGTTGATCGAGTAGCCGAGAGTCGTCAGGACGGCCGCGATAAACGGAAGATCCACTTCCAGCCTCAGAATGGAGAACATGGCGACGACGAAGAAGCTGTCGTACAGAATAGAGATATTCGCCGCAAGGGCGAACCGCCACTCGAAACGGATCATGACGTAGACCATGATGCCGATGCTTGCGATCAGAATCGCCCAGATCGTCTTGATGCCGAGCTCCCGCGCGATGTCCGGCGATACGACAGCCACCTCGGAGGAGACGTCCTCGCCGAATTTCGCTTTCATGGCCGCATTGACCTTGGCCGATTGCTGTTGATCCAAAATGTCGTTGAATCGGATAGTAACCCTGTCGTTGTTCTGTCCTCCAACCGTAGGGGTAATGTCCGTATAGCCGTTCTCAGTCAGTACATCCTTCACTTCCTGCTGCGTGACCGCTTTCGGCATGGAAATATCCATGTTGGTGCCCGCTTTGAAATCGACGCCCAAATTCAGTTGGAATAGAATCAGGGAAAGAATGCCGGCGAGGGTCAACGCAAGTGAGATGATAAAATACTTATTCCGGTTGCCCACCACGTCATAACGGATCTTCGTATTAAAGTTCACGGATTTCACTCTCCTTCACGCCGTAATAACCCGGCTTCAGGAACCGGTTGCTTCGTACGAGCAGATCCAGGAGGAAGCGCGCGAAGTAAATATTCGTAATGATGCTTACGATATTGCTGAAGATCAGCGTCAAAGCAAAACCTTTGATCGCGCCGTCGCCGATGAAATAAAGCACGGCTGCCGCGATAATGCCCGTAATATTGGCGTCCATGATCGTACGGAACGAGTTTTTCGAGCCGGACCGAAGCGAGGACAGCATGCTCTTGCCGCTGCGGATCTCTTCCTTAATCCGCTCGGCCGTAATAATGTTGGCGTCGACGGCCATGCCGACCCCTAGCACGAATGCCGCGATGCCTGGCAGCGTTAGCGTCGCTCCCATCAAATTCTGCACGAGAATAAGCAGCCATGCATAACAAATGATCGTAATCGCCGCCACGAATCCAGGAACACGGAATATGACGATCATGAACACCAATACGATCAACGATCCGATTACGCCGGCCGTTACCGTATCTTCAAGCGATTGCAAGCCGAGTTTTGCCCCGACGCTTTGCGTATACAGGGCTTCGAGCCTCAGAGGAAGGGATCCCATATTGATTTTGTCGCGCAGATCGCGCGCTTCATCAACGGAAGAATTGCCCATCTCGATAATCGCGCTGTCGCTGTTGATTGGCTGGTTCACCATCGGACTGGATATCAAGGTCTCGTCTAGATAGATGGACATGGCTTGTCCGACCAAATCCGTCGTTACTTTCCCGAATTTCTCCGCGCTCTTTAGCTTGATCGTGACGATCGGTCGATTCAGATCGTCGAACGCGAGCCCCGCTCCGTTCTCCACGAAATCCGTACCGGTCAGCTTAATCGTGCCGTCAGGCGCGCGGAAGGTGAGGTTAATCGGTTGCGAGAGCATTTTCAATACTTCGTCGTCTTCGCTCTCCACGCCCGGCAGCTTGACCCGGATGCGGTCCTTGCCTTCAGGCGTAATCTCCGGTTCTACCAATCCAGAATCGTCGATCCGCTTCTGGAGACCCTTCGCCGTCTCCTTCAAGCTTTCCGGCGTTACGGCCGAACCCCCTTCGAACGGCTTAGCCTGATACAGAACCTCATAGCCGCCCTTTAGATCGAGCCCCAGCTTGACCTCTTGCAGCAACCAAGGGGTCGTCGCGGCCATTACGCCGAATGTCACGATCACGACCGCAAGGAAGGCTAGTATTCTCTTCCCGAACATACGTCTCATATCCCCCTTATGATCTCAATATTCCCATTATACAGATGGCGCAAAAACGAGTCAAAAAAGAAAGAACCCTCGGTTAGAAAGGGTTCCCTTTAAAGGCACTAAGCGTCATATAATTCATAAATTGCGTGACCTTCAGCGATAAAATGTCGTTCACCAGCTGATGCAGCTCCGGCTGCCCGGTCTTCGCGTATTTGGCGCTGACGCAATCCCAGATCTCCTTGCCGTCCACATGCTCGTAGCCGAGCATTCGGAATTCTTCCGCTTTGCTGTGACACAGCTCTTCAATCATCACGCTTAACTCATCGCCTGCCATGCCGCACCTCCTCGTTCGCTTCGATGTTCTCTATATATTCTTCTTCTTTGTCGAAAAATCCTGCTAGTTATCTCAAATTTGACTGACATGCGAAAGGACATGCCAAGCATACAGTGATAATACCTGCATGTCCGGAGAATGACCTATGTGCAGGTTACCTTGAAGGAGATGGGGTCTTCGATCATGACCAAGCAAACGTTCATAAAAGGTGCCATGATCCTGCTTGCCGCAGGCATCGTCAATCGGCTGCTCGGCTTCGTGCCGCGCATCGCGTTGCCGCGTATCATCGGCGCGGAAGGAGTAGGCTTGTATCAGCTGGCCTATCCGTTCTTAATCGTGCTGCTCACGATCATAACAGGCGGGATTCCTCTTGCGATCGCCAAATGGATCGCGGAGGCGGAGTCGCAAGGCGATCATAAGCGGGTCAAACATATATTCCGCACGGCTATGGCGCTGACCGTGTCTATTGCCGTCATCATGACGGCCGCGATGCTGCTGTTCGCGCCGTTCATTATCAAGCACGTGCTCCCTGACGCCAGGGTTTACCGCGCCTTCCTCATGATGAGCCCCCTGCTTATTATTATCGGGGTGTCATCGGTTTACCGGGGGTACTTCCAAGGCAAACAAAACATGATTCCAAGCGCTTTATCGAGTCTCGTCGAGACGATCGTACGCATCATCGGAACCCTTATCTTCGCCTACTTGCTTCTGCCTTACGGCTTGGAATGGGCGGCTGCCGGCGCTATGCTCGGCGTCGTTGCGGGGGAAATCGGCGGACTGCTGGTGCTCTTGTGGAAATACGGCAGGGACAAAACCCGCAAAGCCTCAAAGGAGGCGGAAGGGGGGGCTTCCTCCCTCGAAGAGGATCAGGAGAAGCATCCTTCCGTATTGCGTCGCCTGCTCGGATTGTCCATCCCGGTTACGGGCAGCAAGCTGGTCGGATCCCTCTCCTATCTGCTCGAATCGATATTCACCGCGCGCAGCCTGGCGGCCGCGGGAATCATAACAGGAATCGCAACGGCTCAGTACGGGGCTTTGCAGGGCATGATCATTCCCCTGCTGCTGCTTCCGACCGCGCTGACGTATTCGCTTGCGGTATCGCTTGTGCCGTCATTGTCGGAAGCGGCCGCCCGGAACGATAAGCCGCTTATTCATAAGCGGCTGCATCAATCGATGCGCATCGCGCTTGTTTCGGGCGCTCCTTTTGCCGTCGTGATGGGATTGTTCGCCGAGCCTCTGTGCCGGATCGTATACGACCATCCCGAATACGCTCCCATGCTGCAGATGATGGCTCCCGTCGCGTTGTTCATTTATTTACAGGCTCCGCTTCAAGCCGCCCTCCAAGCATTGAACAAACCGGGTACCGCCCTGCTCAATACGTTTATCGGCGCAGCCGTGAAGCTGGTGTTGATCGTTCAGCTCACCTCCAAGCCGGAGCTCGGCATTTATGGAGCGATAATCGCCATTAACGTCAATATCGTGCTAGTCACCGTCCTGCACGCCATCAGCGTCCTCCGTTTCATCGGCTTCCGCATGAAGAGTCTAGACTTCGTTAAGGTGATCTCGGCGATGATCATCATGGGAGCCGCCGCGCAATGGACGATGAAGCATTCCCCGCTTGGCGCGGAGTGGATGAGTCTCCTGCTGGCAAGCGCGGCGAGCGTAATCCTCTATTTGCTGTTGATGATTTGGATGAGGATTATCGACCGCTATGATCTCGCTCGTATTCCCTGGCTTGGCAGATGGTTTAAGTAATTTTCTTCTTGTTAACGTCTACGAACAGCTTCCCTTTATGATCGATCGTGCAAAGAAACACGTCTTTGAAATCCGTCACTTGATGAGCCTGTAGCGCGTTTTTCAGCCAAAATCTCGTTTTTTCGATTTTGATCAAATTTTCGTCCTGAACCTTGCCGTCCATAATAAGCGGGATCGGCAATATTTCGAAACGGTAGCCCGCCGGAATCAGCTTTTCCCTGCCTTTAGGCAGAGGCGTGTGACCGGATGTCTCGACATCGACGTTTGGGGCTTCTTTGACTTCCGGTGAAGTCTCTTTCGCCTCCACCCTTTCTTTCGGAATAACCGAAAGCTTTCCGCTCGTCTCCAGAATGGCGAACTCCACATCGGCGACGGAAGTCATCTTGTTCTCGCGCAATTGCAGCATTAAATCATCCAAGTTGTAGCGCTGCTTGCGCATTTCATCCCGGTTGATCTTGCCTTTGGAAATAATGACGCTCGGCTTGCCGTCGAACAGAAGCCGTATTTTTCTATTATACATGGAAAGCAATGCCGTTCCGACCTGAATTAGCATCAAGACAACCATCGGCACAATTCCGTCCAACAACGGCCGATCCACGTCCTCGATGACAATGACGGCGATCTCCGCGACCATAACCGAAATGACGAGATCAAGCACGGACAGCTTGCCGATTTCCCGCTTTCCCATGAACCGCATGATCAGAAACACGACGAAATAGATAACCGCCGTCCGGATCAACAAGCTATACATATCCAAGTGGTAAGCGCCTCCTTGATAGTAGCATGCTGGCTGCTGAGCCAGTGTCAAGCTCGTACAGCTATTCTCCCCCCCGCCTATCACAACATACGATGCGCGGGTGCGCGAATATATGGCAGCTTATCCAAAGGAAAAAGCGAATTTAGTCCGGGAACCTGTACTATTTGCGCCTGCTTGGCCATATGGATTAATCATAAAATGAAAACTTAAGGAGGAATACGATGAGTTCCGTCAAACAAGCTCCCAAGTCGCCCATCATCGCCTCGCCGCTGCTGGCCGGAGTCGCGTTCTCCATCATTTGGCTCGCGGCGGGAGCGCTCCTGCTTTCCTTGCTGCTTCATTTCTCCAGCATGAAAGAAAGCGATCTCAGCTCCTACACCTTGCTCGTCCACGGCATGTCCGCGCTGGCAGGCGGATTCACCGCCGGCAAACGTTCCGAACGAAGAGGCTGGTATAACGGCGGCCTGCTCGGGCTCGTTTACGGCATTCTCGTCATGATCGTCAGCTTTCTCGCCGCGAACGCCGCGCCTTCTTGGAACAGCGCATTAATCCTCGGCGCCGCCCTCCTGGCCGGCGCGTTCGGCGGTATGATCGGCGTCAACCTCAGAAGATCTTGAGCGCAAAAAAAAACGACCGGCAGACGGATCTGCCGGTCGTTTCTTATGTATTATTTGTCTGCTGCCACTGCTGGAGCAGAGCTTACGATCGTGTTGACGGCGCTGCGTTCGAACGTCATCTTCGTCGTATCGTTGACGCGAATGACGACCGTATCGTCGGTCAGTTCCACGACAGTCCCGTGTAGACCGCCGATCGTCGTGATTTTGTCGCCTTTTTTAATTTGATTAAGCATGGCAGTACGCTGTTTTGATTTCTTCTGCTGCGGACGGATAAGCAGGAAATAGAATACGGCAAACATCAGGACAAACGGAAGAACGATGCCCCAAATGTTTTGTTCTCCAGCTGCACCCGTTGCTTCAAAAATGGTCATAGCTTTCCCCCCTTTCAAAATCCTTTGTCGTTATCGTTAAGGCCGTACGACTCGAAGAAGGCATCCCTGAAGTCAAGAAGCCGGTCTTCCATAATCGCCTGGCGCACGTCCCTCATGAGCTGCAATAAGAAGTGCAGGTTATGATAGGTGGTTAAGCGAATGCCGAACGTCTCGTCCGCCTTCAACAGGTGACGGATATAGGCGCGGGAATAGTTCTGGCACGTGTAGCAGCCGCACTTCGGATCGAGCGGCCCCAAATCTTCGGCGTACTTGGCGTTCCTCACGACAAGCCGCCCTTCGCTCGTCATCGTTGTTCCGTTCCTTGCGATGCGCGTTGGCAGGACGCAGTCGAACATGTCGACGCCGCGGATGGCACCCTCGACGAGCGCGTCCGGAGATCCAACGCCCATTAAATATCTAGGCTTGTCCGCCGGGAGCTCGGGAACGGTATAATCCAACACTTCGTACATCAAATGTTTAGGTTCGCCCACGCTCAGTCCACCAATAGCATACCCCGGGAAATCCATGGAAGTCAAATCTCTGGCGCTCTGAATGCGCAAATCCTTATGCATGCCGCCCTGAACGATAGCGAACAAAGCCTGATCGTGAGGTCTCGCATGAGCCTTCAGACAGCGCTCCGCCCAGCGGGACGTCCGCTCCGTAGACTGCTTCACATATTCGTATTCGGCCGGGTAAGGCGGGCATTCATCGAAAGCCATCATGATATCCGGTCCGAGCGCGTTCTGGATCTCCATCGCCACCTCGGGCGACAGGAACAGCTTATCACCGTTCAGATGCGAACGGAACTGTACGCCTTCCTCCGAGATCTTCCGCATCTCGCTTAAGCTGAATACCTGGAAGCCGCCGCTGTCCGTCAGAATAGGACGGTCCCAGTTCATGAATTTATGAAGCCCGCCCGCGCGTTTGATCAGCTCGTGACCTGGGCGAAGGAACAGATGATAGGTGTTGCTCAGAATAATCTGGGCATCCATCGATTTGAGCTCCTCGGGGCTCATCGTTTTGACGGTCGCCTGCGTGCCTACCGGCATGAAGGTCGGCGTCTCGATAACGCCGTGCGGGGTATGCACGCGGCCGAGCCGCGCTCCCGATTGCTTGCACTGCTTGATCAATTCGTATTTTACAGCCACTTTCGTCACGTTCCATTCTTCTGATTTAGTCGTAAATAAACATGGCGTCCCCGAAGCTGAAGAACCGGTATCGTCTATCGACCGCTTCCCCATAGGCTTTCATGATCGCATCCCTGCCGGCCAGCGCGCTCACCAGCATGACGAGAGTCGATTTCGGCAGGTGGAAGTTCGTCAGCAACGCGTTCACAAGCCGAAACTTATAGCCGGGATAGATGAAGATCGAAGTCCATCCGCTGCAGGCTTCAAGCTGCCCTTCGGGGAATCTGCCGGCCAACGTCTCCAATGTCCGGGCGGAGGTCGTACCGACCGCAACGATTCTTCGGCCGCTTCTTGAAGCTTCGTTCAGAAGCTCCGCGTTCCGCTCGTCGAGCTCGTAATATTCCGAATGCATTTCATGCTCCTCCACGGTATCCGCCGACATCGGCCTGAATGTTCCGAGCCCCACGTGAAGCGTTACATAAGCCAATATGACGCCTTTCTCCTCGAGCTTCCGAAGGAAGGACTCCGTGAAGTGAAGACCTGCGGTAGGCGCCGCCGCCGATCCCTCATGACGGGAATACACCGTCTGGTACCGTTCCCGCTCCTCCAGCCTTTCCTTAATATATGGAGGCAGGGGCATCTCTCCGAGCCGGTCAAGGAGCTCCTGAAAGATGCCTTCGTAACGGAAGCGTATGACTCTCGCTCCCATCTCGCCTTCCTCCAGCACATCCGCTTCCATAAGCGGGCTGCCGCTGCCGTCATCTCCGAACGCGATGACCGAGCCCGTCTTCAGCCGCTTGGCGGGCTTTGCGAGCGCCTCCCAGCGGTCCTCTCCCAGCTGCTTAAGCAGCAGGAGCTCGGCTTTGGCTCCCGTATCCTTCTTCATGCCCATTAATCTTGCCGGAATGACTCTCGTATTGTTCAATACGAGAACATCGCCCGCGCGAAGCTGCTCCTCCAGATCGGTGAAGACGCCGTGACGTATATCTCCGTTGGATTTGTTCAGCATGAGCAGTCTTGAAGCCGTGCGTTCTTCAAGCGGAGTTTGAGCGATCAGCTCCTCCGGCAGGTGGAAATCAAACCAATCTACATTCATCTCAACTTCATTCCTTAGCTAACGTTATGCCGTTATAATAGTATTTCAAAATATATTCATAGTCATACCCTTGCTGCGCCAAGCTTAGCGCCCCGTATTGGGATAAGCCGACGCCGTGGCCGAAGCCCGTGCCGCTGAAAGCGAACGCGGGATCCTTCGTCGCCGCGCGAATCTCGCCGTCCGCGTTCATCGCGTACATATAATCCCCCGAGTAGGCGGCCGACTTGCCGTCCGCGCCCATTACATACACTTTGCGCGCGGCATCCGTCTTCGTGGACGTTTGGCCCGCGGCTCCCAGAATCGCGACCTTGCCGGTCTCTTCGACTTCGAACAGCGTGCTCGGCAGCGATCCTCCGACGCCTAGAGCCGAACGGATCGTATCCGGCGACGAAAGCCCCAGCTTCGTTCCATTCACCTTCATCTCCGTAGCGCGGCCGGATAAGCCTCGCAGGCTCACTTCGAGGGTCGTGATCGGACCCGCTACCTTCGGATTCGCTCTTGCGTTAACTACCGCAAGCAGCTCTTCGCCCGAGAACGGGCCTCTCACCCAATGCATCGGATTCGATTCGATCACCTGCTCCAGCTCGACCACCTTATCGCCTTGCTGCAGCTGGGTTACGACGGGTACCGTATCCTGAATAAGCGGATGGCGCCGGATGTTCGTGCCGTTCGACGTCAGCTCGAGAATGCGGCTTCCCGCCGCGGTCGTCATTCCTGTATTCCGTACCAAATCCTCGCGGACATAACCGATCTTGCCATCCGGAGTCACGATGCGATGCCATTGATATAACCCGGCTTCCGATGATTCGTCGGGGCTCTGCACAGACTGCAGATAAGGAACCGCATTGCCCCAAATATCTCTCGCGTCCGCGGTTACGCCTCCGCCGTTCGAAGAGAAGACGGCTTCGATGACTTTGCCGTTATAGATCGCGACTTCGCCTCTTGTCGCTTCTACCGCCTCCGTCGAGGACGGCTTCTCGACGCCGGTTCCGTAGTAGGCCTGGCTGAGCGTCGTATCGACGACGTGGGCGATGCCGAAGCCGAAGCCTTTGTTCAGCGCGTAGGAACGAGCCGCGACCGCTTGCGCTTTCAGCGCCTCGATCGGCCAGGACGTATACATCTCCACCGCCACAACGGAATACAGGTACTCCTCGAACGGCAGCTCGTTCACGACGGCCAGCTTGCCGTTATAGGCGCTGAGCTCGAAGCTTCCCCTGTACGTGCGGTTGCTGCGCTCCTTGAGGCCGATCGGCGAATCCGCCTTTGGCGTCAGCCACACTTTCATGTCTCCTGCCGGCAGCATGTAGAGATCCTGGCTCGCGTCCGCTTTGGCGGTATTGCCGTAATCCGGACGGATGAGCAGGTATCGCGAGCTCGCATCCACGGGCTTCAGCGATGCGCCGCTCGGCGCCTTGACCGCGGCCGCCTGCAGCTTCGCGAATTCCTCCTGCGTAGACGCGCCTCCGACCATTACCGAATAGGAAGGCGCGCTAGCGCCGCCTCTCACGGCCACATAGGCGTCAAACCCGGCCGCTCCGTAAGTTGAGGCCATGCTTTGAGCGGCTTGCTCGGTTGCCATACCAGGCGATTCCATGCGCAGCGGTCCGTGCGTCTCCGGCTTGAAGCCTTGCAGCAAGGCGGACAGCTTCGCGTCCGCGTTCAATCGGGCTAGCGCCGCCGATGCCTCGGCAGCCGTCTTATAGGCGCCTTCGAACACTTGGTAATGCGCCGCGCCGTTTTTGTTGACCGACGTGATGTAAGCCGCGCCCTTCGCGCCAATGACGTACTGATAGACGGCCCACGCGCTGGAGAAGCTCTTATGCTCCATCAGCTTCACTTTGAAGTCGTCGAGAGCGATTCGGATGCTTTCGTTCTTCGGAATGGCAAGCCATTCCGTCGCGCCTTCCGGCTCCCGCACGCCGAGCCCCATGCCGCCTGCAGACTGGAACGTCGCGGCAGCAGTCGTCTGATCGTATTTGCCCGGGAGCTGCATGAACATCGCGACGCGGATATCCTGAAGCGTCGGCACGGCCGCTTGCGTCGGAACCGCCGTAATCGCGGTGACCAGCACGAGGACCGCGGTTATCGTAAGGGCGATTTTTTTCCCGTATTTATTCATCGTTTCTCGTAGCACTCCTTCTCTAGTTGCGTTTCGGAAGCGGCAGACCAAGGTGCTGATATGCGCTGTCCGTCGCGATCCGGCCTCTCGGCGTACGCTGGAGGAAACCTATCTGCATCAAATATGGCTCGTACACGTCCTCGATCGTCTGGCTCTCTTCGCCGATCGTTGCGGCGATCGTATCCAGTCCCACGGGTCTGCCGGAGAACGTCGTCATCATGGCATGCAGCATCTTGTGGTCGATATGATCGAGCCCCATCGGATCCACCTGCAGCAGCTCCAGCGCCGAACGGGCGATATCATGCGTAATGACGCCGTCGCCGCGCACCTGCGCGAAATCGCGAACCCGCTTGAGCAGGCGGTTCGCGATCCGCGGCGTTCCTCTGGAGCGCAGCGCGATCTCCGTCGACGCCTCCCCCACGATGGTCACGTCTAATATTTCCGACGCCCGGGACACGATGAACGCCAGCTCGTCCACCGTATAGAATTCCAATCGGCTGACGACGCCGAACCGGTCCCGCAGCGGCGCGGAGAGCAAGCCTGCTCTCGTCGTCGCGCCGATCAGCGTAAACGGCGGCAAGTCCAATCGCACCGAACGGGCGCTCGGGCCCTTGCCGATCATGATATCCAGGCAGAAATCTTCCATCGCCGGGTACAGCACTTCCTCCACGGTGCGGTGCAGCCTGTGGATCTCGTCGATGAACAACACGTCGCCTTCCTGCAAATTCGTCAGCAGCGCGGCGAGATCGCCCGGACGCTCGATTGCGGGACCGGACGTTGTTCTTAAATTCACGCCAAGCTCATTGGCTATAATATTCGAAAGCGTCGTCTTGCCCAGCCCCGGAGGACCGTAGAGCAGGACATGATCGAGCGCTTCCTTGCGCATCTTGGCCGCCTCGATATAAATCGTCAAATTTTCTTTCACTTTCGTCTGGCCGATATACTCGGCGAGATAACGAGGCCGAAGGCTTAGCTCCACGGCTTGCTCGTCCATCATGAGGTTGGCGGAAATGATCCGGTCGTCCATCACTTGCTGTCCTCTCCTTTCCGTTACCCTTTAAACAGCTGCTGCAGCGCCCGCTTCATCAGCGAGTCGACCGTCTCGTCCGGCTTGACGCTGTCCTGGAGTCCACTCCACGCTTTGTCCAGCTCCGCCGCCGTATAACCGAGCGCCGCGAGCCCTTCGCGCGCTTCCTTCCAAGCGGTGCCCGCTCCTTGCTGGCCTCCCGTTTCGCCCGCCAGCTCCGCGGCGAAGCCGGCGGCAGCCAGCAGCCCTCCGTCGGCCACGGCGCCGAACAGCTTGTCCTTCAGATCCAAGATCATGCGCTGCGCCGTCTTCTTCCCGATGCCGGGCAGCTTCGTCAGAAAGCCGATGTTCTCTTGCTGAACGGCCGCGACAATGGACTCGGGCTTGCCGGCCGACAAGACGCCAATCGCGACGCGCGGGCCGATCCCCGATACGTCCAGCAGCTTGCGGAACAACGTCTGCTGCTCGCGGGACTCGAAGCCGAACAGATGGATCGCGTCCTCGCGGACGTGATGGTGGATATAGACGGTGACGGGGCCTTCCTTGGCCGCGAACGCGTACGGGCTCGGCACGAATACGCGATAGCCGACATCCCTTACGTCCATCACGATGTACTCCGCGTCGATATGTACGACAGGGCCTTTCAAATAGTCGATCATCGGTTGGTCACCTCGTTGATTTTATTCGTCAGTACGGCGGAATGGGCATGGCAGATCGCCACCGCGAGCGCGTCCGCCACGTCGTCAGGCTTCGGGATGGCGGACAGCTTCAAGAACATTTTCACCATCTCCTGCACCTGCCTCTTCTCCGCTTTGCCGTAGCCTACGACCGACTGCTTCACTTGAAGCGGCGTATATTCCGCGACGGGCAGTCCTCTCTGGGCCGCGGCCAATATAATGACGCCCCGCGCCTGCCCCACCGCGAAAGCCGTCGTGACGTTACGGTTGAAGAACAGCTTCTCCACCGCGACGGAATCCGGCTTGTACCGGTCCATGAGCGCTCCGGCCGACTCGTAAATCTGCACCAGACGCTGCTCCTGCGGCGTATGGGCCTCCGTCGTGATCGCCCCGTATTGCACCGGAGTTAATTTGTGTCCATTCTTATCTATGAATCCGAATCCCGCGATCGCAATACCCGGGTCAATGCCTAAAACTCGCAAAACGCCATCTCCCAATCAACCAGCCTTAAATGCCTGCCCTCCATTATATCAAAAGTTGTTGGATATGAGAACGAATGTTTGATAGATTTGTCGGGGAAAGACGCTCTTTCGAAGAAATCCGTTGTTCGCGCATAGCCAAAAGAAAGAAGCCTTCCGTTAATAGGAAGACTTCTTCCGCCCCTTAGTTAACAAAAGCCCCGCCGCAAGCGCTCGGGGCTGTCTTGCTGCAGGGCTCTGATTCGATTGCTCAGTATTCTTTCATACTGTCGAGAACCTTCTCCCGGCCCACCGCATAATCGCTGAAAGTAGACAACACGCTGTTGTATTCGTCGATATCGCTTACCCGGATGCCGCGCGACAAATGGTCGAGCTCGTCCTTCGGCAGACTGCTTTCAAGGAAGCGAATGTCCAATTGAAAAAACGTGCGCATCACTTTCTCTTGCTGCGGGATACCGTCGAACAAAGAAAAATTCCCTTTGCGGTCTACGCCGAAATACGCATGCGACTTGCAATGATTGGACAGATCCTCAATTTGCTCGGCGAGCACAACCGTCTGTCCGTCCTGGTCCAGCGTCGCGCTCCATTCCGAATTTTCGCGAAGCAGGGCTATAATCTGTTCCGACTCGAGCCTTCCCAGCATTTCCGTCTCTTCCCCGCATACGTAAATACGGCGAAGCATAACCGGTACCGCATCGTTCCGGTCGGCCAGGTAGCGGCTGACGGATGGCTGCTCGGCTTCTTCGGCATATGCGGTAGCCGAGGCCGTCCCTAGCAATATGGCCGCAGTCAGACAGGCGAACATCCACCAAGCGACGCTGCCCAATGTCCATAACGGTTTGCGGTTTCTTCTCAATCTGCGTTTTAATTGCTTCCACAAGCTGAATGCCATCATGAGGAAGACCCCTTTTTCGATTTATTAACCAAATGGCGATATACATTCATTGAAAGCGGCTGTGCATCTTCGTAACACTTCGGTTAAGGTTTGTTCATATTGTGCTCCAAGACTCCATAATTATGCAGGCAAGCGAAAACGGACCCTTCCCGGAAAGGGAAGAGCCCGTGATATGAGGAATATCGTCGCCTTGGTTTAACGGTTAAGCCAAGGACGGCTACCGGGGGTCGACTTTTTCTTCGGACGTGGCGCGACCGTACGGATTACGGCTTTTTTTGCTTTTTTGCGCGGTTTGGCGTTCTGGGCTGCCAATTTGCCTCCCACCTGTTCTTCCTCGCGTTTACCGCCGCAGCCGCAGTCATCGTTTACGCCCGCAACTGGAGCTTGTTGGTTCGGCCATACAGGATAAGGATACCCCGTCGGATACCCGCTGATATAACCGGAATAGCCTGGAGGCGGGTACATAGCGGAATATTCATGGAAGTTGGTTTGAGCAAGAGGCGAGACCATACCCGCGTTCGGATTGGCCGACAGCGGCGAGAACATGCCCGCGTTCGGGTTGGCCGACAGCGGTGAGACCATCCCTGCGTTCGGGTTGGCCGACAGCGGCGAGACCATGCCCGCGTTCGGGTTGGCAGACAGCGGCGAGACCATGCCCGCGTTCGGGTTGGCCGACAGCGGCGAGACCATGCCTGCGTTCGGGTTGGCCGACAGCGGCGAGACCATGCCCGCGTTCGGGTTGGCCGACAGCGGCGAGACCATGCCCGCGTTCGGGTTGGCGGACAGCGGCGAGACCATGCCCGCGTTCGGGTTGGCCGACAGCGGCGAGACCATGCCCGCGTTCGGGTTGGCTGACAGCGGCGAGAGCATGCCCGCGTTCGGGTTGGCCGACAGCGGCGAGACCATGCCCGACTTTCCTTCCGAAAGAGGCCCATAGGATTTGCCATAACCATATTCTGGTCCTGCCGAATACGGCATCAGCCCGGGCGCCGGATATCCAACCGGATACATCCCTGGAGGACAATCGTAAGGATACATTGGCGGCGTGTCGCTAAGAGGCCCGATATTCGAGTTTGCGTCAACGTTATAAGGCATGAAGGAGTTAGGTGAATCATACATACCCATCGCTTCGACGGCTGGAACATTATACTGCTGGAACAAATCGACGCTTTCCATGTAGGTGGACTGCACCGGCGTTACTTTTGTTTCGATCGGTTTCTCGATCGGGAGCGCCTTCTTCGCGTATGGAGCCACTTTGCCAATTGGCGCGGCATTCGCGAGCGGCGATACGTTCTCGGCCATTGGCGCCATATTTCCGATGGACAGCGGCGACACATTGCCTGTTGTCAACGGAGATACGTTCGACGACAGCGGCGATACATTGCCCGTTGTCAACGGAGATACGTTCGACGACAGCGGCGACAAGTTGCCTGTTGTCAGCGGAGATACGGAAGTGTTTGCATACGGCAAAGTCTTGCCCGTCGACAGCGGAGATACATTCGCTTCCGACACCGGGAGCGTCTTGCCTGTCGACAGCGGGGCCACATTCGCTTCCGACACTGGCAGCGTCTTGCCTGTCGACAGCGGGGACACATTCGCTTCCGATGCCGGCAGCGTCTTGCCCGTTGAGAACGGCGAGATGTCGCCTGTCGCAAGCGGAGACACATTCGACGTGAGCGGCGAAATGTCGCCTGTCGCAAGCGGGGACACATTGCCTTTTGACGCCGGTAATGTTTTGCCTGTCGACAGCGGAGCTATGTTCGACGTATCCGGCAGCGACTTGCCTGTCGATAACGGCTCGACCTTGGAAGCAATGGGCTCCGTTTTGGCGGCGAGTGGCTCGACTTTAGTTGCAAGAGGCTCGACTTTGGTTGCGGCAGGCTCGGTTTTAGTCGCCAAAGGCTCCACTTTCTCGGCTAATGGCTCGACCTTTGGAGCGGGCTCGACCTTTGCGGCCGGCGGCTGCGGAGCAGGTGCTGGCGGCACGGGCGATACGATCGGAGCGGTCGGCGTTTTTTCGCTCACAAAGCCTGTGAATGTTTTACCGATGACGGAGGGAGCAGTCGACAGCTTGCCGACGACGCCCTGTACGCCCTGTTGTACGCCCTGCATGAGTGATGACGGGCTCAGAGGATGTGTAGGCGTTTTGCCCGGGACGCTCTGCGCGGCAAAAGTAGCCGGCACCTGAGCGTCAGCTTTCGGGATGTTTACGATTTCGCCGGTTAGCAGCACATTAGGGTTTTTGAGATGAGGGTTGGCATGAATCATCGTAGCAAGCGGAACGCCCCATGCTTTGGACAGCTTCCACAGGGTATCGCCTTGCTTCACGACATGCTGGTGCATGATGTCCGCGCCGTTCACGCCATGATGCTGTCCGCCGTGGCTTGACGGAATTTTGATTTTCATGCCGACCTCGAGCACATCCGGATTCGAAATGCCCGGATTCATTGCCAAGATCTCCTCGACCGAAACCTTATACTTCTGGCCGATGAAGTATAGGGTATCGCCTTTTTTGACCATATGGATTTTCACTTCGCCGATGACCTCCTGTCACGTTCTGAATAACGGCACGGCTAATGCCTGTTATCAATCTCTACATCCTATGCAGAACATGGGCAGGTGTCGCCACTTTCGGTGAAAAAAACGTCGATGCTTGTACTTTTTGGCGCCGTCAGCCCACGCAAACAGAAACCTTTAGTTACTCCGACTGCTTCTCCGGGCACATTTAAGCGACTCTCAGTCCCCTATAAACTTTCTGTTTTCTAGGCTGCACGCAGCAAGAGGCCCCTCCGCAATTCCCGCGGAGGGGCCTCTCATAATGTCTACTCGTATACCTTCACGCCGTCGACCGTGACGAGGCTGCGGAATTCCTGCAGCAGATGCGTCGTAATCGGACCGGCTTGTCCGGAGCCAATCGTGCGGCCGTCTACTTCGCGAACGGCGATAACCTCGGCCGCGGTGCCCGTGAAGAATACTTCGTCCGCCACATACACATCGTGAAGCGTGAACGGCTCCTCTTTCAGCTTATAGCCAAGCTTATCGCAAAGCTGCATAATCGCCGCGCGAGTGATGCCTTCGAGAGCGCCGACATAACATGGAGGCGTGAACACCGTACCGTTTTTGATGATAAAAATATTGTCGCTGGAGCCTTCGGCCACATAGCCCTGCGAGTTCAGCATAATCGCTTCGCCGACGCCAGCAAGGTTCGCTTGGATCTTCACCAAAATGTTGTTCAAGTAGTTGAGCGACTTGATCTTCGGATTCAAGGCGTCCGGAATATTGCGGCGCTGCGACACGGAAACCGACACGAGACCGTTCTTGTAAGCTTCCTCCGGATAGATTGCCAACTGCTCCACGATAATGATGACATAAGCAGATGGGCATCTTCTTGGATCCAAGCCGAGATTGCCGGGACCGCGCGACACGACAAGGCGGATATACCCGTCGCGCAGCCCATTGCGGCGAATCGTCTCAACCAATGCGTCCTGCATCTCGTCGATCGTCAGCGGAATGTCCAGCATAATCGATTTGGCGGAATCGTATAGACGGTCCAAATGCTCTTTACATTTGAAGATGTTGCCGTCATAAATCCGGATGCCTTCGAAGATGCCGTCCCCATACAGGAACCCGTGGTCATAAACCGAAATTTTGGCGTCTTCCTTCGATACATAATCACCATTCAGATAGATCCATTGCTGCTGTGCCATAGTACTCTTACACCTCCGGAATATATGTCAGAAAAGTTTATAATAGCTGCTCGTAAGTAAAGCTAGGATAACAGCCGAGCACCCGGATCTGGCAGCCGATCGCCTCGATTTCCTGCAGCGCGGCGGGAAGGAGCACAGAATCCAGAGACATCTCGATCTCGATATAAAAATAATAATTGCCCAGCTTCTTCTTCGTCGGGCGGGACTCGATCCGCGACAGGTTGATGCGCCGCCATGCGAAGGCGGACAGCACCTGATGGAGCGCGCCTGGAAAATCTTCCGGCAGCGTCACGAGAATGCTCGTTTTGACGCGGTCCGACTGACGGGCGGTATACGGCTCGTTGCCGACCAGCATGAACCGCGTATAGTTGTTGTCATGATCCGTCACTTCGGTCGCCAGCAGGTCGAGGCCGTTGTTCGAAGCCGCGATACGCGTACCGATCGCCGCGATGCCTTCACCCGGATGGTCTCGAACGATGCGAACGGCTTCCGCCGTGCTGCTAACGTGCTCCGTCTCGACACCGGGCATGCGCGTCCGAAGAAACTGCAGGCACTGCGCCATCGCGACGGGATGACTAATTACTTTCTTGATCCGCGTGAGATCCAACTCGCCCGTTCCGTTCAGAAGCTCGGATCTTCGGCCGATCAAATTCTGAATCGACGGATAGACCCATTCCGCCTGCATCGGAAGATCCACTTCATGGACGAGCCAATCCATATGCAAGCTGACGGAACCTTCGATCGTATTCTCGATCGGAATAACGCTGTAATCGCTTATACCGTTAACCGTGGACTGGAACACGTCCGCGATCAGGCGGTGATGCTTCCATTCCATATGGTCTTCCCCGGCGAACAAATGCTTCGCCGCTTCGTCCGAGACGGAGCCGGCGGGCAACAATGCTATCGTCTTCATGCTTTGACTTCTCCTTTGATTCGCTCCGGCAGCGACAGCCCTTCGCCGCCCGCAATCTCCTCTACCGTTACCTCAGCCCCGTGCGGGCAGGGCGACAGCCACAGCGTCTCCGCTTCAATGCCTTCCTTCGCCAGCGTCGACTTCAGAAACTCTTCAAGCGCGGTCTTCTCCCCGCTCGCCGCATCCACGAACGCGATCAGCGTCGGCCCCGCCCCGCTTAGCGCAGCTCCCAGCGCGCCGAAATCGGCGGCGCGCTCCAAAATTTCCGCCATGCCGGGGATAAGGGCCGCACGATAAGGCTGGTGCAGCCGATCCTTCATCGCATGGCGGATGAGGCCCAGCTCGCCGCCGGCCAGCGCCGCGACGAGGAGCGAGCTGCGTCCGACGTTGAATACCGCGTCGGCCATGGACAATGTGGAAGGCAGCGCATGGCGCGCCTTCTCCGTAGCGAGCTCGAACGCCGGGATCGCAACGAGCGTCTTCAGCCTCTCGTGCGGCTCGATTCTCGCGTAGTGCGCCTCCGAGCCGTCCCAAGCCGAGACGACAATGCCGCCGAAGAGCGAGGCGCCGACATTATCGGGATGGCCCTCCAGCTCGGTGGCGATCTTGAACAGCTTTTCCTTGCTGAGCGGGCTGCCGATTAACGCGTTAGCGGCGACGAGAGCGCCGATAATTGCCGAAGCGCTGCTGCCGAGGCCTCTTGTCAGCGGAATGTCGCTGTACATGGAGACGGTTAGCTCCGGTACGCGGACACCTGCTTCTTCGAATACAAGCTGCGCCACTTTGTATAACAAATTCGATTTGTCCCGCGGCAATCCGTCCATGCCTTCGCCGTAATACTCGAACGTTGTTTCTCCGGTTCCGGACTCCGACATCTCGATCCACGCATAGAGCGATAACGCCATGCCGAGCGTATCGAAGCCGGGTCCTAAGTTAGCGGTGCTGGCAGGAACCTTTACGATAACCTTACGATTTTTCATAAGACTAACCTTCTACCCGGTAGACGCTTTTCACTTTGTGCACGACATCCAAAGATTTGAACTCGCCCAGAACCTTTTGGATTGCCGCTTTGCTCGCGTCATGCGTAATGATGATGATTTCGGCTTCCGGATTGCTCGGATTCGGCTGCTGAAGGACGGATTCCAGGCTCACCTCGAAGTCTGCGAATACTTGCGTAATGCGTGCAAGCACGCCGGCGCGGTCCGCGACATGCAGCAGCAGGAAATATTTCGACGAGATCTGCTCGTCGGTTTTGAGCTTCTTCTCTTTGTAGGCGACGGCTCCCTGCTTGCCGTTCACGCCAAGCTTCAAGTTCTTCACGACGGCCACGAGATCCGCCACGATGGAAGTAGCCGTCGGCAATTCGCCGGCTCCGGCTCCGTAGAACATCGTTTCGCCCACCGCTTCGCCGTATACGTACACCGCGTTGAACACGCCGTTCACGGAGGCGATCGGATGGGACTTCTTCACCATCGTAGGCTGTACGCTGACGCTGATCTGATCGTCCTGGCGCTCCGCGATGCCGAGCAGCTTCAGCTCGTAGCCGAGACGCTTCGCGTAGAGGATATCTTCTTTGCTCACGGATGAAATGCCTTGCGCCGATACATCCTCGAGCGCTACGTTCGAACGGAAGCCCAGCGTCGACAGAATCGTCATCTTGCGGGCAGCGTCCAGTCCTTCCACGTCGGAGGTCGGATCCGCTTCCGCGTAGCCGAGCTCCTGCGCTTCCTTCAAGACGTCCGCGTACGACGCGCCTTCTTGGCTCATCTTGGTCAAGATATAGTTCGTCGTGCCGTTGACGATCCCCATGATCTTCGTGATGCGGTCGGAAGAGAAGCCTTCGACCAGCGTACGGATGATCGGTATCCCGCCCGCTACGCTTGCCTCGTACAGAACGTCGCAGCGATGCTCCTGCGCCTTGGCCAAAATTTCCGCGCCGTGCAGCGCCATCAAATCTTTGTTGGCCGTCACGACATGCTTGCCAAGCGACAAGGCTTCCAGGATATATTCCTTCGTATGTTCAATGCCGCCCATTACTTCGACGATAACGTCGATCTCCGGGTGACGGATAATTTCCCAAGGATCCTCGGTCAGCTTGTCCGGGGATATCGAGATGTTCCGCGACTTGCTCTTATTCTGCACCAGTACTTTCTCGATCATGATAGGAGATCCGACCTGAGTCTGCAAATCCTCCTGATGGCCTTCCACAATGCGCACGACGCCCGTTCCGACCGTGCCTAATCCCAACAAACCAACTTTAACCGGTCTCATATTTCACCCTCCGCTTATCTTCAAATTTTATCCGCGCCCGATGATCGCCGCTTTCCGAACGCCCGATTGGCGCTTCAGCACCTCGATCAGCTCGGAAGCGTCGCCCGCCGTCTGCGACACGTCGACGGACAGCACGACGTTCGCGAAGCCTTGCAGCGGAATGCTCTGATTCATGGTCAGCACGTTCCCTTCCTGACTGGCGATCAGCCCCAGTACGCTGGACAATACGCCTGCCCGGTGCTCCAAATCCATCGAGATCGTAACGATTCTTTCCTGCGTGATTTCATTCAGCGCATACACGCCATCCTTATACTTATAGAAGGCGCTTCGGCTGAGTCCCGCCCGTTCGACGGCTTCGTGAACGGTGGTGGCGCTCCCGTTCGCAAGCATTTCCTTTACCTGAATGGTCTTCTGTATCGCTTCCGGCAAAATGTCCTCCCGAACGACATAATAGCGATCAGCCACTTGCGTCCTCCTCAAAAAGACAAATGTACACCTATAGTGGACATTATATCGAAAGCAAGCCGCTCCGGCAATAGGCTTCATTGAAAAAAGACGACTTTCGTCGTCTCTTGTCTTTAGTCGTAAGGATTGTAGTCGCTTCCTTCAAAAAATTCAAACGCAAAATCCGCGACCCGAACCATGTCTCCGTCCTTCGCGCCCGCCTTGCGCAGCGCGTCGTCCACGCCCAGCTTCCTCATCGTGCGCGCGAAACGCATGACCGCGTCATACGAATTCAGATTCATACGCTTCATCATCCGAGCGATGCCTTCGCTCTCCACGACGAAAATTTCGTCCTCGCGATGAATCGTGAACGTAATCTCTTCTTTTTTCTCGTAGCTGTATACCTTGCGTTCCTCGATTTCCTTCACTTCCTCGACCTCGGCATGTACCGCGATCGTGTCAAGCAGATCGGCCGCCTTGTACAGCAGCTCCTGTATGCCCTGCTTGGTCAGCGACGATATTGGGACGATCTGATGAACGCCTTCCTGTCCAAGCGCCTCCAGCTGCTCCTTGAACAGGGCGAGTTGATCTTCCGCTTCAGGCATGTCCATCTTGTTCGCGGCAATGATTTGCGGCCGCTCCGCCAGCTTCGCGTTATACAACGAAAGCTCGGCATTGATTTTCTGCCAATCGTCGAACGGATCTCTTCCTTCGGACGCCGCCATGTCGACGACATGGATGATGACCCGCGTCCGCTCGACATGCCGCAGAAACTCGTGGCCCAGGCCTACGCCTTCATGCGCTCCCTCGATCAAGCCGGGTAAATCCGCCATCACGAAGCTTCTGCCGTCGCCTACGTCGACGACGCCGAGGTTTGGCGTAATGGTCGTGAAATGATAAGCGCCGATCTTCGGCTTTGCACCCGATACGACGGAGAGCAAGGTCGACTTGCCTACGCTCGGGAAGCCTACCAGACCGACGTCGGCCATAACCTTAAGCTCCAAGACAACCCAGCGTTCTTGGCCCTCTTCTCCATTCTCGGAGATGTAAGGCGCCGGATTCGTCGGCGTCGCGAACCGAATATTGCCCCTGCCGCCACGGCCGCCCTTGGCGACGACAACCTGCTGGCCGTGACGCGTCATATCCGCGATGATCTCGCCGGAATCGTCATCGATAATGACCGTTCCCGGAGGAATACGCACGATCGTATCTTCCGCGCTGGCCCCGTGCATCCCTTTCACTTTGCCGCGCTCTCCGCGCTCGGCTTTGAAATGCTTCTGGTACCGGAAATCCATCAGAGTCCGAAGACCTTCGTCGACGCGGAAGATCAGATCTCCGCCATTGCCGCCGTCTCCTCCGGCCGGTCCGCCGTTCTCTACATATTTCTCCCGGCGGAACGAGATTATGCCATCCCCGCCGTCTCCGCCTTTTACAAAAATTTTCGCCTTATCGACAAACATATCTTGCCTCCGTTCAAGCCCGCATTTCCGCTTTCAGCAGCACCTTGGAGAAGCTCTGCTCCGTGCCTTCGAGCCTAAGCGGCGCGCCGGCGAGCTGCTGTTTCATTTTTTGATTCCATTGCTGCTCGTTAATGAGCTCGCCTTCGTAATAAAAAGCCGCGTACAGCGCTTCTTCGTCCGCGCTTAACGCAAGCCGCAGCACGGACGTATCGCCGGCCTCCGGCTTGGCGGCCAGCCGATAATTATTAATGGTATGTATGAGCGTCTCCGCAACCGCTTCTCCGTCCAGATCGAGCTCGTTCAGATTCAGATTTTCCTGAATCTCGACCTCGAGAGACAATGTGTTCGACACCGTTCGGAACGACTGGATGAAGCTGATCAAGGATGGCACGCCGAGCTTCGATACCGCGCTCTCCGCGACCATTCTCTCCCTTATTCTCTCCACGTAATGAACGGTCTTATCCAGCTTGCCCAGTCTGATGTACCCGAACAGCACCTGCAGGTCGTTCATCCAATCATGACGGTGATGGTTAAGCGTTCGAATGCCGGATGTTTGCATCGCTTGAATCGTTCGAGTCAGCCTCTCTTGGTGTTCTTTGCGTTCTGCGCGAATCCAGAATGCAGCTGCAGCAATGAGCCATACGATTAGGATGGCCGTCAGCCACAATCGTCCCGGCCAGATCAGAACCGCGCTGGCCGGCAGCAAGACCGATGCCGCCGCATAATGCTTCGCCGTCGTTAAGCGTCCCATTTCCAAGAACCTGCCTTTATTTGATTTCCTAGCTTATCCAGTATACCATGACGAGACACCGCGGTCATCCTAAGAGGACTTTTAAGAAAAAAAATCCCGGCCAAGCAATGCCGGCCGGGGCTTGTCGAACATATAAGAAATTAAGCTTCTACTGCAGCGGCTACTGGAGCCTCAGCAACAGGGTATACGCTCACTTTCTTGCGGTCGCGTCCAAGACGCTCGAACTTCACAACGCCATCGACTTTCGCGTACAGCGTGTCGTCTTTGCCGATGCCTACGTTCGTGCCAGGGTGGATCTTCGTGCCGCGTTGGCGGAACAAGATGCTGCCTCCCGAAACGACTTGACCGTCAGCGCGCTTAGCGCCAAGGCGCTTGGAGCGGGAGTCGCGTCCGTTCTTCGTGGAGCCTACGCCCTTCTTCGAAGCGAATAGCTGAAGATTCAATTTCAACATGGTGTATTCCCTCCTTCTTAAGTCATTGCGTTGCCGTCATTCGCGGCTCATTGAAGCCGCTCATGCAGGACAACATGTTTGCCGTATGATGTAGCGATCGTCTCGAGCATGACCGACATCGATTCGAGCAGCAGCTGCATCTTCGCGTCCGAATCCGCATCGGGCAGAACCGGAATATCCGACGACAGCCAGCCGTTCTTCATCGTAGCCGGGAGCTCGACGCCCGCCAAAGTCTCAATCGCATTCACCGTGCCGACCGAAACCGCCGACACGCCGGCGCAGACAATGTCTTTGCCGGGTTTCGCATATTTAGCATGTCCTTCGACCGCAAATGATACGATGCGTTTGTCTTCCGACCGTCTAACGAAGGTAACGGTAATCATGGAGAAACCCTCTTACGCTTGGATTTTCTCGATTGTTACTTTCGTGTAAGGCTGACGATGACCTTGCTTGCGGCGGTAGTTCTTTTTGGCTTTGTATTTGTAAACGATGATCTTTTGGCCTTTGCCGTGTTTCTCGACTTTGCCAGTAACGCTAGCGCCGGATACGACCGGAGCGCCTGTTACGAGACCGTCCTTGCCGGATACGGCCAGAACGCGGTCGAACGTTACGTTTTCGCCTTCGTTGCCGTTCAGTTTCTCGATGTAGATCACATCGCCCTCCTGAACTTTGTATTGCTTGCCGCCAGTTTCGATGATTGCGAACATTGTTGGTGCACCTCCTTGTTTTCGAAGACTCGCCTGATTAAGGTGGAAGCCGTGTTGCTGAGACTTCTCTTGCAAACCTGATCGGAGCGGTACCTGCATATTCGCGCAAAATAATGTTACGGAACATACACCCAAACAGTTTATCACATAGATAGATAGAGTTCAAGCTTTAAAATAAGAAGTTTTCAGGCTTAGCTGCTCGTCCGATCCGAAGCCGAGCTCCGGCCGCAGGCTTTGCACACCTCGCCGATCTGCTTGCCGGCGTTCTCTCGCACTTTCTTCCTGGTCAGCTCCATAAGACCAAGCTTCGTCCAGCCGACAATCGTGCATTTGGTTCCGTCCCGCTTCGCTTCCTCGGTCATTCTCGCGTAAATTTTGGAGCGGCTTTCCTCTTGCTGCATATCGATAAAATCAATAATGACAATACCCCCGACATCCCTGACCCGCAGCAGTCTGGAGATGAGCTCCGCAGCTTCCAGATTCGTCCGGTAGACGGTATCCTCCAAATTATTAGTGCCCGTATACTTGCCCGTATTCACGTCGATTACGGTTAAGGCTTCCGTCTCCTCCCAGATGAGATACCCTCCGCTCGACATCGGCACCCTTCTGGAGAAAGCTTCTTCGATCTGCTCGGATACCCGGAATTCCTGGAACAATCCGAAGGCTCCCGTACCCTTGTACAGACGCAATCTTTCCTTCAGCGCCGGAGCCATGTTCGTGAGGAGCTTCTTCGCTTCGCTGAAAATCGAAGGACTGTCAATCCATATTTCGTCGATATCCCGCGTCAGCGAATCCCGCACGACTCTATGCAGCAAACCGGCTTCGCTGTGCAGCAGCGCGGGAGCCCGCACGGCGGATGCCCGCGAGGAGACCGATTGCCAAAGCTCCCGAAGCATGAACACGTCCGACTCCAGCGCCGCCGCTTCCTCCCCTTCCGCCGCGGTTCTCATGATGATGCCTTCTTCGTCTCTTCGCAGCCGTTCTCCCAGCGCCTTGAGCCGCTCCCGCTCCGCATCGCCGTTTATCCGCTTCGAGACGCCGACGTAGTCGGCGCGGGGCATGTACACTAGCCATCTGCCGGCAAGATTGAAGTGCGTCGTGACGCGCGCTCCTTTGCCGCCGAGCTGGTCCTTGACCACCTGCACGATGATCTCCTGACCGGATTTCGCCAGCTCCGTTACGGAAGGCTTCTGTTTAGGCTGCTTATCCGCGTTGGGGTGCAGCATATCATCTATGTAAAGAAAAGCGTTTTTTCCAAGCCCGATATCGACGAAAGCGGCTTCCATGCCAGGCAGAACGTTGACGACTCGTCCCTTATACACATTCCCGACCAAGCTTCCGCCCCCGGAGCGCTCCATAAAAAACTCCACAAGCTTGCCGTCCTGCAGCACGGCCGTCCGCAAAGCGTCTCCATCCACATGCATCAGCATCTGCTTCATCTTGTACCGTTTCCTCCGCTCGTGTGGTTTTCTTCTTATTCTACCCGAAAAGCTCGCTCACTGCACGGTGAGGATCTCGTCCGGATAAACAGCCCTCCACAATTGTTCCCTCCGGAATGACTTGCAATCCCGATGCGGACGGCACGATGACATACACCAGATGATAGCTGTCCCTGCTGAAGAGCTTGGCCACGGATAAAATCGATTGTTTGCCGTTCACGATAAGAGGCTTAACCTTCCGGCCGAGCTCCGGCTCGGGATCGTGCATTCGCTCCCGGTGCGTAAGAAAGCGGTAAAACAGAAAGGGAATATGCCGATGATAAGTCCAATTCGTCATAAGAAGGAACGTCCCGACGATCAGCAGGTTGAACTGGATGCCTCCGCCTTCCATCAGCAGCGGCAGGAACGCGCACGTCATCATGCCGATGCTCAGGGCGATGCTGATGCGCGCCGTAATGAGAAGCATCCGGTAATAGTTGAACATATAGCTAAGAAGCGCTTGCAGCAGCTTGCCTCCATCAAGAGGATATATCGGAAGCAGGTTGAACAAAGCGATCATCGCGTTTGCCCCCGCCACGTAATGGCCCCAATCCTCGTCCCAGATCCCGAGCGCGCCAAGCGACCAGGCCAGCAGCCCCATCCATACGTTTTGCAAGGGACCCGCAATGGCGACCAGAGCATCTTCTCTCGCGGAGATGCCCCCGGCGTCTTCCACTTCCGCGACCCCGCCGAACGGGAGGAGCTTCACCTCCCGGATCCGCCAACCGAACCCCCGCGCCACGATAACATGACCCAACTCGTGGACCAGTACGATAATAAACAAGGTGAGCAGCTCCGCAAAATAGCCGGTTAATGCCGAAGCCAGCATCACGATGACGAACAAGGGATGAATGGACCAGCGTATGCCCCGCCATTTAATCAATCGGTATCACGTCCAACGGATCCATGTAGCGATCATTCTGCTTGACGGCGAAATGCAGGAAGCTCTGCTCGCCGTCTACCGCGGTCTGAAGACTGCCGATCTGCTGGCCGGCTTCAACCCAGTCGTTCACCGCTACGTTCGCCGTTCCCAGCTTGCCGTATATCGTGATCCGGTCGTTGGCATGCTGAATTAGAATACTGTCGCCTTTCTCCGTCACCTGTATGACTCTGCCGGTTTCCACCGCGACTACCGGCGCGCCGGACTCTCCGGCGAGCTCGATTCCGTTCAGCAGCTCCGCGAACGTGCGGACAATTACGGCTTCTTCGATCGGGGCCACGACGGGCGTGTTCGGTTCACCGTCCACGAGCGCGGCGCCGCCTCCCCTCTCTTCGAATATCGGGATAAACGAAGGGGCACCGGCGAAAACGTCCTTGTACCAAAGCGCGACCGCGTCGAAATTCATCTCGTCCGTCATCGCCTCCTTCACGAATTGCTGTCCCTGCTGCGCCAGCGGATGGTCAAGCTCGAACATCATCCATATACCGCCGAACAAAGCGGCGGACAGAATAAGCTTCCAAGCGAATGACTTGCGCAGACTGCCCCAACCTCCGCCCTCCGGCGGCTCGAAATCGTCCGTATGCTGCGACTTGACAAAGCTGCGCGCGCCCGAAGTAGACGGACTGCCGTTATCCCAGCCTGCCCAGGGGTTCGGATTTTTTTTCCAGGCCAGTTCAGGATCCTCAGGCCTGCTCCTGCGGGCGCCTGGCTTGGGATCCGTAAGCTCGGGCTGCATGGCTGCCCAATCTGGCGCGCTTCTCCAGCTATCCTGCTCATCTAATAAGGCTTCGCTCTCCGGCGCGACGCCGCTCGGCCTACCTCTCTTCGGCTGCGGTATGCTTATCTCCGTTTGTTGCGGTCTTTCCTGGTATTGATGCAGCAAGCTCCTTATCTTCTCTTGCCTGCGCAGCTTGACGTCGTCCCTAACTCCCATAACCGTACCTCCCCGGCTTCGATTGGCTTCGAAAGCTCGTCTTCTACTACATAATTATGTGGACAAGAAACCAAGTATGTCCCAGTCGGAACGACAGCTTACCTTGGCAGGCATTGTAAAAACAAAAAAATCCCTTTTCAAGAACCGCTTGAAAAGGGATGGATCGAATATTTAATTATCCGCCAGCTCATACACTTCCTGATGGGCCTTGATGCTGAACACGAGACCGATTGAAGCCATGTTGAGCAGCAGCGAAGTGCCGCCATAGCTGACGAATGGCAGCGTTATGCCCGTTATCGGCATTAAGCCGATCATCATGCCGATGTTCTGGAACACCTGGAACACGAACATCGAGACAATCCCGATGACCATGTAGGAAGCCCGCCTGTCGAAGCATTTGAAGGCGATGATGATCATCCGGTAGATAAGCAGGAAATACAGCAGAAGAAGAACCGCCGAGCCCTGGAAGCCGAATTCCTCCCCGATGACGACGAAGATGGAATCGGAATACGTGTACGGAACAAAGCCGCCGTTAATCATATCGCCTTGAAGGTAACCGTCGCCGCTCAATCCTCCCGTGCCGATTGCAACCTGGGCGTATTCCGACTGACGCTTGGAATCAGGGTCTGCTAATTCAGGGTTGACATAGGTGTTTATACGTTCATACCAATGTCCTTTATTCTGTTCATACATAAAGTCTTCAATTTCCGTATTGAACGTATTGAACAGAAACATAAACAGCATAACGCATCCTACCGCAACCGCTAATCCGATGGCAACATGCGTATATTTGACGTTGCCGATCCATAACATTCCGATAACGATAACGACATAGATAATCGCATTACCGAGATCGGGCTGAATCATGACGAGAAGAAACGGCAAAAAAGAAAATGAGCCGATGACCAAAATGTCCTTCGTAAAGGTCAGCCGCTCCCCTTGTCTTCTTCCCAGCAAGTAAGCAAGTCCGATAATTAATATGATTTTGACCATTTCGGCCGGCTGGAACGAAAGCTGACCGAAACGGAACCATCCTTTGGCACCGTTAATCTCCGCTCCAAGGAAATAGACGAGGATGAGCAGAATGACTCCTATCCCGTACAATACATACCAGCTCTTGAGCACGATTCGGTAATCGAACAATACGGCTGCGATCGCTACGAAGAAACCAAGCCCAAAAAACACAAGCTGTTTAATATGATGATTATGATAAAGCGGATTATTAACTGTTGCACTGTGAATCACGATGACGCTGACCGCCATCAGACATAACAAGATGATGAGAATGCCCCAATCCAGCTTCTTTAGTTTGTTAAGCACGAGACATTCATCCTATTCCCAGAAACTTGCGGAATCGCTTGAACGCGCCCGCTTTCTCGTCGAGCAGCATCAGCGGCACCATATCTCCAAGAATTCGCCTTGCGATGTTCCGGTAAGCGATCGCCGCTCTCGATGCCGGATTCATGACGGTCGGCTCGCCGTTGTTAGCGGCGGAGATCACTTTCTCGTCATCGGGGACGATGCCGAGCAGATCGATCGCCAGCACTTGGCAGATCTCGTCGATATCGAGCATTTCGCCGCTTTTCACCATCGATTGACGGATGCGGTTGATCACTAATTTGGACGGAATCTTCGCCCCTTCGAGCAGGCCGATTACCCGATCGGCATCCCGCACGGCGGCGTTCTCCGGGGTTGTGACGACGATCGCGCGGTCAGCGCCCGCGATCGCGTTGCGGAAGCCATGCTCGATGCCCGCCGGGCAATCGATAATGACGTAATCATGATCCTGCTTCAGCTCCAGAATCATGCTGCGGATTTGCTCGGGCTTAACCGCGTCCTTGTCTTTGGTCTGCGCGGCCGGAAGCATATAGAGCTCGTCGAACCGTTTGTCTTTGACCAGCGCTTGGCCAAGACGGCAGCGCCCTTCCGCCACGTCGACCAAATCATATATAATCCGATTTTCGAGACCCATCACAACGTCCAGGTTGCGAAGTCCGATATCGGTATCCACCAAACATACCTTTTTGCCGAGCAGCGCCAGCGCTGTCCCGATATTGGCCGAGGTCGTCGTTTTGCCTACTCCGCCTTTGCCCGATGTTACAACGATCGCTTCTCCCATGCTCTACACTCCTTTAAACGTTATAGGATTATGCCTGATGCGGAACAACTGCGACAGCTTATCGATTTGCATCTGACCTTCTTCCAAATAGGCGAATTCCATCGCGGCGTCCCCGGATATCCATTCTTCCGGAGGCCTGCTGACGACGTCCGCGATTCGCAGCTGGGTCGGACGCATGAGTGACGTAGCAATAACGGCGTCGTGACGCCCGTTCATCCCGGCATGAGCCATTCCCCTAAGCGCGCCCATGACATAAATATCCCCCGTGCAGAGCAAGGTGCCGCCGGGGTTCACGTCTCCGATCAACAGCAGATCGCCGTCGTGCGTAAGCGTCTGGCCCGAGCGAATGATCGACGTTATGATCTGCAAATTGTTCGGCCCCGCGCTCGCTTGCGCGCTTGGCGTGTCCGACTCTATCGAGCTGATCATCAGATTCCCCTGCGACCGAATAATGGCCGCGATCTGTTCCTTTTGTTCATCGGTGGCGCTCCTGGCGCCCAGCTTCACGTGAATATGGACGAGCGGTCCCGTAAGCAGCTGCTGGTGCGTCTTCTCCAGCTTGTATTGCAGCTCGGCTAGCAGAGCTTCGAATGTGCATTGATCGTCGAGAAGGAACAGAAGACCTTCTTTGACGCCTTTTATCATTATATGTTGCTTCTCGGTCACGACCGTCCCTCCCCAACCTATTGAATTCTTGCTAGCCGCACCAAATTCCTGCTTGGGACCGGTCGAATTTATTCTTCGTCACCGTCCATAGCCGTCTTGCCGCGAGATTCGAACATTCGCCTGACCGGAATGTAGCACGCGAGGGCGAATGCCAATTGGAGGAACAAGCTAGGCAGAATATAGTGAAGCAAGGCCCAGGCATACGAGGAATCGGTGATTCGGAACACCTTGTAAATATAAAATAACGAGGTGTCGTAGAGCAGGCACGCGAAGCCTATAATCGTAATCGCCATCATGACGGTCGCCCGCTTGCGTTCAAGGAGCACGCCTGTAAAGTAGCCGATCAAGCCCATTGTAAAAAAATGAAGGCCGAGCAAATGACCGTAATAGACGACATCCTGCAGCAGTCCGAAGCCGGCGCCAAGCATCAGTGCTAGGTGCCGATTGCCGTATAAGGCGGAATAGATCACGATAACGAAAATAAAGTGCGGAATGATGCGGTCTCCGAAACCATCCGGAATGATCCAAGGCATTAACGCGCCTTCGAGCACGAAAAGCAGCAGCATGATGGAAACGATCCGATTCATGCTCATTCCGCTTGTTCCTCGCTCTCCGACGGCTGGACGACGAATACCTCCGTCAAATGGTCAAAGCTGGTGAACAGCTTGACGCTTGCCGTGTAGGTCAGCCCGAAGTCGCCGACCTCCTTCGTCTCCACGGTCCCGACGCGGATCCCGCGCGGGTAGATTCCTCCGAGTCCCGACGTGATGACGGTATCGCCGATTTCCATTTTGTCCGTCTCCGCGATCCGGGTCATCACAAGCCTGCCCGTTTCCTTGTTATAGCTGCTGAGAATGCCGAACGATTCGTCCTCCCGACCCTGGATCGTGGCCGCGATGGAACCATTGGTCGGCGATTCTTCGCTCAGCTCCGTGATCGGCGTAATGGTTGACGTGAACGGGGTGACGGAGCTGACCAGACCGACGAGTCCGTCGACCGTTGTCACCGCCATATTCGGCTTGATTCCGTGTTTGGAGCCCAAATTGATGTTCATCGTCCGATTGTTGGCGTCGTTGCTGACGGAGATGACATGAGCGATCAAATAATTGTAGTCGTTCATTCGCTTCTGCTGTTCCGTAAAATTAAGATCCTTCTGGAGTCGTTCGTTTTCTTTCTTTACGAAATTATACTCGACTTTATCCCGAGCGTAAGCGGCGGCCATCAGCCTGAGCTGCTCGTTCTCTTCGTAAACCGTCCTCAAATTCCTCAAGTCCTCAAAGAAGCCCGCTATAGATCCAGCGGGCTTGTAGAACCATTGCTGCACGTAGCCGGATGTATCCTTCAGAAACTTCTCCGGCCACGTCAGTTCCTTGCGATCGCTCAGCGAGAAGCCGATGATCGCGATGAACAAGATCAACCCGATCATAAGCATGAACATTCGCTTATTTCTCATGAGATTAAACAGTCCGATCACCTGCCCGTCAGTCGCTTATCCAATTCTATCGATATTCCGGCGCGCTGCTTCTATCGTCTCGATCTCACAGCGGAGCTTCTGCTCTTGAACAGGTGGATGTGATCGAGGGAACGTCCCGTGCCGATCGCCACGCAATCCAGCGGATTATCCGCCACGATAACGGGCATTCCCGTTTCGCGCTGCAGCAGCTTATCCAAATTGCGAAGCAGCGCTCCGCCGCCCGTTAGGACGATGCCGCGGTCCATGATGTCCGCCGACAGCTCCGGAGGGCACTTCTCCAGCGTGAACTTCACCGCGTCGACGATCGCGTTGATCGTATCCATCAGCGCGTCCGTAATCTCGTCGGATGTGATCGGAAGCGTCTTCGGCAACCCCGTCACAAGGTCGCGTCCGCGAATCTCCAGCGTCTCCGGCTTATCCAGCTGAAGCGCCGAACCGATCTCCATCTTCAGCTGCTCGGCCGTTCTCTCGCCGATCATGAGGTTGTACAGACGCTTGATATATTGAATAATCGCTTCGTCCATCTCGTCGCCCGCCACTCGGATCGAACGGCTCGTTACGATGCCGCCGAGGGAAATAACCGCAACCTCGGTCGTGCCTCCGCCGATATCGACTACCATGCTGCCGGTCGGCTCCCATACGGGCAAATCAGCGCCGATCGCCGCCGCGAATGGCTCCTCAATCGTGTACGCTTCGCGGGCTCCCGCTTGCTTCGCCGCGTCTTCGACCGCTCTCTGTTCGACCGCGGTAATGCCGGAAGGCACGCACACCATCACGTTCGGATGGCGCGGGAACAGCGAACGCTGCTTCTGCGCGGAACGCATAAAATATTTGATCATTGTTGCCGTCGTCTCGAAATCGGCGATGACGCCGTCTTTCATCGGTCTGACCGCGCGAATGTTGCCCGGCGTCCTGCCGATCATCTTCTTCGCGTGCTCCCCTACCGCTTCAATCGTTTTTGTATCCGTACGCAGAGCAACCACAGACGGCTCTCTTACGACAATTCCTTTACCTTTCACATATACAAGGGTATTCGCCGTACCCAAATCGATTCCTAAATCTTTCGAAAAACTACCGAACATGATCTTGCTCCCTTCTAAGTACGACAATCCCTTTTGGAACAGCCTCTTATAATTATATTACAAGTGGCCTAGCTCCTTCAAACTGACGAAGCGGCCGTCGCCGATGACCAGATGATCCAGCACCTCGATTCCGACGAGCTGTCCCGCCTCGGCGAGCCTCTTCGTCAGAGATATATCCTCCGGGCTTGGAGTAGGGTCGCCGCTTGGATGATTATGCGCGCAAATAATAGACGCGCTGCTGTATTTGATAGCTGCCCGGAATACTTCCCTCGGATGGACAAGCGATGCGTTAAGCGTCCCCATCGACAATGTTTCCCGGGCAATAATATGGTTTTTCGTATTGAGAAACACGCAAACGAAATGCTCTTTCTTCAAGTAGCGGAGCTCTTCCATCACATAATCGGCGGCATCCTGCGGTCTTCGGACCGTGATCGTATCGCCGAGCTTGCTCTTCGTAATTCTTCTGCCGAGCTCGATGCCGGCTCGCAGCTGCAGCGCTTTGGCCGGACCTATGCCCGAGATGGCCGTCAACTCTTCCACGCTCATATCGAGCAGCCCGCGAAGGCTACCGCATTGCTTCAAAATCGCGCCCGCCAGATGAACGGCGGATTGGCTCTTCGTGCCCGTTCGCAATAAGATAGCCAGCAATTCCGCATGGCTCAAAGCTTCTGCCCCATATCTCATCATGCGCTCTCTCGGACGTTCCTCATGGGGGACATTACGCAAACTGTTCGACTGCATCGACATGTCCCTATCCCGCCTTCTCTTCTCCTGACCTGATTGCCGCTAATACCCGTTACCCGCCTGCCGGCGGTCTAAAACGTCCGGATGCCGTATTGCTCAAGCATATCGGACAGTAACGCGAGCGGAAGGCCCACCACGTTGAAATAACACCCTTCGATCTCTTCCACCAGCGTCGAACCGAGACCCTGAATGCCGTAGGCGCCCGCTTTGTCCATCGGCTCCCCGGAAGCGATATACCGCCTGATTCGATCTGTGCCAAGCTCTCTCATCCGGACAATCGTCCTTCGGAAAGCGACCTGCGTTTCCCCGCTGTCGGCCGCGATGCAAGCGACTCCCGTGAATACATCGTGCTTCCGGCCGGACAGCTTGCTCAGCATGCGGAATGCATCCTCTTCGTCCGCCGGCTTGCCGAGAATTTCACCGTCCACCGCGACAATGGTGTCCGCGGCGATAATGAGATCCCGATAGGCCCCGGCATCCTGCGATTGCCGAAGCATGTCCAGCGCGGCCCTAGCCTTGCGCGAGCTTAACGTCTCCACGGTTTGCTGCGGCGTCCACCCCGGAAGCACCGTTTCGTCGGAATCCGTAGACAAAATATAAACCGGCAAGGAAAGGTCGAGAGTTGCGACCAGTTCCTTCCGGCGCGGCGACGATGAAGCCAGCACGATGCGGCTTATCGGTTCATATGCTTCATTTGTCATTCTTTCTTCTCCTTGCGAATAGAAACTGGCAGCCCTTACTCGCGGAAGGGCCGTCTACATGCGGCGGTACAACCAGATTGCCGCCGCCGCCCCTACGATGCTGAGCAGGCTGAGCTGCAGGTCAAGCTGCAGCGAGAATCTGATCACATAGAGATCAAATGCGGGCGACCAGGAGGTTACGATCGGCTTCGTCAGGAATGATAGGCCTTGGACCGGTTCCAGCCACTGCGCCACGAGAGCGCCGGCCACGAGCCCAAGCAAGATAAACAAGGCGAGAATCCATCCGTTTTTCTTCATCAATCTATTCCTTTCGTCACGATCTGACACCTTCACTCTATTATACGCAGGAACGCACCCCTTTACAATGCGCTCATAGACTCAAACCATTCTTTTTGGGCAAGCACCGAATCCATTAGGGCCGTCTGCGCTTTCCACAAGCTGGCCTTGCTGGTCGCCTTATCGTAAGCGAGCATCGCCTCTGCGCCCGAATCGATAGCTTTCTTCATTTCCGACAAATATTGACGGCCTTTCTCGTCCGTGACACCCTCTTCCATCTTGCCGGCCAAATCTCCCCATGCTTTGTATTTCTCCTTCCAAGCGTCCGCCGCCGCTTGTCCAATCGGGGATAGGGTCGGCTGTTCAAGCTGGGTGACGACGAGAGTCGACCACGACGCTACAAGCGAGTTGGTCAGTTCGAAGAAATTCGACGCCGTCTCCGCATCCCCTTGGAAAGCAAGATTGCCGGGGCGCAGCGTCACTTCTTTTTTGTAAACCTGCAGATCCGGCATAACCGAAGAAAGCGTGGACGCTTCGGCCGTGCTAGCGGCTAGGCCCGCATAGACTAGATACTTTCCGTTCGATTCAGTGGAAGAGCGCGGCAAGTCTTTGTCGGCCAGCTGTTGCAGCGCGGCGTCCCGAGTTGCGGTGCCGCTGAACACGCCGTATTGCAGCAGCGTATAATCGTACTCGCCGTTTATGGCGACGGTAGCTGCCGGAACGCTCTCTCCCGGATTGTCCGCTTGGGGCCCTTCTTGGTTATTCGTTCCTTCCTCGACACCACCCGTTGCTTCCGTAAGCGGGAGGTTTACGATATCGTCCAGGCTGACCGTTTGCCCCGCCGTCTCATCTCCTGCTCCGTTACCCGAGCTTCCCGGCCAGATGAAATCTCCGGTGAACAAATTCAAGATCAGATAACCGAACAAGGCGCCTGTCGCAAGCGCTCCGGCTACCGACAAGAACACGTTAAACCAGGAAGGCCCTTTGCCGCTTCTGCGATAGGCCGATTTCGCATAAACCGATTCATCGATGAGAGGAAACCCGGAATCTCCTCCGCCGCTTCTCGCCAATTCAACGTCCTCATTGGCTGCCGGCCGTTCATACTGAAGCTCGTACTCCATGAGATCCGAGTCGGAAGATTCCCGCTGCGCTGCTCCCCATTCAGAGCTTATGTCAAACGGATGGTCATCACTCGTCACGAATAGCGGTTCCTCTTTCTTCCCCGCTTCCGTGACCCCGTCATCGCGCTCACGGCTTGTCCCGTTCGTGCCGCGGATGAGCTGCTCCAAGTCTCCGATTTCATCATTCGGGGTGCTAGTCCATGGCTGGACCTCTATAGTATTCGCAGGCGATTGTTGATATAAGGGGATTACATTATCGGCTGGAAGTTGTTCCCTTTCGCTCTCAAGCGATTTCCGTTTGTCTTCCGGCTTCGAAACTTGCTTGCCTTGACGGTCGAAACGATAGGTGATGCGGTTATTCGGGTTCATGTCCATCTCTCCTCGTCTTGTTCTAGAGGTCATTCAAAAAGTCCGCATTCGGTTCTTTGAACGTTTATTACTATCATCCTATGAATCCGAAGAGAGAGTTATGACCGATAATAGAGAGAAAATAGAAAGCGGAGCCGTCCCCATGGACAACCCCGCTTCTGAATGCGGCTGCGCCGCGTTATTGAGCTTGCTTCAGCGATTTCGCCAGCGCATCCGCCACTTTCCAGATATCGCCTGCCCCCATCGTAATGACGAGATCGCCAGGCGCGACCCTGCTTGTCAGCGCCTCCAGCACTTCTTCCTTCGTCGCGATATATTCGGCTTTGGCGTGGCTGTTCTGCCTGATCAGCTCGACCAGCTTGCTCGAATTTATTCCTTCGATTTGCTTTTCGCCCGCCGGCGAGTAGATGTCGGTAATGATGACTTCGTCCGCCTCCGGGAAAGCCCGGCTGAACTGTTCGAACAAGAAGTACGTCCGCGTATAGCGCTGCGGCTGGAAGACGGCGATTATCCGCTTGCCTGTCGCTTTGGCCGCGCTGATCGTCGCTTGAATCTCGGTCGGATGATGAGCGTAATCGTCGATAACGAGAATGTCGTTCGCTTCGCCGAGAACCTGGAACCGTCTCTTCGCACCGCGGAACGACTTGATCGCTTCCTTGATGTCGTCGAACGCAAGTCCCGCTTCCAGACAGGTAATGACGGTCGCCATCGCGTTGTATACGTTGTGCTGCCCCGGCACGGACAGCTCGATCGAGCCGAGGAGAACCTCTTGCTTGCGCATGTCGAACGTGACTTTCCGGTCGCCCAGCTTAATATTATCCGCCGTATAATGAGCGCTGCCGCTGATGCCATACGTAACGAGCTGAGCATTCTCGCGTTCGTTGTCATTCTCGTAAATTCTAGGCAGAAGCTCCTTCACCGTCTCGTCGTCGGCGCATACAATAGCTTTGCCGCCGTCTTTCACTTGGCGCAGGAATTGGACGTAAGCCGATTTCAGCTTCTCGAAATCGCCATCGTAATTTTCCAGATGATCGGGTTCGATATTGGTAACGATCGCGATGGACGGATGATATTGCAGGAAGGACCCGTCACTTTCGTCTGCTTCCGCAACAACGTATTCGCCTTTACCCGCTTTGGCATTCGTTCCGACGTTGACGATTTCTCCACCTATGATATAGGTAGGATCCGCTTCGCAGGCTTCCATGACAAGAGCGATCATGGACGAAGTCGTCGTTTTCCCGTGGGCGCCCGCGACCGCGACGCCTTTGCCCGCGTTCATCAATCTCGCCAGCATCTGGGCGCGATGGAGTACGGGGATGTTCAGCTCCTCGGCCGCCTTTCGCTCGACGTTGTCGCTCGTAAGCGCCGTCGAATAGACGACCAGATCGGCTCCTCTTACATGCTCCGGCTGGTGACCGATGAAGATATCGGCCCCTTTCGCGGCGAGCTTCTCCGTGAGCTCTTGACGCGCAACGTCCGAGCCTGTCACTTTATAGCCCATCTCCAGCATGACGCGCGCGATGGCGCTCATCCCGTAACCGCCGATTCCGATGAAATGAACGTGTTCTGCCGTATTCAAAGACGGTTCACCAACCTTTTTCAGAATCCGAGTTGTACAGCAAGCGGGCACGCGCATCGGCTATCAAATAGAGCGTCCCCGTCACGACCCCAAGATCCTTGGACCCGGTTATCTGTTGTAATGTTTGCAGTGCCTGCTTCCAATCTTTCTCCACTACCAGCTCAAACGGCCTCTCTACCTGCATGTCTTGCCGCAGCTTCCGCACGATCTCGGCCAAATCCATCGCATCCATCTTCATCCGGTAATCAGGCTCGGTTAAGATAAGCGTATCCACTATTGGTAGTATATGCTTAAATGTATCTTGATGATTCTTATTCTCCAGCATCCCCATAACAACATGCAGCTTCTCGTATTGGTATGTAGACTTCAGACTGGCCGCCAGCATTTCCGCGCCTTCCGGATTATGCGCGCCGTCGAGCAGAATGCGCGGATTCCGCTGCACCATCTCCAGTCTGCCCGGCCATGCCGCTTCCTCCAAGCCCGCATACAGCACTTCGTCGTCTACGACAAGCGCATTGTATTGGCGGAGAACTTCGAGAGCCATGACGGCAACGGCGGCGTTCGTACGCTGATGGGCGCCGTTCAGACGAATCCGCAGCGAATCGATATCGCGGAACAAGCCGCGGAACCGGAACGACTGCTCGTCTTCGCCTACTTCGAGCGCCTGCTCGTCGAAATGCTCGCCGATCATATAGATCGAGCACTTCTTCTCCGCCGCGACCCGCTTCAGGACGGCCTTCACTTCCGGCTGCGTCGCCGCGCTGACGACGGGAACTCCCGGCTTGATAATGCCAGCCTTCTCCTCGGCCACCTTCTCCAGCGTATCTCCCAGACGGTCCATATGATCGTGACCGATATTCGTTATGATCGAGAGAACGGGATAGACGATGTTGGTGACGTCGAGCCTGCCTCCTAGTCCCGTCTCCCATACGACGTAGTCCGGATAGGTGACCTTGGCGTAGAACAGAATCGCGAGCGCCGTAGACACTTCGAACATCGTCGGCGACCCGAGCTCCGTCCGGCCGATTGCTTCCACGTGGGGCCGCAGCTCGTTCGCCAGCTTCAGGAGCGTCTCCTCTTCTATATCCTTGCCGTTATATTGGAACCGATTCGTGAATTTCGTAATATAAGGCGACGTGAACGTACCTACGTCGTAGCCGCTTTTGACGAGCACGCTCGTCAAATAAGCGCAGGTCGAGCCTTTGCCGTTCGTCCCGGCGACGTGGATGAACTTCAGTCTGCGGTGCGGATTGCCCAGACGTTCCATTAGCGCCTCGATCCGGTCAAGTCCTGGCCGGATTCCGAACGGGACAAGCCCCGTTATCCATTCCACCGCGGCTTGATAGGAAGGGAGAGCGCCTGACTCTCCCGCATATGCGTTGCTTGTATCTGTCATATCCTTTTACCCTCTTCCATTCATGAAGCTAGCCGCGAAGCTCGGCGATTCTTGCTAGTACTTTATCCCGTTTGTCCGCGTAATCGTTCATCTTCGCGCGTTCTTCCTCGATGACCTTCGCCGGCGCTTTGGCCACGAAGCCTTCGTTCGCGAGCTTCTTCTCCACGCGCTCTACTTCGGAGATCAGCGTTTTCAGCTCCTTCTCCAGCCTTGCGATTTCCTGCGAGATATCGATCAGACCCGCGAGCGGCAAGTAAAGCTCCGCGCCCGTAATGATCGCGGTCATCGCTTTCTCCGGCGCGTTCACATGCAGACCGCTCTCGAGAAGGGACGTTCCGCAGAAGCGCTTAATGAACTCTTCGTTGCGGGACAAGATCGCCGCTTCGGCTTCGCCTGCCGGCTTGATCAGCAGCTCGACCTTCTTGCTCATCGGCACGTTCACCTCGGCGCGGATGTTGCGGACGGAGCGGATCATCTCCATTAGCAGCTCCATCTCTTTGACGGCGTCCGGCGCTTCGAGCGCCGCTTCATAGACCGGCCACTCGGCAAGCGTAATCGTCTCGCCGACATGCGGCAGATGCTGCCAGATTTCTTCGCTGATGAACGGCATGAACGGGTGGATCAAGCGCTGCGTGCGATCGAGCACGTAAGCGAGCACGGATTGCGTCGCTTTCTTTGCGGCTTCGTCCGAACCGTTCAGGCTCAGCTTCGAGAACTCGATGTACCAGTCGCACAGATCATCCCAGATAAAGTTGTACAGAAGACGTCCCGTCTCGCCGAATTCGTAGCTGTCGATCAGACGCGTCACGTCGCGTACGGTTTCGTTCAGGCGGTGCAGAATCCAGCGGTCGGCGGTTCCCAGCTTCACGCTGATATCGATATCGGCGGCTCCGAACCCTTCCAGATTCATGAGCGCGAAGCGGGACGCGTTCCATATCTTGTTCGCGAAGTTGCGCGCCTGCTCGACCTTCTCGAAGCGGAAGCGCAGGTCCTGGCCCGGCGTGCTGCCCGTCGAAATCATGAAGCGCATCGCGTCCGCGCCGTATTGCTCGATGACGTCGAGCGGATCCACGCCGTTGCCGAGCGACTTCGACATCTTCTGGCCGTCCTTGTCGCGGACGAGACCGTGCAGCAGAACATCCTTGAACGGCATTTCGTCCGTGAATTCGAGAGCGGTGAAGATCATGCGCGCAACCCAGAAATAGATGATGTCATAGCCGGTTACGAGAACGTCGGTCGGGTAGTAGCGCTTCAGGTCTTCCGTCTGCTCCGGCCAGCCCAGCGTAGAGAACGGCCACAGCGCGGAGCTGAACCACGTATCGAGCACGTCGTTGTCCTGGCGCAAATGATCGCCCTTCATATCCTCGCGGGAGACATGCATCTCGCCCGTCGCGTCATCATACCAAGCCGGGATGCGGTGTCCCCACCACAGCTGACGGGAGATGCACCAATCGCGCACGTTCTCGATCCAGTTGAGATAAATTTTTTCGAAACGGTCCGGCACGAAACGAACGCCCTTGCCCGACTTCTGCGCGGCAATGGCCGCTTCGGCAAGAGGCTTCATCGCAACGAACCACTGCGTCGACAGGTACGGCTCGACAACGGCGCCGCTGCGCTCGCTATGGCCGACCTGATGTACGTGATCCTCGATGCGGACGCAAACGCCTTGCTCCTGCAGATCCTTCACGAGCTGCTTGCGGCAGTCGAAACGGTCCATGCCCTTGTAAGGACCGGCTTCCGCGTTCATGATGCCGGATTCGTCCATTACGATAATTTGCGGCAGATTGTGGCGCTCGCCTACCTCGAAGTCGTTCGGATCATGGGCCGGGGTAATCTTCACGGCGCCGGAGCCGAATTCTTTCTCGACGTATTCATCCGCGATAATCGGAATTTCGCGGCCGACAACAGGCAGCACGATCATGGAGCCGATCAGATGTTTATAGCGCTCGTCTTCCGGATGAACCGCGACCGCCGTATCGCCCAGCATCGTCTCCGGACGGGTCGTGGCTACCGTAATATGGCCGGAGCCGTCCTTCAGCGGATACTGCAGGTGATACAGGTGGCCGTTCAGCTCCTTGTATTCGACCTCGATATCCGAAAGCGCCGTGCGCGCCGCCGGATCCCAGTTAATGATTTTTTTGCCCCGGTAGATCAAGCCCTTCTCGTAGAGGCGGACGAACACTTCGCGAACCGCTTTGGAGAGGCCTTCGTCCAGCGTGAACCGCTCCTTGGAGTAGTCCAAAGACAGACCCATCTTCGCCCATTGGTCGCGGATGGTATTCGCGTACTGGTCCTTCCACTCCCATACCTTCTCGAGGAACGCTTCGCGCCCAAGATCGTGACGCGAGACGCCCTGCTCGCGCAGCTTCTGCTCGACCTTCGTCTGCGTCGCGATGCCCGCATGGTCGGTGCCAGGCAGCCAAAGCGCGTCATAGCCCTGCATTCTCTTCGTCCGGATGAGAATATCCTGAAGCGTGAAATCGAGCGCGTGCCCGATATGCAGCATCCCCGTTACGTTCGGCGGCGGAATAACAATGGTGTAGGGCTTTGCGTCCGGGCGTTTGCCCGACTCGAAGAATTGGCCTTTCATCCAGAAGTCATACCACTTCTGCTCGGCCGATTTCGGATCATAGGTCGTTGGCATTGCCGTTTTCAACTGATCATCTGACATAGGTCTCATACCTCCACAAAATCTGTATGCAAGCCCGTACGTACACGCCGTCCGGGCGGTGAAAACATAACGGGCAGCCTCGCTTCGCGCGCTTAAAGCATATAAAAAAGCCTCTCGTCCTGTCATAAAGGACGAAAGGCTATGCTCCCGTGGTACCACCTTCGTTCCGCGTTAGAAGAAACCCCCGCGCGGCACTCGAACAGATAACGGCTGCTGCCGGCTAGATCTATCGCGAGCCGCATCGGCTTCGCGGTTCAACCCAGCAACTCCGGGGCGACATGTAGGCAGTCCGTCCTGCAGAACCTCTCAGCAATACGGCTCTGCTCTCTGAAGGCTTGCTGCATACAATTCCCCATCAAGGTTGTTGAATCACATTTATGTATAATCATACCGTTGTTGCGGGTCGGAGTCAACTCTTCCTATGAAGATATAGGCCGTATCTATAATCGTCTGCATACGAAAGGGCGGAACGGCACGGCCGTTTCGCCCTTTGTTTTCTTTTATCTTGGGATGTAGAGGAGCTGTCCCTCCGCGACGGACGATTCGTGCAGTCCGTTATGAATCAATATTTCGCGAGGATTCAGGCTGTAGCGCAGGGCAATCTGCTCGAGCGTCTCTTCTCTCTGGACAATGCACATCCGGATTTTGCGGAATTCGTTCTCCTCGGATTGCTTGCTTAGGAACAGCCGCTTCCACTCGATCTCCTCTTCCGCCGTCTGATCGCGCTTCGCTTCCGCCGCCTGCTGGGATTCGATCTCTTCGGCCGCCTGTCGCGCCGCCTGCTCGCGCCGGCTGGATTGGAGAATCGACCGGAAGCCGAGGCCTCCCTGTTCTTCTTCCGACCCGATCGCACGCTTGCCCGAGAACGCGATCTGAACCTCCTGCGGCTTGCGTGGCTCCGGCTCGGGTTCAGCTGCCTGCTGCAAGGAGCTGGCCGCTTGGGACAGCTCCCATTCGCCGGCCGCTTCCGTTTCCTGTTCTTGCGAAGCCTCCGCCTGAATCTCGATTGCCGCTTCCGGACGGTATTCCGGCTGGTCGGCAGGCTCGCTCGCCTCGGCGACTGCCGGTTCCGCAATTGGAGCGGGCTCCCGCTCGCTCGGAGGTTGCGCGGACGGCGGCTGGAATTGCGAATAGAGCGACGTCAGCTGGGACACGCCCTGCTGCGCGTTCAGCTGCTCCTCCTGGGGCTGCGCCTCGGTTGACGGTTCGTTCTCGCGGCCTTTCAGGTTCAGCTGAATCCAACCGTCCTCTTCCTGATCGCGAGACGAAACCGTAATTTCCCTTTCTTCGTCCGGCTGAGCCGCTTCCCGCGAGTCGACGGACGATATGTAGTGCTCCTCTTCAGAGGTTGCCTCTCCTGCTCTTTCCGAATACGCGTATTCGGCTTGGCCGGGTTCGGCCTCGCTCAAGGCGTTCGAAGGCGCTTCTTCGATTTCCTGCTCGACCTCGTTTATCTCCTGGTACTCGCGCTGGTGAACCGCGGTGAACGATTCCTCCTGCCATTCGGCCGCCTGTTCTTCGCGGACGGGCTCGACTGTAATGCCGCGGAGCGATAATACGCCGGTAATATTGAGCGTCCTTGCCGAGAGCAGGTCCACATCGAAATTATCGATTTCGATCGAGATGTCGTCCAGCTTGGACACTCGATTCATCGGCAGCGATATTTCCACCGGAATCCAATGCTCGAGCGCGTATGGCCCTGCCGCTCCTTCCTGCCCCCGATAGACGCCGCTGAGAAGCAATTGGCCTTTCAAGACGGCTTGGTCCCCTTGATCAATAACTTGTATGCGGGGGACCAGCTCAATCTCCTCCAGCTCGTCGATCCCCGCGACGTCTTCGGGCAGATGTACCCGCTCATACACGTCAAAGCGCAATCCGTTCGTCCCATTCGACACGCCCGTTTCCTCCCTTCGCCTACTGAATGCTTGGTCTAGCTATACATTCACTACTTATCTATATGGCGGAATGGAAGGGAGCATGACTGTCAATTTCGCTGTAAGGAAGTTCAAAAAGTCCACTTTTGATCACGAAGGATATCAGGGAGCCTACTCAGCGTCGAATATCGAATTCAGCCGGAACTTCCGGTGCTCACGTAGCCTCCACTACGCTCCGCTCCTCAGTTCCTAGCTTCATCCGATCTTCTCGGTGCTGAAAACTGGACTTTTTGAACAACGAACTAAAAGCGCCTATCGCCCAGCAGGTCCCTCAGCCACTTCGGCCAAGGAGCTTCTACCATCGTAGGCTTGCCCGACAGCGGATGCGGGAAGGACAGACGCTCCCCATGAAGGGCCTGATGCTTAAGCGGTTTTTGCGGACCGCCGTACAAGGCGTCCCCGAGGAGCGGGTGTCCCAAATGGCTCATGTGAACGCGAATCTGATGCGTCCGGCCCGTCTCGAGCCGAAGGGCAACGATCGACGCGTCCGCAAGCTCCGCTTTCACTTCGTACCGGGTCAGCGCGGCATCGCCAGACGGGGTGACCCGCCGCCTAGCGCCGTGATGCCTGTCCTTCCCGATCGGAGCGTCGACGATGCCTTTTGCCCGTTTCAGCTTTCCTTGAACGGCCGCGACATACTCGCGGTCGATTCGCTTCTCCCTCATCGCTTCGTCGAGAATCAATTGGGCAAGATCGCATTTGGCGTACAGAACCGGTCCCGACGTGTCGTCGTCCAGCCGATGAATATGCCGGACGGGCAGAGGGTCCCGCTGCCTGAGCTGATGGATGCAGGCCGCATGGTCGAGCGTGCCTTCCTGCCCTTCATGGGAAGGGTGGACCGGCATGCCCGCCGGTTTGTTCAGCACGAGGCAGTAATCATCCTCGTAAAGAACATCCGGCACGGAAGCGGACGGCAGCTGAGCCGCTCCCGCCGCTTCCCGGTACAGCTTATCCTTTGCGATGTCCACGGCCTGGAATGCAAGAAGTCCGATTCGCTCCCCCCGCCACTGAATGCCGCCGACCGAGAATAGCCGGTTGATCCATTTGCCCGGGAAAAGGCAAGAAGCCAGCAGCCATTGCCGCACGAGATGCGGATGGCTGCCGGCCTGAGGACACTCCTTGATGGAGCCAGCTGATGCTCGCTTTGAAAATTCGGGATCCGCCGATAACTGCTCCGCATCCAGCAAGAGCCACTCGCCGTCCCGCGCAACGTATTTCTCAAGCATCGCGTGATCCTCCTTCTTGTCCGACTAGAGTCTTCCTAGCGCCGCGTCATGAGCCGCGATCGTTTCTTCGATATCCGCGTCGCTATGAACGGCCGAGACGAACATGCCTTCGAACTGGGAAGGCGCAATGCTAACGCCGAGATCGAGCATGGCCGCAAAATATTTGCGGAACCGGTCCAAATCGGATGTTTTGGCCGATTCGTAGTTATTGACGGTCTGTTCGGTGAAGAACGGGCAAACCATGGAACCGACGCGATTGATCGTCGACGGAACGCCGTGCTTCTCCGCGTTCGCTTCGAAGCCGAGCTGCAGCTTGACCGCTTGGCGCTCCAGAAGCTCGTAGGTTTCGGGCGTCAGCAGCTTCAGCGTCGTATAGCCCGCCGCCATCGCGAGCGGATTGCCCGACAACGTGCCGGCTTGATAGATCGGTCCGGCCGGAGCGATCATCTCCATGATTTCACGCTTGCCGCCGTAAGCGCCGACCGGCAAACCGCCGCCGATTACCTTGCCGAAGCAGGTCAAATCCGGCGTGACGCCGTAGAGGCCTTGCGCGCAGTTGTAGCCGACGCGGAAGCCCGTCATGACCTCGTCGAAAATAAGCAGGCTGCCGTAGTGGGAAGTCAGCTCTCTCAGTCCTTCCAGGAAGCCTGGAAGGGGTGGAACGACGCCCATGTTGCCCGCAACCGGCTCAACAATCACGCAGGCGATTTCTTCGCCGAACTTCTCGAACGCCAGCTTAGCCGATTCAATGTCGTTGTATGGCACCGTAATCGTATGCGAAGCCACGTGCTCGGGAACGCCCGGGCTATCCGGCAGGCCCAGCGTCGCGACGCCGGAGCCGGCCTTGATCAGCAGGCTGTCCGCATGGCCGTGGTAGGAGCCTTCGAATTTCATGATTTTGCTTCTCTTCGTGTAGCCGCGGGCCAAGCGCAGGGCGCTCATCGTCGCTTCGGTCCCGGAATTGACCATACGCACGACGTCAACGGAAGGAACGCGCTCGCAGACGAGCTCGGCCATCAGAGTCTCGAGCTCTGTAGGCGCGCCGAAGCTTGTTCCTTTCTCCGCCGTATTGCGGATCGCTTCGATCACTTCCGGATGAGCATGGCCCATGATAAGCGGCCCCCAAGAAGCGACGTAATCGATGTATGCGTTGCCGTCAATATCGTAGACCCGGCTGCCGGCTCCGCGTTCCATGTACACGGGAGTAAGACCAACCGATTTGAACGCCCGCACAGGCGAGTTCACCCCGCCCGGAATAACCTTCTTCGCCCTGGCGAAAGCTTCAGCGGAGCGTGTGTCGACTCTCTTCTTGCCGCCTTCCATTACATCCCGTCTCCTCTCAGCCACTTGGCCGCGTCTTTGGCATGATACGTAATAATGAGATCGGCTCCGGCCCGCTTCATGCCGGTCAGCGTCTCCAGCACGATCGCGCGCTCGTCGATCCAGCCATTCGCCGCAGCCGCTTTGACCATCGAATATTCCGCGCTTACGTTATACGCGACGACGGGCAGATCGAATTGCTCTTTGAGCGTCTTCACGATGTCCAGGTACGCGAGCGCAGGCTTCACCATCAGCATGTCCGCGCCCTCCGCCACATCGGATTCCGCTTCTCGGAGCGCTTCCCGCCCGTTCGCCGGATCCATCTGATACGTCTTCCGGTCTCCGAATTGCGGTGCGGAATGGGCGGCGTCGCGGAACGGACCGTAGAAAGCGGAAGCGTATTTCACCGAGTAGGACATAATCGCGATATCGCTGTAGCCCGCTTCGTCGAGACCTGCGCGAATCGCGTACACGAAGCCGTCCATCATATTCGATGGCGCGATGATATCGGCTCCCGCTTCCGCCTGCGAGATGGCCGTGCGAACAAGCAGCTCCAGCGATTTGTCGTTGTCCACCACGGCGATTCCCGTCGCCTCGTCCTTGCGGACGACGCCGCAATGGCCATGATCGGTGAATTGGCACAGGCAAGTGTCCGCTATGACGACCAATTCGGGAGCCCAGCCTTTCACCGCTCGCACCGCCTCCTGCACGATGCCGTTCGGATCATACGCGGAGGAGCCGTGAGCATCCTTGTGGCAAGGTACGCCGAACAGGAGGACGGCCTTGATGCCAAGAGCCGCAACCTCCCGGATTTCCTGCTCCAGCAGATCCATGGATAGATGATAAACGCCCGGCATGGATGGGATTTCGCTTCTGATGTTCTCTCCGTACGTGACGAAAATCGGATAAATCATATCGTCCGCCGTAAGGACGGTCTCCCGGACCATGCTACGCAAACCTGCGGACCTGCGCAGGCGGCGATGTCTAACGATAGGGTAACTGCTCATTGTGTCGTTCTCCTCTCTTGGTTGAATGCCTGAATGGCTTCCAGCAAGCTGTCGATCGTGGAAGACTGTGCTTCCACGGTGACCTTCAGACCGGAATCACTAACCGTCTTGCTCGTAATCGGACCGATGCTGGCAATCGGAATTCCGTCCAGCAATCGAACCGGATCCGCTACCCCGCATCGCTTCAAAATATCCAGCAAATTCGTAACCGTCGACGAGCTCGTGAACGTGATCATATGTATGCCGCCCTCGCGCAAGTACTCGAGCGCGAGCTCATCGCCGGAATCAGCCGCCGTCGTCTCGTACACATCGATCTCCACCGCTTCGACCCCGCGTTTCGCAAGCTGCTCCGGCAGCACCTCTCTAGCCAGATCGCCTCGCGGCAGCAGCGCGCGTTCTCCGGGCCGGATCAAGCCATCCAGCCGTTCGAGCAGCGATTCCGCATGGAACTTCACCGGCAGCTCCTCCACGACCAGCCCCCGATCCTGCAGAGCTTCCGCCGTCTTCGGCCCGACGGCCACGATTCGAGCCGCGTGAAACCGCCGAATATCGATCCCGAACCTCCGGAGAAAACGGAAAAAATAATCGACGCCGTTGACGCTCGTGAACATGAGCCAATGATAGCTTTCGGCTTCTTCCAGTCGCGCCCGCAGGTTCCCGATCGCCTCCGGCGCCTGCGGCTCCCTGATTTCGATGACAGGAAACTCGCACGGCTCGCCGCCGAGCGCCTCTATCGCGTCCGCCAGCTCGCTGGCCTGCGCCCGGGCCCGCGTGACCAGCACGCGCATGCCGAACAACGGTTTATTCTCGAACCAGCGAAGCTTCTCCCGCTGCAGCACGACATCGCCCACGACGATGACGGCAGGAGGCTGGAAGTTCGCGGCCTTGACGACCGCTTCGATCGTCTCGAGCGTCCCGACGACGGTCTCCTGCTCCACTCTCGTTCCCCAGCGGACCAGCGCTACCGGCGTTTCCGGCGGTTTGCCGTGCTTGACCAGCTGTTCCGCGATATAGCCGATTTTGGCGACGCCCATGAGGAACAGCAGCGTTCCCGTCGCGTTCGTCACCTTGTCCCAATGGATCGAGCGGTCCAGCTTATCGGGACTTTCATGCCCGGTTATAATCGATAAGGATGAGGCCATGTCCCGGTGCGTGACCGGTATGCCCGCGTAAGCGGGCACCGCTATCGCGGAGGTGATGCCCGGAACGATCTCGAACTCGATGCCGTTATCGTACAACAGCTCGGCTTCTTCTCCGACCCGCCCGAATATCGTCGGATCGCCGCCTTTGAGCCTCGTAACCACTTTCCCGTCCAATGCCAAATCGACTAGCAGCTGATTGATTTCCTCTTGCTTCATCGTATGGCGGTCCGGAAGCTTGCCGACGTATACCAGCTCGGTGCCGGGCTTCACGTGGCGAAGCAGTCTGGGACTGGCCAGCCTGTCGTAAACCACGACGTCCGCCTTCTTAAGGCATTCCAAGCCTCTAACCGTAATCAGCCTGGGGTCGCCGGGACCGGCGCCAACCAAATAAACCTTCCCCTTGTTCATGGTCAGCCCCCGATCTCCGCCAAAATACGATCCGCACCGCCCGCTATCAGCGTCTCCGCGACCGAACGGCCGAGCGCTTCCGGATCTTTGCCCCGCTTCATTTCCTTCAGCATCGTGACGCCGTCCGGCGATCCGACCATCCCCGTCAGCTCGAGCAAGTAGCCGTCTTCGTCCTTCGATACGACCGTCGCGTATGCGCCGATCGGCACCTGGCAGCCTCCGTGAAGCGTGCCGAGGAAGCTGCGCTCCGCCCGGACGGCCGCTTCCGTCTCGCTGTCGTTGAGCAGGCCGAGCAGCTCCCTGATCTGCGCGTCGTTCTCGCGGCATTCGATGCCAAGAGCGCCCTGACCCACGGCCGGCACGCAGACGTCATCCGGCACAAGCGCGGAGATGCGATCCTCCCAGCCCATGCGCGTCAGCCCAGCAGCGGCGAGCACGACCGCGTCGAAGCCCTCCGTCTCAAGCTTGCGGATACGAGAGTCGATATTGCCTCTAATCGACTCCAGTTGGAGATCCGGCCGGACGTTCTTCAGCTGGCAGGATCGTCTTAAGCTGCTGGTTCCTACTCTAGCTCCTTCAGGCAGCGATTCGAGACCACCGCCAGCTTTCGTAATCAGACAGTCCAGGGGATTAACCCGTTTCGGCGTGGCGCCGTTCATCAGCCCTTCGGGAAGCTCGTAAGGCATGTCTTTCATGCTGTGGACCGCCAAATCGATTTCTCCGTCAAGAAGCGCCTGCTCGATCTCCTTGACGAACAAGCCCTTCCCTCCGACCTTGGACAACGTCACGTCCAGAATGCGATCGCCTTTGGTGACGATCTTGCGGATTTCGAAGGTGTAGTCCCAGCCTTGGCTATCGCTGATCCGCTTCAGCTCGTCGATGACCTGCCCCGTTTGCGTGAGCGCCAGCGCGCTCTGGCGCGTGCCGACGACGATGACCCTGCTTTTGTTATCCGTGCTGCTCATTATGTAGTCCTCCCTTTACCCGTTCCACTAAATGTTTCAACCATGCCGACGCATCGTAACCGCCGCTTTCCGGCCATTCCTTGCTTAGCGCTTCTTCGGCCGCAAGCCGAAGCACCCATAACCTCATCTGCGAATCTTGAAGCGTAGTCTGCGCGAGCTTCCTAAGCTCGTCCAACCGATCGAGGGCCATTCCGTACCGGTCGCCGACCTTCGCTTCCAAGTCATCCTTGAGCGCCCTGGCAAAAGCCGGACTGGCTCCCGTCGCGGTGACGGACACAAGCAGGCGCCCTCTGCGGATAACGGACGGCGTAATATAGCTTCCGCGTTCGTAATCATCCGCAATGTTCGCCAGCAAGCGGTGTCTATCCGCTTCCTCCGCGATCAACCCGTTAAGCGTTCGATCGCTGGTAGCCGCAACGACAAGCCAGGCGTCCGACAGGTCGGAGACGATGAACGTTCTCCTCTCCCACCGGATACGCCCTTCCTCCGCAAGCCGCCTAATCGCTTCCGTGACGTCAGGACTGATCAAGACGACATCGTCCGCCCCCGCTTCCAGCAAGCCGTTCAGCTTGCGTTCGGCCACTCTGCCGCCGCCGGCAATGACGCACCGCCGTCCGGCCACTCTCAAAGCGACGGGATAATAACCGTTCGAAGCTGATGACTCCATGCCCGCCAGCCCCCTATTCTCTAATGAAAAGAAGATAAAGAATTCGTCAGAACGCTTAAGATAAGCATGCCGAACGCAAACATATAGACCTTCGCAAGCTGCTGTCCCGGGCGATTATTGACCGCCCTCTGATACACGTACACGATATAGGCGAGCAGGGACGCGAAGGACGTAAGCACCTTCCAATCGAGCAGCAGCATTGCTTTGTCTCCGGCGATCAGCATCGTGGCGGCAACCGCAAGCGACATCGCCAGAAGCGGCACTCCGATAATAACGGATCTGTCGGCATAACGTTCGATCGCGTCCAAGCTAGGATATCTGCGGATGTACTTGGACCAGCGCTTGCTCTTCAGCCGGTGGTGCAGGAACAAGTACATGGCGGCCAGCAAAGCGCCGATCGTCAGCGCCGCGTAAGCGCATAAGATCAGACTGATATGTATGTAGAGCAGCTCTCTCGTCGTCTGCCACAGCGCATAATTCCGATCCTGCGCGGAGCTAGTGTAAAAATTTAGCGCAAGCACGGCGAAGCTGATGACATTAACGAAGAATACCATGTATTCGATATGAAAAAATCGGCTGATCACTAGCGAGGCCGTAACAAGCAGCCAGGAGAACGCCAGCCAATAGACGAATGAGGTCAGCTGGGGCAGCTCCAAATGCGAGATGAACCGGGTGATTAGAAACGCAGACTGCAGCACCCATACAAAAATAAGCAGCCCTGTACCGATCCGTTTCGCTCTCCGGCTTGCATTCATGAAGTCGGAGAAATAAAACAGAAGGCTCAGGGCGTACAAATATAATATTCCATCATATATCCAGTTCGCGTATCCCATAGCTCCTCCACTTTATCCGCCAGGAGATTGCCTTCCGCTTACGGGCGGGCAAATGCAGGGGCAGCCGCATTCTGATGCGCAAGCTCGGCATGCTTCGCCGGAACGGAGGTGGCTTCCGCCGACCGGATAAGCTCTTCCTTGCTCGACTCCGCAAGCTGCTCCTCCAGCGCGAACAGCTTCACGAACATATCCATCGCTTCTTCAGCTCGCTTCTCTCCAGCCATCTCCTTGATGCGCAGAATGGGATCCTGCATCATTTGGTTCACGATGCTCTTGGTCAGCTTGCGGATCACCTTCATCTGATGCTCGTCGAGGTCCGGCAGCTTGTTGGACAGGCTGTTCATCGTCTCTTCGTGGATTTCCGCGGACTTGGTTTGCAGGGCTCGGATGAGCGGCACGACGCCGAGCGTCTTATACCATTGCTCGAACTGCTGCATCTCCCAATCGATCATCGATTCGATCTTTGCAGCTTCCAATCTTCTTTGCTCCAGGTTGCTTTGCACGATGCCCTCCAGATCGTCGATATCGTACAAGAATACATTGTCCACTGCGGCGATCGACGGATCGAGATCCCTAGGAACCGCGATATCGATCATGAACAGGGGCTTCGACTTCCGTTTCTTCATCGCTTCCTTCACCTGCTCCCGCGTCAGCACGTAGCTTTCCGCGCCCGTTGAGCTGATAATGATATCCGCTTCGTGCAGCTTGTTGACCGCTTCTTCCATCGAGTACGGAATGCCGTTAAACTTATCCACCAGCTGCGCCGCTCTCTCGAACGTGCGGTTGACGACGATAACCCGCTCGGCGCCGTTCGCGTATAGATGCTTGGCGGTCAGCTCCCCGGTCTCGCCGGCTCCGATGACCATGACGGTCTTCTTGTTGAACTGGCCGAAGATCTGCTTGCCCAGCTCGACGGCCGCGTAGCTGACGGACACTGCCGTCTCCCCGATCATCGTCTCCGAATGCGCCCGCTTCGCAAGCGTCACCGCCTGCTTGAACAGCATGTTAAATACCGTTCCCGTCGTTTTCTCGCTTTGCGCGAGCAAGAAGGCGTTCTTCACCTGTCCCAAGATCTGCGTCTCTCCGATGACCATCGAATCAAGTCCGCTCGTCACCCGGAAGAGATGCTGGATCGCCTTCCCGTCCTCGTACATATATAGATGGTTCGTAAATTGCGCTCTTGGCAGGTTGAACCATTTCTCCATGAAGCTGCGAATGTAATGGCCGCATAGATGATGCCGATCTACGACCGCGTATAGTTCCGTGCGGTTGCAAGTGGCTACAATAACACATTCCATAATGCTCTTCGTTTCCATGAGGCCTTTCAGCGCGGCCGGCAATTCTCGATCGGCGAACGTGAACTTCTCCCTCACTTCGACTGGAGCCGTCTTATAATTAAGACCAACTGCGATAATGTGCATGAGCGATCACCTGCCTCCTTCTTCTGCTAGTCCAATTCCCTTCGATGTTATCGATAATTATAGCATAGTTCGACATTCATAAAGGGTTCATTTATGAATAATGTTTGAAAATACTTTTTTTCATTATGCCCATTTTTGTACAAAGAAATAACCATGGAAGGGCTCCATGGTTATCTCCGTATCATACGTTTATGAGCCGTTATACCAGCTCGATTTGTTTCATCTTTGGTTCTTCTACTTGCAGCTCGCCCATGCCGCGAACAAGCTTCTTCGCATGAGCCGTCTTCGGCTTCAGCACCGCCAGCATGTAATCGATCGCGAGCTGAGGATCAACAGTTTCACCGCAGGTATAGCAGTCCAGCGCGGCAAAGCCTCTCTCAGGATACGTGTGAATCGAGAGGTGACTCTCCGACAGCAGCACGAGCACCGTTGCGCCTTGAGGTTCAAATTGTTTGGATTGCACCGACAATACCGTTGCGCCGCATGCTTCAGCAGCCTCTACCATGTGAGATTGCAAAAATTCAGCGCTGTTCAGCAAATCAAAATCTACACCCCAAGCATCAACAGCAACGTGTCTTCCGAAAGTTGAGTATTCCATCTTTCGGTTCCCCCTTCCTAGGAATAAAATGTTTAAAAAATTTCATCCGCTAGGACCTACGTCATTCACTTCCCGAGGGATTAATCTCTCGCAACATAACCATGTCCTGAGTGAATCCTGGTTCCTAATTTTCATTGCAGCAATGTTTTCAACGAAAATAAAAATAACATCTATCCGTGATAAATGCAATAGTTTTTTTTGCTAAACTTAAAACCCTCTGCCAGCAAGATTACGTATCAATCTATGTATGCGGGGATTGTCCCGCTACTTGCTGCGCAAAAAAAAGAAGCCGCATCAAGCGGCCCCTCTTCCATACCGGATTTCGTCCTTGTAAAGACTAGGCTTCCAGCATAAACAACTTGCGGGTAAGCTCCGTCAGCTTCTGGTCGATCGTAGCGATCTCCCCTCTGTCCGTGGTCTGGTTGCGCAGGTCCAGCAGTTCGTTCACCGCTCCTTGCACAAGCCCGATCTCCCGTTCGATCAGTCGGCTGCGGAATACTCTCTCGAGCTGGCCAAGGGTGTCCTTGTGCTCGAATACGACACGTTCGCCCGAATCCGTGCTCTCCACAATCTTCTGGACTGTGCCGTTCGTATAGTGATAGATCATCGTATAATGGCTGTAGATACGGTTGACGATCGCGTTGCCCCGGAAAGCGGAAACCGCTTTGCGAAGCGCGTTCGCAAGCCGAGGTTCGACAAGACGGCATGAGAGCTCGCAAACGTAATAATCCTGCCTCCGTTCGAAGGTAAGCCGGACTTCTTCCTTCCCTGCTACGTCGTGTAGAAGGAGTTCCTGATTGCCGTTATCGAGCACCAGCACCTGCAAGCGCAGCTGCCCATCCTCCATAAGGGCAATAAAACGGGACATCTCATCGACTTTAAACTGCAGTTTGGCATTTACATACTCTGTGGCTAGCCGCTTAGCCATAAAAATCTCCTCAATTCTTTGAGACCCCATCGATTTCAACCAATGGCAGCCTTTTCAGCATTGCTTATGTTTATTATACGTGATCTGCCAATTTCTTTCCTGCCCATTAATCTTCATTTTCGATCATATTTCAAGAAAAAACGGAAGAATCCACAAAGAACCCTCGGAATTACCCTGTATTCTCTGCTTTATGGAAGAACATCAAGGGCTTTCTTCCTCGCTTGCGATCGCGCCCAGAATAACGTCCCACAGCTGCTCGCGGCCAAGACCCGTCTCGGAGGAGAACAATACGACCGGATCGCGCGGATCTGCCTCCAGCGTCGTCTTGACCATCTTGACGTGTTTGTCCCACTTCGACCTCGGGATCTTGTCCGCTTTGGTCGCGACGATACAAGTCGGAATTTCGTAATGCTTAAGCCAGTTGTACATCAGCACGTCGTCCTTCGACGGTTCATGGCGGATATCAATGATGAGCAGCTGCAGCTTATGAGGCTCGCGGTCGCGCAGATAAGTCTCGATCATCTCCCCGAATTTTTCCCTTTGCGTTTTGGATACTTTGGCGTAGCCATAGCCGGGGAAGTCCACCAAATACAACAAGTCGTTCACCCGGTAATAGTTCAGCTGCTGCGTTTTGCCGGGCTGCGAGCTTGTTCTTGCTAAGTTTTTGCGTAGGATAAGTTTATTAATCAGCGATGATTTCCCAACGTTGGAGCGCCCGGCCAGAGCGATCTCTGGCAGGGCGTCCTCCGGGTATTGCTGCGGTCTTACCGCGCTGATGACGAATTGTGCGTCTAGTATCTTCATGAAATCGTAGTACCTGCCCTCTCCTCTGTCGCGACCGGCAGCAGCGCGTGCTTCAGCACTTCGTCTATATGGCTCACCGGCACGAATTCCATCGCCTCGCGGATGCTGTCCGGGATATCGCGCAAATCCCGTTCGTTGTCTTTCGGCAGCAGCACCTTCTTGATGCCTGCGCGATGCGCCGCCAGCGACTTCTCCTTCAAGCCGCCGATCGGCAGCACCCTGCCTCTCAGCGTAATTTCGCCGGTCATCGCCACTTCCTTGTTGACATAGCGGTTCGTGAGCGCGGAGATAAGCGCCGTCGCCATCGTGATGCCGGCGGAAGGGCCGTCTTTCGGTATGGCGCCTTCCGGAATATGAATATGAATATCGTTTTTCTCGTGGAATGCCGGATCAATGTTTAGCTCCGCGGCTTTGGATCTGATATAACTGAACGCCGCCTGCGCGGATTCCTTCATGACGTCGCCCAGCTTGCCGGTGAGCGTCAGTTTGCCGCTGCCCGGCATGACCGTCACTTCGATCACGAGCGTATCCCCGCCAACCTCCGTCCAGGCGAGCCCCGTTACCGCTCCGATCTGATTCTCGATCTCGGCGAGGCCGTACCTGAATTTAGGCGGCCCGATCCATTCCTTAATCTTCGCGACGTCGACCTTCACCGGCTCGGCGGCGGCTTCTCCGTTCTCCTCGGCCACAAAATGCTTGGCCGCTTTGCGGCATACGGCCGCGATCTGCTGCTCCAAGTTGCGAACGCCGGCCTCGCGCGTATATTCGCGGATCAGAATGCGAACCGCCTCGTCTTCGACTTGCAGCTGCTCCTCCGTCAAACCATGCTCTTTTTTCTGCTTAGGCAGCAGATACTTCTCCACGATCTTCTCCTTCTCCAGCTCCGTATAACCCGGAATGTACAGAACCTCCATCCGGTCAAGGAGAGGGCGCGGAATCGTGTGAAGCGCATTGGCCGTCGTGACGAACATGACGCCCGACAAGTCGAACGGCACTTCGATGTAATGATCGCTGAACGTATTGTTCTGTTCGGGATCCAGCACCTCGAGCAGCGCCGACGAAGGATCGCCCCTGAAGTCGGAGGCCATCTTGTCGATCTCGTCCAAGAGGAATACCGGGTTCATGCTGCCGGCCGTCTTCATCCCTTGCATGATGCGCCCCGGCATCGCGCCGACATAGGTGCGTCGATGTCCGCGAATTTCCGCTTCGTCTCTTACTCCGCCAAGGGAGATACGGACGAATTTGCGCCCCAGCGATTTCGCTACGGAACGGGCAAGCGACGTTTTGCCGACGCCGGGAGGACCCACGAGACAAAGAATCGGCCCTTTCAGCTTCTTGACCAGCTTCTGCACGGCCAAATATTCAAGCACGCGTTCCTTGGGCTTCTCCAAACCGTAATGGTCTTCGTTCAATATTTCTTCGGCTTTGGCTAGCACCAGATCGTCTTCCGTTTTTTTGCTCCATGGCAGCGCAAGTAACCAATCGATATAATTGCGGATTACGCCTCCCTCGGCCGATGAAGGCGGCATCTTCTCCAAACGCTCGATTTCTTTCTGGACCTTCTCGCGGACGCTGTCCGGAACGCCGGCTTCCTCCAGCTGGTTGCGCAGCTCCTCGGCTTCGCCGGCCCGGCCTTCCTTATCGCCGAGCTCCTTCTGGATCGCTTTCATCTGCTCGCGGAGGTAATATTCCTTCTGCGTCTTCTCCATCTGCTTCTTGACGCGCTGGTTAATCTGCCGCTCCAGCTCCAGCACCTCGCGCTCGTTGTTCAGCAGATCGAGAAGCCGCTCCAATCGGGCGGCGACGTCAATCGTCTCCAGAATGTCCTGCTTATCCTTGATCTTCAGCGACAAATGGCTCGTGATGACGTCCGCCAGCCTGCCCGGCTCGTCGATATCCGATACCGCGGCGTAAGTTTCCGGGGTCACTTTCTTCGACAAGGAAATATAGTGCTCGAATTGGTTAAGGACCGAACGCATTAACGCGTCCACTTCCGGATCGTCTGTCTCTGGCTCCGGAAGCTCCTTCACGAGCACCTCGTAGAATTCTTCGTTCGATAGATAGCTTTGAACTTCCGCCCTGACGACCCCTTCGACCAAAACGCGGATTGTGCCGTTCGGCAGCTTCAGCATCTGCCTGACCTTCACGATGGTGCCGACTTTATAAATATCCTCTTCCGTCGGATCTTCGATATTCACTTCCGATTGCGAACATAACAAGATCATATGGTCGTCGACCATTGCCCTCTCCAGCGCGCGAACGGATTTATCCCTGCCCACATCCAAGTGGAGCACCATGCTGGGATACACGAGCAGCCCTCTAAGCGGAAGCAGGGGCAGACGACGACCTTTCGATTTGCCAGGTCCCATGCCAGCACCTCCATTCTTATGCATCTAGCTTATTTTATCATTCTGCGGAATCCGCCTGCAAATAGGGGACGTTCGAAGGCAGGAACGCGTCCGATTGCACCGGCTTCTCTTCTGTTTCTTCCGGAAGAACCGACTCCGGGAAGACGTGGCCGAACACTTCCTCCACGCGGTCTACCGGAATCACCTTGAGCCCGTCAAGGTCGGCGAATATAGCCTGCCAGTTTTCCCGCGGAATTATGACTTGAACGGCTCCTGCCTGGAACGCCGCCTCCACCTTGGCAAGAACGCCGCCAACCGGCTTCACGTTGCCGTGAATGCCGACTTCGCCCGTCATGGCCAGCTTATTATCGACCGGTACGCCCATAATGGCGGAAGCGATAGCCGTCGCCATGGCGATGCCTGCGGAAGGTCCGTCGATTGGCGTCCCGCCCGGAAAATTGATATGCAGGTCGTAATCCTGCGGATTCAAGCCTTTGCGGCGGAGCACGGTTAATACGTTCTCCACAGAGCCCTTCGCCATGCTTTTCCGGCGCAGCGTGCGGGAGCCGCCGCCGAGCTCCTCTTCGTCCACGACGCCCGTAATCGTGTACTGCCCGCGGCCTTTGGCCGCCTCGATCGCGCTTACCTCGATCTCGAGCAGCGTCCCCATATTAGGGCCGTATACGGCAAGTCCGTTCACGAAGCCGATCTGCGGCTCGGACGGCACCTTGCGGTCTGGACGGGGCGGAATTTGACTGCTGTTCACGACCCACTCGATATCGGAGGCCGAGATGCGGTCGCGTTTCTCGGACAACGCGACGCCCGCCGCCAATTGGATCACATTGACCGCCTCCCGGCCGTTCGTCGCGTACCTCTTGACGACGTCGATCGCCTCCGGGCAAGGACCGAACCCGATTTTTTTGACGGCGTTTTCGGCGACCTGGGCGATTTCATCCGCCAATAGCGGGCGGAAATATACCTCCATGCAGCGCGAGCGAATGGCGGGCGGAATTTCTTGAGGCGACCTAGTCGTAGCGCCAACCAGTCGAAAATCCGCGGGCAAGCCGTTTTGGAAAATATCGTGTATGTAGAGCGGAATGTTCGCGTCCTCCGAGTTATAGTAGGCGCTCTCCAAAAATACTTTCCGGTCTTCCAGAACCTTTAATAATTTATTCATCTGGACGGGATGCAATTCCCCAATCTCATCGATAAACAGAATTCCTCCATGCGCCTTCGTCACGGCTCCCGGCTTCGGCTGGGGAATTCCCGCAACCCCCATCGCTCCGGCGCCTTGATAAATCGGATCGTGCACGGAGCCGATCAGCGGATCGGCAATACCTCTCTCGTCGAAACGAGCGGTCGTCGCGTCGATCTCCGTGAACTTTGCCTCGGGCAGGAACGGGGATGCCGGATTTTTTTTGGCCTCCTCCAGAACGACGCGGGCCGCCGCCGTCTTCCCTACTCCGGGAGGACCGTAAATAATGACATGCTGCGGGTTCGCGCTGCATAATGCCGCCTTGAGCGCGCGAAGACCGTCCCTCTGCCCGATGATGTCCCCCATCGTCTGCGGTCTTGTCTTCTCCGCGAGCGGCTTCGTCAGCGAGACGGAGCGCAGCTTTCTCAGCTTATCCATTTCTTTTTTGGATTCGCGGTCTACCGCCGAGCGGTTGGTCTTCTGATTACGAAGCAAATTCCAGAAATAGAGACCGATAACAACCGCAAAAAACACCTGAACCAACATTAAAACGAGACTTAAATTCATAACCCACCCGCTCCTTTCAAGCGAAAACGTAGACGCCGGAGCCGCATTTGCCTGCGGCAACCGGACAAAGCCCAGCCGTTAATTATATCCGTATTCAGTCAGTATTGCCTCTTGCGATTCGGAATAATCGCCGCTCGTACGGAAAATAGCATTAAATCGCCCGGTGGACAAGGACTGTTCAAAAACGAATCGGGCGTAACGCCTCGGACAATCTCCCTTACATGCCCCGCAAGCTTGAATAAGATGAATCTATCAACACGGAAAGGGGGGATCACTATGCATTTCGAATTGCTCAAAGGCCTTATAAACGCAGCGATTGTCATCGTCGATGAAGGCAGCTCGTTCGTCAAACAGCAATTGAATACGCAGCTTACGAACATCGAGAATAGGGAAGACACCTTGTCCGAGCTTGAGGAAACAAAAGCGAACGCGGTTGCCCTGCTCGATAGACTGACGAATATCATTCGGCCGGACGCATCTCCGTCATCGTCACCGGAGGCGGATTTGGATGAAGACGACGTATAATCCCCGCCACAGCAAAAAAAGAGATCTCCTCGTTTGAGGAAGATCTCTTTTTGCCTGCCTATTATGCGTGCATATGGTCCTTGCGGCCAGGAATTTCGCCCGTCTCTTCGAACACTCTTACAATCTCGTCGATCTCGCGCTTCAGCTCGTTAAGCAGCTCAGCTTCGGGCACCTTCCGGATCATCTCTCCGTACCGGAACAGCATGCCCTCGCCCCGGGCGCCCGCAATGCCGATATCCGCCTCCCGCGCTTCGCCGGGACCGTTAACCGCGCAGCCAAGCACGGAAACCTTGATCGGCACCTTAATCTTGGCGATGTACTCTTCGACTTCGTTGGCAATGGAGAACAAATCGATATCCAGGCGTCCGCATGTCGGACAGGAAATCAGCGTTGCCGCGTTCGTGATCAAGCCGAACGTCTTCAGCAGCTCTCTTGCGACCTTCACTTCCTCCACCGGATCCGCGCTTAAGCTGATCCGTACCGTGTTGCCAATGCCGAGCGCAAGCAGCGCTCCGATACCGGCCGAGCTCTTGATCGTGCCGGAATGCAGCGTGCCGGCCTCGGTAATGCCGAGATGAAGCGGATACCTGATCTTCTCCGCCGCCATGCTGTAAGCGGCGATAGCCATCGGCACATCCGATGCCTTCAGCGACACGATGATGTCGTGGAAGTCCAGCTCCTCCAGGATGCCGATGTGGAACAAAGCGCTCTCCACCATCGCTTCCGGCGTCGGGTAACCGTACTTCTCAAGCAAATGGTTCTCGAGGGAACCCGCGTTGACGCCGATTCGGATCGGAATGCCCTTCTCTTTGCACGCTTTCACGACGGCCTCTACCTTCTCGCGTCGGCCGATATTGCCGGGATTGATGCGGACCTTATCGACGCCGTTCTCGATCGCCGCGAGAGCCAGCCTGTAATCGAAGTGAATGTCCGCTACCAGAGGAATATGGATGCGCTTCTTGATTTCTTTGATGGCTTCCGCCGCTTCCTTGTTGTTGACGGTAACCCGCACGATCTGGCAGCCCGCTTCTTCAAGCCGAAGAATCTCGGCGACGGTCGCTTCCACATCCGCCGTCTTCGTGGTGCACATGCTCTGTATAATAACTTCGTTGCTGCCGCCAATCGTCAAATCGCCGACCTTGACCGCAACCGTGTCCTGGCGCAAATACATAATCGATCTCTCCCACCCTAGCTAATAAGACCTATATACGTTATGAAATCATTTTACGTTTCAACCCTTATATTATCGTACATAAGCAGACGAAAGTCCACCCCGCGGCCATGCGCGGGGCGCGGGACCATGGGGTGGACGTTGTTCGGCGAATCGCCGACGATATTAGGCGCTTTCTTCCTTCTTCTTGCCTTTCTTGGCCGATAGCTCGGGCATGATTCGATCCTGCACCGATTTCTCCGTGATGAGGCAAGTGCTGACGTCGTCGCGGGAAGGAACCTCGTACATCACGTCGAGCATGATGCCCTCGATGATGGCGCGAAGTCCGCGGGCGCCGGTATTGCGTTTAATCGCTTCCTTCGCGATGGCATCCAGCGCGGCCGGCTCGAAGTCCAGCTTCACGTTGTCCATCTCGAGCAGCTTCTGGTATTGCTTCACGAGAGCGTTCTTCGGCTCCGACAGGATGCGAACGAGCGCCGGCTCGTCAAGCGGCTCCAAAGTCGAGATGACCGGCAGACGTCCGACGAACTCCGGAATGAGACCGAACTTGAGCAGGTCTTCCGGCAGAACCATGGACAAGTACTCGCCTGGCTTCAGATCCTTCTGGGCTTCGCCGCCGGAGCTGAATCCGATCACCTTCTTGCCGATACGGCGCTTGATCAGCTGCTCCAGGCCGTCGAAAGCGCCGCCGCAGATGAACAAGATGTTCGTCGTATCGATCTGGATGAACTCCTGATGCGGATGCTTGCGGCCGCCTTGCGGCGGAACGGAAGCAACCGTGCCCTCCAAAATCTTGAGCAGGGCTTGCTGCACGCCCTCGCCGGACACGTCGCGCGTAATGGACGGGTTCTCGGATTTGCGGGCGACTTTATCGATTTCGTCGATGTAGATGATGCCGCGTTCCGCTTTCTCCACGTCGTAATCCGCTGCTTGGATCAGCTTAAGCAGGATGTTCTCCACGTCCTCGCCGACATAACCCGCTTCCGTGAGCGAAGTGGCGTCCGCGATCGCGAATGGCACGTTCAAAATCTTTGCCATGGTCTGCGCGAGAAGCGTCTTGCCGGAGCCCGTAGGACCGAGAAGCAGAATGTTGGACTTCTGCAGCTCGACGTCTTCGATCTTGCTGCCGGAGTTGATTCGTTTGTAGTGGTTATACACCGCTACGGACAGCGATTTCTTCGCGGACTCTTGACCGATAACGTACGAATCGAGAATCGCCCGTATGTCCTTCGGCTTCGGAATATCTTTGAGATCCAGCTCTTCTTCGTTGCCGAGCTCCTCTTCCACGATTTCCGTGCAAAGCTCGATACACTCATCGCATATATAGACGCCAGGACCGGCTACAAGCTTGCGAACCTGATCCTGAGATTTGCCGCAGAACGAGCATTTCAACTGGCCTTTCTCGTCATTGAATTTAAACATGCGCTCACCCCTTCAATTAAGTCTTTAAACAAGGCCCGGCGAAGTAATGACCTTGTCGATCAAGCCGTAAGCCAAAGCCTCGTCCGCGCTCATAAAGTAGTCGCGGTCGGTATCGCGGTCGATCTTATCGTACGGCTGGCCCGTACGCTCGACATAGATTTGGTTCAGCTTCTGCTTCGTCTTCAGAATCCAGTCGGCATGGATCTTAATATCGGTCGCCTGGCCGCGCACGCCGCCAAGCGGCTGATGGATCATGACCTCTGCATTCGGAAGAGCGAAGCGTTTGCCCTTCGCGCCTGCCGTCAGCAGGAGCGAGCCCATGCTTGCCGCCATGCCCATGCAGATCGTGGATACGTCCGGCTTGATGTATTGCATTGTATCGAATATACCCATGCCCGCCGTCACGGAGCCGCCGGGGGAGTTGATGTAGAGATGGATGTCCTTCTCCGGATCGTCGGCCGCCAGAAACAGCAGCTGAGCAATAACAGAGTTCGCGACATCGTCATCAATCGCGCTTCCGAGGAAAATAATACGATCCTTAAGCAGACGGGAGTAGATGTCATAGGACCGTTCACCGCGATTCGTCTGTTCTACTACGATCGGTACCAGATTCATGCGACCAACCTCTTTTCTTTTATGGGAATGTATGTTGCTATCTCATTGTAACACGTACGGTTATGTCTGTCATATTTCCTCTATTAGCGTATGCGAAAGCGGTCTTGCTATATGTATGCGGATGTTCCGCGGGGTCCTGCGGTCGTGCGATATGTAAGGTCAAAATAAGGCACGTATGGTAAACGCGCCTTATCTTGGGTACTGCTTATTCTTCTATACCGGATGATATCCGGAATTTCATTTACGCCGTTTTGCTGTTGTCAAGCAAGAACTTAATCGTCTTGCGCAGCAGAATGTCTTCGTTCAGGTTGCTGATATTGCCATTCTTCTCGAAAATGCTGCGAAGCTCTTCGGCAGGACGGTTGTACTGCTTGGACAATTTCTCGAGCTCTTCGTTCAGGTCTTCAGCCGTTGCCTCGAAGCCTTCCGCTTTCGCGATAGCTTCCAGAACCAGGTTGTTGCGAACGCGTTTCTCGGCGTCGGCGCGCATTTGGCCGCGAAGCACTTCTTCGCTCTGACCGGAGAATTGGAAATACAGCTCCAAATTCATGCCTTGCATCTTGAGGCGGTTTTCGAAGTCCTTCACCATGTAGTCGGTTTCGGTATCGATCATCGCGGCAGGGATTTCAACCTCGGCAGCGGCAGTTGCTTTGTCGACAACGGCAACTTCGAGCGCTTGCTCGGCTTCTTTCTCCTTGCGCTCTTTCAGCTTGGCAGCCAGATCTTGCTTGTACTCTTCCAGCGTGTCGAATTCGCTGACGTCTTTGGCGAACTCGTCGTCTAGAGCCGGAAGCGATTTGCGTTTCAGCTCGTGCAGCTTCACTTTGAACACGGCAGGCTTACCCGCCAGATGCTCCGCGTGGTAGCTCTCAGGGAACGTAACTTCTACGTCCTTGAAGTCGCCCAGCTGCATGCCCACGACTTGCTCCTCGAAGCCTGGGATGAACGAGCCCGAGCCCAGCTCCAGGGAATAACGCTCGGCAAAGCCGCCTTCGAATTGCTCGCCGTCTACGTAGCCGTCGAAGTCGATAACCGCGATGTCGCCATTCTGAGCGGCACCGTCTTCAACAACCGTAAGCTCGGCGTGACGCGATTGCAGACGCTCAAGCTCAGCCGAAATCTCTTCTTCCGTAACAGCGGCTTCTACCGCTTCGACTTCAAGACCTTTGTATTCGCCAAGCTTCACTTCAGGCTTAACGGTAACTTTGGCCACGAATTTGAACGTTTGGCCTTTCGCGAATTGCGTGACGTCGATCTCCGGACGGTCAACCGGCTCGATTTCGTTCTCTCTTACCGCAGCCGTATAAGCTTCCGGAAGAAGAATGTCGATCGCGTCTTGATACAGGCTCTCCACGCCGAAACGGGATTCAAAAATGCCGCGCGGCACTTTGCCTTTACGGAAGCCCGGAACGTTTACCTTCGCGGAAACCTTCTTAAAGGCTTGATCCAAGGCGGACGCGACTTTGTCGGCGTCAACCTCTACATCGATGGATACGATGTTCTTGTCTATTTTTTCCCAAGTAGCTTTCATTTTATGCCTTCCCCTCCAAAAATGCGCTTAACTACACATGTTTTCACGTTCATAAACCATTCCATTATAATCAAGTTGGACAAGCATTTCAAGGCTCGCTTTCGCCGCCGCCCGTTTGCAGCAGCATCGCCACGCTTCTAAGCGTCCTGCAAGCTTGTTCATAACGGAATCTCATGCTGTCGGTAATGCCGTATGTATCGCGGATATCATCGTCGTTCGCCGAGCCGTAGACGGTCAGATGGAGCGTCAAATGGAGCGCGGCGGCGAAGCAATCCACGGTCTCTTCGCTGTCGTCCAGCATCCAGCGATAGGCCGAGGTTCCGTACAGAAACTGCAGACTTTCCTTCCAAAGCTCCCTTGCGAAATGAGGCAATGTAGGGTCGTCCACCTCGGCGACGGATTCGGTCCTCTCTTGGATGCGTCCGATCGGCTCCGGAAAGTCGTCCATCGTAAGAGGCGTCTGCTCGATGTCGAGCACGACCTGCTCGTCCAGGCGATTCAAGGCAACGGCACCTACAGCCCCCCGCTTACGCAGGCATTGAAGAGCTTTGAACTGCACGATGGGATGCACCGAATCCCGCTCCAGCCACTCCAGGATCATTTGCGTCACGCGGCCGTCCTCGATGTACGCCGCCCTCTCGAGCGCCAGCATCTGCTGATCCAGCATCGGATGATGCTGCATGATGTACATGACTTGGCTGATATACGCATCGTCTTGATTCGGCGGACGCAGCAGCTGCTCGCGAATCGCTTCTTCGTCGTCGGATTCTTCCTCCGCGCCTTCCAAAGCGCCTTCGCCATCCGGGAACGCCATCTCCAGCCAGCCAAGCAGGCTATCCCATTCCTCGTAGTGGCGCTTCTCCTGGCCTTGGCACTGAAGCAGGAATCGCAGCAATTGCTTTGCTTCCCGGTATTGCTCCGCTTCCAGCATCCGCGTCAGCTGAATCTGATACTGGTCCAGCATGTTCGGGAATAAATATACGTTGTCCCTGCCCTCTCCATGAGGGTCTTGGGGTTCTTGAGGAGTTGTAATGTTCTCACCGCCTTCGTGGTACTCCGCAAAAATAAACCAGAAGCTTGCATTCTTGCGTCCGATTATACCACGCGCAGTCCCGAGAAAAAAATACCGCCTATTTTTTGAATAACAGCTTGCAAAGACATACTACCTCATGCTATAGTATCAATTACGCGTCCCAGTAGCTCAGTCGGATAGAGCACTCGCCTTCTAAGCGAGTTGTCGGGGGTTCGAATCCCTCCTGGGACGCCATATACCTTCCAATGATTCCGTGATGAACCGATACATAAAACCTCCAACCCCTTGATACGAAAGGGATTGGAGTTTTTTTTCGTTCGTACGATGTTGTCGGGAAGCGAATGATATTCTTAATGTAAAAACCGTTCCTGTCCTGTTTTACGAGTACCGAATTATAATGCCTGCATAGTCGCGAATGGAAGGATACACCATAATGCTAGTGATTCGATCGGCAAAGACTGACGAAGTAAACCATCTCGCTCGAATTGGTCTTGCGGCATGGAGTAAAGGAATTAAGCCGCATGTGCCTGAGCATGTTTCAAGAGAAATCGAAAAAGAAAATCCGTTTCTGCCTTTTCTTCATGAAATGGGATCGAGAGTGCTGGTAGCCGAAATAGATGGGGAGGCTGCTGGCATCGGAGCTTGTGAACGCGCCGATGATACCATTAGCGACATATGGATAGACCCCGCCTTCGAAGGACGCGGCGCCGGAAGTGCTCTTATTAAAGCTCTCGAAGCAGAAATATCCGATCGGGGATATGCGCAAGCTCAGATTCATGTTGCGGCTGTTAATGAGCGCGCCCTCGGACTCTATGAACATCTGGGCTACCGCCAGATATGGAGAAAAACACAGTTCGACCCCATTCTTGAAACAGCACTAGAGAAAATCGGTTTGTCAAAGAACCTTCGATAACGCCAATATAACCTGATGAAATGAGGGTTATCACATCCTCTTCCGCTCTTGCGTCGCAGTATCCCGGCTGGTACGGGTTTCTGCGAACTACGACGCAAGTACAGGGGCCCCTCTTAGCCCCTGTACTTGCGTGACGCGGCGGCTTCCCCCTGCTTTAATCCGTTTTCCGGGCAACTCTCACCTTTTTGGCAGCATGAGAAGCACGATTTGCCGGGTCGTCGGCCGGAGGCTCCCGCCTTGCGGTTCTGCGCTGAGAGCGATGTTCTCCGCCGCCGGCAATATATCCGCTTTTATGTGCAAATAGCCCCTGTCCTCCGAAAGCTTCACCAGCCCCAGCGAATCGCTTCTAGTCCCTTGCACCGCCCAAGCCTGGTAATCCGAATTCGCTCGGCCGTTCAAATGCTCCAGGATGAGAAACGCTTCCTTGCTGTCTCCGCTTAGCCAGAGGAATCCCGATTCCTGACGATTGCCTTGCGGCAAAATGCTATAACGCGACGTATCGGCAGCCTGCATCATCCGTAAAGCGGCAGGCTCCATCTGCTCCACATACGAGATGAGATGCGTGTCCGGCTCCACGACCGGGCCCCTGTTCAACAGAGCGACGGCAATCATGACGGCGGCGGCGGCGGCGGATGCCCCCGCGAGCAAGCTTTTCTTGAGGCGCTTCCCCGCGCGGATGCGCCTTACCTGCCGTTCGAGCGACGAACGTCGTTTCGCCGGCAGCTCAAGCGGCTCTTCCATTCCGCAGGCGCCGGCAGCATCTGCGATCAGAAGCTTGCTCCACTCGTCATGCGCGGCCCGGCAATGCCCGCAGACGTCCAAATGATTCAGCAGCGTCGCCTGACGGCTCCTATCCGTCCGGCCGAGCGCCAGGTCAATCCAATGCTGCTCCGCGTAGCCCGCCTCGCATGACCGGCTCACATCCCCAGGCTTGCTCCATTCCCTCTTCATCCTTCCCGCTCCTCCCTTCCATAGCCTTCGGCGGCCCAGCCTCTTCGCGACAACGCCTTCCGAAGATTTTGGGTGCCGTAACGGATCCACGATTTGACCGTTCCAAGCGGAACCTGCCATTCCTCGGCCAGCTCCCGGTGGGTGCGGTTGCCGAAATAAGCCGTCACCAGCGCGTTGCGCTGCGCTTCCGGCAGCTCTCCGAGCGCTTCCTTGACGGCCCTTTTCTCCAGCGTGGCCAGCGCCTTCTCTTCCGGGCCGGCATCGACCCTCAGCTTATCCTCGCTCTCCTCCGGAGCGATGAAGACGGTTCGGCTTCTCTTCCTGAGCCTGTCCATGCAGCGGCTTTTGGTCATCACGGCCAGCCAGGAATCGACCGAGCCTCTCGCCGCTTCATATCGATGTCCCTTCCGGATCGCCTCCAGGAAAATATCGTGACAGACATCCTCCGCCTCCATCCGGTCCCCGAGCATCCGGCACGCGATGCGCAGCACCAGCGGCGCGTAGCTGCTGTAGAACAGATTGAAGGCTTCGCTCGAGCCCTCGCACATCTCCCGAAGCGCCGCAGCCATCCCTTCCTGATCCCGTTCCAGCCAAGCGTCGGACTCCACTTGACGCACCTTGCATCTCCCTCCCGACATGTTCTTATTTTTTTATTTATCAAAAAATCGTTCGGTTGAAAACTCCAAAAAAATTTTTTTCGGCTATAAATCCAAACGGCTTCCTGGGGCGTACTCCAGATGAAGGGCGCCTAAAAGCCCGACAAAGACTAATTCGGAGGTTGATTGCCATGCGCAAAGCATGCCGCCAGGCGTCGATCCTGGCTCTAGTTGCCGTCATTCTTTGGACGGGAGGGTTGTTTATTTCTCCCCAATCGGCGCGTGCCGCGAGCGCGCTCGAGCTCTATACGCCGTATACGGCCGTGGACGCCGCCCCGGGGGAATCCGTGAGCTACGCGATCGAGCTGCTTAACCGCGGAGGGGAGACGATGAAGGCGGATATCGGGTTTCAAAATGAGACGAACGGCTGGACCTACGAGCTGACGGCCGGCGGGCGGGTCATCAAGCAGCTCGCCGTCAAAGCGGGCGGCTCGGAGTCCCTCAGCCTGAGACTCGACGTCCCCCTCGAAATCGACAAAGGGGAATATCGCTTCACGGTTACCGCAGGGGACGCCCAGCTGCCGCTGCGCGTTTTCGTCGCGGAGAAAGGCACCTTCACCTCGAAGCTGGAGGTGGAGCAAGCCAATATAGAAGGGCATGCGGATTCGAGCTTCACCTTCTCGGCCAAGCTGACCAACCAAACCGCCGAGGAGCAAACATACGCTCTTGCCGCGGCCGCAGATAACGGCTGGGAAGCACGGTTCACCTCCGGCGGCAACGGCGTAACTTCGGTAACCGTCGATCCGAACGCCTCCCAAACGATATCGGTCGAGCTTCTGCCGCCCGATCAAGTGAAAGCCGGCACGTACAGCATTCCGATCATGGCCGCGAACAGCGCGACCAAAGCGGAGACGACGCTGGAGGCCGTCATTACCGGAACATACGGCATCGGGCTCAACACGGCCGACGAACGGTTGAACGCGACGGTGAAGGCCGGCGGCACCCGCTCGCTGCAGCTTATCGTCACCAATACGGGCACCGCCAAGCTGGAGGATATCAGCTTGACCGCGCAGACGCCTACCGACTGGGAAGTGACCTTCGAGCCGAAAACCATCCGTTCGCTCGAGCCGGGCAAGACGGCAAGCGTCCAGGCCGTCATCGAGTCCGCCGAGCAGTCCCTGCCGGGCGACTACGCGCTTAACCTGAGCGCGAACACCTCGCAAAAGTCGGCCGACGCCGCGATCAGGGTCGCCGTCAAGTCGTCCTCGCTTTGGGGCTGGATCGGCATCTTGATCATCGCGGCCGTGGCCGGCGGCATCTATTGGTTATTCCGCACATACGGGAGGCGTTGACAGTGGATCGGGAAATCGCAAATCCTGACGTCGCCGTGGAGCTGAAGGGTCTGACCAAAGCCTACGGCAGCCATCTTGCCGTAAATCGTTTGGACTTGGCCATCCGGAGAGGGGAAGTATTCGGCCTGCTCGGACCGAATGGCGCCGGCAAAACGACAACGATTCTTATGATGCTCGGGCTGACGGAGCCGAGCGGCGGAACGGTACGCGTGTTCGGGCTCGATCCGGCGCGCAACGCCCTGGAGATTAAGCGCCGGATTGGCTACATGCCCGACGATCTGGGCTTCTACGAGGATCGGACCGCCCTCGACAACCTGGTCTATACCGCCAGGCTGAACGGATTTTCGGAGCAAGAGGCCATCTCGAACGCGGCAGACTTGCTTGAGCGCGTGGGTCTCGCGGCGTCCGGAAGGAAGAAGGTCGGGACGTTCTCCCGGGGGATGCGACAGCGGCTCGGTTTGGCGGATGTATTGATTAAGCGCCCCGAGATGATCATTCTCGACGAACCGACCCTCGGCATCGACCCGAAGGGGGTCACCGAGCTTCTGGAGCTGATAACGGCGCTCAGCAAGGAGGAAGGGCTGACCGTGCTGCTCTCGTCGCATCACCTTCAGCAGGTCCAACAAATTTGCGATCGGGTCGGCTTGTTCGTCGGCGGCAGGCTGGTCGCCTGCGGCGGACTTGAGCAGCTCTCGCGGTCGCTCGAAGAAGAAGACGCGATCGTCGTCGAGCTTGAGGTGGCGGATTGGAGCGACCGGCTGCGACAATCGCTGCTGAACGTTGAAGGCGTGACGGCTATACGGGAAGCCGAGGGAGGCCCGAACGGCCTTGCGGCTGCGACAGCCGTGGAAGTCGTTTGCGAGGCGGACGTGACGGGCTTAATCGCTCGCGTAGCGGCCGCCGAATCGATTCTCGTGTCGATTCGCAAGCGGACGTACAGTTTGGACGACGTATACCGGCGTTTTTTTGAAGGAGGCGAAGCAAGTGGAGCGTAGTTGGGTTTGGAGCCGGCTTCCCCGGCTATCGATTTCCAGGAGTCCCGCGTCTGAGAAGCCGGCCGCATCCTCGGCCTTCTGGGTCATGGTTCGCAAGGAGGTCGGGGATCACGTGCGAAGCTGGCGCTTCGCGATTCTGATGGGCATCATTCTGCTCGCCTGCATCGGCTCGGTCTATTCGGCGGTCACCGCGCTGCGCGGCGGAAGCGGCGACGAACAAGGCGCGGCCTTCCTGCAGATGTTCACCTTATCGGACGGAACGCTGCCTAACTTTATCGCGTTCGTCTCCTTTCTGGGGCCGCTTATGGGGATCGCTCTTGGGTTTGACGCCGTGAACACGGAACGGAGCAAAGGCACGCTCAGCAGGCTGATCTCCCAGCCGATCTACAGGGACGATTTCCTGAAGGCGAAGTTCGTCTCCACTTTACTCGTCATCACGGCCGCCATCTTCTCGCTCGGATTTCTTGTGATGGGTCTAGGCTTGATCGTCATTGGCTACCCGCCTACTTCGGAGGAATTCCTAAGAGTGCTGCTGTTCCTGCTGACGGCCGTCGTTTATATCGGGTTCTGGCTCAATCTGTCTATTTTGTTCTCGGTCCGGTTCCGGCAAGCGACGACATCGGCCCTGGCTGGCCTCGCGGTGTGGATCTTCTTCTCCGTCTTCTATGGAATGATCCTGAACCTGATCGCCAAGGGAACGGCGCCGTCCGCGGAATCCGGGGCGTCCGATGTAATGGGCTACCAGAAGCTGATGCTGGCGCTGAACCGCTTGTCGCCCTCCGAGCTCTTTAACGAAGCGAACACGACGCTTCTTATGCCGAGCGTACGCTCGCTCGGCCCGCTCACCATGGAGCAGGTCGTCGGCGCGCTGCCAAGCCCTCTGCCGCTTGGTCAAAGCCTGCTGCTTGTTTGGCCGCAGCTGACAGGCATGCTTTCTGCGACCATGATTTGCTTCGGTCTGTCGTACCTGCTCTTCATGCGGCAGGAAATCCGGTCGCGCTCATAAGAAACAAGAAAGCCGACTCGGCCGAGCACGCTCGGGACCGGGTCGGCCGTTTTCTCTTTTTGGGGTCCATGCAGTCCTTAGCTCAATACGAAAGATCGAAGCCGTTCAACCTTCTCTTCCGTCATTTCGCCGCTGTTGTCGAAAACCATGATGCTGCCGGCCGGGATGTCCCAATTGATTACGGGCACGAAATCCCCTCTGCTTTGAAAGTCGCCCCAATGGGCAAGCTTCCATTGGTCGCGCTCGGTTTGTCTGCCGACGATTCGCTCGCGCTGCAGCTCCTTATTTTGAAGCGTTACAACGATCACTTTTATATCGAGCTGCTCCCTAGTTAGTCCGGCAGCGTTAATCACGTCCTCGATCCACGCTTTGTTTTGCAGCTCCGACGTAAACGGAGAGATCATAAAGACGTTCTGGCCGGCCGCCAAATTCTCGATGCAGACGTCCTTCGTCGTATCATATTCCAAATCGCGCAAGTTCGCCTTGTAAAACGCGGAATCACGGTCGTTTTTGTCCAACCCCTTCATCTCCAGCACCGCTTCCACGAAGCGGCCGCCGATCGTATCCCGGTCGAGGAAGGCAGCCGGCAAGCATTTGCTTAGCTCTCTCGCGACCGTCGTTTTTCCGGTTCCGGCCATCCCTACAAAAAATATAAGCTTCTGCATTCTGGATGCTCCTACTCTCAGTGTCGGACACATTATATCATGGTTCGACATCGGAATAATATTTGCTGAAAGCACAAAAAAGACCGGCTCCAGCCCCTTATAGAGCCGCGCCGATCCCCTCTATCCGAATTTGATCCGAACTAGACCCCTTCCGATAACCGATTCCGGATATCGTCGCGCGCCATCGCAAGCACCTGATCGCCGAACCGCTTCCACTTTTCCGGGCCGTTACCGCTCCCACTCTCTTGGGATACGATGCTAGTCAAGTCAGTGAACGCTTGATGCATATTATTATCGAACCAGTCCAACTCGGTATCCGCGTCGTTCAGCAGCACTTCCTTAAGCTCCGGCTCGGCGCCGCCCCGCGAATAATAAGCCAGGACGACCGGTGACGCGGGGTCATTCGTCTGCACTTCCACTTCGGCGCATGCCTCGCCGCGCCGGTTAACGATCCCCCTAACGCGCGCTTCCAATGGCTCCATAAAACTCCACCTTCCTTATCTTCTCTTTATAAAATGCCCATCGTTTCGATATGCCGTTTTGTTTCCTTGGTGCCGCAGTCATGCAGGACCTTGTAAATTCGGCTGATGATTTCGTCCGACGCGCTATTCATCGCCCCGTCGCCGCTGTCCTCGTATGGAGTCAAACCGAAGTGCGCAACCTCCGCCTCGTCCATCGAAGCCAGCTCCTCGAATAGCTCCCGCAGACGCGCGACCTCCTCGTCATTCGCGTTTATCTCCAGTTCATAGGCTGCGGCTTCGCGATCCGCCAAGATTTGACCGGCCTGAACCGATACGTAAAAGGTTTTCCGGCCTTCATGTCCTTCGTTAAGATGATGATGGTCCACCTGCGCTCAACCCTTCCTTCGTCTTGAAAATGGCTTTCAAGGGATTCAACCTCCAACTAGCATCCCCCTTCGGACAGACATTTTATGCCTTTTTTCAGCATATAACTGTTATTATCGCTACTGGAGTCCAGCATAGAGAGGAATGAGAAGGATGTGCGGAATAACCGGCTGGATTGATTGGAACAGTGATTTAACCAAAGAAAGCGTCAATCTGGAAAGAATGACCGACACGCTTGCCCCTCGCGGCCCCGATGCCGCGGGTACTTGGATATCGGCGCACTGCGCGCTCGGACACCGCAGGTTATCGGTCATGGACCCGGAGAACGGGGCCCAGCCCATGATTCGTTATACGGGAGATGACAAATACGTCGTTGTCTACAACGGAGAGCTGTACAACGCCCCCGAGCTTAAGAAGGAGCTCGAGAGCAGAGGAAGATCCTTCACGACGACTTGCGACACCGAGGTGCTGCTCGTCGCGTTTATGGAGTGGGGCCGTGCCTGCGTGGAACGATTTAACGGCATATTCGCTTTCGCGATTTGGGACGTAACGGCGCAGGAGCTGTTCCTGGCGCGCGACCGTCTCGGCGTTAAGCCGCTGTTCTTCCGGAGAAGAGACGGCTTATTTATTTTCGGCTCCGAACCGAAATGCATTCTGGAGCATTCCGCCGTCAAAGCGGAGGTCGGCGCGGACGGACTCGCCGAAATATTCGTCATCGGCCCCGCGCGGACGCCCGGTCACGGCGTGTACAAAGATATCGAAGAGCTTCGTCCGGGCAAGTGCATGGTCGTCAACCGCGCGGGCATAAAGACGATCACGTATTGGCAGCTGCGAAGCGCTCCCCATACACATAGCGTAGAGGAAACCGCGGAGCATGTCGGCGCTTTGCTCAAGGATACGGTGGAGCGCCAGCTGATTTCCGACGTGCCGGTGTGCACGCTGCTCTCCGGCGGCCTTGACTCGAGTGCCCTAACGACATTGGCTGTCCAATATTACGCCGCGAACGGCCAGGGCAACGTTCATACCTTTTCGGTCGATTACCGCGACAACGACAAGCATTTTCAGGCTCACGCGTTCCAGCCGAACAGCGACGCCCCGTGGATCGAGCGGATGACGAAGCATCTGGGCACCGTTCATCACCCGATTCAATTCGACACGCCCGAGCTGGTAGCCGCGCTGCATGACGCGACGCTCGCGCGTGATTTACCCGGCATGGCCGATGTGGACGCCTCCCTTCTCCTCTTCTGCCATGAAATCAAGAAAGGCGCCACCGTGGCCATCTCTGGCGAGGCGGCTGACGAAATTTTCGGCGGCTACCCGTGGTTCCATCGCGAGGAGGCGCTGGGGGCCGATACGTTCCCTTGGTCTCTGGCAACCGCCATGCGTGCGGAGCTGCTCTCTCCGGAAGTCGCGGCTATGATCAAGCCCGAGGAGTATATCGGAGACAGGTACGCGGACGCCGTGGCGGAGGTTCCGCACTTGGACGGCGAAGACGAGTTGCGCCGGAGGATGCGCCGCATGTCGTATTTGAATATCACCCGATTCATGCCGACGCTGCTCGACCGCAAGGACCGGATGAGCATGGCGGCCGGCCTAGAGGTTCGGGTTCCCTTCTGCGACCATCGACTTGTCGAATACGTGTTCAATATTCCGTGGGAGATCAAAACGGCCGGCGACCGGGAGAAGGGCATCCTGCGCAAATCGCTGCAAGGCGTGCTGCCGGACGACGTCCTCTGGCGGAAGAAGAGCCCATACCCGAAGACGCATAACCCGAATTACCTGACCGCGGTTAAGGGACTTCTGCTGGAGGTGCTGAACGACCCAAGCTCCCCGCTTCTGCCTCTCATCAACGTCAAGAAGGTGCGAGAGCTGGCGGAATCCGATTCGGCCAAATCGAATATCCCTTGGTTCGGTCAGCTGATGTCGGGACCACAGCTGTTCGCCTATCTCTATCAGGTCAATCTTTGGCTGAAGAAGTATAAGGTTTCGGTCGGTTAATCGGCGGACAAAAAAGAGGTTGAAGCAGGCGCATTGCCAGCTTCAACCTCTTTTGGCTTTCGTTATCCGTTCAGCTTCGCGAGGAGCGCCTTCAGCGCTTCGCCTCGATGGCTGATCGCGCCTTTCTCCTCTTTGCTCAGCTCCGCCATCCCCCGGCCGAGGCCAGGCAGCCAGAACAATGGATCATAACCGAAGCCTCCGTCCCCATGCGGCCTGTCCGTAATGATGCCGTCCACTGTCCCTTCCGCTTCCACGAATTCGCCTGTGCGAGGATCGTACAGCGCTAACGCGCATACGAATTGCGCGCGGCTGAGCAGCTTCGAACCGTCCTGCGGCGCGGCTGCCGCGGCTTCGGGCAACGCGCTTCCGAGCGCCTTCAGCTCCGCGAGCAGCTTCGCGTTATTGTCGGCGTCCGTCGCGCCCTCGCCCGCATAACGCGCGGAATAGACGCCCGGCTCGCCGCCGAGCGCTTCCACCCGCAGTCCTGAATCGTCAGCCAACGCGGGAACGCCGAGCGCGTCGCCCGTCGCTTTCGCTTTGATGCGGGCGTTCTCGGCGAACGTGACGCCCGTCTCCGGAATATCCGGAATCGCTGGGTAGTCGTGGAGGCTCTGTACGCCTTTGCCCAGCTTCTCCAGCGCATGCGCGAATTCCTTTACTTTGCCGGCGTTTTTGGTTGCTACCACAATAACGGCTTGATCCGATAACAGATGACGGGACATGGATTTACCTCCCAATGCGGTCCGCGAGCTCGCCGAGCGCTTCCCGCTGCTTCTCAATTAGCTCCGCGATGCCGGCTTCGGCAAGGGCCAGCAACTGATTCATCTCTTCCCTGGAGAACGGGGCTTCCTCCCCCGTACCTTGCACTTCGACGAACTTCCCTTCGCCGGTCATAACGACGTTCATGTCGACCTTCGCCTTGGAGTCTTCTTCGTAATTCAAGTCCAAAAGCGCCTTCTCTTGGATGACACCCACGCTGACGGATGCCAAAAAATCGCGGATAGGATATTTGGAGAACGAGGCCGTTTTGCCGATATGAGCTACCGCAAGCGAGAGCGCCACGAAAGCACCGGTGATGGACGTTGTGCGGGTACCGCCGTCCGCTTGAATCACGTCGCAGTCCAGCGTGATCGTCCGTTCGCCCAGCGCGCTGAGATCGACGACGGAACGAAGCGCCCTGCCGATCAAACGCTGAATTTCCATCGTGCGCCCCGTTAGCTTCCCTCTTGCCGCTTCCCGTTGGTTGCGGGAATGTGTCGCGCGCGGAAGCATCGCGTATTCCGCAGTAATCCAGCCTTTACCTTGTCCCTTCATGAACGGGGGAACGCGTTCCTCCACGCTTGCCGTGCAGATGACCTTCGTGTCCCCGACTTCGATTAGAACGGAGCCTTCCGCGTGTTTGTTTATATTCGTCGTTATTTGTACCGGCCGAAGCTGATTCGGCTCGCGACTGTCATTTCTCATTTCCATGGCCTCCTGAGCATATCTTCCAATTTGAACCCCTCCTATTTTAACAAAGTAACCCGTGAATTGCACCTATGCAAGTATCCATCCCGCAAGCTTCGACTAACTATCCCCTCTGCTCAGTAGTAACGCAGGAACCATGTGCTTTCATGTTCTTTCAATTACGTTATCTTCACTAACCCCCCCTTACTCTACTCCCCTCACCTCTTTAACACCCAATCTCTTGTCTAAGTTAGGCATTTTAGGCATTTGCTCAACAACACATTTACCGACTCAGATTAGTTCTTTTAACTAGTTCCTTTAATTAGTTTTTTTATTAGTTCTTTTAACGAACCGCCTCATGTAGATCCCTTTACACGACTTAGGCTAGTCCATCCTTCCATACCAACATCATCTGCCTCCCCGTTAAACCAATCACACTACTTGATCATCCTTTGAAACCACTTCGGCTAGCTCTCCCTTCAGCTCAGTTAAACCTTCTCTTTGGCTGAACTTTTTTGGATTGAATATGAGTCTTGATTTTGAGTTATTTGATTTAAATTGTTGGATTTGAGTAATTGAATTTGAGTAGTTGAATTTGAGTAATTGAATATGAGTAATTGAATTGAGTTGTTGGGTTTGAGTAGTTTTGGGTTTGAGTAGTTTTGGGTTTGAGTAGTTTTGGGTTTGAGTAGTTTTGGGTTTGAGTTGTTGGGTTTGAGTAGTTTTGGGTTTGAGTTGTTGGATTGCGTTGTTGGATTGCGTTGTTGGATTGCGTTGTTGGATTGCGTTGTTGGATTGCGTTGTTGGATTGCGTTGTTGGATTGCGTTGTTGGATTGAGTTGTTGGATTGCGATTGCGAAATGCGAAGCTTGAAGTTGTCTGTATCGTGCTATTCCCTTATTGGAGCGACCCACAGGAAGCACACTACTTCAACTGGCAAGCTTTAGGCTGGCTCCGCTCATAGTATTTACTCTATTGGAGAGCCCCACAGGAAGCGTTTCGAAAGTACATTGCAGCAAACGGTGAAAAGCTTCACCACTTTTCCCTGCAGCATAGTTCAGTCTGAAACACCCTTCATCCATATAGTGCTGCGCATACTTTAACCCGACCCCATGAAAGGTTTGATTCATCCATTGGAAGACGCCATCGACGATTCTGGATAACGGATACCGCGCGTCCCCTCCATTAAAAGGGACATGCTCCCAGCGGGTAGTCCCGTCTTGCTCCGTTACTGCCACGTATTCTTGTTTTCTGAATCGCTGAAAGCGAGGATTCATTTGGAGCTGCAATAGCTTCTGCTCGCAATGAACGCTCGTGAAATCACGTTGCTCGGCATCGGTTAACGCCACTCTTGCTTCTTTCTGGCGAGAGATAATCTTAATCTTATAATAATCGGAATCAGTAGTCCCGTGTTGCCGGGCAACAATGACGGAGCGTTCCTTCTTCAAACGCTTGTCCGTGAGTATTTCTTGCTTGCCAAAAATCTCATGCTTGGCCTCGACAAGCCCAGAGAGCAGATTGTACTTGTTGTCGGCGCATGAGATCGATAGACGAATGAGGTTGAGCATTCTCCATGCCGTCTTGTATGTGATCTGAAGCAGCTCGCTTAATTGAACTGCATTCACGCTGTTCGTATGATTCGACACCAAATAAATGGCTAATAGCCACTTCCGGAGCGGAGTTCTACTCTTATGCATAATAGTTCCAGAGGTTAACGATATTTGGGTAAGGCAATCCCGGCATTCATACAACGGCATTCTCCTCGTTGTTATGCGGCTAGCGGATCTTCCTCCGCAGTGAGGGCAAACAAATCCACTGGACCATCTCATCCGCTCAACGAACAAGATGCATGAGAGCTCGTCTGTATATGCTTCATTGAACTTTTCCACGACTTTCTCCATTAAATCGCCCCCACAAAAAAAAGAACATACGTTCGTATATCTATATTAGCATTTTTCCCATTCATTAGCAAGCCAATCCTATTAAAAAGTTGGACAAGGATCAAGGAAGCGATTGCGATTACGAAGGGATTGCGTTCCAGACAAGGGTAGAGCCAGCCTAGGATCACCATAGAGATAGGATCCGTTCAAACAGTTCTGCTGAGCTAGGGGGGGGGGAGCAATCGAGGGCACTCATTAAACGAATCCGTTTAATGATTCTACTGAGCTACGGGGAGAGCCGACCAAGGGACACAATCAAATGATTCCATAAAATGATTCTACTGAGCTGAAGGGAGAGCCAACCGAGGCATTAATTATGAAAGGGGATCCTTCGAAACGGTTCTACTGGTCTCAAGGGAAAGCCAGCTAAGGTCTAAGGGGCGCCCTTAAATAAACTCGTTTAAATGATTCAACTGAGCTCAGGGGAGAGCTAACCGAGGGCGCAAATTAAAATAGAAGTCCATCCAAAAACGGTTCTGTTGGTCCCAAGTGAGAGTTAGCTAAGGCACTCCATAGAAGGGATTCGTTAAATGATTCTACTGAGCTCAAGGGAGAACCAATTGAGGCGCACCCTGCTTAGTAAGGATACGTTCATAGCAATCTTCCGAGCCTAGGGGGGAGTTAAGCGCAGCGCAAACAAACCCGCCAATATAAATAAGAACGAACCGGGCAAGTGCCGGCTCGTTCTGATTGTCAAATATTCGATATTCGCTCATCGCGACGTTGACTACAACGCGCCTCTTACGATTCCAGTGCGTTCAGATGATGCGGCCTAGTTGCCGGCGCGCTTTCGCTGTATGTGTTGTTGGAATCGTCGACGAGGTTCGTTTCGCCGTTGATGCTGATTTGAACGGAAGTCGCGCCCGTATTTTCGGTCAGGGAGAGCACGATAGACTGAAGCATTTCCGTCGGAATCGGCTGACCCGATTCGTACGCTTCGTCCTTCAGATCGATTTTGACGAGACCGCCGTCCTGCATCTCCAAGTTCTCCACTTCGACGTTCGGCAGAATCACGCTGGATAGCGTCTTCGAATCAAGCGGTCCTTGGATCAGCTGCTCCATCGCGGCATGCTCCTTAGAATCGGAACGCTCGATCAAACGCGTGACCGGAACATAGTATTCCTCGTTGTTCATCGATTGAGCCGAGAAATAAAGGATGACCGAAGAGGAATTCGCCGGATTGACGCCTTCCGCCGTCTCGATGTTGATGCCGATTTTGCGAGTCAGCTCGCCTTGAATCGGGAATGCCGCGACAGGCATTTCGGTGAGAGGCTCTCCCTCAACAGAAAGCTCTACGCCTTCGATGCCTGGCATCGCTGTCAGCGTCCATGTTATGGATTCAACGATGTCGCGCTCGTCCTGCGAGTTGTACTCAAGGAAGGCGCCCGACAAATTAACCTTCGCGACCTTGCGTTCCTGGTCGTATTCGTATTTCAATACCTGCGTGCCTTGCGGGATCATTGCACGGAAATCTTCCGGAATAAGCGACGCGTAAGCCCCGTTGTCCACCATGATCTCCAGCGCCTTCTGCGCGGCGGTCTCGTTCTCGCCAAGCGTGAGCGGCACGGCGATCGGAGCGAGATAACCGTTCGAATCCTGCAGGTACACCGTCATTCTCGACGACTCTTCGCCTTCAGGCAGAGCCTGTCCGGTTGGATCGCTGTTCAGGTCGCCTGTTTCCTCTACTGGCGGCGGGTCGATCGATTTGCTGGTTTGCTGCGAGAACAGTCCGCATCCCGCGGTTATGACGGGCAGCGCGAGAAGCGCGACGTATGCGGAACGGCGAATCCATTTTTTTTGAATCATGACGATAATTCCTCCCCAATCGATTTTGGCCTGTCGGCTTTGTACAACTCCTCATTTGTAGTAATATGTATACGAGCCCTTCCCTGTTTTAGACCAGTTTTGTCCAAAAATCACGAGGGGGAAATCCTATGAGCAACATGCCCGAAAAATACAGCCTAAATAGCAGCAAGGTCGCTGCGGCTACAAAAGAATGGCTCGCCAAACGAGGCGTCACGAACGAAGCGATCGCGGAGCTGGTCCACTTCCTGCAGAAGGATTATTACCCGGACCTGACACCGGAGGAATGTGTCGTGCACGTGGAGGCCGTCTTGTCCAAGCGGGAGGTTCAGAACGCCGTACTGACGGGCATCCAGCTCGACATTTTGGCCGAGGAAGGCAAGCTTATGGCGCCGCTGCAGGACATGATCAAGCATGACGAGGGGTTATACGGCTGCGACGAAATTTTGGCGTTGTCCATCGTCAACGTATACGGAAGCATCGGCTTTACGAACTTTGGATATGTGGACAAGCTTAAGCCCGGCATTCTCGTTCATCTGAACGACAAAAACGACGGCGAGATTCATACGTTCCTTGACGATATCGTCGGCGCGATCGCCGCATCCGCGGCAAGCCGCATTGCGCATCGCAAGCAGGCGGAACGCGAAGGAGTTACGACGCCCCCGCTCGATTAACGGAACAACATGCAAGAAGCCTCACGGATAACGTCATATCCGTGAGGCTTCTTATTTTTTAGGCCGTTTGGTCCGCCGCGGCTCTTTCCTCCATCGCCGACTGGTGCAGAAGCGGCTTGTTTGGCAAATAATGAAGGGAGCGCACAAAGCGGATGGTTTTCGTCTTTGCCCGCATGACGATAGATTCCGTCTCGGCCCGCTCGTCCGGGAAATATCGGACTCCGCTTAGAAATTCTCCCGGCGTTACGCCTGTCGCGGCAAAAATGACATCCTCTGTTCCTACCATATCATCCATGGTCAGTACCCGGTATGGATCCTCGATCCCCATCTCCAAGCAGCGCGCGTATTCCGCCGCATCCGCCGGCATTAGCCTGCCCTGCAGCTCCCCGCCCAGGCACTTGAGCGCCGCGGCGGCCAGGACGCCTTCCGGAGCTCCTCCGGAGCCTACGTACAAGTCGATTCCGGCTTCGGGGAACGCTGGCGCCATCGCGCCGGCAACGTCACCGTCGGAGAGGAATTTGATCCGCACGCCAACCTTGCGGAGCGTCTTGATGATCGACTCGTGGCGGACACGGTCCAGAATCATTACGGTGAGATCGGACACTTTTTTGCCCAGGGCGTCCGCCGCTTTCGTCAGGGTCGTCTCGATCGGGTCGGTGATGGAGATTTTGCCGACGAGCGCTGGGCCGTAAGCCAGCTTCTCCATATACATGTCCGGTGCATGCAGCAGTTGGCCTTTGCCCGCTACCGCGATGACGGACAACGCGTTGTTCAGCCCCTTCGCGACGATCTCCGTTCCTTCCAGCGGATCAACCGCGACGTCGACCTCGGGCCCCTGCATGTCTCCGACCTGCTCGCCAATGTACAGCATAGGCGCTTCATCCATCTCGCCTTCCCCGATGACAACCGTGCCACGTATCGATACGGAATCAAACATCGCCCGCATGGCCGATGTCGCCGCCCCGTCGGCGCTGTTCTTGTCCCCGCGTCCCATCCATGGCGCCGATGCAAGCGCCGCAAGCTCCGTCACGCGCACAATTTCGAGTGCAAGCTCTCTCTCCATTTTATCCACCCTTTCGAATCGTGGTCTTCTCTATTGATGTGTATTATTGTATTTAATATGTATCATATATTTAATTGTGACGCAATAATTAATGGAGGAGAAGCAAAAGAAATAGGCATCAATATATCCGCACCCTCTTCTTCTCCTCGTCTATACCAGCACAAAAAAGGCGGTGCAAGGGAAATAGTCCTCGCATCGCCTCTTTATTATGACATCATATATCGACTCTAGATCAATGGTACGCTATAGATGAATAGGGAAGCAGAGCGGAAGGTCATAGTTCGTGATCCGATTCGAAACTCGAACCGGATTCCGCCCCTTGATCACTCTCGCTTCCTCCTTCGACTTGGGTGCCGTAAATCTCGAACTCCCACAAGGAGTAGCCGTAAGGCGTTCCGCGTACCGTTCCCACAATGCGAACATGCCGCGCTTCCTGGCCGCCGAGCACAATCGTATCCAATCCGCCGTTACCGTTCGCTTCGGCGAAGACATCGGTCCAATCGCTCTCGCCCGGCACCTCCTCGGTCGAAATTTGCAGCTTGAAGCTTTTGCCGTAGGCGCCTTCCCAGTTCAGAATCACTTCCTCCAGTGTATAGACGCCTCCTAGATCAACGGAGAGCCACTGCGGATCGGAGAAGTTAGACTCCCATCTCGTCCCGCCGTTCCCGTCGAAGGCAAGACCGGCCGTTCCGCTGGAGGCGGCCGCAACGCGGCCTTGCGCGACATTGTCCGCGGCGGTCTTCACCTGCTGAGAAACTTCGCTGATTCCGTAGCCTGCGGCCTCGATCGCGATTTCATACGTTCCTTTGACCGGAAACAGACCGGCTGACAGCGTCAGAGCTCCTTCGCTCCAGGCGTACATCTCTTCGCTCGCTGTCACTCCATTGACCTTCACCGCTTGAACGGCGGAACGCCAAACAGCGGAATCCGGGAAGGTTACCGTGATCGCCTCGCCTACTTTGTTGCCGCTGTCGTCCGCTGACAAGGCTGGAGGGGTGAACACCTCACGCACCATCACGTTATCGATATAAATCGTATGCTCGGCATCCGGCGTCTTGAGCTCGCCGTTCACCACGTTGCCGAGAAGAAACCGAAGCACGAGAGGAACTTGGCCTCCAGGGCGAAGCACGGTTTTGTGAACGCCCGCGCTATCCCCAGTCAAGTTAAATAAGACGGACTGATTGTTGTTATAGCCTCCAAGCTCCACCGCGACGGGACGGTCCGCCGTGCTCCACGCATTGAAGCTGAGCTCGTACGTTTTGCCGCCTTCCAGCTGAATGCCCGACTGGAAAAACTGCGTGGACCAGCCGATCGGAATATTCCATTCCGGATGCAAGCCTCCGTGCCAATGGATGACCGCCTTGGCAGCGCCGTTCTCGACCGTCACCGTCGAGTCGCCGCCCTCGCCTTCCCAACGCTCCCAGCTAGCAAGCCCCTGGTTCATGCCGCCGTTCAGCACCAAATTGCCGTCTCCGGCGAGCATAAGCTGGCGCACCGTCACGTCCGCGTAGCCGGCCGCCTGCACCTTAATAACGTAGCTGCCTTCTTCCGCGAACGCCGCGGCGTCAATGACGACCGCCTCGCCAGTCATCTCGTATGCGCCTTCTTCGAGCGCGTTACCGTTCACGCTAACGCTCGTTACGGCAGCGACCCAGTCGTCGCTTCCGGAATGCTTAAGCGTAACGTCTTCACCTACCCTATTATCCTCGTCGTCCGTCATCATCGTCGGCGGACGAAGCACCGGCGGATATTGGACGTTCAGCTCTACATTGTCGATGATGATATCATGCGCGACGGCCGTGCTCTGAGCTGTTTTGCCAATCATGAATTTCAATGCCGTCAGCTCGTCTATCGGCATGCCGAACGTGAACGAATAACGCTTGGTTTCCGGCGAGACCGCAAGGGAGCCGGAGAAAAATCTCCGCGTGTAGGCCCCGTTCTCGATTGACACTTCGATATCCCGGGCGACGCTCGAGGAGACATCGAACGAAAGCTCATACGTAAGACCGCCGGTCAGCTGGAGGTTCGACTGATTCAGCATAACGTTCCAGCCCGCCGAGCCCACATTCGTCACATGAACCTTCGCCGCTCCATTCTCGGAGCCGAATACGGCGTTGCCTCCCTGCGTGAAAGGCTCCCAGCCGTTCAGGGCAAAGTGGAAGTCGCCGTTCCGAAGCGGATACAGATCGACTCCGGAGTAATCGACGTTCCGGTTCGACGTTCGGATCAGCTCCACGTTATCGAGCTGTACGTCGCCGGAATGCCCGCCAAACAGGAATTGCAGCTGTGACTCAGCATCGGTAACGCCGGTTGGCATCTCAAACGTAAAGGTATAGCGTTCCCGCTCCCCGTCAAGCTCCGCTTCGAACGGTCCCGCATATATGGTCGCGCCGTTTTTGCTTGCCAGACGTACTTCAACAGGCATGCCGTCGGCGCTCCGCGCGTCGAAGCTCAAACGGTAAGAATCGCTCTGAAGCAGCTGCACCCCCTTCTGCGTCAGCATGACGTCGCTCGCGCCAGCTCCGCCGTTCGTTACGTCCACGGCGAGCCAGCGATCCCCTGGATCAACCGACGCATCCGCCGCTCCCGCTCCCGATTCGGTCACGCCCCAGTACTTCATGCGGTCCATCGCGCCGAGATCGAATGTGCCGTTATAGATATGATTGCCGCCAGCTAGCGGCGTCTTCGGGTCATCCGGCGAGCTGAGCATGTCGACCGTCTCGACTCTCACGTTGCCGATCCACACGTCGCTCGTGTTCTGTCCCATATTGAATTCGAGGCGCGCCAGCGGATTGGTGTCGCCCGTCATCTGGAAGCGGTACTCGTAATGGCCGACCGACTCCTTGAGTCCTACGTCGAAATTGTCGGAGTAAATCGCCCAATTGCTGCTGGCGTCCCCGCCGAATTTGACGCTCATATTCCGCTTAGTCTCGGCTTTCGCGTCGAACGAAAGCTTGTAGTAGTGGCCTTTGGTCAGCGTCAAATATTGAATCAGCTGCAGCGCGTAATTCGCGTTGCCGCCGGCCTCGAGCTCAAACCTCGCCATGTCGGTGCCGTCGACCGTCTCGACCGTTGCCGCGCCGGAACCGCCGAATTCATTATCGTGCAGGAAGTTCCAGTACGTCAGATCCATCTCGGGATCAGCGGTCGTTACATCGTTAATGCCTTCTTCGAACGAAACGTCGTAAATCAGATTGCCGTTCACCGGTTCTTTGCCGTTCGCAGGGAACTCTTCTTTGACGAGCGCCGGTTCGACCGGCTCCTTGTACTCCCTTCCCGTCAGTTCGTAGACGCGCACGTAATCGACTTCCATCGTCGCGGGAATGGCTCCAGCCTCCGGCGTCCGGCCGCCATCGTAATTGCCGCCGACCGCAAGGTTCATGATGATATAGAACGGCTTGTCGAACGGAGCCGGGTACGCGTATTTGTCCGGCTGCCCCGCCCCCCAGCTGTGCCAATCGTTAAGCGTCTGGAACAGCTGTCCGTCCACGTACCATCTCAGCTCTCCCGGCTCCCACTCCAGAGAATACGTGTGATAGCCCGTAAAATCCTGGCCTTCGGGGAATTGATATTTCGAGCCGGTCGCTTTGTTGTTCGGGGCGTTCTTGCCGAAATGGATCGTGCCGTCTACTTCAAGCGGAAGCCGTCCGCGCGCCTCCATAATATCGATCTCGCCGGATGAAGCCCAGCCGCCGTATTCCGAATCCTTCGGCATAAGCCAGAACGCCGGCCATAGCCCGGTGCCTTCCGGCAGCTTCATCCTCGCTTCGAACTTCCCGTAAGCTTTGGCGAATGTCGGCGACGTCCACAGCCTGCCCGACGTGTACGACTTGCCGCCCATGCTCTCGTTCTTCGCTTCAATCCGAAGCTTGCCGTCATCGACGGCAATATTGTCCTTCGTATAATACTGCAGCTCGTTGTTGCCCCAGCTGTCGAGTCCAAATTCGCTGCCCGTGCCTTGCTGGTACGCCCACTTGTCGAGATCAACGCCGTTCGCGTCGAGATTATCGCCCGAGCCGTCGAACTCGTCGTTCCAGACGAGCGTCCACTCGGATTCGCTGAGCACCTCTTGCGTCACATACGCCGGCTCGAAGCCCGTTGCCCGAATGACGATGTCATACGTCCCCGCAGCCGCAAAAACAGAAGAGTCAATCGTCAGCTTACCGCTCGACGCCTCATACGCTCCCGCATCAAGCAGGGCTTCGCCTACGTACACCTTCGTGATGGCGGATTGCCATCCCGCGTTCGGCGCGAAGGTGAGCTCGAGAGGCTGGCCGAGAATGTTGCCCGAAGCGTCCGGCGAGACGGCCGGCGGAGCCGCGAGTCCAATATCATGGCCGCTTCTTGCCTTCTCGCCTGTCGCTTCCCGCGCGCCCTTCAGCTCGAAGCGGACGTTATCAATGAAAATATCGTGGGCTGACGTTCCTTCTTCAGGCATTTTGCCGAGCAGGAACTTGAGTGCGGCCGTATCGTCATTCATCATCTTGAACTCGAAGCTATACGACCGCGTATAATCCTCGACCTGGATTCTTTTGTCCAGATAGCGGAAAAACGTGCCGTTCTCCACGGACAAATCGATTGACCGCGGTGTCGTCGCTCTCGCGGCGAACGAAACGGTATACGTATTGCCTTTCTTAAGCTCTACGGCATCCTGGAATAGGACGACATCCCATGGATTCACGCCCGGATGCTCGACAGACGCCTTCGCTCCTCCTCCCGCGGCTGCAAAGCTTGCGCTGGAAGGCGTGTCATCGTGGTCTCCCTGCACATGGGTCGACCAGCCGCTCATGCCGTCGTCGAAATAGCCGTTCTCGGCAAGGAAGGCTGTTGCCCGCGCATCCTTGACCTCGACCCTGACATTGTCGACGGTGACCGTATGAGCGCCGAGCTCCGCGGCATTCTCCAGCTTGCCGAGCAGCAGCTTGAACGATGCCGTAACGTCCGCGTTCACGGGCAGCTCGTAGCTGAACGTCTGCCAGCCCGTCGTAAGCGCTTCCCGCTCGGACAGCAACCGATTATTGGGGATATCAATGACGATTTCCGTCTCGCGAGGAACGGAGGACTTCGCGTCTAGCGTAACCGTATAGGTCTGGCCCTTCTTCAGAGCGAAATCAGTCTGCATCAGCATGACATCCCAAGCGTTGTTGCCGACACTCGAGATCGTACCGACCATCGCTTCGTCCTGAACGGCGAATCTTGTGACCTGATCCCAATTGTCGTACCGTCCCTGGACATGCTCGCTCCATTCCGTCATGCCGTTCGAGAAATCGCCGTTTTGGAGCGGGAATTGATCGGCAAGAGGCAGGTCCCCGACATTGTTGTCCGTCAAGCGCGTCAAGACGATATCGTCCAGATACACGTCTCCGGCAACCCCGCCGAGAAGGAATGCGAGCTGGCTCGATGCGCCCTGCCCTCCTTCAATCCAGAAGGTGAGCTCATGCTCCTCCATCTCGGTGCCCAGAGTGACCGATTTCGAAGCCCCATATGCCGAGCCATTCGGCTTCCGTAATCCCGCGGCGATCATTCTGGATTGCTCTGCTTTGGCGCTGAACGTCAGCTTATACTCGTTACCGTCGATCAGCGTTAATCCCTTCTGCACGAGAACGATATCTTCCGCATTCGCCCCAGGCGCCGTGACCTGCACTTCCAGCTCTCTCGCTTCCGGGCCGACAGAGGCGTCCGCCGCCGCCGCGCCGGTTTCGATAAGCTGCCAGTACGTCATCCGGTCCATGCGCCCAAGGTCGAAGCTTCCATTATAGATATGGTTGCCGTTATCGAGCGGCTCCTTAACGGCATTCTCCGAATACGGATCCGGCGCCGTCGTCTCCTCCAGCCGGACGTTGCCGATCCATACCGGCGCCGTGCTTAGTCCCATATTGAACTCAAGCCGGGCAAGCGTATCGGTGTCGTTCGTCATCTGGAAGGTCATGGCGTAGCTTTGCACCGTGCCCGCCAATCTTGCTTCCAAGCTGTCGGAATAAACGGACCAGCCTCTGCTTTCACCGCCGCCCAGCTTGACGGTCATCGTTCGGTTCGCGTCCGATTTGGCATCGAAGCTTAGTTTATACCATCTGCCTTTGCCCAGCGTCACGTTCTGGATCAGCTGAACGGCATGCGCCGCGTTGCCCCCGGACGTAATCGAAGCTTTGGCGAACCGCTCTCCGTCCAGCGTCTCCACGCTTGCAGAGCCTGCTCCGGCGAACGTGTCCACATGCACAAAGTTCCAATATTCCGGATCAAGAGCTTGCCCGGCAGCCGAGACGTCCGTGAAACCCTCCTCGTAATTCGCATCGTAGACAAAATTCCCGTCAACGGGTTCTTTATAGTCGGATGGGTACGGCTCCGCCTCCACCGCAGGTTCCGCCGGCGTCCGGTACGGCTGGCCGTCCAGCTCATACACGCGGACGTAGTCCACCTGCATCTGTGCCGGCATCAGGTCAGACGGCGGTTTTCTCCCGCCGTCGTAGTTGCCGCCGACCGCCAGGTTCAGAATCATATAGAAGGGTTTGTCGAACGGCGCGGGATATGCGTATTTCGCCGGCTGCCCGGCTCCCCAGCTGTCCCAATTGTTGACCGTCTGGTAGAGTTCGCCGTCGACGTACCATCTCAGCTCGCCCGGCTCCCATTCCAGTCCGTATACATGGAAGCCGGTTATATCGTCATTGCCTTCAAAATGATATTCGTCGCCCGTCGATTTGTTATTCGGCCAGTTGCGGCCGAAATGGATCGTGCCGCCAACTTCCTTCGGCAGCCGGCCTCTCGCCTCCATAATGTCGATCTCGCCGGATGCGGCCCAGGCTCCATACTCGCTATCCTCCGGCATCATCCAGAACGCCGGCCACAAGCCTTCGCCGGCCGGGAGCTTCATTCTCGCCTCGAATTTGCCGTAGGTTTGCGTGAAGGTCGGCTCCGTGAACAACCGGCCGGACGTGTACGGCTTGCCTTGGTGCGTCTCTTCTTTCGCGGTAATCGTCAGCAGCCCGCCTGCGACGGCGATATTCTCGGCGCGGTAATACTGCTCCTCGTTGTTGCCCCAGCCGTCAAGGCCATACTGCGAGCCCGTGCCAAGCTGATAATCCCACTTATCCAGGTTGACGCCGTTATCGTCCAAATTCTCGCCTTCGCCGTCGAATTCATCGTTCCAGACCAGCTTCCAGCCCTCGTCCCTTGGCAAATCCGTCGGGGACGGGCTAACCGTCGGGGATGGCGACGGCGTGCTGACCGGTCCGCCGACAGCCGGGGACGGGCTTGGAGTCGGCTTAATGACCTCGATCCCTTCATCGCCCTTCAACTCCCCGATCTTGCCTTTCGACTGCAGCTTGCTGCCTTCCGCGCCCGGCTGGAACGCAAGCCGGCCAACCGAGGCGCCTTCCTCTACCTCGATGACGGCCTCGTTCTCCACGCTCATCTCCTCTACTTCCGTATCGCCTTCAAGAACGACGCGAACCGGTCCTTCCAGCCTGTCCACGACCACCATCCCGACGTTCGAATCCTCGATATGGACGCTGTTCGCGCCTCCGCCGCCTACATGCAGGACGCCTTCGATGTCCGCGCCGGAGATCGTGACGTCTCCGTCGCCGATTCCCGCGGTCAAATAGACGTTGCCCTCCACCTTGGCGCCCGCAAGAGTGATCCCTTCGGCGTTCACGACGATATGGCCGTCCGTAACCCGATCTTCGTAAATACCCGCCTTCTGCACGACCTCTCCCGACAACGCCCCGAGCATGGCAACCGCTTCGGCGCGCGTCACGCTGCGGCCCGGCCTTGACGTGCCGTCCGGATAGCCCTTCAGCACGCCGTCATCCGTCAGCTTGGCGAACGCAGCCGCCGCGTAATCGCCGACGTCCTCTCCATCCGCGTAAGCCAATAGCGTCTCCTCCGCTTCCGCTCCCGACGGAAGAGGCAGCTTGAATGCCGCGGCCGCTATTTTCGCGGCGTCCTGTCTGCTCACGGGATCATCCGGCTTGAAGCTGCCGTCCGGATAGCCCGCAATGATGCCAGCGGCGGCGGCCTTGGCAATATCCGCGGCAAACCATTCCTCGCCGGTCACGTCGGTGAAGCCCGCTTCCGCGCTTGCGCCGTAACGGAAAACGCCGCCGAGAAGCTTGGCGAACTGCGCCCTCGTCACCGGAGCATCCGGCCGGAGCGAGCCGTCCGGATAACCCGTCATTAGCCCCTGATCCACCCATGCCTTCATATCCGAAAATCCCCAATGCGCCTCCTCCATGCCACGAGCCGGCTTGGCTTCCGCCCCGTATGCCCAGCCCGTCGGCAGCATAGCGGCCAGCATCGACGTCACGAGAAGCATGGAGAGTCCTTTTCTCCTCCGCATTCCAATAAACCCCTTTCGAGATGTAATCGTTTTCATTCGCATAAGAAAAGCGGCCCGCCGCTAAGAGTCCAGTGTTGAAACTTTCAGGGTGGCAGGCCGCTCTCGAACTGTCGTTCTTATATCATCATGCTCTTGAAATGGTTATTGCGCTTTCTCGTACCACTCGTTTACTTCTTGCGTAATTTGTTCGCCGCCGGATTTCATCCAGTTGTCGACCATCGTATCGAAGGAATCAAGCGGCTGCTGGCCGTAAACGATTTTGCTGTACGTTTCGTTCAGAAGCTTGTTCAGAAGCTCGTTTTTGCTTTGCATGGTTTCGGTCAGAGGACCCATGTAGTAGTTCTTCATCCGGATGTCCTTCTGATCGACGACGACCTTCATCGCGTCGATGTTCTCTTTCGTGCGGGTATTGAATTCCTGCTTTTCGTAAGGCGTTTCCGGCTGAGCGCCGCCCGCCAGCTTCACATGCGTATCGGCGTAGAGCGTCGGAATGCGCGCGCCTTCGTATGTCAGCGAGTAGAACAGCGGCGGCGCCGTTTTGTCCTTCAGACCAGGGAACAACTCCGGATATTTGGCGATATCCGCCGTCAAAGTGCCGTCTTCCAGAAGCGCATAATCGTAGCCTTCCGCGAAGCCGTTCGCGAATTCGCTGCCCGGCTGCGGGTTCGCCGTGTTCTCGAAGAACCAGTTGTAGTAATGCAGGACCGCCTCCGGATGCTCGGCGTCTTTGTTAATGAAGAGATAGCCGTTGGACGGCGGGTTGCCGCCGGCGGAGCCGATTTTGCCGTCGTTGCCGGCCGGTACGGGATACGCCTTGAAGCTTGCGCCCGGTACGTTCGTTTTCAAATCCGGGAATGGCCATGCAGGCAGCCAGTTCGGGCCGAACATAATACCGGCTTCTCCTTTGGTGAACAGCTCGGAGCCAGCCACTTCGTCGAAGAGCGCAGCGTCCTGGGAGATGTAGCCTTTCTCCATCCATTCCTTCAGCTTAGCAAGCGCATCTTTGGCAGCCGGATTCACGGAGCCGTGCTCCAGCTTGCCTTCCGCATTCAGATTCCATTGTCCGGGCATCGTGCCGAACGCGCCGAACACGAAGCCGATGTCCGTCATCCAGTTGTTAAAGCCGTTCTTGAAGCCGGTAGCAAGACCGATCGTGTCCGCCGTACCGTTGCCGTCCGGATCCTTGTTGACGAAGGCGTCCATGACGGCTTCCAGCTCGCCGATCGTCTTAGGCGCCTGCAGACCCAGCTTTTCCAGCCAGTCCTGGCGGATCCACATGACATGATCGCCGTTGTACGCGTAGTCGAGAATCGGCAGCGCCATCTTCTCGCCGTCGCGGGTAATCGGCAGCCAGATCGCCGGATCATGCTCGAGACCTTGCTTGTACGTCTCGTTGGCGTATTGGTCCACCAGCTCGCCCACCGGCATGAATTGACCGGAGTCGATCAGCATGTTCACCGTCTCCAAATCGCCGCGGTATGCCACGACGTCCGGCATATCCTCTCCGGAGGAGAGCATTAAGCGAAGCTTCGTCTTATAAGCGTCATTCGTATTCGTGACCACCCAATTATATTTCAGTTCGATGCCGAGGCGTTCTTTGATCAGACGGGTATGAACGTTATCTTCGATGCTTTCGCCTTCCTTGAATACCGATCCGTTCTCGTTGAGGCCCCAAACGGTCGTAAGCGTAATAGGCGTCGTGTACTTGCCGTTCACGAACCCTTCTTCGCCGCCCGCGTCGGCGGTAGCGGTTGCGCCTCCGTTCGAGCCTGCGTTGTTGCTTGGAGCCGCCGAGTTGTTGCCGTTATTGTTGCCCGAGCAGGCCGCGATCGTGACCGCGAACGAAAGCGTGAGCAGCACTGACAGCCACTTTTTCATTCTGATTACCCCCAGTAAGTTAAATAATGTTATTAATAACGAATTTTTCAATATCGTTATGAATTAATCATAATAGCAGGCTTGCAAGCGTGAAAGACCACTTTTTTGTCATTGATGCCATTTTGTCGCCTATTCTTTGACGGCCCCGAGAATAATGCCTTTGACGAAATAGCGCTGCAGGAACGGATAAACAAGCAGGATCGGCAGCGTTCCGATAAAGATCTGGGCCGATTTGACGGTACGCTGGGATATGTTCTTCAGCTCGTTGACGTCGGGATTGATTTTGTTGAAGTCCTGCTGCACGATAATCGTTTGCAAAAAGGTAGATAACGGATATTTACGATAATCGGTAATAAATAATAGTCCGTCAAACCATGAGTTCCAATGCATGACCATCGTGAACAAGGAGATCGTCGCGATCGCCGGCATGGACACCGGCAAATAAATGCTGACGAGCGTCCGGAATTGCCCGGCGCCGTCGATAAGCGAAGCCTCCTCCAGCTCCTTCGGCACGGCGCGGAAGAAGTTCATCATCAGCACCATGTTGAAGACGTTGATCGCGAGCGGGAGCACGAGCGCCCAAATCGAGTTCATCATGTCCAGGTTGCGGATCAGCATGTAGGACGGCACGATGCCGCCGCTGAACAGCATGGTGAACAAGAAGAACCACATATAGATGGAACGGCTCCGGAAGCCCGCGCTATCCTTGGATAACGCATAGCCCGCTAGCGTCATCAGCCCCATGCCCACGGCGGTGCCGAGCAAGGTCCGCTCCACTCCGACGAGAAGCGCGTTGTGGAAGTTGTCGTTGTTCAGCGTTTTCGTGTACGCCTCGAAGTTAAAGCCGATCGGCACCAGGCCGACCAGATTGGAGTTCGCCGGCGCGCTTGCGCTGAAGCTGACCGCGAGAATGTGAATCAGCGGCAGAACGCAAGTCAAGCATATCACGCCGAGGAGCAAATAATTGCAAGCCGAAAAGAATTTGTAGCCCTTCGTTTTATAGTACATGCTTTCCCATCCTTTTTCTCTAGCGTCTCTGGCGTAAACTTAAAAAATGCGATAGCCGGCGTATTTGTAGGCCAGTCGATAAGCGAACACGATCAGAATGAGGCCGATCACCGACTTGAACAGTCCGACGGCCGTGCCGAAGCTGTACTGCCCGTTCAATATCGCCGTCCGGTAGACGAACGTGTCGATAATGTCGCCTTTGTCGTACACGAGAGAGTTGTAGAGATTGAAGATCTGGTCGAAGCCGCCGTTCAGAATGTTGCCTAGCGACAGCGTCCCGACGACGACGGCGATCGGGATCATTGCCGGCACCGTGATATGAACCGTCTGCTTCCAGCGGTTCGCCCCGTCCACTTCCGCCGCTTCGTACAGCGAAGGATTCACTCCGGCGAGCGCGGCCAGGAATACGATCGTGTTGAAGCCGAAATTTTGCCAGATGTCGCTGACGACAACGGTGAACCGGAACCAGTCTCCGTCCGCGAGCCACGGAATCGTCTCCATGCCGAGCGCGTTCAGCGTCGTGTTCACGATGCCTTTGCTGCCGAGCATATCGGTCAGTATGGCGCCGAGAATAACCCAGGATATAAAATGCGGCAGATAGACCAAAGTCTGAACGACCCGCTTAAAAAGCATTTTCCGAATCTCGTTCAGCAGTATCGCGAATACAAACGGCACGATAAGCCCGAATATAATTTTCAACCCGGAAATGATCAGCGTGTTCCAGATGACCTCCTTGCTGTCCGGGTATTCGAACATAAACCGGAAATGCTCGAGTCCGATGAACTCGGAGCCGAATATGCCGTCCTTCGGCTTGAAATCCTGGAACGCCATGACAAGCCCGCCCATCGGCACGTACGCGAATATAAGCGTCACAATGGCTGCCGGCAGGAGCATAAGATGCAGAGGCCAGGTTCGGCTCAGCTTCTCTTTGCTGCGCTGTGCTTGCTTAATTTTCGTATGCGGCTGCAGCGGTTCGTTGATCGCGCTTTCCACTGTGTATCCGCCCCCTTTCAAAAAAATGCAGTTGTAATTTCAGTTCTCTCCTGTATCATGATTTTATCAGCACTCTCTCCTGTGCTTATAGACCACGTTCTTTGGAAGCATGCCAATTTCTTTGTTTTCTGCTTCCTTTTCATCCCTATCCGAGAGCGAGGAGCCCCATGCGGTTAAGAGAAAACACTTTTGCGAAAATCATGACACTGATCATTTTGCTATTAATTCCCATTATTTTATTGTATACGCTTTCAATTCGTACGAGCATTCAAGTCATCAAGGAAGAGATGCATTCGCTCAAACAGAAGGACATTACCTATCTGGCCAGCGAAATCGACAAAAGCGTCACGACGCTCTCCTCCCTCGGCTTCCTGCTCAGCGAGGATATCCATATCCAGCAGCTGCAGACGCTGCATCTGATCGAAAGCGCCTACGAACGGAATGACGAGAGACTCCGCATTATGGAGCGTCTCCGCCTTCTGAACGTATCCCAGCGCTGGGACACGCAGTACAGCATTCTCGCGCCGGAGAACCAAGAGTTCGTGTCCACGAATACATATCTGACCTACAACCTCGACACGGTCAAGAGCCTTCTCGCTCCGACTTGGAGATACGAGGAAATGACGATCCAGAACTTCAAGCAGCAGCGCTTCGTCCGTCATATCGTGAAGCCGAAGAGCAAGCTGGCGAATCTCGAGAAGGCCGGCATCATCGTCGAAATTTCGTTTCCGGAGGAGCATATCATCAAGGATCTCGACGCCTTCAAGGAAACGGGCAAAGGCGACCCGTTCCTGATGGATCCCGAAGGGCGCACGATCCGCAACAAAAACGCGGACAAAGAAATGATCGCCGCTATCGGCGGCTTGATCCAATCCTCCGAGCTGCATCCGAAATCGAGCAACCAAATCGTCAAAATCGACGACAGCGACTATCTGGTCACGTTCGCGCACATCGAAACGCTGAACTGGTATCTCGTCGATTACATGCCGATCGAAGACGTGCTTCAGCCCATCGTGAAAAGCCAGGTGCTGTTCTACGGCTCGGTGGCCCTGCTCCTTATCATGAGCCTGCTCGCGGGCTACCTGCTGTACCGGAACGTGCAGCGGCCGATCGGTCTGCTGATTCGCAACGTCAAGCGGCTTCAGGAAGGGAATTACGCGGCGCGGATTACCGTGAATCCGAAAAACGAATTCGGATATCTGTTCGAACGCTTCAACGACATGGCGGCGGAAACCGAGCGGCTCATCGGCAAAGTGTACGTGGAGGAGCTTAGACGCCGCGAAGCGAACGTCAAGCAGCTGCAATCGCAGATTAATCCCCACTTCCTGTACAACTGCTTCGCCTTGATCCGAAGCCTGGCGAGACTCGATAAGAAGGAATCCGTCATGACGATGAGCATGCATCTGTCCAAATATTACCGCTATACGACGCGGGTCGAGAAGCTGACAGCCACGCTGAAGGAGGAGCTGCAGCTGCTCGAGAGCTATCTCGAAATTCAACGCTTTCACATTCAGCATTTGAATTACGCCATCGACGTGCCGGAGGCCATGCTCGAGCTCGAGATCCCCCGGCTGCTGCTGCAGCCGATCGCCGAAAACGCCGTCCTGCACGGCATTGAACGCTTTGATGGAGACGGTCTTATTACCATTACGGGGACTATGGCGGGAGGCTGGAATACGCTCGTCATCGAGGACAACGGCGTAGGAATGACCGATGAGGCGCTGCAGAAGCTGGAACGCGACCTCATGAATACGCCGGACGACAACACGGGCTGCGCGCTGTGGAATATTCGGCAGCGCATGCTGTTCCAGTTCGGACCGGAGGCGTCTATAAGGTTCCGCTTGCGCCCCGAGGGCGGCGTGAGCGTGCAGCTGGAGTGGCCCGATTCGGACCAAAATCAACCAAGAGGAGCTGAATAATCATGTATCAGTTGTTAATCGTGGATGACCAGCCGGATCTCGTGCTCGATCTGGCCACGATGCTGCCGTGGAGCAGCATCGGAATCGATGCCGTCTACCAGGCGGGCTCCGGTCCCGAAGCGCTGGACATCATGAGATCCACGCCGATCGACGTCGTCATTACCGACATCCGCATGCCGGGCTTGTCCGGTCTTGATCTGATCGAGGCGATTCGGGAAACCTGGAGCCACGTCAAGTGTATACTGCTATCCGGTTACAACGATTTCGAATACGCGCAGCGCGCGCTCAAAAGCCAGGCAACCGATTATTTGCTGAAGCCGGTGGAGGACGAAGAACTGCTCGCGGCCGTCCGGAAGGCGATATCGGAGCTGGAGGCAAGGTGGCGGGAGGTCAGCTCCCATCAAAGCGCGATTGCATCGATTCGCGAGAACCTCCCGATTCTTCGTTCGCATCTTCTTCATGCTTTGCTTCAGGGGGAGTCCATGAGCAGGAGGCAGCTCGAGGAACGGCTCGCCATGGTCGAGCTGCCCATCGGCTGCGATACGCCGTTCTGCATGATGCTGCTACGAATGGAGGATTACTTCTACGAGCAGAACGAAAGAGACAGCTCTCTGCTGGAATTCGCGGTATGCAACATTGCGGAGGAAATATTCGGGGAGGAGCACCGGCTCTGGTACGCGAAGGATGGCTTCGGTTATTATGTCTTCCTTATTTTCCCGAAAAGGCCGACGACTCTTCAGGCGCTTCCGTCTGCCGTGAGCATCGAGACGATCGAGCAGAAGGCGGCCCATCTTCAGCATTACGTCAAGCTTTATTTGAAGGGGACGATCTCGCTGGCCCTCAGCAGGCCAAGCCTGTTCTCCGAGCGGCTGTCCGCCGTGTATGAAGGCCTGGTCGGCAGCTTCCGCCAACGTATCGGCGGAGAGCGGGATTTCCTGCTGACGCTCAGCGAACACGTCCAGCCAAGCGAAGGAGAGGCCAACTCGCTCTCCCAGCTGTATCAGCCGCCGCAGATGAGCCACTTGCTGGAGGCCGGGCAGTGGGAGGCGGCCGAGCAGAAGCTGGCGCTCATATTCGAGGAGCTCGAAGAGAAGCGCGGGGATTCCCACGAGCATATCCTGGAGGCGTACTTCGCTCTCGTCAGCTCGTTAACGTACGCCATCCACAAAAACAAGCTATGGTTAGCGGAATGCCTGGGCGGCGAATTCAATCAACTGCTTGCCGGTCCCCACTTCCATACGATCGCGCAGCTCCGTTCATGGATAGACGAAGCGGTTAGCTCCTATCGCGGCCGCATGACCGATCGCGTGCAGGATTCGCGCACGGGATTGATCCAGAAGGTGCAGGAATACGCGGCCGGCCATCTCGCTGACGCCTCCTTGCAATCCATCGCGGATCATGTGTATCTGAACCCTTCCTATCTGTCCAAGGTCTATAAGCTGGAGACGGGCGAAGGGATCAGCGAATATCTATCCCGACTGAAGATGGAAGCCGCCGCGCATCTTCTCCGTTCCTCGCCGGACAAAATTTACGAGATCGCGTCGAAGGTCGGCTACCAGAAAACCAGCTATTTCATTAAAGTGTTCAAGGAGCGCTACGGCATCACTCCGCAGGAATTTCGGGACAAGTGACCTTCACCGCGGCGAATTCATATACGCCTTGCTCCGTCTTGGAAGAGTCGATAATCCCTTTCAGCTCCAGATGGTAGAGGTGGGCGAGCGTCTCTGACATCGCGAATCTGAGATTATGCGGATTCTCCCTCAGCCTTGCCCCGAACAGCTTCTCGCAGAGCGAGAAGGCGGTTTGGGGCTCTTCCGCCAGTTGGCCCGCCATCGCGTTCAGTCTTCTGGCATGATGGCTTTGCAGCTCCACAATCCGCCCCCGGAAATCGGCGAAAGGGTCCCGGTGTCCGGGCAGCGCAAACTCGACGTCGTACGCCTTCAGCTGCTCCAAGCTGCGAAGGAAATCCGCCAGCGGATCGCGCTCCTCGTCCGGAATGGCGCTGACGTTCGGCGTTATATGCGGCAGCACTTGATCCCCACAGACCATCCATTTCATAGCCGGTTGATAGAAACATACCGCTCCGTATGCATGGCCGGGCGCGTCGATCAGCTCCCAGCGGCGGTCGCCGAGCATAATCGTCTCTCCAGGCTCCATATACTGGACGACCGGCTGCGGCGACACGAGGGCAACAAACCCGTCCAAATTGTCCGCGATGGCGTCCATCACCTCTTCCGGCATGCCATGCGCCATATAAAGCGCGCGCAAATCATCGGGAAAGCGGCTATCTTCGCCCCAGAGGCGGAGCGCATAATCATGCGAGCGCTTCGTCATCCATACGGAAGCGCCGCTCATCTCCTGCACATATCCGGCCAGGCCGTAATGATCGGGATGCTGATGCGTGAGGACGACGCGCCGGATATCCGACCAATCCAGACCCTTCCATTCGAGCACGCCTTCCCACAGCGTCTTCGCCTCCTCGGTGCCAAGGCCCGGGTCGATCAGCGTATAGCCTTCTTCCTCCGGCACGAGATAGCTGTTCACCCATTTCAGCGAAAACGGGAGAGGTACCTTCACCTGCACCCAGCCGTTCGTTAATTCCACTATCGTTTCGTTCATGCTATCGCCTTCCCCGTCATAATCCTTTCTCAGCATATTCATGAGATGGATTATTGCTTTCTAACCAGTCGGTTGGTACCCCGCAGCTTGTCGATGGTCGCAGCGCCGATTCCGAACATCGCGGCGCGAAGCTCGAATTCTATGCGCTCGAATTGCCCAAGCAACCGTTCTACGGATAAATCCATGTCCTGCCCTGCCGCCCGCGGCAGCAAGATTCGTCCGAAGCCCGCGAGCCCGGCGCCCAAGGCTATAGCCTTCGCGGCATCGACGCCGCTCCGCAGACCTCCGCTAGCGATCAGAGATACGCCGGGCAGCCGGTCTCTGATGTCAACGATGCTGTCCGCTGTCGGTATTCCCCAGTCCGCGAACGCCTCCGCCGCTTCCCGTCTAATCGCGTCTTGGACGCGGAATTTCTCTACTTGGCTCCAGGATGTCCCACCTGCTCCGGCGGCGTCAATGAAAGCGACTCCCGCTTCGCTAAGCTTGGCCGCAGTTTCGCCATCGATGCCCCAGCCGACCTCCTTCACCCCAACGGGTACCGGCAGACTCGCGCATACCGCTTCGATACGCGACAGCAGACCCGAGAAATTCGTATCCCCTTCAGGCTGGAATACTTCCTGCATCGCGTTCAAATGAAGAACAAGCGCATCCGCTTCCGCGAGCTCCATCGCCCTCCGGCACGACTCCGCGCCGAAGCCGTAATTCAGCTGCACCGCGCCGATATTGGCGATAACGGGAATCGTCGGCGCTTCCTTCCTAATGCGGAAGGTCGCCGCAAGCTCCTCCTGTTCGATTGCGGCGCGCATCGAGCCGAGTCCCAAGGTCCACCCCCGCTCCTCCGCCGCGACAGCCAATCTCTTGTTGATCGCTCCCGCTTCATCCGTTCCTCCCGTCATGGAACTGACGAGGAGCGGAGTCCGGACGGGCCGTCCCAGCCACTCGGTAGTAAGCTGTATATCCTGGAACGACAATTCCGGAAGAGCGTTATGGATGAATCGGTATTGCTCGAATCCGGTATACACGTCCTTGCCGTTCACATCCTCTTCCAGACAGATTCGGATATGCTCTCCTTTTCGCTTTGCGGTTCCTCCCGCTAGTTCTTGCTGCTGGCTCAATGCGCTACCTCCCATTAATGGATCCGGACCGTTTCTTGTATGGTCAAAGCATAACATAATTTCCCTCAAATTGCTCATGCGCGCCATCGCGGACATGGGGCCCTATAGAACACCGCTTATGTCAAACTAAATTTATGATTTTTTCGATCATTTATTTGAAATGAGCAATCAAAATCATTGTGCAAAATTCCTTTTTCATATACACTTAAATCAGAAGCTATGCAATCCGAACAATCAGGAGGCAGCCATGGAGATTAAAATTTTTGAGACGTCGGAACAGCTTGACAGTTACGCGGCGGAGTTGTTCACGCAGCTGCTTAACGAGAAACCGAACGCGGTTCTGGGCCTGGCCACGGGATCGACACCTATCGGCATTTATGACAAAATAGTAGAGAACTTCAATCATAACAAAGTGAGCTTCAGCGGCGCGACGACGTATAACCTCGACGAGTACGTCGGCCTGACGCCGGAGAACGATCAAAGCTATGCCTATTATATGAACCGTCACCTCTTCTCCCGAATCGACATTCCCTCGAGCCAGACGCATCTGCCGAACGGAATGGCGGAGAATCCGGAGGAAGAATGCACGCGCTACGACGCCCTGCTGAACGCGCATCCCGCGGACATTCAACTGCTCGGTCTCGGGCATAACGGCCACATCGGCTTTAACGAGCCCGACGGGGAGCTGTCGGCCGGCACGCATGTCGTCAAGCTGAAGGAAGAGACTCGGGAGGCGAACGCCCGCTTCTTCGCGTCTATGGACGAAGTGCCGAAGGAAGCGTACACGATGGGCGTGGGCTCCATATTGAAGGCCAATACGATTCTGCTCGTCGTGCGAGGCTCCGACAAAGCCCGTATCGTCAAGGAAGCGTTGACGGGTCCGATTACGACTCAGGTGCCCGCTTCCCTGCTGCAGACGCATCCGCGGGTCATCGTATTGCTTGATCGAGAAGCGGGAAGGATGCTGGAATAGATGATGGAGAAAGCTTCGACATGGACCGTTCATAATGTTCATATCGTTTTGGAGGACCGGGTTGTCAGAGGAAGCGTGAGCGTTGTGGACGGACGCATCGAGAGCATCGCGGAAGCGGGCCTGGATCAGGCGGCCCCTTCTGGAAGCATCGACGGCAACGGGGGCTGGCTGCTGCCGGGCTTCATCGATCTTCATGTCCACGGCGGCTTCGGCGGGGACTTTATGTATGCGAACCATGAAAGCTTCGACCGGATCACGGGCTTTCACGCGTCCCAAGGCACGACCGGCATGCTGGCTACGACGATGACGGCTTCCAGGGAAGCGATCGAAGCCGTGCTTGACGCCGTCACTTCCTATCAGCAAGACGGCATGCCTTACGCAACGCTGCTCGGCGTGCATCTGGAAGGTCCGTTTATTAGCGAGAAATGGCCAGGCGCCCAAAATCCGGCCTACATCCGCGACCCGCAGCTGGACTGGTTGAAGGCATGGACCGAACGTTATCCCGGACTTATTAAACTTCTGACAATGGCACCCGAGAGACCCGGCTCCATCGAAGCGATCGAATGGATGGCGGAGAACGGCATCGTTGCCGCGGCCGGACATACGGATGCTTACTACGAAGATATGAAGAAAGCGGCGGACGCCGGCCTTACGCATGCCGTTCATACGTATAACGCCATGCGCGGCTTGCATCACCGCGAGCCCGGCACGCTCGGCGCCGTATTGACCGACGACCGAATCTACGCGGAGATTATCGCGGACGGCGAGCACGTGCACCCCGCGGCAATTGCTCTGCTCCTTGCCGCCAAGCCGCTGGACAAAGTCGTCATCGTGACGGACGCCATCGAAGCGGCAGGAATGCCGGACGGCGCGTACGAGCTCGGCGGCCTCGCCGTCGTCGTGAAGAACGGCACGGCGCGGCTTCGCGAGGGCAATGCGCTGGCAGGCAGCAGCCTGACCATGATTCGCGCAGTACGTTATCTCCTATCGGCAACGAAGCTGAGCATCGTCGACGTCAGCCGTATGGCAAGCGGCAATCCGGCGAGAGAGCTTGGCCTGTTCGGCCATACCGGATCCATTGCCGCCGGCAAGGCGGCGGACCTCGTCTTAACGGATGCCGACCTGAACGTCGAACGGACTTGGGTTGCCGGACGCTCCGTTTATAGCAACCGTGATTCTTAAGATTTAGATTAGAAAGGGCAGTTCCATGTCGATTTCGACCTCTGGGACTGCCCTTTCTACAGGAAAAAAAAAGCCGGCCAGGAACGTTCTCCTGACCGGCGTCAATCTTTATTTTCCAAGTTAGCTTCATCTAGTCCGTTACATACACGGCAACTTGCTCACGCTGCAATTGGTCCCCCAGCTCGCCATCAAGCTCGGAGTCCGTAATGACGGCCTTAAGCTCGGACAGCGAAGCCACCGAGAATAACGACGTTCTGTTCGTCTTCGTGTGATCGAATACGGCATACGTCTCTTGCGAGCGCTTGATAAGCGCTTTGGCGATCTGGGCCTCCTGCTCGGAATAGCTGGAGATGCCTCCTGAGGCCGATATTCCGTCGACGCCGATGAACATCTTGCCGATATGGAGCTGAGCCACCATTCCTTCGCCGAGCGGACCGCACAGCTCGAAGCTGTTATGGCGCATAATGCCGCCGGTTACGACGACTTGGATCGGGCTGCCCGCCAGCTCCATGGCGATATTCACGGCGTTCGTCACCACCGTAATGCCTTTGCGCGACTTCAGCAGCTTAGCGAGCAGGAAATTGGTCGTACCGCCCGATAATCCGATGACGTCGCCCTCTACGATCAACGTCGACGCTAGCTGGGCGATCTTCTCCTTCTCCAGGATCGACAGCCCTTCCTTCTCGGCGAAGTGCAGCTCTCGCATCGTGCTCATGCCGTCGTACATGGCGCCGCCTATCGTGCGGATGACCGGATACGTACCCTCCATTTGCTCCAAATCCCGACGCGCCGTCGCCTCCGAGCAGCCGAATCGTTCTACCATTTCGGTTATCGTAATGCGCCCTTGCTGCTTCAGCAGCTGGAGAATCGCTTCGCGTCTGCGCTGGCCCTTGGATCCGCTCCCATCCATCATCATTAGCGTTCCACCCACGCTTTGGCCGACATCCGCTGCTCCACGACTTCCCACTCCGGCAGCGCCTCCCAATCGCCGCGCATCTGCACGACAAGCGAGCCGTTAATGCTGGCAAGTCGCACCGCTTCCTCAGGCGACATGCCTTTCATGATGCCAGCCAGGAAGCCTGCGCAGAAGCCGTCGCCCGCTCCTACGGTATCCACCACTTGCTCCGCGGGGTAGAATGGGACCGATGTCTCCTGATCCTTGTCGAGAACGACGGTAGCGTCTCCCATTCCTTTGATGACGGTAATCGCTTTAAGCTCATTCAAGCGGCTCTTGACCACGGCGTAATCATCCCTTTCATAGAGCAGCTTCAGCTCGTCCCAGCCCGGCAGGAAATAGTCCGCGTCCGCCGCCAGAGGCAGAAGCGTTTCTCTGGCCTGCTCGATCGACCACAGCTTCAGCCTCAAATTCGGGTCAAAGCTGACCAGAACGCCCGCTTCCTTCGCGATATCCACCGCCCGGCGGACCGTTCTCCGGCCTTCCTCGCTGATCGCGCAAGTTATGCCCGTCACATGAAGAAGCTTTGCCCCTCTTATGTACTCTTCATCGAGATCTTCGGGCTTCATCCGGCTGGCTGCCGAGCCCTTGCGGAAATAATGGACGGCGAGACGTCCCGCCACATGCTCGCGGAACATCATGCCCGTAGGCGCTTCGACGCTCAGCTTAGCGCGAGAGACGTCGACGCCTTCTCCGCGAAGCGTTTTCAAGACGAGCTTGCCGAACGGGTCGTCGCCAAGCGCGCCGAACCAGCCGACAGACGAGCCGAGTCTCGCGAGACCGATGGCCACGTTGCTCTCCGCCCCGCCGAAGCTTTGCTCCAGCTTGGAAGCCCGTTCAATGGATTTATGCTCCTCCGGCATGAAGAGCGCCATGGATTCGCCGAACGTTATGATTTGAGGTGAAACGTCTCGCACAACTTAGTCCCCCTAATACGTTCTCTTATTTATAAATAGGATCGACCATGAAATAAATGATCGCCACGTATAGAACAAGAATGATCATGCTCATCACTTTGGCTTTGTTGATGAACGAAGTCGCGCTTTGACCCGCTTCGATCGAATTCACGACTTGCTTGAGCGGCTTGGTCATGATGCCGCCGAGCGCTGCGATAGCCAAGAACAGAAGCGTTACGATCACCATCCAGATGACGGCGTATTCGCCTTGCGACATTAAGTAGCCCCCTGTCAGAAGCTGCAGCACGAGGAAATATTGCGCAATCCGGTTAGCGGACAATAAACCTTTGGCGAGGCCGGCTTGTCCAGAACCATCCGCCTTGCTAGCCCCTCCGAGCATAATGGGCAGAACGATATAAAACCCCATCCCCACCGCGCCAAGCACGTGTAATAACATCATAGCTCCGTACATTTCTATTCCTCCTGTATCATTTTTCCTATAATCAGTAGTTTATCAGAAACTTCGCTATTTTCAAATGAACAAAAACGCAACAAACCGCCCTGCCGTATATGCCGGCAAAGCGGTATACGTTAATTGAGCCGAAGCGTTGAAAAATGAATGCCTCCGCGGATGGGTTAGCTGCTACGAATCCCGTGTTTGCATAAAACGCCGTGAATCGCAAAGTATGTCACTTCCGGAGGAAGCTCGTCCTTGATCGGACGGAGCTTCTCCGCGCCGACCTTCTCGATCGCGGCCATAATGAGCTCCTCCTGACCGTCCGGGATGATCCGTTCCCAATCTACAGGATGGCCTTCTCCCGCGCCGCGGATAATATGGCCTTCAACCGTCACTTGGCCGAAGCCTCTTGCCTTCGCGATCTCGCCCGGCTCCATGCCTTGGTTGAACAGCTCGAGCGACTGCAGATGGCTGGGCTGCTCCGAGTCTGAAGCCGGTCTCGCCGCAGACGTCGAAACCGGTCTCGGCGTTCGGGAGGAACGCTCGGCGCTTGGAGACTGATCGCCGGCATGCTCCGTTACGATTGCCGTTATTTGCTCGCCGTATTTCTGCGCTTTGGCTAGGCCAATGCCTTTGACGGCGAGAAGATCGTCCACAGACGTCGGCATCGCGTTCGCGATGTCTCTTAACGTCGCGTCGAAGAAAATCATGAACGGAGGCACCCCTTCCTTGGAAGCGGCATCCCTGCGCCATTGCTTCAGAGCTTCGAACAGCGGCGAAGACGCGGCCGGCGAATCGCCGCCGGCTTGTCTGACGGCGGCTCTCACCCGCTGCGAGATCATCTCCTTGCCTTCCAGCACGGGCAGCGCGCTCGCCGTAAGCGAAACCGTCGGGTACTGGCCTTCGCTAAGCCTCATATACCCTTCCGCCACAAGCCAGTACAGCCAGTCCGCAATTTCCTTCTCCGGCAGATTCCGCATTAAGCCATACGTGGACAACCGGTCCAAACCGAATTCGAGCAGCCGTTTATCTCTTGAACCCTTCAATACCTTCGCCACCATCGTGACGCCGAACCGTCCTTTCATCCGACCTACGCAGGACAGCGCCATTTTGGCGTCTTGCGTGCGGTCGACGGATTCGCTTTTGTCCAGGCAGCTGCTGCATTTGCCGCATGCCGGGACGTCTGATTCGCCGAAATAATCAACAATAAACTGCTGCAGGCACCGCTGCGTCCGGCTGTAATTCATCATCATATGAAGCTTGGACATCTGAATCGACTTCCGATCGGCATCTCCAGCGCCCTGCTCGATCAAAAATCGCTGCACCTGCATGTCCGCCGGCTCGAATAGAAGAACGCAGTCGCTCTCCTCCCCGTCGCGCCCGGCTCTTCCCGCCTCCTGGTAATACGATTCGAGATCGCCCGGCATCTGCCAATGCAGGACGAACCGGACATTCGGCTTGTCAATCCCCATGCCGAAAGCGTTAGTAGCCACCATTACGCGGATTTGGTCGAACCGGAACCGTTCCTGCGTTTCCGCTCGTTCGCTGTCGGACAATCCGCCATGATATTTGCCGGCTTCGACGCCGAGCTGCTGAAGCTTCGAGCATACGTCCTCCACTTCCTTCCGCGTCGCCGCGTATACGATGCCGGACTGCTGCTCCCGCTCCTTCAGAAACCGCTGAAGGAACCGTTTCTTATCCACCCCGCTGACAACGGAGAGGGATAGATTCGGCCTTGCGAATCCCGTGACATAGCGGCGAGGATCGTTCAGCTTCAGCATCGCCGTAATATCGTCCGCTACTTCCTCGGTCGCTGTCGCCGTAAACGCGGCCACAAGCGGACGGTTCGACATCCTCCCGATCCAGCCCGCCAGCTGCCGGTAGCTCGGCCTGAAATCATGGCCCCACTGCGATACGCAGTGGGCCTCGTCGATGGCGATAAGCGGAATATGAAGCTGCTCCGACAACGATTGGAACATAGGCGCGTCCAGACGCTCAGGCGCCACGTAGAGCAGCTTATACTCTCCTTGCATCGCGCTTCGAAGCACGTCGCGGTATTCGGCCGCGCTCAGGGAGCTGTTCAGAAACGCGGCTCGCACGCCGACCCGGCTCAAGCTGTCGACCTGGTCTTTCATCAGCGAAATAAGCGGCGAAATGACAAGGGTCGTTCCCGGAAGCAGAAGCGCCGGAATTTGATAACAAATCGATTTGCCTCCGCCCGTGGGGAGTATCGCCAATGTGTCATGTCCATCTACTATGCCGGCTATTATCTCTTCCTGTCCTTTCCGGAAAGAATCATAACCGTATATCTCCTTCAGGAGTTGTCTTGCTTTCTCCATACGCGGAGCAGCCTCCTTCCCATTGGAACGGAAAAGACCCTGGCAGTGATTCTGTCAGGGTCCTCCCGAATTTCTATCTATTGCGGTCCGCTTGCTTGCTTGATCAGCCGGCTGTTACGACTTGGATAACGCTGCGGACGGATTCGGCGGACTTATCGAGCGCCGCTTTCTCTTCCGGCGTCAGCTCCAGCTCGATCACCTTCTCTATGCCATCGCCGCCGATAATCGCCGGAATGCCCATAAAGAGGTTGTCATAGCCGTATTCGCCCTCAAGATAAGCGATAACCGGAATGATCCGTTTCTTGTCCTTCAGAATAGCCTCGGTCATCTGGACAAGGGAAGCAGCAGGCGCATAATACGCGCTGCCGTTGCCCAGCAGGTTCACGATTTCTCCGCCGCCGACGCGGGCGCGCTGCACGATCGCCTCGATGCGGTCCGCCGGGATCAGCTTCTCGATCGGAATACCCGCCACGTTGGAATAACGTACGAGAGGGACCATATCATCGCCGTGTCCGCCGAGCACGAAGCCGCGAACATCCTCGACCGATACGTTCAGCTCTTGGGCTATGAACGTACAGTAACGAGCCGTATCCAGCACGCCGGACTGGCCAATGACGCGATTTTTCGGGAAACCGAGCGTCTGGTAGGCCGCGTATGTCATGGCGTCTACCGGGTTGCTCAGGATAATGACGTAAGCGTTAGGACTAGTCGCCTTCACGCTCTCGCAGACCGACCGGACGATGCCGGCATTCGTGTTCACGAGATCGTCCCGGCTCATGCCGGGCTTCCGTGCGACGCCTGCCGTGATGATAACGACGTCGGAATTTCTCGTATCTTCATAGCTTGACGTACCGATGATATTGGAATCCACGCCCATCACCGGAGTCGCCTCCAGCATATCGAGCGCTTTTCCTTTCGTCGGGTTCTCCAGCGGCGCGATATCCACCAGCACGATGTCCCCAAGCTCCTTCTGCGCGAGCATCAGCGCCGTAGTCGCCCCCGTAAAGCCTGCCCCGACGACCGTAATCTTCTTACGCGTAATAGCCATTCCAATTGCCTCCCATCGAATAAATACTCATTCAACGCACGAAGCCAACTCGACCGCCATACCAAACATCCGGTTTCTCTGCCCATTAAGTCGTTTTAATCCGTATCGCTTATTTCACTCCAAAAGCTCGCTTGCTCAATTGATCGCTTTTGAACTCCTCCCAACCAAACTCGGCCAGTTGTCCCTCCAGGGACAACCGCCCACAAAAACGAGAAGCCGCGCTCCTCTGTAACTCCGACGTTCTTCAGGCGGGTGTCCAGAGGGCGCAGCGCCTCGGGGCCCTCCCTTGGAAGGGAGGGTTTGGGTGGGTTTGAAAAGCCCTTAATAAGGGTTTCGGTTACTACATGTTTTTAATGATTTCGTCAGCAAACGCCGAGCACTTCACTTCGGTTGCGCCTTCCATCAGGCGTGCGAAGTCGTAAGTAACGGTTTTGTTGTTGATCGATGTTTCCATGCCTTTGTAGATCAGGTCAGCCGCTTCTTGCCAGCCCAGATGCTCGAGCATCATAACGCCGGACAGGATAACGGAACCAGGGTTCACGACGTCTTTGTCCGCGTATTTCGGAGCCGTACCATGAGTAGCTTCGAAGATCGCATGGCCAGTCAGGTAGTTGATGTTAGCGCCCGGAGCAATACCGATGCCGCCTACTTGAGCAGCCAGAGCATCAGACAGGTAGTCGCCGTTCAGGTTCAATGTCGCGATAACGTCGAAATCGGTTGGACGAGTCAGAACTTGCTGCAGCGCGATGTCCGCGATAGCATCCTTCACGATGATTTTGCCGGCTGCTTCCGCCTCAGCTTGCGCTTTGTTCGCAGCGTCTACGCCTTCCGCTTCTTTGATGCGGTCGTATTGGCCCCAAGTGAACGTTTGCTCCGCGAATTCTTGCTCGGCAACTTCGTAGCCCCAGTTTTTGAACGCGCCTTCGGTGAATTTCATGATGTTGCCTTTGTGTACCAAAGTAACCGATTTTCTGCCGTGCTTGATCGCGTATTCGATCGCTGCGCGAGCAAGGCGTTTCGATCCTTCAGCGGAAACAGGCTTGATGCCGATGCCGGAAGTTTCCGGGAAACGGATTTTGTTAACGCCCATTTCATTTTGCAGGAATTGGATCACTTTTTTCACTTCCGCCGAACCTTCCGCGTACTCGATGCCCGCATAGATGTCTTCCGTGTTCTCGCGGAAGATGACCATGTTCACGAGCTCAGGGCGTTTAACCGGGGAAGGCACGCCGTCGAAATAACGAACTGGACGAAGGCAAGTGTACAGGTCCAGCTCTTGGCGAAGCGCAACGTTCAGGGAACGGATGCCGCCGCCGATTGGCGTCGTCAGAGGTCCTTTGATCGCAACGATGTATTCGCGGATCGCAGTCAATGTATCGTTAGGAAGCCATTCGCCGTAAGTGTTGAACGCTTTTTCGCCGGCGAACACTTCGTACCAGGCGATTTTTTTGGAGCCGCCATAAGCTTTGTCTACAGCTGCGTCAAGAACGCGCTTGGATGCGCGCCAGATGTCGCGTCCCGTTCCGTCACCCTCGATGAAAGGGATGATTGGGTTGTTAGGTACTTGCAGCACGCCGTTGTCGATCGTAATTTGCTCGCCTTCAGTTGGAAGCGCGTATTTTTCGAATTGAGCCATTGATAAATCCTCCTAAAGTTTTTTAGTAGTTGCAGCGGATTGCCGCAATGAGAAAAAACTGCCTCATAAGCGTAAACCATTTATTGAATTTGCAGCGGTAGCCGCAAAAAGAAAACTGGCTTCGTAAGCATAAACCTGATTCTGTTTATTGGCAAGCCGTGCCAACCTATGTACCCGCAAGACAGGGAAAAGGAGAACAAGCTTGCCGCTTGTTCCCGCTTCTCCTACCGCTACTATGATTAGCGCTGCTCGATCGGAATGTACTTGGCGTTAACGGGACCGACATAGTCCGCGCGAGGACGGATCAGACGGTTATCCTGGTATTGCTCCAGAATATGAGCGCTCCATCCGGATACGCGGCTGATCGCGAAAATCGGCGTGAACAGATCGCGCGGAATTTCAAGCGCCGTGTACACGGAAGCGGAATAGAAGTCGACGTTCGGCTTCAGACCCTTCTGGCCGGTAACGAGCTCTTCGATCTTGACGGACATTTCGTAAAGCTCCATGTTGCCGGTCAGCTTGCCCAGCTCGCGGGACATCTTCTGAAGATGCTTCGCGCGCGGGTCGCCGTTTTTGTAAACGCGGTGGCCAAAGCCCATGATCTTCACCTTGTTCGCAAGCGCGTTTCCAATATAGCTCTCGACGTTCGCGGAGGAGCCGATTTCTTCGAGCATGACCATAACCGCTTCGTTCGCTCCGCCATGCAGAGGGCCCTTGAGAGCGCCGATCGCGGAGGTTACGCCGGAATAAATGTCCGACAGCGTCGCTACCGTAACGCGGGCAGCGAACGTGGAAGCGTTAAGCTCGTGGTCCGCGTGAAGAACAAGCGCTTGGTCGAGCGCTTTCACCGCTACCTCGGCAGGCTCGTTGCCTGTAAGCATGTACAAGAAATTATAAGCGATCGAAACGCCCTTCTTCGGAGCAACCGGCTCTTTGCCTTCGCGAATGCGCGCGAAAGCGGCGATTACCGTAGGAAGCTGAGCCTGCAGCTTGATCGCTTTCAGCTGGTTCGCCTCCGGGGACATGTCGCCCGCCGACTCGTCGTACAGCGCCAGGCTGGACACGGCCGTGCGAAGAGCCGCCATCGAATTCGTACCCTTCGGATACAGCTTGATGCCTTCGATTACTTCGCGCGGAACCTCCGCATATTGATCCAGCTGCTTCTGCAGCCCGTCCAACTCGGAACGATTCGGTAGCTTGCCGTACCACAGCAGATACGCCACTTCTTCGAAGGATGCATTCTCTGCAAGATCGTCAATGTTGATGCCGCGATATGTCAGAACCCCATCGATGATGGAGCTGATGGAGGACGCTGCTGCGACAATTCCTTCCAGACCCTTAGTTGCTGTCATCGTTCTCTCTCCTTTATACTCGAAATAGTTCATTAATTACCAATGGAAACGGTTTTGTAGCACTGTCTTTAATCATAAATGATTTTTCCAATGAAGCCAACAAAATCGGACATAAAAATGCTTTATCGGCATCATTGATAATTTGAATCGCTATGTACGCAAAGCCGTCTTTTTACGCCTGGAATCCGCTTCCCGACAGCTAATTATTCCACGGGGACTATGGGATTATACTTCGATTCGGCGGCATGATTATGGTAAAATGACCTGAATACAATCGGCGTCCCCGGATCGCCGCACGGAGGTACTACATGACCGGACAACGCATTGGCATTATCGATATTGGCTCCAACTCCGTCAGGCTTGTCGTGTACGAAAGAACCGATAACGGCGCTCACCGCGTCGTCGACGCCAGCAAACGGTCCGCCAGGCTGAGCGGCAAAATAGATGAAGGCGGAGCATTGCAGGACGACGCGCTGTCCGAGCTGATAGACACGCTTCGGCATTTCATGCGAATCTGCTCGCATCACGGCATCGCGCACATCCGAGCGGTAGCCACCGCCGCCGTCCGCAACGCCACCAACCGGGAAACCATCTTGCGCCGGATCAAAGACGAAATCGGGCTCTCGATCGAGCTGCTATCCGGCATCGACGAAGCTTCATTCGGTTTCCTCGGCATGATCAATTCGCTAAATATATCCGAAGGATTCCTAATCGACATCGGCGGCGGCAGCACCGAGCTCTCGCTCTTCCGCGAACGCGAGCTGGTTCATTCGGTTTCCTTCCCGTTCGGGTGCGTCAGCCTGAACAAGAAATTCGATTCGAGAGAGCAGCTGTCCGACGACGCTTTGAAGGCAATCGAATCGATCGTAGGGGAAGCCGTCCGCGGTCACTCGTGGATTCGCGAAGCGCCGGGCTTGCCGCTGGTCGGCGTCGGCGGGACGGTACGCGCCCTTGGCAAGGTGCATCAGGCGGTTCATCAGTATCCTTTTGCCCAGACGCATAACTATGAAATGACCGAATCCAGCGTAGACGAGCTGTTCCAGACGCTTCGCAGGCAGCCTCTCGACAGAAGGCGCAAGACGCCCGGCTTGTCCAAAGACCGCGCTGACGTCATCGTGCCGGGGATCGCCGTGCTGCGAGCGGTATTCCGGGCCGCCCGCGCTTCCCATTACCAAATATGCGGCGCGGGTCTGCGGGACGGTCTGTTCCACGCCACGCGCTTCCCGAACCGTCCTAAACTGGACGACCCGCTGTCCTTCAGCCTCCGGAACATTAGCGCCTTGCATACCGAAGCGCCGAGACAGCACGTCATGCAGGTGAACCGTCTTGCCCTCGAAATTTACGACGACCTGCAGCCGGTTCACCGTTTCGACGCCAGGGCTAGAACGCTGCTGGATTGCGCCTCCCAGCTCCACCGGATCGGAGCATCCATCGAATATTACGATTATGCCAGACATTCCTTCTACCTGATCATCCATTCGCATTTGAACGGACTGACGCACAGGGAAATCATCTTGACGGCTTCCATCGCCTCCTACAAGAGCAAAAGCAAGGTCAAAAGCCAAGTCGCCGAATATCGTTCGCTTATAAGCGACAGCGACATCGAGCTGATCTGCAAGCTCGGCCTCCTTCTTCAGCTGGCTGCCTCGCTGGATCGGAGCGAGACGCAGGCGATCGGCCAGCTGACCGTCCGGACGACCGACAGGCTCATGCTGATTCGGCCTCTGCAAATAAGAGGCTCCCTGGCGGTCGAACGCAGGGAGCTCGAAGAAATCGCGTCTGATTTCAAGAAGCAATGGGAGCTTGAACCCGTGCTCCTCTAAGAGGTTGTTCAACCGGGCATTTTGAACATTCACCTTTAGGCATGGCCTTTCCAAAGCTGGATCTTCTTCGCTTCGAACTGGCTGCGGAAAGGCGTGTCGCTTCGGCTTGCAACAGGCTCATATAAGCCGCTTGGCTTCAGCTCCCTCGCCTTCACGTCATCCTCCAAGTTGAGGCGAAGCATATTGATCAGGATCATGCGAAGGCCCGGATCGAACACCGGACACATGAGCTCGATGCGCTTCATCAGGTTGCGGGTCATCCAATCCGCGCTGGAGAGATACACCTCTTCCTCCCCGCCGTTATAGAAGTACATGACTCTTGCATGCTCCAAGTAACGGTCTACAATGCTGAATACCTTAATATTTTCGCTGCGGCCGGGTACGCCCGGCCTTAAACAGCAGACGCCCCTGACGATGAGATCGATTTTGACCCCCGCCTGCGACGCTTCGTACAGCTTGTCGATCATATCCTGATTGGACAGCGAATTCATTTTGGCAATAATATGCGCCTTCCGCCCGGCGAGGGCGTTGTCCCGTTCCCGGTCGATCAGCCGGAACAGCTTCTCCCGCAAATCCGTCGGCGCCACGCCGAACGCCTTCCATTCATAGGGGGACGAATAACCGGTGACTTCATTAAACAAAGCCGATGCGTCCCCGCCGATAACGGGATGGGCGGTGAACAAACCGATATCCGTGTATAACGTGGCCGTATTATCGTTATAGTTGCCCGTACCGACGTGAACATATCGCCGCAGCGTGCCTTGCTCCCGTCTGACGACAAGCAGTATTTTCGCATGGGTTTTCAGTCCGACCAACCCGTATACGACATGGCAGCCCGCCTTCTCAAGCTGTCTCGCCCAAGCGATATTGCGCTCCTCGTCGAATCTTGCCTTCAGCTCTACGACAACGGTCACCTGCTTGCCGGCCTCCGCCGCCTTCGCCAGAGCCTGGACTAGCGCGGACTGTCCGCTCACCCGGTACAGCGTCATCTTAATAGCCAGAACGTCGGAATCGTAAGCGGCTTGCAGCACGAAGTCGTTCACCGCTTCAAACGATTCGTAGGGATGATACATCAGTACATCGCGCTGCCGAATGATCTCGAACATATCATCGCTTTCGTCGAATTCTCTCGGATAGACCGGCTCCATCTTCTCGTAACGCAAATTATCATATCCAGGCAGACTGCCCACGAACCGGAGCAAGAAGCTTAGGTCGAGCGGCCCGTCGATTTCGAACAGATTATCTTCGATCTCCAGCTCGTCGCGCAGCGTCTCCAGCGCATACGGATGCATGCCTTTGGCTACTTCCAGACGGACCGGAATCCCCCATCTCCGTCTGCGCAGCTCCTTCTCGATCTCCTCGAGCAGATCCTCCGCGCCTTCCTCGTTCAGCGTCAGATCGGCATTGCGCGTCAACCGGAACGGGTGCACCGCAAAAGGCATATAGCCATTGAACAGGGTATCGATGAATTGCTCGATGACGTCTTCCAGCAGAACGAATTCCTGCTTCTTGCTGTTGATGCGGCCTTGCACCGGCACATAGCGGGACAGGATCGACGGCACCTGCACAATAGCGAATAGCGGCTCTTCCTCATCCGTGGCATCCTCGCGCTTCAGCAAGACGGCAAGATAGAGCTCCTTCGTATGAACAAGCGGGAAAGGCCGGCTCTGGTCCACCGCCATCGGCGTCAGTACGGGAAACACGATCTCGTGAAAATAATCCGAAACCGCCTTCTTCTGAGTCGCGTTCAGCTCGTCAACGGCACGAATGCAGATGCCTTCCTTGGCCAGACATCTCGTCACTTCACGGTAAGTACGATACTGCTCGAACACCATGCTCGTCGCGCGTTTGATCAATCGCTTCCAGAGACCCGCGGGCGTATAGCCCGTAAAATCCGTCTTCGTCAGTCCCGCTCTCATCTGGTCTTGAATGCCGGCCACGCGAACGCTCATGAACTCATCCAAATTACTGGATACGATCGACAGAAACTTCGCGCGTTCAAGCAAGGGATTTCGCGTATCCTGAGCTTCCTCCAGCACTCTTCGATTAAACTCGATCCAGCTTAAATCACGGTTAACGTAAGGGGACAATAGCTTGGTCATTAGGTGTTTCCTCCTACAGGGTTTACAAAGTAAACCCACGTCGTAAGCATAAACTTAGGTTTGCGTCAGCAAACCTACAACATCTTCCCTATTATGACGGCTTACTATTATTGCCATATTAACGAAATGTAAAGCCAGCGTAAACAAGCCTAAAATCTTCGGATCGTGAAATTGCCGTTACGCATCCGTTTCTCGAGCCACTGTAACACCATATGACGAAAAATAGGACGGGTGATAGGCAGAAGCAAGACTAGACCGAGGATATCGCTGAAAAAACCGGGGGTCAGAAGAAGCAGCCCTCCGAACAGGACAATAATTCCGTCTACGATAGCACGCCCGGGCATCTGGCCGGATTGAAGCTGTCTCTGGGCTTCCAGCCACACCTTGCGCCCTTCGGAACGGGCGAAATACGCGCCAAGGGCGCTCATGGCCAAAATAATAAAAAACGTGTTCCACCCGCCGATCCATTCCCCCATCTGCAGGATCCCCCATAATTCGATAACGGGCACGATCAAAAATGCCGCAAGAATCCACTTATACATCCTATTCCTCCCTTCTTGTTCTACATGCTTACGATTGTCGTCAGCCCGTCATTCTCCTCCGCTGACAACCGCGTATAATTCCGGCATTACTTTGTTCAGCCTGGCCGGCTGCCAGTCCGTATTCACCCATACGTGCTTCGTGCCTCCTTCGACCAGGAGATCGCCGGGCAGCGCCTCGCCGAATGGAATTTCCGCATTCGCAAAATTCTCTTCCTTGACCTTCCGGACCTGGGACTGGAACGAGATCCGAAGCGGCGTGCACGATTCGATTCTTGTACAGATGACGACGGTATCGTCATACCTTGCGGGAGCGATATACTGGCAAGATAGATCTACGACGGGGAGCAGCAATCCGTTGCTCTCAATCGATTTGTAATCGTAGCCTGCAGCCCTGATCCATTCCGTTCTTCCGATTTCGAACCAGGTCACGTAGTTCCCGTGAAAAACGACACCCATCTGGTCGGTCTCCTGATATCTTACCCGAAGCGGATGCAGCCGCCAAATTCCGTTTAGCGCCATTTCTTATTTCACCTTCTTCTTTCCTTACCGAATATGTGCGTGAATGGAACAAAAAGCGACGGTGACATCACCATCGCTTTCCATTCTAGAGCCATTTATATGGGGTATTACAGTACTTTCGATTGACCGGAGTAGATGAAGCCCGTCTCCGCGTACACGGTTACTTCCATGCCATCCTTAAGCGAATCGGTTGCGCCGCTAACGCCCAGGATAACCGGAATGCCAAGGTTCAGACCGCATACGGCCGCATGGCTCGTAATACCGCCTTGCTCCGTAATAACGGCTCCCGCTTTCTCGAAGGCCGGCATATATTCTTTATCCGTGGAGATAGCGACAAGAATATCGCCTTTCTCGACTTTGGAGACGGCTTCCTGCGGGTTGCGGGCAACAACCAGCTTGCCCGTTACCGTCTGGCTGCCGATGCCTTGCCCTTTGGCAAGCAGCTCGCCAATATGGTGAATCTTCATCAGGTTCGTCGTGCCGGCGCGTCCAACCGGAACGCCTGCCGTAATGACGATCGTATCGCCAAGGCTCAGCAATCCCGTGCTCATGGCGCCTTTCACCGCATTCTCGAACATTTCGTCCGTTGTATCGGCATCCGCGCCTTGAACCGGAATAACGCCCCAGCCAAGTGCCAGTCGCTTCATCACCTTCGAGTCTGTCGTTACGGCGATGATCGGAGCTTTCGGACGATACTTGGATACCATGCGCGCCGTGAAGCCGCTTTGCGTAGACGTAACAATCGCTTTCGCGTTCAGGTCGAGGGCGGAGTTCGCCACCGCTTGGCTGATCGCTTCGGTCACGGATGTTTGCTGCGCATTCGCTTGCTTCGTGAAGATCTCGCGATACTCAAGCGCGCTTTCGGCGCGCTCCGCGATGCGGGACATCGTTTGCACGGATTCGACCGGATATTTGCCGGCAGCCGTCTCGCCGGACAGCATGATCGCGTCCGTGCCGTCGAAGATCGCGTTCGCTACGTCGCTCGCTTCCGCGCGAGTCGGACGAGGGTTGCGCTGCATCGAATCCAGCATTTGCGTTGCCGTAATAACCGGCTTGCCCGCGCGATTGCATTTTTTGATCATCATCTTCTGAACGAGAGGAACTTCCTCCGCCGGAATCTCAACGCCGAGATCGCCGCGGGCTACCATCAGGCCGTCGGATACTTCCAGAATCTCGTCCAGGTTGTCCACGCCTTCTTGGTTCTCGATCTTCGAAATGATTTGGATATGGCTCGCGTTGTGCTTCTCCAGAAGCTCGCGGATTTCCAGAACGTCGCTCGCTTTGCGCACGAACGAAGCCGCGATGAAGTCGACGCCTTGCTCGATGCCGAACACGATGTCTCCCGCGTCCTTCTCCGTAATGCCCGGCAGCGAAATCTTGACGCCCGGCACGTTCACGCCCTTCTTGCTCTTGATCGGTCCGCTGTTGACGATGCGGCAGTGGATTTCCGTTCCTTCGATCGATTCCACCGTAAGTCCGATCAGGCCGTCGTCGATCAGGACGGTCGAACCTACCGACAGATCGTTAGGCAGATTGCTGTACGTTACCGGAATGCGGCTGCGGTCGCCCAGAATTTCTTCGGTCGTGAGCGTGATCGCATCGCCTTGCACCAGCTCGATCGGTTCTTCCTTCAGCTTGCCGAGACGAATCTCAGGTCCTTTGGTGTCCAGCAATATCGCTACGGATGTGCCCAGCTCGCGATTAGCCAGTCCGATGTTCTTAATCCGGTTGCCGTGCTCCTCGAAATCTCCGTGGGAGAAGTTCAGACGAGCTACGTTCATCCCAGCCTGAATCAATTTCTTCGTGTTCTCCAGCGACTCGCTGGAAGGGCCGATTGTACAGACGATCTTTGTTTTGCGCATGTTAAATTTCCTCCGTTTAGTGCCTAAATGTCTTGGTCTAATTCATATGAAATACACGCGGCTACGCGGGCTTGTCCCGCGTAAATCGCGATTGTATACCTAACTAGTTAAAGCGTGGGAGCGGTCTCGTTGCCTTGCGCTTCGGCGCGGGGCGTCTCTCCACGAGCGGCAGCCTGCTCGCCCGCTTCTGCTTCGGCTATTTGGAAATAGCCGACCTTGCGGAATTTGTTGTAGCGGTCTTCAATCAGCTGCTCCGGCGTAAGCTGCTTCAGCTCTTGCAGATGCTTCCATAGGCCCGCTTTGATCTTCTCGGATTGGAATTCCAGATCGCGATGCGCGCCGCCCTGCGGCTCTTCGATAATCTCTTCGATAATGCCGAATTCCAGCAAATCCTTGGCCGTAATCTTCATGGCCTCGGCGGCTTGATCCGCTCTCGATGCATCCTTCCAAAGAATGGATGCCGCGCCGTTCGGCGAAATGGCCGAATAGATCGCGTTCTCGAGCATAAGCACGCGGTTCCCGACGCCGAGCGCAAGCGCTCCGCCGCTGCCGCCTTCGCCGATGACCACGCAAATAATAGGCACGCCAAATCCGGCCATCTCCCTCAAATTGCGCGCAATCGCTTCGGATTGGCCCCGTTCCTCGGCGGTGTTGCCGGGGTAGGCGCCTTTCGTGTCGATGAACGTAATAATCGGGCGACCGAATTTGTTGGCCTGCTGCATGAGACGAAGCGCTTTGCGGAAGCCCTCCGGATGGGGGCTGCCGAAGAACCGGGCGATGTTATCGCGCGTATCCTTGCCGCGCTGATGGCCGATAACCGTGACCGGTACCCCGTTCAGCTTGGCCAGGCCGCCAACAATTGCTAGATCGTCAGCGAACAACCGATCCCCGTGAAGCTCCATGAAATCGGAGAAAATTTCTCCGATGAAATCAAGCGATGTCGGACGCTGGTGATGTCTCGCCAAGTGCATCTTCTGGGCGGCGGTCAGCTCGCTGTACAGCTCTTCTTCCAGCTGCTTGCAGCGTTCCTCCAGCCTCAGAATTTCCTCCGAGAAATCGATGCCTTTGCCGACGCTTAGGCTCTTCAGCTCTTTGATCTTCTGGCGAAGCTCGATAATCGGCTTCTCAAAGGGCAGTTCATTCGCCATGGATCGATTCCTCCTTCACGGCATGCATGTCCAGGAGCTTCGCAAGCGTAGCCTTCATATCTTTGCGGTGAACGACTTTGTCGAGCTGACCGTGCTGAAGATTGAATTCCGCCGTCTGGAAGTTGTCCGGCAGCTTCTGGCGAATCGTCTGTTCGATAACGATTCTGCCCGCGAAGCCGATGAGCGCGCCAGGCTCGGCCAAATTGTAGTCGCCCAAACTCGCGAAGCTGGCGGATACGCCTCCTGTCGTCGGATCGGTGAATACGGATATGTACAAGCCTCCGGCGCCTTGGAATTTCGCGAGGGCCGCGCTTGTTTTCGCCATCTGCATGAGGCTTAGAATACTCTCTTGCATGCGAGCTCCGCTTGACGTGGAGAAGATAATGAGCGGAAGTTTCTTCTCGTGCGCGGCTTCGATCGCTCTCGTTATCTTCTCCCCGGCTACCGAGCCCATGCTCCCCGTGAAGAAATCGAAGCTCATCACCGCGACGACGACCGGGAAGCCCCCGATCTTGCCTTCGCCCGTCACGACGGAATCCCGCAGATTCGATTTCGCTTTCTGCTGCTCGAGCTTATTCGCGTAACCCGGGAAACCTAGCGGATCCACGGACTCCATGCCGGCGTCGTATTCAAACAAATGCCCGTCATCGAGCGTCATCCCGATCCGTTCCCATGCGTTCAACCGGTAATGATGTCCGCATGACGAGCAGACCTTCAAATTTTTCTCTAATTCTTTGGAGTACTGAATGGTGCCGCACTTGGAGCACTTATTCATCAATCCTTCGGGAATATCGCGCTTGGGGCGCTCCGAAGGGATGGTTGCGTACTTCTTCTTCGAAAATAAGTCCTTTATTTGCACGTATGTGACACCTCTCAAGGCGCAATAGTGAATAGACTGTCATCAGGGACGAATGATGGAATTGAACACTTCCTGCACTTCTTCCAACTCGCCTGACGGAACCAGAATTTCATATTGCTGTTTGGACAGATTGACGGGCCGGATCTTGACCAAAAAACCTTCTTCCGTAAGCCGTTTCTTGATGTTCTCTGCCATTTTTGCTGTTGGTGCGATATAGATGACCGTCCACATCCTGGTACCTCCTGAAAACCCGCGTAAAGCAAAGTTATCCTAGCAAGCGTAAACGGCTGTCGCCGTCTTATGGTAAGACACGAAGCGCCGGCTGCGAGCTTCCGCAGCCCGGACCCGTGCCGTTCTATGGTGGCGCAGCTTACGATTCCTTCCGTATCCCGCCAAAAGGCCATATGATGCGATAATGATAACATAGTTATGGCGATTCGGGCAAATGATATCGGATGGCCTTCGGGTCACCGTGCGCGATGCGCGCGGATGCGGCCGCCGCCAGGCCCGCGACTAGATCGTCGAGGAATACGTGAATTTTTTCGCCCTTCAAGTTCAATTGCCGAATGATGCCCGGCTTCATCTTGTCCAAATAGCCGAAGCTGGTGAGGCCGATCATGCCGTATACGTTCGTTATGCCGAGCGCCAGCGTCTCGTCAACGCCGTAGAGCGATTCGTCCTTCTCCATTATAGCTTGAAGAGGCTCGGGAAGGAGTCGCCGTTCGGCCAGCTCATCCAGAGCAATGCCGGTGTACAGGACGTATTGAACCTCCCTTTTCTCCAATACGGCGCGGACGCTATCCCGGCACTCGTCCATTTGGAGATCCGCATTGTAAGGCCTCTGCAAATTGTAGACAATCTCCGCAACGTCTTCAATCGTTACGCCGCGCTTCTCCAGCCATTTCTCTATTCCGTTCACGGGCACCATTCCTCTCGTGGGCTGCTTGTATCTCTATGCATATGCTCGTACAAGCCAATATGTGCATAGAAATCTCGAATACCCGCGAAATCGCCCGTTACCTCACGACAGCCGTCCCCGCCCCAAGCAGCCTTTCGATCGCCTGCCTGAGCTGCGGCGAACCGTTCACGCGATGACTGTCGCTTAGCGCCATCATCTTATTCTCCCTTTCATAGAACAAAACCGTATCCATGGGTCCCGGCTGCGAAATGAGCAAATCCTTTAATTGGCTCAGGACGTCCGGCTGCTCTCTCTCCGCCGTTATCTTAACGAACAATCTTTGCTTCTTGTTCCCGTCGGCGGATGCAAGCGAATCCGCTGTCTGCGGACGCTGGGTTAAGGCTGCCGCCGCCGTGGTCTCGGGACGGCCCTGCCCTGTTCCGTTACGATGCTGGCCGGAAGGTCTTGCTCCCTCGCCCTGCGGCGTTCTAGGGTACGGCTCTCTTGACGCTCGCATGCGGGCGCTCTGGCGCAGCCGCTTGACCTGAGCCGCCAAATACTCGTCCGCCCCCGCGATCGGCACGACGTCTTCCACCAGAAGCTTGTACTCCTCGTCCCCGTGCTGGACGGTCGCTTGCATGATGACAAGGCCGTCCTTGGCGAGCTTACCGTGCACTCTCTTCCAGACGTTCGGGAACACGACCGCTTCGACTCTCATGACGCGGTCCTCGACCTCGAGGAACCCCATCGCGTTGCCCTTCTTGTTCGTGAACGGCTTCAGCCCGGCGATCATGACCCCGATAATCGCGATCGCTCCTTCTTCCACGTCGTTCAGATCGATCAGCCTGTCGAGCTCCAGCTTATCCAGCTGCTCGGCCGCCGAGTCGAGAGGGTGACCGGACAAATACATGCCTAGCAGCTCCCGCTCGAAATCCAGCTTCTGAGACGTTGTGAACGGACGAATGTCCGGCAGCTCGACATCCCAATTCTGAACCTCCTCGAAGCCGAACAGCTCGATCTGCAGCTCCTCCTTCTCCTTGCGCCACTTCACCGCCGCTTCCACTGTTTCTTCAAGCGCGGCGAGCAGCTGGGAGCGGTGCCCCGGCAGCGAATCGAATGCCCCCGCCTGGATAAGCGATTCCAGCACGCGCTTGTTCACGACGCGCAGATCGACCCGCTTGCAAAGGTCGAGCAGGCTTTCGTATGGCCCCGCGGCCCGCTCCTTCAGTATCGCCTCGATCGCCTGCGTGCCGACGTTCTTGATGGAGGCCAAGCCGAACCGGATCGCGCCTTCGGAAGGGGTGAAGGAGGTGCTGCTTCCGTTAATGTCGGGCGGCAGCACCTCGATGCCCATTCTGCGGCATTCGTCGGCATATTCCGCGGTCTTGCGCATGTTGCCCGTCACCGACGCCAGCATCGAGGCCATGAACGGCACCGGGTAGTGCGCCTTCAGCCAAGCCGTCTGGAAAGCCAGCACCCCGTACGCCGCCGCATGCGCGCGCGGGAACCCGTAATCGGCGAATCGAACGATCATGTCGTAGACCCGGTTCGCGTCTTCCTCGCCGTACCCCTGCGCTAGACTTCCCTTGACGAAATGCGAACGTTCCTCGTCCAGCACTTCGCGCTTTTTCTTGGATACCGCTCTACGCAAGAGATCCGCTTCGCCGAGCGAGAAGCCCGCCATAAGCGAGGCGATCTGCATGATCTGCTCCTGGTAAACGATGATGCCGTACGTATCCTTCAGAATCGGCTCGAGCGAAGGATGGGGGTACTCGACCGCGAGCGCGCCGTGTTTGCCTCCGATGTATTTCGGAATAAATTCCATCGGTCCCGGACGATACAGCGCCAGCACGGATACGATATCTTCGAACGTCGACGGCTTCAGTTCCCTCAGTACGCGCCTCATGCCGGTCGACTCGAGCTGGAAAATGCCCGTCGTATCGCCTCTCCCGAGCATGGCGTACGTGTCGGGATCGGAATCGCTTATATTCCGGAAATCGATTGTCCTTCCGAATTGCTCCTTCACCCAGGCAAGCGACCTCTCCAGAATGGAGAGCGTGCGCAAGCCGAGGAAGTCCATCTTAAGAAGGCCAATCGCCTCCAGGTTCTCCATGGAGTATTGCGTCAGCGGAATCGATTCGCTCCCACCCTGCAGCGGGACGTAATGAGTCAGGGGCTCCTGCGAAATGACGACCCCCGCCGCATGGGTAGAGGCATGACGCGGCATCCCTTCGACCTTCAGCGCCATCTTCAGCATGGCGTCCGTCTTTGGCTGGCGCTCGCAAGCCTCCCGCAGCTCGCCGCTAATGCGAAGGGCCTCCTCCAGCGTTATGCCCAGCTGATTCGGAATAAGCTTGGCGGCGCGGTCCACCTCTTGGAACGGAACGTTCATCGCCCGGCCGACGTCCCTGACCGCCGCTTTGGCCGCCATCGTGCCGAAGGTAATAATCTGTGCGACATGCTCATCGCCGTATTTGGCGGAGACGTACGCGATAACCTCGTCCCTGCGCTCGTCGTTGAAGTCGATATCGATATCCGGCATCGTGACCCGCTCCGGATTGAGGAAGCGCTCGAAGAGCAGCTTGTACTTCAGAGGGTCCACATCCGTAATCCGCAGCGTGTAGGCGACGAGACTGCCGGCGGACGAGCCCCTGCCCGGCCCCGTCCGGATGCCGCGGTCGTGCGCGAACCGGATGAAATCCCAGACGATGAGGAAATAATCGCTGAAGCCCATATTTTCGATGACGTTCAGCTCGTAGGCCAGTCTGCTCTCCGCCTTGGCGCGGAAATCCGAGCCGTCCATCCACTCGGGCAGACCGGCGTATCTCGCCTGCAGCCCGTCGCGGCACAGCTCGGCCAAGTAAGAAGCCGAAGTGGCGCCCTGCGGCACGGGTCGGAATACGGGGAGCGCGGCGCGGCCAAGCGTAAGCTCCAGGCGGCATTTGTCCGCGATCTCAACCGTATGGGCAATCGCTTCGGGCACATGGCGGAACAATGACGCCATCTCGTCGCCGCTCTTCAAATACAACTGATCCGTAGCGATGCGCATCCTATCCTGATCGTCAATGGTCTTGCCCGTACCGATACAGATCAGGACGTCTTGCACGGCCGCGTCCTCGGGACGCAAATAATGTACGTCGTTCGTCGCGACGAGCTTGATGCCGGTAGCGCGAGCGAGCTCGATCATGGCGGCGGCCACTTTCTTCTGCTCCAGCATGCCGTGATCCTGAAGCTCCAAGTAGTAGTCGTCCCCGAAAATATCGCGGTAACGAAGCGCGGCCGCCCGCGCTTCATCGGGACGATCATGCAGCAAATGCTGGGACACTTCTCCCGCTAGGCAGGAGCTTAATACGATTAGTCCTTCCGAATGGGCCGCCAGCGCTTCCATGTCGACTCTCGGTTTATAATGATGGCCTTCCAAGTGGCCGATTGTGCACAGCTTCATCAGGTTTCGGTAGCCCGCGGCGTTTTTCGCCAGTACGATCAAATGATAGATCGGGTTATCCTTGCGGGAGCCCTTGTCGAACCGGGAGCCGGCGGACATATACAGCTCGCAGCCGATAATCGGCTTAATGCCGTGCGCCAGACACGCGCGATAGAACGGAATGGCGCCGTACATCACGCCATGGTCCGTCAGCGCCAGCGCCTCCATGCCGAGCTCGGCGGCCCTCGCGACAAGCTCCTTGATCCGGGCCGCCCCGTCCAGAAGGCTGTATTCGCTATGGGCATGCAAATGAACGAATGAGGTGCCCTTGCTTGCTGCTGCGTTCATTTCTATCACTCCCTTCTTGAAAAAGCTAGACTTTTTCAACACGCGCTTAAAGTTAACGCTATTTTATCATAATCGGGATGGACACGCCCATAGAATGGTACAAAGCGCTAGGGGGAACGAGACGTGGAGACAAGCGGGATGACTTATTTTTTGTCCAAGGCGGGCATGGACTTTTTTATCGCGTTCGGCGTCGTGATCGGCGGATCGATGCTGGCGGGAGTTGGCGCGGTGTTCATGCTGATGCCGCCGGCGACAGTTATGTTCGATACGGCGATGCGGCTGAAAATATGGGCGATCGTGGCGGCCATCGGCGGATCGATCGATCCCGTCAAGGTGATCGAAAGCAATCTGACGCTCGGCCATCTGTCGCCTGCCGCGCAGCAGATCTGCTTCATCCTGTTCGCGTTCCTCGGGGCGCATATGGGAACCGAGCTGGTCAAACTCGTCTGCAAAGGGGGCATTTAACCGATGAGAGTGCCTCCGTTCGAGCGTTATGTCCGGGGGATGCAGGCGTTCGGCGTTTTTCTGTTGGGAATGATCGTTGGGGCCGTCGTGCTCCACTCGTTGTTTGTCGCTCAATTCGAAGCGCTCTACCAGACCCAGAACGAGCTTGAGGCGAAGCTTGAGGAATACGACCAGGAAGTGAAGGAGCTCACCAAATACAAAAACCAGCCCACCGTCATAAAGAGCCTGCAAGTTCGGGTTAGCCGCGAGGACGGCGGAACCGTCTTGGACAAGTCGGCCGAAGCCGAGCTTATTAAACGGGTGAAAGCGGATTTGTCGACTTTCATCGGCCGCAGCATCTACGAAATCGACTCCGACGCCAAATTCGCGAGAAGACTGCTGGAACGAAATGTATACGTGGACGTGTACGGCAAAGACTACGCGGTCGAAATCCAAACGGTGCTCCTGGCCGAATACAAGCTTCAAATCTGGATGACGGCGAAGCCCGTTGCCAAACCTCCCACTTCCTAACACAAGCGGGTCATTATCTGCTACAATAGATGGCGGTTGACCAACTGCACAAGAAAGGACCGTTCCCCATGTGGGACCGGTCCTAATCGCATAGTAAAGGAGCTGCTATTTGTAATGGATCAATTGCTGCAATACGGGCTGTACCCGGCGATCATGATTACGCTGACATTGTCCGCGTTCTTCAGCTTAAGGGCGCGGCGCACGAACGACATGCGAACCAAAGGCATGCATACCGCCCGAATGAACATCAGCATGGGCTTCCTGCTCATCTTTATCGCGCTCGTCCAGCTGTTCCTGTCCGAAGACTCCACGCTGCGGATCGTCATCGGCGGCATCTTCATCGCGATCGGCGTCTTCAACCTATTCGCCGGCCTTCGCAACCTAAGCGTCTACCGCTCCATGAAGCAAACCTCGGAGGGTTAAACTTCACGGTAATTCGATATTGCAAGTGATGAATTAAATGCCCTTGATTCTATTCCAATAGAGTTCAAAAAATCGCTTTTCAGCACCGAGAAAATTGGATGAAGCTAGGATCTGAGGAGCGGAGCGTAGTGGAGCTACGTGAGCACCGGAAGATCCGGCTGAATTCAATATTCGATGTCGAGCTTGCCTCCTGAATTCTCATCGTGATCAAAAGCGTTTTTTTGAACTTCCTCTTAATAGGGGTCGATCATTTGGGCTGTGAGCATGGCTTTTGCTGCTAATCCTTGGCGGTCCTGCACTTCGATCTCCAGCTTGGAGAACTTCCGGCTCAGCTCGAGCGGCTTCGGCTTAATCGTAATCTCGCTGTCGATCTGCACCGGCCTTACATAATAAGAAGTCATGCTCTCCAGCAGGAAATCCCTCTTTCCAGTCTCGCGAATCATTCTTCTTGCCGCTTGGGTCATCAGCGTCGACAGAAGTCCTTCCGACGCCATGCCGAGAGCTCCCGACATTTGGGGAGTAATCGATCCCCTGTAGCTGATCCCCGCGTCGTCCGCTGCCTTCTCCTCCGACTGAACGAAGCCCGTCCACATCAGATCCTCGAACGTTTCACCCGATTCAGGCTGCTTGCCGGCGAACCGCATCGCGTCCAGCACCTCTTGCCGGGTTACGACCCCTAGAAGCTTGCGGTGACGGTCGACGATCGGCAGCAAGTCGATGCCTTCGGCCGCCATCGTATGCGCGGCGGACGTCACCGTTATATTCGGCGCTGCCGTAATCGGCTGTCTCGTCATGACCTTCTCCACGGGAATATCCTCGGCGATGCCGACCGCATCCTTGGCGGTCATCATTCCGACGACTCTGCCGCGTTCATCCACGACGGGGAACCTGGAGTAACCGGATTTAGCGGACAGCTTGACGTAGTCCGCCACCGTCTCGCCGCTCTTCATCACGTCCGCGGGACGGCTGAACGTCACGATATCCTCAATCAGCATAATTTTTCGTTTGATCAGACGGTCATACATCGCCCTGTTGATCAACGAGGCCACCGTAAACGTATCGTGGCGGGATGAAAGTATAGGCAGAGACAGCTCATCCGCCAGTCGAATGACCTCTGCGCTCGGTTCGAAGCCGCCCGTAATAAGCACGCCGGCCCCTTGTTCCAGCGCGCATCGGTGAGCGCTAACCCGGTTGCCCACAATGAGCAGGCTGCCTTCGTCGATGTAGCGCAGCATCGCGTCCAGCTCCATCGCCCCGATAACAAATTTATGAAGGGATTTCTCGAGTCCATCCTCCCCGCCGCAAATTTTGCCGTCTACGATGCGGGCCACTTCTCCGAAGGTCAGCAGGTCGAGCGCTTCCCTTCGCTTGCGGTCGATGCGGACGGTGCCGATCCTCTCCTTCGTGCTGACAAGCCCGGAAGCCTCCGCCTCCTTGAACGCCTTATAGACGGTACCCTCGCTCACGCGCAGCGACTTCGCGATCGCTCTAACCGAAATTTTTGTTCCGATCTTCAAGCTCTGGATATGCTGCAGGATCTGTTCGTGCTTCGTGCCGGATTCGTTTCCCTGTTCATGATTGGTAGCCACGTATGCTCAACTCCTTGTCTCCTTCTATTATAGAGCAAGGCCGCCCTTCTTCGGAAACGGGGCTACCAATGGAATTCAATTTTCTCCACCTTCAATCCCGCGTCCACGGCTTCGCCGTTTGCGCCATGCAGCTTCCACTTCCTGAACAGCTGCCCGATCGTGCCCGGATTGATGGCGTTCTCCGCCCCGCGCACGACAAATTGCTGCCAGTCGTAATCGATCGGCACCCGGTACCGAACCTTATATATAGGATAATTCTCGAATTCTATCATTTGGGATGGAATAGCCTCGTAAAGCGTAGTGAAAAGGAAGGAGCCGCTCTCGCTGCGGGGGCGCTCGATCGGGTCGGACTTCAGCTGCATGACGTACTCCACCGTCTGCGACCGCACGTTCACGCCGCAGCCGAACGAGCCTCTGGCCATTACCCTCTTCGAATGCCGGTGCGAGAAGCGGTAAGTGAAGGATACCGTAAACTTCACATGGCAATAATAGGACCGCACATTGCGGAAAAACTCGAACTCCTCTACCATTCTCCCTCACTCTCCCTTCCGCGTTTGCATTCCACTAGTCTAACACAACTGCATATTTATGTTAATTATAATCATTCGACTATTTCACAGTCAATGACTATAGTCACGATTTTAGAAGCATTCTATATAATGTTGTTGCATCCGCGGTAACATTCTATCGTTAGGCTGAGGTGAAAAAATGAGCGACATCGGACAGAGGATCGGAGAGAACATCCGCATTCTGCGTAAGGCCAAGGGACTAAGCCAGGAGCAGCTCGCGCTGAGAGCGGATATTAACGCATCGTACATGGGACAAGTCGAACGCGGCGAAAAAAATCCGACGATCGACGTGCTGAACAAAATCGCCGCCGCCCTGCACACCCCGCTCGAAGACGTCGTGAACATCCGCGCGAAGGAAGCGCCAGCCGTCCCCGCCGAAGCGGAAGAGTCGCGATACGCCGAAAAGATCGCAATTCAGCTGCAGGGCTTGAACGTGAAGGAGCAGGAAGCCGTCTACAAATTCGTCAAGCAGCTCGTGCAATTCAAGGAATTGCATTCGTTCGATTCATAGAGTTCTCTTAAGAACAAACAAAAAAGAAGAATCCGCTTCCCTGAAGCAGGTTCTTCTTTTTTTCCTTTCGTGTTCGGGACGCTCCTACTGCCTGGCTCTCGCCGAACGCTTGTCCTTCTCGCGCTTCGCGAAGGTCCGCTCCAAGCTCCGCTCCCATTGCAGAGCCTTCGCCTTCTTGATGCGCGCCAGCTCGCGCCGCTTCTCCTCGTTTACGAACAAGAGCATGTTCACGTTGGCAGCGATGATCACGGCCGCGAATCCAAGCCAAGCATACCAGAATACTCGAAAGCCCTCACCGGTTCCGCCCTGCTCGAGCCGAGCCAAGGCATAGAACAGCATAGCCAGCGCCGCAATCAGGTACAGGAGATGACGCCCCTTTTCTTTCCATCTGCTTCGTTGCTCCATTCTATTATTCCTCCTTGCTTGATACGCTCTCACCCTTCATTCTATGAATTCCCTCCTCCCTCTATGACTGCGGAATCTCCCTCCGGCAAGGCGCCTCCTCTTCGATACAATCACAAACACCCATAAGGCTTCATATGATAAATTAATTCGTTTCAAAACAACTTATGCCGTTACGCCCCCGATCGCATGAGCTCCCGTGGTTCGGAAGGAGAAATAAAAGAAATGCTCAAAACGAAAGTTGCCATACAGGTGATCAGCTCGGATAAGCTGCCGGAAGACACGATCATGCTGGGCGAAAGCTACATCCGATATTGGAAAATCCCCCGCGGCCAGCATGTGCGGCTGAAATTCGGCTCCCTCCGCCAGCATGTCAAAATTATACCCGTCGCGAGATTTTCGGGCATGCGCGTCAGCCAGTCTCTGGCGAAAAAGATGGGACTGCCGGCCGCCGGCTCCGATCGTCATCATCTGCGGCTCCACTATAAGCCGGGCACAGGCGTGCTTTCACTCGGCCCCCTAATCGGCGTTTTGATCAGCCGGGACTTTCCTATGACGCCCGATAAGCCGTTCGGGAGCATTACCATGTTCTGCAAGGAGCTGGTCGAGGCTTGCAAAGCGCAAGGCGCGTTCGTCTTCTTCTTCGCCCCGCATCATATCGGCGCGGACACGAGCAGCGTGCAGGGATGGATTTATGCCGGAGGCTGGAAGCAGACGACGATGCCGGCCCCGGATGTCGTGAACAACCGGCTGACGACCCGCAAGCTCGAGAACAGCGAATCGGTGCAGCGCTTTTTGCGGGAGACCAAGCAAAGCCATTCGACGATCGTATTCAACGAGAAGTTTCTGGACAAAACGGAGGTGTTCGACGCGCTGAAGGCGGACGAAAACCTGACCCGTTATTTGCCGGAATCCCATCTGCTTCGCAATTACGCCACGCTTCGCTCGATGTGCGGGAAACACGCCAATGTGTTCCTGAAGCCCGTGCGCGGAAGCCTCGGCAAAGGCATCATACGCGTCTCGAATCTGGATGGCTCTAGCTATCAGGCGCTTCACGCGACTCCTACGGGATCGAAAAAAACAACGTATGCGAGCCTCGCTAAGCTGTACGCCTCACTTTCCGTCAAGATGAAGTCGGTGCGCTATCAAATTCAGCAGGGCCTGCAGCTGATCGAAATTCAAAAACGCCCCGTCGATTTCCGCGCGCTCGTCCAGAAAAACGCGAGCGGCAATTGGGTCATCACCTCGATCGTCGCGCGGACGGCGGGAAGCCAGCATTTCGTATCGAACCTGGCGCGAGGCGGGACGCTCAGCACGGTCAGCGCGGCAGTCGCCAAGAGCAATCTGAGTACAAGCGTAAACCGCTTGGACACGTCCGGCCGGCTTCGAAGCGCGGCGCTCCAGATCGCCAAAGGAATCGAGGAGCATATTCCCGCCCACTTCGGCGAGCTTGGCATCGATCTCGCGCTGGACACGAACGGGAAGGTCTGGCTGCTTGAAGTCAATTCGAAGCCGTCGAAGAACGACAATACGCCTCTGAACGAAGGCAAGATCAGACCGTCCGTACGGATGATGATTCAATACGCCCGCTATGTCGCGGGCTTCTAAGGGAGGGAGTATTCAGATGAAGCTGCCAGCTTCCGCCGTTTTCGGCATATTCGCTTCGCCTCCAAGCCGCGGGAACGAGCAGGCCTTCCCGTCCGAGCCGCGGCTTTGCCGCGAGCTGCTCTCGGCCTCGATTGCAATGGGCATGCAAGCTTACGTGTTCACTGCGGCCGACTATAACCCGCGGACTCAAACGCTTTTCGGCAGCCGTTACGCGGACGGCGCATGGGAGCGGCAGCCCGTCCCTCTTCCCGATGTCGTCTACGACCGCAGCTTCTGCCGGAGCGCAGAGGAGAGGCGAAGCGCCGCCATAACGCTGGCCCGCATGGGGGAGCAGCGCCGGTTCCAGTTCCTGAACGGCAAGCTACCCGGCAAACTGACGATCTACCAGGCGCTGCTGGAGGACGATGCGCTCGCCCCTTATCTTCCTAGGACTACCCCCTACACGGCGGACGCCCTTAGGAACCGGCTGCCGGAGCGCAAATCCGGGCTCGTTCTGAAGCCGGCCGCCGGCATGCAGGGCCGAGGGCTTGTCCATATCTCGCTGGCGGCGCTCTCCGGCGAGCTGCTTGCGCGGGGACGCACGGGCAGCAACCGCCGGTTCAGCCGTTCCTTTGCGGAGATAACGGAGCTTTCGGGTTGGCTGAAGCCGTTCATGCGGGGATCCGCATTTCTTATTCAGCCGTATCTCGTCTTGCGCGATATAGAGAATCGTCCCTTCGATATAAGAGTTTTGCTGCAGAAGGACGGGAGCGGCGCTTGGAAATTGACAGGCATGGCGGCGCGGCGCGGGGAATCGGGTTCATTGACCTCGAATTTGCACGGCGGCGGCGCGGCGATATCGGCTGGGCGTTTGCTGGAAACGAACTTTGGCAAGCCCGAAGCCGAACGTTTATACAGGAAAATCCATACAATATGTGGGCATACAGCAAAACGACTAGAAGACAGCTTCGGAAGATTCGGCGAGCTGGCCTTTGACTTCGGCATCGAACCTTCCGGCAAGCTCTGGCTTCTGGAAGCCAATTCCAAGCCGGGGCGCGACGCGTTCCGCCAAATCGGAGACGACTCCGCCATGAAGCTGTCGATCGAACGTCCCCTTCGCTATGCCAGTTACTTGACCAATCGCGCAGCGCCGACCTTTGTATCCGCTGAATCCGCATACGACCTCGTTCAGCCGCAGCGTTCGATCGCTATTGCCGCCAGGCTGAGGTCCTCAAACGTTCAGGAGGTTCATCGATGAGTTTGACAACTTGTAACGTACACTTCTCCCAGCAGTCCGATAGAGTCGTTTATTTGTCCAGCCCTCTCTACAAGCAGTTCAAGCTAGCCGGCAAAAGGTCGATTCGCATCAAGCTCGGCAATGTCGCGATTTCAGCGCCCGTCAAGCTGCTGAGGCGTGCCGGCAATCATGTCTATCTGTCGGCTGGCGTCAGGAACGCCATCAAAGTGCCGAAGACCGGCAACGTGTGCCTGATAAGCACGGGCGATAACGAGATCCAGCTCGGCCCGCTCGTCGGCATTCTGACCGATACGATTCATCCGGCGGAAAGCTACCCGTTCGGCAACCGCTCGGGCTTTATCAAGGAAGTGATCCGCACGGGCTCGCGCAAAGCCTATATGTTCGGATTTACGCCGAACGACATCAACTGGCAGAAGGAAACGGTCAACGGCTATTTCCTCAACGCGCAGGGCGGCTGGTTCCGCAAGGTCGTGCCTCTTCCGGACGTCGTCTACAACCGGCTGCCGAATCGGAAGGCCGAATCAACGTCCTATATCAGCTCCGTTAGGGAACGGTTCGTGAAGAAGCAGATCCCCCTCTTTAACTGGAGCTTTTTGAACAAGGCGGACGTCTACAAGCTTCTCGACAACGATCCCGAAGCGCTCGCCCATCTCCCCGAATCCGTCGCCAATCCTTCGCCTGCCAAAATCAAGGAAATGCTGGAGAAATATCAGTTCCTGTATTTCAAGCCGGGCGGAGGCAGTCTCGGCATCGGCATCTACCGCTTGACGTACCACCCGGTCCGCGGTTATTTCGTTCGATACCGCAGAGGCAGCCAGAACGTTCTGGTCCGCTATCCTAGCTTCTCATCGATGATGAGAATGCTTCAGGCCAGACTCGGCGGACGCATCAGCCAATACGTGGCGCAGCAGGGAATCCGGCTGGTCGAGATCGACAAATGCCAACTCGATTTCCGGTTCCACATGCATAAGAACGGCCACAATCAATGGGTTCCCGCCGGCATCGGAGCCAAAAAAGCAGGACGCGGAAGCGTCACGACGCATGTGAAAAACGGCGGTTCGCTCATGACGCCGGAGCAAGCGCTGGGACGCACGTTCGGCAGCGAAGCGAATGCGATTCTGGAGAAAGCGAAGCGCGTAGCCGTGAAGCTCTCCGAGGCGATCGAGCGCAACTATCCGCATCGGCTGGGCGAGCTCGGACTTGACATCGGCATCGACAAATCCGGCGACGTATGGATGTTCGAAGCGAACGCCAAGCCGGGACGCTCCATCTTCAAGCATCCCGCACTACGATCGGAGGGCAAGGCCTCCGTCTCCTATATATTCGAGCATTGCTTGTATTTGAGCCGGTTCCAGGGAGGGGACGCTCTATGAATGAGCCCATTCAGGAAATTAAGCAGCTCAAAGAGCCAATGAAAAAAACGCTTGTTCTCGCTATTCTGACCACCGAAGACCCGGACGGAGATTTCCGCGGTAACCGCAGCAACTTCGCGGATTTGATCCGGACCGGGCAAACCATGGGCTTTCTAGTGTATGTGCTGACCGTCAGCAACTTGCTGTTCCGCCGCAAAATGCTTCGGGGCTACGTCTACCACGCCGAATCGAAAAAATGGCAAAGGAAGCTCATGCCTTTCCCCGATATCATCTATAACCGCATCCCCCACCGTGAGGACGAGATGCAGCCGGCCGTCAGACAGAAGATCAACGCCTGCCGCAAGCACCCGCGCGTCATGCTGTTCAATCCGTCTTTCTTCAACAAATGGGATTTGTTCGAATGGCTCAAAAAGTCGAGAAACACGAAGCCGTTCATTCCGACGACGAGAAAGCTTATGAACGTCAGCAGCCTCAACCGGCTGATGCGCAAGCACCCTTATCTTTACCTGAAGCCGGTTAGCGGCAAAGCCGGCAAAGGCATCATGACGGTACGCCTTCACGGAGGCAAGAGCTTGCCGTACAGGCTCAAGATTCAAGAGAACCGGAGCAGCTCGACCTATAACTGCTCTTCGCTCGAGAAGCTATGGGCGCGTATCCAGAAGGAAAGCGGCGGCGAAGCCTATATCGCCCAGCAAGGCATCCAGCTTGCGTCCGTTAATGAACGGCGCTTCGATCTCCGGGCGCTCGTGCAGAAAAACCGGCGGGGCTATTGGGAGCTGACCGGACTAGGCGCCCGGCTGGCCGGGGAATCGAGCATTACGACCCACGTCCCAAGGGGCGGGCGGATCGAGGACCCGGAGAAGCTGCTTACGTATTCATTCGGCGCGGAGCAGGCACATAAGCTGTTGCATAAGGCCAAAACGACCGTGCTCCTGATCGCCAAGCAGATTGAACGAGCCTCGGGCCAGCGCCTCGGCGAGATGTCGATGGACTTAGGCGTCGACCACAACGGAAATCTGTGGTTTTTTGAAGCCAATTCCAAACCGATGAAATTCGACGAGCCGCATATCAGGCAGAAATCGCTGGAACGGATTTTTCAATACGGGTCTTATCTCGCGCGCAAAAAAACGAGAAGAGCAGGAGGCGTCTAACATGGAGCTGCTTCGGCTGACACCTGAGGAATGGATGAAAGAGAAGAGGAGATTGCTCGGCTTTATCATTCGGTTCGGGGAGAAGCGGATTACGGTAGCTTCGCTCCATGCGCTTCGCAGCCTGGAACCGTCTTGGCTGTTGCCGGACGAAAACGGATTGTCGAGAGCGGCCGTCGTTGTCGCCAAACAAAACGGACGCGTAGCGGGACTTGGCTTCGCGGCGGACGGGGGAGACGGGGGCTGTCTCCTCGTCGTCCATCCCGGCGCGCGGAGAAGCGGCACGGGAAGCATGCTCATGCGGGCCATGATGAATGCGCTGGGGCATCTGGCCTGCCATGTCGCCGCAGACAATATTCCCAGCATGGCGCTCTGCTTCGCCTTGGGAATGAAGGCCGTGTCGATTCACAAAGGGCCTACCGGCAAATCGACGCTTCGTTTCGAAAGGGGAGTCCAGCATGACGCAGCCCGTCCTGGGCATATTGACGCTATATCTCAATGACGCGGGCGTACTCGAGGAGCGGGATTACTATCAGAAAATGACGGTGGAGGGCCGCAAGCTCGGGCTGAACGTTTTCGTATTCACGCCTCAAGACGTGCATGACAAAACGAATTTGATCCGGGCCCTCTTCTACGACCCCGACACGAAGCTCTGGCGCAGGAAATGGACGGCGTTTCCCGATATGATCTTCGATCGTTGCCGGATTCAGCGTTCGCCGAGATTCGATCAGCTGCTCAAATTCCGGGCCAAATACGCGAGCCGTCTGTTCCTCAACCGGCCGCTGCGGAACAAATGGACGATTCATTCGGTCTTGTCGAAGGACTCCCGATTCCGGAATTATTTGCCGAAAACCCGCTATTTCGAAAGCTTGCAGGACGTCTACGATATGCTTCGCGCCTATCCCTTGCTCTATCTCAAGCCAATCAACGGAACGGGAGGCCGCGGCATTCTGCGAATCGAACGCGAGAAAAACGGCATGCTGCTCGTGCAAGGCAGGGATCAAAAAAGACGCATCGTTCAGCCCGTCCGAATGAAGGCCGAGCGGCTCAGCGGCTATTTGGCCAATTGGAATCTCAAGGATACTAAATACATCGTGCAGCAGGGCATCCAGCTTAAGCTTGCAAGCGGGCGCGTTCACGACTACCGGCTCCTCGTTCAGAAGGACGGCACGGGCGAATGGACGGTTACCGGATGCGCCGGCCGGATCGGCGCCTACGGCAGCATCACCGCCAACCTGCACGGCGGGGGCAAGGCGGTGAAGATGGATAAGCTGCTTCAAGCCTGGTTCCGGGAAGAAGACAAAATCGCGCGTATCAAAGAGGAAGTCGAAAGCTTCGGAATCGGCGTCGCGCAATACTTGGAGCTGTGTTATGACGCGCTTTGCGAGCTGGCGATCGATATCGCGATCGACCGCGGCGGCCGCATTTGGATGATCGAAGTCAATCCGAAGCCGGCGAGGGAAGTATTCATCCGCGCGGGCGAGGAGGATGTCTACCGTCAGGCGATCGCGAAGCCTCTTGAGTACGCCCTATGGAAATATAAACGAATGAAGACGCTGAAGAGCAAGAGGAACGGCATAGACGAACAGACCGGGCGGTAATAACGTCCGGTCTGTTGCGTTGCGGCTATTTCATTCAACTGTTTTCTACCCGAGAAGCTCGCGGAAATCGGTGATAAGGACATCGGCCTCCTCCAGCTCGGAAGCTCCGCCGTACTTGGCATAGGCGCAGCCGACGGTCTTCAAGCCGTTGCCTCTTCCCGCCTCCACGTCGGAGGAGCGGTCTCCGATCATCCACACCGTCTGTCCTGCGAGTCCATGGTCGGCGATCAGCCTGGAGACAAGCTCGACCTTGGTAGCCGTGCCGTACTCCCCCGCGCTGTATATGCCGTCGAACAAGCCGGCGATGCCCCGGTGCTTCGCGACGCCTTTCACGTACGCTTCCAGCCCGTTGCTCGCGACGAACAGCTTCGCGCCGCCTTCCTTCAGCTTGCGCAAGGTTTCTTCCACGTGCGGATACAGCCGCCCTTCCCCGGCAGCGAGCCCTTCCAGCTCGTACTGAAGCAGAAGCACATCCGCTCTTGTGCGGGCTTCGGCGCTGGCGTCCGGCATTACCTTTCTCCACAGGTCGTCAAGCAGCATGCCCAGGCAGCCGAGCAGCCGCTCGACGGGCGGCGTCTCCGCCGTATACAGCCCTTCCTCCCGCAGCGTTCGGAACACTCGCTGGTGAACGGACACCAGCAGCGTGTCCGTCTCGAATAAAGTGCCGTCCATATCGAATATGAGCGCGTCTGGGCGCCGTTCCGTTGTCATGATCGCTACATCCCTTCCAGAAGATGTAACCATCATATCGAAAGGCTCCGGTATCCTGCAACTATTGATAAAATGAAGACGATATGTCAAACTGTTCTTACTTCGAGAAAGGACGTGAAGGTGCCGCAATGACCAGATGGCTGCTACGCGCCATGACGGAGCTCAGCTCCCGCAAATGGATTTCCCGCATGACCGGCAGATTCGCCCAGTCCGGCGCCAGCCGCGTCATGATTCCCCGCTTTGCCAAGCTGTATGGCATCGCGACCGAAGAAGCCGAGAAGCATCTCCATGAATATAAGAGCTTAAACGAGTTTTTCACGAGAAGATTGAAGCCGGGCATGCGTACCGTCCATTCCTCTCCAAGCTCGGTCGCAAGTCCCGTGGACGCCGTCATTACCGGTATCGGTACCATCCATTCCGGCACGCTGCTCGGCGTCAAAGGGCAAGATTACACGATCGACGAGCTGCTCGGAGGTTCGTCCAGAGCAAGCCGCTATCATAACGGATTCTATATGGTCCTGTACCTCAGCCCCACGGACTATCACCGGATCCATGTCCCCGTCACCGGCCGGGTCGTGGAGCGCGAGCATCTCTCCGGCAAGGTATACCCGGTTAACGAATTCGGCTTGAGACATATGAAGAGGGTGCTTAGCCGGAACGAACGGCTGATTACATATATTAGGCACGAGCGCGGCGAGGCTGCCGTCGTCAAAGTCGGCGCGATGAACGTAAGCAGCATCAAATACGTGCTTCCTCTTCAGGACGACGTGACCAAGGGAGACGAGCTGGCCTATTTCGAATTCGGCTCGACCGTCGTCCTGCTGCTGGAAGACCACACCTTCGTTCCTCGGAAGGATCTTCAGCTCGGCGCCAAGGTTCGCATGGGCGAATCGCTGGGCGACTTGTCGTAGATAACGGGGACGTTAATTACAGCACGACACAAAAAGACTGCTTCGCTCTTCCCTGACGGGATGAGGAAGCAGTCTTTTGGCGTGGCGATCCATGGTGCTACCTGATTTCGGAAGGACTTCTTCCGGTATATTGCTTGAACTGGCGGCTGAAGAAGAAGATGTCCCGGTACCCGAGCGCGTCCGCCACCTCGGTGACGTTCATTCCCGCATGCATAAGCAGGTGCTGCGCGCGTTCGATTCGGGTTTGAATCATATACGTCTGAACGGACATGCCGATCAGCTCCTTGAATTTCATCGAGAAATAACGCGGGGACAGCTGCGCCCTCATGGCCAGATCCTCCACCCGGTGGGCGATGCCCGGATTTTGCCGGATATAATTGGCAACCTCGTGAATCGCTTCGGTCAGCTGATTGCTCGCTTTCTTCTCTATCGGAGCCTGGTTATCCGCGCGCAGCAGTTGAATCATCAGCGACTTGAGCACGAGTCTCGCTTCCTCTTGCGCCGCATAAGTCTGAACCAGGAACAGCCTGACGTATCGGGACAGCATATATTCGAAATCGACCGTATCGTCCAGCACCCGGTAACGCTCCGGCACCTGGTTGATCGTCTCGTTCACCGCAAAATGAATATACGTGAGCACAAGCGGCTTCTGCGGGTTATGGGTCGCGCTCGTATAATCGCCTGGCCGGAACAGAAAACAGCTGCCCTTGCCAACCTGATAATGAACGCCGTTCACCTCAACCTCCCCTTCGCCGCTCCATACATAGAACAGATCGAAGTTGGCCATCGGCTTCTCTCGTCTGGCCCATCTCCAGCCCGGCTCGCATACGATTTTGGCGAACGCGGGAAGCAGACTCAAGGAATCGGGCGATACATGAAGCATAATTGTTCCTCCCTCGCAACATGCGGGCGGCGTTCGGCGTTGCCGACAAAGCCGCTGTTCTCATCTTATAATAGCGCCCTCAAGCAATCAACCATGATTAACCGCGCATAAGCAACAATTTTAAGATTAAAATTCTCATTTGAGAATGGTTTGCAACGGATAAAGATGGTATAATATCACGAACATTAAAAGAACTAAAGAACTGATTTCGGAAGGATGGAATGAAGTCCATGAACCCACTGGCACAGCAGTTAAACGAGACGTTGCAGAAGGAGAGCCCGAACGTCTACGCCATGTTGTCTAACTTAGGCAAAGCGATTTATTTCCCCAAAGAAGGCATTCTTAGTCAATCCGCTGAAGCGAAGACGAAAGCGAACAAATATAACGCTACGATCGGCATCGCGCTAGAGGGCGGCCAGCCGATGCATCTGAAGCTCATTCAAGATACGCTGAGCGCTTATCAGCCGAAGGACTTGTACGAATATGCGCCGCCGGGCGGCAAGCCGGAATTGAGGAGCGCTTGGCGCGCCAAGATGGTGAAGGATAACCCTTCTCTTGAAGGAATCGGATTCGGAAATCCAATTGTGACGAACGCCCTGACGCACGGCCTCAGCATCGTGGCCGATCTATTCGCGGACAGCGGCGACGCCGTCATCATCCCGGACAAAAATTGGGAGAACTACGAGCTGACCTTCGGCGTCCGCCGCGGCGCAGTCATCGTGGAATACCCGTTATATAATGAGAAAATCCGTTTCAACAGCGCAGGTCTGCGCGAAGCGCTGCTCGCGCAGAAGGACAAGGGCAAAGCGATCGTCGTCCTGAACTTCCCGAACAATCCGACGGGCTATACGCCTGACGCGCACGAGGGAGAAGAGATCGTGGCCGCCATTCGCGACGCGGCGGAGGCCGGGGTGAATATCGTCGCCGTAACCGATGACGCTTACTTCGGCTTGTTCTTCGAAAATTCGCTGCAAGAGTCGCTGTTCTCGAGACTGGCCTCCCTTCACCCGCGCGTTCTTGCCGTTAAGGTAGACGGCGCGACCAAAGAGGAATATGTGTGGGGCTTCCGGGTCGGCTTCATTACGTACGCGTCCGAATCGCAAGCGACGCTTGCGGCTCTAGAGCAGAAGACACTCGGCATCATCCGTTCGACGATTTCCAGCGGTCCTCACCCTTCGCAGACCTTCGTCCTTCACGCGCTGCAATCGCCGGAGTTCGACGCGCAGAAGGCCGAGAAATTCGAGATCATGAAGGGCCGCGCGAACCGTGTCAAATCGCTGCTCGACAGCGGGCGCTACGGCAACGACCTTGCCTATTACCCGTTCAACTCCGGCTACTTCATGTGCTTGAAGCTGTCGACCGTATCCGCCGAAGCCGTTCGCCAGCATCTGCTTAACCAATATGGCATCGGCACGATCGCCCTTGGCGAAACGGATCTTCGCGTCGCCTTCTCTTGCATCGAAGAGGAGAACCTTGAAGAGCTGTTCGATACGATTCACAAAGCCGTAACCGAGGTTGCGGGACGTTAATAGAAGGAGAACCGCCCCGGGACTGGTCCCGGGGCGGTTTGTTTGTATTTGCAGTGTTAACGCTGCGGTAGCTGCACGCCAGGGCTTAACACGACTTTTTCGTGTTATTGCTCTCCCCAACTGCCTCGCAGGCTCTGTAACACGACTTTTTCGTGTTAATTCCACCTCGCCAAGCTTCAGTCCTCATCCGCTTCTACGCGAAGCTTCCGGCGGAGACGGGCCGGCCGCGTGGCCGCGTATAAGAAAGCGGCGGCGAGCGCCGCAAGCGGCGGAGCGAATAATCCGCCGATCAGAAGCGGCAGCGCGGCCGGCAGCCAGAGCAGCAGCAAGCCCGCGATCAGCGCAGCGCGATCGACCCGCAGCAGCTGTTCGATCTGCTTCTCTTCCGGAAGCGGATAGACATGCTTCCATACGGAATGGCAGTGCACCGCGCGAAGCCCGCTGAGCTGAAGGCCGTAGACCAGCCCCGTCAGTACATAGGCGAATACCGCCGCCCAGCCGGCCAAATTTTGCGAATCCGCAGCCATATAACAGACGAGTCCCCCCAGCAGCAATATGCGCACCAATATGCCGCCCAGCTCGGAGCGAATCAGCGAAGCCCCGTATAAGAAAACAAAGGTTTGGCTGTGGGCGTAACGGATCCGGGGAATGATCCAATCCAGATAAGGTCGGCGGGACACGCTCGGCGCCAGAACGGGAACGTCGATAAACATGCCAAAAAACGCGTAATATCTTTTTCTCGTCATCGTCTCTTCATGAATCAGTCTTTCCCAGTTCAGCCGCTGCTTCTTCGGAAGCGAGCAGCAAAGCCATGCGAGAAGCCCGCACAACACCATAAATGCGGCAGCCTGCCACCAAAGGGCCGTTAGCCACGCGGCGACGGCAAGCGCCGTCAGCGTCCACCGCAGCAAGCGGGAAATTCGCCTTATGCCGCTCCAGGCCATGCGGCGTTCCTGACAGGCTCCCGCCATATTGCCGCCCTTCACGAGCAGCAGACCGATCGCGAGCAGCCAGGCCGGAATATTCGCGTCGCCTTGCAGGTAGATGGGCATGTACAGCATAAAAACAGCGGCCGCAAGCCATCCCGTCTTAAAAAAGGAGCCTCTTAAAGACTTGCTCAAATATTCGCCCATCTCGGCTTCTCTCGGCATAATAAAAACGATGTCGGCCGGGAATAAGTAGGTTCGCAGCGGGCTCCAGGCGAGCAGCGGAGTCAGCGCGATCACCCCTACCGGCACGATAGGGAAATCCGCCGGCAAATGCCGGATCAGCTGCACGTAACCGATTGCGGAGGCAATGAACAGTAACGACAAAAAGGACGGAAAACCGCTTTGCCCCATGTAACGAAGATACGGCAGCACCTCCTTCCGGAACGCTCGGGCCCGCTCTTGCCGCAGCTCCGCTAGGCGGCTTACCTCACCCCTCATCGGTCCCCTCCAGTGACGAGCCGGTAGAACGCGTCCTCAAGCGACCCGCTCCTCTGCTCCATGCCGGCCGCCGACCGAATCGCGTCCAAATCGCCTTGCGCCGCAATCCTGCCTTGATGCATCACGATAAACCGGTCGCAGTAGGTTTCCACCGTGGACAATATATGCGAGCTCATCAAGATCGCCGCGCCCCGCCTCTTCACCTCGACAAGCTGATCCAGCAGCGACCGAATGCCGAGCGGGTCCAAGCCGAGGAATGGCTCGTCGATAATATAGAGCGGCGGCGCGGCGAGCAAAGCGCTCATGATCATCACCTTCTGCTTCATCCCTTTGGAGAGATGGGAAGCGAACGCCTTCCGTTTCGGCACCATTTGATATTGCTCGAGCAAACTGGCCGCGGACTGTTCATATTGCTCTTCCGGCACCTGATACGCCATTGCGCTGAGCCGAAGATGCTCCTCCACCGTCAATTCGTCGAATAGGACCGGCGTCTCCGGCACATATGCGAACGCGGATCGGTATTGCTGCGGCGATTCCTGCAAGCTCACGCCCGCCACCTTCACGTCGCCCTCATGAGGATGCATTAATCCGAGAATATGCTTAATCGTCGTGCTTTTGCCGGCTCCGTTCAATCCGATCAATCCGACCATCTCGCCGGCCCTTAGCTCGAAATCGATGCCGTGCAGCACGGGTCTTCGCGGGGTATACCCGCCCGTTAATTGACTGACGCGCAATATCGTTTCCATACGCCTTCCCCTTCTGCTGCCAATATGTACCTTACTCCTCCAAGCATACCGAATCCCGCCGCCAATTTCAAAAAAGAAGCACCCCGCTGCGTTTCCGCTGGCGGGGTGCCTCTTTCAACCGTTCAAACATTTATTTAATCGTGATCGTTTTAACGATGTTGTTTTCGCCTTTCACTTCGACCGCTTGGTTAGCCGTCAGCTTCGTGACGTCGCCGACGATCGTTACGTTAGGATCTACGTTATAGATAAGGACGGTTGTCTGCGAATTGACTTCTTTGGTGATGGAAATCGTCGCCAGCTTCGCTTGAGCGTTGAACGTCAGCGTATTCACTTTGCCCGTTTCGGTGAACGCCGTGCTGACCGGCGCCTTCTCCGTTACTTCGATGAATACGATTTTGTTCTGGTACGTGCGTACGAACAGCTTATCGCCGGCTTGCAGGTCGCTTACCGCAGCCTTCTTGCCGTCTCTGAAAATAAAGACGGTCGGATCGATCGCCAGCGCAAGCTCCGTGTTATCCGCTTTAACGACCGTCAGTTGGCCGTTAGCCGGAGCGGCTTTCAGCGTGCCTGTAATCGCTTGAGCGTCGTGGTCCGGCATTTCGCCGTCCGTGCGGTCAAGCAGGGCGGCAAGCTCGGCGCGAGTTACCGGTTGGTTCGGACGGAACGTTTTGTTACCGTGCTTGTCAACGTAACCGGTAATGATGCCTTTATCAAGTGCGAGCTTCACATAACCAACGGAGCCGGCCGGAATTTGATTCGCGTCCTTGAAGTCCAGCTTCTCATTGTTCAGCTTTTTAGCTTCGTCTTCCAGCTTAAGCGCTTTAATAAGAAGGATCGTCGACCACAGTCTTGTCGCGTTCTCCTCCGGCTTGATTTCCGATTCCGTCTCGGCGAACAGGTCGTTCTCCAGCGCTACGGCTACGTAGCCGACAGCCCAAGGATATTTTTTCTCCAGCTTGTCCGCATCCTTGAATTGCAGCTCCGTGCTCATTTCGGCAGCCGATTCCGCTTGCTCGCGAAGTCCCATCAGACGAACGGCCGCAGTCAATGTTTCAATGCGGGAAATTTTTTGCTTCGGCTTGAATGTACCATCTTCATAACCTGTGAAGACGCCTTTGGCAGCCAGACGCATAACATACTCAAGCGCCCACTCCAGCTGCTCCTCGTCCTCGAAGTTCCAGCGAACCGTTATTTCGTCATCGTCATCTTTATCGTCATCATCATCGTCGCGGTCACGGTCGCGGTCGTCGTCGTGCCAGCCGTTTCCTTTTTTATAATCGTCCCCCCGGCCGTTGCCTTTTCCGTCCGCGAACGCAGCAGTCGCTCCCGTAGTCAGCATAATAAGAGCCATAGCCGATATTGCCGTTTTTCTCCACTTGTTCATCAAAAAAGCCACTCTCCTTTAGTACGATTTACGGAAATATATTCCGTTTGTTACCTTCGACCATAACATTCGTGGGCTCGGGCTCGTTTAAAGGGGGTGGCTCGAAAAAAATATTTTTTTAATCGGATTTCGTCGACTGGCGTTTCTCTTTCAGCCATTTCGGAGCGCCTTTGTCTTTGGCGTCGCGCTTCTTGGCGGCTTTCGATTTAGCTGCCGTCAGCGGCTTGTCCGCCTTGCCTGAACGGGGACCCGCGCCCGGCTTCGTCTTGCCGGAAACGACGGCAGCTTCCCGCTTAACCGTACCGCCGGTCGAGCGGGCAAAAGACGCGTCGCTCTTGACCGCCTTCGCAGGAGAAGACTGCGGCTTCCTGTCGCTTGTCCGGGAGTCTCGCAATATCGGCTCGCCGGGAGCGGATGCCGTTCGCCCATCATGTTTCGCGCGTTCCTTCGCCAGCCGTTCCAGCTTCGGTTTTGTCGCCTCGCGGAGCTCCTCCTCGGACAACAGCTCGCCGCGATACATCGCGCGTTCGCTAAGATCGATGCCGAGCTGCTTGCGGAATTTCTCCATAATAAACAGCTCCTGCGGCGTCACGATCGTAATGACCGTCCCGCTGCGGCCCATCCGGCCCGTGCGGCCAGCTCTGTGAACATAATGATCCGCGTCGACGGCCGGATCCAACTGCAGCACTAGCGGCAGACCCTCGATATCGAGTCCGCGCGCCGCGACATCCGTCGCGAGCAGAAGCTGGCAGCGACCGTCGCGGAAACGCTCGAGCGTTGCCGCCCTGCGCTGTTTATCGGCGTCGCCATACAGCATTTCCACCGTAAAGCCTTCATAGGCCAGCTTGGATTCCCAGTTGGCAATCTCGTTCGTATCGTTCAAGAACAGAAGGGCGGATTTCGGATTCAACAGACGAATGAGTCTTCTGGCCGTGTCCGTCTTATCCCGTTTGTCGCTAATAATATAATAGTTCTCCACCGTTTGAGACACGCGATGCTCCGGGGTCAGCTGTACGCGCGTGGCCGATCTCATCCAGCGGCCTTCGAACCTGGCCATCTGCTCCGGATGCGTCGCGGAGAAAAAAGCCATCTGGCGATCCTTGCCCATGCCGAAGAGGACCGCCTCGACTTCCTTCGTAGATCCGAGCTGGAACACTTGATCCGCTTCGTCGATGACGACATGACGCACATCGCTCAGCTTCAGCTTGCGAAGCTTCAGCAGCTCGTGAAGCCGGCCCGGCGTTCCGATTACCAGCTGCGGACGCAGCTTCAGCTTCTCTACCTGCCGCTTCAAGGCAGCGCCGCCGATCAGCTGCTGGACGCGTATGCCGAGCGGCTCGGCATAGACCTGCGCGACCCGCACGATCTGCATGGCCAGCTCTTGCGTCGGCGATAAGATGACGGCCTGGATCGCTCCCGATTGGGTGTCAATCTTCTGCAGGACCGGCAGCAGAAAAGCAAGCGTCTTACCTGTTCCCGTCTGCGAACGAGCGCTTACGTCATGCCCCGCCAGAAGTGCCGGGATCGTCTCCGCTTGTACGCCCGTCGGCTGGTTGATGCCGTTCTGATTCAGCGTCTCGATTAATTTCGCGTCGATTCCGAGCTCGCTCCATGTTTTGTTGCTCATTCCATTCCCTCGCTTATCTCATGCCTATTTTCTATTAAACAATCCGCCGAACATGCGGTCGGCCACCCTTGGGAATAATCCGTACAGCTTAATGCCGACCGATGCCGCGCGGGGCAGATCGAGCTCGTGCGTCTTGCGTTCCATGACGCGGACGATCGCTCTCGCCACGTAATGCGGCTTCATCATAAACCAGCTGACGTTCTTCACGTAAGAGCCGGACGGATCCGCAATGGCGAAAAATTCCGTATCGATCGGACCGGGGTTAATCGACGATACGTGAATGCCAAGCGGCTTCAGCTCCATGCGCAGCGAATTCGTGAAGCCTAACACGGCGTGCTTCGTCGCCGTATAACTGGTCGATTTGGCCGAGCCGATCTTCCCCGCCATGGAAGCCACATTGACGATGTGGCCTTCTCCGCGCTTCTCCATATGCGGAAGAACGGCCTTCACGCATCGGACGATCCCCATATAATTCGTATCCATCATCGCTTCGAAGCTCTCCACCGGCATGTTCGATATCGTCTCGAACTGTCCGTATCCCGCATTGTTAAGCAGGATATCGATTCTCCCGTAGCGTTCGATGACCGCGTCGACCGTTTGCCGGACCTGCTCCATGTCCGTGACGTTCATCACGTAATAGGCGCATTCGCCTTTTATCGAAGCCGCTTGCTGCTTCAACCGCTCGACGTTCCGCCCGGTCAAGATCGGTATCGCTCCCCGTTCCGCTAGGATCGCTGCCGTGATCGCGCCGATTCCGCTGGAAGCTCCCGATATCAATACAATCTTGCCTTTTAACATCCAACATCACCCACTCTCAAGTGTACTTCATCCCTTGCCCAATAAGCAAAAAAAGCCCCCCGCAGGAGCTTCTTTCGCATTAGGACGCTATCAGCACTTGAATATCCAGCTCACCGATTCCTTCCATGATAAGAGGAATCGTCAGCGCTTGGGAGGCGTTGAAGCCGGCCGATTGCGCGGATTGAATAAGTTTTGGCGGCGTGATGTCGACACGTACTCCTTGATTGAACAGTATCGTGCTGGCATTGCCGCTGATCATGTTGCCGAGCTCGGAAATGGCGCTTCGGCCAATTTCGTCGATTTCGGAAATCGCGTATCCGCCCATCATCGCGGAAACCATCTTGAGCGCAACCTGTTCACTAAGTCCGAATACAATATCCCCATTCATCTGTCCGTTGATCCCGATTTGAATCCAAATATAGTTTTCAACAAACTTAATGTCCTTGATCCCTAGTTGTCCAGTAGCAGGTCTGATTTGCACGACTTGCTCGATTACGATTTTTGCTGATTCAAGAAACGGATTTATATATTCTGCCTTCATAAAGAGGATGCGCTCCTTTTTCGACAAAATTCGCAATTTGTCTGTTTGCAACTATTATACTTGAAATCATAGGACAAGTATACTACCAAAACTTTATATATGACTTTCGGCCTACGTGTTAAATGTATCCATTCAATAGATTAAACCGCTTTTTCGTGCTTTTTTCTCCGATAACTCATGCGCATCAGCCGAAGCCTCTCGTATAATTGCTCAACGGGACGTTCAGCATGCGCCTGCGGATCCTCTCCGTATACTTGCGCGAGAACCGGCTTCAGATAACGGTCGCCAAATGTCGACAGCGCCTGCCAAATCAGCTCTCGTTCTCCTTCTTCTACTAGACTAAGCTCTCTATCCAGCAGCGGGTCGATATCGTAGCCTTCCTGCTCCAGCTGCTCGATCCGAAGAAGCAGCTCTCGCCGGGACAGCTTCAGCTCTTTCTGAAGCTGGTCTAATCCCCCTGCTTGCTGCAAAATGTGCAAAATTTGTTTTTTCTCCTGCTGACGGTCCATCATGCCTTTATATTTGTTCTCCTTCTGCTTGTAGAGCCAGGCCGTATATTGTTCCGCGTCCAGAGCCCCAGGCACCCAATCCAGCGGGAAGCCGGTCGCGCGTTCCGCTCCGGCCGTAATATGAAGCACCGCTTCGCCGTAAGCTTCTTGCTTCGCTTTGCCCCAGCCCGGAATTTGCGACAACTCTTCCCCGCTCTGCGGAACGAACGCGCTGATCATCCATAGCATGCGGTTGGTCGCTACCAAATAGGCGGATTTCTTCTCGGAGGCGGCAGTCTTGCGGCGCCAGTCCTTCAGCAGCTGGAACAATTCATCATTCGCATGCATTTCTCCATAGCACTGAAGCATCGTTAAGTAGCTGCCCGGTCCTCGCTCGCTCTCGAGCATCCCGTCCACGATCGGCGCGAAGCCTTGCCCCATCATTCTGGCTATCCCATAACGGAAGGCCGTCATCATCTCCTCCCAGGACACGCCTTCGAACCAGCGCTCCGTCTCGCTTCCTTCTTTCTCTTCCAGCCAATCCACGCCCCATACTCCCTGTTCCTCGCTGATAGTCAGCTGCGCGCTTACATTGGCGCCTTCCTCCGTTTGCCTCTCGAACGTGTTCAGAAATACGATTTGCATGCCTACACTCTCCTCGTCGTTTTTTCGATTGGTCCTCACGAATGACGGAAAAAACGCAAAAAAGCACCCCTTCTGCCGCAGCAGAAGAGGTGCTTCCTCGGTCCGTACCTTCATTCGATTGCTTTTATGCTACCATAACGCGAGGCAGGATTCAATATATTATTGTATAATGATACCACTACTTTATTGAACAGCGGAGGTACAAATCATGCAGCTCCCAAATTACGACTTCATGTCGGATTCGACGGAAGAGACGACGACAAGGTTTACGACGTTTATTTCCCCCAGCCTGGCGAGGTTCGATCTTGCCATAACGACGACCAACCGCTTTTACGGCAAAAAGCTTGTTACGGATTTGCAGTCCGGCAAGACCGCGATTATCGGACCGGATGACCTGGAGGAGGAAGGCTACATCGCGCATACGTTTAAATTAACGGAGGAAGAGGCCTCCGAGCTTACGCAATTTCTTTATTTTGTGGTAGGAACGGTGAATTTTACGGATTAATCTAGGTAATCCTATGGTCGTAGCTGACTATGCTTTCAGGAGGAGCTTGCCATGGACCGGTACGAATCGGAAGAACGCGATCGTTACTACAAGGATGTGTCGACTGTTGAATCTCAGCGGAATGACCTTGCACTCGAAGAGTTCCCCGAAGGACCGTACGGCTCTTCGCTTCTAAGCGAAACATTCGCAAAAAGCTCGCCGTGGCGGATGAGCCAGAGATCCTCCGAACGATTCGGCTACGAGAACCGCACGCTTCACCGCGGGATCGGCCGAGATTATCCGGGCGAAGACGACTACGCGAACGCCGCCGTTCCGGAAGTGCAGGACGAACCTTAAATAGCAGAAACGCCCTTGGCTCGTTTCGGCAATAGCCGAACGTCCAAGGGCGTTTGTCTTTTCTTACGCTATTACGCGGGATTAAGCTCCATTTCGTCTTCTTCCCCGCGATTGAACGATTCGCGGTCGAACTCTCCCTCCGAATTCGCAACAAGAAGCGCCGTAACTGTCGTGCCCGTCGCATTCACCGCGGTGCGGCCCATGTCGATGAGGGACTCGACGGCGACAACCAGCGCGATCCCCTCCAGCGGCAATCCGATGGCCGTAAGCACAACCGTTGTCGAGATCGACGCAGGTCCCGGCACGCCGGCCACTCCTATCGATGAAATGACGCTCACCAGCACGATCAGCACATAATCCGTCATGCTAAGCGTGATGCCGTACACTTCCGCCACGAAGACGGATACGACAGCCGGCCAGACGCCGCCGCAGCCGTTAAAGTTCATCGACGCGCCAAGGGGCGCGACGAAGCTTGCGATTTTGGGCGACACGCGCAGTCGTTTGGTGATGACCTCCAAATTGATTGGCAGCGTGGCGAAGGAGCTTCGCGTCGTGAACGCGACGGCGACCGTCGGATACGCTTTTTTGAAAAACTTGATCGGATTCACCTTGGCTACGAAGGACACCAATCCGCCGAACACGAATACGAAATGCAGCAGCAGCGCGATATACGATACGGCGATCAGCATCGCCAGCGGTTCAAGCGTCTCCCAGCCATACTTGGCGGCCATAACCGCGATCAGCGCGTATACCCCGTACGGCGTAAAACGAAGCACGTATTTCACGACCTGATGCATGATGTCCGTCGCGGAAGCGATGAACGCCCTGAACGGCGCCACGGCCTCCGGCTTTTTGCTGCCGACCTTCACCACCGCTATGGCGATGAACAGCGCGAAGATCAGAATCGGCACGACCTTGCCTTGAGCCGCGTCATTAATCGGATTGGACGGCATTTGGTCCAGAATGACTTGGAAGAAGCTCGGAATTTCCCTTGCTTCGAAGCCTTCCGGCTGCGAGGCGTGGAAACCCGCTCCCGGATTGACAAGAACCGCGACCAGGAGGCCGATAATGGCCGCTACGCCCGTCGTGCCGAGAAACCAGCCAATGGTCTTGAAGCTAAGCTTTCTTAAATAGTTCATATTCGTTATGGAAATGATGCTGTTGATGACAAGCACGAACACGAGCGGAATTACGATCATTCGGATAAAATTAATGTAGATGGAACCGATCGTCGCAACGCCTTCCGTCTCCAAGGCAAAGTTATTGAAGATCAAGCCGGCGGCAAGGCCCAGGCCGAGAGCAAGCAGCACGCGGGTGCCGAAGCCTACCCGTTTCTTCGCAAGCACGTAGAGCAAGCCGAGCAGAACGGCCGAGATCAGCAACGAAACGCCGTTCGTTTCGAATGCGGTAATCAGATTATTTTCCATGACTCATTCATCACTCCTTCTAGATGTTCAATACTAAGGATTTCCAATCTCCGCTCCAAATAAAAAAGAGATTCCCCGAAATAGGAAATCTCCGCTCGAACGGTCGATTATGTATGAAAAATAATATCAACGCTCATGCGAGCAGTCAATACTTTTATTATTTAAATCAAGTTCAAAAAGTTCAGTTTTCAGCACCGAGAAGCTTGGATGAAGCTAGAAACTGAGGAACGGAGCGTAGTGGAGCTACGTGAGCACCGGAAGTTTCGGCTAAATTCAAGATTCGATGTCGAATATACTCCATGGTATACCTCGTGATCAAAAGTGGACTTTTTGAACATCATCTTATAGCTCATGCAACGTCACTTCGCTCCGTACCAAAAAACGGACATTGATACCGGCCTGGCCGATTCCTTTCGAAATATAGAAGGGTCCGCGGTCATGACGGTGAAGCCCCTTGTAAATACCCCGCGCGGGGAGCGCGCCCTTATGTTTGAATTTGAAAAAAAACGGGATGTTGAACTGCTTGCCGTGCAAATGGCCGGACATAAGGTAATCATAGTCCCTTCGAATCTTCAGCACGACGTTCGGGTCATGCGTGATGACGATAATCGGCTTGCCCGATTGCTCGCGTACCCGTTGGAACGACGCTTCGGCGCGGCTATGGCCGGTGCTGTCGTTGTCGATGCCGACCAAGTGGAACTGAGGGAGCTCCAGCGATTCGTTGCGCAGCACTCTTATTCCGTATTGGTCGAATAGACCAACCATCCGGCTAATCTTCGCCAGTTGATGGTCATGATTGCCGAGCACCGCGTATACGGGAACGCCTACGCCAGCGATCGCGCTCAAATAACGGCCGAGCTTCGGAAAATCCGCCAACGTATGCGTATAGTCGCCGGTAAGAAAGATATAGTCCGGCTTCTCTCTCTCAATAACTCTTCGAAGCTTGCCGCTTGATATTCTCAGCATGTCCACATGCAAATCGCTGATCTGCAATACTCGAATGCCAAGTCCAAGCGGCTCCCGAACTCTCTCCACCTTGAGCCATTGCGCAGGGAATATGAACAATAAATAAAACAAAACGGCTCCCGCGGAAGCCGTTCCGATTATAGCGGCGATATCATGCATGCGCATCTTCCTTCTGCTCGTCTATATACCGAATCGAATAAGCTGTTCTTCTGATAGTTTAGCAAAAAAAGAGAACACTTGCGACTCGCACGTCATGCGGTCTACGTCGTATTCCTCCATTAACCGGTCAACGACGTATCCGACGGTCGCCGGCTCCTGCACAAGCTCCCATATTCGGCTGCCGGGATAGCCCAGCTCATAACATTTGTCGAGCGTAGTATTCAGCAGAGCGATTCCGCGGATCGGATCGGTGCAGGCGCTTTCGATAACCTCCTTATTCCGAAGAACAAGGAGGCTGGACGCCAGGCACAGCGGATATGGTTCACAGCCCATCATCACATCGCGATTAGCTTCCATGGGCCATGACCACTTCCTTCGCAGGTTCGCTCGGACCGTTCATCGCCTGACTAATAACAGACAGCCTATTCCGGTTCCACTCCGAGTCTCCGCGCTGCTCGAACAGCGCATTCATTCCATAATAAAGGATGCATTGCTGAAGACGTTCTTCATCGGCACCGGCAAAAGGCGAAACGACGACGCGCTCCCCGTTCAATATGCGAAGCACCCCGACCTCCGGTATACAGACGGTCGCGATGGACGGGCTCCAATCCGAAACAAAACGTCCCGCATCTAAGCCGTTCTTCAGGAACGGATCGATACGAATCGTAACATCCGGCTTGCCGGCGCAGCGTTCGGACCGAAGCGCAGAGGGCATCGGCACCTCGCTTGTCAACGACAATCCTTTGACGGAGTACCAGCATAATGGCATCCTTTGGTCACCTCGATACCTAGACTTTAGAATGATATCGTTCTTAATTAAGAACATAATCGGATTCTATCACTCCTCCTTAAGCACTGTCAATGCCGCTTGACCTCATGAGACTAGACGACCAAATATTTAATTTTATAAAAATGAAACCTCCCCCGTTTCTGACAATATTTTGTTGACAATGAAATAGCGAGATGATAACCTAAAGGCAGTTCTCAATAAAGAACAAAAACTCGGAAAATCATTCACTATTCAGGTATGAAACCGACTTTGAGCGCATAGGGGCTTCGTCTGCGAGCTCCAAAGCGATTGCGCATAATTGTTCTATATCAAGAACGTTTTGTCTATTATACTGTATGTCTGTGCACATGTCACGTTAGTTGACTTCAGGAGGTCCCATGAGCGCGATTTGCTGCCTTCATCATCTTCAATCTCAGCCGCTTCCTACCGGGCTTGGCCCGGCTCTCATGGAGAAGCTTGCGCATTACCCTGCCGATTCCATCGACAGCTGGCAGGAACGGGACGTGTTCCTTGGCTGCCACGGTCAATGGATTACGCCCGAAGCCCGTGACGAGAAGCTCCCCCGCTATGACCGGGACCTGCAGCTGGCCATCACGTCGGATGCGATTATCGATAATCGAAGCGAGTTGTTCGCCAAGCTTCAAGTGCCCGCAGCGGAACGTGGGGGGATGACGGACAGCAGGCTTCTCTTGCTCGCTTATCGCAGATGGGGACAGGAGATGGCCGAGCATCTGGTTGGCGACTTCGCTTTCATTATCTGGGACGGACGCGATCGCTCGCTGTTCGGGGCGAGAGACTTCTCGGGAACGCGCAACCTCTATTTTGCCGAGAGGAACGGGCTGGTTGCGTTCTGCACGGCCATTCGTCCCTTGCTTTCCCTGCCCGGCATCGATCGCGAGCTGAACGAGGGCTGGATCTCGGAATTTCTGGCGATCCCGATAACGACGGAAGCCGTCGATCTGTTCTCGAGCGTGTATAAGCACGTGCGCCAGATCCCGCCCGCTCACTGCTTTACGATTAGCGGCGGACAATTGACGTTCCGCAGATACATTACGATCAGACCGGGTGAAAGCCTAAAGCTGAAGTCGAACGAAGAATACGAGGAGGCATTCCGCGACGTATACCGGGAAGCGATCTCCTCCAAGCTTCGCACCTTCAGGGAGGTCGGAGCCAACCTTAGCGGCGGACTCGATTCCGGATCGGTCGTCAGCTTCGCGGCCAGGGAGCTCAAGGAGCAGAACAAGACGCTGCACACGTTCAGCTATGTTCCCCTGGAGGATTTCCAGGACTGGACGCCGCGCAGCCGGGTTGCCAACGAACGCTCTCTTATTCAAGAGACGGTCGGCTATGTAGGGAATATTCGTGACCGGTATTTCGACTTTCCCGACATGAATCCCTTGTCCGAGGTCGACGAATGGCTCGATATGATGGAAACACCTTATAAATTTTACGAAAATTCCTTCTGGATGAAGGGCATATATGAGCAAGCCAGCCAAACGAACGCGGGCGTGCTGCTGACGGGAAGCCGCGGCAATTGGACGGTCTCCTGGGGACCCGTCATGGATTATCAAGCCGGGCTCATGCGGCGGTTCAGGTGGTTCAAGCTATATCGCGAATTCAACATGTACAGCAATAATTTGGGGGCTAACCGGTCCAGGCTGTATCGCTATCTCGTGAAGAAAGCCTACCCCGGCCTCGCCAAGAGACTCTCCCGGGCGCCTCAAGAAGAGGATCCTATCGTTCCCGATCTAATTAATCCCGAGTTCGCGAAACGGACGAACGTGTACGAACGGCTCGAGCAGTATGGCTACGACTTCTGGGGGCAATCCTCGCAGGATGTATACGAAGTCAGAAGAAAGCAGTTCGAGAAGCTCTATTATTGGACGATTACGGGGACGGTCGGCTGCAAGCAATCCTTGCGGCACAAGCTATGGGAGCGGGACGCGACCAACGATCTGCGGGTCATCCGGTTCTGCCTCTCCGTGCCGCAGGACCAATTCGTTCAGAACGGCTACGGCCGATCCTTGATCCGCCGATCGACAAGCGGTTATCTGCCGGACAGCATCCGGCTGAATCAGAAGGTCCGCGGCATTCAAGGAGCGGATGGGCTCCACCGGATTTTGCCGATGTGGCCGGCATTTATCGGCGAGGCCGAGCAGCTGGTCGCGGATCCGGAGATGAAGGACTTCCTCAACATGCAGGAGCTCACGAAGGCGCTGGAAGCCGTCAAGCATTCGCCGGACCCGAAACGCGTATTCGATACCGACTTCCGCATCCTTATGCGAGGCTTGATCTTCCGCCGTTTCGTCCGTAAGCACGCATGACGGACTCCGACTCCCATTCGCCGCTTGAAAGGAGGTGATTACATGAAAAAAACATGGCAGCAACCTCAACTGGAAGTGCTTAACGTAAACCGTACGATGGCGGGCCCTGGTATCGCGAAACCGGATGCCGTTCAGCCGGATCCGGACGCTAACGAGCACGACGTCGTCAACTACAGCTAGTCCAACAGGCATCCTCGCATACGTCAGAGAAGGATGCCCTTGTACATTGCTATAAGGGCATCTCCTCCTGCGCCTACCTTCTTTCCGAGTAGAGGTGATCTTCGTGTTAATGGTTGACAGCAACTACGTATACCGCTCCTTCGGCCTGCGGATCGATAGCGAAATCCCGCTTCCCGAGCTGCCGCAATGCCTGCCTGGACGGGATGGAGAGTCACCGGATCTCGTTATTTCCAAGCAAAACCTTACGGCTGTCTGGCAGTCCATAGAATCGTCAAGCGAATACCTCGCGACGCGGGGCGAAGCCGTCTACGTCAGAGTCGCGGATACCGGCATCTTCGGCATGGAGAGCGGCCGCTCGATTTCGGTCTCGTTGTTCCCCGAAGCGAATCCCGATAAGGTCCGGCTCTATCTGCTCGGGACATGCATGGGCATCATTCTGCTGCAGAAGCGCATTCTCCCCCTGCACGGCAGCGCGATCGAAATAGGCGGCAAGGCTTATGCCATCGTCGGCCAATCGGGGGCCGGCAAGTCTACTTTATCCACTTATTTGCTCGATCAAGGCTATCGTCTGCTTAGTGACGACCTTATCGCCGTTACGCTGAATGAACAGAATACGCCTATTGTTACTCCTTCCTATCCGCAACAGAAAATTTGGCAGGAGACGATCGATCTGCTCGGGATGTCTTCCGCCGGCTACAAGCCGTTATTCGAAAGAGAAACGAAATTCGCCGTCCCCGTCGCCGAACGGTTCTGCCATGAGCCGCTTCCGCTAGCCGGCGTATTCGAGCTCGTCAAAGTCGAACGCGACGCAGCGCTGATCCCGATCGATGGGATGGAACGATTCCACGTGCTGCTTCAACATACATTTCGCGGTTCTCTTGTTCAGCGCCTTGGTTTAATGGAATGGCATTTCGGAACGCTCGCGCGTTTCGCGAACCGCCTTCCTATGAATCGGCTGACCAGACCGCAAGGCCGGCCATGCGTGCGAGAACTGGCAAGCCTGCTTCTGCAATCCATACCCGATGAAGGAGAGTCGATCCAATGAAACCATCATTAAATGAATTCGATGTCATTACGTCCAGCAAAGAAAACATCGTCAGCGACATGGGCGGCGAGAAAGTGATGCTGAGCGTTCAAACCGGCAACTATTACAATTTGGGGCAAGTCGGCGGACAAATCTGGGACGCGATCGCGGAGCCGATTGCGATTGGCGACCTGATCGAACGACTAATCACCGAATTCGACGTGGAGCGCGCGCAATGCGCGGAGCATGTCTTCGCGTTCCTCGATCATCTGATGAAGGAAGGGTTAATCCTTGTTCATTCGCAGAATGAGAGCATGGCTGGCGCTTGATAGGCGCACTCTCCTCCTCTATCTCGAAGCGTATATTTGCCTGGGGCTGGCGCGAATCCAGCTCTATCGGCCGTTCGCAAAGGTAGCGCCGACGCTGGGCGTTCGAATGGAAGTGACAACCGAGACATGCGACGACCTGCTGAAGCGGCGCCAAATCAAACAGATCGCAAGCGCGGTCGATATCATGAGCCGACGCACGATCTGGGAAAGCAAATGCTTCGTTCGCGCCATCGCGAATATGAGAATGCTCGCAAGGCGGGGCATCGAAAGCACTTTATATTTAGGGACGGGCAAGGATGAGCATGGCCGGCTGGCCGCGCACGCTTGGCTTCGAAGCGGTCCCATCTACTTGAGCGGCGCGGACGTGATGAAGGATTTTGTTGTCGTGGAGACGTTCGCGAACAAAGCGTGTTAGGGCCGATAGACCCGGGAGGAGAGCCGTATGAAAGCCATTATGCAATTTTTGAAGGAGCTGCATCAGTTTGCGGGTGCCGCCCTATATCGGAATATGCTGGGCATGGTGACCAGCAGCTTCTTGGAGAGCATCGGCGTCCTGCTGCTCGTCCCGCTGCTCGGCCTGATCGGTCTGGTCAGCCTGGACATGGGAGGCGGCTACTTCTCCTGGGCGGCGGGCATGCTTGACGGCTTTGAACCGTTAGCGGGACTCGGTATTGTACTAGGCATCTACGCCTTGGCAACGATTGCCCACAGCCTTATTCATCGCCGCGTCATGATCCGGAACGTAGAGCTGCAGGGCCAATTCGCGAAGAAGCTCAGGCTGGAGGCCTACCGGGAGCTGCTGCAAGCGAACTGGCCCTTCTTCTTGCGCAAGCGGGGCTCGGATATCGTCAACGTTCTGACGATCGAGCTCGCGCGCGTGCTTGGCGCCGTCAACACCTTCCTGCAGCTGGTCGCATCCGTCATCTTCACCCTCATTCAGATCGGCATCGCCTTCTGGCTGTCGCCGCTTCTCACATTGTTCGTCCTTGCTTGCGGAGCCGCGCTCGCCTTGGTGTCGCGCCGTTTCATCCGCAGCGCCAAGCAGCTTGGCAGCCAAACCTCGCAGCACGCCCAACATTATTTGGCCGGCATCACGGATCAGATCAATGGGATGAAAGATATTAAAAGCAATACGATGGAGCTTGCCAGGCTGGAATGGCTGCAGGAGCTCTCGAGCAGCATGCTTCGCGAGCAGGTCGCTTACGTGAAGCTTCGGATGAACTCGCAATTCGTTTACAAGGCGTCGTCCACCCTGCTTATCGCCGCTTTCATCTTCGCCTGCTTCGCCATGTTCCGGACGCAAGGGATTCAGCTGCTTACCATCACCGTCATCTTCGCGCGGCTGTGGCCGCGATTCACCTCTATCCAATCCAATCTGGAAACGCTGTCCTCGATGATTCCGGCCTGCAGAGCCGTCCTGGAGCTTCGCGAGGAATGCCGCGCATCCTCAGAGCGAACCGAAGCGATGGAGAATACAGGCGGCGGCCGACTGCCTGTCTTGAATGAAATCAATGTTAGGAACGTCAGCTTCAAGTACGACAAATCTGGCTCCGACTATACGCTCAAAGGAATGAATCTGCGCATCAAAGCGCATTCGACGACCGCGATCGCGGGCGCCTCGGGCGCCGGCAAGAGCACGCTCATCGATCTGATTATGGGATTGATGCGTCCCGACGAAGGTCATATTCTCGTAGACGGCGAGCCTCTGAACGACCGCAATCTGCTCGCGTACCGGCGAACGATCAGCTACGTTCCCCAGGATCCGTTTCTGTTCAATGCGTCGATCAAAGAGAATATGGAGCTGATGGCGCCAGGCGTAACCGAAGAAGAGATATGGGGGGCTTTGGAGTTTGCATCCTGCGCGGAGTTAGTCAGAGGATTGCCGCAAGGGCTGCATACCGTCATTGGAGACCGGGGCATCCGGCTATCCGGGGGCGAGCGCCAGCGGCTCGTGCTTGCGAGAGCGATCGTCCGCAAGCCTAGCATTCTCGTTCTTGACGAGGCGACTAGCGCCCTCGACGCGGAGAACGAATACAACATTCAAGAAGCCATCGACCGGCTCAAAGGGTCCATGACCATCATTATCGTTGCCCATCGCTTATCGACTCTGCGCGGCGCCGACCAGGTATACGTCATCGGTCAGGGCAGGCTCCTCGAGCAAGGCGCATTCGATCAGCTCGCCGCCGATCAAGGCGGGTATTTCGGCAGATCCATCCAGCTGCAAACCGGCTCGCAGGCCTCTTCATTCTAGGACCGGGCCGATTCCCAGCTTTTTTCTTCCGTTGTAGACTTAGATTCGTTATAATAGATGAAAAAACATGCATCCAGCAGTTACGGAGGAGTCAGCCATGATCGGACAACGTATACAGATGCTTCGCAAACGAAAAGGCTTTTCGTTAACCGAGCTGTCCCAGCGTGCTGGAGTCGCCAAATCGTATTTAAGCTCGATCGAACGCGGACTCCAGCAAAATCCTTCCATACAATTTCTCGAAAAAATTGGCGAGGTTCTGAATATACCAGTCGAGGAGTTCGTGAATAGCGACCAATCCGAACGTGCCGTTGCCGGCTTGGATCGGGATTGGGAGGAGTTGGTCCGTGAAGCGATGGCTTCCGGTGTCAGCAAAGAACAATTCAAAGAGTTTCTCGAGTTCAACAAATGGAAATCGAATAATAACCGCGAGTAGCGCTGTATACGTCTTATACAGCGCTTTCCTGTATAATGGTTTGCCCTTCCTCTTGAAGGATACGCAGTACCTTGCTCACTTCTTCTACCGTGAGACCTTTCGCGCGAGCGCACAACATCAGTTCTACCCACTCCGCATCCAATTCCTGCTGGTTGTCCGATATGACTCGATTCATCCTTGATATCCCCCATTTCGTCGGGGCCGGTTGCACCACTGACTCCATGCGTTTAAGGTGCCCAGATACTAAACGCACTTCACCGTCTCCCTTTTCCATTTATGTACCACAAGATGTATATTATCCTATCGCCCATGCACATGCTGTCGATTTTTGTACCTAAATTTTGGGAGATTCCCTCTCAATTTGTCGAATCTGTCAGAAGGATAGAGATGCGACCGCCTTCATGATCAATCTTCTGGGAACGGCCTTAAAATAGTTCGTTTTCCCTAGTCGGTATAACGATTCGCAGTCTGCTTGCAGAATGGATCGGATAAAATCCGGACAGAAGGAGCCGGCTGCTTTTTCGTCATTCGCGCAATCCAGAACTTCGAGCTGGTTGCAGTAGCGCTTAATCGTCCGATGCCGTTCTTCCTTCGAAAGAGAGCTGAAAAACAAATAGTGCACGCAGGTCATTAGCGTGTTCAGCAGCATCACCCTCGCGCCGAAGAGATGGCTGATCTGATCCTCCTGGCGATAATACGCCTCGATCACTTCTTTTTGGATCCGGTAGCCGTTCACCATATCCTCGAACAAATGCGGCATGTACCGGCTGGTTGCCCCCCCGATTCGATAATAGTAGTGCCGCTCGGGAAGCAGGTGAATCGATCCGGCTTTCAGGAACATCTCCAGATTGAAGAACAGATCGTCGCCGAAGAAGCGGACGCGCGACGAATAGGAGCCGCCCTCCCGCAGCAGCTCGCGCTTGTAAAGCTTCCCGTGGAATTGAACCGGGAATGGATGGCCATGAAGAAAAGCCGGCACGAGCTCGCTTCGTATCTCGGGTTCGGCGAGCACCCTTTCCGCTTGACAATAAGGGCTGGGAGACACTTTGCGAAGGAGGCCGAAGCTGCCCGCGACCCGCGTCATTTCGCTGACCACGATATCCGCTCCCGACCGAACCGCCGTTTCGTAAAGCCGTCGAAGCGCGTGCTCGCCGATCCAATCATCCGAATCGAGAAACGCAACGTAAGGGGATGCAGCGAGCTCGATCCCCTTCTTGCGCGCTGCCATGCTCCCCATTCGCTGCTGGCTATGCATTTGTATACGGCCGTCTTTTGCCTGATACGACTTGCAACGCTCGTAACTCCCGTCCGTGGATCCGTCGTCGATCAGGATCAAGCTCCAGTCGCTGAACGACTGCGCCCGAATGGATCGGATGCAGCGACGCAGTTTGCTTCCGGCATTATGGACCGGCACGATCACGCTAATCTTGCTCATGGGCAGCGGCTCCTTCGCATCAGTCCCCGTCCTATAGGCGCTGTGCAACAGGCTCGGGCACCTTATAGCCTCTCGGATTCATGGACTGCCAGCGCCAAGTATCCCGGCACATCTCGTCGATCCCTCTCTCCGCTCTCCAGTCCAGCTCCTCCAAGGCCTTCTTCGTATCGGCATAGCATACGGCAATATCGCCGGGTCTGCGGTCCGCGATTCGATAAGGAACCGGGCGGCCGGAGGCCTGCTGGAACGCCGAGATCATCTCGAGCACGCTGTAGCCTCTGCCCGTGCCGAGATTATACGTATGTACCCCTCTGACATGGGCAAGCTTCACGAGCGCTCTCAAATGACCGTCAGCGAGATCGACGACATGAATATAGTCCCGGACCCCCGTGCCGTCCACCGTATCGTAGTCGTCGCCGTAAACCGATACCTCCGTCAATCGTCCGACCGCTACTTGCGCGATATACGGCACCAGGTTGTTCGGGATGCCGTTCGGATCCTCCCCGATGCGACCGCTCTCATGAGCTCCCACCGGGTTGAAATAACGCAGGATGCCGACGCTCCACTCCGGACTCGCCGCAGACAGGTCCTGAAGCATTTGCTCAATCATTTGCTTCGTCCGTCCGTACGGGTTGACCGCTCCGATCGGAGCGCTCTCGTCGATCGGAACCTGCTTCGGCAAGCCGTAGACCGTCGCCGAGGAGCTGAACAGCATTTGCCGGACGCCGTTTTTCTCCATCACTTCGCAAAGCGTCGTGGTGCTCATCAAATTGTAATGGTAATACTTCAGCGGGTTTTGCACCGACTCCCCCACTGCCTTAAGTCCCGCAAAATGGATAACCGCTTCGATCTCGTGTTCTTGGAACACCTGATCCAGCGATTCCCTATCCATCAAATCGATGAAGTAGGAGGGAAAGGTGCTGTTCGTTATTTCGGACACCCGCTTCAGCGCCTCCGGATGGCTGTTCGATAAATTGTCCACTACCACGATGTCGAAGCCCGCATTCAGCAATTCCACGCATGTGTGGCTTCCGATGTAACCTGCTCCGCCTGTAACGAGAATGGCCATTGTCGATCTCCTCCGCAACCTTTAGTGAGAACGTTTTTGCGTTCCATTCGTTCTTTATAAAGAACATTATAGCAGAGGTTATTGTTTTTGTCTTCAATAACGAACAAATAAGACGCGACTTGTTGGTTTCTATTTGTCTTTACTTGTCCTCATTTAGATTGCATCGGTATCCTTCCACACCCAAATATCTACTAATTCGGACCTCTCATTAAAGCCATAGAAGACTGTTACCGATGTAGTAAAGTATAAATTGGGTAAACTACTGTATTGCCCTATATGGACGCGAATAGACTTAACTCCTACTTCTACATACGAAGGTTTACCTGGGGGAGTAACCCCATGTTCATGATTGATGTACCATATCTCCCACTCACCTTTTGATTCAATATATCGTACAACTTCATCCATCGATGTCCCTACAGGTGTTTGGTTCAATAATTCCCTTTTTAACTGAACATCAGAAGCCGAAAGCGGGTTTATCAACGCCCTGACGATCTCAAAAATTACGGTTAGCAATAAAAACATGACAATCGTATAAACGGTTCGCTTGATACTTACCACCTCCTCGTTATAAGAAATTGTAGATTTCGTCCGCGCCAATATGCATTGGAGAAAACTCTTTTATAATTTGAATAAGCTCAAAAACTTCGCTATTTGTATGAGTATGATCAAAGCTTCTATAACGCTTTCCGTTTATTAAGACTGTAAAGTACGCGTTACCATCCACATCCGCTTTCCAGGAGCCGTCAGAGATAAACCAATCTTGCCAGAAGGCTTGGTTCGCTTTTGTTTTTATCATCTTTAAATCTTCTTCAGGAATCATAACTTCTTCTTTTTGGTGCACTTCCTCTAACCATCTGTCCCGATAATAGCCTCTATGTCCGCCTTGTCCAAGAAACACTTTTAACTTCCCGGATTGCGATAAAGATAATACGTACACCGATGGACTATCTCCTTCATAATTTATTCTAATATCCATCAGTTTTTCATCGTTGAAACTCCAGGTAAAATAAGCGGTAGTTGCGGCAATTATGAATGCTAGTAGGACAATTAGTATCTTTTTCATTCAATGACTCCATTCATTTTTACCGGAATAGTGATCGATCTTCTGAACGGGTACTCGCACATACGCATTTATAACTTCAGACATATGTTAGTACATATTGATAAATATTAGAATTGAGGTGGTTTTATGGCTGAAAATGTTAATGGCTATCTCATTTTAAACGGGCAACAGATTCAAGTATACGATGATTCTGAAATACAGGCGGCAATTGGTCAAATCTATGATCCTACAACAAATAGAATAAGAGCTTCAGCGCTGCCGGAAGGCGTCGGCACGACACCGGGTCCCGCTGGACCAGCAGGGCCACAGGGGCCGGTTGGTCCTCAAGGACCGGCCGGGCCGCAGGGGCTGAAGGGGGCCACGGGAGCTCAGGGTCCTGCAGGACCGCAAGGACCGGCAGGGCCAGCAGGTCCGCCCGGGCCGCAGGGGCCGCAGGGGCCTGCCGGCACAGGCAGCTTGAGCGCTAACGGTTATGCTTATACGATTGAATTATCCCGATGGGGAATTCAGGCGGGATTGCCGGACAAACCGTATACCGCGTCGGATTTCCAAATGGCGAACGCGAATGTGCTCGGGATCAATAACGCGATGAAATGGGCGGTTGAAAACGGCTACAAAGAAGTCATCTTGCCTCAAGGCCCCTACGCCATCTGTTATCCAAATCCGATTCTGATCACCTACGACTATTTTACTTTTGACTTTAACGGTTCAACCTTGAAGGTTATCTATGATTCGGACCAAAAATCGCCGTTCGATTCGCGGGCTAACGCGACGGATTATTATAACTTCCCCGGATCGTATTCGGGTACACCGGACGGAATCAGCTTACAATTCCAAGACGCAAAACATTCCCACGTCAAGAACCTAACTCTTATCGGCTGCAAGGCCGATCGCAGCTTCTCGAATGCCGCCGAAGCGAAGGTAGAATGGACGCACGGCATTCAATTAGCTAGAAGCACCGCATTTTGCACCGTTAGTCATTGCACGATCAGCAGCTATATGGGTGACGGAATTTCAATCAATAATACCGCCGCATCCGAATATGCCGAGTTTTCCTTAGGATTAACTGCGAATGAAGTTGATGCTGCGGGAGTGTTGATTCCTCCGACGAATCAATCGATGGTGTCACAATTTATTAATCTTCCAACTACTTCCTATGACAGTTTCCTAATTGCAGGAGCAGGATATACCCGCCTAACGGCGCTTAACGTAAAAGAAGTCGATGTTATTTATTACAATGCCAATAACGAATATTTATCGCGCTATTCCAACAAAAGAATCTACACTCCAATCTCAATACCACCTGATGCCCGCAAGTTCAGGCTGCTCTTCCGCAATGAAACGAATGCCTTCAAAAACATGCAAATTACGTTAAAGTATGGACTAACTCCCCATTACAATACGATTGAAAATAATGAAATTTATAACACACACCGCGGTGGAATTATGCTCGGCGGCAATTATAACGTTGTTCAAAATAACAGCATCCATGATGGGACGGGGCTACTCGACAGGAAGCCGCTATTTCCAGATTCTACTCGTTACGGTATTAACCAGGAAGACGCCTATGGTGATCATTCTATCATTCGGAACAATTTGTTCTATAATGTAAATCACGGTATTCTGATCGGATGCTGGTCCGCCGAAATTCATAACAATCTTTTCTATAACCTGACTGGCATAGCCGTCAATATTTACATCATGCAGTCCGTTCATATTACGCAGAATCAAATGTACCGCTGTCAGACGGGAATAGGTTTAATGACGGCAAATCTTTCAACGGCAGTCGTCTATATCGAAAATAATATATTAGCTTACGTAACTACCCAGTCGTTAAACGGAGTCGGATACGAAGTCTGGTTTGAACGCAACACTCTAATTGACGTTAATACGTTCTTTATGCAAGATGATGAAAAACAAATATGCCGCGGTAATCGTTTCTTCTGGACCGGCAATTTCTCCGGGATACCTTTTGTCACCGCCAATCGAATCGAATCATGCATATTTATTGGATTGGTCGCTCAGAGAGAAGCGTATTTAAGAGTGTATGAACACATCGGAAGTGTCTTTAGCAACATTCATGCCCGATTAGAAACGAGAAACCAAACGACCAAGTCGGAGTCCGTGATGATCAGAGATTGCAAATTCACGAACAGTATCCTTAGCAATCGCGTTTATTTAATGAAGCAACGGCATGTGGATATTCGGTTGAGCAAATTAACCGACTCCATTCTGAAGATCGGAAATATTAACACTCCCGATCAAAGTGCAACGACTACCGTCACGGAAAGTGAAATCGTGTTAACGACATCGTCCTATTTAATTCTTAACGAATCCAATTCCGGACATGGTTGGATCGAAGTTAATAACAGCTCCATTCAAATCAACAATGCTGCTTTCGGATATTTTGTAAACAATGTTTACCTCTCTGCCAACACCGTAAGTATTTTCCTGAAAAACAATGAGATCACTTATACTGGCGCTACTCCACTTGTTCTTCCTAACTTCTATGAACAGACCAAAAAAACGTCGATCAGAGTCTTCGTGAACGCCCGGAATCAGTATTTGAACATGGTATTGCCGTCTGGAGAAGCAGGCCGCTATGTAGATTACGATCCAGCCATCGAAGGATTGGCACCTCCTTCTACCGGCTATTGGTTTAAAGGTGACACTTATGGTAACGCCGCTCCTGTTGCAGGAGGCTACGCCGGCTGGATATGCACGACCCAAGGATTCGCGAGCGCAACGCCATGGAGAGCCTCTACAGCGGTTCGGATCGGCGATCAAATCAACGCTGGCGGCAGAGTATATGAAGCCCGGACATCCGGAACAACGGGAAGCACTCAACCGCCATGGCCAAACACTTCAAGAGGGACGGTCAGTGATAATGGAGTGACTTGGCAGGAATCAGGAGTACTGGCTCAGTTTAGGCCGTACGCTCCAATCAGCTAGATTTTCAAAAAGAAAAGGCTGCATCCTCGTTAGTCTTAACTTTCGAGGGCAGCCTTTTTTGTTCGAATTCCAAACTTACCCATCATCTTCGCTAGCAACGCCAATCCGATGCGGTATAGATATTGGTATTCAGGTGTCCGGTAGAAAAGAGTCACGAGTATCAAATTTGGAACAAGCAAAGAGATTGTCGTCTTTCCGAGCAATGGAAGAAGGCCAGATTCAGGCAGGATTCCACATATCATATCGGTTAACATGACGACAGCAAATCCAATACATGCGTATAATGTATAAGTTTTAAAATACCGCAAAAGCGGCAGCTTAAATACTTTTTTAAATACCAAATAAGGAGAAACCCAAAATGGCACGGAAAGGGTGCTGATCAGCGTACCGAAAAACACGCCGGCTATGCCAAACTGCTTAACGAGTGCGATTGAAATCACAAGGTTAATAGCCGCTTCAACTATCGGTGCAAATCGGTCCTCGTGAAAAATGCCCGAGGTTGATTTCACCATATTGATAGATCGCCGCATTCCCGTAACATAAAAGTTAATTAACACAATAATAAGTACGGCTTTGCTTAGTAAAAATTCGGCACCTAGCCAGACCAAGATGAGATGATCCAAAATCGTGTATAGAACAGTCCCCAATAAGGCGTAAATCCAAAAATTAAAAAGCATCGTCGTACGGAACACTTCGTAAACGCGATCCTTGCTTTCTTTTGCGATAAGATTGCCTAGGCTATGGAGAACGTTATCAAAGACCTGATTAATAAACGTTCTGCAAATGTTGATGAACATATAATAATTGGAATAAATACCGACTGCTATGACGCTGACGAAACTGGCAATGATTATATTGTCTGTACCGAAAACAATATAGTTCCCTATGTGCTGTAAGATAGCAGCCTTTATGTTTCTAACAATAGTGGACTTTGTTTCAACATCCAACTTCTGCACATTCTTTGCCTTAAGAAAAGGATACATACGGTCTACCTTTGCAGCAAGAAATAACGAGGTAGCAATTGTAACAAATACTTCAATTAGCAAATATAAAATGAAATTTTCTGTAAGGTAAAGGATACCGATTTTTAGGCAAGTGCTAATTATGGATGAGATAGAAAACGTAATTGTGTTTATATACGTCTTTTGATTTACGTTCAACATCGATATTTTATAGGTAAATAAATAAGATACTGCAGAATTCACCACAAAGATAAGATAAATTGTTGTTACGTTATCAACGTTTGTCTGGCCAGTAATCCATGATAAAAACGGTGTAAGCGATAATCCTAGTACTAATACTACTACCGCGATAATTCGGAATGAATTTCGGTATAACCTCATTAGCGACTTAACTTTTTCGTGGTCTCCTTCGGCTACAGGCTTGTATAGCGCATAAATGATGCTTGTACCAATACCTGCTTCCGCCAGCGCGAGCATCCCGAGTATATTTGTAAATAGACCATTAATCCCAAGATACTCCACCCCAAGGATAGCTATAAACACAGTCCTGGAAATGAAGCTTAGTAGTGTAATTATAAGTTGACTGCCTATTCCTGTTGCGACATTTATCATCGAATGTTTAACTCTCATCAGTGCTCACTCTTCTCAAAACATAGTCGCTATACAATATAACCCATATTATTTTGAAGCTTTGTAATCATTTCTTGCTTTTTTTCCAATGTAGGGCATTGTGACAAAGTATAGGCTAAATCAAATTGAGGGGAAGTATTTACGGATGTAAGAAGTTTATCCTTATAATCAGATAATAGGGTGATCACTTTTGCAGGGTTTCCACCGACTATCGCACCTGCCGGTACGGATTTTGTGACTACACTACCTGCAGCTACAATTGCTCCTTCACCTACAGTTACACCTGGCATAATTATTGCTCTCGCTCCGATGAATGCATTATCTTCAATAACAACTCTACCTATTTTGGTGAACCCAACTAAGCTTTTGCTGCTTGCATCATGAGCCAACAAATATGCCTCGGGGGCAATCGTAACACTATTGCCGATCTCGATTAACCAACAATGAGAATAATCAAATACGACGCCTGGCTGTATAGAACAACCTTCCCCTACCTTCATCCCTAATCGAATATAGTCTTCGAGCCACTTCTCCTCTAGTAACCATTTTCTGATTCTTGATCTGGCAAAATTCAAAATTCTCCCTATCATCTCGCACCTCGATTAATTAGCACACGTTTGCTAATCTGATTGAGAAACCTTGTGTAAACGGTAAGATGCTAAAATGCATGGAATAGACACCTAGATCTTTGGTGTCGCCTTGCGAGAAGTCAACTGAACCATCTCGTCTTGTTACCTTCATCAAATACTCTGAAGCTTTCCTTACACCCTCGCTACAACTATCTTTTAGATCAGGTATAAGCGATGCTTGAGACAAGAACCATCCTAGTGTAGCCGTAGTCGAGGAATCCGAACGGGATTCACTCCGATTAACCGACCAATTCCAACATCCAGATGCTTGTTGATATCGTAATACAGTAATAGAGAATTTACGTACCATCTCTTGAAGGATTGCCTTAGCGTAATGAGATTCAGGCAGCTCCATCCAAGAATCAATAAGTCCGATCGCATACCAACCGAGCCCTCTCCCCCAACCAACAAGTCCGGCCGGAACACCGTTCTTGATATGATAAGCATGACCAGGTAAATAATAATTTGTGAGCATACCATATTTCTCATAGGATTCCAACTGCTTCACCGCCAACATTATACACTCTTCATTATCAAACTGAATCCCATATCTTATTAAAAAAGGGCAAATGAATCCAATAGTATCTACATATCGATAATCCCCCATATGCTTACGATATGCAACGGTCCCATCTTCTCCGATATGTGATTGAATTAATCGCCACACTTCATCGAAAGCAGGTTTATAACGCTTTTCCATATTGAACGGCAATTTCATCATGCCATATGCAAGTATTCCAACATCTATAACCTTAGGTTGCACCTTCCAATTTCCGCTCGGCTTAAAATGAGCCTGAAGGTATTTCTCGATTTCTTTTATCAACATTTCATTTGAGTTGGCCTTCAAGTATTCGGAGAGTCCAAGTAACAGAGCTGCTTCTTGCCAATGTTGTATCGCCTTTCGTGTATAGTTACCTCTTAACATATCAATTATGATAAGCCGTGACTGATCTGTAAGTTTAATAGTAGGCGTATGATTGAGCCACTTAATTCCTGTTTCGGTAATAGCATTGCTCCACTCTTGTTTTTGTTTAAACCGACCTATCCGAATTCGACCGAACCAATCCCTAAAAATTGGAATTGCATCAATTATTATGATAGCTAAAATGAGCAGCAATATCGCCATGCTTATCCACACTAGCATTTAGTTCTCCTCCATTTTTTAAGCCAACAGCTCATAAAACTTATGAATCTCGTGCTCAGTCCCGTGCGTTTCGCCTTGCAACACCTCAATGCATCTCCTGCGAAGAGCAGCATCATGGATAAATCGTTCGATTTGACTAGAGATCGCTTCAGCATGGATTTCGGCGATCAAACCGTTCCGCTCATGGGTAATCTGGTCGGCCGCCGTAGTAAAATTGGATACGACAATCGGTTTGTGAAGGATCTTCGCTTCATCGACAGCAATGGATTTCCCTTCGAAGCGGGAAGGCTGAACATATATATCGGCCATTGCAACATACGTATACGGGTTATCGCGGAGGCCTAAGAGAACAAACCGGTTTTCGAGGTTCTTTTCCGAGATCATTTGTTCCAGATGTGGGCGTTCCGTCCCTTCACCAATAACATACCAAACGACGTCCATCCCCTTATCGACCAATATCCGGCACGCTTCGATCGCCATATCAAAACCCTTCTGCGGAGCCAGCCTACCGACGGAAACGATCGTAATCTGCGATTGTTGGGGAAGCGGCGGAACGGAGGTGAAGGCCAATTTCGCAATGGCAGCTGGCGATATGATATTGTGCATGACTCTCACTTTGTGCCGGTACTCCGGAAAAACCTTCTCCAGTACGGCTCCACATTCATTCGACACGGTCATTAAATAATCCAGTTTTTTGAAAGGTTTAACATCCAAATGACGGTCCATTCCTAGCTGTTCATAATCATTATGGATGAACCCAATTTTTTTGCCTGCGCTTACTTTATCAATACAATAATACACTGGATTTTTTTCCAAATAACCAATCGCCGCATCATAGGTTTTCGGTGCGTTAGGCAATCCGTAACCCAAGAACCTCCATGCCAATTGTTCACGTCTTGCGGCGTTTTTCTCATATCGGAATACGATTCCGGCATTTAGCCTTGCAAGAGCCAAGCCCCATTTTTTTTGCTTTAAACACTCCGTCAAAGCATTCTTCAATGGCATGTCGAAGTAATTATAGGCCTTGGGCTCCTCCAGTATATTTACTTGTCCGGGAATCTGATCAAAAAACATCCCTTCCCGCTTGAAAAGCAAGAGATCGACCTCAAAACGGGAGTAGTCGATGGTTTGAAGCAGCGAAACCAAAGCCTTTTCCGCGCCGCCGCAATGCAAATGGTTCATGACGAATAATAACTTTTTCTTCTCCATGGCTTCCCCTAACCAATGACCTGATATAGTTTATGTATTTCGGACTCCGTTCCAAGATTCAATATTGATAATTGTTCGGACAATCGTTTTTTTAACCGTTGATCCTCGATGATGGCTGCCACGGCTTCGGACAGCCCCAAGGGGTTCATCTCCGCGATTAGACCATCTACTCCATCGGTAATCTGATCTCTCGCCGTGCTAAAGTTCGTAATGACGATAGGCTTATGAAGAATCTTTGCTTCATCGATGGCTATTGACTTTCCCTCGTAGCAGGAAGTCTGTACGTAGATATCCGCTTGCTGCAGATAGGGATAAGGATTCGATTTAAGCCCCAGCAATTTAAAGTGAGCTCCTATCCCCTCTTCGCTAATCCGTTTCTGCAGCTCTTCCCGCTCTTCTCCTTCGCCAATAATATTCCATTGGACGTCATAGCCTTGATCAAGCAGCAACTTGCAAGCCGATATGGCTAGTCCAAAGTTTTTATCGGGATGCAGCCTGCCTATGGATAAAATAACGATCTGATCCTTTACCCGGGAGTAGACATCATTTTTCTCGACGGCAGCCATTTTTTTGATTAACGTTGGAGACACAATATTGTAAATCACTTGAACTTTGGGTTCCTGAGCTGGGAATCTGCCTTTGAGAACATTCGCGCATTCTTCGGAAACCGTAATGATATGATCCAGCTGCTCGAAATATTTGCGATCGAATTCCGGATCCATTCCCATTTTGTCGTAATCGGTATGCACCCAGCCGATTTTATTGGAGGCGATCACTTTATCCACGCAAAAATAAATCGACGTTTTTTCCAAATAGCCAATGGCCGCATCGTATTTTTTGTTCAGCTGCTCGAGCGCGTTAGCTAGATACTGCCAGCTGGCTTGCTCCCGTCTCGCAATATTTTGCAAGGAACGATTGCGCAGCGCATACAGGAGACGGCTAATGGCCAGATGAGGCTGGCCATGAGAGAGGAACCTTTTGAGAGACGATGTCAGCGATAAGCTGAACGTCTGGAAGCTTTGCGGCAAGGGAAGCACGTTCACTTCTTTAGGCAATAGCTCCAAAAAAAGACCTTTATGGCTTAATAAAAACAAATCCACGTTAAACCTATCGTAGTCGATGTGAGAGAGAAGATTAACGAGACTTCTCTCCCCTCCCCCAGCGTCCAAGCTTGGCATGACGAACAATAAGTTTTGCTTCATAGAACACCTCAAACCAGTTCTTTAATATATTGGGCGGCTTGGCGGGACTTCGTCTGGATAGAGGGGAGCACGTTGCGAAGACGGTTCCGAATGCTCTCCTCCTCGCTTACCAACTCACGGAACGCGCCAAGAAGCTTTTTGGAATCGGACAGTTCCTTAATATCCAGTACCAGCTTCACTTCCCCGAACAAATCCTTTGCAATGCCTTTGGATTTGACGCTGTACCCTAGTACCATCGTAGGAACGCAATTGGAGTATGCCGCTATTGTCGCGTGCGTCCTCGCCCCGATGAAGAACCGCATTCTAGCGATGTAGCCTTTGTATTGCGTGGCTGTCAAATCATCCGGCAATAGAATGACTCTTCCGGTATGCCTGAACGTTTCGAATAATTCCTTCAGAATGGCATAATCATTATTGCCTTGATCAATGACATGAGGCGTTAACGCAATCGTCATATCCGTTGTATCGATAATATGCTGAATAAGGCGGATGACGGCCGTTTTGGATTCCGGATTCTTCTTCCAGACAAGAGGGCTATAGTTAATCCCGATCGTATTCCCTTGCTGCCAGCCTTTCGGAAGCGCCAGCTCCTCCTTCTCCATCGTAAAGGCGGGATCGGCTACAAGCTTGATATTTTGAAGCCCTTTTCCTTTGAGCATTTCATAGGTCAACGTCTCGCGAGTCAAGATCAGATCGAATGTCCGCAAATCCGCCAGCTTCTGCTCCGACATATCCTCCTCGCCGATCGAACAGCCCCAGAGAACGAGTTTCTTTCCTTTGGCCTTCACCCTGCGGTCGATTTCGTACCAGCCTGGCTGCTCCCCGTAACAGTAATTATCCCCGCCGATGGACATGCAGACGTCTACGTCGTCGATATGTTTGATTATATTTTGATGAATCCGGCCTAACGCGTACGACTCGTCGCGGAACAGCTTGACGCGGAGAGACGAGATGAACCAGTCGAACGAAAAACGGTGAATAGGCATCGAAGATCCGTCATAAATCCCATCAAGCAGCGGTATGACTTTGTCCGTCTCCGGCCTGCCGGATGCTAGATATACTTTGGATTCTTTTATTTTGTCTTTCAAGAGGGAAGCGGAAGACCGAACGATCGCTTCGCATCCCCGGTTTAAGCTCCCGTCATGGGCGAACATTAATATTTTCATGCCAATACCCTCCGACTCTTTCGATTTCTAAATCTGCTGTAGCCTGTAACGAGATACAATCCCCAAACAAAACGCCGCTGCATGAATAACAGAATAGTTTTATCATATCTGCCAAGGCTGGAAACGCGTTCTTTCAAATAGTAAGGCAGCGCTCTTTGCACCTCTCGATGGCTGACCATGCTGCTTACGTAGGATAGTCTCGACGCCAAACCCATTCCGTTCCCCTTGTCCAAATAGATATGAATGTTAGCCATAACACTGTGGATAAGCTTAGTGCTTTTCAGGGAGAGGATCTCTTCCTTACCCAATAATTCGTCGTATATGTGCGGGGGAGGCGTAAGGAAGACCTCCAACGCCCGTGCGAAGTAATCTTTGCCCGAAGCGTTGCGCGTCGCGCTTCCGATCGCCTCGCAATAGCGGTAACCTGCATAGTCGAGGTATCGAATACGATGCGCATGGCTCAAAAAAAGCACATTGAACATGCCATCCTCGCCTAGGGCTACGCCCCTGGGGAATTCGATGCCATGCTCTTTAATCAACGAGCGTCGATACAGCTTGTTGCATGCCGAATTCAATTCCTCCGTTTTCAAGAACAAGGGCAGCACATGCTCAAGAATATAAGGTTTTTCGAGATCCGCGTCTTGAGGCAACGGATGTTTGGTCTCGATTAAGGCTCCACTCAGCTCGCTTAGCAAATTGGAAAAAACCGCATCGCAATTCCGATCCGCCGCTGTCCGATAGAGACGTTCATACATCTCCCGCTCGACATAATCGTCAGCGTCGACAAACCCGATATATTCGCCTCTTGCCGCTTTCAAGCCGCTATTTCTGGCGACACTGACGCCTTGATTCGCCTGATTGATCAGGATGATTCGTTCGTCGTCCTGCCGGCGCTGTTCGATAATGGCACGGCTTTCGTCCATGGACCCATCGTTCACGAATATAAACTCGCATTCTTGAAGCGTCTGGGACGTAAGCGAGTCGATGCATCTAGGCAAATAATCGGCTGCATTATAGACCGGGATCACGATGCTGACCTTAATCATGAGGCGTACTCCTTTCTCTTTGAGCCCATCAGTTCATACAGCTTCCTTAGCTCATCTCGATTATGGAAGGAGTGCGCCCCGCAATACTGAGCCAATCCATGTCGGACAGCATCGTTTGAATAAAGCTCTTCAATACCGTCCGCCAGCCCTTCAACGGACAGCTCGGCGATATAACCGTCCACCCCATGATTCACTTGACTAGCAGCGGTCGTATAATTCGTAATCAGAACAGGTTTCCCCAAAATTTGCGCCTCTGTGACGGTGACCGCCTTACCCTCGTAGCGTGAAGGCTGCACATAAAGATCGCACGCCTCCATAAAAGGATAGGGATTCGTTTGTTTGCCGAGCAATATGAAGTGATCGGTCAAATTGTGCTCCGCGATCAGCCGCCTGATCTCCGCTTCGTCTCCTCCATACCCAACCACGTACCAAGCGATACGGCCATAGCCGCGCTCCCTCAGCGTTTTTAGGGCAAGAACGGCTTGATCGATGCCTTTGGCATGCGACAGTCTCGCGACCGTCAACAGCTTAAACCGGCTGTCCGTTCGCATGGGATTAACCATTTCCGCTGTCGATGCCTGTGATTGAATACTCTCCGGGGATACGATATTCTCTACCACTTTCACCCGGTCTGCTAAGGATCCGTACTTGGCCAAGAAGGCATCCCTGCATGCATCGGAAACGGCGATGATCGTGTCGAACGATTGCCACATTCGCAAGTCCATCTTAATGTCCGTATCCACCGTGGAATAATCGGTATGAATCCAGGCGATTTTTCGCTTGGCTTTCACTTTCTCCGCCACAAAGTAATGGGGCCATAAATAACTGATGGCGACGTCGTATTCAAGATTGAGCTTCGGAAGGAAAGGCAGCGCGAGCTTCCACATGAATTGTTGTTGGATATATCCTATCTCGCTTATGCTCCGCAGCTTCCCGTAGATGCCCGAGATTATTTTCGATAAAAGCCTCGTCACGCCTATTCCGTAATGCTTGCTTCGAAAAGTCTCCGCGATCGAATAACGAAAGGTAGCATATTGAGCAACCTCAGCCAGAAGGTTCGCGCGGTCAGGCAGCAAGCCCATAAAATCTCCCTGATGGCGGTAAAGCAGCAGGTCGACTTGATGATTGTCGTAATCGAATTGATTCAGCATGCCTGCAAGGCTTCTTTCAACGCCGCCAACTTCCATATCGAAAGAAGAAATTAGTAGTTTAGTCATTCCGATCTCCCTCATTTGCATCCTATCAAACAGGCAGCCTTCTCGTTTTCCGCCAAGCCCAAAGCAGCGGCCTCAGCGGAAAATAGAGAAAATGAAGCCGTTTGGGAAGAGGAAGCGTCCTGGCATCCTCCGGGAATGGATATAGAAAGCTAGCCATATACTGCAGCTTCTGCCGTTTCGACATTAACGCGAACAAATATTGTCGATGATAGCGTTCGACATCCTTCGGCAATGGCGGCGTATGAAGATTAACCATGCGTTGTATGTAGAACAGCGTATCTTCGGCCAGCCATTCCGCTTTCCTCGAGGCAAGCAGGGGCCGCATCTCCTCCTTCAGAGGAGCGGCTAACAGCCTGGCGGCAAGGAACAAGGCCTGCCCGCCAATGTTATGATAATGATGTTTTTTCAACAGGTGCGTCAGCCTCGGCCAATCTACACGCTGATTCATCAGCTTCTTAATATCGAGCAGCCAGCGCAGCCGGGACCAGCCATGTCTAGCTCCGTGGGAAACCAGAAACAGGAACAAATCCTCCCTGCCTAAATAATAAATCGGCCGGCTAATCAGCGAGCTCTTGCGCTTACGGCTCCACAGCTCGTCAAAGCTAGGTTCCTTGGAAGGGGCAGGATTGAGCCTCCAATGCACCTCCACCTTGATGCCTTTGGACGGATGATGAAAAGTCAGATGGTGATGACGCCATTTCCAGTCGTTCAGCACGGAAGAGATATAATCGTCCTTCTCGTATCCCAAGCTTATTAGCAGCTCTTCCGTCGTTTCGAGTTGACCCATCGGAACCAGCAAATCAAGATCGCATGAAGTGCGTAACGAAACGTCTCCATATAGGTCCGCCGCAATGACCGGCCCCTTTAAGAACAACGCCCGAATATCCTTATCCGCAAACCGGCTCGACAATTGCTCCATTTCGCCGCTTAACGCTAGCATTTGAAGCGTATTGCGATAGTAGTCTCTTTGAAACATGCCGGAGACGAACAAAGGAATATGCGGCGTCTTCAATTCCTGCAGCTTCAGGTGAATCGTCGGAAAGACTCGGTGGTGCCTAGCCAATTCTATAAAAGCATGCCAGTCGATTTCCTGAAGCAATTCCCATTGCTCAAAGGTCAGCTCCGACCCTTCTTCCATTTCTAACATGGCAAGCAAAAGGCGAAGTTCCTGCGAAAAATTCCCGATATGGAAGCTAACATCACTTATCATGACGATCTCCTTCATTCGCATAAGCAAATAACGAACAAATTTATAATTTCGTTCTATAAAACGAACACAGATAAAGAGTATCATCCCGATTTTGTTCTGTCAATTGATTTCCGACATCTTTTTCAATAACAATATAATCGCGGGATGATCAACATTTGCACGCCCTTATGCTAGAATAAAGCTGTTCCTTATTTCGAACAGCAGGAGCTGATTTATGGTGAAGAACATTATCGTATTCGGAGCCGGCGGCCATGCCAAAACCGTAATCGATACATTGGAAAAGCAAGGGCTTTACCGGATTGCCGGACTTCTGGACGGTGGCAAGCCTGCCGGCTCGGTCATATATGGTTACGAGGTTCTAGGGAATGAAGAATGGTTGGCCGATCGCGCCGGCGAGATAGAAGGCGCCATCGTCGCGATCGGCGATAATTGGCGGAGAAGCCAAGTGGCAGATGCTATTCGTTCTCTTGCACCCGATCTGCCGTTTGTCTCGGCCATTCATCCGGCTGCCCATATAGCAAGAGGAGCCCGCATAGGCGCAGGCTCGGTCATTATGGCTGGCGCCGTTCTGGGCAGCGACGCCGAATTAGGTGAACATGGCATTATGTACCCGGGAGCCTCCATCGATCATGACTGCCGGATCGGCCGATTCGTCAGCTGGGCGCCAAGATCCGTTTCAGGCGGAAATGTTACCGTCGGCGACTTTTCGGCTATTGCCATCGGCGCCGTCCTTATCCATAGTGTGACGGTTGGCGAACATTGCGTCGTCGGCGCCGGCTCCACCGTCATTCGGTCCATCCCTTCCAATACCGTCGCATTTGGCACGCCGGCTAAACCCGTACGGGAGAGAGAACACGGCGAGCGATACCTGTAGACCGGTATTATCGCAAACTTATGGATTCCTGAGCAAACGGTGAAGCGAAAATAGCTTGAACAATATCGATCACACGGTCCTGCTCCTCCTCCGTCAGCGAAGAACCGGAAGGTAGGCATAGGCCTCTGCCGAACAGCTCCTCGCACACGGCCGTGCCATCAATGAAATGCGCGAAGAAGGTAGTCCCTTCGAACAAGGGCTGGAGATGTAACGGCTTCCATAACGGACGAGCTTCAATGTTCGCATTTTCCAATTCCGCCAGCAGGCAGTCGCGAAGCTGCTCCGTTTCCCCGCGATTAATCGTCATAGCGGTTAACCAACGATTCGATCGCGTTCCCGGAAGTTCGGGCATGAATTCAATGCCATCCATCCCGCCAAGAGCTTCGGAATAACGACGGAATACGTTCCGTCTGGCAGCTACTCTCTCCTCCAGCACTTCCAGCTGCGCTCTTCCTACGCCTGCCAGCAGGTTGCTCATTCTATAGTTGTAGCCCATTTGGCTGTGCTGGTAATGACGGGCGGCATCCCTGCCTTGCGTCGCCAGAAACTTCGCCTTGCCAAGAGCCTCGGTATCATCCGATATCAGCATGCCTCCGCCGGAAGTTGTTATGATCTTATTGCCGTTGAACGAGAATACCCCGAACTTCCCGAATGTGCCGCTTTGGCGTCCCCTATAGGTGGAGCCTAATGATTCGGCGGCATCCTCGACTAGAGGCACCCCGTATTTTTCGCATAATCCTATTATTTCTTCCATTTTGGCCATGCCGCCGTACAGATGAACAACGAGCACGGCTTTCGGCAAAGATCCGCTCGACGCCGCTTCTTCAAGCGCTCGGCCCAGTGCTTCAGGCGACATATTCCAGGTTTCGGGCTCCGAATCGACGAAGACCGGCTCCGCGCCTAAATAACGGATCGGATTGGCGGTCGCAACAAACGTAAAGCTTTGGCAGATAACCCGATCTCCTTCGCCGACTCCCAGAAGCTTCAGAGCGAGATGAATGGCCGCCGTTCCCGAGCTTACCGCCGCCGCGCCGCGCGAACCGGCATAGCTTGCGAGCTCGGTTTCGAAAGCGTCGACATGGGGACCGATAGGGGCAATCCAATTCGTCTCGAACGCTTCGTTTATATATTGCTGCTCGTTACCGCTCATGTGCGGCGGAGATAGATAGATTTTGTTCCGTTTAGCTTGCTGCGCTGACATGTAAAACCTCATCCTTCCTGATTGCGAGTCGTCCCTTCGAACACGGGCATCGTTATATGGGCTCCGTTACTTACTCCATCAGAGGTCACCACTTTTTTGAGCGTCATGAACAATATTTTCATATCGAGCAAGAAGCTCTGGTTCTTCACATACCAGACATCCCGCTCGAATCGTTCTTCCCATGTCACCGCATTTCTTCCGTTCACTTGCGCCCAACCTGTGATCCCCGGTTTTACCAGATGACGCTTCGATTGTTCTTCGGTATATAGGGTCAGGTAATCCATAAGGAGCGGGCGGGGACCGACTAAGCTGATGTCACCTCTTAGGACATTCAAGAGCTGCGGAAGCTCGTCGAGGCTGGTCTTGCGAAGCAGAATGCCAAACGGGGTGAGCCGAAGATGATCGGATAACAGGTCGTCGTTCGCGTCCCGCTCATCGGTCATGGTGCGGAATTTGAACAAATAAAAAGGTTTGCCGTGCAAACCCGGCCGCTTTTGCTTGAACAGAACGGGCGTCCCCAGCTTGAATCGCACGAGGAGCCAGACGATGATCATAACAGGAAAAGTCACGAGTAGAAGTATAATGGCAACGGACAAATCGAATAAACGTTTCAGCATGATTCTATCCCCTATTTCTCTCTTTTGGCCTTCTTAAGAGTTCGGAGCCAACAGCTTCCTCATCCGCGAGATGACCCTTGGACCGACGACTTTACTTGCCATACGTTTCATGTTGCTCTTCACTCTTACGTGGAGGGGCAGCCAGGACTGGGCAAAGTGATGGATGGTATAGCTTTCGCCCGTTATATAATTGCCTCCATTGATATAATCGTAAGGACTGAAATATTGTCTCGGGTAAAATACGACGCCGTTTTTCAACGTCTGTTGCGTACCGTTCAAGTTGAGGCCTTCCGCCTCGCATAGTTTGGAGATAACGGCCGTGTTGGTCGTCGTATCATAGGTACCGTCTGGCTTCTTGAACACCCGGTCCTCGTAATCCTCCAGCAGCATGGCGATCCAAGGATGCTTCGGCATAGCCCCCATCGTTCCGGATTGCAGGTAACGTTCGTCCTCGAAGCCCGTGAACGCGTCATGATGGAGCAATGGATTTAATGTTTTCAGTACCTCCACGTCCGTATCGAGATAAATCCCGCCGTGATGGTAAAGCGCGTAAAGCCTGACATAATCGCTAACGAAGGCAAATTTGCGAGCCTCATAGGCTTCCTGGACATAACGGTTACTGCCGATGTCGAAGTTATCTTCGTTCCATTCCACAAACTTGTAGTCCGCCAGATGCTTGTTCCAGCTCTTGATGCAATTTGTCATGATCTTCGGCTTCTCTCCCCTGCCGAACCAGCAATAATGGATGATTTTCGGTATCCGTTCCGCGGTCAACTTCATCGCCCTCTCATGAATAGGAGACTATTCCATTCCATTTTGTTAGAATGGCCATTTAAGATAATCACTTGTGTAGTTAATATCCAACACAATGACATTCTCATAGAAAAAATAGATAAAAAACAAACAGACGATAATAAAATAAACAAATCGCTGATCCTTCTCCCGGAACAACTTGACTAACCAGCCAATCAAGATGAGCTGATATAAGTTAAAGTAAATGCTAAGCCTCGCGAAAATCCAGTTCTGGGTAGCGATAATCATTAAAATAGTAGATACGATCGATAAATTAACGAAGACGTCGCCTGTCGGAAATACCGCTCGTAATCTCTCTCTCCCCATAAAGGCAATTAAAAGCGGCACCAGACCGACCAGAACCCGCACGATATTTGCTCCGCCCTCCTGGAATTCCTGATAATGACCGTATTGGGTATCGGCTATTGCAGCGAAAAGGATATCCGAGAAGTAGTTGTACCCCAGGACAATAATAATAGCGACAGTCAGATAGATCATGGTTACTCGTGTCCAAGCCTGACGGCGTACAACGAAGTAGATAGGAATCATAATCAACGCACTTTGATGAAACAAGGATGCGAATATTACTAACAGCATATATGGCTTCCAGCGGCCTTCGACAAGAAATTTCGTACCGGCGAAGATGATCGCTGCAGCTAAATACTGCCTCAGACCGTTCATGGATACGATAAATGCTCCCGAGGTAATGTACACAAACAAACTAATTTCGAACAGTCTCGAGTAGCTGTACATGACGCTTACAATCAAAATATTCGTAACAAGTGCTGTAATGGCGATTAATATTTGAGGATCGCTTGTAATTTGCTGGAGCAACAACTGCATAATGTTAAAAGCCACGTCTTTACGCTCAAAGACAGTTTCCCATGTAAGCCGATCGACCTGATAACCATGCATATACAGGAAGGTATCGCCGATATTGTTGCGTAGACCAGCTACAATTACGAGCGTAACGGCAGCAAGCCCCGCCGCAAATTTATTCGGTTGTATGGGAAGGTGTCCTATTACAGCAGGCACTGAGAAATACCTTGCCATAAAACCGAAAAAAGTAACGGCTGCAAGACTAGCCCACAGAATAGTCATTTGTTCTACCTCTCGGGTTGATAATCTCTTTTGTTTTCCTTCGAATATACCAATATAGCAGAAATCCGGGCGGAGCCGCTGCAAGTGTTAACCATTTCCTGGGGGACTCGGAAAGCCATTTGATATTTTTGGATAACATACAGCTTGAGACATAATGAATAGCCTGCTTGTATTTAAAGGTTAAGCTTGCTAAAGGCGACTCCATTAATGCCACACGATAAAAAGCAAATCCCTTCGGATTGCGGACATATTGCTTGAGCATGTTGCGCGAGGAACCGTCCTCCATATACTCCACGACGCATAATACTTCATTAAGCAACAGCAAGGGGTACCGCTCATCCAGCTTATAATATTTGTAAGCCAATCCTACATAGCGCTCATCCTGAAACAAGGGATATGGGAACTCCCTGGTCAAGCTGGAACGGTACACAAGCTTCTTATCTCCAGTCACACCGTGCGTTTGATAAAGATCGAATAAGGTAGACTGTTTAAGGTTCTCGGGCAGCTTGGTCCCGATGATCCGGCCGTCCTTATATGCATCTAAGGCGACGAAGCCGCTGACGTCTTCCCTTCGATTGCGGCTCCAGAAGTCAATAATCGTCTCGACTGCCTTATCCGGCATATAGTCGTCGGAATCAATGCACACGTTCAACTCGGTGTCGATGTGCTCATACGCCGTATTGTGCGCGCCGTGCATACCTTGATTCTCCTGCTTGATGTATCGAATTGAAACTATGCCTTCCGATATCCATCTCTCTACCAACTCGCGCGTATTATCGGTAGAACCATCATCGACGATGAGCCATTTAAAGCCTTTATTCGTTTGTCTTTTTAAACTCTCGTAGAGCTGCCCCAGACAATAGGCTCTATTGTACGTTGGCGTAAACACGGTTAGCATGCTCAAGCTTCACCTCTTGCTGTTCATAATAATAGCGCTGCAGCCATTCGGCAGTGGCTTTGATGTCATAGCCTCGTTCCGCAAGCGATTCACTTGCCTGCTGACGCCCGTTCGCGGGGTGAACTTGGAGCAAGGTATCGACGTATTCATTCGGCGACTTATTCGAAATAAACGTCATTCGCCCGATTCCTAAATCGGCCTCCTCCGAAACGGTATCCGATACGAGACAGGATAGCCCGGCAGCCTGCGCTTCGATCAGCGTGACGGGAAGCCCTTCGTGATGGGACGGGAATACAAACGCGTCGAATGCTTGTAGCAATTCGTCCACGTCGGACCGAACACCCAGAAACTTCACCTTTGCCGCGATCCCCAACTGATTGGCCTTTTGTTCCATCTCCCGTCTTAAAGGTCCGTCGCCGGCAAGGAGCAGCACACTGTCCGGTTTCCGCGATTGAAGCGAATAAAAAACGTCAAGCAAGAGCGCATGGTTTTTCTGGTGATTGAATCTGCCCACATGGCCGATCGCAAACGAATGCTCAGCGATTCCCAGACGATCTCGGGTCGCTCTTCGCACGGATTCCGAAAAAGCAAATCGCTCCGGATCCACTCCGTTCTTCAGTATGACGGCTTCCTTTTTCTTCACTGGAAACAGCCATTCGGCAGCCTTGTTCGAGCAAGCGAAGCGATGGGTTGCGCTGCTGCCAATGAAGAGGCCAGCATAATATTTATACAGCCTGGCGGCGATTCCGCCCTCGCTTCTCGTATTGTGACTATGGGCAATTCGGATCGGAATTCCCGCTTTCCTGGCGGCTCGCAGCAATGGCCCGCTCATGCGGTCCATATGCGAATGCACGATTGGATAGTCGGCATGCCTTCGAAAGTAATCCGTTAATCCTCGCAAGTAGCCGGCGTGACCGGCCTGATCGATGTACGGAATTCGATGAATGCGGCCCCCGAGCTCGCGAATTTCATCATCAAACACCCCTTCTTTGCAGGTTAGAAAATCAAATTGGATGTTCTCTCGATCGATATGCCGATAGAGATTCATGAGAAGCGTCTCCGCTCCGCCTCTATTCATGTTGACCACGGCGTGAAGTACTCTTATAGGGCGTTCCACTGCAACCTCTCCGTCCCTTCCATCCGATCCTCCATCATCGGCTTATAAAGTTCCCTCAGCTCCTCCTGCACGCGGTCCAGCGAGTAGCCCTTGACGCGCTCGTGGCCGGCGGCGCCCATGCGGGAGCGGGTTTCGCGGAAGCGGTGAAGCAGCAGCAGGCGGCTGGCGAAGGAATCGACGTCGCCCGGCTCGACGATGAAGCCGGTGGCGCCCTCCGCGACGAGCTCCTCGTGGCCGCGGTTGCGCGTGGCGACGACCGGGAGGCCGCTCGCCATCGCTTCCATAATGTTCAGCGGCAGCCCTTCGCGCAGGCTGGCGGATACGGCGACATCGCACATCGGGATCAGCTGCTTCAGATCGTCCCTGTAGCCGAGGAAATCGATCTGCGGAGCAACTCCGAGCTGCGCCGCAAGCGCGCGGCACTCATCCTGCAAGGGGCCGCGCCCTGCCAGGAGCAGCCTCGCTTCCGGCATTTTATCCTTCAGCTTCGCTAGGGCGCGAATGAGCAGCTCGTGATTTTTGTTCGCGTTGAACTCGGCCGCGTAGATCATGAGAAAATGCTGCGGCGAGTAGTTAAAAGGACTCCGCGCCAGCCGTTTCTCCTCCGAGGACATAGGCGCGTACAGCCCCGTATGAACGCCTACACCATGAACATGGTGGATCGATCCGGCGCGGAAGCCGCTTGCGACTGCGCGGCGATAGTCTTCGCCGTTAATCGTGATGAGACTGTCCGTCACAGCCGCCAGCAGCTTCTCGACTGGGTAATAGAGCATCCAGTTGAGCAGCGGCGCGCCTTTGTAGAAGTGGAAGCCGTGCGCGGTATAGATCACCTTCGTGCCTTGCCGCCTCGCGCCACGAGCCGCGAGACGAGCGAGTGCGCCGCCCATCGGCGTGTGGCAGTGAATGATGCTGTAATCCTCCGTATCAATGATGGACTTCAGCATCCGATAAGCCTTTACGTTTTCCTTCTTCAGCGGCGAACGCTGAATCGGGAGGTTGAATTTGCGGTCGACGTTCGGCAGCTCGAGCTCGCCTTGGGCCGCAACGTGCACTTCCCACCCCTGCTTCCGGAACCATTCCATGACGGGCAGATGGAACGCCTTGAAGTGATAGTCGACCGTCGCGCAAAATAAAATTTTACGCTTCATGGCCGACGGTATCCCTTTGCAGAATTTTATTCAAATAGTCTAGGAGCTCGTAGCGCAGATCGTCGCGCTGAAGCGCGAATTCGATCGTCGTCTGGATGAAGCCCATCTTCTCGCCGACGTCATATCTTTTCCCTTCGAACTCGTACGCGAATACGGCGCGCGAACGGTTGAGCGCGGCTATCGCGTCCGTCAGCTGGATCTCCCCGCCGGAGCCCGGCTCTTGATTCCCGAGAATGTCGAAGATCTCCGGCGTCAGAATGTAACGTCCCATAATGGCCATATTGGACGGCGCCTCTTCCCTAGCCGGCTTCTCGACGAGCGTATGGATCCGATGGAATGACGGCTCCATGACCATTCCGTCGACGATGCCGTATCGCGGCACCGCCTCCTCCGCCACGCGCTGAACGCCGATTATGGACGATCCGTACTGCTCATACTTTTCAATCATTTGCCTCAAGCAGGGCTTCTCGGCCGCGATGATGTCATCGCCCAGCAGGACGGCGAACGGCTCGTCGCCGATGAACTTCCTTGCGCACCAGATCGCATGGCCTAGGCCGCGCGGCTCCTTCTGCCGGATGTAGTGGATGTCGACCATATCCGACGACTTCCGCACCTCCTGCAGCAGCTCGAACTTGCTTTTCGAAGCAAGGATTTGCTCCAGCTCCATCGAATTGTCGAAGTGATCTTCGATCGAGCGTTTCCCCTTGCCTGTTACGATAATGATGTCCTCAATACCGGACTCGATCGCTTCTTCCACGATATATTGAATCGTCGGCTTGTCGACGATTGGCAGCATTTCCTTCGGCATCGCCTTCGTCGCGGGCAGGAACCTTGTGCCGAGACCCGCCGCGGGAATAATCGCTTTTCTAACCTTCATCTCTCATCCGCTCCTCTTCTTTAACCGGTTACCGATGCGAGCTCCGACCTTGCGCTAGGGACGATGTGGTTGCCCAGATCCAGCAGCCTGACCTTCAGCTCCGCTTGATTCATCCCGGGGAAGTCCGCGATAAGCGCCTCGATCTCTTCGTAGAAGATTGCCGAGGCTTTCCCGATGTAGATCTTCGGATACACCTGCTTCTCCATCACTTCGTCGGCCTTGAGCATTTCCTCGAACAGCTTTTCTCCCGGCCGGATGCCCGTATATTCGATGCCGATCTCGTCGACGGCAAAACCCGACATCCGGATGACGTTCTGCGCCAGCTCCGTGATGTTGACGGGTTCTCCCATGTCGAGCACGAAGATTTCCCCGCCTCGGGCCAAAGCCCCTGCCTGGATGACTAGGCGGGATGCTTCGGGAATCGTCATAAAGTAGCGAACCATGTCGGGGTGGGTCACCGTTACGGGACCGCCCTTCGCGATCTGCTTCTTGAACAGCGGAATGACGCTCCCTCTGCTTCCAAGCACGTTCCCGAATCGAACGGCCACGAACTTCGTGTTGCTGCTGACCCGGTCCATATGCTGGATAATCATCTCGGCGACCCGCTTCGTCGCGCCCATGACGCTGGTCGGATTGACCGCTTTGTCCGTCGAGATCATAACGAACGTTTCGACGCGGCTCTTGCTAGCCGCTCTGGCCGCATTCAGCGTGCCAAGCACGTTGTTTTTGAACGCTTCCTCCGGGTTGCGCTCCATGAGCGGCACATGCTTATGCGCCGCCGCGTGGTACACCACGTGCGGACGATGAAACATCATAACCGCGTTCATTTTGTCAGCATCCTGAAGATCCGCGATTTCGGTGTAGAACTTAATGTTAGTGTCTTTGAACGTCTCCTTCAGCTCCATCTCGATCGCGTAGATGCTGTTCTCGCCATGGCCCAGCAGCACCAGCTTCTCCGGAAGGAAACGCGAAATTTGGCGGCATACCTCCGAGCCGATCGAGCCTCCTGCCCCGGTCACGAGCACGACCTTCTGGGTGACATATTCCGAGATGCTCTCGATGTCGAGCTCCACGGGCTCGCGCCCCAGCAAATCCTCCACCTGCACGTCGCGGAATTGGGTAACCGAGATCCGGCCCGTCGCCAAATCTTCAAGCCTCGGGATGATCTGCGTTTTTGCGTTTGTTTTCGCGCACTCGGTGTAAATGGCATATAGGCCTTTTTTACTGAGGGACGGGATCGCAATGACGATATTGTCGATATCGTGCTCGCGTACCTTGGACACGATGCTGGATACGCCGCCCGCTACCGGAATGCCCATAATATCGAGCATATGCTTGTTCGCGTCGTCATCGACGAACGCCACGGGGTATAGCTCCGTCTCCGAATTGTTCATCAGCTGCCGAGCGAGCATAATGCCCGCAGATCCGGCTCCCACAATAAGCGTGCGCTTCCGCTTGCCGCTTTGCTTGTTGAACCTGCCCCGCAGGACGCGCCAGCATAACCGGGACCCGCCTATCAACAAAATATGGAGCATCCACGTGACGGCGAGCAGCTTAAGCTCCACCTTTCCCCCGGACAGCCCTTGCGCTAGTCCGGTCAACAGGAACGACAGCCCTACCGCCTTGGCGATAATAAGCAGCTCGCCGACACTGGCATACTCCCACGCTTTCTTGTACAGCTTGAAATAGAAGAAGAAACAATGATGAAAAAACAGCAGCGCAGCCGCGAGCATATAGAACGACGCGTTCCACTCCGATGGTGACGCCAGCAGCCAGCTGCTTGCGGATATAGCCGATAAAACGATAGCCGAATCGAGCATCGCGAGTAAGGCAAGCCTGCTTCGGTAAGTCATGACGAACTCATCCTTTCTCCTGGTACGCTTTGCGTGTGCTTTATAAAGAACATTTTGGCCGAAAAAAAGACGTTATCCGATGAACCATCATCTAACGTTCTTTTGATTAAGAATCGCGCCTATAATGTTTGCTCCTGCAAAGGATAACGCTTGCTTCGCTTCCAGGGCCTTGCCGTGCGTCGTTTTGCCGCAGCGGAGCAGCAGCACGACGCCGTCGCATTTGTTGACGAGAGCGTTCGTGTCCGGCGCCGACAGAACGGCAGGACAATCGAAGACGATGCGGTCATACTTCGAGCTTAATTGAAGCAGCAGTTGTTTCATCGTATGGGAGTCCAGCATGTCGGCGGAATTCGCGTGCGTAATCCCGCTTGTCAGCAAGTCCAGACCTTCGACTTCGGTTGACTGCGCCGCGTCCGAGAATTCCATCTGATGCGTGAGCACGTTGGACAAGCCAGGCGAGATCGGAGAACTGAACACTTTGTGGAGCATCGGCTGGCGGAAATTGGCGTCGACTAGCAGGACCCGTTCTCCCCTTTGCGCCATACTGATCGCCAGGTTAACGGCTGCGGTCGATTTGCCGTCTCCCTCGGTAGGAGAGGTTACGATTAGGGAACGGATCGATTTTCCGTCCGAAGCATATTGAATGTTGTTGCGAATCGTCCGGTACTGCTCCGCGATTTTGTTCGATGGATTTATGTATGCGATCAAGCTGCGGCTTACGGTCTTTTTGGCGACTTTCGCTTTCTCACGAACCAATCGTCTCACTCCTCATCAATCCAGGTTTTAGTTTCTTGGCGGGAACCGATGTGTGGCGGCGCTTCATCTTCGACACTTGACCCAGCATATTCAGGCCGAGCAGTGCTTCGACATCGTGTTCGGTCCGGATCGAATCGTCGAGCGATTCTAGCAGGAACGCAAGGCTAATGCTCAAGATCAGTCCGACTACGAATGCGACATAAACGATCGTGTTGCTCTTGACGTTAATCGGGGACGGTTCTGCCTCGGCTTCGGTAAGAAGCCGTATGCTGCTGACGCCGAGCGTATCGGCCGCCACGCTCTTGTAGACGCCGACGATCGCATTCGCGATATTCGCCGCCCGCTCCGGATTAGTGTCCAGCACGGAAATTACCGTAATCAACGATCCGTCCACGCTGTCTACCCGGACTTGGCTGCGGAGCTGGCCTGGCGAGCTGTTCAGTCCCAAATCTTGAATAACTTGATCCAGCACGATCGGTTCGCGTACTAGCGCCCTGACCGTCGGCATCATATCGTTGCTTGCCGCGATAATGACGCGAGATGAGGACGCGTAAATATTCGGCTCGGATTGCGAGTTATAGATGAATCCGAGTCCCGTCAGGATGACGGTAATCAGGACGATCAGCCAAAGCTTTCTCCTTAATATATAGAACAATTTTCGGAGGTCGATTTCTTTATTTTTGGTCAACGCAAAAGCTTCTTTTCTGCTGGTTTCCATTCATACACCTGCTAACTTGTTTGTTATAAAGAACACTATAAATCAAGTTTAGTTCTTTATATAGAACGTGTCAATACACTTTCATGATCTTTTTTTGTAAACGGTTGTAATTCCTTCATCTAGTTATCAATATGCAAAATAATAATATTCGATTTCTTATGGCTGTCATATTGAACGTAATCCTTCTGTCTGCCGCGTTCCTCTCTCCACTTATTAGAACGCACCAATTCCTTAAGCGCCCGGAAATCGCCTTTGCTCATGCCTTCGTCCACGGCGCTCCTGATGATCGAATGCCATTCTTCGTCCAGCACCTCATCCACCCTCACCTTCGGCGAGAGATCTTCTCCTAACAAAAACTCTATATTCGTATCCAGGTGGAAGGCGATCTTCGCCAGTACCTGCAGGGATGGGTTATTCTGAACGTTTCGTTCAATGTAGCTGAGATAAGATTTCGAGACGCCGGCGAGATCCGCCAGCTTCGTAATGGAGTAGCCTTTATCTTCCCTTAATTGTTTAATCCGTTCTCCTATCATACTATTCTCCTTACGCCAGATTAGATCCGTTTCCTTTTCTCCTACGTCACGCGACACTCCTTCGAGTTTCAAATAACGGACAATAACTATATTTTAGTTCTTTAAAAAGAACAGGTCAATACAAGATAGAATAACATCTTTATGAAAAATCACTCATAATCATTCGATATAGTGAACAACACTACATACCATCCGTTCACAACTATTTCAAACCGGAAGTACGGCTTGCACAATCCTTACAGATATTCGCGTGGAGGTTCGCGGAGGCTGCATGACAAAAAAGCACCTTGTCGTCATTGCAATGACGACAAGGTGCTTCAGATTCATTTCGATCTAACCACATACGTAACGCCCGCCTTAGCGCGGAACCTAACACCGCCCTCTACAGGCTCTGCCTCGACGCCTTCAACGGAAAGCATGCCTGAACCGCTGCTACTACGAACAACGCACCAGCCGCCACGCGTCGCGGCGATATGCGCCTCAACCAGCCTGCCGCCCTTCCATGCTAGGCCGACGGTATAGCCGCCTCTCGCTCGAAGGCCGCTGACGCTGCCATTCTCCCAAGCGCCAGGCAGCGCGGGCAGCAGATCGATCCCGCCGAGATGGCTCTGGAGGAGCATCTCCGCTATGCCGGAAGCGCCGCCGAAGTTGCCGTCGATCTGGAACGGCGGATGATCGTCGAACAAGTTCGGGTAGGTCGAACGCGACAGCAGCGTCTGGACGAACTTATACGCCGACTCTCCGTCGCCAAGACGGGCGTACAAGTTGATGAGCCACGCGCAGCTCCAGCCCGTATGTCCCCCTCCCTGCTTAATGCGCGCTTCAAGGGACTTCCTTGCCGCTTCGGCCAGCTCCGGCGTTTCCTGCGGCGTAATCGCGCTGCCCGGGTAGAGGCCGTACAGGTGCGAGACATGGCGATGGCCGGGCTCGGCCTCCACGAAGTCCTCACTCCATTCCCGAAGCCTGCCGTCCGGTCCGATCCCCGGATCAACCAAACGCTCCTTCGCCTCCGCCACCTTTGCCGCCCAGTCCTTATCGATACCTAGCACTCGGGTTGCCTCGATGCAATGGCCGAACAGCTCGCGGATCATCGTCATGTCCATCGTAGATCCCGCGGAAACGCTGCACGCTTCGCCTTCGTCCGTCAGGAACTTGTTCTCGGGCGAAGTCGACGGCGCCGTTATCAGCTTGCCATCCGGCGACTCGACAAGAAAGTCGAGACAGAACACGGCCGCGCCTTTCAGCAGCGGATAAGCCGTTTCGCGCAAGAAAGCTTCGTCAACCGTATACAAGTAATGCTCCCACAGATGACGGCTCAGCCATACGCCGCCCATCGGCCAGAAAGCCCAGCTTGCATCCCCCGCGCTCGGTCCGGACATGCGCCATAGATCGATGTTATGATGCGCGGTCCAGCCTTCGCACCCGTAATGGATGCGGGCGGTTCTCGCTCCATGCTCGCTTAAATCACGGATAAGACCGAATAACGGCTCATGGCACTCGCTGAGGTTCGCCACCTCCGCATGCCAATAGTTCATTTCCGTATTGATATTCGTCGTATAGTTACTGTTCCATGGCGGCTCCATATGCGGATTCCACACGCCCTGCAGATGGGCGGGCTGCGTCCCCGGTCTAGAGCTTCCCATTAGCAGATATCGGCCATATTGGAAATAAAGGGCCTCCAGCTGCGGATCCGGTTCTCCCGTTTGATAAGCCTTAAGCCGTTCGTCCGTGGGCAGCAAGGACGTTTCGGTTGCTCCAAGCTCCAGATCGACGCGACCGAACAAGCGGGCATGATCCGCGGCATGACGGTCGCGGAGCTCGTCGTATGACGATGCCGACGCTGCGTGCAGCGCTTCCACGCATGACGAACGAACGGCATCGGTCCCCCCGCTCGGCATTTGATCGTAGCCGGCAAAATCAGTGGCCGCTGCCAGCAGTACGGTAACGGCCGTCGCCCCCGTTACGAGAACCCGCCCCGACTCGCTCCGGGCGGCTCCTCCTTCGTTCTTGACGTTCAGCACGACGCCAAACGTCAAGCCGCGGCCTTCTTCGTACAAGATGGATTGCGGATGGTCGCCGCGGTAATTGTCCGCGATATGGGCCGGCGCGTTCCCGTACATGGCAAGCTTCGCGGCCCCCTCACTCGCAACCGCATGCTTAAGCGGCGAATCGATCGCGACAGACAAATCCGGAAGTAAGCCTTGCTCCGCTTCATAGCGGACAACGAGTACTTGATCGACCGCGCTCGCGAATACCTCTCGCTTGATTCTTGCATTCCCTCTTTGATATGTAACGGAGGCTATTCCGGTGTTCAGATCCAGCGCTCTCCTATAATTCGATGTTCCCTCCGCGCCGAGCTCCTCTACTTTCAAGTCGCCAAGCGGTTGATAAGACTCCGTATTCCGGCTCAGCATGCCTGCGTTAATCATCCGTTCCGCTTCCGAATAGTTGCCGGCGAAGATCAATTCGCGCGAACGCTTCAGGAAACGAAGGGCATTATAATTTTGCGTATCTCTCGGGTAGCCCGACCATAGCGTGTCCTCGTTCAGCGCGATCCGCTCCTCGCGTTCGCCGCCGTACACCATGCCGCCGATTCGGCCGCTGCCTACTGGCAAAGCTTCCTCCCAACGGCCCGCAGGCTGCTTGTACCACAGCCTCCAGTTTTCCTTCCGATCCGCGTTCATATTCGCACTCTACCTCCCGAAACTCAAGAAGAAGGCCCGAACATGTAGTCGGGCCTTTCCTTTATGAGCCTATTATTTAACTTCTTTTCCTGTGAAGAGCGCTACGCGTGCTTTAACAAGCTCCGTATATTCCGCTTCCATTTCTTTCGCGCCGGCTTTGTCCAGCTCGGCCAGGAAGTCGTCGTATACTTTGTCGAAGTTTTCAGGCTTCGTCAGAACGGCTTCAGGAATTCTCTTGCGGATGATATCTTGCGTTTTTTGGAACGTAACTTGGTAGTCGCCGTCTGTTGGAACCGGCATGTTGTACAGCGCGCCCCAATCTTTTGCAGGCAGATCCGCTTCGGATGGGAACAGGTCCTTCCAAGTTGTCGCGTTGTAAGCGGCAAGCGTCTCTTTCTCTGCTTCTGTATAACCGGCAACGATCTGCTCAGGGAAGTTCGTCGTGTAGTAGTTGCCCGTCGAATCTTTGACGCCATCGCCGTAATGGGCGCTGAATATGCGGTATTGGCCGATGCCTGTTTCTTTCTGGAAGTTCGATGCGTCGTTCACTTTGCGGTCTTGAATTTCAGCAGGGATTACACGCTGGCCGTTAGCGTCAACCGTGTAATGCTTGCCTTCGATACCCCAGTTGCGGAGCACTTGGCCTTCATCGGATGCGAGCCAATCCAGGAACTTGATCAGGCGAACCGGATCCTTTGCTTCTGTCGTGATCGCGATGCCGTAGCCGTCAACGCCAGCAGGCTGGAACGATTTGTCTTGATATTCCTCTGTCAAAGTAACTGGGAAGTGAGCGTACGTGTACTCGTCTTTGCCAGCCGTTTTCAGAGCGTTCTCCGCGTCTTGGTAGCCCCACTCTTGGTCGATCAGACCGAGAACGCGGCCGCTCGCGATTTTCGCTTTGTACTGGTCGTCTTTTTGCACGAACGTGTCTTTGTCAAGCAGACCTTCGTTGTACATTTTGTTCAGCCAACGGAAGTATTCTTTCTCTTCCGGACGTTTGTAGTGGAGCATTGCTTCGTAAGTTTCAGGGTTCACGTAGTATTCGCCGTCATCAGGAGCGCCGGTCGCGAGGAACGCAGGGTTCGTTACGCTGATCATGATTCTCCAGTCGTCCGCGTTAAGCGTCAAAGGAATCGTCGGCTGACCGTCTGTTTCCGGGTGAAGCTTCACGTATTCACGCAATACGTTTTCGAAATCTTCAACGGTGCGAACTTCCGGATAGCCCAGCTCTTTCAGAACGCGCTGTTGAATTTCGAAGCCGCCGCCAGCGTCGAAGTATTGTTGATCCACGCCGCCGTTCGTCACGATTTGGTAGATGGCTTGGTCTTCATTGCTGTATTTCAGTCGGTTCATGTTTTCGCTAAAAATTTTCTTGATGTTCGGAGCATGCTCTTCGATAAGCGGAGCAAGGTCGATGATCAGACCTGCGTCTACGAGGCTGCTCAAGCTGCCTTTGGCGAAGATGAAGTCAGGCACGTCGCCGCTCGCGGCCATAAGAGCCAGCTTATTCTCGCCGCCGCCTGCGCCTACGTCATATTCGGCTTCGATCGTTACGCCTGTTTTTTCAGTGATGTATTTGCCTACGTCATCCTGCATGTTGTTCCAGTTCGGGCTTGCATCGGCGCCGAAGAACGTGAATGTTACCGGGCTTGTATCTGCCGCTTCTTCATTGCCGCTGTTAGTGCCAGTATTGCCTGTGTTGCCCGTGTTTTCTGGCTTGTTGTTGTTGCCGGAGCATCCGCCGATCAGCAGAGTCGTTGCGAGCAACAAAGTGGCCAATGTTTTTGGATTTCTCCACTTCATTTGTCTTTCCCCCTCAACATGATAGTAGCTATATTGTATATCAGGCAAAACCTGCTTATACCGGGATGAATAATTGGTATTCTAGTAAAACCATGGTAGTAAGGGCTTACATTCTTTTCTTAAAAAGAACTGCCAGACTTCTTCCCCTTGAGGCGGAGCTTTATGCTCCGCCTTCGTAAGGGAAATCCTTGCGATGGATTGGACTTAACTTATGCTTTTACCGCGCCCAGCGTCATGCCGGAGATAAAGTATCTTTGCAGGAAAGGATAGATGAACAGGATCGGAATCGTAACGACGATCGTAATGGCCATCTTGATCGATTCGGGCGACACCTGCGCCATCTGGTTCGCCATATCGTTGGCGTTCACCATCTTCGCGCCTTGGTTGGTGCTCTGAAGGACTTTCATGAGTTCGAATTGCAGCGTAGTCAAATGCGGTTTGTTGCCGTTATAGAGATACGTATCGAACCACGCGTTCCATTGGCCGACGGCCAGGAACAAAGAGATGGTTGCCAATACCGGTTTACAAAGCGGCAGGATAACCCGGTAGAAGATGGTAAAGTCGTTCGCTCCGTCCAGCTTAGCGGACTCCTGCAGCGCATAAGGCAGATTGTCGATGAAGGAACGGATAACGAATACGTTGAAGGCGCTGACGAGACCCGGAAGGATGTAGATCCAGAACGTTCCGATCAGGTCCAGATGACGCATCAGCATGTAGGTTGGAACAAGTCCGCCCGAGAAGTACATAGTTAGAGCCAAAATCAAGGAAAACATTTTACGGGATTTGAAATCCGGACGGCTCAGCACGTATGCCAGCATGGATGCGCTCAGCAAACCAAGGAGCGTACCCGAAATCGTGCGGAGTATCGTAATTTTCAAGCCTTGCAGCAGTCCCGTATAGCTGAAGATGGTTGCGTAATTTTCCCAGGTTAATTCGCGAGGCCAGAGATAGATGCCGCCGCGGACCGTATCTTGCGAGTCATTTAATGAAATGGCAAGCACGTTCAGGAAGGGATACAGAGTAACCACCATAATCAGCAGCATGATGATAACGTTGACCGTATCGAAAACCTTATCGGACTTCGTAGCGTTGAATGCTTTGTCTGACATGTTGTCCCCTCCTTACATGATGCTTTCTTTTGTTAGTTTTTTCATAACGCCGTTCGCTGTGAGCAGCAGGAAAATACTGATGACCGATGTGAAAATACTGATCGCCGTACCGTAAGAGAAGCGGCTGATGCCGATACCGTAGTTCAAGGCATACAAGTCGAGCACCTCGGAATAATCGGTAACAAGCGAGTTCTGAAGCTGGAATTGCTTCTCGAAGCCGATCCCGATCAAGTGGCCGATGGACATAATCAGGAGCACGGAGATCGTGGTCCGGATGCTTGGCAGCGTGATGCTCCACATCTGTCTGAACCGTCCCGCTCCGTCGACGCGCGCCGCTTCGTACATCTCTTTATCGATGCCCGCGATAGCCGCGAGATAGATGATCGCGTTCCAGCCGGTTTCCTTCCAGACGTCGGCGCCGGTTACGATTCCCCAGAACCATTCGCCTTTGGCCATGAACTGGATTGGTTCGTTTATGACCCCTAACCAGAGCAGCAGTTCGTTGACAATGCCGCCCTCGATGGAAAGCATTTTCGTTACTATGCCCCCGACAACGACCCAGGATACAAAGTGGGGCAAATAAGAAACCGTTTGCACCGTACGTTTAAAAAACTTGCCTCTTAGCTCGTTTAAGAATATCGCGAACGCGATCGGGACAACGAATCCCGCGATGATCCCCATGACGCTCATCGCAAGCGTGTTCCTCAGTACGAGATAGAACCTCTCGTCTTGGAACAAGTCGATAAAGTTTTCGAGTCCTACCCACTTCTGTTCACCAAACGATTTGGCCGGCTTGTAGTTCTGGAACGCCATCGTCCAGCCCCACACTGGCAGGTAGTTGAAGACGAACAACCATATAATGAATGGCAAGGACATCAAGTATAAATACTTTTGCTGTACCAGCGTCTTCCATACTCCTCTTTCCCGTTTCTTCTGCGGTGTAGGGGCAACGCTTTCATGATCTGAAGCTTTTGTTGGCAGCGTTTCCATCGGTGCAATCCCCCCTCTGTTCTATAGCTTTATGATAAAGCAGAGGGGATATCGTAAATACCCTATAGATTTTAAACAAAACCATATAAAAATTAGTCATGGAATTTGTCGGATTTTAGGACACCGCTTTTACATACCCTGCTCTGGAGCAGACGGTGCAGCCGGCAGCGTGAATACAAACGTCGTTCCATGCCCGTATTCGCTTGCGATTCGAAGGCCATGTCTCTCGCCGAACGTCATGACGAGCCGCTCGTGCACATTCCTTAGTCCGATCCGGTTTGTCCCGGAATCCTCCGGGCTGGAAAGCGTGGACTCCACCTCCTTCAGCCTCTCCGGCGTCATGCCGAGCCCGTCGTCACGAACGGTGACGACCGCTTCCTTCCCTTCCATTCGAATGATCAAGTCGACCTTGACGCCGTTTTCCTTGCCTTCGACGCCATGCACGACGGCATTCTCGATAAGCGGCTGGATAATGAGCGGCGGCACTTGTACATCGTGGGCGTCGGGATCGATCGTTAGCTCGTAGTGGAGCCGTTCTTCGTACCTGAATTTTTGGATATCCAAATAAGACCGGACCATCTCGATCTCTTCCTTCAGCGGGATATGGTCGCGCCCGACCTCCAGATTTTTGCGCATCAGCTTGGCGAGCATGCGGACGACCGTGGCGATTTCCCTCTCGCCTTTCATTAATGCGTTCATCCGGATCGATTCCAGGGCGTTGAACAGGAAATGCGGGTTGATCTGGCTCGCCATCATCTTCAGCTTGATCTCCCGCTGCGCCAGCTCGAGAGCATTGTTCTGCTCCGTCTTCTCCACGACCTGCACGACCAGCGTCCGGATGCTGTCCACCATGTAGTTGAATTGACGCGACAATTGACCGATCTCGTCATTCCCGTCGATACGGGAGACGACATGAAGGTCACCCAGCGCCAGCCTGTTCAGGTGGCGGCTCAGCCGAAGCAGCCGATTCGTCGTTAACAGGGAAACGGTAGCGACAAAAAATAACGCGATAAGTAGAACGAGCAAGATGAGGAATAAGCCGATTACGCTGACGCGGTTCGCGTCTTGGACGATCGATTCGGTGGTGAATACCGATATGATTCGCAGACTGCTGGCGCTCAGCTCCGGCGTGAGCTTATCCACGACGACGTAAGATGGCTCCCCGTTAATGTCGAGCTTGTGGCTCCCAACCGGCACTTCGCTTAGATCGGCGCCGTATTCCAACGCGTTAAGCGTCTTCCCTACGAGCGAATGATTTTGGGCGGCTACCACATAACCCCGATCATCCGCGATCAGCGTCTCGAACGGCTCCTGCGCGAGCATCCGGTTCAATTCCTGCTGATCGAGCGACACCATCAGAACGCCGGACGCTTGCCGATCCTGGAAGGATACCTGCCGAATCAAGCTCAGCTTGCGCACCGGAATATGCTCCTCGTCGTTAATGTAGTACCAGTTCACGTTTTTGGACGCTTTGGCCTGTTGATACCAATGCCTGTCCCTGATCTCTTCGTCGACCGGTATTAGCTCGAGATTATTAATCAAGGTCGGATTCTCGTAATAGAACCGGATTCCGCTTAATTCGCGATAAAATTTAAAGAAGGTTTTAAAGCCTTCATAAGCGCGGTACTCCTTGGTCAGCTCGAGCACGCTCTCATATCTCGTCGTAGCCACTCGCTCAAGCCCCGTGTCCAGCAGAAGCTTATCCGATACCTCGAGAGGAATGCGCAACATGTTAGTCAGCTGGGTTTTGGTCTTCTCGACATTGTTGATCGCCTGTTCGATCGCCCGGTCCATCGCCTGAGCCCGGAAGTAGCCGACGACTACGCCCCCTATGATCATGACGGGAATCATGACGACCAATATATAGGAAGCGATTAATTTATGCCTCAGCTTAAGGTTATTCGTCAGCCTTATCCACTTGTACAACATAGCGGCAGTCCGTCCTTCGCGTTTATTTATATAAATGCTAATATCCCCTCTTAAAAGAAGAGGGGATATCGTGCATTCGGCCGGAATTCCGGCTCTTTAGCTACATCTTAATGGATTTGGGCCGCCGCCGGCAACCTCCGGTTAAGGCGAATTCAAAGCTTACAAGGAAATAATCAGCTCGGCGGAGCCGGAGAACGCGGACACCTCAACCGTGCCGTCAGCAGCCAGCTTGCCGCCTTGCGCGCCAGATGCCGCGCCCATGCCGTACAGCGATACGCGGAACGGCTTGCCTGCGCCTTGGGCGCGAACGGTGATGCGGGATCCCTCTCGCAGGGCCGTAACCGTCAGCTCAACCTCGCCTTTGACGTTACGTACCGTGCGGGACGCCTCGCGACCCTCTTCCAATTGGTACAGTCCCAGCTCAACGCCGTCTGCAAAGTCGTAGTCCGGACGGGTATCCACCGCGCCTTTAGGCAGGATCGTGTTCGGACGGACGAACAGAGGGAGGCTGAAGAAATCATGCGTCTCGCGCAGCCATTTGCCGCCTTCGACCGTCTTGCCGGACAGCAAGTGAGTCCAGCTGCCTTCTGGCAGGTAGTACGTAACTTCGCCTTGCTCGCTGAATACCGGCGCGACAAGAAGCGAATCGCCGAGCATATATTGACGGTCGAGCATCTCCGCGCCCGGATCGTTCGGGAATTCAAGGAACATCGCTCTCATCGTCGGCACGCCTCTCTCGGTCGCGTAGACGGCCGTATCGAACATGTACGGCATAAGCGTGCATTTCAGCTTCGTGAAGAAACGAGTGACGTCGACCGCTTCGTCGTCGTACGCCCAAGGCACTCGGTATGAGCTCGAGCCGTGCAGACGGCTGTGGCTGGACAAGAGGCCGAACGCAAGCCAGCGCTTGAATACATGCGACGGTGCCGTGTTCTCGAAGCCGCCGATGTCGTGGCTCCAGAAGCCGAAGCCGGAAAGGCCTAGAGACAGGCCGCCGCGAAGGCTTTCCGCCATCGATTCATAATCGGCATAGCAGTCTCCGCCCCAGTGAACCGGGAACTTCTGGCCGCCAACCGTAGCCGAACGGGCGAACAATGCCGCTTCATTTTTGCCGAGCTTCTCCTCGAGAACCTCGAATACGACTTTATTGTAAAGCTGCGTGTAATAGTTGTGCATCTTCTGTGGGTCGGAGCCGTCGAAATAAACCACGTCTTCCGTCGGAATTCTTTCGCCGAAGTCCGTCTTGAAGCTGTCCACGCCCATGTCGACCAGTTCGCGCAGGTAGCCGGCGAACCATTCGCAGGCAGCAGGATTCGTGAAGTCCACAAGCGCCATGCCCGGCTGCCACATGTTCCACTGCCATACGTCGCCGTTAGTCCGTTTTACTAAGTAGCCGTTTTTCTTGCCTTCTTCGAACAAGCGCGAACGCTGACCGATGTAGGAGTTGATCCAAACGCAAATTTTCAGGCCTTTTTCTTTCAAGCGCTTCAGCATGCCGACCGGATCCGGGAAGACGCGTTCGTCCCATTTGAAATCCGTCCAGTGGAATTCGCGCATCCAGAAGCAGTCGAAGTGGAACACGTGCAGAGGCAGGTCGCGCTCGGCCATGCCGTCGACGAACGAATTCACCGTTGCTTCGTCATAGTTCGTCGTGAAGGAAGTCGTCAGCCACAGGCCGAACGTCCATGCCGGCGGCAGCGCAGGCTTGCCGGTAAGAGCCGTGTACTTATCCAGTACGTCCTTCGGCTCCGGTCCGTCGATAACGAAGTACTCGATCGATTCGCCCGGTACGCTGAATTGCACTTTTTTCACTTTTTCCGAAGCTACTTCGAAAGAAACGCCGCCCGGGTCGTTGACGAATACGCCGTAGCCTTTGTTCGTCACGTAGAACGGAATGTTCTTGTACGCCTGCTCCGAGCTAGTGCCGCCGTCCTTATTCCAGATGTCAACGACTTGCCCGTTTTTCACGAACGAAGTGAACCTCTCACCAAGGCCATATACCCACTCGCCGACTGTCAGATCCAGCTCTTCGCGCATGAAGACGTCTCCGCTTGGATCCGTGACATGAGCCATCGATTTGAACGAGCTGCCGGTAATGCGTTGCGTGCCGCGGAAGAAATCGACCTTCCACTGCGGGCCCTTGGATACGCGGACGCTCAGTTCGCCGCTTCTCAGCTCGGCGTACGATTCGTCCTGCGTAATGACCGCATGTCCGCTCGAAGTCTCAAGCTCGAATGCCGGTCCATGGTCGACCGTTCCGGCGAAATGCGTCAGCTTTACTCCGATAACGCCCGGCATCGGCGAATGGAATTGCACCGTTAGGAGAGTCGTATTGATCATGTTGCCGCGTCCTTGAATCGGCGTGGTCGACACCGCCACGTTCAAAGTTCCGTCCTGCTCCCAAATCTCATGAGCTTGAACCGCCGTGGAAAGCTCATATCCTTCTCTAATCATCCAGTTGCCATCCGTAAATTTCATCCGTTGAGAAGCCGCCCTTCTATCCTTAATTTTTTTACTACTATTCCCTCAATAATTGCATTATACTGATTGTTATGGAACCAAACTAACATAATTCAGCCGATTTATAACACGATCATGACGAGGTGATACGATTGGACCCTACAACAAGACACTCCCTCAAGGAAAGCCGAACCCATGGAGACGAGCAGCATCCGTTCGGCACGTATTGGCTCAAATACGGCCCCGGCGAGCATGTCATCGACTGCCATTGGCACGACGAAGCCGAAATCTTCTATTGCCGCGAAGGCGAAACGTTGTTTCAGGTGGATACCGACTATTTTCTAGTCCGAGCGGGAGAAGCCGTTTTCGTGGACGGAGGCGATATTCATGCCGCCCACTCGCATGGCAGCGAAGGCTGCTCGTTTTTCTCGCTCGTGTTTGATACGAATTTGCTCGCGAGCGCGAACTATGACGCCGTGCAGGAGAAGCTGATTCTCCCGCTAATCGAGCGGCAGGCGACGTTCCCTCGGCATATGAAGCGCGACGAGCCGCACGAGCTCCGTCTGCTGGATCATATTGCCGCCATGATGGACAGCTGCTACGATCAGCGGCAAGGCTTCGAAGGCGCCGTGAAGGGCCGTTTGTTTCTGATGCTCGCAGAGCTTGCGGCAAGCGGCAAGCTCTGCAGCCGGACGGATAGCAGTCGAAGCGAATCGTCCAAGATCGAACGGCTGAAGGTCGTCATTGAATATATTCAGCAGCACTACGAACGGCAAATCCGCTTGTCCGAGCTGGCCGCCCTCATCCCGATGAGCGAAGGCCACTTCTCCCGTTTCTTCAAATCCATGACCCGCCAGAGCCCGATGGATTACATCAACTCCTACCGGATCAGGCAAGCGGCCGAGCTGCTTCGCCAGCAGGAGAGGAAGATTTCGGACATCGCGATGGAGGTTGGCTACGACAACATCAGCTATTTCATCCGGGTATTCCGCAAAATGATGAACTGCTCGCCATCGGACTTCCGCAAGAAGCTGCAGCCGGAAGAATAGTCTCTCTCCGGCTCGACTCATCCCTTAATATGGCCCGATGCTCTCGCCTCGAACCGGGATACTTTGACTCCGAAGTGGGAAAATTCCATTACTATTGTTGCTCACACTTATCATACCGTGTAATGGAAGCGCTTAAACACGGTTATAATTAGCTGCTTTTTCATGTAATAATCTTACGTTAGCACTTTTTTTGCACAAAAAACGCGAATCCCTTTACTCGAGATTCGCGCTTTTTGCGTAGCAACCTTCTGACTTATGCATGATGAGCCGTCTTCCGGTAAGCGGAAGGCGACGTTCCGACGTACTTTCTGAATTTGGTGTGGAAATAATCAACGTTGGTGTAGCCGACCTTCTCCGCCACCTGGTACACCTTCATGCCTTCTTCGAGCAGAGCCTTCGCCTTCTCGATTCGAACTTTATCCAGATAGGTGTTGAAGTATTCGCCGGTCACGTTTTTGAACAGCTTGCCCAGATAGGCGCTGTTGTAATTGAAGATGCCGGATAGCGTCTCCAGCTTCAGGTTGTCGCTGAAATTACGATGTATCAAGTCCAGCATCATTTTCACTTCGCGATGATTCCCGCCTTCGCTCAGCTGACTCATCATCTGCTCGAGGAAATGTCCGGCTTTGTCGTAGACGCCTTGCAGCGTACGGACTTTATAAATCTCCGCGATATAATCCGAATATTCTTCGCTCCGGCTCTGCAGCTGGGGAGATTGCTTGAGTCCTTTGCCCAAAATGGAAGTAAGCAGCTCGACGAAACGGCGTTTAATCTCCCCTTCTCCGTATCCCTGCGCCATCAGGCTCTGACCTGTCTGCCGAAGAAGAGCTTGCATCGTCTCTTTGTTGCCTACCTCCAGCGCATAGTACAACTGCTCCTTGCAGGTTTCCGTGCTGCGGCTTTGTTCGGCGGCGGCCGCTTGCTCGCCCGTTTGGTCCATATCCGGACATAGCAACTGGCCGTCACCTATAAAAAAATGTTTTTTGTTCAAATCCCTTGCCGCGGCATACGAGCTTGCGATTTCCGAGAGCGAGTGAACCTTCGGTCCGATCGACACTGAGAATTCCGTGTCCGACTTCTGCAGCTCCCGTTGAATCTCCTTGTAGATCTCGTCCTTCTCCACGCTAAGAATCGGCTCCTTCAGCAGGACGCCAATTTTCGATTGATTCGTAAATACATAGCCGCGGCCCGGCCGCTCGAACAGCTCCGTCAGCAGCCGCTGCAAGCCCGCTTGCACGTCCGCGTCCAGCTCATCGTCGTTCTGATGCACCGAGAGCAGCAGCACCTGATAGCTGCTCCATCGTAATCCGAGATGCTCCGCTTCCTGCTCAAGGCTTCCCTTCTCCTCCGCCGCGCCGTTCAGGAGCGACCGGATGAACGCCTCCCTGCCCCATTCCGTCGTGGCTTGCTGCCATCGTTCCGCGTACCGTTCCCGCTCGATCTGCTCCTTGATTCTCGTCAAATAATCGACAAGCTCGTCTTCGTCCACCGGCTTCATCAAATAGCCGTCCGCCCTATGGGCCATCGCCTTCTTGGCGTAATCGAAATCCGCGTAGCCGCTCAATATGAGAATATGCAGCTTATTGTCCATAGCCCGCAGCTTGCCTGCCAGCTGCAGGCCGTCCATCCCCGGCATCCGAATATCCGCGATGACAAGATCGGGACGTATTTCTTTATATTTATCCAATGCTTCGTTTCCGTTAGCCGCCGTATCCATTACGGTGAATCCGTAGGACTGCCAATCGATAACAGCACGCAAGCCTTCTCTCTGCTTAGGCTCATCATCGACTATAAGCACCTTGATCATACTGATTCCTCCCGCTGACTTTATGTCTAGAATGGGCATCAGTCCGATGCTTTATCCATTTAACCGTTGGTTATTAGTTTTAATCCTCCGCTTGAAGCGCTTTCACATTATTATACGAAAATGAAACGCTTACACACAAACATTATCTTGTTCATTTGTTGCACTATTTTGATGAATAGTTTTCCAACCAATTTTCAAGAACGCCTATTTACAGCAATTTCGAGAGATTAGTTGTAAAAAAAACATCAATCCGCGTCATCCGAGGATTGATGTTTTAGTTTACTATTCTATGCTCTCTTCCTTCTCGAATTGGAACCATCCAAAGTCGAATTGGCTGCCCGGAAGGAAGATGAAGGTAACCTTCATCATGCCCCTAACCCGGTCAATTCGGTACCTCCGTTCCTCGTAGCCGCTCGTCCGTTCGAACTCCACCACCTGAGCGCTTTCACCGTTCTCTCCATCGAACCGGATATGGATCGTGTTTTTGTCGACTGGGGAGTTGCCGTTTATAACCAGCCACCCTGCCCCATCCTCCGCAAAATCCAATTCCGTGAATTCAAGGGAAACATTGTTGCCGATTCCTTCCACGCAGTTACCGGCCATCGCGAACGTATCGCCGTAGATTCTATCGCAGGATGCGGCGGAATTCCGCTCGAATGCCCGGCTTTGCCGTTCGAACGTAAAGCCCTTGATATGAACCTTCTGGCGCAATACGAAACAAATCGACGTTATTCCCCGCAGCCTTTTGTCCAGACGGTAGGTCTCCTCCTGATACACGTTCCAACGGGACGGCTTCTGGTATACGGCGTCCGCGATTAGCGCGCCGCCCTCGTCCGGCATCCCCTCCCAGATCTGCAGCGCATAGGGCTCGTTCGACAATGCGAAGATCGGAATCGTTATCGTATCGGAGCCGTAAGGACCGAAGTCGATATCCCGGAAGCCTACGTGCGTCTCTCCGTCCCTGCTGGTCGCCACGCCTCTCTCATTCCCGTTGCCGACCTCGCCCTTTCCGTAATCGTAAAGGCCTGCTGTGATAAATCCGTACGGATTCTTATAAGCCGTTCCGAGTCCCGTCGCCTGAAATTCCAGCTGCGAGATGAGCTTTGTCTTATCCGTCCCGTTCCTGCTGGTGCAGCGGAGCCGGAAGGAGCCGTCGCCGATCGCGGTTACCTTCGCCGTAAGCCCGTTTGCTTCGACCTTGGCTATATTCGAGTCGATGCCCTCGTCCGTTACGGCGCGCCACTCCACCTCGCGATATGACGCATGCTCCGGCCATAGCTTGGCTCGGACAATAAGCTCTCGCTCCATTTCGTCGAAGCGCTGCCCCTTCTCGCTAATGATTTCGATCTTGCGCAGCGGAATTTCCTCCGGTTGGCCCGTTACGCAAGGCAAATCCCGATTCCTTTCGTTTGCGGATACCCCTTCGGCAGCTCCCTCGCCAACCGAATACGACATGAATGCCGCAGTAACGGAGCTCATGCCCTCCGAATGGACGGTCACCTGTATGTTGCCCGGCTGAAGCGTCGAGCCGATAATCGCCATCAGCTTTCCGCTGAACAGTCGTCTGCTGGTTCCTTTGTAGGGGTCGAAATCCGTGCTGTCCCCGTTGTCGAGGCCAAGCAGACGCCCCTCGCCCGTCACCTCCACCCGCACCCGATTGTTCGCGTTGTCGACCGTGTGTCCGTCCGCATCCACCATGCCGATCTCCAGGAAAATCAGATCCTCGCCGTCGGCCGCCAGCCTCTCTTTATCCGCATGGAGGCGGATGGCAGCCGCGTCGCCGAACGAACGTCTTACATCGGTGGCGATGATGTTCCCCGCCTCGTCATATGCGATCGCTTTGATTTCTCCGCTCGCGTAAGGCAGCTTCCACCAGCCCACCAGCTGAGCGCCGTGCTCGTGATCAATAATATGGGTCCCGACGCTGACGCCGTCTGCCAGCAGCTCAATCTTTGGCGCGTTCGAGCAGACGCGGACGTCGATCATTTGCCCGTCGTTGAAATCCCAATACGGGAACACGTGCACCATCGGCTGCTTCCGGTAATCGGTCCAAGCCGCTTGATAGACGTAATAGGAATCCTTTTTGAAAGTGGCCGTATCGATCTGCCCGAAATAGCTGTTTTTCGTATGATAGGGAGTCGGTTCTCCAATGTAGTCGAAGCCGGTCCATAGAAACTGCCCCAGCGAGAAGGGTGTGTCCCGCTCCGCGATGATGCAGGCTTCGGCTGACTTCGCCCCCCAGCTCGTCGAGCTGTTCCCGAGCGCCGAGCATTGCTCGTCATCGTCCGCCAGAATCGACTTCTCGAACGGGAAATGATAGATGCCCCTGCTCTGGACGACCGAGGCGGTCTCGCTTCCGTAGATGATCCAATCCGGATGCTCTTCGTGATGCTTCCCGTAATACTTCTCCGCGTAGTTATAGCCCGCCAGCTTGACGATGTCGGCGCATTTCCGCGCGTTCTCCCACGGCATATAGTTAGAGCCGATCGTCACTCTCGCATTCCGCTTCGGATCGAACTCCAGCACGTATTCCATCAGCATGCGGGTTACTTCCTGCCCTCTTTCGTCCGCGTGCGTGTCGTAAATCTCGTTCCCGATGCTCCACATCAGCAGGCTCGGATGGTTGCGGTCGCGCCTCACCCAGCTTTTCACGTCGCGATACGCCCACTCCGGGAAGAAGCGGGCGTAATCGTAAGGCGTCTTCGGCCGTTCCCACATATCGAACGCCTCGGAGACGACGAACAATCCCATCTCGTCGGCAAGCTCCATCAGCTCGGGAGCCGGCATGTTATGAGCCGTCCGGATCGCGTTGACGCCCATCTCCTTCAGAATGGCAAACCTTCTGCGCAGCGCCTGTTTGTTGAACGCCGCTCCGAGCGCGCCGAGGTCATGATGCTCGCAAACCCCGTTCAGCTTCAGACGCTCTCCGTTCACCCGCAGGCCTTGCTCTGGCTCCATCTCTATGGTTCGGAAGCCGATGTTCTGCGAGACGGTCTCCAGCACCTCGCCGGGACGCCCCGTGGAGTCGGCCGCATCCCCGCGAAGAAGCCTCGTCACCAACCGGTATAGCCTCGGCTCGTCCGGGCTCCATAGAAGCGGAGCTTCGACCGTCAACGTCTGTCGGTTGCGCTGCGCCTCGCCGCTTCCCGCGGCTACGGGCTCGAAGCCGGCGGCAACGCTCTGCCCCTTATAGGAAATTTCGTGCGAGATGACCGCCCCATCCTCGGCGAGCGCCTCCGTCTCGATCTCGATGCTCCAGACGTTTCCCTGCTTATGCATAGAAACATAGACGCCATCCGTTTCGATGAACGCCGCGCCTCTCGTCTTAAGCCAGACGTTGCGATAGATGCCTGCACCCGAATACCAGCGGCTGTTCGGGCTTTGATGCCGAACTTTTACTAGGATTTCATTTTCGCCGTCGACAAGAGCGTCCGTGATGTCGTGCTCGAACGAAGAGTACCCGTATTTCCATTCGCCGACGAAGCTCCCGTTGACATAGACGGATGAATCCATGTACACCCCGTCGAACGCTAGCAGCAGGCGCTGCCGTTCAGAGGCGGAACCATAAGGCCGTTCAAGGGCGAATCTCTTTCTATACCAGCCGATCCCGTTCTCGTACAGAGCCGTCGTCTGGTAGATCAGCCAGTCATGAGGAAGGTCGACCGCCTCGAAGCGCAGGTCCCGGAAATCCTCGGCATCGAGACCGCTTTTCGCGAATTCCCATCCGTCGTTGAATAACGTTTTTTTGTTCATCGTCGATCCTCTCCCCGCCTAGTAAATCAATCGGCCGTAAGCATCTGCGATTCCGGACTTCCGGTAGAAATACGTATTGATGACGTCCCGCCATTCCTTGGCGTGCTCGCTTTGCTCGCGAAGACGGGCCGCCGCCAGGCGGAAGTAGCCGTTCTCCAGCTTTCCTTCAAGCGTCTGCCATGACTCAAGCAGCTCGAGCGCTTCCTCCGCCCCTGCGAAATGCGTATCATATATATGCTGAATGACGGTTTTGCCGCTCTTCAGGGCATGCGTGTAAGGGACATGGTGGAAAAACAGCAGCAGCTCGTCGGGACAAAGCTCCGCCGAGTTGTAGGTCTCCCGCCAAGGCGAATGATATTGCGCCGCATAGCCGGTCCCCGTCCCGATCGTCCGGTCCACCCCGATGCCATGGCAATCCGCGAAGTGGTACGTCCCCCACTTCGAATATTCGTAGCCGTCCACGTTCGGACCGTAATGATGGCCCGGATTAACCATCCAACCCACGCCAAGCGGGGAGGTGTAGCTCTCGTAAATGCCCCATGACCGGTGCAAAATGTCCTCAACGACTTCCCCTACGCTCGGGTCGCCGCCCAAGGTCCGGCGAATCCATTCCTTTGTAATCTGCTCCGCCGGCAGCGCCGGATTCCACGTCAGGCGGCCGTAGCCGTACAGATTCGCCTGGGCGAGCGGATGTCCGGTCCAGCAGTCGTCGTCCCCGATGTTCGAGACGGCCGCGATTCCCCCGAGGGGCCGGTTATGTACGGCGCCGCTCGCGATTTTGGCGATCGTCGAGCCTTCGCCGGCTGCGTGAGTGTCGAAGTCCAGCACTTCCTTCCATAACGGCACGAGATAACACACATGCTTCTGCTGACCTGTATATTCCTGCGTAATTTGCAGCTCCAGCATTTGGTTCGTCCGGCTTAATCCACCGAACAGCGGCGATACCGGCTCGCGCACCTGGAAGTCCATCGGGCCGTTCTTGATCTGAAGAATGACATTATCCGCGAAGTTCCCGTCCAGCGGCGTGAAGTGATCGTATGCCGCCTTGGCCCGGTCCGTTCGGCGGTCCCGCCAGTCCTGCAGGCAGTTATAAACGAAGCAGCGCCAAATCACGATTCCGCCATGAGGCGCAAGCGCCTCCGCCAGCATGTTCGCGCCGTCTGCATGGTCTCGCCCGTACGTGAACGGGCCGGGTCGGAATTCGGAGTCGGCTTTCACTAGAAAGCCGCCGAACTCGGGAATGGCCCGGTATAGGACTGCCGCCCGATCCGCCCACCAGCTTCTGACCGAAGAGTCCAGCGGATCGGCCGTCGTCAATCCTCCGACCGCGATTGGACTTGCGAAATTAACGCTGAGGAATATCCGAATGCCGTAGGCGCCGAAGACGTCAGCGGCCTTCTTCAGTTCGCTTTCGAAAGCTTCCGTAATCAGCTTCGTCTCCACTCGATGGACGTTGACGTTGTTGATCGCGATCGCGTTGATGCCGACGGACGCGAGCAGCCGCGCGTAGTCGCGGACCCTCTCAAAATCCTCCGTAAACTTGCCTTCCCGGTAAAAAATCGACTTTCCGGCGTACCCCCGCTCGATCGAGCCGTCCATATTATCCCATTGGTTGATCATGCGAAGCCCGTTTGCCGGCTGCTCGACCACGCGCAGCGCGTTGATCGGTTCGCCTTGCTGCATCAGCCGAATGAGATGAAACACGCCGTACAAAGCCCCGGCTTCCGATCCCCCTACGACTGCGATACGATCCGCTTCTCCCGCTGCCCCTGGCAGTGTCCGAAGCAAATACCCTTCATCGCCGATTTGCGCGGTATCATCCGCCGTCAAGCGTTCAAGCTCAGGATCAAGCATCCCCTTCACGCCGATGAGGACGCCGGAGCTGAGCCGCTCGGGCGGAGCTGCGATTTTCGGCTGCTGCCCGGTAATGGCCCCGACAGCCTCCGCAAGCTCTTGAACCGCCGTAACTAGCACCTTGCTTGATCCGAGCGCCGATATGGCCGAGCATTGCGAGGCGTAGGCTTCTCGAACAATGCCGTACTGTGCCGCCTCATACCGCAGCCAAGCCTCGTATCCCGTTCTTTTTTCGTTTGTGAGCATACATAGCTCCCCCATTCCGAGAGAAAGGGCCGGACGCTTTCGTCCCCTCGAGGACGAAGCGCCCAGCCTGCTTTCTTCTTATTTTCTATTACTTAGTAGCCCAGCTTGCTTTTCGTCTTCTGGAAGACGTCGTTTGCCATCTGCGTGTAGCGCGTGCTTCCGTTCGCTTCGACTTGCGCCTTGTAGGAATCCCATTTGTCGAGGCTTTCCTGGCCGGTGATGAACTTCAGCGTCATCGTCTTGATGTAGTCGATAAGCGGCGTCATAATCAAGTTCATTTGCTCGGATTCCTCCGCCGTCGCCATGATCGGAGGCGCCAGCTTGCGCGGCTCGCGAGTGGAGAGGATCCGATTGAAATAATCCTGTTCCCCCTCCGTCATTTTGGACGTTTTCAGCTTGGCCGTGCCGCCGTACGCGAACATGCCGCCTGCAAATCCGTAGTCGACGTTCAATTGCTTCGGTGCGCCTTCGTTCATGCCATTGTAATAGATGTCCTTGTTCAGCACGATGCGGCCTTCCGCGTCTTTGGTGTACGTCTCGCCTTCTACGCCCCACAGCGCGAGCGTTTGTCCTTCGTCGGAATACCAGAACCAGTCGATGAAGCGAAGCATCTTGATGAAATCCTCTTCGCCGAGCTCGTCAAGCGCGCGCTGGGCGATCATGATGCCGTTCTCGAGTCTCGAGGTTTCGATCTGCAGCTTGCCTTTCGGTCCACCCGGCTGAACGATCATGTACAGCTCGCCGTCCACCTGCATTTTGGATTTGAAATCGGATAGGAGCTGATAGTTGCCGTTGATGACGTACGTGTCGCCCTTGAAGAACTTGGCGCGAGCCGTATCGTCTTCCTGCGTGAACGATTCGGGATCCATGATGCCTTCCTGGACTAACTTATTAAAATACTGTAAGTAGGCCTTGAAGTCTTCCGAAGCGTCGGCGAAGTAGAACTCCTGCTTGTCGTGGTCGAACGCAAGTCCGTTCGATATGCCCCAGCCGCCGGTAACGCCATATTGAACCGCCGCGATGTTCAGCGTCGACTCGCCCTTGAACTGGTCGGAAATGACGTATTTGGCGCCGGTATGCTCTTTGACCTTCTTCATCGCCTCATAAAATTCCTCGTACGTCCAGTTCGCCTCTTGGCCGAGCACGTCGACGCCGGCCGCCTCGAACACGTCCTTGCGGATAATGTAGGAATAACCGCCGCCGGCGACTTCCCACATGCCCGGAAGCACGTAATATTTGCCGTCTTCCTTCAGCTTCGCCTTCAGATCCTCTTCCATGCCCCAATCGCTCACGGCTTTCATGTAATTCGGCATGTACTGCACCCAGTCGCTGACGGGCACGATTTGGCCCGAAGCCACGAAAGCGGATTCATCATAAGTCTTAGGAATAATATAAGGCGCGTCTCCGCTGTTCACAAGCAGCGATTTTTGATTTTCGTACTCCGTTCTTGCCGTAATCGACAGGTCGAAGCTAACGTTCGTTTTTTCCTGAATTGCGCTCCACAGTCTCCAGTCTTCCTTGTACGGGTAATTTTCGTGGTCGCTGTACATCATGGAGTAGGTCACGGGCTCGCTCGAGCGGAACGTCTGGCCTTCGCCGAACGTGTAGTCCGCCGCCTCGCCATTGTTCGCGTTCGCGCTTTCCGACGGCTTGGACGTATCGTTGCCCGCGCCGTTGTCGTCGTTGCCGTTCGAGCTGCATGCCGCCATAAATGCAAGCATGAGCGCAAGCACGGCCATTACGGGTGCTTTTCTTACTTTTTTCATCGCTTTGCCTCCCTTTGATGGTTCAAGCTTTGAATGGTTTTTTATATAACGGATCAGGCGGACGAGCCTTACCGGTTATACCGATTGCGATCAGCCTTTGACGGCGCCGATCATCATGCCCTGCACGAAATACCGCTGCACGAACGGATACATGCAAATGATGGGGAGAGAAGTCAGCACCATGGCGGCCGATTTGACGGTTGCCGCGATTTGGCTGGTTTCCTCCGAGGCCGCTCCGATTTCGGTCGGACTGACCGCGTTGTCGATAATTTGCTTGAGATACAGCGCGATCGGCCATTTCTCCTTCGACTGCAAATACAGTGAGGGACCGAACCAGTTATTCCACATACCGACAATGACGAAGAGCGTAATCGTAGCCAGGATCGGCTTCGACAGGGGCAGGATGATTTTCGTGAATATGCCGAACACGTCCAGGCCGTCCACCCGTCCCGCTTCCTCCAGCTCGTTCGGAATATTCGCGAAAAACGTCTTCATCAGGATGACGTTGAACGCGCTGATCGCCCCCGGTATGACGATCGCCCAGATCGTATCCCGCATGCCAAGCGCTTTGGCGACCAGAATGTAGTTCGGGATCAAACCGCCGCCGAAGTACATCGTGAACAGGACAAAAGGGATAAACACTTTGTTGAGTCTGAGCTTCGCTTTGGACAGCGGATACGACATGACGGCCGTCGAAGCGACCGCGATGACGGTGCCGAGCACCGAATAGAGAACCGTATTGCCGTAGTAGCGGAAGAAATCCGGTTTGCTTAAGATGACCTCATACGTCTTCGTCGTGAATTCGACCGGGAAGAAGCTGACTTCGCCGTTATAAATGGCCGCCTCCGAGCTGAAGGACTGCGCCACGAGGTAGATGAACGGATACAGCGTGAACAGGACGACAACGATCATGATGAATCCGTTCACAAGAGTGAAACCGCTGATGGACTTGGTTCTCTTCATGTAAGGCTCTCCTTTCTACCAGAGGCTGGATTTCGTTGTTCGTTTCGAAACTTCGTTCGCGATCGTCACTAGGATAAGGCCGATGATGCCCTCGAACAGCCCAACCGCCGTCGCGAAGCTGAAGTTGCCGCCCGTAATCCCCATCCGGTACACATAAGTGGAGATGACATCCGCCGTTTCGTACGTTAGGGGGTTATACAGAAGCAGGATTTTCTCGAAGTTCGAGCCGAGAATGCTTCCGATATCCAGAATAAGAAGCACCATCACCGTCGGCAGAATACCCGGGATCGTAACGTGCAGGGCTTGTCTGAACCGGCTCGCGCCGTCGATTTTCGCCGCTTCGTAAAGCTCCGTGTTGATCGCGGTCATTGCGGCCAAATAGAGGATCGTTCCCCAGCCCAGGCTCTGCCAGATGCCGGAGGTAACATATAGGGTCGGGAACCATTCCGGAAGGGAAATGAACGCGATCGGCTCCATGCCGAGCTTCGCGAGCAAAGCGTTGATGGGACCGGTCAAGCTCACCATCTCCTTCACCATACCCGCGACGATAACCATCGAGATGAAGTGCGGGAGGTATGATACGGTCTGCACGAACTTCTTCCATTTCATCCAGCGGATTTCGTGCAGCAGCAGCGCGAAGAGGAGCGTAAGCGGAAATTTTACGAGCAGGTAGCTGACGCTCAGAGTGAGATCGTTGAAGAACGCCCGCCAGAACGTCGGATCCTTCATGAACATCTCGAAGTACTGGAGCCCGACCCACTCGGAGCCGAAGATGTTCGGTCCGCCCCGGTACTTGCGGAAGGCGATCACATTGCCGAGCATCGGCGCGTATTTGAAAATGACGAAATAAAGAAGCGGAATAACCAGGAACGAATACAGCTTCCATTCCTTGCGGACATGCTTCCAAAGCGGGCTTGCGTCTGCTGCGTGCTCTTGCGAGTAAGCGGCCATCCGTATTCACATCCTTATGAAAAGTTGGCGTTAGCTCCCGTGCCGTATGGGACTTTGCTTGCCCCATCAATGTACCGAAGCCAGCCTAAACCGTTCAATGTGCAATAACGGAAACGATGTACGAAACGAGGAAAATCGAAGGTGACATCTTGAGTGCAAGTCGCAAAAACGGAAATTCGGCAACTCTTTCTACCGATCTCGGTTCTGCTTTGTAAATATATACCAATCAACTTCTCATAACGCCCTATTTCCGAACCTCGATTCACTCTCCCCTTAGCTCAGGAAGGACAATGGAATCTATCCAAAAACTTTTTATGGGGGCTGCAAAGTAAAGAAATAAAGACAGTAACCTGAGTGACGGGAGAGTTCATCGAGAGGTTACCTTCTTCACCTGAACTGAAGGGAGAGTGCATCAAGGTTCTCCATAACCACATTCACACTGTGTACATCCTCAACTGAGCCGACGGGAGAGTGAGGCAACCGCTTTGCCGCGTACGATTCTTCAATAAAAAAAGACCTCCGCTTCCGGAGGTCATCTTTCTAAGTAGCGTTCATAGGCCGCCTGTTTTAATTCCAGCACTCTGTCGATGCCAAGGGTCTTCAATTCTTTCACCATTTCGTCGTAGGCCTCGATTGGATCGATGCCGAGGACAATTCGCAGCTCCGCGTCCTTCACGTATTCGCTAATCTCACTCATCAGAGCGGACAGTTCGCCCGATTCCTCGGCCGTCGGCGTAATCGGCGGCAGAAGGTACTTCTCGTGCTCCGTCTCCTTCCATACGTCCAGGGCAGCGTTCGTCTCCTCGTATTTCCATTCCAGATTGGCGTCGCGCTGAATCATCGGGAAGTTCGTCTGATGCGCGTACTGAAGCATGACTTGGTCGCTGGAGAGACCATCCGGATTGGCGATAACAAGGTCTGTGTAAGACGGCTCGCCGTTCTCCATCGTGTAGGTTACCCCTTCGATCCCGAACGTGTTCAGCATGTTCCCTTCGTCGGAGTAGCCATAATCCAGCCAGCGGACCGCCGCCTCCAATTGCTTCGTCGTCGCTTTGATCGCGGCCGAGCTCGTGCCTGCATAGGCATTGTCGAGCTGGCCGAATTTAGGCGTCTCTCCTTGGCGAAGGGTAGGATACGGGGCGGCCGCGTATACGGCGGAAGAATCGTCCGGCTGCGCAACAAGCATATATTTTTCGATATAGGATTGCCAGCCGATCGTAGCCCCGCTCGCGCCGGAAGTCATCTTCTTGTCGACCGATTCCAGGTCCAGCACGGCATAATCCCTGTCGAGCAAGCCTTCCTTGTACCACTGGCTCATGGTGGCCAGATAATCGCGGTAGCCCGGCTCCATGTAGCCGTATTTCACCTTGCCATCCTCGACGTAGAAATTGCCCATGACCCCGAACGCACCGGCGAAGCCAGCCGTCCTCTCGCCCAAGAACAAGGTGCGCAGCGTCAGCGGCGCGGCTGCCCCTTTTTTTTCTTTGAACGCCTTCAACATCACATACCAATCTTCGATTGTCCTCGGGACGGGCAAGCCCAACTCGTCTAGCCAATCCTTGCGCACGATCGGCCCGCCGTAGATGCGGCCCTGCTCCGATCGAATGAATGGGAACGCATAGTAAACGCCGCTATCCGTTTTCACCATTTTGTCGATGTCCGGATTCTCCTTCAGCACGCGTTTCAGGTTCGGCGCATACCGCTCGATCACGTCATTAAGCGGCAGAATGTAGCCTTGCTCGATCGCTTTCTCGGGCCCTCCGGGAAACTCCAGCCAATTGTTCAGGAAAATGTCCGGTAAATTGCCCGATGCGAGCAAATAATCGAACTTATTGTCCGACATCGGTACGCCACCGAGATGTCGGATGGCGATACCCGTTCTCTTCTCGTACTCTTGATCGATCGGCCCTCGGTTCGGCAGCCCCATGTCAGGAAACTCCGTCATGAGCGTAAGCGTCGGCTTCCCATCCATCGGATATCGGAAAGGCTCGCCTTCCGCGGCTAACTCAGAAGCTGCGGGACTTACAGGCTCATAGGGCAGGCTCTCGGCTGAGCGCTCGCGAGGACCGTCCCCACCGAGGCATCCCGACAGAACCATAGCGAATGTGATCACGACGACAACGTTTTTGCCAAACCATCCGCGCGATTTAATTTCCATGACTGCCTCCTCACTCACTGAATGGTCTTGTATTTGCCGGGCGTAATGCCTTCGTATTTCTTGAAAACCCGGATGAAGGCATGACCGCTCGCGAATCCGACCTGGCCCGCCGTCTCGTCGATGCTCGTGCCTTCCAGCAGCAGCTTCTTGGCCGCTTCGACGCGGGTTTGGCTAATATAATCGTGCAGCCCTTGCCCCGTCTGCTCGCGGAACAACCGCGACACGTATTGCGGCGACAAACGGAAATGATCGCCGATCAGCGAGACGCTTAAATTTTTGTCATTGTAATGCTCGCTCACGTATTCGAGTACTTTGTCGCCGATTCCGACGCTTGTCTGAACGGTTGGCTTGCAGCGGAGAACAGCGACAACCCGCTCCAGAATGTCGAGCAGCTCTCGGTGGAAATCCGCTTTCGTCGCGCATCCGAGCAGTCTCTTGAGCGGACGCCATTCATCCCAGGCGATGCCGGACTGCTCCTGCTCCGGAATCGTCTTAATCAGCGTCGTTGCGACGTCAAGCAGAACGAACTTCGCGATTTCCAGCGAGGCTTGGCTTTGGAACGCTTGATGCGCGACACGGTCGACCATCTGCTTCGCTTTTTCGAATTCGTCCGCCTTCAGAAAATTGATCAGGATCATCTGATCGTTCACCGTAAAGAAGTAGCCGCTTCCGCTTGGTTGAACGTCCCCGTACCAGATTAACATCTCTTCGCCGAGCACCATTCGGTATTCCTGCGCCTCGAGCGATTGAAGGAAGGCCTGATGAATGCCGTGGATTCCGGTTTGGAGCTCGCTCCCCGACATCGTGAACCGGAGGTCGTAACGAGCCGAAATGAATTCGGAAGCTTGCGCAAGGGCATCCTCGATATCGTCCTTCCACGAATGCTCCCGCTCCGGATCCACGTTTACGACCGCCGCCAGCGTTCCGTCCACATCCGTGAAATGAAGCGGCAAGCGGTCTTTCACAACATCCGTCATGATATTGGACACGATGAACGGGGACAACGACAAAACGGCTTCATCGACGCCATCGCTCTCGATATAGAACAATAGCACCGCGAACCGGTCCGATGTCCAGGCCAAATGATGCGTCTTCGCCATTTCCGCAAGCGGCATGCTCCGGTCGGCTTGGCCTTTGAGCAGCCTCCCTAAATAGTAATTCTGCAGCACCTTCAGCTGCTGAACGTGCTTATTGTTGATGTCGTCACGCTCGCGGATCGTCTCGAGCACACTGTTGCGAATAAACGAATATTCGTCCAAATCCGCCCCTCTGACCTCCTGCGGGCCCCGGGAGAACACGCTCATCAATTGTTTGACGGGATTATAATTTTTGCGGGAAAAATAGTAAATGACCATGCCGCCTATCACCATGCACGCAACCAGTCCGAGCAGGTTCATCGTCTGGATCGCGCGGGTGCGCTCCCAGAAGACATCGGTTGGGAAGACGCTGACGTACTTCCAGCCCGTCGTATCGGAGGACTCCAGCGTGATCGTCGACTCGACTCCCTCTATCGTATCGGTGAACGTGCCGGTTCCTCGATCGTTCCAATCGGGGAATACCGATAATGATTCCGCGGCATCACCGCTGCTCCGGAACAAAATTTGATTGTTCGAATCCATGATGAACACTTGTCCCTGCTCCACCCAATCGATATTTTCGAGCATGGCTTTGATCTTCTCGGCATTCAGGGGGAATAGAAGCGTTCCCGAAGAGCCTCCGCCTGCTTGCTCCGGGAACGATCGGATATACGACGGCGTCATCGTGCGTTTGCCTTGAAGCTCGACCGGCAGCATGACGTATTTTCCCGGCTGCCGTTCCTTCATGAGTCCAAGCCAGTCCTCGTAAGCGAACGACTCCGTATGATGCTTCATTTCAAAGAACATCCGCTCCTCAACATACGTCTCGCTCGACAGCACCGCCCCCTGCGCGCTCGAGAACACGTATATCCCTTTTATAAAGTCGTTGGAGGACAGTTGCTTATTAAACTCCTGCTTCATCCGATAGACAAGGTAAGCGTTTTCAGAATCCGTGGAGGTTTTCTCTAGCAGTTTGAGGACATCCGTGTTGATCATAAGCTGCGCTGCTAGGCTTTCCGTCTGCTGCAGCTCCCCGTCTACAATGTATCGTACCTGCTGGAGCATCGCGCTGCTCGCTCTCTTGATTTCGTTCTCGACGATATCTCTCGTTTGACTATATATGAAGATGCTTAATAGGACCGGAATGAACAAAATAACCGAATAAGAAACGATCCACCGAAACGCGACGCTTCGCGTAAAGCTTCCCCATGTCCACCGCAAGACGCTCCCTCCCACCCATTCCCATGTACAACTTCTATAGTAGCATGAAACAAAAGGGATATTCATATGGACAATTTGAACCTCGATGTACATTTTGCCTAAATCGATAACATTCCAGCTTCAAGAACCGAGGCAACAGGCACAAATAGCAAAAAAAGCTGCCTTTGTCCGGCCTGTATGACCGGTAAGGTACAGCTTCGCTCGCGTTCGATTCGTTATGAGGCCGATCGGTCAATCCCGAGTGCCTCGTCCGTAATTCGCCGGATGTCTACGGTTGCAACGATCTCGTCGTTCACCATATCAGGCAGGATCTGACTCAAAAAATAGTGGACGCAATGCAGCTTGATGTTTTTGATTTTCACCAGCGCGTCGCGATACATTTTGATAAATTCCTTCTCCGTATTGCCTCGCCGGAGCTCTGCGAATGCCTCATACACCTGGTCCATCTTATCCGCGACTTCCAGAATGAGCCCTTCCACGGAATCGTCTTTGCCTTCCCGGAGCTGATTGTGGAAGATCGCCTTGAACTCGTCGGGAATATGCTCCTCGATGAAGTTGTAGACCATTCCTTCTTCCACCTGCTGAATCAGCTTACGCAATTCGGGCGACGAATGTTTGACCGGCGTTTTTATGTCCCCGATAAAAATTTCGCCGTAATCATGGCTGCTCGTTATTTCGTACAGCTTCTTCCAATCGATCGCGACGCCGTTCCTCTCCTCGATATCGGCAAGCGTCTTCGCGTATTGCACGACCTTCCACGAATGCGCGGCCACGCTGTGTTCTTCGAATTTGAACTTGCCGGGACAGCGAATGATCCGTTCCAATTCATTTAAAGAGCGAAAGTAATAATGGATACCCATGAATCATTCCCCCTCCAGACTGGTGTACGGATAGTGTACGAAACGTATGTAAAGCTCATATGAAATAAACGATAAGTTTGCGTAAAAATTCGTACGAGAGTCTGGCCGGCTGAAAAAAAGAACCGCCGCATCGTATGCGGACGGTTCCAATTCGGTTGATGAGTGACGCTAGCTGATCAGCGAAACCAAGCTTTTGAACTCGAGCTCCTCGAACTTGCTGAGCACCATATGACGCTCGTAACGCCATCCGCAATTCGCTAGCTCCGCCTCGAGCGGGGCATCCCGGCGAATCGTCGCCAGGTCGCGGGACAAGTGCAGCATGTCCAGATCCGCTTCGATTTTCGCCCGGATCGTCTTGGAGACGCTGTCGAGATTCGCAAGCAGACCATCGATCGAGCCATGCTCCAGGATGAGCTTCAGCGCCGTCTTTTCGCCGATGCCTTTCACGCCGGGATAGTTGTCGCTCGTATCGCCCATCAAGCCTTTCAGGTCGATAATTTGCGCCGGCGTCAGCTGGCGCTCCTCCATCAGGCTAACCGGCGTGTACACCATGTAGTTGCCGATGCCCTTCTTCATGATGGCAACCGACACGCGGTCGTCCACCAGCTGCAGCATGTCATGGTCGCCCGTCACAATCACGATGTCGGCCTGGTCCTTGAACATCGCGGACAGCGTGCCGATGCAATCATCCGCTTCGAATCCCTCGATGCCCAGATTCGGCACGTTGAAGCTAGCGACGACTTCCTTCACCAGCTCGAATTGCGGAATGAGATCCTCCGGCGCATCCGGCCGGTTTGATTTGTAGCCGTCATATTGCTCGGTTCGGAACGTCTTGCTTCCCAGATCCCAGCAGCAGATCACGTGCGTCGGATCAAACTTCTGCACCGCATCCATAAAATACCGGACAAACCCGTGAACCGCGTTCACCGGCAAGCCGGAGCTAGTCCTTCTGATGCTGCCCGTAAACGAGGTCGCGAAGTACGCCCGGAACAATATGGCCATGCCGTCGACCAACAACAGTCTTTGTTCACTCATCTTCGATCCGCTCCAATCTATTCCCTAATTTCCTACAATCATTTTATCACATGCTCGCCGCGGATGAAGCGTCCAATTCGTGCCGCAGCTTCCAGAAGTCTCTCTTCCGACTCGACGAGCGCAATCCGGACATATCCTTGACCCTCCACACCGAATGCCTCACCAGGTACAACGACGACGCCCGTTGTTTTCAGCATTTCCTGGGAAATGGTCCTGGAGGTCCATGGCTGCCCTAAGTCCCAAGTCATGTCCGGAAGTCTCGCCCATACGAACATGGTCGCGGAAGGCTTGTCCACCTTCCAGCCTTCGGCATGAAGCGCGTCAACGAATGCGTCTCTTCTTCTTTCGTACAATTCGCCCGCTCGTTCATATGCAGGATTCGACATCGCTTCGTTCAGAGCGACAATCGCGGCCTCCTGCACGGGATCGAACGCCCCGTAATCGATATTCGCTTTCAATTCTCTTAAAGCCCCTACCGCTTCAGAGTTACCGACGAGAAAGCCTAAACGGCAGCCTGCCATGTTAAAGCTTTTGGACATCGAATGGAACTCGACGGCTTGGCCTTTCGCTCCCTGCACCTGCAGAATGCTCGGCGGTTCACTGCCGTCGAAGCCCATCTCGGAATAAGCGAGGTCATGCACGACCAGCACCCCATGCTCTCGCGCTTTGGCCAGCAGCTTCTCGAAAAATGCCAGATCGGCAACCGCCGACAATGGATTGTTCGGGTAATTGACCAAAATAAACTTCGCTCTCCGCCAAGTCTCGTTGTCGATCGCCTCCAGGTCAGGCATGTAGCCATTCTCCGCCCGAAGCGGCATGAGAATCGGTTCCACACCAGCGAGCGCAAGCGAAGCGGAGTAGATCGGATACCCCGGATCCGGCAGCAAAGCCGCATCGCCGGGATCGCAGATCGCCATCGCCAGATGGGCAAGGCCATCCTGCGAGCCGAGCAGCGTGACGATTTCGTCCGAAGGATCCGCTTCGACCCCGAACCGGAATTTCATCCAAGCTGCCGCGGCTTCCTTGAACGGCATGCCGCTTTTTGTAGCGGGATATGCGTATGTATCCTTGCGGAGCGCCGCGGCCGCAAGCGCTTCGCGAACAGCTTCGGCCGGCGGCTGATCCGGGCTGCCAATGCCTAAATCGATCATGTCGACGCCGCCCGCCGCTGCCGCCCGCTTCCATGCCGCAACCTCGGCAAAGATGGAGGAACCCAGCTCCGACAGCCTGCGCGATCTCCAGGACTTGGCTTTCTCCGGCGCGTTACTCATGGCCGCCCCATGCTTGCTCGTACAGATCTTCTTTGTACCCTACGGTCACTTGTTTGCCGTCTGTTACGATCGGCCGTTTGATCAGCATGCCATGCTGGGACAGAAGGTTTAGCTTCTCTTTCTCGGACATCGAGGCAAGCTTGTCCTTCAGGCCTAGCTCGCGATAAACCTCGCCCGACGTGTTGAACAGCTTTTTGATATCCATGCCGCTGATCTCGAGAAGCTCTTTCAATTCTTTGGCCGTAGGCGTATCGTTTACGATATCTCTTGTCGTAACCTCGTTGCCTTTGGCCTTCAGCGATTTGATCGCCGCTTTGCAGGTGCTGCATTTCGGATATTCGATTATGGTTACTTTATTCCCCATCGTAATTCACGTTAACCCCTTTCTACTGTTGCAAAAAAACTACTGTTGCTCCTTCTCCAGCCCGCCACGCAGCAATCGTTCGAGCTCCTCCAGCTCCGGTGGCAAAGCCGCGACCCATTCCATTCTCGTCTTGGTCATGGGATGCGTGAAGCCGAGCGTCTCCGCGTGCAACGCCTGACGGCCGACGGCTGCTTCCCATGCGGCTTCGCCGCTCTCGCCAGGACCGTACATTTTGTCGCCGATAAGCGGACTGCCGATGTGCTTCATATGAACGCGGATCTGATGCGTACGACCCGTCTCGAGCTTCAGCTTGACGGAAGCGGCGCATTTACCGCCTGCGCCTTCGAAGCTGTCGATCACTTCGTACTTGGTGACGGAAGGATAACCGTCCGGCGTCACGACGCGAAGATGCGGCTGCTCCTTGTCCCGGTCGATCGGCTCGTTGACGACGCCTTCCAACTGGGCCGGCACCCCGTAAACGTAAGCGCGGTACAGCTTCGTCACCTGTCCTGCTTGGAGCTGCTCCGACAATTGCTGGTGCACGTAGCCGGTTTTCGCGATGGCGACGAGTCCCGACGTTTCTTCGTCGAGCCGGTGGATCGGCCGAAAGCGGACCTTCTCCCCCTTCTCCCGCCAATGATGAACGACGCCGTTCGCCAGCGTCCCCGTATAATGGCCATGCGTCGGATGCACGATCATGCCGGCCGGCTTATTCACGATGAGCAGATGCTCGTCTTCATAGACGATATCGAGCGGCATCGGCTGCGGCAAAATATCGTCCGACTCCTCCCTCTCCATCCGGAGCCGGATGACGTCTCCCGCTGCTACCTTCGCCGTCGTATATACGCGTTGCTCGTTCACGGTCAGCCCGTGCTCGGTCAGCTTCACCTGCGACAGCAGCTTCCTTGATACGCCAAGCCGGCGCTCTAGCACTTTCCTGACGTCTTTGCCTGCGTCTTCTACCGTCACTTCGACGGTAAGCGGCGGATAATACATTTCGTTGATGTCCACGGGCTCCGCCACCTTACGATTGGTTCTTCCGCTTGCGGAACACTTCTCCGCTTCTGACGTATTCCGTATCCGGCACCGCAAGCTTCGCGTTCGCCACTCGAGCCGCCGCGAAGAAGAAGTCGGACAACCGATTGATATAGATCAGCACATCCTCGTTAATCGCATGCTCACGGGCCAGCGTAACAACGCGGCGCTCCGCTCTGCGGCAGACGGTCCTGCAGACGTGAAGCGCGGACGAGACGGCGCTACCTCCTGGCAAGATAAAGCGCGTGATCTCCGGCGCCTCCGTGATATACCGGTCAATCCAGCCTTCCAGGCGCTCGGCCGGCTCCCCGTTCATTTTGAACGGCGCGCCTTCCCTCGCGTAGGCCAGATCGGAGCCGCAGTCGAACAGCTCCTGCTGAATATCGACGAGCCACCCGGCCAGCTCCTGAAGTTCGTCATGCTTGGCCGCTTCGGCTTGAGCGACGCCTACGAAGCTGTTCAGCTCGTCGATGGTGCCGTACGCTTCAACCCGTACGTCGTCCTTGCTTACCCTTCCTCCGATCAGCGAGGTTTGGCCTTTGTCGCCTGTTTTTGTATATAGTCGCATGGGTCTCCTCCTTATTGTAAAAAAGCGTTTTAGCTTCGCTATGGTCGCTGCAAGCGGGGACATTCCTTCTACTCTCAAGGTTAGAATCTAACTGCAAAGGCGAGCACTTCGTTTCTCCGGAACGTCCCCGCTTTTCGCTTTGTGCTTAGCGAATTTTTTCAACCCCCATCGCCCAGCTCCGGGGTCGGGCAGTGTGCCGCTTCGCGGTTTTTGCTTCGCCGTAGCCGCTTTTTTAAACCCCGTCGCCCGGCTTCGGGGCGGAGCGGTTGCTGCGCTGGCAATAGCCCCTCCGCAACATGTAGAACGTATGAGTCGCTTCGCTTGATTAGGTGCTTCTGGCACCTCTATTTACACCGAACACCCTCTCCGAGCACATTTAGACGTTTCTGGCACCTCTAATTACTCCGAACTCCAACTCCGAGCACATTTAGGCGTTTCTGGCATCCCTATTTACTCCGAACCCACACTCCGAGCACATTTAGACGTTCCTGGCACCTCTATTTACTCCGAACCCACACTCCGAGCACATTTAGACGTTCCTGACACCTCTATTTACTCCGAACCCACACTCCGAGCACATTTAGACGTTCCTGACACCTCTATTTACTCCGAACTCCAACTCCGAGCACATTTAGACGTTCCTGACACCTCTATTTACTCCGAACTCCAACTCCGAGCACATTTAGACGTTTCTGGCACCTCTATTTACACCGAACACCCTCTCCGAGCACATTTAGGCGTTCCTGGCACCTCTATTTACTCCGAACTCCAACTCCGAGCACATTTAGACGTTTCTGGCATCCCTATTTACTCCGAACCCACACTCCGAGCACATTTAGACGTTCCTGGAACCTCTATTTACCTCCATGCTCCGTTAGTGCCAGCCTCCCGGCCCCCCACAGCAAACAACAGGCCGGATGGAATCCATCCTGGCCTGCTGGTCTTGTTAGCCTTGCTTCAGTTTGTGGACGAATTGGCCGATACGGTCGAGCGCTTCCGTCAGCTGGGTGACGGAGGTGGCGTAGGAGCAGCGAATATGGCCTTCGCCGCCGAGCCCGAACACGTCGCCCGGGACGGCCGCCACGCCGCCTTCTTCGAGAAGGCGCTGGGCGAACTGTTCGCTCGTCAGGCCCGTGGATGCTATGGACGGGAAGGCGTAGAACGCGCCTTGCGGTTCATGGCACTCAAGTCCGATATCGCGGAACCCTTTCACGACGAGGCGCCGTCTCTGATTGTACGACTCGATCATGCGGTCCTTCTCTTCAAGTCCGTGCTGCAGCGCCTCGAGCGCCGCGTATTGCGCCATGATCGGCGCGCACATAACGGTGTATTGGTGAATTTTCAGCATCGCCGCAATCAAGTCGGAATGCCCGCAAGCGTAGCCCATGCGCCAGCCCGTCATCGCGAATGCTTTGGAGAATCCGCTCACGAGTATCGTGCGGTCCTTCATGCCCGGCATCGCGGCGAAGCTGACGTGATTGGATCCATACGTCAATTCCGCGTATATCTCATCGGAGATGACGATCAGATCGTTCTCCTCGACCAGCTTGGCGATCGGCAGCCAGTCCTCGCGCGTCATAATGCCGCCGGTCGGATTGCTCGGATAACAAAGAATAAGAACTTTGGACCGCGGCGTAATCGCTGCCTTCAATTGATCGGCGCGAAGCTTGAAGTTATCCGCCGCGAATGTCTCGATACCGACGGCAACCCCGCCGCTTAGGGACGTAATCGGCGAATACGAAATATAACATGGCTCGGGAATAAGAATCTCGTCTCCCGGCGTAATGAGCGCGCGAAGCGCCAAGTCAATCGCTTCGCTGCCGCCGACAGTCACAAGAATTTCGTTCGCCGGATTGTATTCCACTGCGAACGAATCATTCAAATATTGCCCAATCGCGCCACGAAGCTCAGGCATGCCCGCATTGGACGTATATTGCGTTTTGCCCGTCTCAAGCGAATATACGGCAGCCTCTCGCACGTGCCATGGCGTGACGAAATCCGGTTCGCCGACGCCTAATGTAATAATATCCTTGCGCGAGCTGACCAAATCAAAAAACCGACGGATACCCGACGGTTTAATGCCTCTTACGAGAGGAGACAAGTAGTCGGCCATCGATTCGCGCCGCACAGAGACGGTTTGTTCCGAATCCTCTTTGATCATCGCCATCACCCTTTATTCTACGGCGATACCATCAACCGATGGTCACCTTCATGCTCCTCGAAGATGATGCCGTCCTGTTTGTATTTTTTCAATATAAAAAACGTCTTCGTCGATAAAACCGCATCGATCGGAGACAGCTTATTGGATACGAACGAGGCTACTTCTTTCAGGTTCTTGCCTTCGACTTCAACAAGCAGATCATACGCGCCGGACATGAGGTAGACCGATTTCACTTCCGGGTACAAATAGATATGTTCCGCAATGCCTTCGAAGCCGCGTCCGCGCTCCGGCGTAATTTGCACCTCGATCAAAGCCGTTACCTTCTCGTCGTCCACTTTGCTCCAATTCACGACGGTCGCGTATTTGACGATGACGTGATCCTGCTCCATCGCGGCTATCGCTTGTTTCACTTCCTCTACCGGTTCGTCCAGCATGGTCGCGATCAGCTCCGCGTCCCTGCGGGCGTCTTCCTTCAGCAGCTCCAAAACCTTTAACTGTAATTCGTTCATCCGAAAACTCCTTCCAGCTCGCCTGCGGTAATAAAGAACATTTTACAACGAATCAAGTTTCACTGCAAAGAAAAATTGAAACCATTGCCATGGGAGGACCAGCTCCCCCTGCAATCCTTCGGCACCCGTGTTCAAAAGTGGACATGCCTGCATGAAAAAAAGACCCCGCAGGGTCTTTACATGTAGATCGGCTGCTGTTGCTGCGGAGATTGCTGGTTCATTGCGCCGATCATGGCATTTTGCTGCAAAGCTCCTCCCAGCTTCTGCTGCAGAAGCTGCCTCGTCTTCTGAGCGGTCTGCTGATACTGCTGCATTTGCTTGTCCAGCTCCTGGCGCAGAGCCGGGGAAGCGGCGTTGTACATATTGCTTTGCTGCATCGCCTGAAACAGCTGCCCTTGCGCGCTAAGAGTATTATGGAGCAGCTTCGTGAACAGCTGACGGATATCCGGACAAGTAGACTCGGTCGCGGCCGTCGCGTATTCGCGCACGACCCGCTTCAGATCCGCGAGCACCGTCGAAACGAGATCCTCTTCGTTTAATATGGACTGCGACTGCTGGGCTTGCTGCTGTTGCTGCTGTTGTTGCTGTTGCATCTCTTTTTCCCTCCTTCTACACGTTTATTGCGGCTGAGTAGGCGCTATTTGTTGATGATGCTGAATGGCGTGCATTAACGAATCGTAATGCTGCTGATGCATTTGAATCATTTGCGAGCAGCATTCGCGAATGGCCGGCGTCGTCGAGACGGCCACAACGGCGGCGCACTGCTTCATAAGCAGATCCTCGTTGGACATCGAGTCCGCGACATATTCCAGCTCTTTGGCTGTCATGGGCTGAATCATTGGCTTCACTCCTAAGCTCTTTATAGTTCCTTCCGTATTATGAACCATTCGCCAATATTTATGAGTCGCGGCCGTTCAACTCGAATTTGCCGGAATCCGCTACGTTCATTATGACCTTCACGTTCAATTGATCCGGCTCTATTTTCCAGTTCTTATCTTTGACATGCTGCTTCCAATAACCGTTGTGGTAGCGGTAGAGAGCATGCTCGAGTCCGAACAAATCCATGCTGTTGCCGGCGCCGTACCGGTAGGCCGCTTCTATTTCTTCCCGCACATTCTTTTCGATGATCGCTTTTATTTCATCCTTTATCATTTCGCCTTCCAGTTCGACTATCGAACCCATCAGCTTGACGGTAAGCTCGAATCGAGGCGTTTCTCCTATCGTTGCCCGAATTTTCGGTCTCGACCGGACGATGGCAACCGTTGCCCGATTCCCGTCTTTTTCGGCCATTAAGACCACTCTTTGAAAATCTTCATTTATCCACCGGATTCCTTTGACTCTGTCTTCCGGAGCGTATCCCTTATACAAGTAATCGTTTAATACGAAGACGCCTGAAATAAGCTGCGTATTCATCGTTTTTTTTCCATGCTTCCAGTACGACTGCGTGGCATCCAACGCAGGAAGCAATGACGTTTCAGCCGGTTCTTTAAGCTGCTGCACAAGGCTTTGCATCGTTTGAGCCTTTGCGAACGTATAGTCCTTCTCATGAGGACGCGGCATGTACATAATGCTGTTTAGGGGCGATTGACTGAAGAAATTTTCGGTATTGAACAGCTCGTCTAGCGGCAGTCTGGTCCCGTACATGAGCGTCGTATATCTGGAGGCCCGTTGACGGTTCACGCCGTCCAGTATTTCGTTTAAACGACCCAGAACGCGCTCGTGTACGATGATCGTTTTGAGATGATCCAGGTTTAAGGCTAGGTAGCCGCCGCGGCTCAATTTTTGATACGCCATTATAATCGATTCGGCCTTCGCTTTACCGATCCATACTTGATTCGCCTGCCCCGTCTGAGGTGTATCGGTTTTGGCTATGGCGCTAAAGTTCAGCATCTGGGCATAGATTTCGTATTGCCCCTCCTTATAGTCGATACCCAGGGCGGAGATATAGCTGACGTCTTGAAGATTGACCTCGTCCCAGCAGCCTGGAAGCACGAGCATCAAGAACAGCGACAGGCACACGAACCCTATTTTTTTATTCCGGATACTCGGTATGTTCATTACGTCATACCTTTCTCTTCCGAGTCGTGGAGGCGATCTTCCACGGCTTCTGGAACAATGCGGAGATCGTGTCCTTGAACCTGAAGGGAGCGAGCGGCATCAGATACGGCTGTCCGAACGATTCAAGCGAGCACATGTACAGCAGCAGGGCGAACATCCCGACAAAAAATCCGAACATGCCGAGAACGGATGACAGGATCAGCACCCCTACCCGCATCAGCGTAACCGTTCCCGCAAGCGATTGATTGACCAGCGTAAAGGTCGATACGGCCGATACGGCCGCGACCACGAGCATGGTCGGCGACGTCATCCCCGCGCGGATGGCGGCATCTCCGATGATGAGCCCCCCGACCACCGAAACCGTCTGTCCGACGGGCCTGGGCAGCCGTACTCCGGCTTCCCGGAACACCTCGAACAATGTCAGCATCAAGAACATCTCCATTGTCGCGGAGAGCGGCAGGCCGATTCTGGACATCGTGACGGTCGCGAGCAAAGTAAACGGAATTTGATCCGTATTGTACGAAGAAACCGCGATCCAGAATGCGGGCAAGAACAGCGCAAGGAACAAGCCTAACATGCGTAGCACTCTCTCCAGCGTTACGAAATAAAAGGGAAGATGCGTATCCTCCGGGGATTTGATCAGCAGCAGCAAATTGCCCGGTCCGATCAAAGCAGCCGGCGAGCCGTCTACCAAAATGGCGAAACGCCCTTTCATAAGCGATTGAACGACAAAGTCCGGTCTGCCGACGTAATCAAGCAGAGGGAACAACGCAAGCGGCCGGTCGGATATGAGCTCCTCCAGCTCTCCCGCTCCGTTCAACGCGGGAAGGCGGATCAGGTTAAGCCTCCTCCTGACTTCGTCAAGCAGGCCATCCGGCGCTTGGTTATCCATATGCATAAGCGCGATCTCCGTCTGGGAGTCCGTTCCAATTTTGTGATATTCGATATGCAAATTCGGAGTGCGAAGCCGCTTACGGACTAATGCGACGTTCACGGACAGCTGCTCGACGAAGCCGTCCCTCGGTCCTTTGAGCGACAGCTCCATCGTCGACTCCTCAGGGGTTCTGGCCGGCTGGTTCGCGATATTGTATTCATAGAAGCAAGAATCACCGCTAAAGGTCACGATGACGCTTCCCGCGAACAACCTCGCGAACAGATGCGAAGCTTCATTCTCCAGCTTCAAGAAATTTCTTCTCGGATGATCGTAACCGTCGCTATCCTGGTCTCCGCCATCTGAGCTCTTCGAATCAAAGCGCCAATTCTCAAGCATGGGAAGCAGACTCATATGAAACATCTTGCTGTCGATCAACCCGTCGCAATAAAATATCCCGGCAAGCTGCTCGTCGTTACCTCCAAGAGCGATCGTATGCTCGAATACATCCTCGCATGGCTTCAGCATCGCGCGGAACGTATCGACGTCCAGCGGGAGAGATTCATCATCCGCGGTTCTCTTCAACATTTCCTGATCGATGATGTTGCCGTTCATTGCCGCCCCTCCTCGCCTTCATGAAGCTGATCGCATATACGACGAGAACGACGCTCATCGTTAAGATGCCGAACCATGTATACACCCATAGAATCACCTCGCGGTAATCCACCATATGGCTCACCCAATAATAAGCGATTCCCGTTAACGCCGCGCCAAGGACCGAGACGCCTAACCACTGCCTCTTCATCTGCTTGATCCCGCTATACTCCAGAATCAAATAAATAGCGAGCGAGGTTCGAATCAAGGCACCGGACAGCCACTGATAAATCGCGAAAAAATCGACATGCTCGAAATATTTGCCGATCGAAACCAGCCGCCATTGCGAGAATGCCGGGTAGCGCATCTTCTCCGCCTCCACCGGGCCGAATTCAGCGATGGCCCCCGCTACCGGTCCCAGCGCAAGCAGCGCGAGGAACAACACCAGAACAAGCATGTGTTTGCGGTTATAGCTTCCGCTCAGATGATGCTGGAACAGCAAAATATAGAACAGCTCGCTGAAGGACGTCAGCAAATACACGACGGCTTTAATGACGGGCATCGCGCCATTCTCCAGCATGGGCAGCAAATAGCGATAGTCCTTGTGAGGCATATTGGTCGTCATGACGAAATCGCCCAGCAGAACGACGAACGGGATCAGGATGCAGCTCATAAAAGCGATGGTACGCAGCCCATTGAGCGCCGCATACATGCACAAGCACACGAAGACAAGGCACAATACGACATTCGGCGTCCGCGGCAAATAAGTCGTACCGGACCAAGAAGTGGTAACAACCAAGGTTTCAGTTGCGATCATGAACATAATGAGGAGGAAATAAGCCATAATCAGCCAAACGAGAAATGGAGGCAGCCGATCCTTCAGCCAATAATCGATTCGCTTATGCTTCAGCTTGTTCAGCAAATTCATGAACGGGATAAGGCCCCAAGGCAAAATAAGGCCAAGCGAAACGAAAACCGCCAGCCAAGCGTCGCGTCCCGCCGCATCGAGCAGGAGCGGTCCGATCAACACATGGTTAATAAGGCCGACGGATAAAGCAAGGATCGCCATGGAGGGGAGTATTCCAAATCTTTTGACGGACGACATAAAAGGCATTCACTTCCTTCCAACCAAAAGGTTGCCCAGAAATGAATGCCAAAATGCACGTCATATGGAAATGTCACGCGTAACTAAAATATCCCCATGCTGAGGTAGCGCTCGCCCGTATCCGGCGCAATGCACAATACTCGCTTGCCGGGGCCAAGCTTCGCCGCCACCTGCATGGCCGCCCATACGGACGCCCCCGATGAAGGCCCGAGCAGAAGCCCTTCCTCCCTCGCAAGTCGGCGCATGGTCTCCAGAGCGTCATCATCGGCAACCTGAATGATCTCGTCGTATACCGACGTATTCAGAATGGCGGGGACGAAGCCGGGACTCGTGCCGACAAGCTTATGGGGACCCGGCTCTCCGCCGGACAGAACGGGCGAGCCCTTCGGCTCGACAACCGCGATATGGATGCCGGGAAGCAGTTGCTTCAGCGTCTCCCCCGTCCCCGTTACCGTGCCGCCGGTACCCGCCGTCGCGATAAACGCGTCCAGCTTGCCGTCCGTCTGCTCCATGATCTCGAGCGCGGTCGTTCTTCGGTGAATGTCCGGGTTCGCCGCGTTCTCGAATTGGTTCGGAATATAGCTGCCGGGGATGCCGTCTCTTAGCTCTTCCGCTTTGCGGATAGCGCCCGGCATTCTCTCGGCTGCCGGAGTCAGCACGACCTCCGCGCCGTACGCCCGCAGCAGCTTAATGCGCTCCATCGACATATTATCCGGCATGACAAGGATGAGCTTATAGCCTCTCGCCGCGGCGTTCATCGCAAGCCCGATGCCGGTATTGCCGCTAGTCGGCTCGATAATCGTATCGCCCGGACGAATAAGGCCGCTACGCTCCGCGGAGTCGATGAGCGAGAAGGCGGCGCGGTCTTTGACGCTGCCGCTGGGGTTGAAGCGCTCCAGCTTAACGAGCACCGCCGCGGCGCCCTCCGCCGCCATTCTGTTTAATTGAACGACCGGCGTCCCGCCGATCAGCTCCGAAATAGTGGATGCTACTTTTACCATTATGAATCCCTGCTTCCGTTCGAACTTCCGCCATATGATTGGCGCCGCTCAGCGGTGCCTGCTCCGACAGGAACGGCCGCATGAGCCACCAGCCCGCGATCGGCACGACCCCCACGGCCAGCATGAGCCAGGTAATCGCCAGAGGCGAATCATGGCGAGGCAGCACGACCAGATAGGCGGACAAGCCGATGATTCTTCCGATTGTAAGGCCGGCCTCGCGCAGCACGATAAACTCTTCCCTGTTCTTCGCGCTTTCTTCCGATTGGCCGATAATATCGAATACTCGAGTCGTCATCGGAATAATGTACAGCGGGATGAACAACGAGGTGCCGATGCCGAACAAGAGCAAGGTGAAATAAGATACTTGCCAGAATAGCGGCAAAATGACGACCGCGATCATGACGACGCCGATCAGCATCGCCCACTTCCGCTTCATCTTCGCCATCAGCTTGCCGACGAGCCAAAAGCTCACCAGCGACACGAGCGATACGATGAGCGAATAGGTGCCCAGCTTGCTTTCGTTGCGGGTCGCGACGTATACCGTCAAACCGACGAGAAACATAAATACGCCTTCCCGAATCCCTTGAGCGGCGATCGCGGGAACGATTCTCCTCCATGGACTGCCCTTCTCGAGCAGCTTGCGGAAGCCCATCAACCAGTGATAGCTGCCTTCGCCATGTCTTTTTTTCAGCCAGAAGCTTAAGATGACGCTAATCGTGTAAATGGCAAGGGACAGTCCGAATATGAACCGGTACCCCTTCTCGCCCTGCATCGAAGTGATGAGCAGCCCGGAGATCCATGGCGCAATTATTCCCGCCCCGGCGCCGAGCAAGCCTGCCCAGCCGTTATACCGGTCTCTTGTGTCGGGATCCGTAACCTCGAAATAAACGACATTGAATGCCAACCAAAAAAAGCCCGATGCCAAACCGTTAAGTATACCCAGCGGAATCGACCAATTCATCGAATTCTCGCCTAGCAGGAGCACCGTGCAGTAGAAGAGACCGGATAACGTGATCCCGAGCCGCAAGCTGTGCATTTTATTGTGCTCCTTCACCCATTTGCCGGCAATCCAGAAGGTCAAGCCTCCTACCGCGTAATGGGCGAACGTAAACCAGCCGATGAGCAAATAAGAGCCGCTCGCCTTCCACAAATATACAGGCAGGAACGTGCCGGATAACGCGCTTGCAATGCCGTACAAAGCTTGAACGACCAGCAGCAGGACCGCTTGCTTCTCCAACGCTTTCGCCAAAACGAAACCTCCTTCACGCAAGGATTGCGCAAAAACATTCGTTTTGTAACATACCCTGAAGAAGCAAGTCCAATGCCCGTCCATATATGGAAGTCATGCTGTCATGCAGACCGCTTGCGGTTGTTTAAGAATGTTCGGCCAAGCGGTTCAGCATCTCTTCCCGGTCGTTCAGGCTTAGGAACGACGCCGTATGATAACATGCCGGGCAGACGTACCAAACGATCTTGAACGGATTCGGAACGACGGATATGCCGATCGCCGTCGACTCCGTCGGGCGGAAACCGGAGTCGATCGTCTGCACGCCGGCTTCCATCATATATTCACGGCAGGAAGGACACTCCGGCGCCTCCAATTGCTCGTCGATTATGCGCTGAACAACGCTTTCGGCCGCCAGCATGCTGCGGGTTCCTCCTCGGAAGCCCTCCTCTTCATTGTAGCGATCGGACAGATCCTCTTTTTCGTCGTCCAGCCAGTCTTCATCTTCGTTTTCGTTCCTTGAATCGGTAGAGTCGTCGTCTTCATCGCTGTCTAGGCCGATCTGAACGGAACGGTAGCCTCCAAGCTCGTTCTCGCAATGCGGACAATGCGTCTCCGGCCCGATTTCCTCATCCCAAATAATTTCGGACAGACACCACTGGCAAACTTGTTTTTCTTGATCCTGCTTCTCTTGCATCTATGAATCTCTCCTCCGCGCTAATTCAACATCAAATAGATAATGCCGCTTACAAAAAAAAGAACGGCGCACACAAAAAGTGTGACCCATAAATATTTCATATGTATGGAAGCCTCCAGCTACAAAATGACGGTTGCGCCGATGACGTAGGACAACGATACCGAAATGATCATCGCGATAAAGCCGATTGCCCGGTTGTCCTTCGCGATTTCTTCGTCGATCCGGAATACGGGCGTAAGAAATTCGAATAGAAAATAGGCGACAAGCAGAATGACGAAGCCAAAGGCTCCCCAGGCTAAGCTCTGGTATATCGAGTCATTGGCTTCAATCGAAAATCGGAAGATGTTGCAAATGCCGAAGATTTTGCCTCCGGTTGCCATGGCGACCGCCATGTTGCCTTTTTTGATTTCATCCCAGCATTTATATTTCGTGACCAGCTCGAAAATCGATAAAAACACGATCAGCGACATCACCGTCACCGAAACGAAAACCAATGACGCGGCATAAGGATTGTCAAGCAGTTTGTCGATATCCGCTTCCATCTTATCCTCTCCCCATTGTTATTTCAATTCGGCGACGGTCACTCCGATGCCGCCTTCGCTGTAATCGCCGTTCCGGAAGCTCTTCACGTGCGAATGCTTGCGCAAGTATTGCTGAATGCCCGTGCGGAGCACGCCCGTGCCTTTGCCGTGGATGATGTAGACTTGGCCGAATCCGGACAGGAACGATTCATCCAGGAACCGGTCAACCTCCATGATCGCTTCCTCCAGGTTTTCCCCGCGCAGATCAAGCTCCATACGGACGTTATCGTCGCGAGTTCGCTTCAAGCTGGACGAGGCCTTCTGCGGCGCGGCCTTCTCCTGCGGCTTCGCCTTGATCAGCTCCATATCGTCGAGTGCGACCTTCATCTTCAGAATGCCGAGCTGCACAGTCGCGTCGGAGCCGTGCATGTCGACGACAATTCCTTTCTGATTGAGGCTGTAGACCATAACCTCGTCGCCCGGTCCGATCTTCTGCGGCTTCGCCGCTCCGCTAGGCTTCGCCCGCTTCGGTCCCTTGGCCTCCGGAGCCGCTTCGTCCAGCTTGCGGCGGGCTTCGATCAGCTTATGCTCCTTCACCGAAGCGCCTTCCTCCATCGCGAGCTTGCGAAGCTCCGCTATGATTTCTTCGGCTTCGCGCTTCGCTTTGGCCACGGCGTTTCGGGCTTCTTCGTTCGCCTTCTCCAGCAGCTTCTCCTTCTGCTCCTCGAAGCGTTGGCGTTCGGCTTCGTGCTTCGCGCGCAGCCGCTCCATCTCAAGCCGCAGCGATTCGGCGCTCTGACGCTCCGATTCCGCGGTCAGACGGTTCTCTTCAAGGGAGGCGATCATGCTCTCCACGCGCTGATCTTCTTCGCTGACTTCGCCCCGCGCATGCTCGATGATCGACCGCTGCAAGCCAAGCCGTTCCGCGATGGCGAACGCGTTGCTTCGTCCGGGAACGCCCACAAGCAAACGATACGTCGGGCTTAATGTCGCGATATCGAACTCCATGCTGGCGTTGATGACGCCCTTCCGATTGTACGCGTATGCCTTAAGCTCGCTGTAATGCGTGGTCGCCACGATGCGGCTGCCCCGCGCGTGAATATGCTCGAGAATCGCGATCGCGAGCGCCGAGCCTTCCGCAGGATCCGTACCGGCGCCAAGCTCGTCGAGCAGCACCAGGCTTTTGGACGTCATGGCGTTCAGAATCCGGATGATGTTCGTTAGATGGCTGGAGAAGGTACTGAGGCTCTGCTCGATGCTTTGCTCGTCGCCGATATCGGCATATATCGCGTCGAATACGCAAAGCTGGCTTCCTTCCTCCGCCGGTACGAATAATCCGGACATCGCCATGAGACTTAGCAATCCGATCGTCTTCAGGGACACCGTCTTGCCGCCCGTATTCGGCCCCGTTACGATAATGGCCGTGAATTGGTTGCCCAGCTCGACGTCGAGCGGCACGACCTTGTCACGGTCGATAAGCGGATGCCTGCCGCGCTTTAGCTTCAGGAAGCCTCTGTCGTTCATGCGCGGCTGCGTCGCTTTCATCTCGTGGGCGAGCCTTGCCTTCGCGAACGCGAAGTCAAGCTGACCGAGCAAGTCTTGATTGATGAGCAGATCGTCAACGTATTCAGCAGCAAGCGCGGTCAGCTTCTGCAAGATCTTTTCAATCTCGCGCTGCTCCGCGGCTTTGGTCTCACGCAGCTTGTTGTTCATAGCTACGATCGCTTCGGGCTCGATGAACAACGTCGCGCCGGAGCCGGACTGATCGTGTACGATTCCGCCGAAGCTACCGCGGTACTCCTGCTTGACCGGAATGACGTAACGGTCGCCCCGAAGCGTTATGATCGCGTCCTGGAGCATCTTCTGCACCGAGGAAGAACGGATCATCGACTCCAGCTTCTCGCGGATGCGCGACTCCCCGTTCCGGAGCTCGCGGCGAATGACGGCCAGCTCGGGACTCGCGCTGTCCATAACCTCCGCTTGTTCATCGATGCAGGCGAAGATGGCGTCTTCGATCGCCTTGTGTTCGCTAATGCCCTCGGCAAGCGCGCTCAGCATCGGGATCGGATGATCGTCGTGAATGATTTCGATATGCTTCTTGATGCGCCGGCCTCCACGGGAGGAGGAAGCGATCTCGAGCAGCTCTGCCGGATTCAGCGTCCCTCCGATCCTAGCCCGGTGAAGCGGCGCGCTAATGTCCGCAATGCCCCCGAACGGCGCGCTGCCCTTCAGCCGGTCCGCCGCGTACGCTTCGTCCGTAGCCTGCAGCAGCGATTTGACATCCTCCAGACCGGTGTGTGGCCGCAGCTCCTCGGCTCTTGTTTTGCCGAGCGACGTACTGGCGTGACCGATCAATCTATTTATAATTTTGGGATATTCAAGCGTCGTTAAAATTTTGGCGTCCAACCCTTAACACTCCTCTCGCCTTTATATTATATCCGAACCGGGAACCCGATGCACGAGGATAGAACGGTTATAGACGATTTGACACGCCATACATAAATTTTTCTGGCATTGGCGACACTAATGGCGAATCAACAACAACCCCTCTTCACCTGATCCAACATTTCATTACTTGATTAGGAGGAATTCGGATTATGACCTTTCTTGGACATGTTGTTCGATTTATCGTAGCGGCGCTCGTGCTTATGCTGGTCGGCTTTATCGTACCCGCTTTCAGCGTCGGCGGCTTCTGGAGCGCTTTATTCCTCGCCCTCGTCATCGCGGCGCTTGGATGGATAATTGAAGGTATATTCGGCAAGCGGGTTACCCCGTTCGGACGCGGCATCGTCGGCTTTCTCGCCAGCGCGGCGGTCATCTGGATCGCCCAGTTCATCGTCGGCGGTGTCGAGGTTACATGGCTAGGCGCGATTCTTGCAGCCCTCGTAATCGGGATTATCGACCTGTTCATACCGGTCAGCACGCCGTATGAGGCAGGAAGACGTCGCGACCGTTAAGCTTGGCGGAAGTACGAAGCCCTCGTCTGTCATGCAGGCGGGGGCTACTTTTATGCCGGTTGCCAAATTGTTCATAGGTTTTTCAATCATTTGTCAAACTGTTGTCACGGGTCTACCGGGCTTACGGCCATCTTTTTCGGTTATGATGGGAGTATCGAAATAAGAAAGGGGATTCGAATTATTATGAAGAAATGGTTTGCATTCGCGTCCGTGCTCGTACTTACAATTGTCATCGCGGCCTGCGGCGCCAATAACGGGAACAGCGTCGAAACGTCGGGCGCCGCAGCGGAAGAGCTGGGCACGCCGACCTCCGAGATCGTCATCACCGCCAAAAACTACGAGTTCGATCAGAAGGAATACAAGATCAAAGCGGGCGAAACGGTCGGGCTGAAGCTGGCTTCGGTTGACGGCGTTCACGGCGTAAGCATACTGAAAACCGATTACGACATCAAAAAAGACGAAACGGTTCCCGTCAAATTCGACAAGCCCGGCACCTACAACATCATTTGCAACGTACCTTGCGGCGGCGGGCATGCGCTTATGAAAGCAAAGCTGGTTGTGGAATAGGAATAAGGAAGGCCTCGTCCGCATGGGCGGGGCTTTTATCTTACGTTATTATTAGACTTCCTTAGCGCCCGTCCAAAAAAGTCTAATGATTAAAGCCCTTTCAAAACCAAGTCCGCTTTGATAAGATAAGCTCACAAACCTAACATCGAATGGAGGAAGGCAGATGGGAGCACTTGATGGACGGGTCGCTATGATCAGCGGCGCTGGTACCGGACTTGGGAGGGCAACCGCTATAGCGTTTGCCGAATCGGGCGCGAGCGTCGTACTGCTGGGCAGACGGCTGGAGCGGCTGGAGCAAACCGCATCGATAGTCCTCGAACGCACGGGCCGAACATCCTTGACCATACAGTCCGATGTTACCGACGAGCAGCAAGTAATGGGCGCCGTCGAGTCCGCGCTGGCGGAGCATGGCCGCATCGACATTCTGCTGAACAATGCCGCCGTGCTGGAGCCGGGCTCCGTCATGGACCTCTCCGCGGAGGAGTGGCAGAAGCAGATTGCCACCAATTTGACCGGACCCTTTCTATTAACCAAAGCGGTACTGCCCTCTATGCGCAAGCAGAAGTACGGCCGCATCATCAATATTACGTCCAGCCTGTCCCAGAACGGTGCGGGAGGCTACGCGGCTTACAGCGCGGCCAAAGCCGGGCTTGAGTCCCTTACCCGAACCGTCGCGGATGAAGAGCACGAGCACGGCATTCTCGTGAACCTGTACAATCCCGGCAGTCTGCGAAGCGAAATGCACGCCACCGGCAAGGATCCTGCCGCCGTCACGCCGGATATCGTAAGGCTCGCGAGTCTCTCCTTCGGAGGGCCGACCGGCACGATTCATTCCTACGGGTAGCCGCTTAAAGACTAGCCGCGTTTGCTGCAAGGCCATTAAAGATCTCTTGCGACGCTTACGGAACTGAGCGACCTTATTCATCGAAAAATTGAGCTTTTGCGGGGACTTACGGAACGGAGCGCCTTTATTTCCTTCGTTTTTTATAAAATCGCCCTCAAAACAACCAAATAACGGCGCTCCGTTCCGTTAGACTTGTAAAATGGACGTTTTTTCCGAAATAACGCTCCTCAGTTCCGCTCATCCGCCATATAAAAGGAAAAAGGTACAGCCTCCTCATTTCTGAGCGGCTGTACCTTTCTTTCGTTCATGATGCTTTTGTTGCGTTATTTAGTTAAGCTCAAGCATTTCGATCCATTCATTATGCTCCGTCTGAAGCTTGGAGTATTCGATCTTCAGCTTGCGATGCTCCTCGGCGAGCGCTTCATGCTCGTCGGCAAGCTCCCGGGCGGCGGCTGATGCTTCATCGCGTTCGCGCCGCAGATCGGCAAGCTGCTCCGCCCATTGCTCCTGTACATCCGCAGTCGAGACCGCGGCTTCCCTCATCGCCAGCTCGATACGTTCGCGAAGCGACTCTTCGTTCGACTCCAGCTCTTCCTTCAACCGTCGCATCTGCGAAGCTTCTTCTTCCAGCCGGTTGAGCTCGCCTTGAAGCTCCTCCAACCGCCGGCTAAGCCCTTCTGCGCGTTCATTCGCCTCCGCCAGCATGCCGCCTGCGATGCGCTCCCGCGCTGCCGTCAGCTCGAACTGCTCGATGAGCTCGTTCAGCTTCGTCCGCTCATGCTCCAGCTGCTGCTCTAGCCTCTGCTCGTCGCTTTGCTTCCGATTCAGCAGCTCATTCAGCTCTTGACGGTCACGGTCTGCCGACGCTTTAGCATGGGCCAGCTTCTCCGTCAACTCGCGGACAGAGGCTTGCAGGGAGGAAAGCTTCGCTTCCGCCTCTTCCTCGACAAGCTGCTGCAGCTCGATTTGATCCTGCAGCTCACGCTGCGCGGCCTGCAGCTTCGCCTTCCATTCGCCTTCGGCCTTCTGCAGCTGAGCAAGCTGCTCCTCCCATTCACGCTCGGAGGCTTGCTGAAGCCCCAGCTGCTCCATGCGTTCGCGGAGCTCTTCTTGGGATTGCAGCAGCTGCTCCCTGAGTGCATGCTCCGCGGCAAGGGATTGCTCCAGCTTCTCGTACAGCTCCAGCTCATCGGCCTGCGTCTGCTCCAGCTTCGCCCGGAGCTCGCGCGCCTCGTCGCTATACTTCGCAGCCGCGTCGCTCAGCTCCCTGCCGTACGCAAGCGCATTCTCCAGCTCTGCTGACAGCTCGCGCTCTCTTGCCCCCAAGAGCTCCAGCTTCTCTTGGAGCTGCTGCTCGGCAGCTTGATGCGCTGCCAGCCTCTCTTGGAGCTCCAGTTCGGCAGCTTGATGCGCTGCCAGCTTCGCTCCAAGCTCTTCCTCGGCCAGCTGTCCGAGCTCTGCCAGCTCCTGCACGTCTTGCTCCGCCTGTCGCAGCTTCTCTTTCCATTCGTGCTCCGCTTTCCGGACGGCTTCAAGCTGCTCGCGCAGCTCCCCAGCCTCGATCTGCTTCTGCTCCAGCAGCTGCTTCAGCTCCCGTTGCGCGTTCTCCGCCGACTCGAGCTTGCCGGACAGCTCCTGCTCTGAACTCTGCTTTGCCGCTAGCTGCTCTTGCAGCTCTTCTTCCGCCATTCGCTGCAGCTCCGCCATCTCCAGCAGCTCGCCTTCCGCTGCCAGAAGCCGCTCCTTCATCGAGCTTTCGGATCCCTGAAGCTCGGTCAGCTGCTCTTGCAGCTCCGCCTCCGCCAGCTGCTTCAGCTCCAGCTCCTCGCGCAGCTCCGCTTCCGCCAGCTGCTTCAGCTCCAGCTCCTCGCGCAGCTCCGCTTCCGCCGACTGCTTCCGCTCCAGCGCCTCGCGCAGCTCCGCCTCCGCCAGCTGCTTCCGCTCCAGCTCCGCACGCAGCTCCGCCTCCGCCAGCTGCTTTCGCTCCAGCTCCTCGCGCAGCTCCGCCTCCGCCAGCTGCTTCAGCTCCAGCTCCTCGCGCAGCTCCGCTTCCGCCAGCTGCTTCAGCTCCAGCTCCTCGCGCAGCTCCGCCTCCGCCGACTGCTTCCGCTCCAGCGCCTCGCGCAGCTCCGCCTCCGCCAGCTGCTTCCGCTCCAGCTCCGCACGCAGCTCCGCCTCCGCCGACTGCTTCCGCTCCAGCTCCTCGCGCAGCTCCGCTTCCGCCGACTGCTTCCGCTCCAGCTCCTCGCGCAGCTCCGCTTCCGCCGACTGCTTCCGCTCCATTTCCGCACGCAGCTCCGCCTCCGCCAGCTGCTTCAGCTCCAGCTCCGCACGCAGCTCCGCTTCCGCCGACTGCTTCCGCTCCAGCTCCGCACGCAGCTCCGCCTCCGCCGACTGCTTCCGCTCCAGCTCCGCATGCAGCTCCGCCTCCGCCGACTGCTTCCGCTCCAGCTCCTCGCGCCATTCGCTTTCGGTCGCCTGCAGCAGCTCCAGCATCTCCAGCGTCTCGCGCTCCGACGCCTCGCGCTTCGCTAGCTGCTCGCGAAGCTCCGCTTCCGCCGCATGCCGGCGCTCGAGCTGCTGCCGAAGCGATAGCTCGCTCGCTTCCCGCTCCGCCAGCCGGGCTTTCCAAGCCTGCTCGGCGGCCTGCTGCTGCTCCAGCAGATCGGTCAGCTCCAGCTCCTTGAACGCCAGCTGATCCAGCTGCTCCGTATAGCTCTTCTCCGCTTCTTCGGCAAGCGCGATCCGCTCCGCGAGCGTGCGCTCCACCTCTTGCTGGCGCTCCGCCCAGCGCTTGCGCTCCTCCGCGAACTGCTCCGCTTGATCGGCCGCATCGCTCAGCTGCTCGATATAAGCCTGCTGCTCCTGCTGCAGCTGAGCGACGGAAGAACGGAGCGACTCTTCCTGCTCCAGCGCTTGGGAAATTTGCTCGTCCGCCAGCGCGAGCCGGTTCTCGAACGACTCCCTCGCCGCCGCAGCGTTCAGTTTCATCTCCTCGATTAAAGTCTCCAGCCGTACTCGTTCGTTCTCCCAGCCTTCGGCGTCCGACTTGCTGGCCTGCTCCAGCAGCTCAAGCTCCCTCTTCAGGAAGCCTTCTCTCTCGAGCGAAGCCAGCTCCAGCTCCGCCCGTTCGGCAGCCTTCTCTTCAATCCATGCCTGCTCCCGAAGCTCCCAGCTTTGTTGCCACTCTTGTTCGCGCTTCTCCCACTTCGCCTGCCATTCGCTCTCCAGCCTGCTCCGGGCTTCGTCCTTCTCGCCGGACAGCTTGCCCAGCGCGGCCTCGAGCTCCGTTGCGTGTTCGGCAACAAGAGCTTCCTTGCCGGCTATGTATTCGGCCGCCAGCAGCTCGAGCTCGGCGGCATGCTCCGCTACGAGCTGCTCCATCTCCGCCATATAGTGAAGGGAGAGCTTCTCCTTCTCCTCCGCAATGGCTGCCGTTAGCCGTTCGCGCTCCGCGTCGGCATCCGCCGCCAGTTGATCGCGCTCCGCAACCAGAGCCGCAATCGCCGAGTCCCGCTCCGCTACCAGCTCTGCAATCGCTTTGTCGCGCTCCTGCTCCAGCTTCGCAAGCTCCGTCTCAAGCCTGCTTTTCAGCTGAACGAGCTCCGTCTTCTTCTCCTGCGCCAGCTCTTCCCGCAGCCGCTCCGTCTCCCGTTCATGTTCCAGACGAGCTTCTCGCAGCTGTTCCTCCGCGCCCCGAGCCGCTTCCTCCGCTTCCGCCAGCAGCGCCTGGAAGCTCTCGTCAGCCTCGGCCAGCCGCTCCTCGAGCTGCTTCTCGGAACGCTCGCGCAGGTCGCGCAGCGACGCTTCCGCCTCAAGCTTCGTCTGCTGGAGCGTTTCGGAGAGCTCCTCGTAACGCCGCTTCTCGGCTTCGAGCTGCTGCTTGATTTCGATCGAGCGCGCTTCTTCCTCCTGAAGCCTCGCGATATCGCGGCGGAGACGGAATACATCCTCCGTTGTCTGCATGGCGCACAGCACCGCAAGCTTCTGGTTATCGAGCCGCGGATTCGCCTTCGCGAGCTTCTTCATGTTTTCGTCTATCGAGCTGGCCACCCGCCTCATATACTCGATGTTGGAATGACCTTTAATCTTATATTGAATGCCATATATGTCAACGGTTACAACGGTTTGTTCGCTATCCATCCAGTCATATCCTCCTATCGTCCAAGTTGCCGCCTCCTTCTCGCATCCGCGCCCGGGAACCCTTGTCCCTATGCCCTTCACGCGCGAAAAAAGCCGCATCGACGTTCGCTAGGAACTAATTCGATGCGGCTCCTTATGTTTCCTGCCTACTTACGCAATTCCGCGCCAAAAGATTGCTCGAGCTGCTGAACGACTTGGCCGTGCAGCGCGGTCACTTCTTCGTCCGTCAACGTGCGCTCCGCATGGCGGTAGACAAGGGAGATCGCGACGCTCTTCTTGCCCGCTCCGAGACGCTCGCCCGTATATACGTCGAATACGCGAACCGACTCAAGCAGCTCCCCTGCCGTCTTCCAAGCCGTGTCCGTCAAGCTTCCCGCTGCGACCGCGGAGTCGACGACGACGGCGATATCCCGCTCCATGGCCGGATACTTCGGGAGGGCCTTATATTCAATGACGCTGCTCGCTTCATCGTAAAGCTCATCCAGCCCGAGCTCGATCAGATAAGTGTCGGCCATATCCCACTCGACTTGCAGGGCGGGGTGCAGCTGTCCGACATAGCCGATAACGACCGCGCCGTGCGGCGTTCCAAGCGTAACGGATGCCGTTCTCCCTGGATGGAAATGCTCCGGCTGCGCCGCCGCGTAAGAAATCTTCGCGGTTAGGCCGAGCGCTTCGGCAATCGTCTCGACGATGCCTTTGGCGTCGTAGAAATCGTAGGCGACGGCTTTGGTATTCCAGCCGGCAGACGTCTTGTTGCCCGTGAGCAGCGCCGCGAAGCGATGCTTCTCCTGAGGCAGACGGGTCAGCTGCTCCTCGTCGGTATGGAACACGCTGCCGATTTCGAACATCGCCGCGGACTCGTTTTTGCGGTTGCGGTTGTAGACGGCCGTCTCGATCAGCTGCGCGATGAGCGTCGTGCGAAGCACGCTGCGCTCCTCGCTCATCGGCATCGCCAGGCGCACGGCCTTCACATTGCCCGTAAGCGCCGGGAACAACGACGTTCTCGCCGGGCTCGTGAAGGAATAGCTGATCACTTCATGCAGACCGGAGTCCGTCAGACGCTTGCGAAGCTCGCGGCGAATCGCCTGCTCCTTCGTGAGCGCTCCCGGAATGACGTCGCCGTGGATAAGCGTCGTCGGGATATTGTCGTAGCCGTGCAGGCGGGCGACTTCCTCGATCAGATCAACCGCGCGCGTAATGTCGCCGCGGCGCGTCGGTACGTCAACGACGAATTCGTCGTTCTCGTGCACGACGTAAGGGAATTGCAGGCGTCCGAAGATCGCTCGGACTTCCAGGCTGGAGAGATCCGTGCCCAGGTAGCCGTTGACGCGCTCCAGCGTTACCGATACCCGCTTCGGCTCCGCGGTGCCAGTCACCGCTTCCACGATGCCTTCCGTCGCAAGACCGTTCGCCAATTCCGCGATCAGCTTCGCCGCGCGGTTAAGCGCCGGAATGACGTTCGACGGATCCACTTCCTTCTCGAAGCGAATGCTGGACTCGGAGCGGAGTCCGAGCTGACGGGAGGTTTTGCGGACCGTGCCCCCGTCGAATTTAGCCGATTCGAGCAGGATGTTCACGGTCGACTCCGTCACTTCCGTGCTTGCGCCGCCCATAACGCCGGCAAGCGCGATCGGCTCGCTGCCGTCCGTAATGACGAGCATATGAGGCTCGAGCTTGCGCTCTTGATCGTCAAGCGTCACGATCGTCTCGCCTTCCTTGGCCATCCGGACCACAATACGGCCGCCCGGCACCTTGTCGGCGTCGAACGCGTGCAGCGGCTGTCCGTACTCCAGCATGACGAAGTTCGTCACGTCGACCACGTTGTTGATCGGGCGCACGCCGGCCGCGATAAGCCGGTTCTGCAGCCATTGCGGCGAAGGGCCGATCTTCACGTCCTTGATGTAGCGGGCGGAGTAATGCAGGCATTGTTCCTTCGCCTGAATCTCCACCGATACGTGATCCGCCGTCTTGTCGACCGTATGATGCACGGACTCGCTAGGGCGTTTCACCTCGCGTCCCGTCAGAGCGCCAACCTCGTAAGCGACGCCGAGCATGCTTAGGCAATCGGAACGGTTCGGCGTCAGGTCAAGCTCGAGCACCTCGTCCTCAATGCCGAGAACCGCGGCGATCGGCGTGCCGACCGGCGTTGCTTCCGGCAGCACGAGAATGCCTTCCTGCTGCTCCTTGGACAGCAGCTTGTCGTTCAAGCCAAGCTCCTTTGCGGAGCAGATCATGCCCTGCGATTCGACGCCGCGCAGCTTCGCGCGCTTGATTTTGAAATCGTCAGGAAGAACCGCGCCGATGACGGCAACGGGCACCTTCTGGCCGGCGTCCACGTTTTTCGCTCCGCATACGATCTGAAGCTCCTCGCCCGTGCCTACGTCGACCTTGCACACGTTCAGCTTATCGGCATCGGGATGCTTCTCCTTCGATTTCACATAGCCGACCACGACGCCCGTCACGCCTTTATTGCGCGACTCCACGCCGTCGATCTCGATGCCGCCGCGGGTCATAAGCTCCGCCAGCTCTTCGGCCGCGAGGCCGCTGAGCTCGATATATTCATTCAACCATTGATAGGATACCTTCATCTCTTCTCGTCCCTTCTCTCTATCGTCACATTCTCGCGAATTGGCCCAGGAAGCGCAGATCGTTCGTGTAGAAATGGCGGATGTCGTCGATGCCGTATTTGAGCAAAGCGATCCGCTCGACGCCCATGCCGAACGCGAAGCCGGTTACTTCCTCCGGATCGTAGCCGCCCATCTCGAGCACGCGAGGATGGACCATGCCGCAGCCGAGAATTTCGAGCCAGCCCGTCTGCTTGCACATCCGGCAGCCATGGCCGCCGCATTGCACGCACGTGACGTCAACCTCGGCGCTCGGCTCGGTGAACGGGAAGAAGCTTGGGCGAAGCCGAATTTGCGCCTGGGCGCCGAACATTTGCTGAACGAATTGCAGCAGCGTGCCCTTCAGGTCGCTCATCCGGATGCCTTTGCCGATGACAAGGCCTTCGATTTGATTGAACTGGAACGAGTGGGTCGCGTCGTCGTCGTCTCTCCGGTATACCTTGCCCGGGCAGATGACCTTCACTGGCGTCATTCCTTCCTTAGCCTTCATGGTGCGGACCTGAACGGGGGACGTATGCGTCCTCATCAGAATGTCTTCCGTTACGTAGAAGGAGTCCTGCATGTCGCGGGCCGGATGGTTCTTCGGCAGGTTCAGCGCTTCGAAGTTGTAGTAGTCCGTCTCGACCTCGGGACCTTCCGCGATGGAATAGCCGAGCCCTACGAAAATATCTTCAATCTCCTGAGCGACCTTGTTCAGCGGATGCAACGCGCCGGTCGGCAGCTTCTTGCCCGGCAGCGTCACGTCGATCGTCTCGGCGAGCAGACGGTTGTTCGTTTCGGCTTGCTGGAACGCAGCCGCCTTCTCCTCGATGACGGCTTCGATCGCCCCGCGCACGTCGTTCGCCACTTGGCCGATAATCGGACGCTCCTCGGCGCTAAGGCCGCCCATGCCGCGAAGAATTTCCGTCAAGGCGCCCTTTTTGCCCAAATATTTGACGCGCAGATCGTTCAGCGCCTGCGGCGACTCCACGCCCTGCAGCTCCTGCAGCGCTTCGCCGCGTAGTTCCTCCAGTCTTTCTTTCACATTCATCGCCTCCAAAATAATGTCTTCCAAAACACAAAAAAGGCTCTTCCTCCCCGAAGGGACGGAAGAACCGTGGTACCACCCTAATTTCAACCGCGCGGACAACCATCGTCTACGCGATCCTTAAGTCCCGGTAACGGCGGGAACCGTGTCACCCTACTTGCTCCGGGCCGTCGGGCCAAGGAGGTTCAGGAGCATGCTCCGGAGCGAATTCGGCAGTCCGGATTCAAGCAAGAACGCTCTCAATCTGCGGCGTTCTCTCCCTGTGCGATCGGATCTCTGCTTACTGTTCTCCATCGTTGCTTGTCGCAATATGTCTCAAACATTATTCCTATTATATGCAATGCGGTCCTCAGATGCAATACATGGCAATGGACTAGGCTAAGCCCCGACTGCTTAACGTTAGCTGTCGATTCTCATCATCATCTCTTCCAGCAGGCGGATCCGCGCGAAGGAAGCGCGGAGAAGGCCGATGCCGATTTCCGGATACAGCCGCACGAGCCTCGATACGTCATCGCCCGACAGCCGAAGCACCTTCGTGTCTCCGAGCAAGGATTGAGCCGTGACCGTCGAAGGCGTTCCGTCGAGCGCGGAGGTGACGCCGCAGACATCTCCAGGGCCGAGCACGCCTATCGTGCCCTCCCAGCCGGCGGCGGATACGCTCGTCAGCTCGATGTTTCCGTCCACGATAACGTACATGGAGGAATGAGGCTCGCCTCTGCGCAGCAGCGCTTCTTCGTCGGAAACGTTCTCCTCCGAAGCCACGTTGGCGATCAGACCGAGCTCCTCCAGAGACAGATCCGCAAAGTACGGAACCTGCTTTAGAAATACGACCTTATTCAATCGGCTCATCATAAGCCCCTCGTTCGACATGCTGCCGTTCCCTCCATTCTCGCTAAGCGCGGCCATGGCCATCTCGCGCCACCAATCATCGCTCTCTCGCAGTGCTTCCATCAGCTTTGCCTTCGCGTCAGCTTCCGCCAAACCGCCGACGACAGCATCGGAACGCTCGATGAAAGCCGCGATCGCTTGCGATAATCTCCGGTCGCCAAAGCCTTCCGCCAATACTTCCTGGGCGTTGCTGCGCGCCTCTTCGTCGCCCGATTCGATAGCCGTCCGAATATGGATGACCGCGTTTTCGTCCCCAAGCCTGGACTGAATGCTCCATAGGCCTCCGAACAAGGACCGGCGCGCCTCCTCCCAGCGCATGGACGCGAGCTGCGCCAGCTCCTCCCTTCCGAGCGCGCGCAGCGCTTCGGAATAAGCCGCGGCTTGCTCGAGCGCGGACAGGCGGGCAACGCCATCCGCCGCAAGGACCTCGCGCACCTCTTCCTCCTCCATCAGCATGGACAGCGAATGAACCGCTGCGCCAAAGTGTTTGGGCGACGCTTGCGGCAAGCTCTCCGTGAGAGGCTGGACGGCAGCCGGTCCGATATCGATGAACGCTTGCGTCGATACCGCCAGCATCTCCTCGTCCATAAACGCCAGTCCGTCGATCAGCACCGGCACAAGATCGGCGTGTCCGAGCCGGCCAAGACTCTCCGTCGCCGCCACTCTCGCCGCGGGGTGCAGGTCGCCGAGCATGTCCATGAGCTGCGGGATATACGCGTCCAGCTTTAAGTCCGCCACGACGCGGCACATATAAACCGCGGTCTCTCCCCCAACGCTCAAGATCCGTTCGATCACCTCGGCGCAAGCTTTGTAGCTCTGCTCGCGGTGAAACGAATACATCGCCTTAACGGCTTCGGCGACGACGCCGGGGTGCCGGTCAAGAAGCTTCTGGCGCAGGAAGAAGAACGCTTGCTCCTCCAGATGCTTCATCCGGGCAATCGCCTTCACCCCTTCCGCCCGCAGCTCGTCGTCGGGGTCCTCCAGGAAGCTAGCCACCTTCACGAGCGCCTGAAGATCGGCATGCTCCAAGTTCATCGCCTTGAGCGCTTCGATCCGTATCCGGTAATGGTCGTCATCCAGGAGCGGCAGCAGGTCGGGCAGATCCTTCGGATTCTGGAGGGGCCCGATAATTTGAAGCGCGATTTCTTTGGCCGAGGAAGACGGATGCTTCAGCATGCGCCTTGCCTCCGCCAGCGCGGCGCCGTTCCTGCCGATCTCCTCCATCGATTCGGCCATGTCCGCCGCGCTCATCGTGCTGACGCTGCGAACGAGCTCCCTTATGTACAAGCGGCGGCCGTACCAGGCTAGAGCGAGCAGGAAGCCCGCTCCGATCAATCCGATGAGCGACAGAATCGTCCAGGAAACGCCGAATCCGGCGTGCATGAACTGGAGACCCGCCCCAATGAGAATGCCGGCCGACGCCGCGATGCCTTGAGCTGCATACCGGTAGCTGTCCCGCTGCGCGAGCGGCAGCGTTTTAAAGAACAATTGGTAAGACGGCTCCGCGGTATAGTACAGCAGCAAATACAGCAGCATGTACCCGGCCGATACAATCGGCAGCGCGGCGGCGCCGTCGATGAACAGGACCGCCCCCGCAAACGACAGCACATATACGCCTGCAATCATCGTCAGCATATGGCTGGCTCCCAGCCTGGCCATCAGCTTCCCGGACACTAGCTGGAGCAAGAACGCGAGCACGAACAGGACAGTCGTCACGAGACCGAAAAAACGGCTGAACTGTTGCTCGGTTGCGTAGCTGGTTTTCGCCACGTTCAGAAACTCGTATTCCATGAGGAAGTACAAGCCCGGCATAAACGTCATGAGCAGAATGACGGTCAGCAGGAACGGCGAGCTCAGCGCCTGCTTGAATACCTTGCCCGCCGACGCTTCCTCATCCTGCGGCTTGGAGACTGAGGTAGTCAGCTTGAGCGACAGCGGCACCAGATAGGCCGAGATGACTTTTCTGTAGTTCGGCCAGGCGGCGAGCAGCAGCGCGCAGCCGGCTGCGTAGATCGCTTCCGGACCGAAAGCCAGGCTGATCAGCTGAGCCAGCAGGCCCGCCGCGACGCCGCCGAGCGTCGCCGAGCCGACGAACACCGGCATTAGCCGCTTGGCTTGCTGCGTCGGACATGCGTCGATCGCGAGACTCCACAGCAGAATCGTCTGCTGCCGGACGACGAAGCTCGACGCGATGAACAGCACCGGGTAGAACCAACGGATGTCCGCCCCCGCGATGGCGAATGCGATCAGCGCGGCCGCGCAGCCCGCAACGATGCCGATCAGCATGCCGTACATGACGCGCATCAGCTTGGGCTTCGGCAGCTTGGCCGCGAGCCAGGCGAGGAGCCATGCCTCCAGAGGCAGAATGATAGCTTCCGCCGCGTAGACATAGGGCAAATATTCGCTTCCGAAGCGCTGGTTGAACAACGTCATGAAGCTGTTATAGTTGAGCATCTCCGCGATGCCGCATACAAAAAAAACAGGTGCCATCAGGAGCAGCTTGCGCTGATCCTCCGGACGGGCACCTACTAAACGTAATATGGCATTCATAGTTTTATTTTTAAACCAGCTTACGATAATAGATTAACCGGTCTTCTCCTTCGTAATAATAATCCGGAATTCGGCCGATCAGCGTAAATCCCTGGCGCTCGAACATGCCTTGAATCGTCTTGTACTCCGGCAAATCGCAGCTGCATCCCTCGATATATCTGGCCTTAACCTCGGCCAAGTAACGGTACATCTCCTCCAGGAACCCGGCCGCGACGCCAAGCTTGCGGTAGTCGCGGTGAACGACAAGATATTCCCAGCGGTAGCCGCCCGTCTGCTGCTCGTTCTCCCCCATGACGTTGATTCCGATCACTTTGCCTTCCTCGTTCCGCGCGTACCAGAAGATGAATTCTCCGTCCGCCGCACGGAAGGGTAGCTCGCGGAAGTGCCGGAGCTCGCCGGGCGTATATCTCGTATCGTCGAAGGATTGGTCCGACATCATGAACGCGGAGACCTCCTCGGCATCCCTTCGCTCCGTCAGTCGTTCGATTTGATATTGCTTGACCAGCATGCTGCTTCTCTCCTTCATTATGTCATACGGCCAGCGTGCCGTTCCAGCCCTCCGACGAGCCGCTTTGGTAATATTCGTCGCATAGATAGAAATAGAGCTTGGCGGCTTTATCGAACCGATTGATTTTGATCACTTCGATGAACGTTTCCCTGGCGTCGAAGAACCGGCCTTCCTGGCAGAGCTCGATTCCTCTCTCGAACATCGCTTTCGTCCGATCCTTCAGCTGCCTCTCGTTGTCCGAGTCTCCCTCGTACACGTCGATAAGCTCCAGCGACTCTTCTTTGCCGCCGAACCCGATTCGTCCAAGATAACGGTGGCGAATTCGCTCCGGAGCGCGAAGCTGATCGAAGAACGACTTGGTGACTAAGATTGACGCGCCCATCGTCTCGGACAATCGCTCCAGAGCCGCGGTAACGTTCACGTCGTCCGATATGACGTTGCCTTCCATCCGTTGTTCTTCTCCGACGATGCCGAGCATGAGCGGGCCTTTATGAAGGGCCATCCCCAAATCGACCGGCGCGTATCCGGCCGCGCGCAAACTCTCGTTGTAGCCGACCAGCTCTCTTCGGATCGCGATGGCGGCGCGAATCGCGTCTTCGGCTCTTCTCGGGAACAACGCCATGAAGCCGGCTCCCAAATATTTGCTAATGAGTCCCTCTTCCGTTCGCACATAAGGACTGAACCGCTTCAGGAAGCCGTTCATGAAGTCGAAGTTTTGCTTCGGCGACAGCTGCTTGGAGAGCTGATTGAAGGAGCGGATGTTCGATACCATCACGGACATGTTGCCCTGCACTTGATCGCCGAGGTGAACCTCGGTTATTCCTTTTTTGCCGAGATACTTGAATATTTGCTGCGGCACGAACCGATGGGACGCTTCGCTGAACGTCGTTATATCCTTAATATAAGTCCGGATATGCTGGGCCATGAGGTTGAATTGCTCGCCCAAGTCGCCGACCTCGTCCTGCGACCGAATATGGACGCGAACGTCCCAGTTGCCGCTTGCCATCTCCATGACGCTGCGGCGCAGCTTGCGCAGCGATCGCAGGAGCCAGAAGGTGACGGCAAGCACCAGCGCAAGAATGATAAGGCTGATCAGGCCGATGTTCCGAAGAATGCTCTTGTATATCGTCTCGTTGGATTGATGAAGCACGTTCAGGTCCCTGCCCGTCTCGTAGACGCCGACGATCTCGCCGCCCGAATCGTAGATCGGCCCGATCGCGTACAACCATTTGCCGGTCGCGTCCTCCCATCGGTCTGAATACACTTCTCCGAAATCCGTTACGCGCACGCTTCCTTCGTTCGGCGGGTACGGCTTGAACATATTGACCCCGTCGTCATCGTCCATCATGACAAAAAATTCGCCGTTCTCGTATTTGTACAGCGTGCTGTACAGGCCTGACCGGACGGAAGGATCTTCGTTCTCGAACAGGAAATTCATCTTCGCTTGTATGGCGCGGTAATCTTCATTCATGTAATCTTCGGGAGACCCAAGCCTCTTCAGCTGATCTCCGTCGATCAACGCTTCCCCGTTGCGGGCGAGCAGCGTCAGCTGCCTCTGCATCTCGTCCTCCATGCGCGCGGAGAAGCTGTCGTAGATGAAATTCGAGAGCATGAACATCGAGATCACGAGAATCGGCACGATCGCGAACACCTGCTTGAAAAATAAAGAGATCCTCCTGCGCAGAGCATGCACGTAGAAGATGTGCAGCAAGAAGGCGACAGTCGCGGTAAGCAGCGCCGCCGCCGACCATACCATCCATCCCATGCGGTAGTCGGCTGCCCGGTATGAAAGCTTGGACGCGACCCTGGCGCTGTCTCCGTGCACGATGACAACCCGGTCGTCGAGCACGAGGTGCATGCCCCCGTCCGGACCAAGCGTCATATCCATCAGCTCCAGATACTCGGCGCCGTCCGATTTGACCGACAGCTCTTCCTCCGACAGCTCCGTTCTTAAGTCGCCGTAATCCGCGGCCTTGAAGCTGACCACCGCGTTCACGAGACGGTCGATGAAGTAGATCCGCCCGTCATGCAGAGCCAGCGATTCGGGGAAGTTGCGGTTCGTCCGGTCCGTTCCTTCCAGCGGATACGCTTTCTCGCTGGTTCCGTCCTGCAGAACGTGATAGATCGAGCCCCGTTTCGTCGAGTAGTAAATTTGTCCCGGCTCGTAGCCGGTAATTTCGGACAAATACCGGTTCTCGGGCAGCTTGAACCGGAATACCTCCTCCGGCTGTCCTCCGCTTAGCGCGATTCGGAACAAGCCGACGCTCGACTGCTCGTCAATATAGTAGTAGACATGCTCCCCGGCTGTCTGAAGCCCCTTCATTTGACCGACTCGCATATTGCTCCCGCTTCCCTGGAAGGCATACAGCAGGATGCCTTCTTCCGATTCGGGAGCGTATCGGTATAGACGCTCTTCAACAACGTATAATCCGTAATCGTCGAGCACCGTATCCAGCGCGACGACCGATCCGTCGGCCGCGGCGGCCACCTCCGTGAAGCCGTGGCTGCTGCCCTCTTCGACGGGCGCTTCCGTATGGCTGATCTCCACGTTCGCCTCGTCGAACTGTACGAGCTCCCGCCTCGAATCGGCGATCGCGACCAATCGGCCCTCCGCGTTCGACGCGGCTTTGGACAGGTAGCTCAGCGGCCGTTCCTTCTCGTACGGCGGCGTGGACAGCGCCTCGTGATTCGCATAGACAAACCATCCAAGCACGGCCGAGACGGCCAGAAGGAACATAACTAACGGGATCTTTCGCATGAACACCATCGCTTTCCGATTGCATGAATTTTCTATTTCTATAGTACTACATGTTCTTTCGATTATCACTCTTTTCTATTACAAGAAATATCGAATCGTAGCCGTTTCTGTAGGTTTTTGTTGTAGCCCGGGAGGGGCATATAGTACTATGATTAATAGCATATATTACTAGATTGGGAGAGGCGTCTTTTCGTCGGCTGCCCACGGAAAGGATCGTTATGGGACAACTTGTATGCGGCGGAGCCACTATGCAGTGCTCGTTCGGAGTGGCGCCAAGCACGCTGAACGTGCTGCCCGCGAACGGCGTCGTGACCTCGCTTCCGATTGCCAATATTATGGACAACAAGCCGTTGGTCAACATATTGCCGTTCGGCATGTGCAACTCCATGGCCAACCCCGTCGTTGCCGCGGCTACCGCTGCCAAGCTCGGCGTATTCACTCCTCAGCCTTGCGTTCCCGCCGTCGCCGCGCCTTGGGCCCCGGGTTCTCCTACCGTGCTCGTCGCGAACATGCCCGCCTTGAACAACTCATCCAAATGCATGTGCAATTGGGGCGGCGTCATCAGCATCGTGTACCCCGGTCAAGTAACGATACAGGTGCCTTGATATGATCGAACAACTGCTTAAGCCGATCTTCAAGCCGATCCAGCGCATAATTATAAGACCGATCAAGCGGGCCAAGACGCTGCCCAAACGTCTGCTCGTCATGCTTCGCAAGTTTTTGGTATCCGCCATTTTCAGCCCGCTGCGATCCTTGGACAATTACGTGCGGATCGGCAGCTATTATATCGCCAAGAAGCTGATCGCCTTAACCATCGTGCTGTCGCTCATCATTGTTTATTTCGGATTTGTTAACCCGCCCGGCTTCATCGACAAGCTATTTGGGCGAACGCCTCAGCTTGCGGCTGCCGAGGCTGCGGCCAGCGGATTTACCGGCATTGCCGACATTCGGAATTCCGACGGCAGCCTGTTGTACGAGGGCGGCATTGCGGACGGGCTGTATTCGGGTGAAGGCAAGCTGTATTACCCGAACGGCAAGCTGCGGTACAAGGGCGCCTTCGACAAAGGCTTTATGACGGGAGCCGGAGAGCTGTGGAACGAGGAAGGAATGCTGCTGTACCGCGGCGAGTTCGCGAACGACGCTTATAACGGAGCGGGCATTCTGTTCCATCCGGACGGCGCGACGAAAAAATACGAAGGCGCGTTTCTCGCAGGATTGTTCGAGGGCGCGGGGACACTGTACGCGGAGGACGGCAGCGCGCTTTATACCGGTGCGTTCGTACAAGGTCTCTATAACGGAGATGGCAGGCTGAAAGACAGCCAGGGAAATCCGGTCTACGAAGGAGCGTTCAGCTCCGGCATCTACGAGGGAGCCGGCAAGCTGTTCCATTCGGATGGCACGGTCAGCTACGAAGGCGGGTTCTCCGCCGGCAAGAGATCCGGCGCGGGCAAGGAGCTGTATCCGAACGGCTTCGTCCGGTATGAAGGCGAGTTTCTGCTTGATCGATATCATGGCGCGGGCTCGTTATATGGTGAAGACGGGAAGCTTGCCTATGCGGGTTCGTTCCTGAGCGGCGCAAAGAGCGGATCGGGCGAAGAATATACGAGCACCGGAGCTGTCCGGTATTCGGGACAATTCGAGAACGGCAGCTATCAGGGGATCGGCACGTTAAACGATGCGGACGGCGCGCCGGCTTACAAAGGCTTTTTCCGCGGCGGCGGCATTTGGGCCGAGGGCTTTCTAAGTCTGTCCCTGGCCAAGCTGCAGGAGACGCTGGGCGCGGCCGACCCTCCCGCTGCGCCGGAGGAGCCGATTGACCTGGAGCTGCCGGCCGTCGAAGCGCCGGTAGGCGAAGAGCCTGCCGCCGGTACTGACGGAGGCACGTCGAACGAAGGCGGAGGCTCATCTAACAACGCAGCGGCTCCAAGCGATGCCAGCGTGAACGAAGCGGCAAGCTCCGAGGGAGCATCCGGGGACAAGGGAGAGGTCCAAGCTTTGTCGGATTCTTCCGCGATTGATGAAGCCGGCGACCAGAGCGCGGCGGTTGAAGCTGGCACGAATGGGGACGCGCCAGAATCGGCTTCGGATGCACAGTCCGCCGCTGCCGCGGTCGACGAAGCGTCAGCCAACGACTTACCGGCCGATGAGTCATCGCTTCCATCCACCATGCAGTTAACCTACGGCTCCTATCAAATGTCGTTCAGCTTGACCGTGGATCCGGACAATCCGGAGGCCTATTACGTAGACAAGCTGGCGACCTGGAATACGGTCGTCATGCAGCAAACCTACAAACGTTTGACCGACGCCAACACCGTCTTCGTCCGGGAAGCGCTTGATAACGGCCGCACGAGCGTCGCATGCAAAGTCGGCAATACGCTGCTCACCTTCACATTTAACAAAGACAAGCCGGTGCGCCTCGAGATGAGCGTCATTCCGGACGAAACGGCTTAAGAAACAAAAGGGCTGCCCCAGTCATTTTGACCTTTGGGACAGCCCTTTTTCTCATCTTTTCAAAAGGATAGTTGAATGAGTAAGGACATTCATATTGTTGCAGGAACTCCAGAGTTGTATCTACTCTTACAACTGTGCAGCCGCCCTCTTCGCACTAAGTGCCTCGCCTCTCGCCCCATTAACGATCTGTCGTTTCGGTAAAGCAGTCGCGGGCACTTGGCGATGCAACATCGATCCGTCGTGTCGTTACCGGAGTTGCAGAAGTGTGCGATGGCGCAATAGCGATCCGTCATGTCGTTATCCGAGTTGCAGAGGTGTACGATGGCGCAATAGCGATCTGTCGTGTCGTTACCGGAGAGGCAGCGGCGTGCGTTGGCGCAATAACGATCCCTCGTGGCGTTATCGCGCCAATTGCCAGGCTCCGGCCGGTGCATGCAATGCGCATTCATACGGTTTATGAATGCATCGCCATAGTGTCAAAAAAGTGCCGGTTCAGGAGCTCATCCTGAACCGGCACTTCCCTATCTCGTGTTAATCTTCCAGCGACGACGCCGCTTCCGCCAGCTCGTTCTCGTAGCTGTCGTTCATGGCCGCCTGAGGCGCGGCGCCGAGGCTTTTGAACGCCCACCAGCGAACGGCGATGACGGACGCGGAAGACTCGCCGTCGTCCCGCAGCTTCATGCCGATCCGGAACGTGCCCTTCTCCGGATACACGATCGTCCCGAGCGTCACGTTCGGAATATCCGGCTCGAATTCCGTTCCCTTGAACACGTCGCTTTGGCCGTAGTATACCTTCTTCTTCGTGCCCGTGCCTGCCGAAGCGCCGGACTCGTCGGCTTCCTCCAGCCCGACGACGATCGAAACCTGACCTTCGCCGAGGCCGTGCGAGATTTCGTCCGACACGTAGTTTTTCTTGCCGCGGGAGAAGAAGAAGCCCCCCGACTTGCCGATCGATTCGAGCGCGACCTCCATCGTGCCTGTCGCGATCTCGTCGTACAAATGCTGCGGACGCGGAATGCCCAGCTTGAAATCGAATTCGTTGCGCTCCGGATGATATTTCACGTCGAGCGTCGGCTTCGCGTCGTACTCCAGGTCATGCGCTTCCGAGCTCGCATAGAACTGATGGGACGCCCCGTTTCCGCCCTTGCTGAGCAGGCGTTGAAGAAGGGACGTATTCTCGATGTATTCGCCGAACGGCATCCGGTCGACTTTCTCGATCATGTAGGTCGGCCCCATCTGCAGCAGGCTGATCTTGGCGAGGCATATGCTCTGGTCCGCAGAGCCTTCCACGGCTTGCTCCAGGCTGCGGTTGTGCCAGTCCTCGAGAATACGCTCGGCAACCGGCATCTCCACCACTTCGATGCTATGCTTCGCGCTGAAATCGATCGGGATCGCCGTATCGCCGATCGTCAGCTTAGCCTGCCTGGCCGGTATGGCCAGCTCGGCGTAGCCGCCTGCGGCAAGAGGCGCCTTCAGCTGGTATGTCAATTCGTATTCGGTATCCTGCGAGTCTCCAGGCTCTGCGAACGAGACGGCTCCATCGGTTTCACCCACGTAGGTGAAGCCTTTCGCATCAATGCTATAGTCGAAGGCGATCCTCGGCGTCTGAAGCGTTTTCTCCACGACCAGCTTCACGTCCACGACTTCCCCGGGGTTTACGTATTTCGGCATGCGCTGGGTAATTCTGACGTTATCGTTCTCGAATATCGTCACGACGCTCTCCATAAGCCGGACGAATTCGAAGGAAGAAGGCGCCGGCGCTTTCTCGTTCACGAACAGCCTGTACGATTCCAGCAGGCGGTTATATTCGCTCACCTCGTCGGAGCGCACGGATGAATTGCCGACGGAGTGGACAGGCTCTTTGCCTTTCTCGTCGTACGCTACGCAGAGATAAACGTTTTTCTTGTATTCGTTGTTCGTAAAGCCCTCAATCATGGACAGCTTCATCGTTACAGGAGCCGGAATAACGATTTCCCGTCCGATGTAATCGATCGCGACGCCCATCTCGACGGACACCGTCTTGTCGTCGACCGCGACGACCGACATGCCGGACAGTACGCCGCTGCCGAACATCAGCCGGTTCAGAAGCCTTCTTTTGTCGTTAAAATACTTCTGCTCGGATTCGAAATCGCGAACCGTCAGCAGCTTGCCATAGAAATAGCGGTTCCTCTCGAACGGGTAAAGCCTCGATTTCTTCACAACTACCACCCCTAATCTCGTAATGGAGCAAGCGCTGCTCCTTATCCTATCCGGTCATCCTGCCCGGTTACTCCAGCTCGGAATCCAGCTCCAGCCGCGTATGGACATCCATCCGCTTCTCCATGCCTACGTCGACGATAAGCGTATCGTTCGGCATGCTTCGGTCCGCGTTCAACGTCAGAATAGACGGCTCCGTCAGTACCGTATTAATGCCCAAATACGTATGTAAGTCCAAGTACATCCACGGCTGCAGCTGGACCAGCTTCGCCTCCGTGTAGGCAGGCTTCTGTTCCTCGAGCAGCTCCTCGATCACGACCCGCTGCTTCTCGGACGGAGCCTGCTCCGGTCTCAGCAGCACGGTGAAGGAATAAGGGTTATCGCCGTAAAGCTGCTCCATCAGCGTTCGAAGCTCCGCGTTGTCTCTCATTGCTTTCGTCTGAAACTGCTCCACGATGATAGGCTCCATCCCCGTGTACGTTTCGATCGTCTGGAGCATCCCGCGCTTCGTGCCGCGGTAGCGGTATAAATCATGCGCCGCATGAATGAACGCGCGGACTTGCTCGTCCGTCCAGGAGTCGTCGGCGGCCAGCCCCAGCCATGTCGCAAGCCACCTCAGATGCTCGCCTTCGGCTCGATGGGGATCGATGAATCGGCTCAAGTCGCCGATTTCCGTCTCCAGCTCGGAGAAAAGGGTCCCGAACATGGAGAGGTACCGTTCCAGGAAGTCCCGGCTCTCTTCATCCTCTTGATAGACCGCCGGCAAATAATTCAAATAAGTTTCCCGGGGAAAATACAGCCTTATCCTCTCGATGCTTGGCGTATGGCGTTCGGTGCCGATCCATTCAATCATGAGCCACAGATAACGGCCCTTGGCGCCTATGAACAAAGCATCCTTCGGATTCAGGATCGGAGCCGACCAGTTCGCCGATAGAGCCGCTAGCTTCCGTTTGAGCGAAACGCCTGCGTCTTCGATCCAATCGTCGAGCTTCCGGTACGTTCCTTCGATGACCGCATGGTCGTTATCGCTGCTGAAATACGAAAACCGAAGCTGCGTTCCTTCGGGGATGAAGCCGTCCAAAGTCAGCTTGTGCCACACCGTGCCGGTCTCGGTGCTGTCGAAAGCCCGGGACAGCCAAATGCCTTCCGGAACCCCCGTCTCCTCCATCCGCACCGTCTGCGGCTGCAGGTTCAGCAGCGTAATCGTCTCTCGTTCGCCGCTCAGGATATACAGCCGATCGGAGGCATCCGCGAGCAGCTGGTCGCATCCGCCCCGATAGCTCGTAATTTCGCCGAGCAGGCGGCCGCTCCGATCCAGCGTCAAGATGAACCGATCGTCTTCTTCGTCCTGGTCAAGCTCCGAGGCATCTCCCAGGTAGAGGGTCCCCCCGCTGTCCAGACACAAGCCGGAGTACGGCTTCGAAGGCAACCCGCCTGCCTGAATCGCTTCTCCGTTCCGCTGCATTGCGATAAGCCTGGCGAAGATCGAGTCGAATACGTGTATGTCTCCGTCCTTCGACACGGCAAGGAAATAGGCCCGGTTCAGATGTCTCAGCCTCACCCGTACGGGCTGGCGAAGGAGCGGATGCTTATGCACCCGGGACAGCTGGCCGCCGGCCGTGAATTGAAGGACGGCGAGGCTGCCTCCTTCGGGAATGGCGTCTCCCTCGTCCCCTGTCTCCGTATCGAGAGGCGTTAGAACATAAACCGACCTGTCGTCCGCCGCAACCGCCAGCGGATGGAAGGGCAGGCCGTCGATCGTCGCCCCATGCCTGGACCACATCGTCTGTCCGTTCCCCGCGTGAAAGGCGGACAATGCACCGTCCGGGTCCGCTGCGTACAGAATGGAATCCGATGCGGCCAGCCGTGTTCCATTCCCGAACAGGCCATGTCCTTGCGGGAACATCCGCTTATAATCCGCGCCCCTCCAATCATAGCTCCACAGATCGGCCCTTTCGTCGAGAAGATAGATACGTTCCCGGCCCGCGATCGCCATCTCCTTCACCTTCGACATGCCTTCCAGCTTATTCAATTCCAGTGTGGCGGCGATGCCGTACCTGCGCTCTCTGCGAATGCTGAAGCCGCTTAGCTCCGCAGACAGGTTATAAGCCGCCCCCTTGCTCCATTCCTTGTCGCCGCAAACGGTAAAATATGGACTATGCTCTCTCAGTCGGATACCTCCTTCCCATTCGTGAATGGATTTCTTCTATAGCCGCGTTCTGCTAATAAGCTCGATTTCGTGTTCGCCCGAGTAAACTAGACCGTGGGGCGGCAGCTGGATATCGCCGCCGGCGGTTTTCTTCGCCTGGGCGCCGTCCGCGTCCAACCACAAATCCTGCACGAAGACGACGCCGCTTGCTTTCGTGAGCGCATTGTAAATATCGCCTTTGTACACCGTCCGGCCGAACTCCCAGCCTTCTCTGCCGTCCCTGCCCCCCAACGGGCGAAGCAGCTCCTTCAGCAGCTCGGCAAGCTTCCGGCTGTCGTCCGCGTACTGAGGCTCGACGACGATGGCCGCATGAACGGTGATTCTCACGTACAAAGGCGGAATGACGTGCAATTCCGTGGCGATGAGCCGCCGCGAATCCAGATGATGTTGGACCGTGCGCAGGAATCCCGGACTCGGGGATGGCGTCTCCGTATGTCCGTAAGGCACGACCACGACGGAAATTTGCCCGTGCGCCTTCTCCCTCGGATAGTCCGATAGACCGGGTTTATAGAGAGGAATCGCCTTCACTCTCGCCACCTCTACGCCTGGCGTTTCCTTTGCGAGAATCTCGTAATCCTCTTCGGTAACGGCGCGGAACGTTTGCTTCAGCTCCATCTGCGCCCGGAGCAGCGTTTCCTGCAGCGTCTCGGCTTCGGACCCTCCGTGCGCGTAGAACGGATTGGATACGGCAACCGAAGCCGTGCGACCAGCCTTGCTTGCCCATTCCCGGATAAGTCCCGGCTTCACGTTCCCTCTCGCTCCGCCGCCGAGCTCGCATGCGATCAAGCCGATATTGGCGTCCGGGCTAGCTTCCGGTATAGCACCCTTCTCGCCGTTGCCGAACAGAATGACCCGTTTCTCCGGCATGTAGACGTAATGGCGGTCATAGGGGCCCGACCGGTCGAAATCCTCGACCGCGCTCCAATCCTCCCATCGGAGAGTGCCGTCGCGCTCTCGTCTAGCGACCTGCAGCCCCAAAGCCGTTTTCTTCCGGCAGGCCAAATCGTACGCCTCCACGGCTTGATTCGGCAGCCCGTTGCCGCTTCCTATGGCGCTGTAACGGTAAAATCCGGGAACGCTCGCGATGAGCCTCACTCGGGTACCCGGGGCAAGCGGCGGATCATCGGGGACGGACGCTAGCTTCACCGAGACCCCGTCGCCTCCCGGCCTCCGTTCGACTTCGAACTGGCCAAGAGGCAGCTCGGTCCAGCCTTGTTCGCCGCCGCCGATCTGTACCCGCATCTCCCCGTGCATAGCCAGATACGTATCGAGCACGAAGCTTTGTCCCGGCTCCCCCGTCGTTTCATATTCCATATATTCGCATAACGTATCCCGCTGGCTGGCCATGACGGTATGGAGCATAAGCCCGCTGATTCGAGGCGGCAGCTCGTAGCCGCCCTCCTCGATCGTGCAGCTGATCCAATATCTCGGCTTGTCGGCTGCCGGATGAACGACGACGCTCCTCATCGGCGCCCCAATCCGGAAGGCGAACGAGCCGCTAGTCGAGAAGTGGGCCGTCTCGTCTCTGACGACCTGAAGCGGCATCCACGAAGCCTTCGCCGCTTGCTCGTCCCAGCAATAAGCCTTCCACGACAGCCTGGCGGAAGGAATAAGCGACGCTAACTCGCCCTCTTCCGCCGCATCGTAAACATCGCGCAGCGACTCGTCATGCTTCAGCAGCTTGAACGTTAACGTAGCAAGCTCTCCCGGCTCCAGCTCCCGATCGAAGGATATGTACAGGCGCGCGCCGCGCTTCGCATCCGTTCCGAAAGGTTGGAAGGCTACATGAAGATGATCGCTCCATGCGGTTACGTCGTTCGCTTCCCGCTCGGTCCTGCAGATGATCCGGTCCAGAGCAAGCGGGTGAAGCCGTATCGAACGCTCCGTCTCGAACATCTGGTCCTCCGCCATCAGCTTGGTCCCTCGCGGAATATGAATGGCTTCCGTCACGCCGGAAAATTGGACGAGCGTGCGGGCCGATTCCGTATCGCGCGGCGCTACGCCAAGCAGATCCAGAAACTTGCGCTTATTGCGGTCCGGCACTCTGCTGATGTAGTAGCGCTGCATTTCCGTGAGCCACGCCAGCATTTCGAGCATCGTCATGCCGGGATCATGCGCGTTCTCGTCGGTCCACTCCGGCATGCGCTTCGGTATTATTTTGCGGGATTGCTGAACAATTTCCGCATACGTGCGGTCGTCCAGCGGCAATCTTGGGAGCATGATACCCCTCCTTCCTTCCGGATTTTAAGGATGCGGCGCGGGAATGGCCGTTATTTGATGGGTGCCGCTTATGACAAGCCCGTTCAACACCTCGCCCATGCGGGCGGGATCCCATTCCGCGCGGATGCCGTTTTCGATTTTGACGACGTGCACGTACAGTCTCTCGATATAGAGCAGGCCGCGGACGGCATGTAACTGCGAATGAAGAAGAGACAGATGGAGCGGCTCGCCGATCTCCCAGCCTTGTCCGTCCGTATTGCCGGACATGAAATTCAGAAACTGACGCAGCCTAAGCTCGCATGCCTTCTCGAGAGGCACCAGCCCAAGCGCCGACTCGGCCGCGACCGTCGCGTGAACGGATACCTCCAGATAAGCCGGCTCAATGACGCGAATCGCGCCGCCGACCGTAAGCAGGCTCGAAGCGCTTCTGTGCAGCTCGTCCTCGACGATTCGGCGTACTTCCGGGAATTCGGCCGCATGCTCGAGCCCGCCGTCCGTACAAGCCACGATGGTCATGAATCCGGGCGATTTCTCCAGCTGGCCGTTCCGATTGCTCAAGCATTTCACTTTCGCAATGCCCGGATGCGCCTCTCGCGCGATCCATTCGGCGTCTCTCGCCGTCACGGCGCGGCCGCGATGCTTGAGCTGCTGCGGCCCCCTGCGAAGCACAGCCTCCAGCGTCTCCGTATGGCTGCCTCCTACGGAAGGCTTCGGGTTGCTTACGCCGCTTATGAACGCGACCGGGCGCTGCATGCCCGTAATCTGGCCCGCCTCGACGCGGCCGGATGCGCCCGCCGTCAGCTTGAAGGAGATCCTGGCCATGCCGTCCCGTTCCCCGGAAGGCGCGCGCCCCCTTGTGCCATCTCCGAACTGCAGCAAGCCTCCCGCATGATCCGGACAATAATGACGGTCATTTGGCCCGGATTCCAGAAGCGAGGCGACGGGCTCCCATCTCACCCAGAAACGGAGTATATTCCCTTCGCCGTCTCTAACCGCCTCGTAACGCGACGGATTTGCTTCCATGAGATCGTGACATTCGGCAGTCGTGTGCAGCTCTCGCTCGTCGATCCATACCGTTTCCCCGGTGAACGCCGACGGGGTAATCGTCAAGAGACCGTTCTCCGGTATCACCCTCTCAAGCTCCACGCTCGCCTGCTGACTGACGGCGACCGCGTTCATATACAGACTGCCCGCGATCGGATGGTTCGGGTAAGCTTCGCTTAACCGCCGGTCGCGATTCACGACGCGTATCCAATATCTCTCGTGGCCGAACAGCCGGACCGGCACCATCGTCGCCGGTCCGGCCCACATCCAGTCCCCGCTTACGCCGAAGCCGCTCGTGCCGTCGGTCACCTTCAGCGGCGTCCAGGCGAACCGTCCGTTCTCCCAGCATAAGGCCTCCCATTCGAGCCATACGCCGTCCTGCTCCGCCGCGTAGCGCTGCAGAAGCTCGATATGCAGCCGGAGCGGACCCTTCGCCGGCGGGCTGTCGAACCCCAGATACGTGGACGGGTCGTCCGACGGGATCGGCTCGAATGGCTTGAATACGGATATGCCCTCCGATGCCGACAAGCTTCTATCCCGGTTATCCGCGTTATTTCTCGTGAAGACGTTGTCAGGCTCGAAGACGACCTGAGAGCTCGTCGCGTAGGACAATTTCGGATTCGCGAGCCAAGGAGACATATACTGAACGACGGGAGCGATGATCGGATCCGTCTGGATGACCCGGGCTCGAATCCAATATTGATAGGTACCGTTCACGAAGGTTTGCGTCATGTCATCCGGACATTGAAAGCTTATGGCGAACGATCTCGGGTGCTCCTCGGGCAGATCAGCGAAGAACTCCCCGTATTGCTCCCCGCCGGGAAGCGCGTTCCAGTTGCTGCCGTTCCAATATTCCCATAACACCTGCCTGATTCGAACGCGCGGCGGATCCTTCTCTTCGAATTCGTACGTCCGCATCAGCATCTTCCACTTGATCTCGGGATCGGGCGCCATGCGCAGCCGATTGCCCTTGGCGATCGCCGAGAACGTCAGCTCCAGCTTGCTCCGGCGCTTGCTGAACGCTTCCTCGCAGGACAGATAGAAAACGGAATACGGGACAAAATGTTCGCCGAACGGATAGAAGCCCTCCGGCATTAATTCGAGATCATTGAAGTAGAGCCCGTCCGGTTTAATCCGCTCCGAGTCGCCTGCGACGTCATGCGAGGCGCGAAGACGGATTTTGTCCATCTCGAGATGCCTCTTCAGCAGAGGCGATGCCTCTCCCGGCACGCTCTTCAGCGAGCATTTGATCCATCTGCCCTCGACTCCTTCGTGCTCCGTGAGCTCCAGCTTCCCCGCGATGCTCTTGTGCAGAATGATCGTATTGCCTGCAGCCGTAACGCTCTGGAACGGAAGCCACCTGCCTCCGGACGAGTATTGCCATTCCACGGCCGCCGAAGCAAGCGAAGCCGCGAGCTCGGGCTCCGAATATTTTTTTTCGGCGTGATGAACGTTTAGGAAGATCCGGCATGGCCGGTCCGTCAGCAGCTGATCGTCATGCCGCACGAACAAAGCATGCTCCTGCTCGTTGGGCATCGACGTCGTGTCGAAGAAAGGAATCGGGGCGGCCGCGCCGGCTTCCAGCCTATCGGCATAGGAGCGCGCGGCCGTCACGATTTCGTCGGTGACGGGATTCGCGTTCACGATCTCCATGAGCCTGGCGGGCGTTGCCGCAAGCGGCTCCTCCGTCTCGAACAAGAGCGGGTCGCCTCCGCTTGGGTTCGGAGCCGTGAGCGTGAATCCTTGCGGGATGTATACGGGCGCCGATGCCCCTTCGCTAAGCTTGAATACGACATTCGCTCTCGACGGACGGGGCGGCTTCAGCTTGACCTCGATCAGATCCAGGAAGGACAGCAAGTGATTCATCGGCGCGCCGTTCAGCCGCTGCACCGTATCCTCGAGCATCTCGCCCGCGATATAGGCGAGACTTGCCCCCGCGTCCGACTGCTCCAAGGAGAACCGCCATTCCGGCGTATAATGCGGAGCCAACTGTTTGAATTTGTCCATATACGTGGACAAGCTGTTTGTATTGATCTTCGGAGGCCTCACATCGCCCCTGCCACTGCCCGCTTGATTCATGATCGCTGCTCGCTCCCGTTATTTCGTGCCTTCCTCGAGATAGAAAGGATAGACCTGGTTGAACAAATTGTTGGTCGACCGGACCGCATACGTGACGTGAAGCCATACCTTGCCGTTCATGGACGGATCCGGCTTCGCCGTCACCTCCACGTCCTTGACTCTCGGCTCCCATTCGCGAATCGCGTTTTTCACTTCGCTGGCCATCAGCCGCAAAGACATGTCATCCATGGTGCCGAACACAAAGCCCCGCAAGTCGCAGCCGAAATCCGGCCTCATGAGGCGCTCGCCCTTCGGCGTGCGGATAATGATGCGGATAGCTTCCTCGATGTCCTCTTCCCCTTCCGACATCCGGATTCGGCCGGTCGTTTTGTCTACTTGGACGGGAAACTTCCATCCTCTGCCCAGAAAAGGCGCCGACATGACTTCACCCCTCTCGCGCGTTAATTGATTTTGACCAATGATCCTTTAAGCGAGATCAGCCCGTTCGACTTCAGCTCCATCATGCCGTTCGACTGCAGCGTCATGGAAGCCGACGCTTCTACCTTGACCTCCGTCCCTTTGATGGAGATGGTCTTCTGCCCGGTTATCGTGGCGTCTCCCGTTTTGGAGAGCTCGATCGAAGCGCCGGAAGCGGCCTTGACTGTCACTTTGCCGCCCGTCTCGTCCAGCGTCAGGGTCTGAAGCGTATCGGAAGTGGCCAGCTTGATCGTCTTATCCTTGTCGGAGATCGTCAGCGAATGGCCTTTGGTCGTCTTCACCGTTACGGTGCCTTCGCCGTTTTTGTCGTCGAACGTAATTTCGTGGCCGCTTCGCGTTTTGATTTTGCGGATGTCGTTTTTGTCGTTGCCCGCCGGCGGCATCTCCTTGGCGTTCCACAAGGAGCCGATGACGACGGGCTGATCGAATCGACCCATCAGGAAGGCGACCAACACTTCGTCATTCACCTCGGGGATAAACAGCGTGCCCATATCCTTGCCGCTCATGAGCGTCGCGATCCGGATCCAGTCCGTCTGCAGCGTGTCGTCGCGCTGCAGAAACTTCACCTTCACGCGGCCCTTCTTCTCGGGATCCTTGTTGTCGGTAACGACCGCGTTCCATACGCCCGACAGCTGCTCGGACTGCATGGAGCGATGATGATGGTCGAAGAAGCCGGGATAGTTCGGTCTCATATTTTATTCCCCTCCGCTTCGAATGACGTGATATAGCCTTCTTCCGCATCCAACCGATGGATGACCTTAACGAGCAGAAGCTGCTGGTCGAATGTCGCTGCGCCGATTCCCGTTATTTTGATCATGTCGCCTGCCTTGAGCTCCGGAACGCCCGTACACGAGCCGCTCCCGCGAACAAGGTCTCTCGCCGACCGGGAGAGCAAGGCTTTGGCCAGATTTTTGGCTTCATCCTGCGAATCCGCTTGCGTGTACACGATTTCCGTTTTCTTCGGCGTCAGAGCGGTCACATGGCTCGGGCCCGTCTTGCCGCCGCCGCTCCCTATCGCTTCGACCGTCGTCGACTCCCCGACGATGGCTTCCTTCTTATCGGTGTCGTAGCCCATCACCTTGACCGCGCCGATCTGTCCGGAGATGTCCGCCTGCAAGCTGAAGTGCCTGATGCTTTGGCCGTAATGCAGCAGCAAGGTCGGCTCGCCCGACGTGTTGATTTTCTGGAAGATCAGCTTGGCCCCCTGAACGTAAAAGCGGTAATCATGGTCATTCGCCAGGGACTGCACGAAATGATAATCGCTGACGCCGATTTGCTCGATGACCTTCTTCTGGATCACCGTATCGTCAACGGTAGCGCTCAGCGAGTAATCGCCCGCGATTTCCCGCACGACGTCGCTGGCCTTCGCTTTCGTCCACACCTTGGAATGGGCGGATTTCATCATGAGGATGGATTTGTCCATGGCCGTCACGATTGCATAGGGGCTTCCTTCGGCCGGGTATTCGATCGTATAACCCGTCACGATGCCCTCGAATACCAATCCCTTCTTATCGGCATACCCCATCTTCACCTGGAGATTGCCTCCTAGCTTAATGGTGCTGCCGATCCACTTAACCTCGGGCGGGTTCCATTCGAATATATTGATCAGGCAGATTCTCGCGATATCCGCTTCCGAATACGTGGACTGCTCGACTTCGACCCAGCCGATCGCCATTTGACCGGCGGAAGACGTGCCGTCGAACAGCAGCTCGCATTCCGGCGCGTTAAAGCCGTTGTATTTCGATTCCAGATCGGTATATTTTTGCGGCACCTGGGTCACTCCAATCTAGGAATCGTCAAGTTTCTTCCCGCCGCCAGCAACCTTGGATTATCGATGCCGTTGGCCTCCGCGATCGCGCGCCAGGCGCCCGGGTCCTCGTACTCCTCCGCGGCGATCGTCCAGAGCTGATCCCCCTGCTTAACCGTCTTGCGCTTCGTCCGGTCGGCGGATTGTCTCGGAATTTCCTGATACTGCTCTTTCATCGTCTGCGTGCTTTTCATTTCGATCCCTAAGCTCGCTCTAACCGGCTCTCCCGTCTCGAGAAACATCGTAAACCTCTGGCTGACGCTCGTCATGACGCCCTTAAAATCCAGAGATCCCCAAATGAATCGGCAAGAAGGAGGGGCATGAAGATCAGGGTCGACGTCAATGATGCTCACGACCTTCGAGGTATACGTGCGCACGTCGATTCCTTCCTCGTAGGAGTCGAAGAACAGATTAAGCGACAAGGTCGTCGTGTCGCCGCGAACAAACTGGAAGATCGGCGTCTGCAAGCCCGGCACCTCGTTCTCGGCATACTGATTGCCGACCTTCAGCTCGTAATCCGAAGGGTTGAATAACACGTCGAACACCTCCGTCTCGGTGCTCCGGTAGACCCAAAATTGCGCTTTGCTTAATGCCATCTCCATTCGGCCTCCTTTAGCCAGGCGACTGCCGCGCCGACATTCAATACCCTCTTCTCCGCTGCTCCAGCTTCATCTTGCGTTCCAGCGCCCTGTACACTTTGTCGGCGATGGCCTCGGGATTCAGCTGCGGCAGCTTCGCGATCATCTGCTGCAGCTTCTCGGGATCGAGCTCGCGCGGCGCTTCCACCTTCACCTCGCGCGTCTCCCGAGGCTGCGCGGCCGCTTGCGCCCGATGATGCATAAGCCCCGTCGGAGCGGAACGGTTCCACGCGGCGCTATCCGCAGCTCCCGCGAGCAGTGACTGCGCCTGCAGCATCGCTTCATGCGAAGCAGCCGAAGCGCTTCGGCTAGCCGACCCGTAATGAAGCTGCGCCGCCTGCACTGCGATGCTGCCAGGAATCGCTCCGTTTTGGTCCGCTGGTTCCGACGTACGACGTTGTTCTATAAAGGAACGCGCACCGGAGACAAGCGGCCGATGCCCAAGTCCCGGCATCGAACCTGCTGCCGTCTGACGCTGAACGAGCGGCGCGCTTATCGCACGCGACTTGGTCAGTCCACGGACAGGCGCGCCTGCTCCCGATAGCCCCGTTTCATTACGTTCGACAAAGCCCCGCCGCTGATGCAGAAGCTGGCCTCTCTCGTTCTCGGCAGTCTGCCGTGAAGAAAGCGGCTGCTCCCGGCCTTCAGGGCGTGACCGTTCGCCCCCTTCGCTTGCAGCGCCGCTCCATGCAGCACTGCCCGCCATATTCCCCGTTGTTATCATCGTGGCGCGTCTCTTGACGAGACCGACCATCGCCGGCGCCTTCGCCGGTTTGGAGCGTTTCTCCATGATGCCTGTCGTAAGCGAAAGCCTCCGTCCGCCAATTCCGCTTAAGCTTCTTGCTCCTCTCAGCACCAGCAGCCCTTCCAGGTTGCTTGCCGCTTGAATAGACGCCATCTTGTCGGACTTGCTTGGTGAGCCGGTTCCCTTGCGCTCCATCGCGGCGTTCAATGACTGGGGAATCACTTGCCGGACAGTGGCGGAAGTTTGACGAATGTCTGAATTGCCGCCCGTCTCGCCCCATTCCAGAGCTGCCTCGTCTATGCCTAACGCTGCTTTTCTCCAAATCAGACGCGCTGACTCGAAGCCTCTGCCTCTCAGCGATACTCTCGGCGCCGGCTGAATATCCGTTCCCCCCCGAACGGGAATCGATCGGCCGCGCCGCTCTTGTTTGTCTCCCGCACTCTCTGCCCGGCGGCTGTCGGAGCCTGGCATAACAGCTGCGGAGTCATCTATTATTTGTCGTGGCACAAGCCGTTTCGCGGCAATCGCCAGCCGTCCGGAAGAATGTCCGGCCTCCTGCTTGAAACGTTCCAAGAGGCTGCCGTTCATGACGTTCGTTCTCCAAGCCGGCAGTCTGCCGGCAAGACCCGAATTCCGCTTCACGATAAGATTGCCGTTTAACGCGGGCTTTCGTTCCTTCTTTGCTTCGTGTCGGGCGAATGAGGATTCATAGGAATGTGCTTCTTTTATCGTTCCGGCGAAAGACTCAGGAGCGCTTCCCTTCCGGCTAACATTCATGTTGGCCGATATATTGTCAGGCGCTGTAACCCCCTCTCCCGCCCCCTGCTCACGGCTGCCAGGGCTCTGACGGTCGTCGCGCCATTGGCGGGACTCCTCTATCGTAACGCCGCGCGTTCGCTCAGCCTCCGACCGATGCAGAGTCGGCTCCGCCTGAGGCCGCGTCGTTCCGGGCGGCCATTCAAGCTTCGTTTCTTTCCGGTGCTGCAAGATCGCGGCAGACCGGCGTTTCGCGGCGCGTCCGTTCGTTCTGTCTGCCTGATCCGATGGGCTCCTCCCGTCCCGTTCCGCATCCCATGGGCCGGCGCTTAGCTGACCGGCCGTCACGGCGCGGCCCTTAAACCGATGGACCGAGCTCGACTGCCATAGCGACGCCGTCTGCCAGGTCGCTGCCCAGCGCTCATGACGTCTTCCGCCTTCTGCTTCAGACGAGGCCGGGCTGGCCTGCGCCCTTCCGTCGATGACGTAACGGTCCGCTCCCGTCCTTGGACGTGACGCACTGTCTGCCCGCGAGAGTCTCTCCTCCGCTTGCTCGATCGATCGCCCGGCTGCTGCCGAATGCTCCGTTCCCGACTTCCGGCGGATCGCCATATCCTCCACCGGCTGGCCGGCGGGCGTCGGCTCGCGGTAAGCCGTTATCGGCTTTCCTTCGAGCAGGCCTGAAGAAGCAGCCTTCGCTTCACGACGCCGAAGCACCAGGCTGCCATACGTTCTTGCAGCTTTTGACCGCTGCACAACCGACGCTTTCCTTGGTGCTTCAGCGTAAGCCTCTTCTCCCGCTTCGGTGGGAGCTTCCAGAGTATCCTTATCCTGCGTTGCAGCCGTTTTTGGCGCATTCGCCGTCCGCATCGTCTCCGCCGCTTTGCGTTTATGCTCAGATCCGGTCGCTTCCGCTTTGCGTGCATGCTCCGATCGCGTTGCTCCGACATTGCTTGCTTGCTCCGATCGCGGAGCCGTCCCGGTCGCATCCGCGAGCGCGGCCAGACCATCAGCCGCGAGCCGCCGCGCCGCGTGGGCCAGCCTGCCGATCAAGCTGTCCGCGGATCGCTCGCGCGAGAATGACTTGCTTGTTGCCGCCGCAGCTTCCCCTGCCATTCTCGCTGTCCTCGTTCCCCTATGCGCCTTCGCGCTTGACGTATACTCGAGCACCAGCGGCTTCAATCTGATTCTGCTTCCTGTTTCTTTATGCGGCCGGGCCGCGTCTATATGGTTATCTTCTTGTCCGGAGCGGCGATTCTTTGGAAGCGCCGCGCCCAAGCTTGAAGGTTCTATTCGTTGTTCATTGGGCCTAACCCCTTGTTGTTTGACCGGCTCCAACAGCCGTTCCTGCAAACCTGCATGCTGGGTATTCCGCTTAACCAAATGTTGAATCTGCTCGATCGATGCCTCGGCAAGCCGCTTTCCGGCTTGTCCCGGCTGATTGTTGCGGCTGGATGAATCCACCCGATATTCCGACTTCTCCATCGATTCCGCTATGCGGACCGGTTCGGTAACCGCAAGCTCGATCGATCTTCTCTGCGCGTCCATAATATGAACGACATCTCGCAGCACGATCTTTTCCCGTTCTACCCTGACTAGCTCCCGAACGATGACCGGATGGTCAGTCCGCTCCTCGCGCGGCGGCTCCGGCCTTGTCGGCTTGTTAGGCAAAGGCTGCTCCTTGGGGGCCGTAACCTGTACGTTCACGCGATGATTGACGATGGACGGCGACGACTGGCGGCTGGCGTGCACCATACGGATCGCGCCCAACGCGCTCGGGCCTTTGCCGGACTTATACTTGTTCCATATGCCTCCGGCGAACGATTGCACGGAGACCGGCTCCGGCTTGTGCGTTCGGCCGGGCGACGCGCCTCGCTTCTCCACTCGCGCAGCCTCCCCCGCTTGCCTTCGTTATTTGTTATACCAAGTGAGGCCCGTATGGACGATTTCTACCGCTTCCACCGCCACCTCGTTCGATTGAGCCTGAAGATGCGGTCCAATCCACTTTACCGGGTAAGCATTATAGAAATTCCAGCGTCCCAGCTCTTTGCCATCCGTCTGCTGCAGCACGATCGCGCCCGACTTTCGCGCAATCGGACCTTCCATCGAGCTTGCGTACCAATTCCACAGCACCGGCGATTTCATCATGCCGCGACGCAGCTGTATATTGGGATACCGGATACCCTTCGGGAGCTTGTGAACGTAGCCGTTCAGTCCGCCCTCGCGGTACTCCTCCACTTCCGTCTCGGCTTCGATTCCCGTTACCTCCGAGAAGCCCGCGACGTAGATGCCGTCCAGCTCGACCCAGAAGTGAAAGGAGCTGGCAAGCCTGCGATGGGGCGCCGGCCCCTGACCGCCTATGACTACCATAACGTTACGTCACCTCTTCCCGAAAACGTCGAATACGTTATGCGATTTATCCGTATCGTCGTTCATTTTGCGGTTTATTTTTGAAATTTCGTCGCACCAGCGTCTGCGCTCCGCATGCTCCATGTTCATGATGTCGTCGTGACTCCAGTGGAAATAGTAGGCGATGAAGCCGGCTTCCTCGTACAACCGATCTGCGGGGTACGTTAGTAGCGGGCCTCCGTTAAGGACAAAAAATCGACGGCCACCTCATGCTCGTGATCGCACTTCGGACATACCGCGGCGACCCTCGGCGCTTCGAGGTCGTTAATCTGGCGGTATAAATTTTGCAAATAGGCCAGATCCGCCGTAAACAGCTTCTCGACCAGCCTCGTGTCGATATGCTTCAGATCTCCCAGCCTTGTCACGACCCGGGCCATCAGAATAACGGTCAGATAGCTGGGGTTCGATTGGACGCGGGGATCCTTCATCGGCAATATTTCGTCGGCGGCCGTTGCCAGCCTCATCGTTCCGCGGCGATGCAAATTCCCGTGCTCGTCCACGTAGCCGCGCGGCAGTTCAAAATCGTATTCCGTTTGGAACGCCATTCTTCATCACTCCATTGCCTAAGATGTTGGTGCAGTACGAGAAAACCTCTACCCTCGGCCGCTTCCGTAATGAGCGACCGCGGTATAGAGGCAAGGTTTAATCGCCGTCAGCAATTGGTTCCATCAAGCACGGAAAACAAGAGCGAAGCCAACCTCAGCCGTCGGCCATTTGCCCTTGTTTTCCGGATGGGTCCCGAGGCGCGCGCCTAGGAGGCGAGGCATCAGGACCCTGCAGCTTATCATTATGCCGTTCGTGTCAGACCTTCATGGGCAAATTCCAGCAGCTCGAGAGCTACCTCGTTGCCTACGCCGTTGAAGGAAGGCGCGGAATATTTAACCGGCCATGCTTCAATAACCTGCCAAGTCGCGACATCATTGCCTTCTTCGTCAAGCGCGATGATCGTAATCGTCTTGCGCTCGATCGTGCCCTCCACGCATTCCTGCAGCCACTCGTACAGCTCCATGGAATCGGTTGTGCCCCATTTCAGCGTAATGTTGCCGTACTTGGTCAGTCCAGGAAGCTTGCGCGGCGTCGTCAATTCGTTGCCTTCGCGGTACTCGATGACGTTAACCGACGCTTCGAAGCCCGTTACCTCGCTGAAACCGGCCTGTTCAAGACCTTCCACTTCTACGCGAAACCTATAATTGCGATATGGATCGTTGCGATCTCCAGCCATGGCTATCCCCTTCCGTTATCCGTTATCAATCGTTATTCCGAGCCGGTCTTCTGCGTAATTCTGAAGATGACGAACTCTGCCGGCTTCACCGGAGCTACGCCGATCTCGCAGATCAGACGGCCGTTGTCGATGTCGTCCTGCGTCATGGTGGAGCGGCCGATATTAATGTAGAACGCTTCGGACGGACTGCTGCCCGCGAGCGCGCCGTCGCGCCACACGCGCGTCAGGAACGCGTCGATCGTGCGTTGGACGCGGGCCCACAGCTGCTCCGTGTTCGGCTCGAATACGACCCAGTTCGACCCGTTCTTGATCGAGCCCTCCAGGAAGATGAACAGGCGGCGCACGTTAATGTATTTCCAGAGCGTATTGGACGAGCAAGTGCGGGCTCCCCATACGCGAATGCCCTGACCGGTGAAAGCGCGGATCAAGTTAACGCCAGCCGGATTCAGAATATCCTGTTCGCCGTTGTTGTACTGCACGTCCAAACCGACTACGCCGCGCAGCGTTTCGTTGGCGGGAGCCTTCTGCACGCCTCTCGTCGTATCCGATCTGGAGTAGATGCCGGCGATCGTGCCGGACGGCGGAATGAAGATGTTGCGCTTGTCCAGCGGATCGAACACTTGCAGCCATGGATTGTACAGCGCGCAATAGCTGGAATCGAACAGCTCGCGATGCGCCAGCACGTCCTGGACCTTCGTCGCCTCGCGCGGCAGATCGAGAATCGCGAAGCGGCTGCCGAGCGTCTCGCAATGCGCGACGAGCGACAACTGCACGTTCGGATCCGTCACGCCCGGGATCGCCATAATGCTCACCACGTCGTTGTCGATGAAAGACTGGATTCCCGTTCTTTGGCCCGGTCCCTCGTCTACCCCGATAAAGTCGGCGGCGGACAGGCTGGCCGCCGAACCGTCGCTGCCGCCCGACAACGCGAAGGATGCGCCGTTTGCGGCGATGCGCGCGAACGGAGCTTCCGCCCCCGCGGCTTGGCTTTGCACGGTCAAATCGATTAGGCTGGACTTGCCGATCAGCTTCTCGATGTAGTTAGGAGATTCAGGGTTGAGCGAAGCTTTCTCGTAGACTTCAACTTCATTGCCGTAGGCGACTTGCAGCGTGAATTCGCTGGTCTGAAGCACCTTAGCCGGAACCAGGTTCGTGTCCACAACCTCTCCGGACAGCGCTTCGGACAATTCGATTACGCCGTCATGAACGGATACGACAGTGCCGTACTGCTCGGAGGAGCCGTCCGTGAACAAGACCACGTCGCCCGGGTAGAAGCCGGAAGCGTTCTTGACCCGGTAACGCTTGCCGTCCAGCGCTTCGTAGATCGGCGTCTTGGCTTTGCTCGAAGGAGCGGCGGTCAGACGAATCTGATTGCCCCATGCTCCCGGGTTTTTCGCGCTGACCGAAAGTACGGCCTGATCGTCTCCGCTTTGCGCGGCTTTGGCATCCTCGGGCGCCACGCGCATGACATAACAGCGCGAACCTCCGTTTGCGAAAAACTGGTTAACCGCGTAAGCCAGGTAGCGATACGTTCCGAAAGCGTTTTCGGACAAATATGATCCGAATACTCTCCCGAAGTCGGCCGGGTTCGTAATCAGAACGGGCAGCCCCGCGACGGGCCCCCTTGCGGCAAGGCCGATAAATCCGGCCGTGCTCGTGCTTACTCCTTCAAGCGGCTTGGCGCCGCTTTCGAATTCTTCCACGTAGACGCCCGGCGATAAATACTCAGCCATGTGTGATCTCCTCTCTGAAACTAAATATGTATTAGGTGACATCGGGCTACGATAGTCCCGCGTCAGCCCCAAGACCGGAACCAAATGAACGCCGCGAGGGCATGGCCGAGCAGGCCGATTACCGGGGTCGGATCTCCTGCATGCGAATTCCGCAAGCATCGCCGTTCCTATTTATAGCAATCTCGTTTCCTATTATATCTTGAATATGTACACCTGACTACGAGACTTAGACATAAATTTTCAGTTATTCGACTTTTTTCTACATTCGCGGAAACCGCCGCCGCTTTACCGTCTCATGAGGCAAAGCACCGCGATATCGTCCGACTGGGGAGCGCCGTCCGCGAACATAAAGACGTCCATGAGCAAGGCGTCGATAATTTCCGCGCTGGAATACCCTTTGGTCTGCGACAGGAACGTCTGCAGGCGGCCCGCCGAATATTGCTCCTGGGCGGCGTTCTCCGCCTCGGTAATGCCGTCCGTGTAGACGACGAGCCGGTCGCCCTTCTCCAGCATCACCGTCTGATCGTGGTAAGCGAATTCCGGGAACGAGCCCAGCGGAATGCCCTTCTTCAGCTTGATCGGCAGCACGCCGCCGTCCGCTTTGACGACATAAGGCGTACAATGGCCGCCGTCGCTCAGCACGACTTCCCCGGTATCGATATGGAGCACGCCGCAGACGATCGTCGCGAACAATTGCGCGTTATCCGCGCACAGCTCGTCGTTCACCTTCTCCAGCAGCTCGCCCGGAGACAGCTCCGGCCCCATCTTTCCTTTGATAAGCGACAGCGTCATCGCCATGAACAGCGCAGCGGGAATGCCCTTATCGGATACGTCGCCAAGCGTGAAGAAGAGATGACTGTCATCGATTTTAAAAAAATTATAAAAGTCGCCGCCGACCTCCTTGGCCGACCGGAGCAGCGCGCAGACGTCGAACGGCTCGTTGGCCGAAGGCATCGTCGTCGGAAGAAAGCTCAGCTGTATGCTTCCCGCGATTTGCAGCTCGCTCTCGAGACGCTCCTTGAGCGCCGTCGCCGAATGCAGCTCGCCGACGGAACGCTCGAGCGCTTCGAACAGCATGGCATTATCCACCGCAAGCGCCAGCGGTTCCGCGAATCTAGCTAGCAGCTCCCGGTCCGCCGGGCTGAATGCCGCCCCATCCCGCTTACCGCCGACTTGCAGCACGCCCAGCCTCCGTCCCCGCGCCTCAATGGGAACCGCGAGCGCATCTCCGTTTCCGGCTAAGCCGTCATATCCGCCTTCGTCGCTCCCCGGCCCCAAGCGGATCGTTGCTCCGCCGGCCCTAACGAGCTGCTTCGCCGACGTCTCCGCCGATTCCAGCAGCTCTGCCTGTTTTAGCGAGGCATGCGCCTTGGTCGCATGCTCGAACAATTGCTCGGCCCGCTTAAGCCTAACGGCAAGTCTCCGATTGCGCAAGGCCGTGTACACCGCCAATCCCAAGCCTGCGGCCCCTACAATTAACGCGATTTCTGACAAGATGGGTCACGCCTTTCCGAATGTTAGGAGCTAGAGCGATTACGCCTCCGCTTGCAGCTTCTCGAGCGCTTCTTCCTTCGTGGACACGATGTCCAGGATTGTTGTAAAGCCCGACATTTCGAACACGTCGTATACCTGCTCCGTCAAGGAAGCGCACACCATTCTGCCCTTGGACGCGCGCAGCTTCTTAGCCGCCACGAGAATGACCCTGAGCCCTGCGCTGCTTATGTATTGAAGATTGCCGAAGTCGAACAGGAACCGCTGTTTGCCTTCCGACAACAGCTGTAAAAACGCGGTTTCCGCCACCGTCGCGTTGCCCCCGTCCAGCCTGCCCTCCAGCGGAATGATTGTAATTCCGTCTTGCTCCGTTGCCTGTATATTCATCTATGAACCTCCTGCTTCCTATTCCAATTAAGATAGTTGTTCCGCTCGCCTCGCTAGAATCGCTTGATCATGCGAACGCGATTCATGCCGCCCGCATGCTCGTATTGCACATCATCCATAATCTTCTGGACAAAAAAAATACCGAGCCCGCCAATAGGACGCTCCTCCAAATCCATGTCCAGCAAGGATAGAGGGTCATTGTCCGTCTCCAGCGGATTAAACGGCACGCCTCCGTCGCTGACGGAAATTTCCACGCTGTCCGACGTGGCCCGAACATCAACCTCGATTACATGCTCGCCGCCCTCCGGATATGCGTAATGAACAATATTGACGACAAGCTCTTCGCAAGCCAGCATCAAATTCATGACGGAACGGCCTGGCCACCCGAGGTCGGCTCCAAGCGCCTCAAGCCCCTCATTCAGGCGCGGGAGCTCGTCTATCCGATTATAAAGCCTTATTGCGCGCGCAATTGTGAATTGCGGATCATCCGACATTGACTACCCTCCGATATACTGACCGATTACTTCTTCGTAAGCGTCACCTTATTAGTTCTACGCATAGACAAACGATCCTGCCGTTTTTGTCGAATAAAACTTTATTATTCGTCATTTTTCGCGCACGGCATAGGCCGGAAGTGAGGATAACTTGCCACCCGCCAGAGGCCACAAAGCTTCGGTTGCCCGCTCTCCGTCGCGCGTTTCGACGCGCAGCTCGCCCTCGGCGGGCATCCTTCCGCGAAACGGCAGCACGATCCAGCCATCCGAGTCGCTGACGGCAGCGGCAGCCGGCGACAATAAAGCATGCCGCTTCCAACGGCCTTCGACGGGCCTGTCCAGACGAAGCCGGTATTGGCCTTCGCTCTCATAGGGATAAACCCGGAACCGTTCGACGGCGGTTCCGCTTTTGTCGCGGATCGCAATCAGGTCGCCGCTCTTCACGGTAGCGCCAGCCGGCAAATAACGAAGCTCCATGCTTCCTGGCGGCACTTCATCGTCCAAAATCCGTCCTCTTGCGGCCTGTTCGCCGTCGGCATAGGCGACGACCTCTACGCCGGACAACGGCCTTCCTTCCGCATCCGTCAGTCTGCGAACGATTCCGGTCGCGGAAGCGGCGGGCGAATACCGCCGTCCCGGCAGCAGGAAGAGGTCGACGACGGGGCTGCCCGCAGGCAATTCCGATAGATCAATCCGGCGGGAGCAGAATAAGTAGACATCGGATTCGACGGTCACCTCGCAGGCCTCGCCCTTCAAATCCATGAACGCCCAGCCGCCGTCCGATGTCCGAAGCGGCTTGATCCGGTCGTTCTCCCGAAGCTTGACCCGCAGCGCCGAACCGGACGCCGGAAGGCCGGTCCATACATCCAGAGTCCGAACCACCAGCGAGACGCGAGATACCATTGTAGATTCGATCATGCTCCAGCCCCCTATTCCTTCTCGCGCAGCGTAATGCGTCTCTCCACCACGCGCGAAGCGGGCTTGACGCGGCTCGATTCAAGCAGCAGGGGACCGATTCGGTACGCCAGCGAAAGCTTGTACGGAGCATCCCCGAACTGCCATAGGCGCATCATGTCCTCCATGCCGTAATTCAGAGGGGCTACGCGAAGCTCGCCGCTCTCGGCCAGCGAGCCTTCCAGATACGGCCCCCGCACGATGCTGTTGTCATATAGAATCTGGGCTGCCTTGCCGAGCAATCGATGCTCGTCCAGCGTCCGGGTAAGAATATCCGCATTGGAGTGAGCCGTAATCAGGCATTCCAAATCAATTGCACGGGGCGGGTATCGGAGAACGTCGCCCTCCAGCTTCATGTCCGTCCGTCTAGCTTCGTTATTCTCACGAACGGAGCAGACATAGAGGGAAATGAGCAGATCCCCCTTGTCCGCGGGGCTTGCCATCCCGATCAGCTCCGGCCGCGTCACCGGATCCGGCGTCATCTGCTCGCGCAGCAGCTTAAGCAGGCTTGCCCCCGCATCCGCGATGATGGTGTAGTTTCCCATTTCCTTTCACCTCCAGCCGAACAACCCCGCAGTCTCCCCGCCGGCATCGTCGGTCTATTTGTAAGGCCTGGCTCTCAAAAAAAATCCGTCATCTAATCTCCATAAGGCGCGAAGGCTTCCCGCATCGGAATTTTTCCGAGCTTCTGCAGCTCCGCCCTTGCCGCCCGAACCATATGGGACATCCCGATCGGCCTCCGCTCGCCCGCCGCGAGAAAGGCGGCCGCGAGCACAATGTTCTTGATATGGCCGCCGGACGCTTCGACGCGCTGCGCCAGGAACGGAAGATCAAGATCCTCGTCGAGCGGCGCGCCGGCCGGCAGCAGCGAACGAAATATCCGAACCCTGTCCTCGGCGTCGGGAAACGGAAACTTCACGATGATGCTCATCCGCCGCAGAAGCGCTTCATCCAAATTCTGCATCAGATTGGTCGCCAGAATCGTAACGCCGTCATAACCTTCGATCAGTTGCAGCAAATAAGCCGCTTCCATGTTCGCGTAGCGGTCATGCGCGTCCTTCACCTCCGTCCGCTTGCCGAACAGCGCGTCTCCTTCGTCGAAGAACAGAATCGCGCCGCTTTGCCGGGCCTCATCGAACAGCTCGCGCAGCCTCTGCTCCGTCTCGCCGATATACTTGCTCACGATTCGCGACAGGTCGACCCGGTACAGCTCGAGTCCTAGCTCTCCTGCGACAACCTCCGCCGCCATCGTCTTGCCCGTTCCGGGCGGACCGGCAAACAGCATATGCACGCCGGTTCCATAGGAAAGCTTGCCGCCGAATCCCCACTGGCCGAGTACCGTCTCCCGGTGCACGTAGCGGCTGCACGCTTCCCGGATCGTCTCCAGCGAGTCGGCCGGAATGATGAGATCGGACCAGCCTCTGCGGGCCTCGATGCGATCGGCGTGCCGCGCCAAGCGGTGGCGGAATTGGCCGCGGGCGGCCGCCGCCAGCTCCTCCCGGCGGGGCAGCCCGTCGCCGCGTTCCGCCGCAAGCACTAACGCCTGGCGCCACGCGGACGCGATCTGTCCCGGAGTGTGGGAGAACCGGGACGCAAGCTCGGACGCGAGCTCGTTATAATCCGGCGCTCCCGGGCTATTCGCGGCTTCGCCGAGCTCCGAGGCGTGGCTGCGCCAAAGCCCGGCTCGCGCCTCCGCTCCGGGCGGCGGCACCTCGCCGCTCCAATACGCGGCGCGATCGGGGAGCGGCAGCTCGCTCCCGCTTCTCCGTTCGAGCCCCGACCAGCCTATTAGAGGCCGCCGCGCAGATTCCGCGTACGCCTGCAGCGAGGACAGAAGCACCTCCCTGGGCAGCCGCTCCTTCCATAAGCCATCCTCTTCCGCGAACGCTATCGCGGCATCCGTTAATAGCGCCTCCCGGACGATGCTATCCATCTTGCCGCGCAGAAGCTCCGCTTCGGAGGGCAGCGCGGCCAGCGATACCATGAGCAGCCGCTGGCCGCGTCCAGCGGCGAGGCGGTGCAGGCACGACCGCTTGCCGCCTCCCCGCGCTCCCCACAAGCCGACGACCGGGACGCTTCCGGAAGGCCACCCGTCCAGAGCCTGCTTCATTCGGCTGTCCGCTCCAGCCGCCCCTTCCCCTTCGGGCTCCGGCGCCTCATGCGGCTCCCGCGACTCTACTACCCCTAACAACCGGCCATCCAGCGCTTCGGTTTCGAGCAGGAAGCTGACGACGCGCTCATCCAGCCGAAGCGGCGTTCTGAGCCCTTGGGCAGCCATTCCCTCGCCCGGCGGCCGAAGCAGCCAGCGGCGAAGCGAGCCTCCTTCGCCGAGCAGTCTGCGGCCAAGCTGCCGATCCGCCTCCGCGTCTCCCAGCAGCCGAAGCGCCAAATCCACCGTTGGCGCTTTCACCGTGGCGTCGTCGTTCAGATAAGCGAACCATTTCTCGTATTTGCGATCCCATTCCGCGGCCAGGCACAGCACCACGCACCGGTATTCCCATACCGTCAGCCGCATCGACTCGGCAAGCCTCATAAGCGGCGGCCCCATGCCTGCGGCGGCCCGTGTGCCGATCCGCTCCTCCGTTTCCCTCCGGAATGCCGTATAGGCTATCCAGGCGCGAGCCATCTGCTCATCCGGTGCGGCTGCTCCCGAATCTAGCAGCTCCTCTCTACTGACATACATTCCCTTGAATGCCGCCAGCGGGTCGGCTAACGGATCATCGCCTCCGGCCCCGAGCAGCGTCTGCAGCCCTGCGTCCAGCCAAATGAGCTCGTCAAGCAAATGCTCCGCGCTCCCATATTCGCCGAACGCCCCGTCCATTGCAGCCGACTTTTGCTTTTTCGCCGCGTTCGACCGAGTTTCCCGTTCCTTCATCATCGTCCCTCTTCCGCCGTTCGTCTGCCGCCGCAGCTCTCGTTTCTATTATTTGCATTATATCATATGCCTCGCCCGATCGAGATAAATAGACAACGTTCGACAGCAAATATTTCCGACGGTCGACCCGCTCCGCAAGGATCGCAAAAAAAGAGACATCCGCCCTCTTATGGGACGAATGTCTTTTCCAGCCCGCTTCATCATCGTCAGCGGAATTATAGTCCTTGCTCCAGCGCATAACGAGTAAGCTGAACCCTGTTATCCAAATGCAGCTTCTGCAAAATATTTTTTAAGTGGTTTTTCACCGTATGCTCGGACAACACCAACGAGGCCGCGATTTCCCGGTTGCTGGCTCCCGTCGCGACAAGCCGCAGCACTTCCTTCTCCCGCTCCGTTAGGGGAGTTGCCGAACGCGCCGGCCGGCTGCCGTTCGGGGCTTTGGCAGCGGGCGAAGCGGATGGCCCCTTCTCATTCCCGGCGGCGAATTCCTGAAGCAGCCGGAACGCGAGCTCCTTCGACATCGGCGCCTCGTCATCCGCTACTTCGCGCAAATATTGAAGCCAGGAGGAAGGATCCAAATTTTTGAGCAGGTACCCCTGCGCCCCCCGCTTGATCGCTTCGAACAAATGCGTGATGTCGTCGGAGACCGTCACCATGACGATCTTGAGCTCGGGAAGCAGCAGCTTGAGGCGGTACGTCGCTTCAAGCCCGCCCATCCCCGGCATCCGGATATCCATCAGCACCAGATCCGGACGGAGCTCGGCTGCCCGCCCGATCGCCTCTTCCCCGCTCGCCGCCTCTCCCACGACCGCGAACATGCCGTCCATTGACAAAATTTCGCGCATGCCTTCCCTGCCGTGCGGATGATCGTCTACGATCAACACCCGCACCTGCTCATCGCGTGAGGCCATGGTCATCCTCCTTTTCCCGTCACTTCGATCATGAGCCCGCCGAGCTCTCCCCGTCTGGCCGCGAAGGTCCAGCCCATCGCTCCCGCTCGCTCGCGCATCATCTTGACGCCGTATTTGCCGGCTCTCTCCAGCGCCTCCGCAGTCGCGCCGCGCCCGTCATCTTCTATGCTGCAGCGAAAGCCGGAAGCCGCTCCTTCTTCCGGAGTTTCGGCGCGGAGAACGACCCTGCTGGCCCCGGAATGCTTCTGCACGTTCATGAACGCCTCCCGTATAATAGCCAGCAGCTCGACCTTCTGCCTGCTTGTCATCGCCCCGTCGTTCAGCTTGGACTCCACCGATACCGCGATTCCGTATCCTCGCTCCAGCTCCTCGGCCTGCTCCAGCACGCTTTGCAGCCACGGGGAATTCGCTGCCGGAGGCGGGCTTTGGAGCGCGGCGATCGACTGCCGCACATCCTCGTATACGTGGCGGACGGTATGCCGAACGCTATCCATCGCGCGGCTGGCGTCTTCCGGCGACTCCGCGCGGTCCAGCTTATTCAGCTTCACCGAAAGCATGAACAGCGATTGCGAGATGCCGTCATGCAGCTCTCTCGCCAGCTGCGTCCGCTCCTCGAACGCCGCTTCCGTCACCTGCTTGCGCTTCAGCGCTTCCTGCAGCGACTCCAGCCTCGCGAACAAGCCTCGCACGAGCGTTAACGTGACCGCGAACACGAATGCCGGCGCCAGCCAGTTGCCCAGCTCCATCGAGACATAAGGCAGCAGGAACGCGTGCCGGACATATTCCCAGATTCCGATGACGGCGGTCGGAATCCATAAGATCAGCCATTTCAGCCACTTGTACGACATGAGAATACGCCTCCTAGCGATCTTGAAGCGGCGTTAATTCGAGAACGCGATGTCTCTAGCCAGCTTCGTGCCGTCCGCTTCCGTAATTTCCAGCTTTGCCGTCCACTCGCCCGGACGCGGCAGCTTGACGTCTTCGGCGCCAAACGTATAAGCCAGAAACCCCGGGAAAGCGAAGCCTTCCTCGAGCTTGACCGGGGCAAGCGGCACGACGATCGCCGCTTGCTCCGGATTGTCCGCGGATACAATCACAAGCGAGACCGCCTGCGGCTTGCCGCTGTCTTCGGGCAGCCATAACGAAAGCGCGACTTCGTTCGGCCCAGGCGCGTTCGGCGACAGATTAAGCGTGAAATGGAGCTCCTCGCCCATCTGATGCTGATTGAACGGCTCGCCTCCCGGCACGGGACTGACCGACGTTAAGATGCCGGCAATGACGATAATGACCGCCATCAGCAGACCGTCCAGCTTCAGCATCAGCCCTCTGGGCAGCTCCCTCCGCTTGGCCCGCGCCCGCAGCGAAGCGCCAAGCGCAATGACCAGAAGGACGAGCGCCGCCTTGGCGAGCAGCAGCTTCCCCCAGCCGGTATAGATCAAGTACAGCGGAGTCGGGATGAGGAAGCATGTCATGACGATGCCGCTCGCGGCGAGCGCCGCAATGGTCATCCAAGCGATTCCCGCGAACTTCTCCGCGAATCGGCCCGCTTCCTTCCTATCGGCGCGCCAGAATAGCAGCAAGATCATGACTCCGCCCGCCCAGACGGCCGCGCTGACAAGGTGGATGAAATCGAAAACGATGGCAGCCGCGGATTGATGGACGGCCGAGACGTGACCGCCGAAGCTCTCCGCCGCAAGCAGCAGTACCGCCCATATCGTCTTCATCCCGTCGTTCAGCCGAATGACGGCGAACCCGATGGCGGAGAGCAGTATCAAAGCGAGCCAGGTTTGGCCCGACGACGTCTCCGCGAACAATCGAAGCCACTCTTTCCCTCCGCCTCTTAGCTCGCTGACCATATGGTTGGAATGAATGAATACATAGAGAATTACAGCGACGATTAATCCCTTGACGAACGAACCGTTCCACTTTCGCAGGAGGGCCTTCTGTCCTTCTCCTTGTTCGCCCCCTTGTACCAGTCCTTGCAGCAGCGCCGCCCCCGCCGTCAGCAGCAGCATGACGTAGTAGGCGATTTTTACGGCGATCAGCAACGCGTTTTTGATGGTGTCTTTGACCGCCTCTTGTCCTGTTCCAGTCGAAGCGTGTTCATGCGCGGCGAATGCAGCATTCATCTCCCCCGTCTGCGCGCTCGCATCCATGCCTATGAATAACGTCGCGACCGCGAGCAGCAGGAATAACGCCAAAGCTCGCCGGTTTACGATTTGTTGTACCATTATATTCTTTCCCTTCCTTCTCCGGTGCTCGAATTTAGTTTACTAGACGCCGGGCAAAAGAACAATGAACCGCCTTTCGCGGCAGGCCCGGCGGAAGAGTCCGCCGAGAGGAGAAGCAAGGGCGGGCGGCAAAAAGGGCACCGTCTCAAGCTCGCGCTTTCGACCGGTGCCCCTTCGTTCCTTATCCGCTTTTCCTTGCCCAATAATCCGGCCAATACGAGTCCTCGATCGCCGGATACCCCCGGTCCGACTCCCATACGTACACCCATCCTTGCACGCCGGGTTTCCGGATGTCTCTCGCCCAGACGCGATCGTATTCATTGTTCTCCTCGATGCCCGCGAACTCTTCCAGAATGTCCATCGCCGCAAGTCCCGCGCGGCCAACCGTTATCCACTGCCCTCGAATCGTTCCGGTCCCGCGCAGCGTATCGCGCCGGTCCCTGACAGCCGCGGGATACGGTCCGTAATCGACCAACCGGCCTTCGATTTCCCCCGGCTCATAGCTTGTCACATAAGACGATACGACATGATGATTGCTGTGTCCCGGCAGCAGCGAGCCATAAATAAATACCCGAATGTCTGACATCGTACGCCTCCTGTTCGATGATGAATGCCCGTTTTTTTGAAATGTTAACTTTCCTAACATTATCGCCGATTTCGAAGGGATAGGCAAGATATGGTACAATCGAACGGAGCACGATTGAATCGACAAGGAGGTTGTTTATCCATGGCAAGTCAAACCGGAGCTATTGTTCAACAATCCCTCAATGCGCTTATGGACGATTCCTCGTTCCTGCCTCAGCTGCAAGACCAGCGCAGGGCGCAAGCCTTCCAATCGCTTGCCGCCATTCTATCGACTCCGAACAAGGTGCATAAAGCGTTTCTTCGCATCGCGCTCGAGAACGGCAGCGTCGTTCGGATTCCCGCGTTCCGCATCCAGCATAACGATGCGCTCGGGCCGTACAAGGGCGGCATTCGATTCCACGAATCCGTGAACGAAGAAGAAGTCACCAATCTCGCGGCTCTCATGACGCTGAAGAACGCGCTGCACGAGGTTCCGTTCGGCGGAGGCAAGGGTGGCGTCGTCATTAACCCGCGAGGCTACTCCGAGAAGGAGCTCTACCAAATTTGCAAGAAGTACGTGCAATACTTCGCCGACGTCCTCGGTCCCGACAAGGATATTCCCGCCCCGGACATGGGCACGGGCGAGCGGGAGATGGACTGGATGATGGCGGAATACAAGAGTATTCACCCCGGCTCCCCTTACCTAGGCAGCTTCACGGGCAAAAGCATTATCAGCGGCGGCTCCTTGGGCCGCAGGGAAGCGACGGGCAAAGGGGTATACTTCTCGTTCCGCTACCTCATGCACGACTTCCTGCGCGACAACAAAGGCTGGCTGGCCGGCAGCTCGAACGTATTCGCCGCCACCGCCCTTGCGCATGCCGACAAGCCTCTGACCATTGCGGTCCAGGGCTTCGGCAACGTCGGCTCCGTCACGGCTATGGAGGCTTACAAATGCTCCGCCATCCGCGGCAAAGTCGTGGCCGTCAGCGACCGAAGCGTAACGCTGTATAACGAGGAAGGGCTCGACATACCGGCGCTCATCGCTTACGCCAGCGCAAACCGGGGCGATCTGCCCGCCACGGAGGCCGCATTGACGGCATGCGGCGCGAGAGCCCAAATTATGGACAGGGAAGCCGTTCTCTATCTGAACGTCAACGTACTGTTCCTGGCGGCGCTGGAGGATCAGATTCGCAAGGACAACGTCGAACAGGTCAAAGCGAGCATCATCATCGAAGGCGCGAACGCCCCGATCACGGGGGAAGCGGACGAAGAGCTCGCCGCCAAAGGCACCGTTATCATTCCCGATATTCTGGCCAACGCCGGAGGCGTCATCGTTTCTTATTTCGAGTGGCTTCAGGGCAGGGAAACGCAGTTTTATTCGGAAGAGGAAATTTATAAGCAGCTGTACGCCAAAATGCAAAAAACGATGAACAGCATTCTGCCGGCTTACTTCGGGGACCCGCTCCCGCTCCGGCAAAATTGCTTCGTTCATGCGGTCATGAAGCTGTCTTCCGTGCTTTACAGGCAAGGCAAGCTATATTGACGCTTTTAGCGGCGCTGCTGCCATTCGCGCCAGGGGAGGTGGAAGGAAATGGACATGGAGACGATCGGGCTCCGAAGCATTACGATAAACAATGACGAGCATCGATTCCGCGCGCTCGGCTTCCGCAAAGCGGATCTCGTCATCGTCACGCAGTACGGCGACAAGCTGTGGTACATCGATGCGGAAGGCATCGACGATGCCGCGCTGCTGGCTTCGTTCGGGCAAAGCGAAGACCTTAGGGTCGAGCTTCTCGCGACGGCCGAGTCCGGTGAGACGTGGACGGGAATCGGGTATTTGCACCCGAACGAGAGGAATAGCGCGGCGGCGATCCGCGGCGAAGGTCCGTTGACTCAAGCCTAACCGAATAATGGCAAAAGGCGCTTGCCGGGCCGCAGTTTGTCTGCGGATGCGGCAAGCGCCTTCTCGTATTATTATTATTTGGAAATTTCCGGAGTCGTCAGGCGATCGTAGAAGTCGACCGCTTTGTCCTTATCCTCCGATGCGCGAAGCGCCATTGCCGAGCGAGGATGCTCGTCGAGAATGCCGGTAATCATGTAAGGAATGATGTAGCCCCACTCTTCCTTCTCGCGAAGCGGAATCATGTATTTCTCGATCATGTCCAGAACCGGGCGCAGGTTGTACTTCGGATTCTTCAGCTCGGATACGAGCAGCTCCGTGTTGCAGTTGCCCGCCGCCCGGCCCATGCCGTACACGGAAGCGTCCAGAAGCTCTACGCCCTTGTTCGCCGCGAGCAGCGTGTTGGCGAACGCCAGCTGCAGGTTGTTGTGCGCGTGAATGCCAAGCCGCTTGTTCGGCAGGTGATGCTGGAACTTGTCCACCAGGTAGCTGAAGTCATCCGGCTTCAGGCTGCCGTAGGAGTCTACGATGTAGACCACGTCTACGACGCTTTCGCTGATCTGCTGGAACGCCTCGATCAATTGGTTCTCCATGACGTTCGACAGCGCCATAATATTCAGCGTTGTCTCGTATCCGCGGTCGTGGAACACCTGCACCAGCTCGAGCGCCTTGTCCACGTCTTGGATATAGCAAGCGACGCGGATCAGGTCGAGCAAGCTCTCGCTGCGCGGCAGAATGTCGTTCTCGTCGACTCGGCCGATGTCTACCAGAGCGGACAGCTTCGTATTGCCTTTGTTCGGAATGACTTTGCGCAGGAAGTCGTCGTTCAGGAAACGCCATGGGCCCGCGCTTTCGGCCCCTTTAAGAAGCTTAGGCGAATTCTTGTAGCCGATCTCCATATAGTCGACGCCAGCTTCGTTCAAGCTATTATAAAGGTGCTGGACAAACTCGACGCTGAAATCCCAGTTATTGACGAGTCCGCCGTCACGTATTGTACAATCGACTATCTTGCAATGACTAGTTTTCGAATGCATGTTTGCTGCTCCTTTGATTTGAACATGAGTTCATCAGTTTAGTTTTATCTACCATCATACTTGAAAAACCGCGGGAACGCAAAGCAATATTGTCGGTTTTTGGATATTTAGGTCAACCGCTCGTACACCCACCCATTCAGCCATTTACAAACGGATGCTTTAGCGCTAAAATATTATGTAAACATTATCGCTTAATTTTTCCTTTTTGGAAAAAGCGGGGGAACCAAAGCGAGCCCGGAGCCGCGAAGTGCGGCAGCCGAACGTTCGCAAGGGGTGAATCCGGGGATTTGTACCCCCGGTAGGGTCTACTCTCTAGCCCGAATCCGACAGCTAACCTCGTATGCGGACAAAGGAGAGATGTCTTATGTTGTCATTATCCCTGCAAGATTCCTCATTCCCTTCGGAACAGCCCCAGTACTTGAGCGTTACCCGCATCGAAGTTTTCGTCATTCCCGCGCTTGCCGTAGACTCGGCCGGCTACCGCGTCTGCCTGCGAGTGACCAGCGACCTCGGCTACGGCTGGAGCGAGCATTTCGTCAGCGATAGCGAACCCAGCCTTCAGCTCGACCGTTGGAGCCCGCTGCTGCGAGGCTTTATCGGACGATTCCCGTTCGCTGCCCTGACGTCGCAGCTCGCCGGGCAAATCGACCAATCCATCAACCCGGAGAAGCGAGCGTTCCGTCTCGTGACGGATGCCGTTCAGCAGCTTCAGAACGAGGCTTTGGAGAGAGCGGGCGTGACGTCTGATAAGGCGCCTTCCGAAGAGTCCGTTCTTCAGCAGAGAGCCGTCGCTTATTTGTCGGTAGACTAGCAGGAATTTATAGTTACGCGCACACAGAACCGCCTCGGACTCGTCTCGAGGCGGTTCTGTTCGTTATGCAGCGAGCCGCGTCACTTCGCGGCGGTATCCAGCTTCTCCAAGGCTCGCAGCAGAATCGTGACGATCTCCGCGCGGGTCGCTTTGTCGTCCGGGACGAACCGATTGCCGCTCATTCCTTGGATAAGGCCGGCCTTAAACGCGGCCGCAATGTAAGGCTTCGACCATGACGGGATGTCCTCGTCATCCGTGAACGGCGTGTTCTCTCCTTCGTACTGGGTTGTATCCAAGCCTAGAGCGCGAACCAGCATAACCGTCATTTCCGTGCGGCTCACTTGATTCATCGGGCGGAAGGTGCCGTCCTCATAGCCTCCGACCACCTTCTCCTCCGCTAACAGAGCAACAAATGAGCGGGCCCAAGAAGGAATATCGTCCTGGTCCGGGAAGCTCGCCGTCCCCGCGGCCTCTTCCTCCAAACCAAGCGCCTTGCCCAGCATGACCGCGAACTCCGCCCTCGTCGCGTTGTTGTCCGGGCGGAAGGTGCCGTCGCCATAACCTGCGATGAATCCAAGACGCACGGCTTTGCCGATCGACTCGAGCGCCCAATGCCCGGCTACGTCAGTATGCTTGACCGGTGGCTTTTCTTCCCCGGCTCCGCCGTCCTCGTCATCCGGCTTTTCCGGTTTTGGATCCGGACCCGGATTAGGGTTCGGCGTGAGCGGCGGAACATAATCGTCCTCGGCCCGCTTCGCCTTCAGGTCCAACTGTGTAAGCAGCGGATCATGGTCGCTCACCCGCCCTTGCGAACGGTCGAAATCGGCATTGATGTGCACGATGTCGATCCTCGCGTGCTTAGCCAGCTTTTTGTTCACGAGAATATGGTCCAGCGTCTGGGAATTGCCTTGATAGATGTAGGAATAGCGTTCGTTAACCGGAAGCGCATCGACCAAATTCTCCATGATGCTGCCTTTGGTCAAGTCCAGCGTGCGGGAGAATTGGAAGTCGTTCAAGTCGCCCAGCACGACGACGTTGGCTTTTTTGTTCTTCTGCAGGATGCTTGAAGCAAAATCGTGAACGATCTTCGCGATTTTATGCCTCTGCGCCTCGCTGCCGAGCGTCTCCGGAAGCGGTTGTACGGCGCCGTAAGGCGCCTCGTCCCCGCCTTTGGAATTGAAATGGTTCGCGATGACTACCACTCGATCGCCCTTGAATTCGAACTCCGCGGCAAGCGGCTTGCGGGATGCCTCGAACGCTTCGTTGGTCGGATCGATCCGTCCCGGATTAAGCGTAAGTCCCTTCGCGCCGTACTCGACGCCCGTGACGGCGTCTCCCTTGCCGCCTTCCGCTACGACAAGCTTCACGCGCTCGGGGTTATACAGATAACCTGCCCGGATGTTGCCGCCGGGCTCTCCGCCGTCCTTGCCGTCCTCGGGCGCGATATCCGTGTACAGGTAAGTTGGCCCGTTCTGCTCCTCGATCGCCTTGATGAGGGCTTCGTAGCTGTCTTTCGCGTCTGTCGTGCCGTCATCTGCCGATCCGTTGTTGTCCTGCACTTCGATCAGCGCCACGATATCCGGGGATTTCAGGTTATCGACGATCGACGCGGCGATCCTTTCCTTCCTTAACGTCTCGGAGCTGCTCGGATTGTTCCAGAAATTCTCGATATTGAAGGAAGCGATCGTCAGCTTGTCTTCTGCGGGCGTTACCGATGCCGCTTCCCTCTCATTGCCGCTCTGCTCGACATCCGGCAAAGCTTCCGGCATGATTTTATAATTGCTGTAATCATAGGACAGGACGCCGATAATCGGAGCCGTGAATTTGTCCCCGGTTTTCACTTTGGCGGACGGTTCCTTGGCGATCAGGATCCGCTGAGGATTCAGATCCACCCCCGTCAGGATAACGCCTCCCGCCTCCGTCGTTTCCGTTCCCATCGCGTGGCCGGGCACCACCGGAATTTCATAGTTGAACGGTCCGACGATTCGGGCATCGTTCACCTGCAGACGCATGCCTTCCAGACTTTCGTAGAAGTCCAGCGAGTCCTGGTCCGGATCGAACGTCGCCTTGCCGTCATTGTCAATGACGGTGAGCGGCTGCACTCGATCTTCTCCGATGACGATCGGCGCGGGCAGCGCCTGCTCGCGTTGATCGACCGTGACCGAGGTCGCGGAGATGCGCGTCGTGAATAAATCTTTGGCGTCCGCGTAGCCTTCCTCCTTCGCTTCCTGCACCGTCCCGCCAACCGTGACGAGATCGCCGACCGAGACGATGACGGCCGCAGCCGGCGCGATCAGAATGCCCTCCGACGTCGCGTCCAAGTCATCCCACTCGGCTTCCGGAGCCTGAATAAACCAACTGCCGTCCGGACGACGCATCGTGACGACCCCTTGTACGCCGCTCACCAAATGCCCCTCGTAAGGCGATACATGGCTCGCTCCTTGAATATCGTGAATTTCCAGCTCGTCGTACGTTTCCTGGACGGTGTAGCCGAATTCGAACACGTCGCTGATCTCCCCGTCTTTCGCGACGATGGCTTTGACGACCGTATTTTCGCTAATAATAATCGGCGTTGTGTATAGCTGCCCCGCTTCCGCAGTCGGCTCGCTTCCGCCCGTCGTGTAATAGATCGCGCCGCCGCTTGCCGGCGTCGTCAGCGTTACGGCCGTCCCCTTCTGAACGAATGACGTGGGAGACGGCGATGCTTTCACCGATAATCTGCGTTCGATGACGTCATATTCGGAGCGCGGCACGAGCATGTAGTTGTTGAACGAATACGTGACGACGCCGCGTACGGCTTCATACGTTTTGCCCGTCTCGAGCAGCGGAGATTTGATCAGCATCGTGCCGCCTTCGCCGTCCGATACGGTAAACTCGTTGTACGCGTTCGAAGCTCCGGCCGTCACATTGCCCGCTTCGACGTATTCGCCTTCGAACGCTTCTCCGTTCTCCTTGCCAAGCGAGGCTGCCGTTATCGGCATAGGCTCCGGAACTCCCGCATTGGGCTCAATCACCGATACGCCGGCCGTTTCGACCTCTAATTCTGCTAGGCCAAAATATTGCAGGGTCTTACCCGAAGCCCGAATGCGGTCGCCGACGGATGCCTCCAGATTGGCGCCGCGCACGATGATACCAGCTGTATCATCTTGAACGTAGAGATTGTTTTTGCCGCCGCTTGTTTCTTTGTGCGTCACTATACCTTCGATGATAGCCGCCGTTCCGTCAGCCAATACGCGGGCATCCAATATCGGCATGATGGAATCCGCTATGAACGCGAAGGCTTGAACCGGGCTGTCGGTCAGCCCGTTTTTGGTTGCGTAGGCTTCAATGACGGCATCCTGCATGATCGCGATGGGTCCTTTGTATAAGGAGTATTCGCCGGCCGGCTGGATTCGGTAATAAATGGCGGCATCCGGCGTCGCGGTCGACAGCGTAACCTCGGTGCCTAGGACCACCGCTCCGGGCGCAGGGCTCGAAGTAACGGCCTCGACCGCGCTCCCGTACGAGGAGTTTCGAGGGTCCGGCGCTCCAACGGCAAAATCGCTCTTATTGTTATTCGTATCGAGTCCTCTTCCCGCTCCGGACAGCACGAGGCGTATCGCCGCCGTCGAGTTGCTCAAGACAGGCGTCGCCTCGCTCTCGGCCTCGTTCGCGGAGCCGAAGCCGACGAGATCGACGACCTCAGAGCTTGCGTTAATCAGACGCACCTTGCCGTTCGTCGCGCCCATTGTAAGCGTTCCAATCGCGTCCGGCGTCGGCAGATCGGCAGTGCCTCCCGACCCAGCCGCCTGCTGCAGCAGATAGTAGCCGCCGGCAGGTATCGTTCCCGTCAACGCATGAATATTGGAGCCGCTCGTCGGCCAGGACGCTGCCGTTGCCGAAGCATACTGCACCTGCCATCCGTCAAGCGATATGGCCTCATCCGTCGGGTTGTACAGCTCGATAAAATCATTTTTCCAGGTTGCGCCGTTGTTTCCTCCGCCTCCGTACACCTGAGAAATGACGACGTTGCTGTTGTCCGTCGCTGCCCGGGCTGCGGGAGCCGATCCGCCAGTCGTAGTCCCGACCGCCAACAAAGCGGCCAGCATCGCGCTTGTCCATCTTCCGGATGTTCTCCATCTGTTCATATCCTTGTTCTCCCTTCTCTCTTACCCTATCGATTGGAAGTATGGTCCATGGATGTGAATAGTAGACTATCAAACCGATGTAAACGGCGCATCAACCTAACCTATCATTTATGTAAAGAACGCTGACCTATTTGAAAGACAAAAACAGCCCTGCCAGAGCAGGACTGTTCGAGTTGTGTCGGTTATTGGCGGATCTCATGCGCAGTCTCGGACAGCCGCGCCTCCAGCTCCTCCTCGCATGATTCGCGGAAGGTGTCGGAGTAGCCAAGGAGCCCGGACATGGCATGGATGACGGGCGATTTCCACCTCTTCACCCACTCGATATCGAAGAAGAGCGCGCCGGTCCGGCGAATGAAAAAGTCTACGGGCCGCAGCGCCATCTCTTTATCAATCGCATAGACGAGGGTTGCGTACACGTCGGCAGGCAGGCCAAGCCGCTTCGCCTCCTCCGCGCTCTCCTGGGCAAGCCGGATGATCTGATCCGCGTTCGAGCCGTAACGATGCGCGATCGTCTTGGCTTCCTGCGGCGTGAGCCCCGACTTCGTTCCCTGCTCCGTGCTCCGGCGCAGGAATTCCGGCCAGCTGGCCGAGCCTCCCACTTCACCGCCCGAGATCGGAAGATGCTTGGTGACGCAAGGCTTATACGGACCGTGGCCTTCGGCATGAAGGTCCTTCACGATCCCGTTCACAACGTTCTCCGCCATCTTGCGGTAACCCGTCAGCTTCCCTCCGGCGATCGTAATTAAGCCCGAAGCGGAGCGGAAAATCTCGTCCCGGCGCGATACCTCGGATGCGGACTTGCCTTCTTCGTAGATAAGAGGCCGCAGTCCCGCATAGCTCGATTCCACATCCTGAGCCTTCAGCTTCAGGCTTGGGAACATCCCGTTCACCGCGTCAAGCACGTAATCCCGATCCGCATCGGTCATGGCCGGATTCATCAAGTCGCCGTCGTAATCGGTATCCGTCGTGCCTGCGTATGTTTTCCCGTCGCGCGGAATGGCGAAGATCATTCTGCCGTCCGGCGTGTCGAAGTATACGGCCTGATGAAGCGGAAACCGCGACTGATCGAACACCAGGTGCACGCCTTTGGTCAAACGAAGCGTCTTCCCTTGCCGCGAGCGGTCGAGCTCCCGCAAGGAATCCACCCATGGGCCTGCCGCGTTCACGATTTTTTTGGCGCGGATAAGCAGCTTCTCGCCCGTCACCGCATCCACGGCGGTAACGCCCGTCAGCTTGCCGTCTTCGTAATGGAACTGCTCCGCCTTCACGTAGTTAGCGGCCGCGACGCCAAGCTCCGCCGCTTTCTTCAGCACTTCGAGCGTCAATCTCGCGTCGTCCGTCCGGTACTCGACATAATAGCCGCCGCCGAGCAAGCCTTCCCGCTTCAGCAGCGGCTCCTTCGCGGCGGCTTCGTCCGCCGAAAGCATGCTGCGGCGCTCTCCCCGCTTCACGCCGGCCAAATAATCGTAAAGCTTAAGTCCAAGCGACGTGGAGAACGGACCGAACGTCCCTCCCTTGTACAGAGGCAGGAGCATCCATTCCGGCGTCGTGACATGCGGCCCGTTCTCGTAGACGACGGCGCGTTCCTTGCCTACCTCGGCAACCATCTTCACCTCGAATTGCTTCAAATAGCGGAGTCCGCCGTGCACCAGCTTGGTCGAACGGCTGGATGTGCCTCCGGCGAAGTCCTGCATTTCGATCAGCGCCGTGCGCATCCCCCTCGTCGTGGCGTCGAGCGCGATGCCCGCGCCGGTAATGCCTCCCCCGATGATAAGCACGTCATATTCGACGGCGGTCAATCGCTCGAGCAGGGCCTTCCTGTTATCTTGTCTTGCCGAGAATTGTAATGTCATGGTTGTATACCCTCCGTAAGGGACGGCTGGTTCCGAGAAAAAAAGAATCCCCATCAGCCCGGCGCGATTAAACGCCGGACTAATGGGGATTCTCCGAAACTCCGTCCCGTTATTAACTTGTTCCCAGTATAACATGCCGCTCCCGAAAAAGGAACCTAAGATTGCTGGCTTTATTTGAAAGCGATTGCCGCCCGTACCGCCTTTTTCCAGCCTTCGTACAGATCGTCTCGCTGCTTCGCGGACATCTTCGGCTCGAATCTGCGCTCCGACTGCCAACGCTCGCGGATATCGTCGCGGCTCTCCCAATAATCCGTCGCGAGACCTGCCAAATAAGCGGCTCCGAGCGCGGTCGTTTCATTCGTAAGTGGCCTTTCCACCACGGTGCCGATCAGATCGCTCTGAAACTGCATCAGGAATTCGTTGTAAACCGCGCCTCCGTCGACCCGCAGCGACTTCAGCTCGAGACCGGCATCCTCCTTCATCGCGTTCAGCACGTCGTTGCTCTGATAAGCAAGCGATTCAAGCGTCGCCCGTATGAGATGCTCCTTCTGCGTGCCCCGTGTCAGTCCGAACACCGCGCCTCTAACGTCGCTGTCCCAATAAGGAGTGCCTAGACCTACGAAAGCGGGCACGACATAGACGCCCTCCGATGACTCTACCTTGGTCGCGTAGGTCTCGCTCTCGGCTGCCGATTCGATAAGACGGAGACCGTCCCGAAGCCATTGCAAGGCGGAGCCCGCGACGAACACGCTGCCTTCGAGCGCGTATTCCACTTTGCCGTTCAAGCCCCAGGCTATGGTCGTTAACAAGCCGTGATTCGATTCGATGGCTTTGGAGCCGGTATTCATCAGCATGAAGCAGCCGGTGCCGTACGTGTTTTTGGCCATGCCCTCTTCGAAGCAGGCTTGGCCGAACAAGGCGGCCTGCTGGTCGCCGGCAATGCCCGCAATCGGGATGCGGTTGCCGTAGAAATGATGCGGAACCGTATACCCGTAAATTTCGGAAGAAGATTTGACGGCGGGCAGCATCGCGGCCGGCACGTCCAGCATTTGCAGAAGCTTCTCATCCCAGCGAAGCTCGTGGATATTGAACATCAGCGTTCTGGAAGCGTTGGAGTAGTCCGTTACATGCGCCTCTCCGCCGGTCATCTTCCAGACGAGCCACGTGTCGATCGTACCGAACAGCAGATCGCCGCTCATGGCGAGCTCCCTGGCTCCGTCCACATGATCAAGCAGCCACTTTACCTTCGTGCCGGAGAAATACGGATCGATCAGCAGTCCCGTCTTCTCCCGGACGAGCGGCTCATAGCCGTCTTGCCGGAGCTGCTCGCAGATATCCGCCGACTGGCGGGATTGCCATACAACCGCATTATAGACCGGCAAGCCGGTTCGCCGATTCCAGACAACGGCGGTCTCGCGCTGATTCGTAATGCCGATCGCCTTGATCTGCTCCGGCCGGATCCCGGACTCCTTCAACGCGGAGGAGATGACTCCAAGCACGGATAACCAGATCTCGTTCGGGTCATGCTCAACCCAGCCCGGATTCGGGAAAAGCTGCTTGAGTTCCTGCTGAGCCTTGCCGCGGACCGATCCATCGCGGTCATAAAGGATGGCTCTTGTGCTCGATGTTCCCTGATCAATGGATAGAATGTACGTTTCCTCCAAGTTCTATCCTCTCCTTTCTGTCCGTTCGTATTTCGCCCACAGCTCGCGCTTCGACGTCGTAACGGCTGATGCGCCCGCCGCCAGTGCATTCTCGACATCCTCGGCCGTGCGGATCAGTCCGCCCGCGAATACGGGAATATCCGCGCGTTTAAGCACTTCCCCGATCATATGGGGAATGACGCCCGGCAGCACTTCTATATAATCCGGCTTCGTGCGTTCAAGCAAAACATAGCTTTTCTCCAGCGCGATCGTATCGAGCAGGAACAATCGCTGGATCGCGATTAATCCGTTCTGCTTCGTCTTCTGGATGACGCTCGCTCTCGTGGAGATGACGCCGGCCGGTCTTATGATTTGGCACAAATATTCCGCGGCCGCCTCGTCGTTTTTGAGCCCGCTGATCAGATCGGCGTGAAGAAGCAGCTTCTTGCCGTGCGCCCTTGCCATATCCGCAAGCGTCTGAAGCGAAGCGACATGGCTGTCAAGCAGCACGACATATTCGAAAGACGTGCCCATCAGCTTCTCGAAATCCTTGATTTTGCGAGCGGCCGGCAGAATGGATTGACGGAACGTCGTCATGGTAACCCCCCAATATGCGCAAAAGAACACAACAATCCTATTGACGAATAGGTGCCGTGTTCTCCGAATCTCCACACAATATTAACTTGTAACGAATATAAAGGGATTATGGGCGCTTGTCAAGGGCTAGGACCCCGTCGAGCGGTAATGCCGGACCCCGAACCTCCAGATCAGGAGGCATGGCACGAGAAACAACGCTCCCCCGAGCGTAAAGAGCATCGGCAGCAGCTCGCTGCCCTCCCTCTTGTCAAGCAGGTACATGAGCGGCAAATAGCTGACGCAGCCGAACGGGATGATGAAGGTGAAAAAACGCGTCACCCATTTCTCATAGATGTTAAGCGGATACTGCGCCATCTCCCGCCCTCCGTCCGTGAACACATTCGCCACCTCGAGAGCCTGAATCGTCCAGAAGCAGAACGTCGCGGCCAGAATGAAGATGCCGGTAAAAATAAACACGCCGTTCGCGATCATGAGAGCTAGCGTCAGCAGCTTCGGGAAGGTCCATACCGCCGGCAAATTGGCGAGCGACCAGACCAGCACGAACGAGCTTTGGAGCAGGCGTCCGATCCTCGTAAACTCGAACTTGGAGCCGAGCACTTGCAGCGCCGTGCTTCTCGGCCTGACGAGCAGCCGGTCGAAGTCGCCTCTGCCCACGAGCGAAGAGAACGCGTCGAAGCCCCGGGCGAAGCATTCGCTGAGCGAGAAGGACAGATGAATGACGGCGAAGCAGAGCGCCACCTCGAAGAAGCTCCAGCCCTGCAGCTGCCCGAACCGGTCGAACATGAGGTACAAGCCGCCGAATACCATGAACGGGATAAAAAACTGCCCGACGCTCATCAGCCAGAACGAAGCGCGGTACTGCATTTGTGACTTCAAGTGGATGTTTAAATATTTGAAATAAAGTCGCATGTTTCGGTTACCCTCCTTGAACCACGACGGCTCGCAGCGCCCTGCGCATCAGCCATTGTCCGGCGATGACGAGGATAGCCAGCCATAGCAGTTGAATCGCGATGCCCCACGCCGCCTCCGTTACCGGAATATGTCCGGAATAGACGCGGAACGGGAAGTCCGCCGTCCATCGGAACGGCAGCGCGTATGCGATGCTCTGCAGCCACTGCGGCATGAGAGGCACCGGGATGACCATGCCCGCCAGAAATTCGCCCGCGACCGAAATCATCAGAATGGAGCCGATCGGGGACATCGTCCAGAACACCGAGATGTAAATGAGCATGGAGATGGACACGATGACGAGCAAACCGAGCAGCAGCGTGACCAGGAAGAGAAAGAAAGAAGCCCAAGACGGGGGCGCGCTCATCCGATAAGGCTCGGGGAGCAGGAACGTAATGAACAGAATCGGAAAGCAGCGTAGAACCGCGCTTGCCACCCGCTGGGCCATCAGCTTGGAATACCAATGCGGATACAAGCCCATCGGCCTGCACAGCTCGTAGGCGATATTGCCGCTCGTTATGAGGTCGAACAGCTCCTGGTCGCGGAACCATAACATAATGAAGGAAAGGAACACCTGCTGCAGCCATACATATGTAATCAAGTCCTGCAAGGAAATGGGCTCGCCGCCCGAGCTGCCGGAGTAGAATGCCGCGAAGATCATAATGAAGACGAAACCGAAGAAAAGCTGAGTGGCCATGCCCGCGAGCGCCGCCGCCCTGTACTGCATGCCATTGACGAACCGGAGCCGCCAAATCGAGACGTAGGCCTTCATATTTGATGCTCCTCGTACAGCTCGACGATCATCTCGTCGAGGTCCTTGGACGTAACCGCGATATCGACGATCTCGACCTTCTCGGACAATCGCGACACGATATCCGCCAGCACGATCTGCTCCGTATCGAAGCTGTACACGGCCCGCTCCTGCGTCCAGTCCATGAGCGTCGCGCCTTGAATATCGATCGGACCGGAATCCCCCCGGTAATCGACCGTGACCGTCCTGCCGGTTCCGAATCGGCCGCGAAGCTCCTCGAGCGAGCCGTCGTAGAGCAGAGCCCCTTTGCCGATCATGAGCAGGCGGCTGGCCAGTGCTTCGATATCGCTCATGTCATGCGTCGTCAGAATGACGGTGACGCCCTGCTCCTTGTTCAGCGTCTTGATGAAGTTCCGGACCGCCAGCTTGCTGACGGCGTCGAGTCCGATCGTCGGCTCGTCGAGGAACAGGAGCTTCGGACTATGCAGCAACGATGCCGCGATTTCGCAGCGCATCCGCTGCCCAAGACTCAATTGTCTGACCGGCATTTGCAAGATTTTCTCGAGATCGAGCATGTCGGTGAGCATCGCTACGTTTTGCTTGTACTTGGCATCCGGAATTTTGTAAATATCCCTCAGCAGCTCGAACGAGTCGAGCACCGGCACATCCCACCATAGCTGAGACCTCTGCCCGAACACGACGCCGATGTGCCTCACGTAGTCCGTCCGGTCCTTCCACGGCGTATAGCCCATCACGGAGCAGCTGCCGCCGTCCGGCACCAGAATGCCGCTCATGATTTTGATCGTGGTCGATTTTCCCGCGCCGTTCGGCCCGATGTACCCGACGATCTCGCCTTCGCCGATGGAGAACGAAATATCCTTCAGCGCCTCCACTACCGTGTGTTTTCGGACGAACAACGCTTTGGCCGCTTCCTTAAGCCCGGCCGTTCTTGTCGCCACCTTGAAGCTTTTCCCGATTCCTTCCAGCCGAATCCAATCCTTGTTCCGACTCATTTGCTATAAGTCCTCCTGTACGAATTCCGCCCGTTTCGCAGCGTGCAGAGCGCGAACCTCCGACCTCTTACCGTACTTTGCTAAAAATAGCGGGAAAAAGAATATACACGATTTGGAAGGAAAAGTATAGCGTTTTTTATAAAACAAGAGACAGCCCGCATGGGGCTGCCTCTTGAGAAGAATTCTTTACATACGCCGTTCGAAAGGTCACTCCGTCGGACATTGAGTAGAATTGTCCGCGAAGCAAACCGGCTGGCTAGCGATCATTCGAGCCGATACGCCGGACACGGCAGTTCCGAGCGTCAAACAAACAACCAGAATGGCTAACACGGCGGCTTTACCTTTTTTCATCATAATCACGCTCCTCAATGAATCTATACTAAGATTATAAGGAGCCGAACGTTCCCCGGTAAGGATGAAATTTTTTCACCCCTCAACAGGTTACTTGCCAAGCGTCACGTTAAACAGCTGATCCACCGACACGATCTGCTCCTCCGTATCCGTATACGTCAGGCGTACCGTATCCCCTTCTTTCATGAAGGGGGCGTAAATAATAGCCTGCGGGTTCGCCATGAACACTTTGTCGCTTCCCTCGAGAAGGATTTGAATCAGCGTAATGTTCTCCACGGTCATTTCGCCGAGGCGCAGCACCTTGCCGGTTATCTCCTTCTTGTCGGCGGCATCGGTAGGCGCGTCGTTCGTGCTGTTCTTGCTAGCGGCCATGCGTACCTTGTAGCTGTTGAACGCGTTCTGCTTCGTGTCGCCGTAAGCGACGATTTGCGTATTCCGCGCGTTCACGATGGCGATTTTCCTTAAGACCCCCTTGGTGTCGATAACCGGGATATACCAAGCTTCCTCGCCGTAAATGTTGTACAGAATGGAGTTCGTCCCCGTCCAAGCATCCTTGAGGAACGTGTTGTTCACGGCTTCGATCGCGGCCTTGCCGTCGGACATCCCCTTCGTGCCGGTATAATACGTATATTCGCCGGTGCGGCCGTTCATCAGCGTATAACCGACCATGGAATTGGTTCCGCGCGTCGTATGATCCGTGAACCAATACATCTCCTTATCCGGACCGAACAACCCGATTACTTCTTCGTCGGTATCCCACTCGGTCACTTGGTAGATATCCTTCTTGCCGAACAGCGTGTTCCACCAGCCATGCTTGTACTTGGCATGCCACTGGTTGTAATCGAAGGCCACTTCCGCGGGAACCGCAAAATCAACGAAATCCGGCAGCTCGTTTAGGCCGTATTTGGTCATTTCCCCCGTCACGGCGTCTACGATAATCGCGCCGTCCAGCTCGAAGCCGCCCCGGAAATTCCGGTAATGACCGTACGATACGATCCAATACGGCTTCTCGTTCTCGTCGGGCTCGAAGCCCGCGAACCGCAATATATCCCTCGGATATTCGCTCCGAACCTTCCGCATCAGGTCATGGCCGAAAAAAGCGGAAGGCGAATAAACGAAGCTATCCTGGTCGACGAATGTCGCCGGTCGGTCTTTATCCTCCGCGCTGACCTTAATAAATCCCGGCAGCGACTTGGCATTCCATGATTCGAAGAGCCCCTTGTATTCGATCGGCGCGAGCCAAAATTCCTCGGAGCCGATCTTCTGCCTGGTCAGCTCGCCAAGCTGGTAATACGAAGCTTTCGGAATGCCGCCGATGAGCTTATCCGCCACGTAGCCCGCCGTTTCCTTCGGAACGGTGGGAATATGCTGAATATCGGTTGCCGCGATTTTGTCGGACGTTTCCTTCGCCTCCACGATCCGGTACAGCTCATCCTTGACGAACAGCGGGTAGAGGAGGGCGAGAGCGATCCATCCGGCCAACACGATAGCCGCAACGCCAAAGCCGAGCCTTACGCCAGCGGCAGGGCCACCAGCCTTCTTACTCTCGTCCTTCGGACGGTTCTTGCCGGTCCGACCCGCTCTTCCCGTCATCATGACGGCCAGATCCGCCGCAAGAACAAGCGGATAGATGAAGCCCAGCTGCATGATGACCGCGCTGACCGTCTCGTCCATGAGCTGCAAGTAACCGACGATGACGCCGCCGTAGACGAAAGCAAAGACCAGCTTGACGATCTGCCAGACGATATGCCGCTTCGACCAGAATGTAGGCGTCAGCAGCAGCGAGGCGGCAGAGAATACAAGAAACCAGAATAACATACCATATCCCTCCAGGAGCTAGTTTTACCTGTTCTGAAGCATCTGTTAGGAGTATAACGTATAGTCCGCCGAAAGGTTCCATACGAAATAAACCCAGCGGCGCTTTATGCCGCTGGGTTTTGCTTTGCCCGTCTATCGAACCAGCCAACCGCCGTCTACGGCAAGAATATGGCCGTTCATGTAATCCGAAGCCGCGGACGCGAGGAATACCGCCGGACCAATCAGGTCCTCGGAAGTCCCCCAGCGTCCAGCCGGGATACGCTGCAGAATCTGCGTGCTGCGAACCGGATCCTCGCGAAGCGCTTCGGTGTTGTCCGTGCTCATGTAACCCGGAGCGATTGCGTTCACCTGCAGTCCTTTGGACGCCCACTCGCTTGCCAGCGCCTTCGTCAAGCCGGCAACGGCATGCTTGCTGGACGTGTAGCCCGGCACGTTAATGCCGCCTTGGAAGCTAAGCATGGACGCGATGTTGATGATTTTGCCGTAGCCTTGCTCGATCATATGCCGTCCCGCCAGTTGGCTTAGCACGTAGACGGAATTGAGATTCACGTCCAGCACGTCCTGCCAATCCTCGTAGCTGTGATCGGCTGCCGGCGTGCGGCGGATAATGCCCGCGTTGTTGACGAGGATATCGAGCCCGCCCAATCCTTCGATCGTCTTCTGCACGATCGCCGGAAGCTGGGCGCGGTCGCCAACATCCGCCTGAATCGTAATCGCCTTGCGGCCCATCGCTTCGATGCGGGCCGCCGTCTTGTCCGCAGGCGTGCGGTTCGTGACAAGCGCGACGTCCGCGCCCGCTTCCGCCAAGCCGAGGGCGATCGCTTCGCCGAGCCCGCGTCCCGCTCCCGTTACGATGGCGCGTTTGCCCGCGAGGTCAAATAGTCCCATGTCTACACCTTCCCCTTGCCGCGCCTGCCGCCCTTCGGCAGCGGCGCTTTCATGATTCGCAGCCCCGTGGCCGCGTATTTATTCTCAACCTCGGGCGAAATGCCTTCGTCCGTAATAATGCTGAACGTTTCGTCTAATGTGCCGTACGTAATAAGCGCGCCCTTATCGAACTTGCTATGATCGGAGAGAATGTACACCTGCTTGGCGTTGTCCATGTACAGCCGCTTCAGCTTGGCGAGCTCCTCCGTGAAGATCGTCAGCCCGTATTCCAAATGAATGCCGGTCGTCGACAGGAACAGCTTGTGCACATTGAGCCGGTTGATCCATTCCTGCGATTCCCCGCCGATCAATAAGTTATTGTGGCGGTAACCGCCCGGCACCACCAGGCGGATCGCGTCCTTCATCGTCAGCTCGCGAATGATCAGCAGATCGTTCGTCAGCACCGTCAGCGGCATGTTCGGCAGCAGCTTGGCCAGCTCGAGAGTGGAGCTGCCGGCATCGAGCGCGATGATGTCGTTCGGCTCGATGCACGTGAGCGCGAGCTCCGCGATCGCTGCCTTCTCCTGCTGATGCTTCGCGTTCGGTATCTGCAGAGGGAGCAAGCTGTCCTCGCCCCCCTGCTCCAATACCGCGCCGCCATGCGTCCGCCTCAGCAGTCCTTTCTCCTCGAGCTTCTCCAGATCTTCACGAACCGTCTTCTCGGTGACCTGGAACTGCTCGCTCAGCTCCGAAACCTTGACGGCGCCATTCTGCTCGAGCTTCTCTAAAATATACCGGTGTCTCTCGGCCGCCAGCATCCGGCGTCCCCCCTCCACGAAATCTTCATGGAGCCATTCTACTTCAGTTCGCTGGCCTTCACAACATCCATATCCGTGAACGTGTAGTTCTCGCCGGCCATCGACCAGCAGAACGTGTAGTTGCTCGTGCCCACGCCGGAGTGGATCGACCATGGCGGCGAGATGATCGCTTGCTCGTTCGCGACGACCAGATGTCTCGTCTCCGAAGGCTCGCCCATCATATGGAAGACGCGCGTCTCGTCGGCCATGTCGAAGTACAGATAAGCTTCCATGCGGCGGTCATGAACGTGCGAAGGCATCGTGTTCCATACGCTTCCCGCCTGCAGGCTCGTTACGCCAAGCATCAGCTGGCAGCTTTGGATGCCGTCGGCGTGAATGTATTTGTACAGGACGCGCTCGTTCGACGTCTCTTGGGCGCCCAGATGCGTCGGATTCGCTTCTTCTCTCGTCATCTTGCGGGTCGGCAGCTCGGCATGAGCTAGCGCGGAGCAGAAATACAGCTTCGCCGGGTTCGCGGAATCCTTGCTCGCAAGCTTTACTTCGCGTTTGCCTTTGCCAACGTACAGCACGTCGAGCTTATCCAGCTCGTAAGCTTCGCCGTCAACGGTAATGATCGCCGGACCTCCGATGCTCAGGAAGCCGATCTCGCGGCGCTCGAGGAAATAATCCGTTCTCAGCGTATCGGCCGCTTCCAGCGCCAGCTCTTCCTTGACCGGCTGTGCGCCGCCTACGACCATGCGGTCATAATGCGTGTATACCATCTTGATTTGGCCTTCTTCGAATAGCGTAGGAATCAGAAATTCCTGGCGCAGGCGAGCCGTATCGTATTGTTTGACATCCGTTGGGTTAGTCGTGTGACGTACTTCCATAATGAATAGCCTCCTTATTATTGAGAGAAATGTCTTTCCGTATGAGTTCGTTTGTTTATGTTCGATTACACTATACCACACATTTTCGAACTTAAAAAGAACAAAACGAAACAAACTTGCTAGACGCCCCGCCCTATACTACAATTTCGGAAGTAATGCTTCCCATGAAAGGGGCTTTCCAGCTTATGTCCATCCGGCTCCGCCTGCTGTTCTCCTTTGCATCCGTCGTCATCGTCTCCATCGTCCTGTTCCTGGCGGCGGCCTACTTGCTGTCAGTCGCCGTAACCGGCGATGCTCGCAGCTTCGGCAGCTTCTACCGCATTCACTATGCGATCCACCCTCTGTCCGAAGAAGAAGAAAACATCTTTCTGGAGCTAAAATATTTGGCCAAACACGATCCCGAGCGGCTGCTGGACGAGAACCTCCTTCAGGATTTCGATCTTCAGCTGAAAATGGTTCAGTCCGGTCTGATCGTCAGACGGAACGACAACATCGTCTATGCAACTCCCACTCTCCGAGAGGAGGCCGCCTTCGGGGATATGCCGGCTTACGAAATGGGGAACTACTCGATCCGCAATACGATGAATCTCGGCAGCCGTTTTTTCTCTTACGCCAAGTTCGACTTCTACTTCTCGGAGTCAGGCCGCGAGAACGAGAAGGGGAGCGTATTCGTCCTTCGCGAGCGAAGTCCTTTCGCCCAGCTCGTGCGAACGCTCCTGCCGATCCTTATCGCGGTATTCCTTGTCATCCTGCTCCTGACGGGGCTGCTTCTGTACCGGTATGTCACCCGAACGATCGTGAAGCCGCTCGACCGTCTTAGACGGTCGGCCGAAGGGATCAAGGAAGGCGATCTCTCCATCAAGCTGGAACCCTCATCGAACGACGAAGTCGGCCAGCTGGTCATGAGCTTCGAGGACATGCGCGGCAAGCTCGAGCAATCGGTTCAGCTGCAGCTCCGCTACGAAGAGAACCGCAAGCAGCTGCTGTCCAATATTTCGCATGACCTCCGCACGCCGATTACGACGATCAAAGGATATGCAGAGGGTATCCGGGACGGCTTGACCGATACGAAAGAGAAGCTCGACCGCTACGTCGGCGCCATCCATACGAGAGCGTCGGATTTGGAGAAGCTCGTAGGCGAGCTGCTTTATTATTCGAAGCTGGATATGAACAAGGAGCCCTATTCGTTCGAGCAAGTCGAGCTGTATGGTTTCCTGCACGCGGCCGTCGGCGAAATGGCGATCGAGCTCGAGCAGCTCGGGGTGAAGGTGCATTGGGAAGAGCGGTCCTCGGCCCCCGCTTACGCCATGGCAGACCGGGAGAAGCTAAGACGGGTCGTGTCCAATCTGCTGGGCAATTGCTTGAAGTACATGCCGAGAACGCAAGACGAGAAACGGATCGACATCGGCTTAACCGAAGAGCCGGACGGCTTCTTCGCCGTTCGGATCAGCGACAACGGTCACGGCATTCCGGACGAGGCGCTGCCGCATATATTCGAACGCTTCTACCGCGCGGAACCGTCCAGAAGCATGGCGGCCGGCGGCAGCGGCCTCGGGCTCGCCATCGCCAAGCAAATCATCGAAGGGCATGGCGGCGCGATCCGGGCGGAAAGCTCGGTTAGCCAAGGCACGACGATTTGTTTTACGCTCCAATCATTCGAAGACCATCGGCAGAGGCAGGTAGGTAACGAACCATGAAACGAATTCTTATCATCGAAGACGATCCCTATATCGCGGAGCTGGAGCGCGACTACTTCCAGCTGCACGACTACGATGCGAAAATATGCCTTGACGGAGGCGAAGGACTTCAAGAGGAGCTTGGCGGCGAATACGACCTCGTCATCGTCGACTTGCAGCTGCCTGGCGTAGACGGCTTCGAGTTATGCAAGCGAATCCGCGAGAAGCTGGATCTGCCGATCCTCATCGTCTCCGCCAAGAAAGAAGAAATCGATAAAATCCGGGGCTTCGGACTCGGAGCGGACGATTTCGTGACCAAGCCGTTCAGCCCGAACGAGCTCGTCGCCAGGGCGAAGGCCCACTTATCCCGCTACGAACGGTATATGGGCGGAAGGAAGACGGAGACCGAGCTGCTGAACATCCGAGAGCTGTCCATCTCCAAATCGGCGAGGCGCGTCTATGTCCGCGGCCAAGAGATATCGTTGACCGCCAAGGAATTCGACGTCCTCCTCTTCCTGGCCGCCCATCCTAATCGCGTGTTCAGCAAGGAAGAGCTGTTCGAACGGAATTGGGGCATGGATTCGAACGGCGACATCGCGACGGTAACCGTGCATATCTCCCGGATTCGCGAGAAGATCGAAGCGGATCCGTCGAATCCGCAGTTCATTGAAACGGTGTGGGGCGCCGGTTACCGTTTTTCCGTCTGACCGAGCTTTCAGGATTGTTTGCAGTCTGTTTAGAAAATGTTTATATTCTCTTATCTCCTCCTTTAGAGTCGTAGCCTATCATAGGTTTCAGGAACAACGACAAACCGTGAGAGGAAGATGAACATGAACAGAACGAAGCGGAGAATGCAGACGGCGGCGCTCGCCGCGTTGATCGGCGGAGGAGCTCTGCTGCCATTCCAGGCGCAAGCGGCATCGCTGGCTCCGGTCGCGAACATCGAGGCATCGGCGGCGACCAATAGAAGCGTGCAGTACGGGGAAGCGGTTAATCGCCTCATCGGGCAAGGCGTGCTGCAGGGCTATGAAGACGGACAGATTCGTCCGGACAAACCCGTGAAGAACGCGGAATTGCTGAAAATGGTGCTGCTCGCTCTAGACTTGGAAGCGGACGGCGAAGAAGGCGCGCAATGGTACGATCGTTATGTCGCCGCGGCCGCGCGGCACGGACTCATCGCCGAATCGGACAAGCTGGCCCCGAATGCCGCGGCCAACAGCGCGGATATGACGGCCTTCGTCGCCAAAGCGCTGCAGCGCGACGTCAAATCCGTCCGGCATTGGATGGATCAGCTCGCGATCGACGGCAGGACGGTCACGCGCGGGGACGCGGCGATGCTGCTCGTCCATTCGCAAGCGGCCATCCGTTCGGCGGATGCCAAGATCGTTTCGGTGAAAGCGCTGAATAACATTACGCTGGAAGTTACATTCGACTCTCCGATGACGATAGAGGATGAAACGACGGCGGCCGCTAACGAGAATTTCGCCTTCGACGGAGGCTTGAGACTTGTGAATCAACCGCGTCTGAAGACGGGAGCAATCGCCACTTATATTGTGCCGGTCGTGACGATGACGGAGCAGAACTATAAGCTGAGCTACAAAGGCGCGGAGCAGCTCGACGTGGCGTCAAGCAGCGAGAAGCTTCAATTAAACGAAGCCCGCCAAGTAACCGCCGACACGTTCGAGGTGGACTCCTTCCGTGCTGACGGCGTCATCGATTACGGCTACTTGATCTCCGCATACTCGGGTGGCAGAGGCGCGAACGCGGTCGTCTTGGGCGAAGACAACACGCTGGATGGCAAGCCGATGCAAATCATTTCGTCCCTCGCTTCCAGACAGGCTGTCCTGACGCCTGAGGGAGGCCAGCCGATTACGGTCTCCTATGTCGGCTTTACGCAATCGACCGACGGCAAGCAAGAGCCGAAATTCCGCCTGCCGCAAGGCCAGACCCTTCAGCCCGGCGTCAAATATACGGTTTCGGCCGATTGGTTCGAGGCGAGAAGCGCCAGCTTCGTAGCGGCAGCCGTCGATCCGCTCGTCATCGCGGCGGCGGAGGCCGTGAACGAAACCACGTTGAACGTATCGCTAAGCGCCGACCCGGGCGACGAGCTATTCGCTTACCGCTCCGTCAAGCTGGAAGGCTCGGACGGCACCAGCTTAACGGCCCAATACAAAGTCCAGACCCGCAAAGGCGAAACGGGCGTATTCGAAATTCAAAACGGCGGCAAGCTGCTGACCGGAGTCACATATAAGCTCCTTCCGGCCGGAGCTTGGGCGACGTCCCCGGAAATAACGATCTCTTTATAGGCACAATCCCTCCATCCTCGGCTTACTATGAGGATGGAGGGATTTTTTTGTTCGTGATCCTTCTAAGAAATTTCATCATTCGTTTATTGAATATAAATTCGTATTGTTGTATATTTATACAGTATTATACGAATTGATCGGAGGGATCCGTTGTGAGTTTTCCTGTTTCTACCGGTGACACCGCGCTCGAAATCGAGCAATCCGCTTCCAATAGAACGGCCGAGCTGCTGAACGCGGCCAAAAAACATATCCTCTTCACCGCCAATCGTCCCGACATCGTCATGGCGAGCGGCGAAGGCATGATGCTCTACGACACCGAAGGCCAAGCCTACCTCGACTTTATCGGCGGCTGGGCGGTGAACAGCCTCGGCCATTCGCCCGCAGCGCTTCGAGACGCGCTCGCGAAGCAAGCCGCCACGCTCGTGCATGCGAGCCCCGGCTTCTACAACGAACCGCAGGCGGAATTCGCAGAGCTGCTCTGCAGCGTCAGCGGCATGGATAAAGCATTCTTTACCAGCACGGGCGCGGAAGCGAACGAAAGCGCGGTGAAGCTGGCGCGCAAGCACGGCGCGCTTCATCTGGACGGCGCCTACGAAATCATTACGCTGAAGAACGGCTTCCACGGCCGCACGCTTGCCATGATGTCCGCAACCGGCAAAGCGCACTGGGAGCCGCTGTTCGCTCCTAAGGTTAACGGCTTCATGCACGTGCCGATCAACGATCTCGACGCTTGCTTCGCCGCGGTAACGAACAATACCTGCGCCATTATGGTGGAGCTCGTTCAAGGAGAAGGCGGCGTTCATGAACTAAGCGAGGCTTATCTGTACGGTCTTCGCAAAATATGCGATATGTACGGCATTCTGCTCATCTTCGACGAAGTGCAGACCGGCCTCGGCCGGACTGGCAAGCTGTTCGCGTTCCAGCATTACGGCATCCAGCCCGATATTCTGACGCTCGGCAAAGGGATCGGCGCCGGCTTCCCGCTCTCCGCCATGCTGACCAAGGAGAAATACGACCTGTTCCAGCCCGGAGACCAAGGCGGCACGTATACGGGGCAGCCGCTCGGCATGGCGGCCGGTCTTGCGGTGCTGCGAGAGCTGCTGGGGCGCGACCTGACGGCAAGCGCCGATGTTCAAGGCCGCTATTTGAAGAGCAAGCTGGAGGAGCTTGCGGAAGAGCTTCCGGTCGCGAACATCCGCGGCAAAGGCTTGCTGCTTGCCTTCGACGTGCCGGAAGGTCTTGCGCCTAAGCTTTCGGCGGCGTGCATGGCCGAAGGCCTTCTCGTGAACGCTCCGAACGCGACGACGATTCGCCTCATGCCGGCTCTGATCGTCGAGCAAGGGCATATCGATGAAATGGCCGCCATTTTCGGCCGCGTTTTCCGCAATATTTTAAAGCATGTTGGATAAGCCGCTCCGCATACGTTATGGAGAATTGTAACGCGTGTGCGGCAGGAGGGCTTGCGCTTGTTGAAACGACGACGGATGGCCGCTAGAGGGGAAGCCTTCGCGGTTTATATCATACCTGCGTGGAAGTGGAAGGAATTTATCGCTTTCGAACTAATCGGAGGAACCGCCTTTTACCTCATCGGCAAAATCATGACGCATTCCGAATGGTTCAGCGTCGCGATTAACATGGCGGGACCGCAGATGCTGAAATATACGTTTGCGGCTTTTCGCCCTTAAGAAAACGCCTGCCCGGAATAATCGATTCCCGGGCAGGCGTTTTCTCCTTCTGGCCATGACTTGCCAAATTAGTCCATTATCTTCGACGTCCAGCAGACCGAAGCTTGCAGAAGACTCCGGAATGTCCCGTCCGCCAGTCCGTCCTCGCGATGCGCCGGCGTCAGGCAGCATACCCGGCCGGCTCCGCTCGCGTGTCGCCAGCCCGCGATCGAGCTGCCGTCGACGGATTCCGACCGCAGGAATACATCCGTCTCGGCCTCGCGGCACTCCACGAAGTAATGCTCATCCATCAGCTCGAAAGCTTCCGCGGCCAGTCCAGGGCTGCCCGCCGGCGTGTAACGGACAAGCTGATGCTCGGATGGGTGGGACAGGAAGTATCCTTTCAGCATCGCCGCATATTCGCCTTCCTCAGGATAGGATGCGAGACCCGAATGCCAAGCCAGCCATCCGCCACCGCCTTCTACGTAACGGACGATGTCCGCCGCATGCTTCCCGGTCATCCATACCTTGTCATGCATGCGTTCCGGATCCGTCCGATTCTCCGCGAACAACACGGCGGCTGCCGGCTTCTCCCTTAATCCGGCCACGAACTCCTCCGTATCGCCGGCAAACCGAAGCTCGACGCTCCCGTCCGCGATCGATACGGCTAAAGCCCCTTCAAGCGCGGCTTTCGCCCATTCCGCTTTATGATAGAAATCTCCCACATATGCCCATATAAGGTGTTTGCCCATTGTTCCACCCTTCCTTTGTCCACGTCCTCTACAACTCCATCGGGTTCCCAATACGATCGATAAACCAAGCTCCGCCCGGCGGCGTAAGCTTCCGCTCCGTCAAATCCATGATGCTGCGGGCCGCTTCGGCCGCGTCGCCGGTCGCCTGCTGCCCGCCCATGTCCGTCCGGATCCAGCCGGGATGAACCGCGTACACGACGCAGCCTGTCTTCGCGAGGTCCGAACGGAGCTGCGCCGTGAACATATTCAGGGCGGCCTTCGTCAACGCATACGAATAATCGCCCGCGTACGCTCTCGCCATGCTCCCCGATTCCGAGCTGATATTGAGAACGGCCTGCTGACTGCCTTTGCGCAATAACGGCAGGAAATGCTTCATTACCATCATCGGCCCGTACAAATTCGTCCGAACCGACTGCTCGACCTGACGCATATCGAGCTCTTCCAGCTTCTCCCCCCGCCCGAGCAGGATCGCCGCGTTATTGATAACCGCATCCAGCGCGCCGGTCTTCTCCCGGACGAACGCGCTCGCTTCCTCGATGCTGTGTTCATCCGTCACGTCGAGAAGAAGCGGAATGACCTTCTCCGGAAATTGCTTCAGCAAGGCCGCCAGCTTCTCTGGGACCTTCGACGTATCCCGAACGCCCGCCCATACACGATGTCCCCTCTTAACCGCCTCGGCCGTCAGCTCGTAACCTAATCCGCGACCTGCGCCCGTTATCAATAATTCCATCATGACGCCTCCTGTTGATTCCTGTTTATTTATCGTTCTCGAGCAGCTCGAGCATGACCTTAAGCGGCTCGAACGAGTCCATGTACGCGTATCTTCCGCCCGTGTATTCGCCCTTCTGCACCAGCTTCATCCCTTGGCCCTCCATGAGAGCGATCTTCTCCTTCATGCCTTCGATGACGAGCGCGATATGATGGACGCCTTCGCCATGCTTGTCCAAATGCTCTCTCCACGTGCTGGGCTGATGATCCGGCTCGATAAGCTCCAGCTGCAGGGAACCCATATCGAAAAATGCCAGCTTCGCGCGCGCCTCCGTCGATTCTCCCCTTAACTGCGTCTGCGCTTTATCCGCTGTGTCCGTCCAGAACCATGCCGGTTTGTCGATCCCGAAGAAGTCCGCGTAAGCGGCGGATACCTTCTCGATATCGTGCACCAATAACCCGATTTGCGTAATCGTCTTCGTTCCGAGCAGTCCTTTGTCCATGTTCGTCAGCCAGCTCCCTCTAATCGAATGTATCGAATATGATCCAGCGCCCTTATACTAGCACTGCCCCATGGTTCCGCGCAAACGGATCCATGGGGCACCGCCTTCCTATTATCCTTCTATCCGCAGCGCGTCGCGCTGGGCAATAAGCGACAGCTCCGCGGCTTTGAACGCATGCTCCTGCGTCATCGCGTGTTCCGTGCCGTTCAGGCAATCCAGTATCAATTGTCCGAAGAACGGGAAACCGACCTTGCCTTGCAGCCTCATATGCTGCTCGCCGACACCGTTAACCAAATACAACTGGTCGCCTTCCCGTTCCCGGGCGATGTCGATGTATTTGCGAAGCTCGATATAGCCTTCCGTCCCCATAATCAGCATACGGCCGTCGCCCCAGGTGCCAAGACCGTTTGGGGTCAGCCAGTCGACCCGCAGGTAACCCGTCGCGCCGTTCTCGCCAACCAGCGTCATATCGCCGAAGTCTTCCAGCTCCGGATAATCCTTGTTCGCGTAGTTCGCCACCTTGCTGCTCAGCACCTTGGCATCCTTATTCCCCGTAAAATAAAGAAACTGCTCTACCTGATGGGAAGCGATGTCGCATAGAATGCCGCCGTACTTGTCCTTCTCGAAAAACCAGGAAGGACGCGACGGCGCGTTGAGGCGATGCGGACCGAGGCCGAGCACCTGGACAACCCGTCCGATGGCGCCCGCCTGAATCAGCTCGCCCGCGCGCACGGCGCTCTCCACATGCAGCCGCTCGCTGTAATACACGGCGTACTTCTTGCCGGTCTCGGCTGCCGCGGCTCTGGCTTCCTCCAGCTGCTCCAGCGTCGTGAACGGCGCCTTATCCGTAAAATAATGCTTGCCGCTCCGCATGACCTGAACGCCAAGCGGTCCGCGCAAGGACGGGATGGCGGCCGCTGCCACCAGCTGCACCTCCGGATCTTCCAGAATCTGTTCCGGAGAGGCAGCGGCGCTAACGCCCGGATATTTGCCGACGAAGGCTTCAACCTTCGCCGGATCGGCGTCGTACACCCACTTCAGCTCGGCTCCCGCCTCGATCAGGCCGTTGCACATGCCGTAGATATGACCGTGATCCAGGTTCATCGCGGCGATCACGAACCCGCCCGGTTCCACGACGCGGCGAGATTGCCCTTCCGGCGCGTAATTCATACCGTCCGCTTTGCTCATGCCGTTACCTCGTCTTCCTTGCGGTACGAGGAATTGGCGATTCTCTCCTGAAGCTTCTCGTAATAAAGCTCCTCGTCGATCGGAAGCTCGACCCAATCGTCATTCCAAGTCGATAGGAGCATCGCGTTGGATAACATCAAGCCTTTGATGCCTTCTTCTCCCGGCGCAATCAGCTGCTCGCCGTGAAGGATAGCGTTGACCCAGTTTTGCGTGATGCCTTTGTGATCGGGATTCGTCCCATGCACGGGGATTTCGCATTTCCAGCATTCGGGCTGACCGAAGCCGCCTTTGTACGTTGCGTTGAATTCGCGCTCGGACACGCGGTTTCGCCAGAACGTCAGCTTGTTGTCCTCGATGACCACCTTGCCGTTGTCGCCGCTGATCTCGAGACGGTTCGTGCCGGGCGCTTCTCCGGTCGTCGTGACGAATACGCCGGTCGCTCCGTTCTCGTACTCCACGAACGCCGTGACATCGTCTTCCACCTCGATGTTCCGGTGTTTGCCGAAGTAGCAGAAGGCTCGGACGCGCTTAGGCATCATGCTGATCGTCCATTGCCATAGATCCAGCTGATGCGGGTCTTGGTTGAGCAGCACGCCGCCGCCTTCGCCCGCCCAAGTCGCGCGCCAAGTCCCGGAATCGTAGTAGCTTTGGGACCGATACCAATTCGTGATGATCCAGTTCGTTCTCCTGATCTCGCCCAGCTCCCCGCTGTCGACAAGATCCTTCAGCTTCTGGTAGAGCGGGTTCGTCCGCTGATTGTACATCATGCTGAACTTAACATCCGTGCGCGCCGCCGCCTCGTTCATCTCGCGCACCTGCTTCGTGTAGACGCCGGCCGGCTTCTCGACCAGCACGTGCAGCCCTCTCTCGAAGCATGCAATCGCAAGCTCCGGATGCGAATAGTGAGGCGTCGCGATCAATACGCCGTCCACGAGACCGGAATCCATCAGCTCATACGGATCGGAGTACAAGGCAACGCCTTCCCCCGCGTTCTCCTTCGCCCAATCCAGGCCGGCCGGCGCGCTGTCGCTGACCGCCGTCAGCTTGACGCCCTTCACCTCGCCCTTCTTCAAATATCCGATATGTCCTTTTCCCATATTGCCTAGTCCGATAATGCCGAGCCGAACGATATTCATCCATCTCTCCCTCTCGTGAAGAATGTAGGTTCCCACTTCATAGCTGTATCGTAGCATGTCTGCCGCCCCTCGCGCTTCTTTCGCATTAGCCGAAATCACCTTTTATTTGACTCTGGTTGGTGTATAATGAGGGTACAAACGAGGGGGGAACCGCATGAATGCGAACCATCAGTTCAAAGCTCCTTTTACAATAGGGACGGCAAGCAGCTACCGCGATTATTTCCCGTACCATACGCATTCCCATTACGAGATCTATTATTTCCGCGGCGGCAAGGCCAACTATTTGATCAATGACCGCATTTACGTGCTTGAACCCGGCGATTTGCTCCTCATGCACGGGATGACCCTGCACAAGGCGCATGCCGATCCGGAGGTAGCCTACCACAGAACAATCGTGCATTTCGATCCGCATTACTTCCAACAGCAAATCCAGCCCGCATACTGCGACGATCTGCTGGCACCGTTCCGCATGCTGCACAATGTGCGGCTTCAGCTGCGCGGCGAAGAGCAGCAAGAGATCGAATCATCCCTGTCCAAAATGGAAGCGCTGTATAATAAACAATCGCCGATAGCGCTGCAGAGATTCCATGCCTTGTTCCTCGATCTGATGCTTCAGATCCGGGAGCTCTGCGAGCAGCCTCTCCAGGCGATGCCCGCATTCCCTTCCTCCAAGGAGCGCCATGTGCAATCGGTTATCTCGGACCTGGAGGCTCATTACAGCGAAGACATTACGCTGGAGCACCTGCAAAGCCGGCTTCATCTTAGCAAATATTATTTGGCAAAGACATTTAAGGAAATTACCGGCATGACCATCTTTCAATTTCTGATGCACCGCCGGATTTACGAAGCGAAGCTTCAACTCATTCAAACAACCAAAAGCATAACCGATATCGGCTACGAGTCCGGGTTCAAGCATCCCTCGCACTTCAGCCGCGCGTTCAAGGAGCACACGGAGCTGACTCCCGAGCAATACCGCAAGCGTCATCAGCTTGGACAGCCCGGTCGTCATTCGGCAAAGGAAGCGTAATCTCGACGATCGTCCCACGTACCTCTCCCCTGCGGATATGCAGCGTGCCTTGATGCGTCTCGATAATTCGGGTACTGACCATGAGCCCGAGCCCCGTTCCCTTTTCTTTGGTCGTGACGAACGGCTCCCCGAGTCTGCGGATAATCTCCTCCGGCATGCCGGGGCCTTCGTCCTGGATGCTAATTTGCAATTGCGGACCTGCGATATAAGCGGCCTCCCTAACCTGAATCGTCACGCGGCCTCCATCAGGCATCGCTTCGATCGCGTTTTTGATGATGTTCAGCAATACCTGCTTGAGCTGGTTTTCGTTGCAATAGACGGCTGGCAGCCCCTCCTGGATCCGGCACTCGATTTCGACGTTCAGCAGCGTGGCCTGCGTCTCCAGCACGGATAATACGCTTTGCAGTATTCCTCCGAACTCCAGATGTCGGAACGGCGTCCAATGCGGCTTGGCCAGCGTCATGAACTCGTTAACGATCAGATTGATCCGGTCCAGCTCTCCAGCCATAATATCGAAGTAAGCGGAGTCGTCTTTATACTTCGCGCGCAGCAATTGCGTAAAGCCTTTCAGCGCCGTCAGAGGATTGCGAATTTCGTGAGCAACGCCTGCAGCCAGCTGGCCGATAACGGACAGCTTCTCCGACCGGAGCATTCGTTCCTCCGATCGCTTGCGCTCCGTCAAATCCCGGATGATGCTCAGGACCACGCTTTTGCCCATATAATGATCAATCCGGATATTCGATCCCTCTACCTCCAGAATCCGGTCTTCGGCCAATACCACCCGTGCCTCCCGGAAAAAAGCCGGCTCGTCCATCGCGTAAGTCCGGTTTAATGCATTCCTCACTCTATCCCGATCATCCTCATGTATGTATTCGTAAATATTCCGTCCGATGAGATGCGTTTCATCCGGCGCTCCAATCAATTCCAATGCGTACCGGTTGACGTAGAGAAGCTCCCCCTCGTATGTAATGAATAGCGGCTCCGGAATATAGCGAAGCATGCGTTGGTACAGCTTGGCGTTCTGCAGAAGAATTTGCTCCTTCTCGCGCTTCTGCGTCACTTCTTGGATCGTTCCGAGGAGCGCCTCTCCGCCGTTAAACACGATGGGAGTGAAATTCCCCTCCAATTGCAGCAACCCGCCATCCTTCCGTTTTCCCTTAATCTTGAATAGAAACTGCTTCCGGTCGGTCAGGGATGTTGAACGTTTCGGATGCTCCTGTACATAAAGATCCTTTTCGTAGACGAAATCGGTAAGCTTCATCCCTCTCAGCTCTTCCTGGCGATAGCCGAACATACTCAGCAAATAAGGATTGGCGTACACGATTTCATCATTCTGCTCGACAAATACGCCGGCTACGACGTTTTCCATCAATGACTTGTAGAGAACATCCTTTTCCGTTAACGTCTCCTCGACGCGAATCCATGGCGACATGTCCCGGATGATGAGCTGTACCGAACGCTTGCCGTCATACACGATCGGTATGGAACGTACCTCGGCCGTAATCAATTGCCCATCCAGACGAATGATCTTTCTGTAGGTAGGCTGGGAGGCTTTGCCGTATTCGATAAATTTTCTGATCTTGTCACTGGTCACCATGTCTAGATAATCCTCATGGACGAAATCGAGCAGCGGTCTTCCTTCCACTTCCATGCGGTCTGAAGCCCCAAGCAATTTTAGAGCTGCTTCGTTGGCAAATAGGATTTGATGGTCCGAATAGACGACTACGCCATCCGGCAAGCAATGTACGAGACTTTCGTATCTTTCTCTGCTTTCGCGCAACAATTGCTCTTGAACCGTCTCATTCATTTCATATCCTCCCAAAGTGCGACTATTAAGTTTTATATATCTCTTCCACGGAGTCCGTTTCTCTTCCTGCTCTTCTGCCAGAAGACTACAAAAAAAGCGGTCTAATCCGAAGATTAGACCGCGGCATCGCGCGTGGGTATATCCGTGTATGATTAGCCTTGAAGCAGCAGCTGCTCCGGATCCTCCAGCATTTCTTTCACCGCGACGAGGAATCGAACCGCTTCGCTTCCGTCTACGATACGGTGATCGTAGGAAAGCGCGATGTACATCATCGGACGGTTCTCCATGCGCGTCTCGTCGATGGCAACCGGGCGGACTTGGATCTTGTGCATGCCCAGGATGCCGACTTGAGGCGTATTCAGGATCGGAGTGGAAAGCAGCGAGCCGAATACCCCGCCGTTCGTAATCGTGAAGCTGCCGCCTTGCAGATCGCTAAGCGAAAGCGTGTTGGCGCGAGCCTTCTTAGCCAGGTCCACGATGCTCTTCTCGATTTCGGCAAAGCCCAGACGGTCCGCGTCGCGAACGACAGGAACGACGAGCCCTTCCTTCGCGGAAACCGCGATGCCGATATCGTAGAACTTCTTCACGACGATGTCTTCTCCGTCGATCTCCGCATTCAGCAGCGGGAATTGCTTAAGCGCCCCGACTACGGCTTTGGTGAAGAAGGACATAAAGCCGAGATTCACTTCGTTCTTGTCGAAGAACGATTGCTTGCGGCGCTTGCGCAGATCGAGGATCGCCGTCATGTCGACCTCGTTGAACGTCGTCAGCATGGCAGCCGTACGCTGCGCTTCGACTAGACGATTCGCGATCGTCGCGCGGCGGCGCGACATGCGCTTGCGTTCGACCGGCTTGCCGCCCGTGCTCGCGCTGGCCGCCGGAGCGGATGGAGCTGGAGCAGCAGGCGCGGGAGCCGCTGCCGGAGCAGGAGCTTGTACGCCGTGCGAACGAACGTCATCCGGATAGATGCGTCCGATGCTGTCTTTGCCTTGCACTTGCGTCAGGTCGATGCCTTGCTCGCGAGCGAGCTTGCGCGCTGCCGGAGAGGCGTTAACCGAAGCCGCGGACGAAGCAACCGCTACGGCTGCCGGTGCCGGTACCGCCGCCGCAGGAGCCGTGGCGGCTGGCGTTTCAGCCGCTTTCGGAGCTTCCGCAGCCGGCGCAGGCGCTGCTGCCGGAGCGCCGGAGGAGGCGCCGATCGAACCGATCGCCTCGCCTACCAGCACAACCTCGCCGTCTTTTTTTGCGATGCTGGATACAACGCCGCTGCTGTCGGCGCTGATTTCGATGTTTACTTTATCCGTTTCAAGCTCCAGAAGGACGTCGCCTTGATTGACGGTGTCGCCTTCCTTCACGAACCACTTCGTAATCGTTCCTTCGGAGATGGATTCTCCCAATTCCGGTACAATAATATCTGCCATTTGTTGCTACCCCCTTACCAAACTCGATTCGAATGGCTGGCCATTCAAAGCGGAAGAAATAATCGCTTGCTGCTCTGCTGCATGAATTTCCTGATGTCCCGTCGCCGTGCTCGCGCGGTCCGGACGTCCGATGTAACGAACGTTCACCTTGCCCGGAGCAAGCTCGCGCAGGCGAGGCTCCATATAGAACCACGAGCCTTGGTTTTTCGGCTCTTCTTGTACCCATACGATCTCTTCCAGCTTAGGGAACTGGCTGATCACGCGCTCAAGCTCCGCTTGCGGCAGCGGATACAGCTGTTCCACGTGAGCTACCCGCAGCCAAGCGTAATCCCCTTCATTGCCGGAAGACATCGCTTCAGCCAGATCGACCATCACTTTGCCCGATCCCAGAAGGAGGCGTTTTACTTTTTCTTTGGCCGCTTTCGGCTCCGTGAAGCTGAACTGCGGAAGAACCGGCTTGAACGAACCCTCGCTGAACTCGACGCCATGCGACGCGACGCGCGGGTTGCGGAGCAAGCTCTTCGGCGCCATCAGAACAAGCGGACGAACATTGTCGCCCTTCAGCATCGCCGCCTGCTTACGCAGCAGGTGGAAATATTGCGCCGATGTGGTCAAGTTCGCGACCGTCCAGTTGTTGTCGGCGGACAGCTGAAGGAAACGCTCCAAGCGGGCGCTGGAGTGCTCTGGTCCTTGGCCTTCGTAGCCATGCGGCAGCAAAATCACGATGCCCGACTTCTGAGACCATTTCGCGCGGCCTGCCGACATGAATTGGTCGAAGATAACCTGCGCGACGTTAGCGAAATCGCCGAACTGCGCTTCCCAGATCACGAATGTCTCTGGAGCAAACACGTTGTAGCCATATTCGAAAGCAAGCACCGCGGTCTCGGACAACGGGCTGTTATGCACCGCGAACGACGCTTTCGCCTGCGGGAACATATGAAGCGGCGTGAACTTCTGCCCTGTCGCGTTATCATTAAGCATAATATGGCGATGCGCGAACGTGCCGCGCTCGGAGTCCTGGCCGCTCAGGCGGATCGGCGTGCCGTCGGCTAGAATCGTGGCGAAGGCGAGTGCCTCCGCATGCGCCCAATCCAGCTTCTCCCCATCGTTCAGGCTGTTTGCGCGGCGTTGCAGAATACGCTGCAGCTTCGAATATTCCGTGAATCCTTCCGGACGATTAAGAAGCTCCAGGTTAATTTCCTTCAGCGTCTCAAGAGGCACGGCCGTAGCCACGTCCTCCGGCACGATGACGCCCGTCTCCTGCGTCACTTGCACGTGCGGCTTGCCTTCGTTCGCCTTCATGGCGTCGTAGCCGGCTTGCAGCGCGTTCGCCGTCTTCTCGCGAAGCTGCTCCACTTGCTCGTCCGAAATCGCCTTCTGATCCTTCAGCATGTTCGCGTACAGCGTCGCGACCGTCGGATGATTGCGCACTTTCGAATAGACAAGCGGTTGAGTCGCATCCGGATCGTCCATCTCGTTATGGCCGTAACGGCGATAACCGATCAAATCGATGACGAAGCCTTTCTGGTAGCGGAGGCGATACTCCGCCGCGAGTCTTACGGCTGCCAGGCACGCTTCCGGATCGTCCGCGTTCACGTGAACGATCGGCAGATCGAAGCCTTTGGCCAAGTCGCTGGCGTAGTAAGTCGAACGGGAATCCACGCTGTTCGTCGTGAAGCCCAGACGGTTGTTCGCGATAATATGAAGCGTACCGCCATTGCGGTAGCCTTGCAGATTGTTGAAGTTAAGCGTCTCGGCCACGATGCCTTCGCCGATAAACGCCGCGTCGCCGTGTACGCATACGGTAACCGCGTTGTGAAGGTCCTGCTCGGGGAAGCCCGGTTTGGTCCGGTCCTCTTGCGCCGCGCGGGTGAATCCTTCGACTACAGGATTAACGAATTCCAAGTGGCTCGGGTTGTTCGCCAGCGTCACTCTGGCGCGAACGGTCTCGCCTTCGGTGAAAGCGCGGTCCGCTCCCAAGTGATATTTCACGTCGCCCGACCAGCCATAGTTAATGCCGATCGACCCTTCCGAAGGAACCACTTCCTTGTTCGGAGAATGATGGAATTCGGAGAAGATCTTCTCGTAAGGCTTGCCCAGCACGTGAGTAAGCACGTTCAAGCGTCCGCGATGCGCCATGCCGATCAGAATTTCGTGGGCGCCGTCATGCGCGACCGCGCGGATAATCTCGTCCAGAACCGGCACCAGCATGTCGACGCCTTCGATCGAGAATCGTTTCTGACCGACGAACGTCTTGTGAATGAAGCTCTCGAACTGCTCTACTTGCATTAGACGTTCGAGCAGCGCCTCCTTCTCTCTCGCGGAGAGCGGCGCAGGGAACGATCCCGATTCCGCTTGCTTATGGAGCCAGACGCGCTCGTTCTCGTCGTGAATGTGCGTAAATTCGTAAGCGGCCGAACGGGTGTAAATTTCTCTGAGCCGCACGATGGCTTCCAAGCCGTTGGAGATGTTGGCCGGCGCGTTATCCCAAATCAGGGACGCGGGAATGGACGCCAGGTCTTCCTTCGTCAAGCCGAACGTTTCAGGCTCCAGCAGCTTCGTGTCCGCCGTCTGGCTGATGCCTAGAGGATTGATATCCGCGCCCAAATGGCCGTACCTGCGAATGTTCAGCATGAGCTGATGCGCGGCAACGACCTTCTTAAGCATATTGCTGTCAATCGGACCGCTCGTTACAGCCGATGGAACGGCGCCGGCGCTTGCTGCCGGTGAGGCGGCAGCAGTCGAAACGGCTGCTGTGGAGGGCGGCGCTCCCCACTGTTGAAACATTTCGCGAACCGATGCTTCAACGGCATTCGGATCGTTCAGGAACAGTTCGTATTGCTCCTGCACATAACCAAGATTGGGACCATAGTAGCTTTTCCAAGGCGAAGAGTTGCGCTCATCATGGATGCTCATTGCAGAAAATTCCACCCTCTCTATTCATAACCATCCTAGTGTTAGACATGGCGGACGATTCCATGCATCTTCCGCCGTCTCCTTCCCTTTCAAGCGAAAAAGAAGAAGCCGTAACGCTACTATTCATGCAATAGCGTAGCTTCTTCATATTTTAGTACAATAACTGCCGGTCAACCATAATCTTATTGGCATCGGTTTCATGCATTTCAAGCATAAATAACGGTTATTGGCATGGGAATGCGTGATGAATCGATTGCCATTCCTCTCTATTGTTCCCGTTTTTGTCCCCGATGAACCTCTTTCCCCTTCGATTCATGAAAGAAATCCCCCGCCCTTGAAGGGCGGTCCGCGTGATGCTTGCGGAACAAGCTCCGTCCGAAAGCGCTATTGTCCCGCCGTCAGTTCAATAAGCGTGCGAACCATGACGCCCGTCGCCCATTTAGGTTCGTAGCCGCGGTTCGCCTCGAGCCACGCCGTGCCGCCGATGTCCAGATGCACCCATGGCAGGCCCTCCGTGAAGTGGCCGATGAACATGCCGGCTTTGCTGGCCGCCGCATACCGGCTTCCTCCATTCTTCAGATCGGCCGCGTCGCTGCGCAGATCCTTCATGAATTCCGGATATGCGGGCAGCTGCCATATCCGTTCGCCTGCCCGCTCCGAAGCCCGCAGCACGTCCGTCATAAGCGCGTCGTTATTCGTGACCGCTCCCGTCGCTTCGTAACCAAGGGCGATCATGACGGCGCCCGTTAACGTCGCCACGTCGATCAGCTTCGTTGCGCCTCTGCGGATGGCGGCGGTTATTCCGTCGGCAAGCACGACCCGCCCTTCCGCGTCGGTGTTCACGATCTCGACCGTATACCCGCTCATCGTTTGAATGACGTCGCCCGGCTTGAACGCTCGGCTTCCCGGCATATTCTCGGCGGCTGGAATGACGACGACCGCGTTCACTTCCGCCTTCAGCTCCGCCATCGCGCGCAGCGCGCCCAGCACGGCGGCCGCTCCGGCCATATCGGAGATCATCTCTTCCATCCCGAGACCTTTCTTCAGCGAGATGCCTCCCGTATCGAAGGTAATCCCTTTTCCGATCAATCCCCATACGTCCGGCGAGGAAGGAGCTCCTTTATAATGCAAGACGATCATGCGGGGAGGATTCACGCTGCCCTGCCCGACTGCCAGCAGACCGCCCATTCCCTGCTCGGCGGCCGTCCATTCGTCGATGACCTCGATCTCCAGATCATATTCCGACGCCAGCTCCTCCGCGTGGAACGCAAGCCGCTCGGGCGTCAGATCGTTGCCGGGAAGATTCGTCAAATCCCTTGCGTAAGCGACGGCTTCCGCAAGCACTTTGCCCCTTGCGGTCCCTCTCTCCCAAGCGGCTTGCTCGTCCGGTGATGACAGGAGGCTGTCAACCGGTCTATAGGATACCTCGCTCAGGACGAAACGTTCTTTGTTCTCCCGCTTCTGCGGCTTGCGGTCATGAAGCGCCATCAGCATGCCTTCGGTTAAGGCTTGGGCGACGATCTCGACGCCTGCCCCTTGCAGCTCCGCTCCAAAAGCCGCCGGGCTCAAAAGAAGCTCAATATGGGCGGCCCGCACCCCGCGCGCGGCCTTGGCCGCCGCGGCGGCGGCCAGCCGCAAGCCTTCGGCTCCTCTGCCAGAGGCGTACCCGGCAAATATAACATACGGAGACTTGATCAAACCCAGAGTCGGGATCACTTCCGTCTGTCCGGATTTGCCCGTGAACAAGCCTTTCGCAAATGCCCGGCGAAGCTGCTCGTCGATGCCCGGCTCGACGATCGCACCGGTTCCTTTTAATTCGTCCTCCGTTATGTAACGAATGATGGCTTCGGGCGCTTCCCCGTTATTGGTCGGTTTCCATCCGAATGTCGTTTCCATTATCGATTCCCGCCTTCCTTTACATGCAAAAAAACCGGGACGCTTGGTCCCGATTCGATTCTATACGTGCGTATTCAAAAAGTCCAGTTTTCAGCGAACGTTCGTTTATACCGCCAATGGCAAATAGATGCTGAACTCCGTCCCGCTGCCTACCTGGCTGTCCACGCGGATCGTCCCGCCATGATTCCGAATGATTCGGTAGCTGACGGACAGGCCAAGCCCGGTTCCTTCCTGCTTCGTGGTGAAGAAAGGATCGAACAGCCTGCTCATCGTAGACTTGTCCATTCCTTTGCCGTTATCCTTAATGATGATCTGAACATACTGCCCGTCGTTGCTGAGCAGGATATCGATTCGGCCTCTTCGTTCGTTCTGCACCTCCTCGACGGCGTCGAGCGAGTTTTTGAGCAGATTCAGAATTACTTGCTTGACTTGCTTGATATCAATCGACACCTTCGCTTCGGCTTGACAGGATTCTACCGATATTTCGCAATTCCGCAGAAGCGACTCGCTTTCCGTCAGCATGACGACCTCGCGAATGAGATGGTCGATGGACGTTGCCTGCTTCATGGGCGCCGAAGGCTTCGAGGAGTTAAGAAATTCGTAAATAATGTCGTTCGCCCTGTCGATCTCCGTCAGGATGATCCTCGCGTATTCTTCTTTGCCGACATCAAGCAGATAGGGTCTCAGCAGCTGAATGAAGCCGCGGATGCTGGTGAGCGGATTGCGTATTTCGTGCGCGATCGCCGCCGCGATCTTCCCGAGCATCGCCAGTTTGTCGTTCTGAAGGGCGCTTTGTTCGATCTGCTTGTACTCCGATACGTCCTTCACGCTGAATAGGAAATCTCCTTCCAGATCGTCGCCGTACGTAACGGTGGCAAGCAAATGCTTGCCGTCCTTGTGTTGAAATTCGTAATATCGGCTTCTCTTCAGGAACATCTCCCGGTAGAGCCGAAGAATCGTCCTTTTTGTGCTGATCTTGAGGTCGCGGTGAAGCAAAATTTCGCGAATGTTGCAGCCTACCAGCGTTTTTCTCGGTATATCGAGGAGCTTCGCCATCTGCACGTTGATAAAAGAGAGAATGCCGTCGCTGTCGAATAATGCGATTCCGCTGTCCATGTGCTGCAGGACGTTTTCATACTTATTCTTCACTCTTTCGAAGGAACGGTCGGACCGCGGCATCAGCTCTCGAATCCGAACTGACTTCTCCGCCGAATCGGGCTGCTGATCGCGGCTCGTTATCATCAGCTCCGTCAAAAAAATATAGGAGCGATGATAAATCTTCGGGACTTCCTTCATATCTACGCTTGCGGCCAACTCTTGCACGCATTCTTCATGAACGGCTAAAATTTCTTCCTGATTGAATTCATAAAATTGTTTGCCCAGCTCATTCGCATGATGAAGCGATGCCTCCTTGCCACCCCGGATATACTCGGCAAGCGCCGGGAAATAACGCTTTCGAATGGCTTGCATCTATTACCCTCCCCGGCAAAGCTATCAATATCAAAAATTGCTGCCTATGCTTACCACTTATCATAGGATTTGCTTACAAAGAATGTCAATCGGAAATCCTGTCGAATTATGCGTATCGAATGACGTTGCGAAAACGCTTAAGCGACCGCGGTCCTAATCCCGATCGCGGCCGGTGTTTTTACGGTCTTTATTCCTATCATTGTCGCTATCGTCGTTTCGATCATCGTCGTCTTCGTCTTCCTCGTCATCTTCGTCTTCTTCGTCATCGTCGTCGCGGTATTTGTTTTTGTTAGAATCCCAGCGATCGTCATCGCGTCCACCGTTCCAGCCGTTCCAACCGCTCCAATCGTTCCAATCCTCCCAGGAGGCATTGTCGCCCCTAACGTTGTCCTTCCCTTTGCCAAGGTCGTCATCGTCACGGTCATTGTCGCTGTCGTCGTCATCACGATCGCTGGTTTTGCCTTTGTTGGCATTGTTTTTTTGCCCGTTATTTTTTTTGCCGTTGTTCTGCTGCTGTCCGTTTTTACGATCAACGTCTTCTTCGTCTTTATCCTTATCGTCATCTTCTTTGCCGCCCTTTTCTTTGTTACCGTTCTTGGACGGCTTAGGCGAAGAAGTTGGCTTAGACGCCGGTTTAGCCGACGGCTTGACAGCTGCTTCGGCAGACGGCGCCGTCGACGCGCTTGGTTTGGCGTTTGCGCCGGTCTGCGCCTCCGCTTTTTTCTTTTCTTTCTCCTTGTGCTCCTTGGCGAGCAGCTCTTGGAGCTTCTTCTTAGTCGAAGCGTCGTCCTCCGTTTCCGCTTCTACAAGGCTCTGCACGCCTCCGACCGGCTGTGTCCATACATCGATCGGCTTCTCTTTCAGCTCGGCCAAGTCGCCTTCGTACCCTTCATCCTTCGCCATCAGGTAGACGGCCATCTTACCGGACGATACGCCGTTCGCGTCCGCTTCCTCCCGTATCTCCTCCGGCACGGACAACGTTGTAATCGTGACGTCCTGCACTTCGGATGCATGGTCGGCCAGCCATTGCTGCAGTTTTTGGTCGAGCTTGCTCTTCAGCAACTCTTCGAATTCCGCCTCGAACGACTGGTCGCCTGCCAGCAGAATGCCCGCGATGAGAATTTCCTTGTGAGGCGCGTCCAAATAATGCGAGTCTCTTGCTTCCTCCAGAATGGCGGCGGCAACCGCCTCCACGTCTTTTCCTTTGTACGAAATACTTTCGATAATCCGGGCGCCGTCTTCATTGAGCGCTCTAAGCTGACGGACGCGTTCTTTGGCGTCAACGCCGATCTCAACGCTTGGATTAATGTCCATTGTCAAATAAGCGACAACGGAATTGGACGCTTGGAACGCGTATGCGAGTCCGGAAATGATCAGCAGACAAAGCATAGCCGCCGCCCCCGCGTAGGAATAGATCCTGCGGCTTAACGGGCTTCTTCGCCTCTGTACGACCTCCTCCGCGAATACAACCTCTTCCCCGACCCGAGGCGAGCCATCCAGCGGAGCGCGAAGAAATTGGCCGTCCGGCGTCATGACGACGGCATGGCTTTTATGAATGCTCATTACGATCCCTCGCTTCATCTCATCACCTCCTTCTTCTTCGTGTGCTGCTCGCTGCCAAGCGTTAAATAATCTTGCATATAGGGATAGGTCCCCGAGCGGATGATCGCAATCGCGATAATATACTTTCGATTGCGCTCAAGCGTCTTGCGCGAGACGCCGCACGTCTCCACCAGCTCCTTGATCGGCAGCTTCTGCGTAAGCCTGAGACTCTCCATCAAGCGATTGTCTTCCGCGAGAGTCGCGGATATATTCATTAACATCGCCCTTGAATCGGCATGCTTGGGCGAATGCTCGACAAGCTCCAGGAACGTGATGCCGTACAGCTCGAGCTCGAGATTCAGCTCCTCGATTTCCGAGCGCCGCTCCGACTCGCTGCCCGCCGAATCGTAGGCCTGAAGGGCCTGCTTCGTTTCGATCACGTTAAAGACGGTACCGTCATCGCTCTCCGAATCGTAAGAACTATATGGGACGGTCTGAAGATGTCTTTGTTCTTTTCGGGCATGATCAATAAGCCGACGTTGGATGACGGTTTTCGCGAATCCGAGGAACGATGAGCCCGCCGCGCTGTCGTACTGATTGATCGCTTCGTTGAACGCAACCAGCGCGATGCTGAATTCATCATCAGCGGATGGATCGATATACCGTCTGCAAAATCTGCTTGCCACCTTTGCTATGTATGGTGAATACTCGGCGATGAACTGCTCTCTCAGCATCTCTTCGCCTTGTCTTATTCTCGCGATATACTGCTCCGGTCCCAGCTTGAGCTCCGGGCTAGAGGGAACCGATTTCCGCAGGAAACGCTTCATTAGGATCAGCAACAACCGCTCCACCTCGCTACTATAAGTTTCGACTCCCCGCTGCGCGTTTGTGGGGGTATCATGAAGATTTTTTAATAATATTTCATCCGCAAAAAAAGAAAGCCTCCGCGAGGGAGGCGTCGTGCATATCCGCTTCGTTTAAACCGATGACCGCCGCAGCTGGAGCTTGTTCCGCCGGCTGTTCAAGGCGATCAAGCGTTTCTTGAGCGTCGCTTGCCATTCCGAATCGTCAATGCTTCGAGCAAAGCTGAGCAGATCGAGCGACATGTCAATCTGGCTGCGTACGACATCAATAGGCTCCTCATCCTCATGATTGACACAATTCTCCAGCAGCGCTCTTTCGTCTTGGTCCACGTAATCCTCGTAATCGACCTCGGCCGCGCCGTCTCCATGGGCGTATTCGGCGAGAATATCGTATTCCTGCTGAGCCAAATAATGCACATCAACGCGATGGCACACCGGACAGAAGGTTATCGGAACATTGTGAATATGCGTCCGATAATACTTTAACGTTCCTTTGGTTCCAATCATGCTGGCTCCGCAGCAAAAGCTCATCGCGACACGCTCCCTTACGCAGATTGCTACGCTCCTGGTATCGTGGAACACGTCCACGTTAAAGACGGTCTCAGATATTATGTATTCGGTCAACAGGCCCGAAATTCCTTCATTTCATCCCCATATGAGAGTTTCCTCATGTTGGGATCGGGGCAATCGCGGCCGAACAAAACAAAAACATGCCCGCCATCCGAAGATGGGGGCATGCCCGGTACAGCTGCATATTATTTCGTCATTGCCGCAACGATCAGATCGCCCATCGCGGACGTGCCGATCGCCTTGCTCTTGTCTACCGCGATATCGCCTGTGCGGTGTCCGGCATCCAGGACGTTCTTCACGGCGTCTTCGATCGACTTCGCGGCTTCGTGGTAGCCGAATGTCAGGCGGAACATCAGCGCGACGGACAGAATGGTCGCGATCGGATTCGAGATGCCTTGGCCAGCGATGTCAGGCGCCGAACCGTGTACCGGCTCATACAGACCGAAGCTGCCTTCGCCGAGCGATGCGGAGGACAACATGCCGATCGAACCCGTCAGCATGGCCGCTTCGTCGCTTAGGATGTCTCCGAACATGTTCTCCGTCACGATAACGTCGAAGCTCGAAGGGCGGCGGAGCAATTGCATCGCGCAGTTGTCGACCAGCACATGCTCGAGTTCCACTTCCGGATATTCCACGGCGATCCGGTTGACGACTTCGCGCCACAGGCGGGATGTCTCAAGCACGTTCGCTTTGTCCACGGAAGCCAGACGTTTGCTGCGAGTCATCGCGATGTCGAACGCTTGGCGAACGATACGCTCAACCTCTTGCACGTTGTATACGCATGTATCGACGGCTTCTTCGCCGTTCGCGCCTTCGCGGCGGAATTTCTCGCCGAAATAGATGCCGCCCGTCAGCTCGCGCACGACGATCAGATCCGTGCCTTCCAGCACCTCGGGCTTAAGCGTCGACGCATCCTTCAGGCAGTCGAATACGTTGGCCGGACGAATGTTGGAGAAGAGGCCTAGAGCCTTGCGAATACCGAGCAAGCCTGTCTCCGGGCGAAGCTCCTTCGAGTTGTTGTCCCATTTCGGCCCGCCCACGGCGCCAAGAAGAACGGCGTCCGCGGATTTGCAGAGGTCAAGCGTTTCCTGCGGGAGGGGCGTACCTTTCTCGTCGATCGCGATCCCGCCGAACAAGGCGTGCTCCGTCTCGAATTGATAGCCGAACAGCTCCTCGGTTTTTTTCAGTACCTTCAATGCTTCCCCGACTACCTCCGGGCCGATTCCGTCTCCGCCCAGTACGGCGATTTTTTTTACTTCTGCCATCTTATTTCAACTCTCCTCTATATCATTCTCAGTCTATTATCATTTGTACCACAAATGAGAAGTGAACACAAAGATATAAAATCTATTAGCTTTATAGGAACGATCTATAGGAAGAGGAAGCTTTTTCGGAATTCACTGATTTTCGCAACTTGCAGAGCGTTCGAATCGTTTAAACATATGGCTGCCAAGCCGGCATGAAGCTGCAACCTGGAAAGAGGTATCCGAATGACATTCCATTTTCTAAATCACATAGGAGAACGCAATAAGGCGCGGCTCCTGTTTTTTGCTTACTTTGTACTCTTGCTCGCAACCGAGCATCATTTTTCCTTTATGCTGTTCAACCTCTTCTTGGCCTACGCGTCGTTGGAAATCTGCTTCCTGCTGCCGTTGTTCCAGGCCAAAAAAACGTCGGAGCTGCCGGCCAGCCTTCTCGTGCACACGCTGTTTCTCCTGATGTCGCCGAACGTCTTCTATATCGTTACGGATCTAATTCATCTCAATGCATTCCCGTTCCGGTACACGTCGGGACTTCAGGTGAAGGAATGGTGGCATTTTATGATCTTGTGACGGGAGTGCTTCTTTCCATCTTCTACTACACCCTTATGGTGAAGCAGCTTCGAAGACTATGGCTGCGGAGCAGGTGGAGACGATTCGCCGGACCGCTAATGCTTGCGTTTATCGTGCTGGGCAGCATCGGCATTTATATCGGTCGATTCCTCCGATTCCATTCCGTCCACTTCTTCACGGAGCCTCTCCAGCTGCTAGAGAGGTTTGTGTCCTCCTTAAACCGCGACTCCCTTCTGTTCATCGGCTGGATGACGCTTCTGCAGCTGCTTCTCGTATGGGTATTCGCGCCGAGGCCGGCGGATGAAGGAGGAAAGCCATGACCGAGCTTACGTTCGATGCGATTACCATCACTATGCTGCTCTCGATGATGGCGGGCTTTCAGTTGTTTATGGCGTTTGTTCTTTATCGCTTGGAACGTTCGGCGGTTTGGGCATTGTTGGCCCTTCTATTCCCTCTTGGTCTGAACGTGCTTCTGTATCAAGCCGTGAAGCTCGACATTTCGGCCGGTCCTGATTTTGAAGGGCTGACGGATAGGCGGAGGAGGCTTTGGCGCGGCGTCTATTTGTTCCTGTTGCTGCAATATATGGCGCTGTTCGGGCTCTTGGGCTGGTTTTTGTCCCCTGTCGGATAACGTAATCATTTCCGAAAATAAAAACACGCCGAAAGCGCGGCGCCATGAACACATGACGATCGCGCGCCCTTCGGCGTGTTTTTGATTTTAAATCAAGCTCATCTTATCCCGGCGGCCCGGCGATTTGCGCTTGTCGATGAGTCTGTTCACCGCATCGATGTACGCTCTCGCGCTCGCTTCGAGAATATCCGTGCTCAGGCCTCGGCCCTGCGCCGACACCTCATCCTGCTTCAGAACGACGTGCACTTCGCCAAGCGCGTCCTTGCCTTGCGAGACGGACTTGATGGAGTAATCCTCCAGCTCGACCGCTTCCTTCGTCGCGAGATCGATCGCGTTGTAGATCGCGTCGACGGAGCCGTTGCCCTCCGCCGTCTCTTCGCGAGTCTCGCCTTCCGCCGTACGCACGCGGACGGTTGCATTCGGCGTCGATTGGTTGCCGTAGCTCACCTGGATCGTCTCCAGCGTGAACACCTCTGGCGTGTCAATCAGCTTCTCTTCGAGCAGCGCGCGAATATCCTCGTCGCTGACCGCTTTCTTGCGGTCGGCCAAATCCTTGAACTTGGCGAACGCCGCGTTCACCGCCTCGTCCTCCAGCTCGTAGCCGAGGTCGATCAGCTTCTCGCGGAACGCGTGGCGTCCGGAGTGCTTGCCGAGCACCAGCTTGGATTCCTTGAGGCCGATCGTATCCGGGGAGATGATCTCGTACGTCGTCTTCTCCTTCAGCATGCCGTCCTGGTGAATGCCGGACTCGTGCGCGAACGCGTTGGCGCCGACAATCGCTTTGTTGCCCGGCACGACCATGCCTGTCAGCTTGCTGACAAGGCGGCTCGTCTTCGCGATTTCCTTCAGGTTGAGCGTCGTCTGCGCGCCGAAGAAATCCGGACGCGTCGCGAGCGCCATCGCCACTTCTTCGATCGCCGTGTTGCCCGCGCGTTCGCCGATGCCGTTGATGGTGCCTTCGACTTGATCCGCTCCGTTCAAGATCGCGGCCAGAGCATTCGCCGTCGCCATGCCGAGATCGTCGTGGCAGTGCGCGCTAAGCTGGATCTTCTCGATATTCGGCACATTCTCCTTAAGCGTCTTGAAGATGTTGCCGAACTCCTGCGGGTTCATATAGCCGACCGTATCCGGAATGTTAACGACCGTCGCGCCCGCCTTGATCGCCATGTCCGTCACCTGGCACAGGAAATCCAGCTCGGTACGGCCCGCGTCTTCCGGCGAAAACTCGATTTTGTCGAAATACTGCTTCGCGTAACGGATTGCGCGGTCGGCCGCTTCCAGCACCTGCTCCTTCTCCATCCGCAGCTTATGCTTGCGGTGAATCGGGCTCGTCGCCAGGAAGAGGTGGATGCAAGGATCCTGCGCGCCCTTCAGCGCTTCGCGCACGGCGTCGATATCCTGCTCGCGAGAGCGGGACAAGCCGATAACCGTCGCGTTCTTCACCGCGCGGGCAACCGCGTTCACCGCGGCCAGGTCGCCCGGCGATGCGGCTGGAAAGCCGGCTTCGATGCGGTCCACGCCGAGCTTCTCGAGCTGCAGCGCGATCTCGACCTTCTCCTTCGTATTCAGGTTTACGCCAGGAGATTGCTCGCCGTCACGAAGCGTTGTATCGAAGATATAAATTTTCCGCATGTTGCACTTTACCTCCGTGAACAGAATCATCCCGATACCGCGCGAAGCTTGGCATGCCGACGCCGCTTACGCTTGCCGGCATGCGCTCCGGTGGACCGGGATTGGGTTGATCCTTCTAGGTTATTTCTAACGGCTGGCCGTTATTACTTCTTGATCCAGTGCATCAGCTCGCGAAGCTGTTTGCCTGTTTCCTCGATCGGATGAGCAGCTTCATTGCGGCGAGTAGCCGTCAGCATAGCGCGGCCGGATTTGTTCTCGAGGATGAAGTCGCGCGCGAAACGGCCGGATTGGATATCTTCCAGAACGCGTTTCATTTCTTTTTTCGTTTCTTCGGTTACGATACGAGGACCCGTTACATAGTCGCCGTATTCCGCCGTGTTGGAGATGGAGTCGCGCATTGTAGCCAGACCGCCTTCGTACATCAGGTCAACGATCAGCTTCAGCTCGTGCAAGCACTCGAAGTAAGCCATCTCTGGTGCGTAGCCTGCTTCAACCAACGTTTCGAAGCCTGCTTTAACCAGCGCGGAAGCGCCGCCGCAAAGAACAGCTTGCTCGCCGAACAGGTCTGTTTCGGTCTCTTCTTTGAAAGAAGTTTCGATAACGCCCGCACGAGTACAGCCGATACCTTTTGCATAAGCAAGACCGATAGCTTTCGCATTGCCTGTAGCGTCTTGATGGATCGCGATCAAGCCAGGAACGCCGAAGCCTTCTTGGTACGTACGGCGAACCATGTGACCCGGCGATTTCGGAGCGACCAGGAATACGTCCTTGTCCGCGCTTGGAACGATTTGGCCGAAGTGAACGTTGAAGCCGTGGGAGAACATGATTGCCGCGCCTTGCTTCAGGTTCGGTTCGATTTCTTCATGGTAGACTTGAGCTTGCGTCTCGTCCGGAAGCAGGATTTGAACAACGTCAGCCAGCTTCGTTGCTTCCGCTACCGTCAATACTTCAAATCCGTCTTTTTTAGCCACGTCGGCGGATTTGCCCGGGCGAAGACCGATAATAACTTTCAGGCCGCTGTCGCGAAGGTTTTGCGCTTGCGCGTGACCTTGGCTTCCGTAACCGATAACCGCGATTGTTTTGCCTGCCAGTACGCCTTGGTCGGCGTCTTTTTCGTAGTACAATGTAACTGCCATGAGATGATTGCCTCCTTTTATTTAACCCTTTTGAGCGGGTGTTTAAGCGGAGAACCGCGGTATCTAGCGGGTTTCTCCTCTTAAACTCCCGCTCAAAGCGGGATTTGAAACCGTTGATGAATAATTACAGCTTATTGCTTCACGTTACCGCGGTTAAGCGCGGTAACACCAGTGCGCGAAAGCTCGCGGATGCCATAAGGCTTAAGAAGCTCGACCATCGCGTCAATCTTCTCCGTATCGCCCACGACTTGCACCATCAGCGATTGCGTGCCGATGTCGACGACCGCCGCCCGGAACGTCTCGACGACGCCGAGAATTTCGGGTCTTGCCGACGGCTCCGCATGCACCTTGATCAAAGCCAGCTCTCTCGCGACCATCGGGTTCGCGCTCAGATCGACGACCTTGATGACATCGATCAGCTTGTACAGCTGCTTCGTGATTTGCTCCAGCGTATGATCATCGCCCGTAGTGACGATGACCATACGCGAGAGGCCTTGCTCCTCGCTAGTTCCTACCGTAATACTCTCGATATTGAAGCCGCGGCGTCCGAACAAGCCGGATACGCGCTGCAGAACGCCGGGCTGGTCATTCACGATTACTGCGATCGTATGCTTCTTCATTCCGCATCCCCCATGATCATTTGATCGATGGTTCTGCCTTGCGCAACCATCGGATAAACGTTCTCGTCACGGCGCACCACGAATTCGACGACGGCCGGACCAGGATGACGGAGCGCTTCCTCCCATGCGGAGCGCGCTTCTTCTTTGTTCGAAGCGCGGAAGCCTTTGACGCCGTACGCCTCCGCCAGCTTGACGAAGTCCGGGCTGCCCGCAAGATCGATATGGCTGAACCGATTCTCGTGGATCAGCTCCTGCCATTGTCTAACCATGCCGAGCACCTGATTGTTCAGGATGACAACCTTAACCGGGATATTATTGATGGCGCAGATCGCAAGCTCCTGAGCGCACATCTGCATGCCGCCGTCTCCGTTGATGGATACGACGACGCGGTCGGGATTCGCCATCTGGGCGCCGATCGCCGACGGGAAACCGAAGCCCATCGTACCGAGACCGCCGGAGGTAACCCACGAACGCGGCTTGTTGAACGGATAATATTGCGCCGCCCACATCTGATGCTGGCCGACGTCCGTCGTCACGATCGCGTCTCCGTTCGTCGTTTCGTGGATCATCTCCACGACCCATTGCGGCTTCAGCTCGACATCGGAATCCACATAAGTGAACGGATATTGCGCCTTCGATTGCTGGATGCCCGCTCTCCATTCGTCCGCTTGATCCGCGCGTACCGCGAGCTTATTCGCAAGCGTCAGAACGGTCTTCACGTCGCCGACGATCGGAATGTCCGTCGGCACGTTCTTGCCGATTTCCGCGGGATCGATGTCGATGTGGACGATCTTGGCATGAGGAGCAAAGCCGGCCAGCTTGCCCGTTACCCGGTCATCGAACCTTGCGCCGATATTGATCAGCAGATCCGCCGACTGGATCGACATGTTCGCCGTGTAGGTTCCGTGCATGCCCGGCATGCCGATCCACAGATCGTTGCCGCTTGGGAATCCGCCAAGTCCAAGCAGCGTCGTCGTGATCGGAATTTGCGTCTTCGTCACGAATTCGAGCAGCTCTTCATGCGCTCCAGAGTAGACGACGCCGCCGCCCGCTAGAATAAGAGGCTTCTTCGCTTCGGCGATCGCCTTGATCATTTTATCTACTTGCAGCTTATTCGGATTAACCGTCGGGTTATAGCCCCGCAGGCTTACTTCCGTTACCGGCTTGAACAGCGTCTTCGCGGCCGACACGTCCTTCGGAATGTCGATCAGCACCGGTCCTTTGCGGCCCGTATTCGCGATATGGAACGCTTCATGGATAATGCGCGGCAAATCCTCGACATTGCGAACGAGATAGCTGTGCTTCGTGATCGGCATCGTAATGCCCGTAATGTCCGCCTCTTGGAAGGCGTCCGTTCCGATCAGGGTCGACATGACGTTGCCCGTAATGACGACGAGCGGTACCGAATCCATGTAAGCCGTGGCGATGCCGGTCACCAGGTTCGTAGCCCCCGGTCCCGAAGTCGCGATACAAACGCCTACCTTGCCGCTGGCGCGAGCATAACCGTCGGCTGCGTGAATTGCGCCTTGCTCGTGCCTTGTCAGCAAGTGGTTGAAGTCCGGATTCCCGTGCATGGCATCGTATATATACAAGACCGCGCCGCCCGGATATCCGAATACGCAATCCACGCCCTCCAGTAGAAGGCTGCGCAGCAAGATCTCCGAGCCCGAAATCACTTCAGGCTTCGAGAGCCTCTCGATGAGTTCCTCTTTAGACTTTAATGTTGCACTTTGCGTTGCCATCAGTCATCCTCCTCTCAAGAAAAACAAAAAAACCTCTCGTCCCTCAGCAATAAGCTGATAGGGACGAAAGGTTACGCTTCCGTGGTACCACCCAAATTCGTTGTCTATCTCCCGATAAACAACCTCCATAGGTTAGAACGCTGTGCACATTCCGACGTTCTACCATGGCACTTTAACGCTTGCCCTGCGATACTCCCTAATACGCAACGGATGTTGCTTTTCAGGAGGATAGCTCCGAGGTGAGCTCGTAGAAAAGGGGTTTTGGCGTCGGTTGCAGCTAATCCGCACGCTCTCTGAACAAAAGAGCCCTTAACACTTCGTCCTCATCATTGCCGATTGATATGACTTTTCATTATTATATGCCGATTCTGACAGTTCGTCAAGAACCATGAGAAATCCTCTACCGAGTCCTTTTTCCGGCCCGCCTCGCGGCAGCCGCACCTCCGCAAGCCGCGAACATATACTATTGTAGCCTAATGCAGGCAATATCATGCAGCGCGTCTTGGCGATTGCGGCGCGCAGAATGGAGTGGATGCCATGATTCGCGCACGCAAGCCTTCGGATGACTCCGAGCTAGTCCGGCTTATCCGCACGGAATTGATTCCCCTCTCCCATACCGCCCGCCCGCTGGACGCCCATATGATCCGCGAGCTGCCGAAACGGTTTCGGCGCGGCGTTACCTATGTCGCGACCCGGACCAAACAAGGCCCTCCCGTCGCTTTCGTCCATTTTCACGCGCTGGGTGAGCAGCTGTATATCGATATGCTCGTTACTCACCCCGAGCATCGCGGACAAAGCTGGGGGAGAACCTTGATGGCCTATGCCGAAGCCTTCGGCAGAAAACATAAGTGCGATGTGTCCCGGTTGTTCGTCGATCGGAGCAATCCCGGGGGTCATCGCTTCTACAACAAGCTAGGCTACTTAACCGTCCGTTACATTCACGAGCTGCAATGCTACGAGATGCTTAAGCCGCTCGTCTAAGCGGTCTCGTCCGTTCTTGCTTAATAACCGTTAAAATAACCGCCTGGATATCCGCCGTTCGGGCCATATCCCCCGTATCCTCCTCCGTAACCGCAGCCTCCGCACGTCGGTACTCCGCAGCCGCAGCCGCCGTAACCTCCGCCCCAGCCTCCGCCCCAGAAGGGCAGCGTGCCGATCGCGAGCAGATCGAACAGGACGAGCGGCAAGATCCAGAAGCTCGTTTTTGCCTTTTTGCCCTTCGATCTTTTGTTCGATGCCAAATACAATCGGTCGCCGCGAACCTTGACCAGCTTGCCGGTTACCACCGAACCGTCCCTACGCATAGCATAGATGGATTTGCCGACCAGTTTCCTTGCTTGCGACCTGGAAACATTACGCATGCCAAATCCCTCCTTTCCCGTTATTCTTCAGTGTATTCGGGAACGGAGCGGCCTGCTTGTATGTTTGTCCTCGGTTGCGTTAACCAGGATTGAACGCAAAGAAGCCCCGCTTCCGTCAAAATTACGCGACGGAGCAGGGCTTCTATAACGCCATTTAAGCGTTGATTTTTTGTTTGGCTACGCCAGCCAGGGAGTTGAACGATGCGATGTCGTTAACAGCCAGATCAGCAAGCATCTTGCGGTTTACTTCTACGCCCGCAAGCTTCAGGCCGTGCATGAATTTGCTGTAGGACAGGCCGTTTACGCGAGCTGCCGCGTTGATACGAACGATCCACAGTCTGCGAATGTCGCGTTTTTTGTTGCGACGGTCGCGGTAAGCGTACATCAGGGATTTGCCGACTTGCTCCTTCGCTGTTTTAAACAGACGGTGTTTCGAACCGAAGTAACCTTTAGCCAGCTTTAGAATTCTTTTACGACGACGAGCGCGGACGAAGCCGCCTTTAACTCTTGCCATGAGTGGAAACCTCCTGTAGTTTGAATATTATCGATTTCGATCGTTATTATTTCAGGTTGGAAAGACCTTGTTGCAAACGGCGCACGTCGCCAGCTGCCATAAGCGGTTGACCCGCAAGCACGCGTTTTTGACGTCCGGATTTATGCGAAAGCAAGTGGTTTCTGTACGCTTTGTAGCGTTTCACTTTACCCGTACCGGTAATTTTGAAGCGGTCTTTCAGACTGCTGTGCGTTTTCATCTTAGGCATGTCAGTTATCCTCCTTAATGGTGTTCCAGCTGTTAGCTGTTGGATTTCGGTGCCAAAATCATAATCATGCTCCGGCCTTCCAGCTTGGGAGCGCGCTCGACATTGCATATTTCGGCAACCTCTTTGGACAGGCGTTCCAAGATTCGTTGGCCGATCGCCGCATGGGTGATCTCGCGGCCGCGGAAACGGACGGAAGCCTTCACTTTGTCGCCTTCATTCAGGAATTTCACGACGTTGCGGAATTTCACCTGATAGTCATGCTCCTCGATGTTGGCGCGGAACCACACTTCCTTCAGATCGACGATCTTCTGGTTCTTGCGTGCTTCCTTCTCCTTCTTCTGCTGCTCGTAGCGGAACTTGCCGTAGTCCATGATGCGGCAAACCGGCGGTTTGGCCGTCGGCGCAACGTTCACCAGATCCATGTTAGCCTCGGCTGCGAGCTGCAGCGCTTCGCGAAGCGGCTTAATGCCGATTTGCTCTCCTTCCGCGCCTACCAAGCGTACTTCTCTGGCCCGGATTTCATCGTTAATTTGATGTTCTCTGCTAATAACGTGCCACCTCCAAAATGGTTTACGAACTCTTTCATGCAAACAAAAAAATGCGGGTTCGCTCGAACCCGCATCTCATAACCGTACCTTGACGTTGCCCATGCCGCTCTCTAGTGAAGAACGGACAGCATACCCAATCGATTACCGCGAACCAGTCAGCAAAGCCGAAAGGTGAGAAGCGGGCGCTTCTGCTTGTGCGAATATGTTCATTACTGAGTTACTATAGCACACCGAAATTAACCATGTCAACAGCGGACCTTAGAAATTATTTACTTTGCACTTCTTCGATCCGGACGACGCGCGTATGCTGCGTATGGCTCCAAGTCTTGTTGTTCTGCGTGAAGAACGCGTAGAACGTAATCGGCAGCCAGGACACGAGGAAAAACGGAAGCGTCAGCAGATGCGCGTACATTTTCCAATTCCGGACCTTCTCCACCGCCATGGCGAGCGGGAATTGCAGCACTGTGGCGGTCACCGCGATCGCGATCAGCCACCATGGCAGGAAGCTGTACACCGAATGAATGACGTCCGGCGCCGGCAGCGCCATGTCGATCCACATAACAGCCGTCAGCAGGAGGCTGATCAGCGTGTTGTAAACCCCCACCGCATAGATCGCGGCATCGAATTTCACCAGATTGCGTTCTTTGATGCTTGCCCACAGCAGCGGGAAGAAATAGTTGCGCGCCACGTTGAAGTGGCCTTGCATCCAGCGCAGACGCTGTCTGGCGGACGCGCGGAACGTAACGGGCTTCTCGTCGTACACCTTGGCGTCGTAATTGAGGATAGGGTAGATGCCGCGCTTCACGCAGCGCATGGAGAATTCCAAATCCTCGACCAGGCTTGTCGCGCCCCAGCCGATCTCCTTCAGGAGATTCGTCTCGAAGCACATCCCGGTGCCGCCCAGGAAGTTGCTCATCTTCAAGTTCGTGCGGGAAAGCTGCCACAAGCGGTTGCAGTACCAGTACGTGATCGCGTATGCGGCCGTAATCCAGGAATCGTCCGGATTCTTCGTATCCAGGTAACCTTGGATAACTTGATGGCCTTCGCACAAGTCGTCGTTCATCAGCTGCAGGAAATCCGGATTGACCAGATTATCGGCGTCGAACATGACGACCGCGTCGTATTGGCGCGGCATGCTCCACAGCTCCTTCAGCATCCACTCGATGGCGTAGCCTTTGCCGCGAAGATGGTAGTTCTGGCGAACGCAGGCGTGCACGCCCATGCTCCGCGCGATTTCAGCGGTTCCGTCCGTGCAGTTGTCGCAGATGACGAATACGTCGTATAGTTCTTTCGGATAATCCAGCTTTTTCAAATTTTCGATTAGTGCGCCAACAACCTGCTCCTCGTTGTGCGCGGCTACCAGGACGGCGAACGATTTGCTTGGCGCATGCCGCTTCCTGCTCTTATTTTTCAGGAATCCGAACAGGGAAAGCGAGAATTGATACACCGCGATAGACGCCATCACAACCTGAGTGGCAATAAACAATACTGTAAAAAACATTCGGCATTACCCCCTAAAACCCCTGATTTTGTGTGCCTGCTCATTTTCTATGTTTGGGACGGCAGGCTTTCTTTAGTAGCGATTCATGTAATTAATGACTTTCTGATTTTCCACTGAACCCTCCATTTTTGTCAAAATGGGAATAGAGCTTAATTAGGCTCAATTCTGGCAGAAAAACGCTTGCATGGGAATGTAGGACTCACTTCCCCTCCGTTTGCTCCGCATCCTTCTTATTCTCAACCAATTTCTGCGTTTTTAGCACGAATGTCCTCCATATTACGGCAACTATTAAATTTAATTAATGTGCTGCTCCGGTAATCGGGGATATTCGCGCCCAGCCGTCAATACGACCGTTCTGCACTGCTCAAGGAGCTTGTCGAAAATAGCCTCCCATGATCGGGACATGGCGAATTCATGAGCATTCCGGCCCATGGCAAGACGTAATTCCTCATCCAGGTGCAGGCGCTCCAGCGCCGAGGCGAACGCTTCCGGATCGCCCGGCTGCCGCTTGAAGCCGGTCACGCCCTCCCGAATCGTCTCCCGAACGCCACCCGCGTCCGCTCCGATCACGGGCGTGCCGCATGCCATCGCCTCGAGCACCACGTTGCCGAACGTCTCCGTCGGAGACGGGAACAGCAGCACGTCGGCCGAAGCGTACCAGCGCTGCAGCTCCTGCGGAGCCAGAAAGCCGATGAATCTCGCGTCGACTCCCTCTTTCTCGCATAACGACTTCAGCGAATCGGCGGATGGTCCTTCCCCCGCAATGACGAGAACGGCGTCCGGATTGGACGAACGCCGGAATTTCGCGAAAGCATGGACGGCCGTCTCTACGTCTTTCTCCGGAGCCAGCCTCCCGGCGAAAAAAACGAGAAACGAATCCGGATCTATGCCGGATCGAGACAGGAGCTCCTTGCGGTCGACCAGAGGATGGAAAACGCCGGCATCTACGCCTCTGCTCCATATTTGCAGCTTCGAGGCATCCCATCCCCTGCCCGCCAAATCCTCCAGCGTATTCGCCGACGGGACGAATATCGACCGGCAGTCCCGGTGGAACCACTCCATATATCTCCATAACAGCTTTTCCATCCATTGCAAATTGTAAAACGGCAAATATTGATCAAAGTTGGTGTGGTAGGAAGCGATGAGCGGAATGTTGAACTTGCGCGCGGCTCGTATGCCGCAAAGGCCGAGGTTGAATGGGGTAGCGACATGGATCAGATGGGGATTGAACGCGGCGATGGACTTTCTTATATGAAGAAGATTGGGGACGGCTAACCGGCATTCGGGATAGAGGAAAAACGGAAAGCTGGCAAATCGTTCGACGGAATGAAGAGAGGCTGCCCGGCTCTCCTCCGCCGAAGGCTCTGGCGCGAAAACCTTGCAGCAAACGCCATGCCGCTCCAGGTAATTCGTCCACCTCTTCAGCGTCCGGGCTACGCCGTTCACATCCGGGACATACGTATCCGTAAAGATAGCCACTCTCATCTACACTCGCCTCCGTATGGCTCGCGCTGCATGCAAAGCACGCCGAGCGTGTTTTCTTCACTGTACTCGGCGTATGTTTTCTTCGGATTAAGAGGGTATGAACGAATCGTTAATATGAAATTCGTACGGCGTTAACGCTGCGACAATACTTATCGGCTACAATGGACAGCAAGAGGTCAGTCAAGCATCTTTGGACAGCGAGGATGACGCGGTGTGGAGAGAATGCTCGGATGGATTGGATGGATGAGGTTAAGAGAGCGGAGGATGCTCATTTGGGCGAATCGCAGGCCATCCGGCGGACGCCTGCTCATGGCGCTCGATCGCTGGCTGAGCACGGTAACGCATATGGGCGGCGCCACGTTTACGCTCGCCGCCGCCATACTCATCGCTCTGCTTGCGCCCGCTCCATGGAGTGCCGCGGGCTGGCAAAGTCTCGCAGCCGTGGCCATCAGCCATATTCCCGTCGCGATCGTGAAGAGGAAGCTGAAGCGGCTGCGTCCTTATCAGGCCCTACCCGACGTGAACACTTGTCCGAAGCCGCTGTCAGACTCCTCCTTCCCTTCCGGCCATACGACGGCCATCTTCGCATGGGTCGTTCCTTTGCTTATGGCCGGCAGTCCGTGGACGTTCGCTATAGCGCCGGCGGCGATCCTTATCGCCTTCTCGGTTGCGTGGTCCAGGATGTACCTGGGCTTGCATTATCCGTCCGACGTTGCGGCCGGCGCCGTGATCGGCACCGCGACGGCGATTGCCGTTCATGCGTTCTGGCCGGAGAACATCCCGTTCCTCTAGGCGCGGACGCGAATTAAATTAGTCTTCCGAATCGTCTTGCTCCAGGCTTGCGGCGGCTTCCGCCCGCAGGCTTTCTTGTTTCCGCGCGCGATGCTGTCTCAGCGCTTCCTCGCCGATGACGACCTCTACGCGGTGGATCGGCTGGCCTTTCTCCATGAATTTGGTCTCGTATTCGGTGAACACCAGATCCTCGCGCGGCCCGTCCTTATGCAGGTTAAGCGAGATATTCCGCATGACGAGCTCCATGTCCGCGAAGCTGTTCAGCGAAAATTCGAACAGGGATTGGGAGTCCGTTTTAAAATGAATTTCGCCGTTCTCGTTCAATATTTCCTTATATTTAGAGACGAACCGTTCATGGGTAAGCCTGCGGCGGGCATGCTTGCTCTTCGGCCAAGGATCGCTGAAGTTCAAGTAGACGCGCTCGAGCTCTCCGGGAGCGAACATCGTTTCGATGCCTTCGATATTAGCTCGCAGCAGCGCCAAGTTAGGCGGGGCGTCGACGCCTTTCTCCTCCCAGGCCAAGCGGGCCTTCTCGCTCGCGCGTCTGAGAAGCTCGTCGTACATATCAACGCCGATAAAGTTAATATGGGGGTTCCGCACGCTCATTTGGCTGATGAAACGCCCTTTGCCCATTCCCAGCTCCACATAAATCGGGTTATCGTTGCCGAAGAACGCTTTCCAATTGCCGCGGTGAGGCGTCGCGTCCAGCACGACAAGCTCCGGCTGACTCTCCAGGTTTTCCCTGATTCCTTTTCTTCCTCTCAAACGCATATGCTATTTCTCCTTCACGGTCATTCACGAGATGTAAGTCAGTCCTTATTTTGCCCAACTCTGCCTTCGTTGTAAAGCGTTTTTGGCTGCCGGTTCCCCGTCTATCGCGGGAGGCATAGGAAAAGAGGCATTCCGACCGGTCGCGTGCGGACCGTCGAAATGCCCCGGCGGCATTTCTCTATGGACTTATGTGGCGTCTGCCTTAGTTCAGGAACTGATACGAAATGGATGTGTTCTGCTTGCCATCCTGCGCGCTTGTGTCCGCAAGAACCATGTTCAGCTTCTTGCGAGCGGAAACCTTGACGTCGTGGTTGGAGTGAAAGTGGACGCCTGCAAGCGCCATCAATTCTTTCACCGTCAGCTCAACCGTTACTTTCTCATCGCCATTTGGAATTTTTGTCAGATTCATCTCACATCACCTCGTCGGTTTATGTTTTAAAAAATACCAATTCGTCGACTTTTCATGTGTGCGGTTTCAAATAGGCTATGTCAGGTTTTTTTGTTGATTTGTCGCACTTTTAATATAACACATGATGTTAGGTTTTTCAAGCCCAATCTTCGGTTTCGGCTCCCTGATTACCAGTTTTCCCAGAATCCGAACAATCATGCGCGGGTCACGGGACAAAACGTGGCTTTTCGCTGATTTTTCCGATAAAATGTAGGGTGAACGTCAACATGGAAGGGTAAAAACATGATTCCAACAATTACCGGGCATCCGACGCTTTGGGGCGATAAAAGATTTCATACCTGGAACTACGAAATGCGGGAGCAATTCGGCTGCAAAGTATTTAAAGTAACGCTGGATGCCGGCTTCACCTGTCCCAACCGCGACGGCACCCTCGCCAAAGGCGGGTGCACCTTCTGCAGCGCGCGCGGCTCCGGCGATTTCGCCGGGAGCAGACGGGACGATCTTGTCACGCAATTCAATAAGATCCGTGACCGTCAGCATCGGAAATGGCCGGAAGCCGCCTACATCGGCTATTTCCAGGCTTATACGAATACATACGCTCCCGTGGAGGAGCTGCGGGACTATTACGAGGTTATTCTTCGTCAGCCGGGCGTTGTCGGCCTTTCGATCGCGACGAGGCCGGACTGCCTACCCGACGATGTCGTCGACTATCTGGCGGAGCTGAACGAAAGAACGTACCTGTGGGTCGAGTTGGGCTTGCAGACCGTGCACGAAACGACGTCCGAGCTCATTAACCGGGCGCATGACACCGAATGTTACCGCGATGCCGTAAGAAGGCTGCGGGAGCGAGGCATTCGGGTTTGCGCGCACATTATATACGGGCTGCCGCAGGAGACGCACGAGATGATGCTGGAGACGTGCCGGTCGGTTGCGGGAATGGACGTGCAGGGCATTAAGATCCACCTGCTCCACCTGATGCGCAAGACGCCGATGGTCAAGCAGTACGAAGCCGGCCTGCTGCGATTCCTAGAGCGTGACGAATATATCAAGCTGGTCGTCGATTCGCTCGAAATATTGCCGCCCGCGATGATCGTCCACCGGTTGACCGGCGACGCGCCGAAGGAGCTGCTGATCGGACCGATGTGGAGCATGGACAAATGGCCGGTGCTTAACGGCATCGATCAAGAGCTGCGGCGCCGCGATACGTGGCAAGGCAAGCTTTGGAAGCCGGAGGTGTAACGAAATGGGATTCTTATCCGTACTTAGCATGGCGCACAAATGGATCGCGGAACGGGCTGGCCGCGGCGATATCGTCGTCGACGCGACGGCCGGAGGCGGAGTCGACACGCTGGCTCTGGCCGAGCTGGTGGGGCCTGGCGGAAGGGTCCATGCTTTCGATATCCAGCAGCAGGCGCTTGACCGTACCCGGGAACGCTTAACCGCTGCAGGCGCTCTCGATCGGGTCCGCCTTCATCTGCTGGACCATGCCAGGATGAGCGAAGCGGTCGAAGTCGATAGCCGCGGCCGGATCTCCGCCGTCATGTTCAATCTGGGCTATCTGCCCGGCGGCGATACGGAAGTCATCACGAAGCCTTCAACGACAATAGAGGCGCTGGGAGCGGCTCTGTCCCTGCTGAAGCCAGGCGGTATCATCACGTGCGTGCTATATCCCGGTCACTCCGGCGGAGACGCGGAGGCCGTTGCGGTAGAAGCATGGGCTGCCGGACTGCCACAGACCGAAGGGCAAGCCGTGTTATATCGGCAGCCGCAGCGGAGCGCCGCTCCCTATTTGATCGCCGTCGAGAAAAGAAAAAGCCAGTAGCGAAATGTTCAGAAGGCAACACGCGCAAGCTCTTATATACATCAGTAGATTCGGAGAGGAGAAACGAAATCATGGCAGTCAAAAAATTAGAGCATCTCGGCATCATGGTTCGAGACATCGGGACATCCATCGCATTCTATACGGAGGTGCTTGGACTCGAGCATAAGTACACCATGACGCACACGAACGGCGTCATCCAGCTGGCCTTCCTCGCTTTTCCCGGCCACGAAGAGACGGAGCTGGAGCTGATTCAAGGGTATAACGCGGAGCTGCCTGCCGAGGGCAAAGTGCACCATGCCGCGTTTACGGTAGACGACGTCGAGGCCGAGTTCGCGCGTTTGAAGGCACTGCCGCAGGTGGAGCTGAAGGACGAGGAGATTACGACGCTGCCGAACGGCGCCCGTTACTTCTTCTTCTACGGACCGGACGGCGAGCTGCTTGAGCTGTTCCAGCCCGGAACTCCAGGGAGCGCGAAATAAGCTTCATACTAACGCTCGTTTTATCCAAAAAAAAGCTATTCCTCGAATACCGGGACCGGTCTCGAGGAATAGCTTTTCTTTCTTTTAATCGCTCTATTGTTTCGTCGTAACGCCTGCTTCTTCCGGCGTCAGCGTTAGGAAGAACGGCCGCGGCTTCGGCTTGCTGCCGCTTTGGTCGATCGCGTACAGCATAACCAAGAGCGTATGCCGTTCTTTCGCAATCTCCCCCGTCTCCAAATAATGACGCAGGTCGAACGGCAGCTTCTCGATGACCGCATGCTTATGGAGCTCCCGCTCGCCAAGTCCAAGCTCGGCGAATTCGGCAGATGCCTCCGCCGGCGAGTCGGAAAGCTTCTTCATCCAGCCGGCCCATTCCGGCTTATCCATCGTAAACTCCCACCACGTCTTGCGCGGTTTGTAGTTATGATTCAGGAAGTAGTCGTACTGCATGAGCCCGAGCACGACCTCGAGATCAAGCGCCGAGCCTGCCGTTTCGTCGTCCTTCGCCGCTTGCAGGAACGCCCACAGCCTGGAGAATAGATCCTCCAGCTGATGGCCGATCTTCTGCCAGCCGCGTCCCTCCCAATAGTCTCCGAACTGCTGGAAGAAATCGAAAGGCGAGCTGAACACCGTATCGACCAAATACAGAATCGTATGGTCCATCCGGTGCGCGTTCCAATATTTCTCCAGCACGTCTTCGACGCGCTTGATGCGCACGATGTCCCCGAACGGCATCAGATCGTTGCCCAGCATCTCGTAAGGCGCCCGATCCATATAGATGTAGCCCCATTTCTCCGCGTCCCGCCTGAGCCCGGTTCCGCGCAGCATCTTCAGGAAGCCGAGCTGCAGCTCCTCGGGACGGAGGGCGAACACGTCGTTGAAGGTGCCTCTGAACGTATCGTAGTTCTCGAGCGGCAGTCCGGCGATGAGGTCGAGATGCTGATCGATCTTGCCGGAATCCTTCACTTTCGTTACCGTCCGGACGAGCTTGTTCCAATTCTGGCGGCGCTGCACGGCAAGATTCGTCGGATCGTTGGTCGACTGTACCCCGATCTCGAAGCGGAAGATGCCGGGCGGCGCGTGCTCGGCCAAGTAATCCAGCACCTCCGGCCGCATGATGTCCGCCGTAATCTCGAATTGGAACACGCAGCCCCGGTGGTTCTCGATGAGGAACTGGAATATTTCGAGGGCGTAATCCCGTTTGATATTGAAGGTGCGGTCGACGAACTTGATCAGCTTGGCCCCGTTGTCGATCAGATACAGGATATCGGATTTGGTCCGCTCCATATCGAAATACCGAACGCCGACCTCGATGCTGGAGAGGCAGAACTGGCAGCTGAACGGACAGCCTCGGCTCGTCTCGAAATAGACGACCCGGCTGCCGAGCTGCGGGATATCTTCCTGGAACCGGTGCGGCGACGGCAGCTCGTTTAGGTTCAGCTTCGGCCTAGGCGGAGTGATCAGAGTCTCGGACTTGCCATCCCGAACCTTCCGGTACGCGATGCCGAACACCATATGGAATTTGCCGTCTCCTTCGATTTCGGTGAGCAGATGGTGGAAGGTCTCTTCGCCCTCGCCCACGACGATGAAATCGACTTCGGGCAGACGTTCCATCCAATGATCGGTGTCGTAGCTCACCTCGGGCCCGCCGAGCACGATCTTCAGCTCCGGTTTTATTTTGCGCAGCATGTTGACGACCGTGATCGTCTCTTCGATGTTCCAAATATAGCAGGAGAAGCCGACCACGTCGGGATTTCTGGAGAAAAGATCGGACGCGATGTTCATGGCCGGATCCTTGATCGTATATTCGGCGATTTCTATATCGAATTGATGCTCGCTATAGGCTTTCAGACAGCGCAAAGCGAGCGAAGTATGGATGAACTTGGCGTTAAGGGTAGATAACACGACTTTCATGAAGGGAACCTCTTTCTTGTAATGGCCTATGGACTGCTTCCTATTGTAACGGACTTCGAAGGCAAAAAAAAGTAGCGCCCCCGCTTAAAGCAAGCAGACCGGGCGCCACACTCTATTAAAATCTCGTTTCGATATAAAGTTGATCGTTCAGCTGCATATCGATGACCGGGTACCGAACCCGCCATTTGCCGTTGCCGATCGACGTCACTTCGTCCGGCGCGAGATTGCGCGGACGGAAGCTGTAATCCCGTTCGAACGAGATCTGAACTTGAATCTGCTCGTCCGGCAGCATGCGGTGAAGCTCCGTCGCCAGGTTGACCGCCCATAAGCGCAGCTCTCCGGCCGTCGCTTCGCCGTAATACATGTAGTAGAGCGGGTCGATGTTAGCCGTGAGCACGAGCCAGCCTTCCGCATCGCGCTTCGCTTCCCAGTCCGTAAATTCAACCATCCCTTGGAGAGTCTGCACGAGGCCGAACTCCTCTTCCATCAAGTCCCGGATATCCTCCAGCGGAGCGCCGGCCAGCGTCTCCGGAAGCGAAGGCGTCAGGAATTCGGCTTCTTCCACCATTTCGTCCGTAACGGAATCGAACAGCATAGCCGCCTGGAACGCCTGGATCGCGAAGTTCAAATCCGCGTAGGAGCCGTCTATTCCCGCGTATGTAATGCCGATCAGCTCGCCGTATTCATTGAACAATGCGCCGCCGGAGCTGCCGTGATCCGTCTGCGCGTTGGTTTGAATATAGCTGATGCCGCCGTCATACCCCGTATTGCTGATCAAGCCCGTGGATACGGTATTCTGTACCCCGAGAGGGCTGCCGATCGCGTAGACGCGGTCTCCTTTGCGGGCCTGGTAGCCGTAGCTGAGCTCGACCGGCTCGAGATCCATCGGCTCGGACGTGCGGATGATAGCCAGATCGGCAATCTCGTTAACCGCAACAACGCCCTCAACTTCGATTTCGTCGTAATAGATGGATTGAACCGTCGCCGACGTTGCGTCCTCGATGACATGGAAGTTCGTAAGCACCAGATCCTCGCCGATGACGATTCCGCTGCCGAGAGCCCGGTTCGTCATGATCATGACGACGCTGCCGTCATACAGATCGACGATATCGGTTGCGGTCAGCTTCTCGCCCGGAGCCTCGTAAGGCTGCTCTTCTTCGTATTGCTCGTATTCTTGATAGTACCAGCTTTTGACATGGATTTTCGATGTCTCGGCATCCCACTCGACGTCCGCTTCCAGCTCCTCCGCCACGAAACGCAAGGGGATGTACGGGATATTGTTTTTAATGACGGCTGCCGCATCCATCTTGCGCGTCGCTCCGTTCACGATCGCTTCTTTTTTGCCGATCGCCATCGTCAGCGTCGTACCGCCGTCGCGAATAATGATGGTGTTCGTTTTCTTCTCCAGCACGTACGTCACATCAAGCGGATCTAGCAGATCCGACATCGGAACTAGCGCGATGCCGTTTTCTTTTGCTATCGGTCCGGACAGCTTGATCTGCGCGCCGTCTACCCATAGCTGAATATGCTCCGTCTTCACCGCCGCCGCGCTCGCGGCGGATACCGTCTGGGCGCTTTGTCCGGACAGCGGAGACAGCATGAGCCCCGCGGCAAGCACGGAGCATATCATGGCTTTATACCAATTACTTTTCATCCAATTTCCTCCACATTCTCCCATAATCACCATAGATAAAGTTCTCTACAATCCTACCATTACAAATCTATCTTTGTCTATGAGAACCGTCCCGGAATCTGTGAGAAAAGTACTAGAGAGGAATGACTTCGATTTCCGACTACGCCCGCTTTCCTTCCTTCCGAATGCAGAGGAGGCTGAGAACAAAAAAAGCCCGAGACGCATCGCGTCCCAGGCTCTCCCGTTCCTACTCGCCTGCCGGCGGCGTAAACGATCTTCCCGCGAATTCGGTATCCAGCATATAGAAGGCGTTGCTGTCTTTATCGATCCGCTTCAGCTTGTTAATAATGCTGTCAAACAGCGCCTCTTCTTCCACCTGCTCGTCGATGAACCACTTCAAGAAGTTGATCGTCGCGTGCTCGCGGTCGTTCATGGCAAGGTCGGACAGCTTGTAGAATCTTTCCGTGTTCTGCTGCTCGTGCTTGTACCCCTGCTCGAAGGCGTGAAGCACCGAGTCGTATTCGTTGTTCGGCTCAGGCAAAGCATCCAGCGTCGCGCGGCGTCCGCGGTCGTTCAGGAACTTGTATATTTTCATCGCGTGGAACCGTTCTTCTTCCGCCTGCACGATAAAGAAATTGGCGAATCCGTCCAAGCTGTCCGCGGAGCAGTAGGCCGCCATCGCAAGATAGACGTGCGCGGAATAAAACTCGAAATTCATTTGTTCGTTTAACGCTTTAGCCAATGCATCATTCATCTAGGCGCACCTCGCTTTTCCAATTTAGATTTATTCTAGCATAAAAATAAGAGGCGGCAAATGCCGCCTCGCCTATATTTCCCAACCAATGAGTTATCCAATCATTTTCTTAAGGCGCTTGTAGAGCAAATCCGGAGATGGCGCGCTGATGCATTTCGATTTGACGACGACGAAGCATTCCAGCTTGCAGGTTTTGCAATTGCCGAGGCAATCGCTTTTCTTCCCTTTGATATCGGGATACTTCTCCTTCATCGCTTTGTACAGCGACTTGGAGCCGTTCTTGAGATTGCGTTTGCAATACTTAATTTTCTTCACGTTCGTCACCCCGCGCCAAGGCCTGTTGATTATGTTTCTCAACATGATGATAATCATTATCATTGTCGTTGTCAAGGCGCTTAAAGCATTAAACGAATCGAGGCATGTACGGTCTGACAGACAGGTTGCCGCGGTTTGCCATGCTCCATACAAAAAGCCGCCCCTATGAGCGGCCCTTGTCTATTATTTCGTTTGAAGAAGCTCGATGCCTTTCTGGAGCTGCGTATCTTCGCTCTCCAGCTTATCTCTCAGCAGCTCCAGCAGACGGTAGCCGGTTCGGTCGTCGAACTCGCCTGTCGCCTCCAGCTTCTCGGCAGCCTGGAATGCCTTCAACGCCGCTTCCGTCGATTCGTCGAATATGCCATCGGCCTCGATCGGTCCGTAGCCCAGCTCGCGAAGCATCGTCTGCAAGGTGACGACATTCTCGCCATAGCTGCCCAGCTTCATCTCGGCGCCCGTTGCAAGCGGGCGAATGCTCGCGTATGCCGGGAGCTTCACCTCGTAATCCGGCTTGACGCCCACCTCGTTGATCCAAGTCCCCCCTGGCGTCTTCCACTGAGCTTCTGTAATGCTGAGCACGGAGCCGTCCGGGAACGCCCGGAAAGCTTGCACGACGCCCTTCCCGTAGGTCGTCTCGCCGACGACGGATGCGCCGGCTGATTCCTTAAGCGCCGCTGTCATCACCTCGCTGGCGCTGGCCGATTGACCGTTCACGAGAACAACGATCGGAATGTCCCAGCTTTCTTTTTGCCGGGACATAAAGCTGACCGTCTGCCGTTCGTTCTTGTAGACGACGTCAAGAATTTTCCGGTTCTTCGGCACCAGAATATTGGCGATATCCAGCGTCGAGGTCAGCAGCCCTCCGGGATTGGAGCGCATATCCAGAAGCAGGCCTTCAAGCGGTCCTTCCTTCTGCAGCTTCTCGAGCTCCGCCTTGAATTCCTCGGCCGTCTTCTCGGCGAATCGGCTTATCGTTACGTGGCCGATCCCGTCTTCCAGGCGCTCGGACGTCACGGTATGCACCGGTATCGCGGCGCGCTTCATCGTAATCTCAAGAGGCTCGTCCTCGCTCGCCCTCTGAATGCGCAGCGTAACGGAGGTCCCCTCTTCCCCGCGCACTAGTCCCAGAAGCTCGTCGAACGGCTTCCCGGCGATCTCTACGCCGTCCACGGCGAGTATCGTATCGCCCGCAAGCACTCCGCCGCGCTCCGCGGGCGTATCCTTAATTACCGACGTAATGACGAACTGCCCTTCTTCCTGGCGCATATTCGCCCCGATCCCGAAAAATTCGCCTTCGTAGGACTGGGTATACGCCTCGCCCGCCTCGCCTACCAAATAATGCGAATAGGGATCCTTGAGCGAAGCGACCATGCCCTGAGCCGCGCCATTGATGAGATCACCGGGGTCGGCTCCGTTCAGGTAATCGTTCATTATTTTTTTGTAGGAGGCGTTCAATTGCTTAAATTCAGGCTCCTTCAGAATGGGGTATCTCATGCCGGATGACATCATGCCAAGCACGTAGCCTGCCCCAAGCAGCAGGATAACCGCGATGACATACATAAAACCGGATTTCCGTCTATCGGGCGTTTCATAATGACGATCGTTCATCTCATAATCTCCTTGTATGAATGCTGGATTTTCGCTACAATCATCCTTATTGCGTAGCACCGAACCGGCGAGAGGAGCTGTACCGAAAGCATGTATAAATTGATTGCAATCGACGTAGACGACACGCTGCTGAACGACGAGCTGGCCGTAACCGAAGGAACAAGACAAGCGATGGCCGCCGCTATTGCTAGCGGAGTTACGGTAACGCTGGCGACAGGACGCATGTTCGCATCCGCGCGGCAGATTGCCAAAGGCATTAACCTTAATGTACCTATTATCACGTATCAAGGGGCGCTCGTCAAAACGCTGCTTGACGGGCAAGTGCTGTACGAGCGTTCCGTCCCGACAGATGCTGCCAGACAAGTCTACGCTTATTGCGAGGCGAACGGCCTTCATCTGCAATTGTACGTTGACGACGAGCTCTACGGGACAGAGGACAACGAGCGCATTCGGGCTTACTCCAGGCAATCCAATATTCCGTATCGCATCGAGCCCGACTTCTCCAAGCTGATCGACCTGCCCATGAACAAATTGCTGATGATCGACGAGCCCGGCCGTCTTGACGAAGTGGCCGTAGAGCTGCAGGCGCTTGTCGGCGATCGCGTTCATATTACGAAGTCGAAGGCCCACTACCTTGAAATCATGCACAAAGAAGGCACCAAAGGCCATGCGCTGCAATATTTGGCGGAGCATATCGGCTGCACGATGGAGCAAACCATTGCGATCGGCGACGCGTGGAACGACCGCGAGATGATTCAGGCCGCCGGTCTGGGCGTCGCGATGGGCAATGCCGTCCCCGCTTTGAAGGAGCTGGCCGATTACGTCACGCTGTCGAACAACGAGGACGGCGTCAAGCAAGTCATCGAGAAGTTCGTATTGAACGCACAGCCTGGTCTATAGAACGGAATGCAAGCAAGGGAGGCTCCGCCGATGCCGGACCGATGCCCTATCTGCGGCGGCAGTAATGATTGCGGCGCGGTCAAAAGCAACCAGCCGGCCGATTGCTGGTGCTTCCATACGAAGATACCACGGCAGCTGTTGGAGCGCATACCGCCTAGCGAACGCGGCAAACGATGCGTTTGCCGCTCATGCGCCGAATCGTCATACATGTCCCGCGAAGAATAAAGAAGGAGGGCGCCATCATTAGGGCGACCCTCCTTTTTACTATGCCGATATTAAGATACGGCCTTGCAATCCCGCTTGCATTCGCCGCTGCTGCAGCCTTGATAATTGCCCGTAAAGTCCAGGCGATGGTCAAGCACCTTGAAGCCGTACTCACGCTCCAGACGCTCCTCCAGCTCCGTGAGCCAGTCCTCCTTGATCTCCTCAAGCGCCCCGCATTTCTGGCAGATGAGATGATGATGCATATGCTCATGGTCTTCTCCGCGCAGATCGAACCGGGCCACGCCGTCTCCGAAGTTCATCTTGGCGACGATCTGAAGATCCGCGAGCAGCTCGAGCGTACGGTAAACCGTTGCGAGCCCGATCTCGGGAAACTTCTCCTTCACGAGCATGTACACATCCTCGGCGCTGAGATGGTCCTGCTCGTTCTCCAGCAGCACCCGCACGATGATCTCGCGCTGGGTCGTCAGCTTATATCCGTTTTCCATTAAGCTTCGTTTAATTTTTTCGATTTCCGTCGTTACGTTCATGCTTTGGCACCTCCGTGTCCATGGATGCTTATATCTATGTGGGTATACGAGTGTCGGCATTTCCAAATTAGAATTATTCTAATCTAATCGTAGTCGATTTTGCTCCAGAAAGCAACCGTCAAATCTGCTTTCATACAATTCGCCTTTCTCGCCCGATTCCCTTCTTCCAGGACGAAAAAAAGAAGCATCCGCATCATTGATGCGAATGCTCCCGGAAACGATAAGCTTAAATCCCTGCAAGCACCTGGTACCAAACGCCTTTCTTGGCATACAGGTTGGCGCGCACTTCCTTCCAGCCGCCCAGGTAGGAAATATCGAATAAGCCCTCCGGCTGGATGAATTGCCCGTCCGTCTCGGCGGCAACGGTTTGCTCCACGGCACGGAATCCATGCTTGACGAACAAGCGCTGGGCATCCGGACTATGCAAATAATCAATAAACGCTTCCGCAACCTCCCGCGTACCGTGACGGTCCACGTTCTTGTCGACGACGGCAGCCGGATTCTCGATCAGAATCGTGTGCTCAGGTACGACGATATCGTAATCGACGCCTTTCTGGATGCGGGCTAGAAGCTCGTTCTCGTAAGTGACGATGACATCGCCGACCCCATATTCGAACGCGGCCATGGACGCCCTTCCGCTCTTGTCGAGCGATTCCACGTTCGCGTGAACGGCTTCTAGGAACGACTTCGCGAATTCGGGCGACTTCTCCCCCGTCTCTTCCTCCGAGAGCTTCAGACCGGCCCCGTAGATCGCGTTAATATCCCACTGGGCGCCTCCGGAAGTCTTAGGGTTCGGATAAAGCACCTTCACGCCTTCCCGCGTCAGATCTTCCCAACCCTTGATCCCAAGCGGATTGCCCGGCCTTGTGCCGAGCACGACGATCGAACGGGTGATCATCCCGTCCTCGCCAGTCTCCCTCCAATTGTGCGAGATGAAGCCCGCGTCCTCGATTTTATCGAGATCGCCTTCCATCGCAAGCACCGCGACATCCGCTTCGAAGCCGCCCGCAATCGCTCTAGCTTGCGTCCCGGACGCCTCGTACGACTCCTGGAACGTAACCCGCTGTCCGGTCTTCTGAAGCCAGTAATCCTGAAACTTCGGTAGCAGCTCGCCGAAGGCGTCCTTCACGACCGAATAAGCCCCGATAACGAGCGTAACGTCGCCCTCTTGCACGGTCTGCCCGTCGTTGTTCGCGGGTTCGCTCCCGCTGCAGCCCGCAGCCGCGAATAGAAGCAGGAATGCAAGCGCAAGCGGCACCATTCGTTTGGCTGTGGCTGGAATACGTATCATCATGACAACACTCTCTTTGCGAAAAGTTTGTTAAAGTGCGTGTTCGCAACCTCTTAAATATGAATCGGCATCGGATCGACCTTCAGAGGGTTCTCCATAATCCAGCTGTCGCTGTCATTGAACAAGTAAGCCCGGTGCAGCAGGACGCTGACGTTTTCTCCGGGATGCAGAACGTCCTTCTCGAGCGAACGGTACGTGATCAGCTTCGTATCGCCTACCATCAGTTCGACCATCCACTCGCTGCCGCGGAAATGGACATGCTTCACGGTTGCGGGCATCGTTGCGGATGCGAGTTTGATCTCGCCCGGCTTGCCGAGCTCGATGTATTCCGGACGGATCAAAGCCTTTGTCTCCGGATGGACGGCCGCGCTCTCGAAGCCTCTCAGCGAAGAGATGTTGTCGATGAACGACGACTCGCCGATAAAGCTGGCGACGAACGGCGTCTCCGGATTTTTGTAAATATCCCACGGGCTGCCCTTCTGTTCGAGACGGCCTTTGCTGATAATCATAATTTCGTCCGCCACTTCGATCGCTTCATCCTGGTCATGGGTAACGAAGATCGACGTAATGCCCACGCGTTCGATCATCTCCTTAAGCCAAGTCCGAAGCTCCGTACGGATTTTCGCGTCGATCGCCGCGAATGGCTCGTCGAGCAGCAGCAGCTGCGGCTCCGGCGCCAGCGCTCTGGCGAACGCCACGCGTTGGCGTTGACCGCCGGAGAGCTGATGCGGGTAACGGTGCTCGAAGCCCTTAAGTCCCGTCAATTCGACCAGGTACATGACCCGCTCGCGGATTTGCTCCTTCGGCATCTTCTTCACCTTAAGACCGAACGCCACGTTATCGAATACCGTCATATGTTTGAAGAGCGCATAGTTCTGGAACACGAACCCGATGCCTCTTTCCTGCGGGGGGAGGTCGTTCACTCGTTTTCCGTGGAAAACGATGTCGCCCGACGATGGAGCCTCAAGTCCCGCCAGCATCCGCAGGATGGAGGTTTTGCCGCCGCCGCTCGGACCGAGCAGCCCGATAAGCTTGCCTTTCTCGATATCGAAGCTGACATCCTTAACCGCATGGAAGTCGCCGAAGTTTTTGTTCAAATTGCGGACCTCGATATGCATCCTAATGCACTTCCTTTCGTTTCTTCGCCCATTCCATCAGAAGCAGCAGGCCTACGGAGAATGCCGCCAGCACAAGAGCAATGCCGTTCGCGGCTACCACGTTGAAGTTCTCGACGTCCTGGTAGACGAGCGTGGTCGCCGTCTGCGTCTTGTTCATTATGTTGCCCGAAACGACGAGAACCGCGCCAAATTCCCCCAATGACCGCGCCACCGTCAGCACGACGCCGTATATGACGCCCCACCGGATGGAAGGCCACGTGACTTTCCAGAACGTATACCATGAATATGCGCCTAAGGTCGAAGCTGCTTCTTCTTGCTGCGCTCCGATTTCTTGGAGCACCGGCATGACTTCCCGGACCATAATCGGGAACGTCACGAACAGCGTCGCGAGAATCATGCCGGGCAGCGCGTATACGATTTTCAGGCCGGCATCCTCGAACAAAGCGCCGATGACCGTATTCGGCCCGAGAATCAGAACGATCATTAAGCCTCCGATGACCGGAGATACGGCGAACGGCAGATCGACGATACTGTTCAGAAGCCTCTTCAGCTTCGGTCCGAGCCACTGCGCCCGCACGAGATAGAGCGCCAGCATAACGCCGAACAGCGTGTTAATAAGCGTAACGACGACAACGATGATCCCTGTCATCATGAGAGCGTGGAGCGATTGAGGTCTAGTCAATGCATCCATGAACCCCTGAAGACCATCCTCCCACGCCCCGGTGAAAATCTTGATCAGCGGAGCGATCAACAATATGCCGAATACGATATACGTCAGCGTAATCCATAATCTTCTCATTATGCGCCGGTCCTCCTTGCTTGCAGGAGGTTGACGATCCATAGGATGAGGAAGGATAATGTCAACAGCACGACGGACACGGCCGCCGCTCCTTGCGGGTTATTGCTTTCGATTTCGCCGAAAATGAAAACCGACGCTACAAGCGTCTTGCCGGGAATATTGCCGGCAACGAGCACTACCGCTCCGAATTCGGCCAGCCCCCTTGAGAAGGCGAGCATCGCGCCGCTAAGTATGCCGGGAAGCATCGTCGGGAAGATGACGACAAAAAACGTTTTCGCTTTGGAGGCGCCTAGAGTATAAGCGGCTTCCTCCTCCGATTTGTCCAGCTCCTCGAGGAGCGGCTGTATCGCCCGGATGACGAACGGGAATGTCACGAAGAGCATCGCCACGACGATTGCCGGCTCATGGAACACGATTTCGATGCCGGCGGACTGCGCCAGCGAACCAATGAGGCTGTTCGGCCCCAGCAGCAGCAATATCAGAAGGCCGCCTACTGCAGTCGGGAGCGCGAACGGAAGATCAACTAGACTGTTCAGCAAGCTCCGCCCGGGAAATTTATAACGAATAAGCACCCAGCCGATCATTGTGCCGAGAAAAATATTAAGGATCGTCGCGATGGCCGCCAGCTTCAGCGTCAGCAGCACGGCCTTCCACGCGAGCGGGTCAGTAACGCTTTCCCAGAACACGCCCCACCCAAGCGAGAACGACTGCGTATAAATCCCTAAAATCGGCAATACAATTAAACAGATAAAATAAAGCATAATGGCGGTTCGAAACCCGAAGCTCCAACTTTTCCCCCGAAACCATGCATTCACTGTGACTTAACCTCCAGACCATCGGCGCGTGCCGTAGGTGTTGCAACTCGTTTAATTACATAATTCCTATTAACTTACTAGGTATTAATAATGTAGCATTCACCCAAGAAGGAAGTCAATGGTTAAATAACAAAAATATTCGGGATTTATTCGTTTCCCTTATAAATGGGAAGCTGCCCGGAAAGCGCGCAAAAGAGCCGGTACTTCCGAACCGGCTCTTCCTGTGCACCCTTGCTTATTCCCCCGCGATGAAATAGCGGGCTTCGCCAATCTCGATCAACGCTTGGCCCTGCGTCACATCGGTCATCCACGCGACGAAGGCGTCGGCTTCCGGCTCCTCAGGCAGGCACAGAACCGTCACGTTATCCGTAAATTCCGTGCCGCCAAGCTTCGTGCCTCTTCCCCGCCATTCGTTCTCCAGCTTGCCGTACCAGGTGTAGTCGACCGTGATGCGCACTTCTCGATGAAGAACCATCTCGATTTCGTCCGCCGCCTCGATTCCGGCTACCGCCCCGTCCGTATAGGCGCGGACAAGTCCCCCGGCGCCAAGCATGATGCCCCCGAAGTAGCGGGTGACCACTACGGCGACGTTTTTGAGTCCTTTGTTCTTAATGACCTCGAGAATCGGCTTCCCCGCCGTCCCGCTTGGCTCGCCGTCATCGGACGCTTTCTGGAATTGGTCGCGCTCTCCGACGACGTAAGCCGAGCAATTATGCGTGGCGGCCCGGTGCAGCCGTTTGATCTCATCGATGAAAGCAACCGCTTCATCCTCGGATTCCACTGGCTTCGCATGGCCGATAAAACGTGATTTTTTAATGACGATTTCTTTGTTCGCTTCGGTTCTTACCGTCTTGTATCGGTTCAACATACGCGAATTACAGGCGCGCTTCCAGCTCCGCTTTCTCCTTCTCGTAGCCAGGCTTGCCGAGCAGGGCGAACATGTTCTTCTTGTACGCTTCAACGCCCGGCTGGTCGAATGGATTAACGCCCAGCAGGTAGCCGCTGATGCCGCATGCTTTCTCGAAGAAGTAGACAAGATAGCCAAACGTGTACGGCGTCATGTCCGCGATGTTCACGATCAAGTTCGGAACTTGGCCGTCCGTATGGGCAAGCAAAGTGCCTTCGAACGCTTTTTTATTGACGAAATCCATCGTTTTGCCCGTCAGGAAGTTAAGACCGTCCAGATCGTCGGCATCGTGCTGAATCGTAATATGCTCCGCCACTTCGCCCACTTGAATGACCGTCTCGAAGATGTTGCGGTTGCCTTCCTGAATGAATTGACCCATCGAGTGCAGATCCGTGGAGAAATCGACGGACGCCGGATAGATGCCTTTGTAGTCTTTGCCTTCGCTCTCGCCGAACAGCTGCTTCCACCATTCCGATACGAAGTGCAGGTTCGGCTCGTAGTTGACGAGAATTTCGGTTACTTTGCCTTTGCGGTACAGCGCGTTGCGCGCAGCCGCGTATTGGTAGGCTTCGTTCTCCGCCAGGTTCGGGTTGCCGTATTCCACGGAAGCGTCGGCCGCGCCCTTCATCATGGCGTCGATGTCGATGCCCGCCACCGCGATTGGCAGCAAGCCTACAGCCGTCAGCACGGAGTAGCGGCCGCCCACGTCGTCCGGAATAACAAACGACTCGTAACCCTCTTCGTTCGACAGCTTCTTCAGCGCGCCTTTTTCTTTGTCCGTCGTTGCGTAAATGCGTTTGCGAGCTTCTTCCTTGCCGTATTTCTTCTCCAGCTCTGCGCGGAACACGCGGAACGCGATAGCCGGCTCCGTCGTTGTACCGGATTTGGAGATGACGTTGATCGACCAGTCTCTGCCCTCGAGGAGCTGCAGCAGATGCGTAACGTAAGTCGAGCTGATGTTGTTGCCCGCGAAGAACACCTGAGGCGTCTTGCGCTGTTCCTTCGTCTGCACGTTATAGAAGGAATTCGACAGCATCTCGATCGCCGCGCGAGCTCCGAGGTAGGAACCGCCGATGCCGATTACGATGAGCACCTCGGAATCGGATTGAATCTTCTGAGCCGCCTGCTTGATGCGGGCGAACTCTTCCTTGTCGTAGTTGTTCGGCAGGTCGATCCAGCCGAGATAATCCGAGCCCGCTCCCGAACCGTTATGTAATTGATCGTGCGCGGCGCGCACTTGATTCGTCAAGTAGTCGATTTCGTGTTGTCCAACGAAGGTCAAAGCCTTGCTGTAGTCGAACTTTACCGTTTTGCTCATGAATTCTTCTCTCCTTAAATACCAATGTTTATTTAAAAGAATATCGGATTTGCTAGGGGAACACAAGCAACCAGGCTATCGGAAATTGCGATTCAGGATATAGACCGAGTTTATACCCTAGACGTCGGGCAATCGATGAGACCATTGGCCGGTTACGAATAGTACGGCGAAATCATGAGGTAGACGACGACCCCCGTCAAGCTGACATACAGCCAAATCGGCATCGTCCAGCGGGCGATCCTCCTGTGCTTGTCCACTTGATTCGCAAGACCTCTGGCAAGCGACAGGAGGGCCAGCGGCACGACGACGATCGCCAGAAGGATATGCGTGATCAGCACGAAGAAATAAATGCCTCTTAGGATCCCTTCCCCGCCGTATGGCGTCGATTCGGTCAGATAATGATAGGTGACGTAGGACAACAGGAACAATGTCGTCGTCACGAACGCCATCAGAATAAACGCGCGGTGCATGCGCACATTCTTCTTCACTATCGCAAAGAGGGCGACTAGCAGCGCTATAAACGTAAAGCTGTTGAAAATCGCGTTAAGCAGCGGAAGCACTTTGACGTCGAAGCCGACTTCGCCGTTGTACGCGGGGAGAAAAAACAAAATCGCGACCAGCGCAACGATCACGACCGTCAGAACGGCGACGATGGGCGTGTAGTTTTTTTCTTTCACTTCGGGAAACCCTCCTACGGTTTTGAACTGGCCAGCGAAGTCGCCTGCCTAAACCTACTCTATCCGATTTCCCCATGCCGGCACAATGCGATAGCCCCCGCGAATGTCACAAAAAACCGACTTTTTCACCGTCGAAGGCCTGACTACACGCAAAGGGCCGCATCGCCTGGACGATGCAGCCCTCTTCCCTACTCGTAAATGTACGAGCAGCAGTAGTCCGTCACTTCCGCCACCTGAAGCTTGAACTTCGTGTTGGCCGGAACCTTGAACTCGCCTTCGCCTTGAATGTGCAGCCACTCGGTTTCACCCGGGAGCAGCACCTTCAGGTCGCCGCCTAAAATCTCCATGATTTCGAGGCAGTCCGTCCCGAACTCGTATTCGCCCGGCAGCATGATGCCCAGCGTTTTTTTGGTTCCGTCGGCGAACAGCACCGCGCGGCTTGTTACTTTCCCGTCGAAGTAGACGTTGGCTTTCTTCACGACGGTTACATTCTCGAATTGCGACATGATGGAATTGCTCCTTTATAAATGGAATATATGATCCAGATGCCGCGGATTACAGCAAAGCTTTTACTTTGCTGACGACATTCTCGACTGTGAAGCCGTACTCCTTGATGACGCGGTCGCCAGGCGCGGACGCGCCGAAACGATCGATGGCGAGAATATCGCCTTGATCGCCCGTGTAACGCTCCCAGCCGAACGGATGAGCCATCTCGATGGCCAGACGCGCTTTGACGTCAGGGAGGATAACGGATTGTTTGTACTCTTTGGATTGTTTCTCGAACAGATCCATGCTCGGCATGCTGATGACGCGAACCTGAATGCCCTCTTCGGCAAGTGCTTTCTGAGCCGCTACCGCCAGCTGCACCTCCGAGCCCGTCGCGATAATTTGCGCTTGAGGCTTGCCGTTTGCCGCATCGGAGATAACGTAAGCGCCTTTGCTAACGTTATCGCGAGCGCCGCTCACCGTACCTTCGAGAATCGGAAGGTTCTGACGGGTCAGCACAAGCGCAACCGGATTCGATTTGTTCTGAAGCGCGTAAGCCCATGCCGCGGATGTCTCGTTGCCGTCCGCCGGGCGGATCACCGTCAGACCTGGGATGATGCGAATCGAAGCCAGCTGCTCGATCGGCTCGTGAGTCGGGCCGTCCTCGCCTACCGCGATGCTGTCATGGGTAAGAACGTATACGACCGGCTGGCCCATCAAAGCGGCCAAACGGATAGCCGGACGCAGGTAATCTGTGAACACGAAGAACGTTCCGCCGAATACCTTGATGCCGGAATGCAGGCTGATGCCGTTCATCGCGGCAGCCATGCCGAACTCGCGCACGCCGAAATAAATGTTGCGGCCGTCGTAGCTGCCCGGTTTGAACTGCGCGAGGCCTTTAAGATGCGTCATCGTGGAGCTCTCGAGGTCGGCGGAGCCGCCGGCCAGGTTCGGCACGTTTTTCGCGAGGCCGTTCAGAGCGTTACCGGAAGCGACGCGAGTGGAGAGCGGCTTATCTTCGGCCGTGTAAGCCGGAAGATCGGCATCCCAGCCTTCAGGAAGATCGCCGGCGATCGCCAGCTCGAATTGCTTCGCAAGCTCCGGATGCGCTGCTTTGTACGATGCGAACAAAGCGTCCCATTCCGCGTTTGCTTTCCCGCCTTGGTTCTTCACTTCAGCGAAATTCGCGCGGACCTCGTCCGGTACATGGAATTGATGCTCCTCGGACCAGCCGTAGAATTGCTTCGTCAGCTTCGTCTCTTCGGTGCCCAGCGGCGAACCGTGCGGACCGGCGTGACCGCCTTTGCCGCCTTTGTTCGGGCTGCCGTAGCCGATGACCGTTTTCACTTCGATCAGAGTCGGCTTCGAAAGCTCTGCTTGCGCTTCGGCAATCGCTTTCGACAGGGCGTCCAGATCATTGCCGTCTTCGACGCGAAGCACTTGCCAGCCATAGCCTTCGAAACGCTTCTGAACCGTCTCGGAGTAGGAGAGGCTCAGCTCGCCGTCGAGGGAGATATCATTGGAGTCGTATAGAACAACCAGCTTGCCGAGGCCGAGATGGCCCGCGAGGGAAGCAGCCTCGTGGGAGATGCCTTCCATCAGGTCGCCGTCTCCGCAGATGGAATATGTAAAGTGGTTGATAATATCGAAGCCTTCTTTGTTATAAACGGCCGCGAGATGAGCTTCGGCCATTGCCATGCCGACAGCCATGGCCACGCCCTGACCGAGCGGACCGGTCGTCGCGTCTACGCCAGCCGTATGTCCGAACTCAGGATGACCAGGCGTGAGGGAACCCCATTGGCGGAAGTTCTGCAGCTCTTCGATCGGCAGATCGTACCCCGACAGATGAAGCAGGCTGTATAGAAGCATCGAGCCGTGTCCTGCGGACAGCACGAAGCGGTCGCGGTTAATCCACTCCGGATTGGCCGGGTTATGCTTCATGTTTTTGGCGAACAGCTGGTAGCCCATCGGAGCGGCGCCCATCGGCATGCCCGGATGGCCGGATTTCGCTTTCTCGATCGCATCGATCGCAAGCGTGCGGATCGTGTCTATCGAAAGCTGGTCAATCGTTTTTTGCGGTACAGTCATTTCTTCTCCTCCTGTAATCTTCTGTTCATATCTATGACTCGGTAAAGCGTTGAATTAGCTTCAAATATTGTATCATTCGGCATTAATTGAAAACAACCGTCTTGTTCTGGTGAACGAGCACCCGGTCCTCGATATGCCATTTGACCGCCCGAGCGAGAACGACGCGCTCGATCGTACGTCCGATTCGCTTCAGATCCTCCACGTTATCCCGATGGCTGACGCGCTGAACGTCCTGCTCGATAATCGGTCCGCCGTCCAGCTCCTCCGTCACATAGTGGGCCGTCGCTCCGATAATTTTCACGCCGCGGTTGTATGCCTGAGCATACGGCTTGCCCCCGACGAACGCCGGCAGGAAGGAGTGATGGATATTGATGATCCGGTTCGGGAACTGCTCGATGAACTTCGGCGAAATAATCTGCATGTACCGGGCAAGCACGATAAGGTCTGCCTTGTCTCCCACAACCTCCATTTGCTTGCGCTCCGCTTCGGCCTTCGTGTCGGGCGTCACCGGGATGTGGTGGTACGGGATACCGAACGACTCGACGAGCTGGCGCATGTCGGGATGATTGCTGATGACCATGGCAATATCCGCGTCGAGGTCTCCCGCCTGCCACTGCCACAGCAGCTCGAGCAGGCAATGGTCTTCCTTGGATACGAAGACGGCGAGACGTTTCTTGCGGCTGGCCCGGAAAATGTGCCACTTCATCTCGAAGCGGTCCGACACGCGGGAGAAATCCTCCACGAGGACGGGAAGCTCCTTCTCCAGGTCGTTCAACACGAATTCGAACCGGATGAAGAACATGCCTCCTTCCGGGTCCATCGTATATTGATCCGACTGCACGATGTTCGCTCCGTGCTCGTATAGGAAATGCGATACCGCCGCAACGATGCCGGGCCGGTCCGGGCATGAAATCAATATGCGGGCGCGTCCGCTCTTGCTAGCCGCCTCGCCCGTCTGAAGCGATTGATTCGTATTCGATGACATGTGACCAATCTTCCTTTTCTATTAGTTGATAAAAGGCGGAAGCAGCCGCGGCTATACGCGCGCGAACAGCTCCTTGCCCGCGAACCAGGCCGTCAGACGCTGGTTCACCTGCTCCTCCGACAGCTCGGAGGACAATGCGCTTTCCGCCATTATTAAATCATACAGACGCTCCATCGGTTCGCGAGGATCCGCTTTCTTAGCCTTGGCATCGTTCTTCAGCAGCGTCCACGTATCTAACACGAAGCTGCGCGGGTCGATGTCCTGCTTCGAGAAGAAGGAATGAAGGCGGTCGACGTCCTCCAGGAAGCCTTCTCCGAACCGGTTTTTCACGTCACCGCGCAAAAGCGCGATTTCAACCTCATACATCGGTCTCTCCGTTTTGTCGTTTTTACCGATCCATGGCGTCTCGAGAATGAACGGGCGGCCTTTCAGCGCCTCGTGGTTCACGATATTCGAAATCGCGGCCTGTCCCAGCCATCCCGCTCCGACCGGCGCGTGGCGGTCCTTCCCCGCTCCCTTCGGATTCTTGCTGTCGTTAATATGGACGACGGCTACGCGGTCCAGGCCGACTATGCGGTCGAATTGCTCCAGCACGCCGTCTAGATCGCCTACGATATCGTAGCCCGCATCGTGCATGTGGCACGTATCCATGCAAACCGTCAATCTCTCGTTGCTCTGCACCTTGTCGATGATCGCGGCGATCTCTTCGAAGCTCCGGCCGATCTCCGTGCCTTTGCCGGCCATCGTCTCGAGCGCGATGTTGACCTTCGTGCCGCTCGTGCCCGCAAGCACTTCGTTCAAGCCCTCCGCGATGCGCGCGATGCCGTATTCCGCGTCTTTGTCGGTATAAGCGCCGGGATGCAGCACGATGTTGCGTACGCCTATGTAGTCCGTGCGTCGGATTTCCTCCTGCAGGAAATTAACGGCCAGCTCGAACGTATCCTCCTTGTAAGAGCCGAGGTTGATGATGTATGGCGCATGGACGACGATTTCGCCGATACCCGCCTTCGCCATAAGCTCTTTGCCTTCTTCAATATATAACGTGTCGATCGGTTTGCGCCGCGTGTTCTGCGGTGCTCCGGTGTAGATCATGAACGTGCTCGAGCCGTAAGAAATGGCTTCATTTGCGGCCGTTTGAAGACCTTTGTCCGAAAATGATACATGGGAACCTATTTTCAACATGCTTATTTACGCCCCTTTCGGTTGATCAAACCTTATTTTACAAGGAATGTCGAAATAAATCTAGGAATACGGTATAATTCATTATTGAGGTGACAGACAGTTATGAACGCAGCGCCGAATTGGTTCATGTATTTCATCGTTTTCTGGGCCGTAGTCATGGTCGTTGCCATGTCGATAGGCGGCTTCTTCATGTTCAGAAAGTTTCTGAAGGTGCTTCCCATGCGCGATGGCAAGTCTAAGCTCGACTGGCAGAACTACTGGGTGGAGCGCAGCCGCAGCATGTGGGGCGACGAAGCCAAGCAGTTTCTGGACGAGCTCGTATCGCCGGTGCCGACCGCGTTCCGGGATATCGCCAAACATTCCATAGCCGCCAAGATCGGGCAGGTTGCCATCGAGCATGGCGCGACTTCCGTCACGAGGGAGCACTGCATCGAAGGATACATTCGGGCGACGCCCAAACGCGATTATCGCAGCCTTGTGAGCTTCCTTGATAAGAAAGGAATCGATTACGCCCCCTATCAGCATCTGCTGAACAAATAGACAGAGCTGCCCGCCGGCAGCTCTGTCTAACTTTTTTTTGCAACCTAGTAGCTAGGGTATTCGTTTAACTTTACAGGAGGTGGATCAACTATGAAGAAACTAACGAGGAAAAACAACAAAGCCGCAGCCGCCGGAGCCCTGCTCCTAGCCATTATGTTGACCGCGACCGCTTGCGGCGCGGGTGCCGATCAGCCGAGCGGCAACGAGCAACAAGGAAGCGCGTCGCCGACTAACGAAGCCGGCAATCAGTTGCCGGAAGAAACCGGCGTGATCGATCCCGAAGCGCCAACGAACGACGAAACGAATAATAGCGCAGCCGAGCCGAATGAAGAATCCGACAACGACGGCGCGGAACAAACCGAAAGCCAGCCGATCGGCGCGGAGGGTGTGTATACGGGCCAGATCGACTCCCATTCGATCGAAATCGTGACGGACGGCGTTGCCGCCGCTTATCAAATACCGGAAGATCTGACTGCCGTCATCGAGACTTTGCCGGCGGACGCCGAAGTGAAATTCGAATATACCGAGAAAGCAATCGAAGGAGAAGAAGCGGTCAAGCAGCTTTGGCTCACGAAGATTGAAGCGGTAAAATAATAAGGGAGAGATGAAGCCATGCGGATAGCTGTTGCCGGCGGAACGGGGTTTATCGGGAAGGCGCTGACCGACGCCCTCGTCGCAAGAGGCGACGAGGTATGGATTATAACTCGGGGTAGCGCCGCGAGTAAGCCTGGTCGCCATCACCTCGTGAAGACCGTGACGTGGCAGCAGCTTGCGCATGAGCCGCAGCTCCTCGAAGGTATCGACGGCATCGTCAACCTGGCCGGAGAAAGCATCAACCAACGATGGACGCCCGCAGCCAAACAGCGGATCCTTCATTCCAGGCTATGGGCGGCCGAACAAATCGGACAGTTGGTTCGCTCCCTGCGGGTCAAACCTTCCGTCGTCGTTAACGCGTCCGGCATCTCCGCTTACGGGATATCCGAAACCGAGCTATTCGACGAAGACAGCAAGGTGAACGTAACCGATTACCTCTCGGAGGTCGTGCGGGCATGGGAGAAGGCCGCGGACGCCATCCCCGCCGACCGGCTGGTCAAGCTTCGGATTGGACTCGTGCTGGACCGTAGGGGCGGCGCGTTCCCGCTTATGCTGCTGCCTTACCGTCTGTTCGGCGGAGGAAGGGTCGGATCCGGCAGGCAAGGGCTGTCGTGGATACATATTGCCGACATGGTCGGCCTCATCCTATTCTGCTTGGAGAACAGCGAAATTCGCGGGCCTGTTAACGCATCCGCGCCGGAGCCCGTCAGCAACGACCAATTCGGAAGAGCGGTCGGTCGCGCGTTCGGGAAGCCGCATTGGTTCCCCGTCCCGGCCTCGCTGATGCGATTGCTCTTCAGCGAGATGTCTACCTTGCTGCTCGACGGGCAGCGGGCCATGCCGAAGCGGGCGCTTGAGCACGGCTATAACTTTCGTTATCCGACGCTCGAGGACGCTTTGCGGCAGCTCGCTCGACCGACGTCTTAACCCGTTTGAAGCTCGTACAACGGTCCCTTATCGCCGGCAAGCTGAATGCGATCTCCGGATTCCAGCTTGTAGGTTTTATAAGGGACCATTAATTTGCCATTAAGCAAGCTGCCGTTCCTCGAGCCAAGATCCTTGGCATGATGCTCGGCGCCGATCCGCTCGATTTCCAGATGCAGCCTGGAAATCCCTTCGGCGTTTTCCGTATAGCTTACTCCGTCTCCGGAGCGGCCGATTTTGAAAACCTCCCCATCCAGAGCAATCTCCTCTTCCTGTCCATTCCACTTTCTGCAGAGCCGAATCGAACGACGCTTATCGCTTAACAAGGCAGTCTCCTCTTCGCTTTTTGCTTCCCTAGTTTCCCTTGCTTCAAGCACGGCCGTCTGAGCCGGACTATTCGCCTGCTCCGCTCGCGGCGGCGACACCGAGTAACTGCCCATCGAGGTAGTTGTGCCATGAGGAATGATGGCCTCGTCACGGCCGTAGGCCGCCCTCCACTTTTTTTGCGCGGCTGGAAGCGGCTCCGAATAAGGCTCCAGCGTATCGTCGTGCGCCGCCATCTCCCTTCTCTCCATAAGTAACGACGCGGATTTGCGCATGTAGAGCAACAGTCCCGCGGCTATTACAAGGGTCACGGCCGAGCAGATCAGAAGATTTTCTTTGGACGGGGAAGCGGCGTACAAGAACCGCCACGCGCACGCCGCGGCAATGACCGCGGCGGCGATCGCCGCCCATGTGCGACGCCGAGTTCCTTCGTTCCCGAACTCCGGCTCATCCTCATCAAGCTCGAGCTCCGCGTTCCGATGCCTGAGCGTCTCTTCGGCAGACATCTTCTTGGGCTGTTCGATCGGCGGGTGATAGACGGATTCGGATTGTCCTTCTTCTTTATTTGCCGTTCTCCCGTAAGTCTCGTCAACGTCGACGTCAACGGCCGGAGGCAAACCGCCCGCAATCAGCTCCAAGAGCGTATCTCTTAAATCCGAAAGCGGGGAACGGCTTTGGTTCAGAAGCTGAACAATCCGCTTCAGGCCTGCGCCATCGATGGTCTCGATGTAAGTCGTCCACCGGACGGCAAGCGCCAGCAGGCTTTCGGCGGAAGACAAAGCATTCGCTCCGGGATGCTTCAGCGGCATATAAGCGATTCGAATGTCGGTTAACCGCTCTCCCATAAACAAGAGCTGCTCGTTCAAGAGGCAGCCCTCCGGTCTCAGCATATAATCCTTGCATTCCAGAATCGCGTCCGTCACGGTCAGCAGCAAGCCATAATACTGCTCCATCGACAGAGGTTCTTGCTGCAGACGATGAACCAGCATCTTCGTCCCGGACAGCGAATAACGGAACGTCACTTTGCCGTCCACCTCGTACCAATCCATCGGCAGCAAGTAAGGAACTTGCTGGGCGCTTAAAACTTGCAGCTCCAGCTCGTCCAGTTCGCTTCTATCCATCCCGCTCTCTTTGTCGATCATCATCTCGTGACCGCGGTTCATCGCAAAATCGATGCGAAACTGCTGCATGTGTCTCCCACTCTCCTTTCGGTTCATTGATGGCTAGGCCATCCATAAGGTAAACGCCGCAGGCGCGACGGCCAGCATAAAAGGGAAGCTCTTGCCGGATCGGGCCCAGCTGAACCACCGGCTATTCAAGAGAGCTCCTCTCAGGATCATGACGGAACGCAGCCCTTCGATCATATTCCGGACAATCCCGCGATGGAACAGCAGCATCACAACTCCGATAGCGCCGGCGTAAAGAATGGCGTAGAGCATAAGCTGCATAACCGCCGCGGCCCCGAGCCAAGCGCCTAGTCCGCCGAACAGCTTCACGTCGCCTGCTCCGATCCCGCCCAGCGCATAAAGAATGAGCAGCGGCAGGAAGCCTGCCGCCGCCCCGCCGATCGACCAAAGCCAGCCTTCCCCTTCTGTTCCGGCGAGAAGCCCTTGGTATAGTAATCCCGTTACAAACGCGCTCCCCGTAAGCCAGTTCGGTATCGTCTGCCTGATTAAATCCGATATGAACGCAATCAGCAGAAGTACGAACGCGGCCGATGCAACAACCATTTTCTCATTCCTCTCCAGACCGTACATCCGGCTTTTTCTCGACTACAAAATGTTTGGACACGCTGCCTTTGCGTCCGCTCCCCTCCACTTCCAGCTCCCATATGCCGGGCGTCGTATTGCCTGACACGTGCCAGGTCCATTGCACATATCCCTGATCGTCGGCAGCCGCTTCGCCCAGATGCTTCGCTTTGCTGGCACCGCTCTTATATGTGACGCTAAGGGAGACGCGGGCACCGGGCTCCGTCTTGACGACAACGGTCGCTTTCTGGCCGGGTCTTAGCGGGTTCGGCGAGATGGATACGATCTGAAGCTGGAGCGTATTCTCTCCGCTCTCCGCTTCTGAGCCGTAGGCGGCCGGCGCGGCGTCGCTTACCCAGACACGCTCATAAGCCTGCTCTCGAAGCACGATCGGCCTCCCGAGGAACGGAATCCGAAACGGATATTCGTATTCCAGCGCTATGGCGATATAAGGCTCTTCTTTGTCCTTCAGATCCGGCAAAGAGATATACGAGAGGCGAATCCTCTCGGGCTTCAGCACATAATCATTGGCGTATTGCCGCACGAACGGTTCGATGACGCCTCTTCCCAGCTCGGTGGCGGCCAGGTTCTGCAGCGGCCGCCAATCCCCCCGAAGAGCGGACGAGACGAACTCGCCGGCCGGATCGGGAAGCCATTCCGCCGCGTCTGCCGCAACCTCGCTCCATCCCGGCAGCGGGACAGGCAGGTTCGGCGTGACGGCCGCTCCTGCCGCAGCCTGCAGCTGCTGCTGCGCAAGCTCGACGGGATACATATGCGCGGCGATTTGACGGGCGCTCTGGGAAGCCGTCGCATGCAGCGCCATCTGCGCCATGCATAACGAGATAATGACCGAGAACGCGGCAAGCAAAAATAATAGAAGTGGCATAACGAGAGCCGCTTCCAGCAAAATCGATCCTTTGCGCTCATAGGTAAAAGCGGCAATCGATCGCTTAGTAGGACCATCCCACGGTTTGCGTCGTTTCATAGCGGCTGCCGATTACCTTTCCCTGAAGCAAGTCGAGCCGCCCCAGCATACTCATGATCCCCGGCAAAAACCAAAGCTTCATGGAAACCTTTGCTTCCGCGGTTACGCCGACCGGCACGGAGGATAGCTGCAGTCCGGTATTTTGTTCGATGACGGCTATCATCCGCCCTAGCCTCTGCTCCTCGTCTCCGCGATGCATCATAATGAAAAGGCGCAAATAATCGAGATAGGTCAGTTCAACTTTGATGTACTTCGAAAGCGGTGCCGATCCCTTCTCCGCAAACGAAAGCATATCTTCCATCGTTTTCTCGAGACCGTATAGAATGGCAGCAGATAAAACGAGAAGCGGATGCCCCAGCGCCCGGCTTTCAATGAGGCCTTCCATTGTCCGGACCGCCAGGCGAACGGAGAACAGCTCGCCGTAAGCGGCAATTAAATTGCCCATAGGATCGTGGAAGCCGTAAAGGACGTATTCCAGCTCTTGATTGTGGAATGAAGCGGTCTGCGAAACGCCGTCCACATCTCCGTTCGCGAGCAATCCGCGAAGCTGCTGCGGCTCGAAATAGGAATACCGGCCCGCCGCGTATTCTCCGAAATAATAAGCATCGCGCCCCTGAAGCAGCATGTCGGACATACCGGCGAACATTCCGTCCATGCGGGTCGCCGATTGCTCCGCCGCCGCGCTCGCATCCTCCGGATGGTTTAACTTATACGCTTCGGAAGCGGAAGCCGCATGTTGATTGAACAGAAGGTTTTGCTCGAAACGGGTGCGTGCCTGATCGAATATCGCCTGATGATCGGGCCGCGCGGGGACGCCTGCCAGGCCTTGGAGCATGCGGTTCGCTTCGGTCCACTTCGACGCGGTCTGCCGCTTCTGCTCGGCGAGCTTGGACTTGAACGAGACATCGAGCACGCTGTCCCTGCGATCCTTCAGCACTTGGCCCGGCAGCGAGTAGAGCTGCTCGTACTTCTGCAGCGCCTTGCCAATCTCCGCGACGGAGAGAAGCAGCGATGCCTGGGCCAATGAATTCGGCGCCGACATCGCTCCCGACCAGCGGCCCAGCAGCTGCTCGATCTCGCTGGTGACCGCCGTGCCGTTGGTACCTTGCTCGAGCAGCTCGGCCTTGTAGCCCGCGAACCATTCGGCGGTCCGCAGCAGCTTATCGCCGCTCTTCCGAATTTCTTCCAGCTCCTTGGCCGTGCTGTCCGGCATGGCGTAATCGCCGGAGCCAGGCGCTTTGGCATTCGCGACGTTGCCGTAACCAGCTCCGGAAGCCGTGTCTGCTTGCGCAATAATGAGCTTCATCTGCCCATTAATCCGTTCCGCCTCTTCCACCTTCTGCGAAGCCTCCGTTAACAGCTCTGCATGCTTCAGCTCGAGCTTATTGCTGCCGCTCCGCAGTTCCTTCGTCAAATCCGCGACCTCCCGTTCATAGGCCGCAATCTCTTCGCCATACAACGCTTCCCCGCCCTCCGGAACCGAAGCGTCATGCTCGGCTTGCGCTGCATATTGCCCATATCCCTCTGCAAGGGCCGCGGACGTGCCGCTCCCGCTACCGCTGAGGGCGCGTCCTGCCGGAACCAACGCAAGAGCCTCGCTGTCGATAAGAATCTGAACCGCCTGTTCCTGCAGCCGAACCGCCTTCTCCAGCAGGTCCTCCCTCCGCTCGTACAGCTTGCGCAGCTGCTCGAGGGTTTGGATCGCATTCGAGCTTTCCCGGAGCGCTTGCGACATAGGCGTAAATTTGGCGACCAGCTCCAAAGTAAAGTCGATTGGCGCCTTATATTTCATATCTTCGAGCACTTGCCTGGCGAAGACGTCATGCTCCCCAAGCGTAGAGGCCGTAAGCAGCTTGGACGAATCCAATGTCGACGCAACCAGCTCCATACCTTCGTCCGAGCCGAATGGACGACTGCCGACGCTCGCCTTCATGACCTCCGAGAAGATCTCGCTCCCGTCCGTCCCTCCTCTGCCGAATAAGCCGTACCTTTCGAATAGCCACGAGTCGTACGCGGACAATACGGATCGCACGCCCGCGCGAGCCGCATTCTCCGACATCAGCTGGAAAGCCGCGATTCGGGCGTAGTCGATCAATACGGAGAAAAACAATAACAGCGCGGAGAGAATAACGACCGCAAAAACCGTTACCGCCCCGTCTTCTTTGATTAGGATTTTCGCCATTCGTATCGTTCTCACGCCCCCTCCCATTTATTGCGCCTGCTGTCCGATAGAGGACAGCACCTCGCCCGCCCTGCTCCGTGCCGTCGTCTTGCCCATCGGATAATTCGCGAACTTCGTCGTGTAATAGCGAACAAGCGCAACGCTTCGAACGAACTCTACCGGTTCTACGATTATTCCCCTGCCAGCAGCCGCCGGCTCCCCCCTAATCCAGCTCGTCTCCCAGGGCATAACCTCGAGCGGATGGCGCAGCTTGACTTCAATGTACGTCTCCAGACCGCTGATAGCGTATGCCGCGGATCCGTTATAAGGCAGCTGGGCCGAAGCCATCCATTCGGATGCCGAAATGAGCTTGCTCCTGGGCCCGCTGGATACGCCGCCCGTTTCCTGCGAGCTCGCGTTCTCGACTGCTCCGCCGGAACCCGTCGTCTCGCCCGGCCAATCTATGCGGCTTCCCTCGTCCGTCTTATTCATTCCGAACAAGCTGGCAAGCGCGCCATCCGATCCGAATCTCCGGTACAAATCATCGTAGCGCGGGCCTGTCAGCATGCCGCTCACCGGCTCTCTATTGCTGTTATCCCAGCTGAAAGCGGCCCGTTCCGACGTGACCGACGCGGCATAGAACACGACGGCTTTCTGGTAGAGATACATGCCGACGAACAGAAACGCCAGCACCATGGCCAACAGCGCCGGGAATACCAAGGCGCTCTCCAGCGTAAAACTGCCTCTCTCATCCGCGCCCCACACCCGCGCTAAGCGGCCGCCGTTACTCAAATATTTGCCTCGCGTCGCTGTCCGCCTTATCGAGCACGTCCTGCACCAGCGCGACAATCCAATCCTTGAACAACAAAGCGATAATAATGACCACCGCTACGATAAGAATGACCTCGAGCGTTCCGATCCCTTCTTCCTTGCGCCAAAAGCTTTTGAAGTGATTTACCATACTTTTCATCGATCCACAGCTCCTTATCAAATAATAGAATCACGACATCATAAGAACGGCCGGCGCCGCTACCAAAATCATCAAAATAAACATAATGCCTACGAGAGGGAAAACGAGCTTCGACGACGCCTCTTCTCCTTTGGTTCGCGCGATTTCCTTGCGTTTCTCCCACAAGGAATAAGACAGCTCCCTCACGGAAAGAACGAATTGCTCGCCCCCCTTCCTATAATTGAGAAGCATCACAGTCGTGAAGATGGAAGCTTCTTGAACCGCGCAGCTTCGGTTGAACTGCTCAATCGCCCCGCTGAACGACTGACCGTTCCTCATAGCCGCGACGGCTGCCTGCCACTCCCGATCCAGCGGGTGATTCGAGCCTTCCTTCCCCTCCAGGCAACGGATGAACGCGCCCTGAACCGTCTCCCCTGCACCGACGAGCAGCATAAGCTTGCTCATCCGGTCCGGCATTGCGGCGATAATCGCTTGTTTCCGCTGCTTCACTCGCTTCCCCGCATCCGAATAGCCGCGAAAAGCCAAGCCCGCGAAAGCCAAGCCCCCGGCGGCAAGCAGCGGGAGCTCTCCGCTTACCCAGGAAAGCCAAGCGCAGCCGGCCATCGCCAAGTAGCCCATTCCGAGTCCGGCAGCGGCCTCTTGCTTCGTTCGGTCCATCGTCCATCTGTCGCCCCGCAGAATGATCAACCTCGTATGATAGCCATTTAGAAACAAGCCCGGAGACTCCCATCTGGCCGCATATTCGATCACTTTCAGAAAAGGAGCCTCCAACAACAACGCCTTCCAATCAAAGTGTCCGGCTTTACTCCCCTTGCTCGTTATCAAACGCGCGTGCTTCCATAGAGCCGAAACGCCAACGAGATAAACAAATCCGGCCGTCCATCCCGCCGCGACGAGGAGGCTGATCACGAAAGCTCCTCCTTTCCCCATTTTGAGAATGGCTAGATATCGATCCGCATGATGCGATCCATGAGCCAGAAGCATCCCAGCAGCAGAACAAACAAAAAGGTGAGAAGCGCATACCCCAGCCCGCTGTACAACGGAGCCATATAGTCCGGCGCCGCGAATCCCAGAAAACCCAGAAACACAAACGGGACTGCCATCATAATTCGCGACTCCAGCCGCTTCTGCGCAAGCAGAATCTTGATCTCCCCTTCAACCGTCAGCTTGTCTCCGATAATCGTCGAAGTCCGCTTCATCACTTCCAATAGATCGCCGCCCGAGCGTTTGCAGGTCGTCAGCGCGTCCACGAACTGTGTCATTTCGTCAATCCGCGACCTTTCGTCCAGATCCCGAAGCGCCAGCTCCAGGGGGTCGAAATTGTCGAGGCGATGGCAAATGATCTGGAACTCCTTCAGCATATCGGCGCCGGAGTCCGAGTACAGCAGCTTCATATCCTCGAGAACTCCCCGAAACGAATTTTCCAGCGACCTTCCCGCCGCAAGCGAGGAGGTAAGGGAATACAAGGCTTCCTTGAACTGCAGCTTCAATCGGCTTCTACGGCGTTCAAGCAGGGCTTGCCGTCTCCACCTCGGGGTAAGCAGCCCCAGAACGGCTGCCGCTAGCGATATAGCAGCGGACTGATAAATCAAATAAAATGCCGCGTATATAACGACGGAGCCTGCGGCTGCAGCGAATGCGAGCTCCCTTCCGCTAAGCGTATATTCCGTATACCGGACGAGCCTGCTTCGGGACGGCCGTTGGGCAAGCATGCCTTCCCACCCGCTCCAAACCGCCGCTCTCCTCCATAAGGCAGCTCGTCCGCCTGTCGGCTTACCCCGCCCTGCCATCCGGCACCTCCTTGCCGGCCATACGGAGCTTATCCGTATTCCGCAAAGAATGGCCGGTTCTCTCCAAAGCTCCCGCGATACGGCCGCTCCGCCCCCCTTCCTCCCGGAAAACGAAGAGCGGAGAGAGCTGCACCTCACCGTTCTCTACACCCAGCACCTCGGATATTTCGGAGACCTTGCGGGTACGGTCCCGGAATCGGGACAAGTGAACCATAATATCGATGGCGGAGCCTATTTGCCCTCGAATTACCGGAAGCGGCAGCTCGGCCCCGCTCAGCACCATCGTCTCGAGCCGGCTTATCATATCCCTGCAGCTGTTGGCATGGCCGGTCGATATCGAGCCGTCATGTCCGGTATTCATCGCCTGCAGCATGTCGAGCGCCTCCGCGCCGCGCACCTCGCCGACGATGATCCGGTTCGGCCTCATCCTCAGGGACGCCCGAATTAAATCGCGAATCGTAATTTCGCCTTTCCCTTCCGTGTTCGCGTTCCTCGTCTCCATGGACACGAGGTTAGGAACCGAGTTGATTCGGAGCTCGGCCGAATCCTCGATCGTCACGATCCGCTCATCCGATGGAATGAATTGGGACAACGCGTTCAGGAATGTCGTTTTCCCCGTGCCCGTCCCGCCGCTAATAAAAATGTTATATTTAGCCTCCACTATGCCCCTTAGAAAGTGAACCGCCTCTTCCGTCAAAGCTCCCAGCTTAATCAGCTGATCCATGGTCATCGGCTCTCCCGGAAATTTACGAATCGTCACGCATGGCCCCTTAAGGGCGACGGGGGGAAGAACGACATGGACGCGCGAGCCGTCTTTCAGCCTGGCATCGACGATTGGCGACGATTCGTTCACCACTCTGTTGACGCTCGAGACGATCGACTGAATGAGATCCTCCAGCCTCTCCCGGCTCTCGAACGCACCGGGCATTCTCGCCATTACGCCGTGCCGCTCGACGAACAGCTCCATGTGGCTGTTGATCATGATTTCGCTAACGTCCGGATCATCCATGAGCGGCTGCAGGAGGTCGAGCCCCCGGAAGGAATGGAACAGCCTCTTCACGAGCTTCACCTTCTCCGACACCGTAATGGGATGGGATTCGCACCACTCGAATACAACCTGTTCGGTCTTCTCCATCAGCTCCTCATCCGACAACGAGCCTCCGAAGTCGATGCCGGAACGGATCCTGCCCCGCAGCTCGTATACCAGCTCATCCGACGGCATGCGCAGCTTCCCTCTCTCCTAGAGCATAGGTATACAGCTGATCCACCGCGGCGCGGTAAGAGGAGGAGGACAAGAGCGGATGATGCTCTCCCCTTCGCCATTCCGGAGCATCGGGGAGAGGCACGGGCGCATGCGCGACTCCGAAAGCTGTCTGCGCTTTCTCCCTGTTCCCCTCTGAGCGGTTGCGGACGATAAGCGACCGAGCCATGATGGCCGAGAAGCGTTCGCCCCACTTCTGCTGGCCGAATCGCAGCAAAGACGACTGCTTCGCGGCGCATGACGGTTCGTCGTTTACGACCCATAAATTCCGGTCCGCGTAAGCCAGCAGAGCAGCGTGCAGCTCAGTCATGTTCTCGTCCAGATCGACAATGACAAGATCGTATTGACCGCCGCCTGCGATGGCTTCCACGATTGCGATCGCGTCATCCGCCTCCAGAGACAGCCTGTCTTCGGCGTTGCGGAATCCTGCGATATAGTCGCACTTGAGTAGAGGATGATATCTCCTTCTCCCCGCGATCCACTTCGTACTATCAGGCTCCCCCGTCTTCAGCTCGTATAAGAGCTCCGACAATCCGTCGCCAAGCTCACCAGCCGGTTCAAGCGCATGAAGCCAGAGTCCCGACGTGTCCCAGCGCTCCATATTCAAATAAAAGGTTTTCTGGCCTCTCGCTGCCGCCGCATTCGACAAATGGAGTGCCAGCGTTGTTTTCCCCACGCCCCCGGTTGCGGAATGAATCGTCACGATTCGCGTCCCGGCTCCTTCCGAACGCGGGGGCGAATCGCCCATCCGTCCGCTCAGCCTGCCGAACTGCTCCGCCAGTCCTTTAAGAAGCACGGGGAGCGCCTGAAACTGCATCAGCTCGGCATCCCCGCCGCCTTCGCCGGGCTTGCTTACGAGAGCCACGGACGGAACGGCGGACAGCTCCGGCCGAAGCTCCCTCAGAAGCTCCGATTCCGCTGCAATTAAGTCGATGGCGTATCCCTGCTTCGCGTATTGCTTGCATGCGCCGGGATGCGTAAACGCCGCTACCTGCCATCGCTCGCCAAATGCACTGCCGCGGATGTAATCCGCCAATCTTCTTGTATACTCCTTCTCCTTGGCCACTACCGCCAATTGAAATCGCTTCAGAACGACTCCTCCCCTCGAAGTCCGCACGCAAAAAAAGCACCGCCAAGGCGCAGCAAGCTGCTGCCTTAACGGTGCTTCCGTGGTTTTGTATGAACTTGCTATAGAATTTACCATAGCCCGGAGACATTCGTCAACCACTCTTAGTGAAAATACAAGCTAATTTCCCGCGCCGCGTTTTCGTCCGAATCGGAGCCGTGGATGATATTGCTTGCTACATCCGTGGCATAGTCGCCCCGGATGGTACCCGCCGATGCATCCGTCGGATTGGTTGCCCCAATGAGGGAACGAGCATTTTGAACGGCGTCCTTGCCCTCGAGAACCATCGCGAATACCGGCCCCGAGGTAATAAAATCAACCAGCTCTCCGAAAAAAGGCTTCGTGTTCAAATGCTCGTAATGCACCTCCGCCAGCTTTCGGTCCAGCTTTGTCAGCTTGGCGTCCACGATTTTAAAGCCCTTTTCTTCAAATCTCGCGACGATTTTACCGACTAGACCACGCTCTACGCCATCTGGTTTGACCATAACAAACGTTTTATCCATAGTTGTGACCCCTCCATCTCTATATGGTATTGCCAATTATTTACTCAACCATTCAATGATAATGCCTGCCGTTTCTTCTATCGCGCGATTCGTTACATCGATGACCGGACAATTCAAGGCGGCCATAACGGAGGAAGCGTAATCCAGCTCCTCTCTAATTCTATCCTGGCTGGCATACTGCGCGGAAGCGGGCAGTCCCAGCGCCTTGAGCCTCTCGGTCCGAATCTCAAGCAGATGCTCCGGCTGCATCGTAAGCCCCACGATCAGCCGGCCGGCCTCCTGCCTGAGCAGCTCCTCCGGCGGATTGACCTCCGGCATGAGCGGCAGGTTCGCCGTCTTAATTCCTTTGTGAGACAAGAATACGCTAAGCGGCGTCTTGGACGTGCGGGATACGCCGATTAACACAACCTGCGCTTGGACGAGCCCTCTCGCGTCCTTTCCGTCGTCGTATTTCACCGCGAATTCGATCGCTTCGATCCTGCGATGGTACGCTTCGTCGATTGAATGCAGAAGCCCCGGCTCCCTTCGCGGGAAGCTGCCGAACGTATCGACGAACGCCTGCATCATCGGGCCCATCACATCGACGGCACGGACGCCTCTCTTCACCGACTCCTCGCGCATCAGCTCGCGAAGCTCCGGCTGAACCAAGGTGTAGCTGATGAACCCGCCCGTTTTGGCCGCTTCCTTGACGATTTTGACGATTTCGTCTTCCGTTCGGAGATGGCCGTAACGTTTAATTCTCACCTGTTCGGACGAAAATTGACGAAGCGTAGCCTTAGCTACCGCCTCCGCCGTTTCCCCTACGGCGTCCGAGCAGACGTATATCGTTTGTTGAGTTGTCATTCCGGTTCCCCCAGTTCCCGAGCTGTCGCAATATCCGATAATAGGGCGATCAGGTTCGACTTCGACACCCATCCCGCGACGACGGGATTTTGCGATGAATCCGCGGACGGCATAAGAACCGGAAGACAGTCGACTTGATGCTGCGACATCTTCCGAATGGCATCCATCACCGTTTCGTCCGGCGCAAGCGTCACGATATTAGGATAACGCGTCATCACCATACTGACCGGGATAGAGGCCGCGCCCGCGTTCCCTAACGTAATTTTCAGCAGATCCTTCGGCGTCACGATTCCGGCGAAACGCTTATCCTCGTTCACGACGAGCAGCGTGTCCGCATTCTCCATGAACAAAGTGATGACCGCGTCATGAACGGACAACGAATCCGGGATATTGACCGGTACCCCCTGTACTTCGCGCACCTTCATGCTGTTGAAGCGCTGCAGCGGCTCATGGCTCGCGCGGAACGTATTTCCGAGGAAATATCCGACCTTCGGTTTGGCATCCAGCATGCCCAGCATGACCAGCAACGACAAATCCGAACGCAATGTCGGACGGCTTACGCCCAAATATTCCGCGAGCTGTTCTCCCGTCACCGGGGCATGTTTCTTCACCAGCTCAATAAGCTCCAATTGTCTGGATGAAAGCTGTATGATTGTCCCCTCTTTTCTTATATGAGTCACAATTCTAGTTAATAGGAAGATATCTCCTTAAGTAACATATCATAATTGTAATTATTGTACAATATATTGCTGAATTATCGCATAACGATATATAAAAAAAGCCTGAACGCGACTTCTGTCGCATTCAGGCCTACGAGCCTTACTATTTTTCTTCCGTCATCTCCAAGAACAGCCGCACATCCTCCGCCGTCAGCGAGACGGCATCCCGCCAGAACGATTGCTCCTCGAGGTTGACGCCTAGATGCTTCTCCGCCAGCTTCTCCACCGTAAGCCTGCCCGTGTCCCGCAGCAGGGCCACGTATTTCGGCGCGAATGAGGCGCCTTCCTCCAACGCTCTCGCATACAGTCCCGCGCTGAACAAATAACCGAAGGTATAAGGGAAGTTATAGAATGGAACATCCGTCAAATAAAAATGCATTTTGGAAGCCCAGAAGTGCGGGTGCGCCTCCCCGAGTGCGTCCTTGAACGCCTCGCGCTGCGCTCTTTCCATCAGCTCGTTCAATTCGCTAACCGTCACAAGCCCTTCCTTGCGGCGCTCGTAGAACCGTTTCTCGAACAGCAACCGGGCGTGAATGTTCATGAAAAACGCGACCGAGCGCTGGATTTTGTCTTCCAGCAAGCCGAGCTTCTCGTCTTCCTCCTTCGCGGCCTTCATCGCCCTGTCGGACACGATCATCTCCGCGAAGGTCGATGCCGTCTCCGCCACGTTCATCGCATACTCTTGGGCCAATCCGGGAAGATCATTCATGACGTGCTGGTGGTAGGCATGCCCAAGCTCATGAGCCAGAGTCGAGATATTGCTGGCCGTACCGGAATACGTCATAAAGATCCGGGTTTGGCCTCTCTTCGGGAATGACGTGCAGAAGCCTCCCGGTCGCTTGCCGTCCCGGTCTTCGGCTTCGATCCAGCCATCCCGGAACGCCATTTCCGCGAAATCAGCCATCGCAGGGTCGAATGCACGGAATTGCTCCGCGATGAACCTTGCTCCTTCATCGTAGCTCACGGTTCTCGTGGCGGATCCGATTGGTGCGTCGACATCGTGCCAATCCAGCTTTTCGATGCCTAATAGCTTGGCTTTACGCTCCAAATAAGGCAGCAGCGCCTTCTTGCCTTCGTCGATCGCGTCCCACATGGCATTCAGCGTCGCTTCGCTCATGCGGTTGATTTGGAGCGGCTCCTGCAGTACGGAGCTCCAGCCCCGGTTCTCGTACAGCTTAAGACGGAAGCCCGCAATCCGGTTCAGCGTGTCCGCGCTGAGATCGGCCACCGATCCCCACACGCGCTCCCACTCCGCGAATGCAGCTTGCCGAACCGAACGGTCGCTGTCCGAGAGACGGTTTGCCATCTGACCGGCTGATAGCAGCCTCTCCTCCCCGTCCGCACCCGGCGCCCGGAACTTCGCGCCCGACACGATGAGATTGTAGAGCTCTCCCCAGCCATGGTAGCCGTCGATCGCAAGATCTCCGGCGAGCGCCTCCAGCTCGGGAGCCAGCTTCAGCTTGGCGTGCTCTCTTCTCTCATTTAAGTTGAAGGAGATCTCCGCCAGCTGCTCGTCTCGGAGCATGCCGCTCCAAGCATCGTCCCCGATGTCTCTCAGGATATGATCGAACCGCGTCATCGCCGCAAAAAATTTTGCCGATATATTTTGCACCCGGTTGTTTAATCCGATCGCTTCCAGATCGCGAACGTTCTGCGCAATCAGACATTCGACGAACGATTGCGACTGCCTTAAGCTGAGGAGCACCTGCTGCGACAACGCCGTCATCCGCTTCACGCTGATAAGAGACGAAGCTTCTTCTCCAGCAAGCAACGAGTAAAGCTCCGCGATGCCCGACTCCATTCCGGCAAGCTCTTCCGCAAATTGTTCCGAGCCCGCTCCACCCGGGTAAATCGCATCCAAATTCCATTTCATCGGGTATTGACTCATTCGTCATACGCCTCCATTCCATTCATGTAAATGCCGATATGTATACCGAAAACAAAGATGAAAAAAACCGAGCAGCCTCCGCAAAGCATTTGCGCAGTTCCCACTCGGCAGTGTATAACTTTATTATATCCATATAGGAGGCCTTGCACCATGTCCAAACCGTTGCAAATATCGCCCGAAACCGCCATCAAGCTTTCGGAGCAGCTGAATATCCCTCTCGAGCATCTGATGCACATGCCGAAGCACATTCTGCTTCAGAAGCTGGCTGAGCTTGCCAAAAAAGAAGCGGAAGCGTCCTCGGAGAAACCGGAATGATGCTCCCGTTCGAGAACGCCTGGCCTTATGAACTCATCATGGGCGACATCTATGTCGCGAGCTGCCCGTTCTGCAGCGCGGAGAACGTGCTGCTTAACTTAAAGCCGTCCGAGCTGCCGGACATTCATGACGGCAAAAAAAGACTTCTGGTCTTCCCCTGCTGCCACGGCCGGGTAACGGTCATCGATGCCGATCAAGACTACCTTCTGACGGATAGCCCGCTCGCCAAACGAAAACGTTAAACGCCGGTGCCGCTTGGCATCCGGCGTTTGCTCCGTTTAGGCGTTAGCTCGCCTCCGTTACCGCGGAGTGGCTGCGCCGCTTCTCTTCCGCCTCTTCGCGAATCAACTGCCATTGCTCTCTGCAAGCCCGAATCATGGCCGCGTCCATGATCTTCTTGTCGTTCACGACGCGCGAGAACCACTTGATAGCGTCGTTATTCTCCCCGATCCTGCGGTGCAGCTCCCCGATGAGAAACATGAGCTTTGCGTTGTTAAGCGAGACGCCTTCCGTCTCGAATACCTTTATGTAGGCGTCCAACGCATATTTCAAGAAACGCTGTTCCTCCGTCTCATTGCTCTCATAACGGTACAGCCATGCGATATGGTGAAGAATGCCGGCAATGACGCGGTCAGAGGCTCCGGTCGCCTGCGCCGTGAGCAGCGCGAGCTTATAAGTCACCATCGCCTGCTTCGCCGTTCTGGGGCCGCCATAGTCCTGTCCCTTCCAATTAACCCCGATGCGCTCGAAATAGCTTTGCTTCTGCATGTCGTTCAATTTCTCAAGACCGTTCTCGGTCGACGCGAAACCGCAACCCGGGCATACGCGAACCACGTAGAAATCCGGATTGATGCCATTGTTATAGTGACCGCAAAAGTCGGAGTCGACAGATGAAGCTCTCTTGAAACTCGGGCGTACTCTTGTTGTCTGAAATGTCGTTTCACAGCATATGCATACGATCTTCGACTCGTATAGCGGTTCCATAACCTTCACGTCTCCTATTCGGTCGTATTAATGAAATGGTGTGCGGGTCCCGATAATCGGTCCAATACAATCTCGCGAAGCTCCTTCTCAAGACCTACCTCTTCAAGCGCCCTGCTCATGCAATCGAGCCAGGCTTCGGCCCGCTCGGGCGTAATCGGGAAGGGCAGATGCCGCGCCCTCATCATAGGGTGGCCATGTTGATCGGAATATAGGCTGGGACCGCCAAAAAACTGAGTAAGGAACTGGTATTGCTTCTCTATAACGGGATCGATATCAGCGGGAAACAATGGGCCTAACAACGGATGCTTCTGAACCTTCGGGTAGAAGGATTCGACTATAGACCTAATCGCTTCGGCTCCCCCCATCGCTCCATAAAGGCTTATATTCCTATTTATCATCATTTCCATCTCCATTGTGTAGGTATTTAGTATTATATCATAACTTTATCATGAATGGGTCTATTTGAACAAAAAAAATAGCCCGTATGCGCAGCACACGGGCGTTGTTGATGGTCAAATATCCGCTGGGTTTAAGCTTCGTATTCCTCTTCGTTCGGAGCCGAGATGGACTCCTTGATGACGTAGACAAAAGCGCAGACCAAAATGCCGGCGATAATACTCATACTCATCACTCCAACCGTTTAAGAATGATTCTATTGTACCATAAACCAATGCGAAATCCAGCTTTTTTGGAAACGTTTTCTTTGTAAATATTTCAAGCATTATGAGAATCCTGTGATGGATGTCCCTCCCCTGACATATAAGTAGGAATAGAGCCTGTACACGTATTCCGCAGACCGCCATATCAAGGGAGGCCTCCGATGCTTCGAACGATAGTCCATCCATTGTCAATTACAGCACTTGTTGCTTTCATTATTGCCGTTCTGATGGCTATATATCCCACCGAGACGCTGCATTCTTCGCTCCGGGGATTATCCATCTGGTGGGAAGTTCTTTTTCCTGCTTTGTTTCCTTTTTTCGTGATTTCCGAGCTGCTGCTTGGATTCGGCATCGTGCATTTTTTCGGGAAGCTGCTCGATCCGTTGATGCGCCCCCTGTTCCGGCTTCCCGGCATTGGAGGGTTCGTCGTTACAATGGGTTATATATCGGGTTATCCCGTCGGAGCCAGACTAACGGCACAATTATGGGCCCAGAGACTGATCAATCGAACGGAAGGGGAGCGGCTGGTCGCGTTCACGACGACCTCCGATCCCATCTTCCTTATTGGCGCGGTATCCGTAGGCTTCTTCCAGAATGCGGCCGTCGCTCCAATCTTGGCCGCCGCTCATTACGGCGGCGGACTCGTAATCGGGCTGCTGATGCGCTATCATGACCGCGGCAAGGAAGTCCCTACAGATGTATTACCCCAAAAGACCAATGATCAACCGGATCCTGCGCAAGAGAAAGGCAGAGTGCGCCGAAGCAGGCTATCGGTTGCCCTTAAGGCGATGCATGAAGCGCGGCTGCTGGACGGCCGCGGGCTCGGCACGCTGCTTCAGGACTCCGTACAATCCGCTCTGCGGCTTATGATCGTCGTAGGGGGACTCGTCGTATTCTTCTCCGTCGTGATGGAGATGCTGACGCATGCCGGTCTTGTGGAAGCTCTATCGGAGGCGCTTCGTCTTCTCTTCACTCTTATCGGCCTGCCTGCTCCTCTCGCCGACGCGACCATCTACGGCATATTCGAGGTTACTCTTGGGGCAAGAGCCGCAGGCACCGCAGGCACGGGCCTCATGCACCAGGTAGCCATCGCGGCTTGGGTGCTCTCCTGGGGAGGATTGTCCGTCCACGCGCAAGTCGCGAGCTTGCTGAGCCGGACGGACCTGCGTTACAAGCCGTTCTTGCTGGCGAGGCTCGCGCACGGTTTGATCGCCGTCGCTCTGGTCTATGCGCTTTGGGGATGGCTGGCGCCGTAATGTCCAAATCCCGCCATTCATTGAATTCGAGGCCATTTTCCGATATAGTCAGAGGTATGACCGTATTGATCGGAAGGAGAATGTTGACATTGAAGTACGCCGTAATCGACAGGGGCGACGAGCGCTCCAAAACGCTTGCCCAGCAGTTTCATGACCTAGCCGCAGAACGGGGATTTGTCCGCCATGAATCCCGTCCCGACATGGTCATCTCCATCGGCGGCGACGGCACGCTTCTGCAGGCCTTTCACCAATATGTCGACTGTATCTCCGATGTCTCGTTCGTCGGGATCCACACCGGCCATCTCGGGTTTTATGCGGATTGGAACGCGGACGAGCTGGAAGAATTGGTCCGCCACATGGCCGAAGAAACGCCGCGCATGGTCCGTTATCCGCTTGCCCAGATCGAGGTGGAGACCAGCACCGAGACGCTGCACTACTTGGCTTTGAACGAATTTACGCTAAAGGGCGTCGACGGCACATTGGTCGCCCAGATTAACATTAACGACGAGCTGTTCGAGATGTTCCGCGGAGACGGCATCGTCATTTCCACTCCCTCGGGCAGTACGGCCTATAACAAAAGCTTGGGGGGCGCAATCGTACATCCTTCCATCGAATCGCTGCAAATCGCGGAGATCGCATCTATTAACAATCGCGTGTTCCGAACGCTGGGCTCTTCCGTGCTGCTGCCGAAGCACCATCATTGCGATATTATTTCGAAGAAGGAGCAGCGGATCCAGCTCAGCATCGATCACCTCAATATTACGTATACAGACATCCGTTCGATTCGCTGCAGCGTCGCGTCCCGTAAGGTAAGCTTCGCCCGTCACCGTCCGTTCCCGTTCTGGGAACGCGTCCGCGAGGCGTTCCTCGGCTACGACGTACGTTAACTTGTTCGGGTAACAACGCAAAGACGCCGGATCGCTCTTCTTAAGAGCGTCCGGCGTCTTTGTTGTTCGAATGCGGCCGATTCGGATCCGATGAGCCGGCCGATTCATTGCTGGACGGCTTCATCGGCTTCTTGCCTTTCTGATCGCCGCCTCCGCGGTGTTTGTTCTTGAAGTGATGCTCCCGGCGTCTTCCGCCTTGCCCCTGTCCTTGCCCTTGCGCTTGCTCGGAACCGGCATTCTGCTGCTGGCCTTGCCCCGAGCTCTGGCCGGCTTGAGCCTGGTTTTCGTTCCGGCCTCCGGAGCGTCCCCTGTTGTCGCTTCTCTGATGCTGGCGGTATCGATTCTGCAGCGGACGATGTTCCTTCGGAGCGGCTTTTGGCGCCTCGGATGCGGAAGCCGTCTCCGCGGCGGATGCGACGGCTGCGGATTCCACCGCCGCCCGCAGATCATAGCCTTCCAGACGAACCGCGTCATCCCCATACTCCGCGTCTAGATCCAGATCGTCTTCATTCATTTCCGCGCGGCCGCCGCTCTTCTTCTCTAGAATGAAATAGGCGCATCCGAAATTGCAGTACTCGTTAATATAGTCCGAAGCGGCGGAATACACGCTGTCTTTGGTCGCTTTCTGATGATTATCGCGGAAGAAGCCCTTCAGTCGCAGCTGGTTGTAGCCCCAATCGCCGATGATGTAATCATATCGCTCCAGTACCTCGCTGTACCGGTTGCGGAAGGCTTCGGGATTCCAGCCGTTTCTATTCTCATGGATAAGCTCGTACGATTTGCCGCCAATATGAATCAAAGCCATGGATACACCTCATTTCCTCGCGTCGGCTGGTTATTTGGCGCCGGCGCTTGCGCAGGAGCCCGACGAATCCGTTCCATAGTAATCTGGAGCAATCGCGACCTCTTCCGCGGCCATCGCCGCATGCGCGGAATCCGTCTGCTCGTGCGCATGGTAAGAGCTTCGAACAAGCGGTCCCGATTCCACGTGGCGGAAGCCGCGCTTCTTGCCTTCTTCTTTCAGCGCCTTGAACTCGTCCGGATGAACGTAACGTTCGATCCGCATATGCTTCGGCGTAGGTTGCAAGTATTGGCCAAGCGTCAGAATATTGCAGTCTACCGCGCGAAGGTCATCCATCGCTTGCAGAATTTCATCCCACTCTTCTCCAACGCCAAGCATGATGCTGGATTTCGTAGGAATTTTCGGTTTCATCTCTTTGGCCCGGCGGAGCAGCTCCAGGGATCGTTTGTATTTCGCTTTCGCGCGGACGCGGTCGGACAAACGCTCAACCGTCTCGATATTATGGTTCAGAATATCCGGATTCGCGTCCATGACGACCTGCAGGGCATCCCAATTCCCCATGAAGTCCGGAATGAGCACTTCCACGCGGCAGAATGGCAGCCGCTTGCGAATGGCCCGGATCGTGGCCGCGAAGATCGAAGCGCCTCCGTCTTTCAGATCATCGCGGGCAACGGACGTTACAACGCAGTGCTGCAGACCCATTTGCTCCGCGGCTTCCGCCACGCGCTCCGGCTCCGCCGTGTCCAGCTCCGTCGGCATCCCTGTCTTGACCGCGCAGAAGCGGCACGCGCGCGTACAGATGTCGCCCAGGATCATGAATGTGGCGGTCCGATTCGACCAGCATTCGTAAATATTAGGACAACGCGCTTCCTCGCAGACGGTATGCAGCGTCTTCCCGCGCATCATTTCTTTAATCTCGGCATAGTTGCCGTCAGTTGTTAATTTTATGCGAAGCCAGTCCGGCTTTTGAAGCTTCTCGCGTTGTTTCATTCCACATTCCCTGCTTTCACGTTCAGTTATAAGTTTACGGCATTGCCAACATTATAACATGACTATTGCCCAAAAAGTAATGACAAGCCGAGCGGAATACGCCATAATCCATAGTTTATCGGAATATGATCCATCGCATATTGAGATGCGTATGGCTGCTTTGAGTATATTGCACCTGCCCAACCGAGGAACGGTTTCCCAAATCGGACGCAGCTCCGCTGGATATTTTTCGTTCTTTTGTAAATCCTACCTCTATGTCCGTCATGCTTCTGAAAGGGTGAGACGATTGAAGGTATGGATGAAGGCGGTGGCCGCGGCGACGGCTTTGTCGCTTATAATAAGCCCGGCGGGGCCCAAGACGGCCCATGCCCGCGCCGCGAACGAGAAGGCTGCCCGGCTCGAAGCGACGGCAGACGCTCAGGCTCAAGCGGCGAATCCGCTTGACGCAAGAAGGGAATTGTACGACAACATCAGCACCGTCACGGGTGTCGAGTGGTACTGGGTCGCGGCAGTCGACCAATACGAGAGGACCATTACGAAAGCGCGGCCCAAAGCGCGGCAGCTTCTTGGGCAGACGGTCGGCGTGTTCATCGAGCCCGAGCGCTGGGCGGGCGAGCTGAACCCCGATAGCGAAGACACCCAGCCCGTATCGATCGGGTGGTTCAATGGGATCGGCCGGGACGGGGACGGCAACGGATTTGCGGAGCGTACTAGCGATTTCGACCTGCTGTACTCGCTCGTCACGTTCGCTTCCGTGCAGGGAACAAACGACGTGCGGTTCCCGATCGGGCTGTGGGAGTATTACCGTAACGGCCGAGCCGTCCAGCGCATCGAGCAGTTCGCCAAGATGTACAAGCACTACGGTAAGCTGGATTTGTTCGAGCATGCTTTTCCTGTTCCCATAGGCTCAACCTACTCCTACAAGGATACATGGGGAGATAAGCGCGGCTGGGGCGGCAGACGCGTTCATGAAGGGACCGATATATTCGCGGGGCATGGCACCCCGGTTCGCAGCACATGCTATGGCGTTATCGAGATCAAAGGCTGGAACAAATACGGCGGCTGGCGCATCGGCATTCGAGACCTGAACAACCATTACCACTATTACGCCCATCTGTCCGGCTTCGACAAGAAGCTGAGCGTGGGCGATATCGTCGAGCCGGGCCAAGTAGTCGGCTGGGTCGGATCCTCCGGCTACGGCAAGCCGGGGACGAGCGGCAAGTTCCCGCCGCATCTGCATTACGGCATTTACAGCGACCGCGGCCTCATCGAATGGGCCTTCGATCCCTACCCCCATCTGCGCAGATGGGAGCAGCAGGAGCGCAAGCGGCTGCGTTCCAAGCGCTGACGCGGCGACGCTTGCCGCCTCTACCAAAAATCCCGAGCAATCCAGGCCACAAGGCCTGAACGCTGCGGGATTTTTGGTTTATTCCGTCTGCATCTCGAAAACCTTATCGTCGAAGCCCTCCGGTGCTCCGGGATCCGGCGCAATCTCCGTTCCTTCCTCCGAACTCTCTCCCGGACTCGTCGTCACGCCGGATCCCCCGGGGGACAGAGGAACCGAAATGTTAGGCGCTTCCGGCGCATTCTCGCCAACAGGCTTGCCGCTGCTGTCGTAGTAATACATCGGCACATCGCCGACGACCATCAGGTAAGAAATCGGAATTTCCGTCTCGACGAGCTCCGGCTCCGAATCGAACGGGATGATGATCGACACTTCGGCAACCACTTTAATGTATACCTCGACAAGCACCATATTGATCGCGGCATTCCGCTCCCGCGTGTTCAGTTCAACCTTCACCGCGCCTACCGGCTCGAACTTAACCGGCACCCTCGGGCCGAACGATGAAATAATCGCGCTGTTCAGCGCATGGCCAATCGGAATATGCTCCGGGATGTCTTTGATTTCGCTGAACGTATTTTGCACCGTTTCGATCGTCTCCGACGTGATGCTCATATGCTCGGCGTAATTGAGCATGAAGCCGGATATTTTGCCGTCGCCGTTCATCTTCCAGTCGATCAGCTTCTCGGATTCGGACTTGCGGGCGACTTGCTCCGATATCGCTTTGTTGATCGCCTGCGTCGCGACCTGCTTCACCCTGACCCTCGCGATGTTCATGAGCGGCTCCTTCAAATTGCTTTCAATAAAAATAAACGACGGCACGAAAAACAGGAGCATGCAGACAAGCATGATCAACAGAAGGTTGCGTTTGCGCATTTTCCTCCTCGGCCGCGGTTCGTTAGGTTTGGAGCCCCAGGAGGAGACCTGCGCCTTCCTCGGACCGCCGAAATTGAAGGAGAAGAGCGGCCCTCTCCTTCGCCAGCCTCCGCCTGATTTCGCTGCAGCGGGCCTCGTCCCCCAGCCGCCGCCTGCCGATGTACTTCGGCTCGCGCCCGAGCCCCACTTCACGCCCGTGTTCCTCGTGGCTGAAGACTTCGGCCTGCCGCTTCCCCAGCTGATGGTCTTCGTCCTTCGAAAGGAGCCCCAGCTTCTCGCCGGACGGAACCGCCAGCCTTTCCTTCCCCATCTCGCCATGTGATCCCTCCCATCCGCTCGTCCTTTCGCAATAATTGCGTGTTCAAAAAGTCTGGTTTTCAGCACCGAGAAGATTGGATGAAACTAGGAAATGAGGAGCGCAGCGTAGTGGAAGCTACGTGAGCACCGGAAGTTCCGGTTGAATTCAATATTCGATGTCGAGCAAACTTCCTGGTATACCTCGTGATCAAAACCGGACTTTTTGAACAACCTCTATATCATTCTTATGACGGGATGGGACAAAAAAGAAGGCCTGCCTACAAGGCAAGCCTCCCTCTACATTATCCGACCAACGATTTGATATAAGCGATATTGTCGCGAAGCAGCGTCTCCGTCGGCGCCGAGCCGCTGAAATCCTCGAAGCTGAGCCAGCCGTCGTAGCCAATTTCCTTCAGCGCGGCGATCACCGTCGGCCAATGCACGGCGCCTTCTCTGAGCGGTCCCCATGCCGAGCGCCAGACCGGCGCGTGGTCAGCGCTGTCGGTTGCCGGCACCGACGCGTCCGTACGCTGCCAAACAGCGTTTTTCACATGGACATGGCCGAGGTACGGCCCTAGTATTTCCAGACCCATCTTGTACTGCTCGAAGCCTTCGTGCACCATGTTGCCCGGGTCGTAAATGACGCCGATCCGATTCGGGTCGAAGCCGTCGACCAGCCGCCGCGCAGCCGAAGCGCTGGACGCGATATTGCCGTGATGCACCTCGATCATTGCCTTGACGCCATGCTCCGCGCTCAGCTTCTCCGCCTCTTGTAGGTAGCTTCTCGCTTCCGCGAATAAAGCGTCGTACGGGCGGCTTCGGTCGTAATTCGGCACGCCGATGCGGATGGAAGGAGCACCGAGCTGCTTCGCCGCTTTCATCGCCCGTTCCGTAGCGGCCAAATCGCCGCAGCCGATATAGGAAGCGAGGTTAGGCGCCTCGAGACCAGCCGCGTCCATGAGCGCGCGAATTCCCGCCAGCTCTTCTTCCGTAGAATCCGCCGGCACCGTAGATAGGTTGTTGCCCCAGAAAGAAGGCTGCTCGTTCTTTTTGCTTGGATCATTATTCGTAAAGCGCCATTCCACGCCTTGGTAACCGTATTCCTTCAGCAGCTGCGCCGTGCGCTCCAGCGAGCAGTCCGGCGTCATCACCGTAAATATCGCGTATTTCATCATTCCATCTCCTTTGCCCGTTTGTCCTCATCTTACCACGGGCATCGGCGACAATCTTGGATGCGCTTTGCCTGTTGTCGTCCTCCAATTGACTGTGGTTGTTCTATATGCCGATTTGCGCTAGACTAGAGGGCAGTATGGCCTGTAAGCAGCCAAATTGACCAGGAGGAGGAGCGCCGACATGTCGATAAATCGCCGCTTGATGACCGATACCGACTTTCAAGAAGCTTTGGACCGCTGTACCCGCATTCGCGTATTCCAGGACAATCAGATCGTCGACGCCAGCTCCGTCATCGTACGCTTCGACGACCGGACCGTCGTCACGCAATCCAGCGTCAGCGACCTGATGTACCACAAACGGGCGGAATGCGAGTTTTTTGATTTGCGGAAAAAGTAGATCGCTTAACGCCGCTTTGCGCAGCGTTCCGGAGCAGCCGCGGCCGATTGGGCCGCGGCTGCTTTAGCGTTGTCCGAGGTTTCGGTTTCTTGCCGCTAACGGCACGCGACATCGTTATTGAACAAGCCAGCTACTCTTCTGGACGCGTAACGACACAATGTATCGTTATCGCTCCCATTCGCGGCCCCCACGCGCCAATAACCACACGTGGCATCGTTACGGAACAAGCTAGCTACTCTTCTGAACGCGAAACGATTTGCGGTGTCGCTTTCAATCCCATTCGCGGCCCCTACGCGCCAATAACCACACGTGGCATCGTTACGGGACAAGCTAGCTACTCTTCTTGATGCGTAACGACATGCGGTATCGCTATCGCTTCCATTCGCCGTTCGCGCGTAGGTTGCCCGCGCTTACCGCCGTAACCAAGCTAATCCTCCGGCAGCTGCCGTACCCGCAAATCGCGGGTCATGAGCAGCTTCGGGTACAGCATGCTGAGGAGCATGCTGGTCATCGCGGCCGATGCGGCATGCGAGAAGAGGATCAGGATCTGGTAGCGGACCGCCTCTACGGGGTCCGCGCCAGCGATGATCATCCCCGTCATCATGCCCGGAAGCTGGACAAGCCCGACGGTCTTCAAGCTGTCGATCGTCGGGATGAGACTGAACTTCACGGCCCGCTTCAGCGCGCCCTGCAGCGCTTGCCCCGTCGAGGCGCCGAGCGCCAGCAGCGTCTCGATCTCGCCGCGCGACGACGCCAGCTCGCGCCGGACCGACGTCGTGAACAAACCCGCGACCACCATTGCGTTGCCGATCGTCATGCCGCTGAGCGGAATGATATATTGCGGCGTCGGCTCGATGAGCCCCAGCCCGAGCAGGAACAGCATCATGAACGCTTCCATCGAAGCGATCGTCAGGGCAATGCGCCAAAAGACGCCGCTCATCCCTTTGCCGCGCTTCGCCGCGTTCCACGACGCGACCGCGATCATCACCCCGATAATGGCGACAATAAACCCGATATGATCCGTCTCGAACACGTAGTGTAGCACATAGCCGATCGCAAGAAGCTGGACTGCCGCGCGGATGCAGCTGATCGCGATGCTTCGCTCCAGATCGAGCTTCTTCCAATAAGAGACGAACATCGTAATAAAAACAAAAACAAGCGTAAAGCTCAGCGCCAAGAGCGTCATCGCGCCACCCCGCTCTCTGTGATCCGTCCGCCCGCCAAGGTCCAATGCACAGGCGCCACCCGATGGGCTTGCTCCGGCTGGTGCGTCACCCAGATGAGCGTAGTTCCTTCGGAGCGATGCCGTTCCAGGAGCAGCTCCTCCACGTAACGGCTATTCTCTTCGTCCAAAGAAGCGGTCACCTCGTCCAGCAGCAGAACCTGCGGTCTCAGCAGCAACGAGCGAACAAGCGCCAGCCGCTGCTTCTCGCCGCCGGAGAGCTCCGTCGCCTGCTTAGCACCAGGCATCCCGCCGAGCCCGCAACGCTCCATCAGCTCCGACGCGAGCCGCTCCTCGTAGGTCGCCCCATGAAGACGGCTGACCGTACGCAAATTAAAGTCGACCGTGCCCGGCAGCATAACGGCTTGCTGAGCTACATAGCTGACATCCATCCTCCACTCCCGAATATCCGATTGCCGGAACGATTGCCCGTTCAGCCGCACATCCCCCTCGTCAATCGTCTCCAAGCAGGCCAGCATACGAAGGAGCGTACTTTTCCCTTGCCCGGAAGCTCCCATCACGGCAATGCTTGCCGGCTCGCGGATGACCGCCGATAGACCGTGAAACAAAGTCCGAAGACCGCCCGCTTCATCGGTAGCGATCCGCTTCCCTAAACCCTCGATTTCCAATAAAGCAGCCAAATCCTCAATCACCTACAGTTTCTATTTTCATCTAAAATTGAACATACCGCTTATCCCCCAGGAATGCAACGCGTGATGTTCAGCTCGCGCTCCTAATTGATTAATCCCCTCTCCGCATCAACAACAAAAAACGGCCCCCGCCGTCTTTCCCGGCAGGGGCTCCAAAGCGACAATAACCGCGCATCTCAATACACTTCAAGCTCCGACACCTGCGCGGCCGGCCAGGCGCTGTTCGACGTAATGGTGACGCGAACGTGCCGGACTTCGGCCGCATCGTCCAACACGATCTCAATCCGGTTATCCGATTGCGGATCGTACGTGTAAGGAGCGGCAGTCTTCAAGGACGTAAACGTCGTACCGTCCGCGCTCCCAAACACTTCGATGTCTTGTACGCGCCGCTCCCACGCATCCTGCGGAGGCAGCCGCAGCACGACCTTGCGAACCGGCTTCTCCTCGTCGAGATCGACCGTGAGCGACTGCGGAAACTTTTTGGCCGTGCTCTCCCAATACGTGAAAGGATCGCCGTCGACCGTCAGCTTCGGATCGAACGCTTTATCCGTCATAGACGTCCCGACGACAGGCTGACCGAGCGCCATATTCACCTCCAGTTTCACCTTCTCGAACGTCTCTGTAGCCATACTTGGCTCCTCGGAGCGGGCCAATTCGACGTAAGCCACCTTCTGCTCCTTAACCAACGCGACATAGTCGAACAAAACGTACTCGCCCTCCTCGGTTACCCGGAGATCCGCAAGCTTCTCCCCGTCCGCTCGATGAACCGAAGCAACCGCATGCTTCCAGCCTTCGCCTTTCTTCACCTTGAGCGTCGTATCGGAGCCGATCGGCTGATAGATCCGTACCGCATCTCCCGCACGCGCTTCGACCAGGAGATGATCGCCCGGATCCAGCACGAGCCCGTTATAGCGGGAGTAGTTGCCCGCCCGGACGCCGCCTTCCTTATTTCTAACATCGAAGCCTCCCGGGGACAAAGCAAACTCGCTATTCAGCTCGTAAGTACCTGTCTTATCCCAATTCGCCGTGACCGTATGCGTGCCGAAGTCCGTCCGGGTCACCGACTCCGTCACCTGCTCGAAGTCCGTCACGAGCCGATCGACGTAATCCGCAAGCACGTATTGCTGGAAGACGCCAACCGCGTCCACCCACGGACTACTTACCCCGTTGTAGAAATCCGCGCTAAGGTTGTAACCCATCGCGAGATTCCAACGCAGCATATCCAGGTCGTCCGTCATCGTCTCGCTTGCTAGATTGTGATGATAGAACATCACCTTATCCCGCATGAGCAGGCCCGACAACGGATAATAGTCCGTGTAAGAAGCGGTGTTCTTTCTGTAGCCGAGCAGATCCCACAAGTACGTCGAGCCCATGAATCCTACCGAATCGTCCGCAAGCACGTCCGTGCCGTCCTCGATGTACATGCGGTGTTCCGCCGCCGCGAAGTAGTCTCTTACGCCTTGGAAATACGAGGTCGAAGGATCCGTCCCATCCGACAACGTCGCATTGAACACGTACGGCGAATTGCGAATGCCCCATTGATCCTCGAAAATACCGTCGAAGCCGCCTTCCTCCAGCAGCCTGCGATGCTCCTCCGCCGTCCGCTCCCGGAAGAAAGGATGGCCGGTATTCACGACGTACCCGGAATGCGCCCCGTAATCCTCCTGCATCAACGCCTCGTTTTCCTTCTTCACCACTATGTCTTCCATCGTCGTGCCGGACGGCAAATTCGCGAGCGTCGGCGAATTCACGCCCCACCAGCTCATATTCGTATACGGAACGACGATATTCCCCTTCGAACGCGCGTTGTCAACGAAGGCGCGGAACGCCGCATCCCCGCCCCATGCCGCGTCGGGCGGCATAAAGTTCGGGTAGTTCTCGTCATGGCCGCCGGTCTGGAAGCCGACCAGATGGATCATGCCGTTGTAGTTCATCTCATTTATATAATCGCTCGTCAACCGATCCCAGCTCGCATCCTTAATCGCCGAGATGTCCGTCTTGTACAGCGGCATCCCGAAATACTTCTTTGCTTCATCCCCGAGCTTCTCGTCCAGCGAGCGATATTCGTCGATGCCGTTCAGCTCGCGGTAGCTCAAGATCGATTCCTTATAATCGCCGCCGACCTCCAGCACGACCGTCGGACTCTCCCATTTCTGCTCGGCCTCGATCCACGTGCGGTAATTGTGGACGAACGACGTTTTGCCGGCGTCGTTAATCTGATGCTTGTAGCCAAGCTCGGTCAGCGGCGTCTTGCCGCCGTCCAGGTCGTACATCGCAAGCGAGCCCGCATCCGTGCGCATCGCCAGATAAGAGGCGAACATGACTCCCGGATATTGATCGGCGAACGAGTTGCTCTCTTGGAAGAAAGCTTGCTTCAGCTTCGCGCCCGGCAGCATCGGGAGAATGGCATCCTGCACCGCGTCCTGCTCAACCTTCAGCTCGTACGGGAACCGGAACGTCTTCACCGTCTGCCCCGTACCGTTCGCCAGCACCGCGCTCATCTCGATTCGTTTGCCGTCCCCGAATCGGACGTCGACGTCCACCTCGAGCGGTCCGCCATAATGCAGCCGCAGCAAGCCGTCGCGTCCCGACCAGTCGTAGGAGAAGCTCTTCGAATCCACGCTCTGCACGGAAGAATCATCCCCCAGAACCGCCAGCCACAAAGCTTCGTTGCCAAGGGTCAAGCTTCTATCCATTCCCTTCTCCTTCATATAAGCGATGCCGCCGTTCCCCGAATCGAACGCCATCTCGTACCCGTCATGGCTGACCACCAGCAGCCCCTGTTCCTCCAGCACCTTCATCTCGGCCTTGCCCCCCGAACCAAACACGATCCACAAGATCGCGGCGCAGCCAACCAATAACGCAACAGCGGCTCCGGCCCCGAGCATTCCCCGCTTTGCCATCTCCCCACCCCTCCTTGTATACGGAAACGGGGCCGCCCGCGTAGATGCACCATCTACAAACGGACAACCCCGCTCTGCTTATCCTATGGTTGAATCGTATCGTAGAACTTCTCCTGCACGAGCTTCGCCGTCATATCGAGCTGGGCTTTGATGTCCACGCCTTCCTTGGAGAACACTTCCTGGATGACGTTCGTCATCGCGCCGTAATAATCTTGCGTGTTGAACTGCGATTCCGGTTTGCCGTCGATCAAGCCGAGCGTCTCTTGGCCGTATTGGTAGACGTTGTCGTGCTTTCCGAACAGCTCCGTCACCTTTGCGCCGTATTCGGAATCGGATTTAAAATATTGCAGAACGGCCGGCACGTAGAACTTGTTGTCCGCTTTGCGCGCTTGAATGTTCTGCTCCAGCGACTCCAAGCCTTTGTCGGAGAAATAATCGAACGTCGCGTAACGGAACGCGATTTCCTGCTCGTCTTTCGTCGCGTTCGGGTTGATGACGAGGAAGTCGCCGCCGAGCACGCCGTAATGCTTGCCGCCTTTCTCGTAGGCCGGGATCGGATAGACAAGAATGTCGTCAGGCGACATGCCCCCTTGGTTCAGGCCTTGATCGACAGGACCGTCCGGACCCGCGATAACCATGGCCGTTCTGCTTTGCGCGAACGCGCTGACCGCGTCGCCCCAGCCGAGTGCCCAATCAAGCGGAATCGCGTTTGCTTCCCATTTCAGCTGGTTGTAGTACTCCATCGCCTTCACGCCCGCGTCCGAGTTGAACGTAGCCGTTACTTTGCCGCCGTCCACGCTTTGAATGTCGCCGCCAGCCGTGAACAGGAAGTTAGTCCAGTTCCAGCCGGCCTCGTTGCCTTTGCCCATCGGCGCGATGCCGGAGATGCCGGCGTCCGGATCGGATACCGCCTTGGCGGTATTCAACATGTCTTCCCAAGTCCAGTCGAATGGAGGAATCGCGATGCCTTTTTCATCCAGCATTTTTTTGTTCACCGCGACGCCGGTCGGGTAGCCGCGCTGCGCGATGCCGTATACTTTGCCGTCCACCGTGAACAGGTCCTGCAGGACGGGGTTCATTTGGTCCTTGAATTCATAATTGTTGAACAGCTCGGTAATGTCGGCCGCCCAGCCCTTCTCCGCCAGAAACTTGCCCTCGGAAGCGTACGTGTTGAACAGCGTCGGCGCTTCGTTCGCGCCCATCTTGATGCCGATCTCGTTCGGGTTATATTGCCAATCGCTTTTGATCACCTCAACGTTCGGGAACACCTCGTTGAAGCGTTTGATCTTGTCGTCCTCCAGCGCTCGGTCCTCTACGCGGTCCGGCGTCGGATAATAGATGCTGATCGATACCTTCTTCTGCGTAATGTCTTCTTCGGCGGGCGGGGCGCCCACGTCGTTCGAAGGCGCGGCGCTTGGATCCGAGCCCGGCTTGTTCGCGTTATTGCCGCCGTTGTTGCCGCTGCAGGCGGCGAGCAGGAGCGTCAGCGACATGACCAGAGCCATCATCATGGAAAACTTGCGCATTTCGTTTATCCCCTTTTCGTCTCAAATTTGCTTACACGCTCATCATAATGGAGGCGCCGCCGCTAGAGCGATGTGCAGTTCTATTCGGATCATGTGCAGATTTACGTTTTATAATCGCACACATAATTCCAGATACGGATCTTTTTATCCTTTTACCCCGCCTAAATGAAGGCCTCTTAAAATGAACTTCTGGAAAAATAAGAAAATAATAACCGGTGGAATCAAAACAATCGTCAATATCGCGAAACGTATATTCAAATCCAGCCGGCGCGCGTTCAAGACGAAATCCCGGATCGCCGCCGACAGCGGCTTGTTCTCTTGGCTTAAGATGAAGCTTGGCCAGAACCAGTCGTTCCAGGCCGTCGCGAACACGAAGATCGACAGCGTCGCGAAGATCGGGATGGACAGCGGGAAGGCGATTTGGAAGAAGCTCCGCGCCTCCGAAGCGCCGTCGATGCGCGCCGATTCGAAGATTTCCACATGAATACCGTCCATAAACGATTTCAGCAGCAGCAAGAAAAACGCGTTGGCCCCCGCAGGCAGCCAGATGGCGGCAAACGAGCCCATGAGGCCCAAATCCTTCAGGTTGATGAAATTCGGGATCATGTATGTCGTCGCCGGAATGAACAACGTCATCAGGAAATAATAGTAAATGCCCGACTTGAACGGAATCGTCATCTTCGACAGCGCGTAAGACGCAAGACCCAGCACGAGCACGGTGACGACCATGTTGCCCGCGAAAATCATCATCGTGTTTTTGAAATACAACGGCAAGTCGATATAGTTCCACGCTTCCTTGTAGTTCTCGAAATGCCATTCCTTCGGCAGGAAGGTCGGCGGGAACGAGTTCACTTCCTTGTTCGCCTTCAGTCCGTTCAGCAATGAGATCAGAATCGGATACACCATGCAGCACATCATCAGCAGAATGACAAGATTCATGAGGTAATACAGCCATCTCGTCGCCGGTTTCTTCAGATCGTAGTTGGATAGAATGCCCCGATCCATCGTCTTCATGACTCTACTCCCCCTCTATTGTTGATCCGGAATTGAATGATCGCTAGAATGCTGAGGGCGAAGAACATGAGGACGCCGAGCGCCGAGGCGACGCCGTAATCCTGCCGGACGAACGCGTATCGAACGATCAGGAGCGCATAGGTAAGCGTAGCATTGTTCGGCCCCCCGTCGAGCATCGCGTATTGCGTCTGGAACCCTTGCGAGGTCGCGATCAGCTGCAGCATGAGCATAAGCAGAATTTGCCCCCGGATCGCGGGCAAGGTGATATGCCGAATACGCTGCCAGACGCCCGCGCCGTCGATCTCCGCGGCTTCGTACCACTCGCGCGGCACGCTGAGCACGGCGGCCAGATAGATGAGCATCGCCGAGCCGAAGCTTTGCCAGGTTTCCATTATGACGATCGAGATCATCGACCAGGCTCGGTCGACCATAAAGCTGATCTGGCCGATGCCGAGGCTCTTCAGCACCGCGTTGATCGGCCCGACGGGATCGTATAGCCAGCGCCAGACGCCGTACAGCACGACGAACGGAACGACGTAAGGCAGATAAGCCGCCACGCGCGCGAAGCCCTGGAATCTGCGCATCTCCGAGATGGAGACGGCGAACAGGATCGGCACCCAGAACCCGATGACGAGCGCTAGTCCCATGTAATAAAGCGTATTTTTGACGGAAACCAGAACGTCGGCGTCCTGGAATACCGTCTTGTAATTGGCAAGGCCGACAAAGCTGTCCCCTTTGACAAAGTCTATCGTGTAGAAGCTGCTCATGACGCCCTTGAAAATAGGCAGCCACAGGAACAGCGTGAAGATCGCGATGGCAGGCAGGAGGAACAAGTACCCCCACATATACCTCTTGATCTTGCCCGAACGCTGCGTCTGTGGCTTCGATTGACTGATCGGAACAGCCGTTGATTGCTCCATATTGCGGTCCCTCATTCCTTTAGGTGATTACTCCTAATTGTAGGGAAGGAGGGCTTCGGTGAACATGTGCGTATCTATCCGGATGATAGGCGATATTACTTCTTCATCTCGCTGGGACTCATGCCGAAATATTTTTTGAATATTTTGCTGAAATGCTCCGGCGATTCGTAGCCGACCATCTCGGATATTTCGTACCTTCTCAAATCCGTGTTCAGAATAAGGCGTTTGCTCTCCTCCATGCGCAGCTTGATGACGTATTCCCATAGATTGCAGCCCGTGTTCTTCTTGAACAGGTAGCTGAGATAATTCGGGCTGACATGGTTCTTCTGAGCGACTTCGTTCAAGGTCAACCCCTTCTGCGCATAGTTCTGCTGGATGTACTGCCTCGACCGCTCGACGATCATATTGTTCTGCTCGGCGATCTCGTCGTCGGTCGGCTCTTCCTCGGACATCGTCCCCCACTTGAAATCCCCGTAGTAGAACACGTAGTGGTCCTTGAACTCGCGGCTCCACCGGATCGCCTTGTCGGCTTGCGTGTGCACTTCGCCGAGAAATTCGCCGCCCTTCAGAATTTGGCTGATGCCGACGACGCAGGACAGACCAAGAAATTTGCGCACGTTGAAATGAAGGCTTCTGCCGATCATCTCCAGCTGATTCACCTTGTCGACGCTGGTATCGCCGTAGCGCTTCTCGTCCCACTGAATGACGATACAGATCGTATGGCCGGTATCATAAAACGATTCGTAATCCCATTCCTTGTCCAGCAACTCGCTGGCGATATTCAGCGCCGCGTACTGCAGCAGACGGCCGTCCTTCTCCGAGACGGCGCGCCCGTCTTCGGCAAGGCCCAGCTTCATCTTAATGACGGCGTAATACGGTCCCTTCAGCTCGATTCCGAATCGCCTTCTCAGCTCGCCGAGAACAGACTCCCGCTCCCCGTTCGCCGCGACGAGCAGGCGATGCAGAAGCGCCGTCCGGTCCTGCTGCGGCTCCCGCATCCGGAAGTGCTCCCGCAGCTCGGACATCAGCTCCTCCTGATCGCGGACGCCCTTATCCATATGCAGCAGCACATGCCTTACCGAGCTGAGGAACTGCTCGCTGTTCAGCGGCTTGATGAGGTAATCCCTCGCGCCGAACCGAATGGCGAGCTGCGCGTATTGGAACGTCTCGTGAGCCGATATGATGATGACCTGCACCCACGGCTTGATGATCTTCGCCTGCTGCATGAGCTCGATGCCGCTCATCGAACCCATCTGAATATCGGTAACGAGCAGATCGATGTCCTCCATCCGGAGATAGTCGAGCGCCTCGTAGCCGCTGTGCGCGTTGTAGATGTGCCCGATGTTAATGCCCGAGGTGGACAGCAGCCGGGTTAAGCCTTCGCATATAAGCGGTTCATCGTCCACGATTAGTATGTTATACATGGGAATCATCCTCTCTTGCCCGCGGTTCTAGGGTGCGGGAGCTTCGTAAGTGGCAGGGAACACGATGACGGCGGCCGTGCCGCCCTCTTCGCGCCTGCGGTAGCCGAGGCCGAACGGAATGCCGAAGTGGAGCCGGATCCGCTGGTGAATATTGCGGATGCCGTAGCCGAGCGAATGATCCGCCTTCTCCTCGTTCAGCAGCCGGTCAATGGCGGCCAGATCCGCCTGCTTGTAGCCGTTATCCTCCACGGCGATCGTAACGCGTTCGCCTTCAAGCGCCGCGGAGATCCGAATCTCCCCGTCCTCGCCCATCAGCTTAACGCCGTGGATGATCGCGTTTTCGATCAGCGGCTGCAGCGATATTTTCGGAATAAGCACCTGCTTCGCCGCTTCGGGAATATGCCACTGCACCTTGAATTCGTAGGAATACCTCTTCTGTTGCAGGTTGACGTACGCCTGCGCATGCTCGAGCTCCTCCTCCAGGCGGATCAGCTCGCGCCCGCGGCTGAGGCCGATCTTCATGAGCTTGGACAGCTCCTTGATCATCTCCGCCGATTCGGAGTTGCCCTCGAGCGTGCTCTTCCAATAGATGCTCTCGAGCGTGTTGTACAGCAAGTGCGGATTGATCTGCTGGTAGAGCAGCTGCAGCTGGGATTCCTTCGCTTTCAGATCCATATTGTATTTGTAATGAATGAGCGCATTCAGCCTGCGGGCCATGTCGTAGAGAGCGGACATCAGCACGCCGACCTCGTCGTGCCTGCGCCTCCCCGGCGTCTCGGGCACGAGCTTGCCCGGCTCGTAGGATCGGACGAACTGCGCCAGCTTCTGGAGCGGAGTCATGAGCGAACGCCAGAAATAAAGCAGGAATACGCAGCCTAGCAGCATGTAAGCGATGGTGATGAGCTGGATGATCCGCTTCAGCTCGTTCTGCTGCTTCAGCAGCGAATCGACCGGAATTTGATAGACCAGCCGCTGATCCAGCTGACGGTTATTGCTCGAGATGTAGATGAAGTCCTCCGTAATGAGATGCGTCGTGCCGATCGATTCGGGCTCGAGCGCGTTCAACTCCGCCGGCAGCTCGGCGGTCTTGCCGTTCAGGGCGGAATCCGTCGCGCTCAGGATACGTCCCGACCAGTCCGTGAACATCATGAGATGGCCTTCCGGCAGGGTAACAGAACGAAACGACTCCTGAATCTTCATATCCAGCTTCGTCGCTACGAGCACGCCGATCATGCGGGTTCCGAGCTTCACGTCGTTGACCGCCCGTATGTAAGCGAGGGTCTGGATGCGGGACAGCCCGACGTTGGTTTCGATAATGTCCATGTAGCCGCTGCCCTTCATGCTGACGGCTTCGTCGAACCAGACCGGCTTGTTATGATCGGAGAAGAAATAAACGCCCGTCTGCAATACCTGGCGTTTCGGCGCAAAAAAATATAAATCTTCCGGATCGTAAATATAGAGCGAATAATAGACGGCTTCGCCGCCGTTCAGCGGAATGGAGTTATTCGCGAGCAAATTGTCCACGCTGTCGTATTTCCTGACCCGCTCGATGACGGTATCCTTAACGCTTGGCACAAGCTGCTGGGTGATCGGGTTCTGGATGAAGGTCGTCGTAATTTTGTTGACGGTATCGATATCGCGGTTGATCAGCGCGTGGTTTTGCTTGATCAGCTCGACGTAGGCGTTCGTGACGTGATTTTTCAGCAGCTTCTCCGCCTGGTAGTTGCCGTACCAGTGGAGCAGGAAGACGGGGCTGACCATGACCAGGAACAAGAGAATCAGCTGCTGCTTCATATTGAGCTTCGTTAAAGGGTTGAACATCATGCGAGGTACGCACCTCCAGGTCGCCGCGGTCGTCTAATCGTCCAGTCCGATAGTCCTAAGGACCAACCGCCTTACCAGTACTATAGCAAAAAAACAGCGCTTACAGTGTAGCTATTTCTACGGGGTTGAAAGCCGCCGTCCGCGCCTATCGTAGAAATGCGCATAATCGGCGGCCAAATTATCCACTATGTTTATCCACAACCGCAAAAGGTTACGGATTTTTGCATTTGCAAGCATTCAAATCATTGTTCAATGTGCAATATTACGTAGAATACATAAAGAAAAAAACCTGTCTAGTGTTGACTAATCAAGGTAATTAAGCGATTTGCAATTACGATTTGTTGTTGTCCACTTTAGTTTGTGGCTTACTCTTCAGTGGTCAGGTGGAGCGTATGTTCCTCCTGGTCTGTAACCGTATGCCCCTCCCTACTTGTAGAAACTATGGAGTTGAGATAATGGATTTCATGAAACTATATCTATAGTAAAATGTGTGTTTAAAGCGAGGGTATAGTCGATAGAAATTGATGGGATGCCAAGAGGATGAACTTAAAATGTGATTTTTCAAGAAACAACTGGAAGTGATTGTGATGTAATGAACCAAACTGTGAGTTATGGGAATGTAAATTGGAATGGTCAAGCTTGGACATATGCGACTAATGGAATAACATATTATGCAGCTGTTCAAATGAATAGATATTATACAGATGGAAAAGCGAGAAGCTGGATTAGAGGGGTAGCTTCACATGAAGTTGGACATGTACTTGGGTTAGATGATTACAATAGTGATCCAAATGTTGTTATGTGTCAAGCAGGTTCTGGTCGAACCGTCACGAGTCCACAAGCAGATGATATTGCGGGTGTAAATGATTTATATGATTTTTAAGGAGGATATACTAATTGAACAAGTTTAATTTAAAGACTACAACATACTTACTTATTACTCTCTGTCTAATTATTATCGTAGCACTGTTTCTGGTGTCACAAATAAGTACCAAAAAGGTTTCGAGAATTGATGTATCTGGCGATTTGTCGATAATATACAATAGTGTTTCTGAAATGGAAGAAGACGCAGATTTAATAGTAGAAGTTGAAGTGGATAATCCTAATTCTTTCATGTATTATAATGCAGCATTTACTTTATCTACTGCGAAAATAAAAAAGGTTCATAAGGGTGATTTGGCATTAAAAGAAATAAACCTACTAGAAACAGGAGGAATTGTTCAAAATAAAGAGTTTATTTTTGAACAAAATCCTGTTTCAAAGAAAAAGGATAGATTATTGTTATACTTACAGAAGTATATTGGTCCAATTCATAATGATGCTTACGTAATCTTAGGTGCATATCAAGGGAAGTTTAAAATGCTTGATGATAAAATTATACCTCCAAATAACACTTCAGTAGCTTTAAAATCAATAAATGATAAAGAGGATCTTAGGTTGAAGTAATTGAAGAAGGTAAAGAACAAATTTAGACAATGTTCTGTTTTTAATGCACAGGCATTGTCTAAATTATTTATTGATAATCTAGTAGGATTGAACCTATGAAATGACCTAAATTTATAATATAAAGGATACATGCACAAGTTGAATTCTTATCTGAACAACTGCATTATATGAATACTTTTTTCATCAAAATGAATACATTTATGAATTGGAGGTGCTGGGATGGCTAATGTTTTTTTAAAAGTATTTTGTATGCTACAATTAATATTTCTTGTTGCTTGTAACAATGTAGATCTAGCAGAAAAAAATATAAATGAAGCCACGACTGAAGAATCGATTCACAAAGATATTAGAGAAACCGCATGGAATCAACTATCGTCTAAGGATCAGAAGAAAATAGCTGGAACATGGAAAAATGCTACAGTAGCAGAAGTGAAATTAACCGAATCAATGATGACTTTAATTGAAGATAAATCTTATGAAGGGAAAGAAGTATATTTAATTGATTTCCCAACAACGAGCATGGCTGAGCCCAATAATATGATCGTTTACATTGATAAATATACTTTTAAGTATATTGGTCATGGTCCAGTAGATTAATAAATCAATATCGACAAAAACGTCGGGCGAAAATGATAGAATTTAATCCGTATTTCATTGTTGAAACAGTCCCCTGAAGTGGACCTTTGTCAAGATAGCGACACAAATTTTATCGTTTTGCTGCAATGACGTAATAAAAGTGTTCGAATTCACTTAGAGTTAAATACTGAATAGAGAATCCGTAAAACTCTAAGCATCACTTCTACCACATGTTACTAATTATGATAAAAACATCTATACAAGCTATTCATACTTCCTACAAAGCATGAAACCACCACCGCTCACGTTCCATGGTCTACATCCATACCACCGAGACTCGGCTCTCTCTTGCCACTTTCGGGTCTTTTGGACGATGCAGCAGGATTCACTTCATGTTACAGCCTGCTGATTTGCACGCACTCCTTAGGGTGTTACTTCGTCGCAGGGTTTCAATCCTTAGTATTTCTCTACTAGTTGCCTGTCAGCTACGAGGTGACTTAGTTCTTACCTCGACCTGGACTTTCCGCGGGTTCGGCAGGGTACTGGGGACTTGAGAGCGCTCCGTCTTGGCCAACTCCGTCGCCGCGATCCACTCCGTGCCCTCCAGCTTCATCTCCCACTCAGGGGGAGGCATGACATCGCTGATAATGATATCGACCTCGCTCCAGTCGGCGATTTTGCAGAAGCGGTTCTCCCCTATTTTCGAATGGTCGGCTAGCACGATGGTCTGGCTCGACTGTCTCATGAAGGCGCGGGACAGCAGTCCCCGATTATCGTCGTAGCTGGTTACGCCGAGGTCGGCATGAATGCCGTCCGCCACGAGAAACGCCTTATCGGCGTGGAACGTCTCCGAGAAATGCCGGGCGAGAGAGCCGGATGTGCGGTAATGCGTGGCGTTGATCCGGCCGCCGACGAAGACGATGTCGCCATCGCACATGCCTTTGTTCTTGTAATCGATGAGCAGCGTAAGCGCCGGAACCGACACCACGATGACCGTAATTCCGGACTTGCCGAGCAGAAATTCGATCAATTGCAGCGTCGTCGTCCCGTCGTCGAGAATGATGACGTCCTTATCCTGCACCAGCTCGGCGGCGGCGCGACCGATGCGCCGCTTCTCGTCCATGCGTAGCACCTTCCGTTTGAATTTGGATGGTTCTTCCCTATCGAACGTCATTTTTACCGCTCCGCCATAGACGCGCTTCAGCTTGTTCTCAGACTCCAGCTCTTCCAAATACCGGCGCACCGACTCCGTCGATACGTCCAGCTTGGCGGCCAGCTCCGGCGTGCGAATCTTGCCTTGAAACCGGAGCAGGTTCAATATAATTTGTTTTCCTTCTTCGCCGTTTTCGTTGGTTTTGGTTGTTTCTTTTGCATAATAAGAAGACCAAACCGATGCAAGAGGATCCTTCCCCTGCTTCATTCGATCTTCTCTTCTTTCCTTATTCTAAAAATTGAAGAATCGTCCGCTGGAACGCCTCCGGCTGCTCGTGATTCACGCCATGCCCGGCATTCGAAATCCGTTCGTAACGGAATCGGCCTGCATCCAGCACGTCCGAAAATGCCTTCCTCGTTATTCGGCTGTGCTCGCCGATCAGGAACAACAGCTTATCCCTGATGCCCTGGCCTTGCGATTCTTCAAAAGGGACCAGCTCGTGCGGGAACATGGCGTTTGCGTTGTGGGTCTTCATAAGCAGAACGAGATGACGGGCCAGCGGCTCGTGTTTCTCCCATACGTCGGACGACGGGGAGCTCAGCTTTCTCACGATCCTTAACATGCTGCGCTCCGTCGGAAACAATATTTCGGGGAACATCATTCCCATCGTTCGAAGCATCGCTTTCAGAGGGCTCGTCACGATGCCTCCTTCGATACAGACGACCTTATTGACCCGCTCGGGATGCACAGTCGCATAGCGGAACGCCATGTAAGCTCCGTTCGATACGCCGGCAAGGCTGATACGCTCATAATCAAAGCTCCGGATTACCTCATCGAGCCATTCCGTTTGAAGGAACTCGCCTTTTTTGTAACGATCACCAGGCACGCTTTTCCCCGGTCCGCCTAACGTGTCGATCGCGATGCAGTAATAACGGGTCGACAACTCCTTCATGTTCAGCGCCCACATGACCGCCGAGTTGTCGCCTACACCGTGGAGCAGGAACAACGGCGGATGCTGCGGGCTGCCCGCGATGCAGCAGTGCGTTATCCCGTACCGGGTCATGACGCTTCGTTGTTCGGCTTCGACGCCCCAGCTGGCGATGATTTCGTCATAGGATGCAAGTACGCGGCGGCGGGCTTGATCGGATTTAAAAACTCGGATCATCGTCATCTCCCCTTATCCGTTTTTTCGCAGCAGCCGCAGCACGACCTCCGCCGTTGGGAACGGAAGCGGCATCGTCGTCTGCAACCGGGCAAGACCTACCCCTTGCACCATCGAGAAGTACGCAAGAGCCAGCATGAGCGGGTCTCCTTGGACCACGTCCCCTTCGTTCTGGCCTTCAATAATTAGAGGAATAAAGGCCTCAATCGGCTCCGCCTGTCTTTCCTTCGAAATTCGTTTCGCTTCGTCCGGTATGGCGTCTGTCGCGCTCGATAGCAGAAGCATAAGCCGCCAATGCTGCATCGCGAGGCTGTCCGGCGAGAGAAAGGCTTCCGTCAGCCATCCGATTCGCTCAATCGCCGTTCCGCGAAGCTGTGCCGCATAACGAACCGCCCGTCCTGCGCCGCCCGATGCCAACGCCGCAATTCTCGTAAAAATGTCTTCCTTCGACTTAAAATACGTGTAGACGTAGCCTTGACTAAAGCCTGCGCTTTGCGCGATGTCCTTAATCTTGGTCCCGACGAAGCCTTTGCGCGAGAACACTTCGACGGCATGCAGCATGATTTGCCGCTCGCCGTTGCTGAAGGAGCTTTGCTCGAAGCCGGATTGAAACGCCTGCATTAGCTGCTCGCTTTGCGCGGAAATGGAAATCACCCGCCTCTCCAGATATTTGAATGAACGTTCATTCAAATAATACCAATTTTTATCAATTCGGGCAATGGTAAAGGCACGATTTCCCGACTTGTGGTAGAATGGAACGAAGTCTTTCTAACAGGCTATACCATGATTCGCAAGGAGAGTTTAAATCTAGCATGACGAATATGTTGAAATCAGAACAGAACGAAATACTTGAAGCGTTCGAAAACTGGCAGACGGATATTGATAAATCGGAAGCGAAGTGGGAGGAAAAACGATTCAAAGCGATTGAGCCTTCCATCACGCTGGCGGAAGGGTTGTCCAGACTGACGAAGGACGATCTGACCGTAATTCGGACGAATTTGGGAATCAAAGGCGTTAGCGGCTTGAAGAAGGACGCGCTGATCGAGGTGCTCGCGAATGGTATTCTGGAGCAGGCTCCTCTCCATTTCGACCGGCTGGAAGAGCGCCGCTACCGTTTTACGTCGAATCTGGTCAAGGATAACGGCGTCGCATCTCTCGAGAAGCAGCCGGTTAACCCTTACTTATACAGCGATTTCGTGGATTTGGGCATCGTCTATACGGGCAAGATCGACGGAGAAAAGTCGTTGGTCATGCCGGCCGAGCTAATAGAGGCATTCAAAGCTCATGACACCGCAAGCTATCGCGCCATTATGGAACGAAATACGGAGTGGTGCAAGCTGGCTCAAGGCTTGCTTTATTATTACGGCGCGCTGAATACGGAAGATTTCGTCAAGCTTTTTCGGAAGTATGTCGGCGAGCATGACAGCTCCGATACGGCATCCATTGTCGTTATGTATTCGGATCTATATGAGTATTACGTAGAAGACGGCATCTTCCGATATCTGTCCGTCTCCGACGAGAAAGAAATTTGGGACGAGCACAAGCTTCGTCCAAGCCTCGATTATTATCCTTTCTCGAAGGAACAACTGCTCCAGGCGGGCGAATTGGGATTCGTTGACCGTAATCAGGCCTACAGAGCGTTCTCCGCTTTTCTCGCCGCTCAATTCGATATGTCCCCTGAGGAAGCTGGTTATATCGCGGACAATTGCGTCAACGGCATTCAGGCAGGCGCGGCCATGCAAGACATCATCGACGAGCTCGGAGAAGTAATTGAGCTTGAACAACGGATTATGGAGCGCCTCATGGGCGTGTTGATCCCGCTCATGAACCAGACGCGTAAGTGGCATTTGAAGGGATACTCCCCGGACGAATTCGCCAGAACAACCCAAGTCGGTCCTCTTGCCGCTCCTCCGGCTCGCGCCGCAGCTGATTCGAACGTGATCAGCTTCCCAGCCGGTAAGAAGGTCGGCAGGAACGATCCCTGCCCGTGCGGCAGCGGGAAAAAGTACAAGAAGTGCTGTGGGGGCTAGCAGATCGTATGCTGCCGCTACTGTGCTGCAAGAGTGATTTTCACTCCTGGGTCAAGTCGTTCAACTTGACCTAGGAAAAGGGGACATCCTTCCATCATATTAGGAAGGATGTCCCCTTATTGTTCTAGCGGGCTTAACTATTCATTAGGGCTGCAGCACAAGAAAAATCCTGTAAAGCACGGCCGCGGCCTGCGCTCTGGTCGATATGCCTTCCGGCGCAAAACGGTTATCGCCCATTCCGTTCAAGAGTCCCATATGCTGCATAACGACTACCGCCTCGATGGCATAATCCGCCATATCGGCTCTATCCGCGAACTGGATTTCCGCAGCCGGAGCACTCCATTCCAGCCCCATTGCTTTGGAAGCCCGGTACAGCATAACCGCCATGTCCTGCCTGCTGATGCTTTCGCCTGCACCGAACGTGCCGTCTTCTTTCCCGTTCACGATTCCAAGCTGTTCGGCAGCCGCCACCGCTTCGTAATACCAGCCACCCTTCTCCACGTCGGAGAACGTCGTTACCGCTCCTGGATCGTGCAGACCGAACAGGTTCACGAGCATTGTAATGAATTGCTCTCTCGTCACCTGCCCGTTCGGATCGAATAGCTCCTCGCCTACGCCGTTCAACACCTCTCTTGCCGCCAACGCCTCGATTGACTCCCTTGCCCACTCGGCATCGCGCAAATCATGGAACGATTTGCCGGCAAAGGCTGGGAAGTATTTGCTGAAGTGCTCCGGACGGAACGTCACGGTGCCCGTCGCCGGGTCATACTTCGCGTTCCGGACCACTTCGAGCTCCCCGTTATGCGACAAGTAATACACGACCACCTGATTCCCCTTTTCTCCCGGCTTCAGCGTGTATGGCACTTCTACGGTTACTTCATTGCCTTCGAACGAGGTTATCTTGACGCCGTCGAGCGTCAGTTCGAAGTCATAGATAACCGCGTTATCCCTCACTTTCTGCTGCTGCTCTGGAGACAATGAGGAATGCTCCACTTGGTTCACCGAGAACCGCAGACGGGCCGCTTTCTTGGCTTCGCCTTTTGTAAAGAACTTCCTGTCTAGTGAAACCTTAACCCCGACGCCATTTATGGAAACGGTTTTCAGCTTGTCGCCCGCCGCGCTGCGAAGCTGCTCGATCGGAAGGTCAAGCTCGAGCTTACTTGCACCTGCATCGTTCTTCAAGATGATGCTGAGCGTGCCGCCGCTCAGCTCATCGAGCGCATCCTGGATATGGGCCGAATCCAGCTTGACCGACGCAACCGACGCAACCCCTTCCTTATTCGGCGCAGCCTCTACCGTGATCATGGAGTCGGTAATGACGGGTTGGCTTCCGGCATCCGGCACGGTCGGTGAGTCTCCGCCATTGCCATTGCCATTGCCATTGCCATTCCCGTTGCCATCTCCGCCTCCGTTTCCGGAGCTCCGGACCAGACCGTCAACGGCCGTTCGCAGGGCTGCCAAAGCTTCCGCGGCTTCCTGCGCCGTCGCTTCCGCCTTATCACGGACGGCGATCGCCGCCGCGAGCGCTTGCTGGAGAGCCATCCAGCTTGCAGCGGTATAATCGGTTGCCGTAAGCGCCTCCGCCTCGGTAATGGCCGCCTTCAACTCGGCGAGATCAACCGGCGGGGCCGCCGCGCCGGCGTACACTTGCACCTCGACGAGTCCGCTTCCCCAGCCGTTGCTGAGCGCGTTATTGTTGACGCGCCTTACTTCGTTCACTTTCAGCTTCACGTATCGGTAGCTGCCGCTCAGCTTATCCGAGTTGAATCCAGCCCACATGTTATCGTTTTTGTCTACCAGCAGCGTCCAATTCTCGTTATCGACGGAACCGAAAATTTCATATTTATGGTACATCTCCGAACCGTTATACAAACGGTAAGCGACGTCTATACGCGACAGGTCGAGCGCTTCTCCCAAATCGATCGTATATTCGTAAGGGCCGACCAGACCGCCGAAGAAATGGGTCGTATCGCCCGACGTTCTCAAGTTATACGCGATGCCGTCGTTCGCTTTCTCGATGCCGGTCACCGCGTCGTTATTCGTGATGACGGCCGGTTTGCCCTGCGATACAAGCTCCAGCCGAGGGAACTGCACGCTGCCCGTCGACGCGTTCAGCTTCCACCCCGTCGTATACGCGATCGAAGCCGTCTTCTCCGCGGAATCGAACGTCATCGGCAGCCAGACGTAACGCGAATCGGAGAGCTGGCTGGACCGCCATCTGTCGCCCATGTACACATACGTTTTGGTTCCGTCCGCATTGGTCAGCTTCATAATGTTGGTCGGCTGACTGTAGAACGTGCTGTTATTCCCGAAGGCATATTTCTCTAGAATCAAACCGTTCTCCTTGACGGGCGTCCAGCCGTGAGGATCGGTGAGATCGGCCGTATAGCTGATCGTCCCCTGATTCGGCAGCCAGCCGGATTGGCCCGAGGAAGCCATATAATAGCCGTCCTCCCCTCGCACGACGGCCGGCGCTTCGCGGCCAACGTCTTCATAGAAGCTGTAGGATTCGAAATCCTCCGCTTTCGTCTCCGCTGCGCTGAACTCGTAGGTGGTGAAGTCGACGTCCGTATATTCGTCGTTCAGACGATGGACCCGCATGGAATGGCCTTCCGCCGACACCAGGTAGGCCGCCCCGTCATCGTCCATGAATACCGTAAAGTCGCGCGACGTATACCCCATTTGCGTCACGTCGCCTTGCGTGTCCGCCGGAACGCCGACCTTAACCCCGCTTGTTTTGTAATATTCGGAATCGAGGAATATCCCGTTTTCGCTGCGCCAGTTGCGCAGGGTGCCGCCCGGCCGCCAGTGTCCGAGGAACGTATACGGGCCTGCCGGATGATCGGCGATCGCGACCGCGACTTGACTGCTCGCATAGCTGCCTGCCGTTTCCCAATGGCCCCAAAGCACGTATTTTTTTGTTTTCTCGTTGTACAGCAGCTTAGGACGCTCCCACTTATTGTCCAAGAGGCCGTATTCGGCTCCCGGCACGGTCTCCGTAAATTGGTCGATAATATCCCCTTCGTACGTCCAGTTGACCAAATCGCGGGAGGCGTACAGCGTTACCGCATGGAAAGCGGCTCGGTTATGAATCTTGTTTTCTCCCACCCAATAATAAATCGGCTTGCCGTCTTCGGCGGTTTGCTGCAGGAATCCGCCGCCGTGGGCTTGGATCGGATTGCCTTCGGTATCGTACCACGTTTCTCCGACCGGCACGCCTGCGGATGAGTAGTCCACTACTTTCTCCGGATGAACGGTCAACGCCCATTTGAAGGCTTCATCGATTTGCAGGACTGCCCGATCAACCTTCCATTGCGTGGCGGCTTCGTCGGCGAGCACGGCGGCTGCATGATCAAGCGCGCGCGTCACGCTCTTCCACGTCGCGTTCGCGTAGTCGCCCTTTTCCGTATCCTTCTTCTCGTCGTATTTGGCCTGCAGCGCCGATTTATCGATTGTAGGCGTACCGTAAACCGCAAGCTCGATAATGCCGTCGGCCCAAGCCGCGCCTTGACCGTTGTGCACATTGATGATGCCCGTGACGCTTAAGCGAATATATCGGTAGGCGCCGGTATCCGAAATCGGATTCGTCACAAAGCCGGAGACGTTGTTCTCCGAACCGTCGGCAAGCAGAGTCCAGCTCTGATTGTCCGCGCTGCCTTCCAATGTATAACGGTAGACCGTGTCCGATCCGTTCACGATTCTAGTGGTCAGGTTGATCTCGGTCAGGCTTGCCGATTGCTCCAGATCCATGACCATGTTATAGCTGGAGGTGCTGTGCTGAACTCTCGGCGAGGAGGCCAGGTCCGCCCCGTCCGTTACCGCAGCAGCATCCAGTCCCTGAGAGTCGGTCACCTTCTTGCCCAGGGAGAGCAGCTCGCCGGATTGAACGGGGATCATTCCCTGCACCGGATCCAAATCAAGCTGATGGAACCAGTCGGCCGTCGCCACTCCGTTGTGGAAAGCCATAGGGAACAAACGAGCATAGGTGCCCATTGGATCCTTATAATTGGCGGCATACTGCGCTCCCCAGTGAAAGCCGTTTTCGGCGAAGGCTACACGCCCATTCAACCCCGTCCATTTCCCAATCCCGTTAGCCTGGGTCGCGAAGGTCGAGCCGTTGCCGATCGGCCTCAGAGGCGTCCATTCTCCGTCCAAGGAATCGGCGGAGGCATATTCCGCCTGGCTTGGATACCAGCCATTGGCGGTAGAGCCGAAGAAGTAATATCGCCCGCCGACCTTCACGACTGCCGGGGATTCCTTATGCTTGCCCACGAATGCCGTGTTCACAAGCTCCGCCGGCTGCTCCCAAGCCGCGTTCAGCTTCACGATTCCGATATCGCTGTTGGTTCGGGTCGCAAACAAGATGTAGGCCGTATGATCGTCGTCAACGAACAGCGACATGTCTCGCGAATCCATGTCGTAAGGACGTCCTCTGAAGGTCGCCGCAAAGTCGTTGCCACCAGGAGTCGCCGATCCGATAAAGACCGCCGCCCTCGTATAGCCGCCGCTCGCTTCTTCGTGCGCGGTAAAGACGATTTTCCCGGTGACTGGATTCAGTTTGTAGCCTTCCATCTCCACCCGCATGTCCTCGAAAGAACCAAGCAGGCGGTCGTTGCCGTAAGCGAGTCCGTCCGTTCCGGTCAACTCGTAGATGCTGGTCGTGACTATCCCCGTAGCGTCATCCTTCACCGCCCGGTAAACGTAATGGTACCAAGTGCCGCCGACTTGTACGCCGTAAGGATTGCCCTGTCCCAAACTATCCGCTCCGTTATAGTTGTCCTTCTTCTTCGTAACGGCCGAAGGATCATAGGAGAAGGTGCTCGCCGCATTCGTCTCGGCAGCCGCAATCTGCGCGCCGCCTTTGAACGCCTTCACCGTGTACGCGTAGCTCTGGCCGACCTCCAGCCCGTATTCGTCCACGGTGTCGCCGGTTGTCCGGCTAACGAGCGTATCCCCGCGATACACCTCGTAATAGTCCGCCGTCGCAATGACGGGCCAGGAGATTTTGGCGTTATTGACGGTTGATTGGTCCTTCAAACGGAATACGTTCGCGGTAGCCGCCCACTCGCTGCCGTAATAGTCGACGGAGACGATCTCGCTGCTGTTCCCGTTAGGGGCGATAGCCGCCGCTTTGACTGTTACGCCTCCCTTTACTGTGAACGGCCCCGTATAAGACGTGCTTTGCAGCGTAGGGTCCGAGCCGTCGGTCGTATAATAAATGAAAGAGTTCCCCGCCGGATGAGAGATAGTAACCGGCGTATAGATTTGTCCCGCGGCGGGCGAGATCACCGGCGGAATGTTCGTCACCCGATAGTCGTTCAGATCCTCGAGAGAGAGCGCCCTGTTAAACATTTTGAAATTATCGATCAAGCCCTCGTAATATTCGCCGGAGCCCCAGTTTCCTTTGCCGATCTGGAGAATGCCGCCCGATGCGGACAGAATGTCGGTTAACGCGTGGCTGCTGGCCACGGTCGACACGAGCTCTCCGTCGATATATAGCTTGGTGTCCCCGCTCGCGATAACGACGTCCACATGCTTCCATTCCGCGCCGCCGCCGGCTTGCAGAGCCTCCGGACGTGCGCCGCTATTGTTATAGCGTTCCACTGTTATTCCGTTTGTCTTGTCCAAAATCCCCACATAGCGCTCGTTCAAATATGTCTGAGCCGAGGCGTCCGGAGCCGCGAAGAACGACCAGCCGCTGCCGCCGCTCGGCTTGCTGTCGTAAGAAATCGTCAGCTCGTTCAGTCCTGCAAGAAGCGGAGTCGTCCCGTCCTGCTTCGTCACCTGAAGCCAGAAGCCGCTGCCGAGACGGGCCGCTTTCCCGTTGCCTTCGAAGGAATCCGCGTAAGCTGCGCTCCCTTGAACGGACGCTTTCGCTCCTGCCCCCGCGAGTCCGCTTGCCGGGTGATCGAAATTGAAGTCGGCGATGAGATCATCCCCCGCGTCGAGCGGCGGCACGATAACCGTGAAGGACTGACTGAACGCGAACCAATTCAGCGTAAGGGTAACCTGCTTCGCGCTTGTTCCTTCGGCGGGACGAGTAACCGCGCCAGTGGCCGGATCGATTACGGCGGGATCGCTGGAGCTCCAGCTTATATTCGGATCCCGCAGGAGGGTCATATTCCCGCGAATTTCCATCCCATCGGTCAATGGCTTCGCAGCCAGCAGGTCGTTCCACGCAAACCCGCGAATTTCCTCCGCGAAAGCAGCCGCGGCGCTCTCCCCGATGGCGTCGTTAAAGATTCGTACATCCCTATAGTGGGAATCCAAATTGGAGAACGTTGCGATCGTGCGGTTGAGCCGGAATTGCCCGTTGCCGATTTCGTCCGCTCCGATCCCGTTCGAGGCGACTTCCGCCGCTTTGACGCCGTCCACCCAGACGATGAGCTTGCCGGTGCCCTCCACCCCGTCGAGCGCAATCGTATAGCTATGCCACATATCGGCCGCCGGCGCCGGGAAAGAAGCAACGACGGCATCCGCCCCGTTTCGTTTGAGCACGACGGCGGCAGTGCCGCTGCCATAATACGGACGCAGCGTTAGATTATTATTGTTATCCGCCCCGTAGGAGAATAGGGTATTCTGATTGCTGGTTGAACGCGTCTGCATTCCGTTCAGCTTGATCGCGAGGGAGAACGATATTTTGTCTCCCGTTATGACCGCTCCGGGATTGATGCCTGCAATATGACCATTGTTCGCGTTGCCCGGATTCACCAATGAAACGTAGTCCGCGCGCCAGACCGGATCGCTGCCGCTCAACAGCTGACTCGCGTTCAGCTTATTCGCGTATTGATACGCGCTGTTCAGCGGATAATGCGCCACCGTGACGCTTTCCAGTGAGGCCGGCTCCTCCGACTGCTCCGGATTCGTCTGCTCCGGCTCCGACTGCTCCGGATTCATCTGCTCTGGCTCCGCTTGCTCCGGATTCGTTTGCTCCGGCTCCGGCTGCTCCGGATCATGAGCGATCGTGTCCGCCGGCTCGTAATCGGCCGCCTCCCCCGCTACGCTTTCCGCCGCGTTCGCATATTGCAGCGGAGTAAATCCGCTGAAGCTTAGACACAAGACAAGAAGGATCGCCAGCTGCTTATGCAGCCTGTTCCATCGTCCCCAATTCATAATCGCTTCCCCTTCCGTCCTTAGGCTATAAAGCGCTTTCAATTGCTTGATAAGATCGGCCGGCCAGGATCACCTCCCGACCGGCCGCTCTATTCGTGCTATAGCAGCAACGAGTTACCCCCGCTCCGCCAGATAAGCGAGCCACTGCTTCTTATACGCTTCCTGCACCTTGTCGAGCCCCGCCTGCTTCGCCTTCTCCATGAAGGTCGCGAGACCCGCTTCGACGTCGGCTACCTGACCGGCCATGAGCGGGAACAGGTATTGCTTCTCGACCTGCTCGAGCGCGGCTCTCTCCGCCTGATACTCCGTGTAGTCCTCCGCGAAGCCGGTGTAGATGTCGGGCTTCTGAACTTTATCCAGCTCGGAGAAGATCTTCTCGACGTTATCGTAGCTTGGCTCGAACAGCATGAATTCGGGATTGCGCCATGCCCAGCCGTTCATCGCCTCGCGCACGAAGCCGTTCGAGTTGGCGTCGCCGACCATTTTGTAATAGCCGTTCTCGACCGTATAGTTAACGCCCTCGAAGCCGTATTGCGTCAGCAGATTGTATCGTTTGTCCGTTACCATCTTCTCGTAGAAGGCAAGCGCGCGCTCGGCGTTTTTGCTGTTCTTCGGAATGGCGAAGCCGTTGTGGATCGGATGCACCGGCGTCGCGAAGCCGTTCGTCAGACCGAATGGATGATAGCCGAGATCCCAGTCCGGATGCACCGATTTCATTTTGTTCAGCGTGCTGTTGTAGCGCGTCGGGTTGTCGCCGAGCATCGCCGCCGCCGTGCCGTTCGCCAGCTTATCTTGGCTGCCTTCGGTTTCGTTCAGCTCGTTCTTGGAGAAGTAGCCGTTGTCCGCCCAGCGCTTGAACGTCTTCAGATCCTCGAGATGCTCCGGCGAGCCCCAGTAGGACGTGATGTTAGCCGGATCCTCGTAAGGCGCGATCATGCCGTACGACATCGGACCGACAACCTTGCGATAGAACTCGAGATACGCGTCGGACAGCGCCATATCGATGCCCGCTCCGATCGCGATCGGCTGAATCGTCGGCTCGTTCTGCTTGATGCCCGCCAGATACTCCTCCAGCGTCTTGATGTCGACCGGCTTCGGCAGGTTATATTTCGCGCGCAGATCCTCGCGCCAGACGAAGCCGTTCGTCACGTACTCCTTGTACGTGGCGGGAACCGTGTAGATGTGGCCGTCGATCTTGACCGCGTCCCACATGTCCTGCGGCACGAATTCATACAGCTTCGGAGCAGCCTGCGGCAGCAGCTCCTCCAGCGGGAGGAAAGCGCCTTTCTTCGAATATTGCTGATACTGCGTCCACTCCGCGGTGAAGATCAGATCGACGTCCTGACCCGTCGAGAGGAGCAGCTTATATTTCTGATCCCAATCGGTCCATGTCGTATAGTTGAACTTGACGGTCGCGTTCAAATCCTCGAGCGCCATCTTGTTGATCTCCGCCTCGATCTTCGGCAGATCCTTCGGCGCGTTGCCCAGCATATAGAACTGCAGCTCCACCTTCTTCGACGTATCGATGCCCGTAGGCTCCTCCGTCGCCGCCGCGCTGGCGGACGGCGAAGCCGAATCGCCCGGCTCCGCGGTGCTTCCCCCATTGTTGCCGCCGTTGTTGTTGCCCGAGCAGGCTGCGAGCAAGGTTAGCGCCAATACGAATACCAGCATGAGACAAGCCATTTTTTTCGATTTCCCGATCATGCGAATCCTCCCTTTTATCCCCATTTATTTATGTTAGCATGCCGCTAGGGCAAGTTCTAACCTTTTACCGCGCCAATCGTAAGCCCCTTCACAAAATAACGCTGAATGAACGGGTACAGCAGCAGAATCGGTCCCGTCACGACGATGGCCATCGCCATCTTCATCGATTCGGACGGTATGCCCTCCGACAGGACGACTCCCGCTCCGGCGCCGATGCTGTTGACGAACATCGACGTGTTGATGATGTTGTAGAGGTAGAACTGGAGCTGGTACTTGGCCGCGTCGTTGATGAACAAGGCGGAGGAGAACCAGTCGTTCCAGTAATGAAGCGCAAGAAACAGTCCGACGGTCGCGAGACCGGGAATAGCTAGAGGCAGCACGACCCGGTAATAGATCGTGAAATCGTTCGCCCCGTCGATCTTCGCCGATTCGACGACCTCGTCGGGAATGGCGGAGTTAATGAAGCTCCGCATCAGAATAATGAGAAACGGCGACATCAGGGACGGCCAGATGAGCGCGTACATCGAGTCGGTAAACTTCATGTAATTCGTGATCAGCATGTAATAGGGAACGAGTCCACCCCCGAACAGCGTCGTGAAATAAATCAGGAACGAGAACAGGTTGCGGTATTTGAAGTCCCTCCGCTGCAGCACGTAACCGGCCATCGTCATCAGAAGCAATCCGACCGCCGTTCCGGCTATCGTCGCAAACGTCGTCACGCCATAGGCGCGCAGCACGTCGCCGGGAACCCGGAAGATGATCTCGTAGCCTTCGAGCGAGAACTTAGGCGGAATGAAGCCGTAGCCTTCCTGAAGGATCGATTCGTTGCTGGAGAATGACGCCGACAGGATCAAGATGAACGGCAGGATGCAAGCGAGGCTGCCCGCAAGCACAACGGTGTAGGCCAGCAGTCGAAACCATTTGGTGGCGCTGTCTTCCCTTATTTTCACAATCGATGACCTCCTAGAATAACGCGTAATCCTTGTTGATCCGGCGAATGACGGCATTGACGATCATAATGAGCGTAAAGCCGAATATGGATTGATAGACTCCCGCGGCCGTCGCCATCCCCATATCGAACGTCACTCGAAGCGAGCGGTACACGTACGTATCGAGAATGTCCGTCGTGCTGTAGAGCAGGCCGTTGTTGCCGACCATCTGGTAGAACAGGTCGAATTGGCCCTTCATGATGCTTCCAAGCGCGAACAGCAGCAGGATGACGAACGTCGTCTTCAGCATCGGAACCGTAATATGCCAAGCCCGCTGGAAGATGTTCGCCCCGTCGATTTTGGCCGCCTCGTAATACTCCTCGCTGATGCCCGTAATCGAAGCCAAGTAGATGACCATGCTGTAGCCGAAGTTTTTCCATAGGTAGAACAGGATGATGAACAGGATCCAGAGCTTCGGCTTGCTGTAGACGTCGACCGGCTCCGCTCCGAATTGCTGCAGCACCGTATTCAGCACCCCCTGCTCATAGTTGAACAGATTAAATACGATGACGCTCAGGATGACGAAGGATACGAAATAAGGCAGGAACAGGACGGACTGCGTCACCTTCTTGAACCATTTCCCTTTTATCTCGCTGAGCAGCACCGCCACCGTAATGGACAGCACGTTCACGAGCACGAGAAACGCGATGTTGTAGCCGATCGTGTTGAGAGTCAGCTCCGTCAGCTTGCCGGACTTCCATAGAAACTCGAAGTTTTGAAGCCCGACGAAATCCATTTTGAACAAATTGTAATTGAAGTCGAACTGCACGAACGCGTAGTAGATGCCGATCATGGGAAGGTAATTGTTGATCAGGAAGTACAGCAGCGTGGGCAGGAGCATCAATAGCAGAATGCGGTTTTTGTAAAGCTCTTTGACGACTCCGTTTTTTCGTAGCATGGCGACTCATCTCCCTCCTCCGGTTGATGTTGGAATGTTGCTTGATGAGCCTAACTATAGTGGAGGAGCCGCTGACAAAAAAGTGAAAATCCCGTTCACCTCTGAACGAATCGGACATTCGGGACATGAACGATTGTGACATTGCTGCACCGCGGCTTCGAGCCCCCGGCATCCGCGAAAACACGGAAGAAACGCAAAGAAATCCACGATTTTCAGATTTGTTCATACGCGGATGCGCAAATTTGTTCAAACAACCGTCTATGCTCCTATGTTGTAATCGCTTCCGCGAGGCTATAATGGAACTCATCAGCATGGACTTCAATCGGGTTCACATTCGGGGGAGGCGATCGGGGTTGCGTTTTTTTTCCATCAGGCAGAACGGCAAATTGTACATTCGGTTATTGCTCGGCATCACGGTCAGCGTCTCGCTGTTTCTTATGGTAAGCTCCTTCGTATACTTCTTTGCCTTCTCCCGCATCCTTCAGGAGAAAGCGTTCGAATCGGATCTCCGCAACCTGCAGCAGACAAGCCGAACCGTGGCCAAGACGACGGAAAGCGCGCAGACGGTTTCCTTCCAAATCTATCGGAACAGCTCCATCGCCAAAATATTGTATTACAGCGAGCCGAACGCCTTCGACGTGCAGGCCGCCATGATCGATCTCGGTAACTACCTGTCGTCGATGCCGTTCATCCATTCCATCTATGTGTACAATTCGGCGCAGGAGCGTTATTATATAGCGGCCCAGAACGGGCAACGCGGCATTATCGGCGAAGACGAGCTCATGGACGCCTCGATCGCCTCGATTCTTGAAGACTACCAGCAATACCGGCCTTTCGCTCCCATCCCGCGGACGATCATGGCCTCCGAACGCTTCCCGGAGGAGACGGCCGTCTACACCTACTTGTGCTACGACGCTATCGGCTTGGAGCAGCAGATCAACTCCGCCGTCATTGTCAACGTGTCGGCCGAGTGGATCAACCGCGAGCTGGGGAGCAACGGCGGCGGCCGCACCTTCCTGATCGACGATCGGAACGCGATTCTGTCCGTCGACGACTTGCAGTCGTCCGGGCTGGACACGGAGGACGCCGCAATCATCCATGCCTCCGCTCAGAAGGAGGAGTCCGGCTTCCGGATCGCCGAGCTGCAGGGAGTCCGCACGCTTCTCTCCCGCACGTCCCCCGATCAATACGGCTGGCAGTACGTCCGCATGACGCCGTACGAGGAGATCGTGAAGGAGACGAAGGAGCTTCGGGCAAAAACGCTGCAGATCGCTTCGCTCATCTTGGCGATCGGCCTTCTGCTCTCCTGGCTGCTGTCCCGGTACCTGTACGCGCCGATTAACCAGATCGAATCAAGAGTCGCCGATCTTGAATCGGAGAGACGGAATACGAGCTACGCGATCCGGCAGAATGCTTTGCTGAAGCTGATTCAGATTCAGGATTTCAATCCGCAGGTGCAGCTGGAGAAGCTGAAGCGCATAGGGATCTCCTTCGACTTCACGAAGCCTTACCGGCTTGCGTTCATGAGGCTGGACCGCTTCAAAGAAAGCGAGTCTCTGCAATCGAAGGATCTGGTCACCTTCAAGTTCGCCATCATGAACATCGCGACGGAGATCAGCTCCAGGCAGTACGGCGTCGACGCCGTAGACCTAGGCGATGACGGCATTCTTCTGCTGCTCAACGTCCCCGAGCACGCATCTTCGGAGCTGGCGCCGATCGGGGACATGCTCGCCGAAATCCAGAACGCTTGCCAGGAATATATCCGAATGGGGCTGACGATTGCCGTGACGCCTCCCTCGAGCCGGCCCGAAGAGCTGCATGCCTTATACAAGCAAGTCAAGGAGGCGACGCTTCATCGTTTCTTCCGCGGCCGCGCATGCATCGTGGAGACGGATGAGCTTCAGCTCGAGCCCGTTACGAAATACGCGTTCCCCGTCGCCAAGGAAAAGCGGATGCTGGATGCTTTAATGTCGGGCAAAACAGACGAAGCCAAGCTGCAATTCGACGATATTCTAAGCGGCACGTCATCCTATCCGATCGCGGTCGCCGCGTCCGCCTCCGCCCATCTTGCCGTCTCTCTCGGCAACATGCTCGCGGAAATCGAACGCAACGGACTAACCCGCTTCGGTTCGCCGCTTCGGCTGACGCCGCCAAGGTTCGAAGACTATGAAACGCTGGAAGAAATGACGGACGGCTATTACCGGTTTTTCGATGAGCTCAAGGATACGCTGGTCGCCAAGCGCAGCAGCAGGCAAGAGGATCTTATTCTCCGGATAACCGAGATGATCGACACCCGCTTCGCGGATCCCAATCTCAGCTTGAACTTCATCGCCGAGCAGCTCGACATGTCGACCTATCATATTAGCCGCATCTACCGCCAGCAGACGCTCACGACGATCGTCGACATGATCAATCAGGTCCGTATCGGCAAAGCGAAGGAGCTGCTCGGCAGCACCGAGCTGTCGGTAGCGGAAATCGCCGAGCAGACCGGCTACACCAGCAGCTCGTACCTCCATCGCATCTTCAAAAAGCTGAACGGCGTCACGCCGGCCGAATATCGCAGCGCCCATTCCGCCAAGCAGCAGCCCGGAGGGTAGCGCGGTTATCGCAGCCAACAGAAAAGGCTTACGCGTGAGCGTAAGCCTTTTTCGATTGGGCAGCGTATCGCCTGCTAGCCTTCTATTGCTCAGCGAACGTTGCGTCGCTCTTCTCCGTCGCCGTGCTGATCGGATCGATTCGCAGAATATTGTTCGAGTGCCTGATGTACCGGGTCGGGAAGTTATACGACCGGAAGGAAGCTTTGCCGCCGTCCGCAAGACCGGCTACTTTGTAGAAGGTGGCGTCGGCCGCGAAGGTGGAGCCGGAGCCCGATTGCGCTTGGAGCACGTAATTGTAATGCCTCAAGTAGACCGAAGGATTGCTTTTCAGAACAAAAGAGACGCCTGCGGGATCCGCGAGTCCGGGGACCATGATCCATTCGGAGTTAGCCGCCGTCGGATTGTCGACGATTTTGGCCGCCCCGCCGTCGTTCGCGATGTACCTCGTCGGGAAGTTATGCGACTGCCATCTTGCCGCGTCCGCCTGCTGACCGTACACCTTCACCTCCCATATTCTCGGCGTATACCAATTGCCGGGATTGTTCCACAAGTCTGCGTTGACCATGTTGATACGGACATAACGCGCATGCGCGGAGAATGTATCCGAGGTGAAGCCGTATGTCGTATTCCCCGTGCGATCCAATGCGACCGACCAGTTCACGTTGTCCGTGCTCGTCTCGATTCGATACTGGTAGAAGCCTTCGGAGCCCTTCATCATCCACCAGGAGATTTGCACATTGTTGATCTGCTGCACCGAACCGAGATCGACCTTCCACCAATGCGGCCAGGTGACGCTTGTTCCGACCCACTCCGTCTGATAGCTGCCGTCATTCGCGAAGCCGGCGGGATTCGCGGCCAGCGCCGATTGCGCCGTAGCCGGCTTGCCTTGCGACAGCAGCGTGCCGTTCGATACGCCCGATACCGCCCCTGTAGCCGCGTCGATGCTGATCTGGTCGTAATAATCCATCGCTGCCGTCGTTCCGTTCAGCGTAAGCGGGAGCCAGACGTAACGGGAATCGCCGAGCGCGCCCGGGTTCCAACGATCGCCGACATAGATGTAATTGGTCGCGCCGCTGCCTTGGACCGTAAGGATGAAGGCGGATTGCGAATAAAACGTGGACGAATTGCCCAGCGGCTGCAGCGCGGACCATGGTCCGTTCAAGCTGGTTGCGGTTGAGTACATCGCCTGGTTCGGATACCAGCCCGATGCTCCGGATGTAATTAAATAATAGATGGACCCCTTCTTCACGATGGCCGGCGCCTCGCGATGATCGCCTTCATAGATCATGTTCAGCTCGGCGTCGATGCCGAGATAATCGGACGTGAGCCTATAAATCCGCAAATTGTAGTTATTGTCCGAGGAGGAGATGAGATACGCGGTTCCGTCCGTATCCTTGAAGATCGTCATATCCCGGGATTCGTTGTTGTTCGGCCGGAAGCTGCCGTGATACGTGAACGGACCGGTCGGCGTCGACGACGTCGCGACAGCCACTCTGGCGAGGGAATAGTCGCTGCCGTTCTCGTAATGCCCCCACAGCACGTATTTGCCCGTCGATTCGTTGTAGATGACCTTCGGCCTCTCGATTTTGGCGCTTTGCAGCTCGGAATGGGACGCCTGCGTCAAAGCATAGCTTTGCCATGTCCAATTTTTCAAATCCGTCGAAGAATAGACAGTTACCGCTTTAAAGTTTGCGCTATTGTGGATCTTATCTTCGCCGTACCAATAGTAGGTGGAGCCTACTTTGAGGATCGAGCCGGCATGCGCCTGAAGCGACGCGTTATTGACATCCTTCCATGGCGTTCCGTTCGTAAGGGTCTGAGGCGCCGCTTCGGCGGGCGCGGGCGATCCGGCTAGGCATAGAGCAACGGCCAGCATGCCTGCCAACATGGATTTAAATAATTTGCTCATCATAAACCTCGCTTTCGTTGAGATTTGGTATACGACATTCCAGAACTGCTGCCGCATCCTCCTTCCTTCCATTTTCATGAAAGCCTTCGCTTTCGGTTTATATGTAACACGGCTAGAGCTTGCGTTAAAAGTGAACAATGCTTGCATGATTGAACATTTCTTCCGTCTACGGTTGAACTTTTCGGCTGCCCTTCCATATTCCTGCTAACCAATAGCAGCGGCCCCCTTACGGTAAGGGAGCCGCTGCTATAGCTACGGTTATTTGGCATCCGCCTTGCGCGCCGTCCAAAGCTTCTTATCCTTAGCAGGATCGGCTTGTTCGTTCCTCCCCGCATTCTGCACAAAGTCGATAGTGAGCGATGACACGACGACGGTTAAGAGAGAATATGCGATTCGGTCCAGCGGAATATAGGAAAGCGATAACAGCAGCACCGTCAAATCGGTCGCTAGATAGGCTATCGACAATCTGACGCGCGATACTTTAGATAGGATTAGAGCCAACGCGTCGTCGCCTCCGCTGGAGCCGCCTTGCCTCACGACCAAGCCAACGCCGATCCCTATGAACAGGCCTCCGAGCGGCGCCGCGATCCATGGATAGGAGGAGATTTGGCTGAGCATCGGGGGAATCCGCTCCCACACCTGCAAGAAACCGGCCAACCAAATGGAGGCCACAATAGAAATTTTAATAAAGGATTTGCCCAGGAACCGGAACGCCAATAGATAACAAATCAGATCGAGGAATAACGATAGAACGGATGGCGAAAGCCCAAGCCAGTGATTCAGCAGAAGCGTTAATCCCAGCACGCCGCCTTCCGTCAGATCAGCCTGCTGATGGACGTTCACTAGACCGAACGAAATAAAGGCGGAGCCCAAAGCAATCCATGCGAGCTTGGCGGGAGCAATCGCGAGATGAGTGAACCATTTGAACTTTTGAAACATACAATCAAAACCTTTCATGATGTCGGCAAGCCTGCCTTTTGTATATACAGGCTAAACCTTGGTACAATGCTAAGGTCAAGAGCCATATTATACATGCGGGGCAGGTTCGAATCGTCATGAAGGATTCTTTTAAGATTAATGAAATTTCCAAGCTGTATGGAATCGGGCCCGATTCCTTGCGGTATTACGAGAAGCTGGGGGTGCTGAAGCCAAGGCGGGACACGAACGGCTACCGGCTTTATGGCCTTCAAGACCTGTACAAGCTGAATATTATCCGCGATTTACGAAGCCTGGACTTCTCCATGCAGCAGATCAAGGAATACTTAGACAATCAGAACGTCGGCAATACGATCGATCGGCTGCTCGAAGAGCAGAGGGTCATAGAGCGCCAGCTCGAGAAGCTTCAGGCCAAGCAGCGCATTATTCAAGGCCGTATTCGGGTTCTTACCGAAGCGGCGCATATTCAAGACGGCGTCATCACGGTTAAGGCGCTGTCCGACCGGCCTTGTCTTCAGCTTAAGACGCTTATTACGCGGGATGAAGAAATGGATCTGGCGATCAAGAGACTGCATCGGAAGCATGAACACAGGCTCGACGACTTCGGAAATCTGCTGATCGGGGCCTTCGTGTCGGTAGAGGATTTGCGCAAGGGAGTCAAAGACGTCTTTCATTCCGTCTTCTTTATTATGGAGAACGGGACGAAGGAATATGACTTCCTTCTTCCCGCCGGACAGTACCTCTCTCTCTATTACCGCGGAGACTACAGGCAGAGCTCCGACCGGATCCGCGAGGTATTGGCATTTGCCTCGGAACACGGGTATCGCGTGGCGGGAGGCCCCTTCGAAATCTACGAGGTAGATAACCGGGATACGATGAAGAGCGAGGAGTTTCTGACCGAAATCCAAGTAAGAGTAGAAGTCGTCCCTTCTTCATGACAAAAAAGACCCCCGAGCCGCGCTCGAAAGTCTCTCCCTTCTACTCGATCGTTACCTTGGCTTTGGCCGTGTTCCCCGCAGGATCCAGTTTCCAGCCCGGCGTCGCAAAAAACGGCGTGCCGTCCGGCTTCCACAACACGCGTTGGACGCGGGCATGGCGGTTCGGATCGTAGAGCGGCTCGCCTTCGATTTCTTTGTACGGCCGCGAATGATACACAAGCAGGTCGGCGGAGCCGTCCTCGGACACCGTAAAGCTGTTATGTCCCGGCCCGTATTCGGAGGCGGCCTCGCTGCTTGCGAATACAGGCTCCCTGGACTTACTCCACGAGGCCGGATCCAGCAAATCGCTTGCGTCGTCCGCCGTCAGCAGGCCCATGCAGTAGCGGTGGTCCGTCCCGCTGGCGGAGTAGGCCATGAACACCTTGCCGTTCCGCTTCAGCACGGCGGGACCTTCGTTCACCCGGTGCAGCTGGATCTCCCAGTCATATTCCGGCGCCGAGATCTTCACGGGCTCGGTCGCTATCGACCATGGCGAATCCATCCTCGCGATATAGAGACAGGATTCCTCGATAATCTGGGCCCAAGCCAAATATCTGCGTCCCCGGTGTTCGAAGGTGGTCGCGTCCAGCGAGAAGCTTTCGACCGGCAGCTCGATCCTGCCCTTCTCCGTCCAAGTCCCCGTTAACGGATTTTCGTCCTCGCATTCCAGCACATACGGACGAATCGCCCACTTGTTCTCGGCCGTCCCCGCCGCGAAATAGATATACCACTTGCCATCGATGTAATGAAGCTCCGGCGCCCAGATGTGGTTGCCCATCTCGCCCGTCTCATGCTTCGTCCAGATGACCGTCTCCTCCGCTTCCGACAGTCCGGCGACCGTCCGGGATCGCCTCAGCGCCAATCGATCGTACTCCGGCACGGATCCGGTGAAATAATAATAGCCGTCCGTATGCTTATAGACGTGAGGATCGGCGCGATTCGGAACAAGAGGATTCGGATATTCGTCGGCAATAATGGCACCTTCTACCGTAAAAGTTCCCGCCCTCCCTAGAAGAGACGGTTCAACCGGCTCCCATTCGACGGGGTACTTCTCCATTAGGCCGCCTTCCAGCTCGACCTCTACAAGCTTCGGCAGGTTTAAGGCTTCTCCGGCCTTCAGACGGATTTCGCATGCTTTCATACTTGTTGTTCTCATGATCGTTCCCGCACCTCCTCTATTCAATACCTCTATTTAACTACACTCACTGAGTTCATTCAACAGTTAATTTATCTTCTCTAGATTAGTATATTTATAAATCCAATATAGATAAAAAAAGAACCTAAGCTGCTAAGCTCGGTTCTTCTCATAGTAATACCGGACCAAAATATCCTGGTCGTAATGACCGAATCCCTTCCCGAACAGAGTAAGCCCGCCTCGCCCCCGAACGGCATCCTCCGGTCTCATGCTGAAGGTCCAGTACGTCGTATCCAACTGCAAATCATGAATGCGGACATCCGATATGCGCTCCCCGTCGATGAACGTTCCTTTTTCGTTGATGCGCAGCGCCTTCAGCACGCCATATTGATTGACGTCCGAATGCCACCACTCCGGGGTGAGCCTTCCTTTCTTATCGCCGAAATCGCCGGGGCTCGTCCAAATGCCCAAGGGCTTATGGTTAAGGGAAAAACAAATGTCCGAGGGCCAATTTTCGTTAAACTTGGGCGCCTCCGAGCTCAGCTCCATGGATATTTCGATTTCGACCAGCTTCTGATCGTTCAGCAAGTAGTTGGGCACTTTATATTCGACAAACCCGCGGGCAAACCATAGAATGCCGGCATTCACCCGCTCCGGATCCATGAAGCATGCCGGATTATCGTATTGGCCGATCATCTTCGTCGTTGTTGCGATGCCGCAGGTGGGCCACGCTTCATAATCCGTATAATGGCCGACCGGAACGGCTATCTCGTGATAGGACTTGGCGGCCCCGATATCCGGCGACAGTTTAATTTGCGCGTATTCTTGCTTGACGTAACAAAATTTGTAGGTGCCTCCGTTTACCCGTTTCATACGGCTTCCCACGATTCCCGCTTGCTCAAGCTTGTTCACATGGCTGCTTACAATGGCATTGCTCAGGTAAAGCTCGCCCGCTAGCTCTTTGATGTGCATCTCTTTCCGAAAGAGCAGGTCGATAATTTTGAGCCGGGCTTCGCTTGCCAGTGCTTCATACACCTTCAGCGAAGCGGCATCCGTTGTTAACTGCATAGTCTCATCCTTATATAGAATTAGTAATTTAACGAATCCTAAAACATTATCTTGTTCTCATATCGTCATTATGGTACATATGAAATAAGAAATCAATAATATGAATTCGCTATTTAATGAATCCTATATCATGGAGGGTGTTTTTTCATGACCACTTTAAAATCCAACATGCTTATCGACAAGAGCTTCACCGTGTCCGCCGTCGATCCCCGGCTATACGGCTCCTTTATCGAACACCTCGGCCGCGCCGTATACGGAGGCATTTATGATCCGGGGCATCCTACGGCCGACGAGAACGGCTTCCGGAAGGACGCCATCGAAGCGATCAAAGCGCTTAACGTTCCGATTATCCGTTATCCGGGCGGAAACTTCGTGTCGGGCTACAACTGGGAAGACGGCGTAGGGCCGAAGGCGGAGCGCAAGCGTCAATTGGAGCTCGCGTGGTGGACGACGGAGACGAATGCGGTGGGCACGAACGAGTTTGCGGATTGGGCCAAGCTTGTCGGCACCGAAGTGATGATGGCCGTTAATCTGGGGACTAGGGGCATCGACGCTGCCAGAAATTTGGTGGAATACTGCAACCATCCTTCGGGCTCCTACTGGAGCGACCTGCGGATCTCTCACGGCTACCAGGAGCCGCATCGCTTCAAAACCTGGTGTCTTGGCAACGAGATGGACGGTCCGTGGCAGATTGGCGCCAAAACCGCGGTCGAATACGGACGCCTTGCCAATGAAACGGCCAAAGCGATGAAGTGGGTCGATCCGTCGATCGAGCTTGTTGCATGCGGCAGCTCCAGCAGCGGCATGAGCACCTTCGCCGAATGGGAAGCGACCGTGCTTGATTTATGCTACGACAATGTCGATTACCTGTCCCTGCATACCTACTACAATAATAACAACAACGATACGCCTAACTTCCTGGCGAAATCGCTGGATATGGACCAATTCATTCATAGCGTCGCCTCGATCTGCGACTACGTCAAGGCGAAGAAGCGCAGCAAGAAGAAGCTGATGCTGTCGCTGGATGAATGGAACGTGTGGAACTCCATCGGAACGAGCCGCGCCGAAGAGCGCTGGCAGGTCGCTCCTCCAGAATTCGAGGACGTGTATACGCATGAAGACGCGCTGGCCGTCGGCTGCTTCCTCATTACGCTGCTTAGGCATGCCGATCGTGTGAAGATGGCGTGCATCGCTCAGCTGATTAACGTCATTGCGCCGATCATGACCGAAACGAACGGCGCTCTATGGCTGCAGACGACCTATTACCCTTTCCTGCACGCCTCCAATTACGGCAGAGGGACCGTGCTGCAATCCATTGTGTCCTCTGACAAATACGATTCGAAGGACTTTACGGACGTTCCTTATCTGGAAGCGACCAGCGTCTATAACGAGGAGCAAGGCATCGTGACGATCTTTGCGGTCAACAGGCATCTCGAGGATCAAATGGAGCTGAGCGTAGATATCCGTTCCTTCGGCGATGCCAGGTTGATCGAGCATATCGTGATGGAGAGCGACGATTTGAAAGCCGTTAATACCAAATCGAACCCGCGGAACGTCGTTCCGCATGCCGGCGGCCAAACCAGCGTGGACAACGGCACGGTTCAGGCGATGCTGAGCAAAGCGTCGTGGAACGTGATTCGCCTGCAGACAACCAAAGGGTAAATAAGCAAGGGACACTTCATAACGAAGTGTCCCTCTTTGCGTTCTTTCTATATAGTTACGTTAGAAAAAGGAAGCCGCCACGGAGTAACCGACGATCAGCAGCAGCAGCACCGTAATGTGGTTCAGAGAGAAGATGAACATCGAACGCGCCCACTTGTCCTCCTGCTTCCGGCGATATCCGTAGATGCTCAGGACCAGCCAGCCCAAGCTCAGAAGCGCATTCGCCACGGCGATGTAAGGATTGAACGACCAGAATAAGAAGCCGCTGAGGAACAACGCCACCAAATACACGTTCATTTGCACGTAGGTTCTATGCATTCCCTTGACGACCGGCAGCATCGGAATGTTAGCCGCCCGGTACTCCTCCATGCGGCGAATTGCGATCGCGTAGAAGTGCGGCATCTGCCAAATGACCATTAACAGGAACAACGCGATGATTTCGGAACGCCAAATATCGGACGAGATCGCGGCCCAGCCGATGAGCGGAGGCATGGCCCCCGACAAGCTTCCAACCTCCGTATTATAGATCGTTCTGCGCTTCGTCCACATGGTATAAGGCACGACGTAGAGGAACAGCCCCAGAAAGCCGAATAACGCGGAAAGCGGCGAAGCGAGATACAACGAGACAAGCCCTCCGAGCGCGATCCAGATTCCGATGAACAGCCCGCTTCCGATGCCAACCATTCCGGTTGCGGTCGGTCTTTCCTTCGTCCGTTCCATTATCCCGTCTATATCGCGATCGTACAAATTATTGAACACGCCGGCCGCACCGATGACCATGGCGGATCCGATTAAGGCAAGCGCGATATTTCCAATTTTATCGAGGAACGACAAGTCATGAACGAACATCGCCATGCTGAGACCGGCGATCATCGCGATAAGGTTCGATTTGACTATGCCAATCTTTATGATGTCGAAGACGACCTTCGTGACGGAGGTCGGTACTCGTTCGATACTAACCGCAGAACTTTGCATCCCCATAACGACAACACTCCTTCTACCTGTCTTTCTTCTATATAGGTTACCACAAAGCGCCGCCGATGTACCGTTTCCTCGCCCAACCCTCAAGATTCCGTCAAAAAACTGTGTCGCTTTCGTGAAATCCGTCGAGTCATGATCCTATTTTTTGCTAAGAGATCAGTTTTAATCCTACGGCGGCAGCCAGCACCATCGCGATAAACAGCAATCGGCGCCATTCCTTGGATTCGCCGAAGAAGAACATGCCGACGAGCGCGCCGCCTACTGTCCCGATCCCCGTCCATATCGCATAGGCCGTGCCCATTGGAAGACTTCTCATGGCATAGCTCAAGCACAAAAAGCTGAGAATAATTCCCCCCGAGAAGAGCAGATACGCCTTAACGTTATTATCGCGTTTGATCCGATTCATTCCGAGCACGCCCACGACCTCGAACAAGCCGGCGAATAGTAACGATACCCAAGCCATTATTCCGTAACCTCCTTCGTCTCGGACTTACCGCCGACCAATTTCAATCCGAGCACGCCGGCGAGCAGCAAGGCGATCAATAGGAGCTTCTCCCATTTCACCGGCTCGTCGAACAAGATCATCTCGGCGAGCACCGTTCCAGCGGTCCCGAGACCGGTGAATACCGCGTAGACCGTGCCAACGGGCAACTTCGCGGAGGCGGTAATGATTAAGAAAAAGGATATGATAACGGCCGCGCCCGTCCCTGCCCACGTCATTACATCATGGGCGTGCTTGAAGCCAATGACCCACGCGACTTCAAACACCGCGCCAACAAAAATGTACAGCCAACTACGATTCATATCTGTCTATTCTCCTCTAGATGTTAGTACGCACGCCGCGCCAAAACACATGCCAAGCCGCTTCAAGTCTTCGGAGCAAATGGTCTTGATCGCCGTAGAGCATCTCCACGAATATGCTGTCCAGAACCGCCATATAGGCCCCTGTCGCATGTTCAACCGATACGTCGGCATGGATGAATCCGTCTTCCTTAGCGGATAGGAACAGCGCTTTAGCCACCTCGGCCATCTTATCGATATAGAACAAGCTAAGGGTCATCGATTCTTGCTGCAGATGGACGGGAGGGAAAAAGGACATTCGCAAAAAAAACTTGGTGTCCTCATCCTTTTCGTACCGTTCCTTGTACCCGACCAGAAAACCAAACAGCTGCTCCTCCAATGACGAACCACGGCTAGGCTTTAAAAACTCCTCGACAAAGCGCAGCTCTCTCGTCGCCGCATCCTTGTAAACAGCCATAAATAATTCATCTTTGCCTTTGAAATGATTATAAATAGAAGGCTTCCTAATCCCTACTTCAGCGGCGATATCCGCAAGCGAAGCGCCCTCGAATCCGTTTCTCGCGAAATGGCACAGCGCGACCTTCATTATTTTTTGTCCAGTCATTGGAGCTCCTCCCATCACTAACTACCGGTCGTTAGTTGACTAACGATTGTTAGTCTAGCACATAATGAGTTAGGATTCAATTATTTTTTGCTCCTCTAAATAAAAAAACCGTCCGGAGCACATTGCGCCGAACGGTTCTTCCTCTTCCCCTCTTGCCCTAACCGTTAATAAACTCCAAATAGCGGAGCAGCCGCTTGATCATCGTTGCGCTCTGCGCGCGCGTGGCCTCTGCTGCGGCGTCGAAGATCTGCTCCCGCGTACCCGAGATTAGACCTAATCCGACAGCTTGGGCGGCAGCTTCCTTCGCCCACGCCGAGATCTCGCCGCTGTCGTTGAACGACTCTAACGTCGACTGGTCCGCCTCCGCCGTTTTGCCGCCGAGCTGAATGGCACGCATAATCATAACGGCCATCTGCTCGCGCGTAATGGTCTGATCCGGCAGGAATTTGCCATCCGCATAACCGGTAACGAGGCCGGCGTTTTGCGCTGCGCCGACTGCGCCATAATACCACGCCGAAGAATGGACATCGTTGAACGGCTGCACAGGCCCCTGCTCAACCAATCCGAGCGCGCGCGCCAGGAGCGCGGCAAATTGAGCTCGCGTGATGCTCTCGTCGGGCGCAAACGTATCATTCCCTATCCCTTTGACGATCCATTTGCTCGCCAGCAGCTCAACATCCGCTTCCGCCCAATGCTTCTCCATATCGGCAAAGCTTACCCGGTTTTCGATGACGGCATAAATGCTGTTATGCGGCGAATGAATGGCCATAACAGGCGAGCCGTTCCTGCTCGTCAGCACGGAAGGCACATAATGAATGCTTCCGTCCGGGCCGTACCATACGCCCGTTACCGAATTAGGATCGACTTCTCCTTCCAATGCAATCGTCCTCTCCACGTAAGCGCCGCCGAATTCCGACATCACCTCTCCGTCGACTTCCAGCATGAAATCGATAGGCGATTGGCTGATGAGCTTAGCTCCCTGCTTCGTGACGTCCCTGCCGATTTGGCTGGCCGTCTTCTCATCCGTCTTCGCGATCGTAATCGTAACGACGGCGCCTTCCCGGTAATTTTTTAATAACCCGACAGGAAATACATAACTCGCTCCGTCTACGACGATTTCAACTTTGGCCGACGGCTGTCTTGCAGCCAAATCCGCAAGCGCCCCGGCAGGCAGTTCAACCTGGACGATCGGCTCCGAACCCGTAATCGCGATCGTCTTCACCGGATTCGGATCGGAAGCGAAAGCTTCCGTCAATTTCGCGGCATCGAAGGTGACATTTACGATGTCGCGGCCATCTTCGCTTCTTCCCTTCGACACGTCCGCACCTGCGTCGAGCCCCCCGATCAAGATCGGCTGCGTTCCCGTATCAGGGGAGGATTCGATAATCGGATCCGGTGACCCCACCCAGATGACCGACCATTTGGCATACAGGGTGAGATCCGCCTTAATAGCTGTAGTGAAGCTAAAAGGGGTTGTCAGGCCTCTATCCGTATACCACCCGCCAAACGCATAGCCTCCCCGAACAGGCGCTGCGGGCTCTGCAGCCGCCGTGTTGTAATTCACCGTCTGGCTGCTTACTGCCGAACCTCCGTTGCTGTCGAAGGTTACGGAATAGGAATGAATCGTCCACTTGGCATACAGGGTGAGATCGTTCGTCACGGACGAATCAAACGTATATAGGGTGCTCAGTTCGCTGTCTCCGTACCAGCCGCCAAACGTATATCCTTCCCGAACCGGCTCGTCCGGCTCCAAGGCTCTCCCGTTATGCAGCACCGTCTGGCTGCTTGTTTCCGAGCCCCCGTCGCTGTCGAAGGCAACGGTATACGAGTTAAGCGTCCACTTGGCATAGAGCGTAAGATCTTTCGTAACGGCCGAGTCAAACAGATAAGGAATGCTCAGCTCGCTGTTCTCATACCAGCCGTCGAGCGTATAGCCCTCCCGGGTCGGTGCGGCTGGCCGGACTGCCTCGGCGTTATAGTTTACGGTTTGACTATCTATAGCTGAACCGCCGTTACTATTAAACGTGACGACATATTGGTTAATCAGCCATTTGGCGTATAACGTGCGATTCCCCGTGACGCCCGCAGCAAAGCTATATTGCCCCGTCAGATCGCGGTCCCCATACCATCCGGCGAACGTATAGCCTTCCCGGATTGGCGCGGTTGGCTCAACGGCTGTTCCGTTATGCGGCACCGTCTGACTGGCTACATCCGAACCCCCGTTGCTGTCGAAGGCAACGGTATATGTGTTGACCGTCCATTTGGCATAAAGGATCATGCTTCTCTTTACTGCGGTATCAAAGTTATACAGCCTCGTCAGGTTGCTATCCGTATACCAGCCCCCGAACGTGCGCCCTTCCCATTGCGGTACAACAGGCTCTGCCGCTCTGCTGTTGTACGTCACCGTTTGGCTGTCCACTGCCGGTCCGCCGTTGCTGTCGAATCCAATCGTGTATTCGTCAATGGTCCATTTCGCGAATACCGTGCGATTCTCGGTTACAAGGGAGGCAAAGCTATATAACGTCTTGAGACCGCTATCCGCGTACCATCCTCCGAACGTATAACCTTCCATAACCGGAGCTTCAGGCTCGGCGGCCGTTCCGTTATGCTCAACCGTCTGGCTGCCGACTAACGGCCCCCCGTTCGATTGGAAGCTGACCGAATACTGGTTAATGTTCCATTTCGCATAAAGAACCGTGTCTATCTTAACCCCTGTCTCAAAGTCGAAACGCTTCGTCAAGTTAATGTCCGTATACCAGCCTCCGAACGTATACCCTTCTTTGGCCGGCGCTGCCGGCTCAGTTCCCTTGGCATCATATTCTACCGTCTCGCTGGCCACGGCCGAGCCGCCGTTGCTGTCGAAGCTCAATGTCTTCGGCAAATAAACGGCAAAGTTGACTACCTTCCGATTTCCCGCTTGGTCGGTTACAACCAGCGTATGCATCCCATCGTTGTTAACGGCAGCCCCGTTCGCGAACGAAACGCCGCCGAGCGTGGCCGAGCCTTCGTTAAAGCTGATGGTGGGACTTGTCCGATAAACGGCTCCTTCACTGACTCCCGTTACGACAGGCGCCGTCTTATCGATCGTAAAAGAAACGGTGTTCTGCCGCGTACCGAAGGGAGACGTGACGACCAGTTCATACGTCCCTTCTTCGCTAACCTGCGTTCCGCTTGTAATCGATACTTCGTTTAATTTCCCCGTCCCCTCCGGGAAGGACAACGTCACGGCGTCTTTGTATACCCCTTCGTTCATAACGCCGGTTATGACCGGAACCTGTTCTTTGACCGTTAAGTACACGGCAGCTTTATCGCTGCTGCTGCGGGAGTTGTTGCTGGCAATGTAGGTGAAGCTGTCTGACCCTAAATAATTGGCATGCGGAGTATACGTAAACGATCCATCCGCGCGAAAGACGACTGTGCCATGCGCGGGAGGATCCACAAGCTTGGCCGTTATTGCCCTCTCATCATTCGAAATGACGCCTGGCGCCGAAACCGCTAAGGGTTGATTAATGATTACATTATAGCTATCTTCTACTGGAATGGGGGTCGAATTGCCTTCCATGCTGGGAAAAATTCCTCTATCTTGAATATGATACTGAATTTCCGCGCCCCCAAAAGCCTCTAAATTAGGTAGCGCGTAGTTCTGCATGCCATTTCCACCATAAGTCGTACCCAACAAAGAAAAGAGTGCTGTGTTAGTCTGAAGTTCCACGAGCTCTCCGTTTGCACGTTTAATGCCCTTAGATGATGCATCGAATGGGAATAAGGTCAATTCCGCTAAATATTCCTCGCCAGTCCCGCTCGCTCCGATAGAAGTCCCTGTCGTGGAAACATAATAATTGACCCCTTCGATAAGCGGATCGATCTGCGGCAAATTGAAGGTGTCGTTATCCCCTCCAAAAGTGCTGCCCATAAGATTAAATAGTTCTGGAAACTCGGATTTGGTCAGTGCGCTATGATCCGCCAGTCTCGTTCCGACCGGAGCGAAGGTATAAGGCAATATTCTGATTTCTCCAAGCATTGAATAATTGCTAAACGGATCTTCTCGCCCTGGAAAAATGCCTTGCGTTGCAATGTAATATCCCATGCCATTAACCGGTTCAAGTCCCCGCAAATCCGGCAGGGCAAAAGTGCTCTTCCCGTCCCCCCCGAACCGGTCCCCCAGCAGCGAGTACATCGCCGTGTTCTGGCTAAGCGACAGCTTCTGCCCGGCGCAGTACACCCAGCCCGGCGGTGCGAACTGGAATGGGAACAACCTGATCTCGCCGAGCAAAGGTTCGGGCAAAGGCTCCTCTCCCGCAGCATCTGCCTTTTCCGGGGCGATGCCGCCGGCGATTGAACCAAATACGATCAGGAAGGCCAACCCCAATCTCAACCATCTGCTTTCCGTTCTAAATTTCAATTTCAAACTCATTCATCTCCCTTAACTATCGATATTCAGAACCGCCGCCCCAAAGCTCTCTACCGCCCGTGTGAGCCGAATGGGCATGCTCCTCCACTTCAACAAGCTCCATGCGTCCTGGTTCCTCGGTATGATGCCAGACATAACCTTCAGGCGTATCCCCGTTATGTATGTCTTCCATTTGATCCGCCGTAAAGGTTGCCGCTAATGCCGGATCATTCGCAATGTCGTTGGCTAATTGATCGTTTAAATAGGAAAACTGAACATCATCGGTTTGCAGATACATGCTCTCAGGGAGTTCATAGGCGTACACCTCATTAAAGTCAGGGAAAACACCTTCGACCCATTGTCCATCGGTCAGCTGGATTGTTTTCGTTTCATAAGGCACACCCGTTTCCGGGTGCTCCGTACCCACTAGATCGGAGTTTATCGTATCTATGACTTGAACATCCGTTGGTGCATCCGCGTTCACGGTATCCACATCGGTTGGAGCTTCTGCGGCATCGGCAACACCACCAACGCCATCCACACCATCCACCACTTCGAATATTCCGACAGCCAACACGCTGACGGCCGCAACCATTCCAATCTTTTTTGCGCCCTCTTTGACCTGATCCATGTTCCCGTCTTTTATGCCCACCGCTACATTTTTACCGTTCTCATAGACATAGCCAATGCCTTGACCAACGCCTTTCGCCGTGGTTACAACCGCATCGCCAAGCTCGGAGAAGCCTTGGTTTACCTTGTGCTCATCCTTCTGGAAGAGTCCTATGCCGACATCAACGGTACCGCTAGCGACCTTCCCAAGAAGCTCCCCCGTTTTTGCCGTTGCCCGCTCTGCGCCATCCCCGATTTCCTTTATCGTCTGGCTATTGGTGATCTCCCCTACGACCCGAACGGACCCGCCGATTACTTTGCCTGTTACTTTTCCGGCCAATGATCCTAATTCATTTAAAAATCCCATGTAGATGCTCTCCGTTTCATTCCTTCCTATGTATAGTAAATATTCTAAAAGAAAATATAGAATTTTGATAGTCTTTAGAACTAAGACTTTAGAAGGGTGTGCATGAGAAAAAGACTGGAACCATGGTTGGGTCATTCGACAACCAAGTTCCAGCCTTCTATTTAAACCAACCGCTGCCGCATCGCCTCGAACAGCAGAACCGTCGTCGCCATCGCCACATTCAGCGATTCCGCCCGTCCCGCCATCGGAATGATGACGGATTCGTCGACGAGGCCTCGAACCTCTTCTGACAAGCCGACCGATTCGCTGCCCATGAGCAGCCAAGTCGATTGCTTCCAGTCATAGCCGTAGCAGCTGTGGTCGGCCTGCAGACTTGTCCCGATAAGTTTGGCTCCGCCCTCTCTCGCCAGCGGAAGCAGCTCCATCAAACCCTCCTGCACGATCGGCAGGTGGAAGAGCGAGCCCATCGTCGAGCGGACGGTCTTCGGATTGTACAGATCCACGCAGCCTTTGCCAAGAACGACCGCGTCCGCGCCCGCCGCATCCGCGGAGCGGATGATCGTACCCAGATTTCCGGGATCCCGGACCCCGTCCAAAGCCACGACCAGTCGGCCCTCTCCGAACAGCCTCTCCCGTGGCATCTCGGGCTTATTTACGATGGCGAATACCGGCGGCGGCGTGTCCGTCCCGGTGCATTTGCCCATGACGGCCTTCGAAGCGGCGATCCATTCCGTTCGATCGAGAGCCCCGTTACGCAGCGATTCCAGCTCGGCCGGAACGCCCCGCTCCGAGTCGTATACGACTTGGGAAACAACAACACCCGCTTCAGCCGCTTCTTGGATCAAATGAACGCCTTCCACGATAAATCGGTTTTCCCGATCCCTGTATTTTTTGTCGAGGAGGGAAGACCAGCCCTTCACCCGGTCATTCTGCGGCGACCCTATGTAGAGATCGTTGGATTCCATACTCATATGTTTTACGTACCCGACCTTCCGTTATTCATCTTCTTCCCATAAGTATAGCATAAGGACGGAGCGGATGGCCTCCATCGTTCTCGGGCATAGTAATGAAGCAAAATGTCCATATCGCGGGAGGTATCCTCATTGCAAACGATCGATCTTAGACAAGCCATTATTATGCGCGTCAACGGCAATACGAAGGAAGAGCTCAAAGATGTCATCGCGGATTCGATCGACAGCGACGAGCGGGCATTGCCGGGACTCGGCGTCCTCTTCGAGATGATCTGGAAGGAAGCCGGCCAGAACGAACAGACCTACATGGTCGATTCCTTGTACCGTCACCTCCATCAGCAGAACGCGGCCGTCGCGAATCCTTCGCCATCCTAATCCTTCTGTCCCCCGAACAAAGCAAACAACCGCAGGCGTATGCCTGCGGCGTTCCTCTTTCCGTTACTCCTCCTTAGGAAGAAACTTGTAAATGTCGCCCGATTCGAAGGAATCAATCAGCTTATCCAGCCAACGGTAATACTTGAGCGCGTCTTCGATTTTTGCTTTATCGCTTTCGAGCACTTTCACATATTCCGCCTCTTCGGCGCTGCTTTCTATATAACCATCAATTTCCTTGAGACTGCGGGCGAGAACGTTCATGTTCTGCTCGACGGCTTTCCTCCATTTAATCGAAAAGAAATCGGCGAAGTTCTGATGCCAATCCGGCACGACCTCGTACAAATCCTTCCGCGAGCCCTTTCCCCACACCTTATTAATCATTTTTAGGTCGTGAAGCGTTCGCATGCCGGTGCTCATCGACGTCTTGCTCATGCCCATCGTCTGGCTCATCTCGTCCAGCGTGACCGGCTCCTGATTGAAATACATATTCCCGTATAAATGACCTATGGACAGCGTTATGCCATAGAGATCCATGTTTTTGCCGATCGATTCTATCACTCTTCTTCTTGTCTGTAGCAGCTTTGTTCGCTGCTCCTCCGTCAATCCTGCAAGCTCGTCCATTATGTCCCTCCCATCCAGAAAACCAAGTCCATCCCTACGTAATATCGTTATTGAAGCATATGGACATGGAAATGTAAAGAAAATGAATCGGGCGAAAAAGGGAGTTATCAGGAGTATTCCGTCCGTAAAGTACGTAAAGTTAAAACTGTACGTACGATATAGACTGTCAGCCTCTTTGACCATTCCAAACGTATCCATTTACACTGGGGAAGTCGAAAAGATCGGCTAGAAGGCTAGAGAGGGGGCACAACCAAATGGCCATTATAGAAGCAAAAAAACTAACGAAGATATTCGGCCATGATCCAAAACGGGCCTTTCCATTACTGGAGAAGGGCTGGACCAAGGAAAAGATTTTCACCGAAACAAAGCTAACCGTCGGTGTCAATCAAGCCAGCTTCTCCATCGAGGAGGGCCAAATCTTCGTCATAATGGGCCTGTCGGGCAGCGGTAAATCCACGCTCGTCCGCTTGCTGAACCGGCTGATTGAACCGACCTCGGGGCAGCTGCTGTTCAGCGGACAGGATGTTATGAAGATGAACCAAGCGGAGCTTAGACAGTTCAGGCGCCGGAATATCGGCATGGTGTTCCAGAAGTTCGCGCTGTTCCCGCATCGCACGGTTATTCAGAATGTGGAATACGGGCTGGAAATCCAAGGCGTGGAGAAGAAAAAGCGGCGCGAGATGGCAATGGAATCGCTGGAGCTCGTCGGCCTGAAGGGCTGGGCGGACAGCTATCCCGATCAGCTGAGCGGCGGGATGCAGCAACGCGTCGGTCTGGCGCGCGGACTCGCGAACGAACCCGACATCCTGCTGATGGACGAAGCGTTCAGCGCGCTAGATCCGCTGATCCGCAAGGATATGCAGGACGAACTCTTGCAGCTTCAAGCCAAGATGAAGAAGACGATCGTCTTCATTACGCACGATCTGGACGAAGCGCTTCGCATCGGCGATCAAATCGCGATTATGAAGGACGGAAGCATCGCGCAGATCGGCTCGCCGGAAGAAATTCTGATCCAGCCGGCCAACAAATACGTGGAACGGTTCGTCGAGGACGTCGATCTGTCCAAAGTGCTGACGGCTGCCCACGCGATGGACAAAGCGGAGACGATTACGCCGGACAAAGGCCCGCGCGTCGCGCTTCAATTCATGAAGGAACGAGGAGTTTCGAGCTTGTACGTCGTCGACAAAGCCATGAAGCTGCTCGGCTTGGTCTCGGCGGAGGACGCGTCTAAGGCCGTGAAAGAAAATCTCAAGCTAGAAGACGTCATGCTTCGCGAAGTGCCGGTCACCGTACCGGAGGCGCTGCTGAACGAATTGTTCGAGCTGATGGCGGGCTCTCGCTTGCCCGTTGCCGTCACCGACGAGAACGGCCGATTGCACGGCGTCGTAATCAAAGGCGCCGTACTTGCGGCGCTGGCCGGCAACTCGAATTCGGCCCTGGGGGGTGACACGTATGAATCTGCCTAAAATTCCGCTTGCGGACTGGATCGAATCCGGCGAGGACTGGTTGACGGACAACCTGGAACCTCTGTTCGATTTCATCAGTCTGCTCATAGGCGGCACCGTGGACGGCATTCATTTCGTGCTGGAGTGGCTTCCTCCGCTGGCGGTTATCGCACTGTTCACGGCGATCGCTTGGCTGATCGGCAGATGGAAGCTGGGCGTTTTCACCGCCGTCGGCCTGCTGCTCATCGACAATTTGCAGCTGTGGGACGAGACGATGCAGACGCTGGCGCTCGTGCTGACGGCAGCCTTTATCTCCATTATCATCGGCATACCGCTTGGCATCTTATGCGCGCGCCATAATAGGCTGCGAGACCTCGTGACGCCGGTTCTCGATTTTATGCAGACGATGCCCGCATTCGTCTACCTGCTTCCGGCGATCTCGTTCTTCAGCCTCGGCGTCGTACCTGGCGTGATCTCGTCTATTATTTTCGCGATTCCGCCGACGATCCGGCTGACGAATCTAGGCATCCGCCAAGTACCGGCCGAGCTGGTCGAAGCGGCGGACGCCTTCGGCTCCACGCCGAGCCAGAAGCTGGTCAAGCTTCAGCTTCCGATCGCCCTGCCAACCATCATGGCCGGAGTGAACCAGACGATCATGCTTTCCTTATCGATGATCGTCATCGCCTCGATGGTCGGCGCGCAAGGCGTAGGCGCTACCGTACTGCGGGCCGTTACCCAGATCAAGACCGGTACCGGCTTCGAGGCGGGGCTCGCCATCGTCATCTTGGCGATCATTCTGGACCGCTTGACCCAACAGGTTACAAAGCGTTCCAAGACCCATTCCTCATAATTAAACCTAGGAGAGTGAAACGTACCATGAAAAATTTCAGTTTATTCGTAACCGCCATTATGATTCTATCCATTCTCGCGGGCTGCTCCTCGAATAACGGCGGCAATGAAGGAAGCAGCGACAGCAAGGCAGACGCCAAAAAAGAAATCAAGCTTGCTTATGTCGCGTGGGATTCCGAAATCGCAAGCACGCATGTCGTGAAGGAAGTGCTCGAGACGAAGCTTGGCTACACGGTCGAGATGCTTCAGGTTGACGCGGGTCCGATGTGGGCGGGCATCGCCGACGGAAGCGCGGACGCGATGGTTGCCGCATGGCTGCCGACGACGCACGAAACGTATTTGAAAGAAAATGAAGGCAAGCTGGAGGATCTCGGTCCGAACCTCGACGGTACGAAGCTCGGTCTTGTTGTGCCGTCTTACATGACGATTAACAGCATAGAAGACCTTGCAGGCGATGTCGGCGACAGCGTGAAGCACACGATTACCGGCATCGAGCCGGGCGCCGGCCTCATGATGAAGACGGAAGCCGTATTGGAAGAGTACGGACTGAAGGAGAACTGGACGCTGCTGGAAAGCTCCTCCGCCGCTATGGCTCAAGAGCTTCAGAAGGCTTACGACAATCAAGAGCCGATCGTCGTAACGGGCTGGACGCCGCACTGGAAGTTCGCGAAGATGGATCTGAAATATCTTGAGGATCCGAAGGGCGTCTACGGGGAAGACGAGCAGATCCATACCGTTGTCCGCCAAGGACTGAAGGATGATCAACCGGAAGCTTACGCGTTCCTCGACGCGTTCAACTGGACGCCGGACGACATGGCCGATGTCATGATTCAAATCGTCGAAGGCGCCGAGCCGGAAGAAGCGGCCAAAGCATGGGTCGAAGAGAATGCCGACAAGGTCGACGCTTGGCTGAAGTAATGACTAATCAAAATGGAACGGCACGGGAAAAAGCCCCGTGCCGTTTTTTTGACCACTGATTTCCAGTAGTATTCCTATCATATTGAGCTCGAGTACATTTCCTGCTGCGCCCGAAGCTGATTCCGATAGACGAATTTGGAAATCGTAATGCTGATTTCATATAAGAGGAATAACGGAACGATGACGATGATGTCGGACAAAATATCCGGCGGAGTAATCGTAACGGCGACGATCACAAGTACAAAATAGGCAAGCTTACGCGCTTTGGCCAGACGGACGGGATTGAGTACGCCAAGCTTCGTCAAAAACATAACGATCGCCGGCATTTCGAACAGCAGGCCGAACGGCACGGTCATATGGATCATGAACGTAAAATATTTTTGCGCCGTATACATCATTTCAAACGATCCAGACGCCATCCGATTCATGAAATGCAGCACCATCGGGAACAAAATGAAATAACCGAAGCAGATGCCGGCCGCGAACAAGACGCTGATGCCCGGGATGAACAGCAGCGTGGCCCGCTTCGTGGCGTCCGGCATCGCGGGAGTAACGAACTTCCAGATCTGATACGCGGCGACCGGAAGCGTAATGGCGATAGCCACTACCCCGGCGATCATCATATAGACCCAGATGACGTCGGAAGGGCCTAGCAGCACCAGCTTCTTCTCCATGTCGCGCACGAGCCATTCGTAAATCTCTTCCACGTACAGGAAAGCGGCAGCCATCGCGACCAAGAAGGAGACAAGCGTCCGGATCAGCCTTGTCCGCATTTCCTCCAAATGACCGATTAAGCTTTGATCGTTCGGATTTTTCATCTTACTTTCCCGCGGCAGCCGCAGCTTTTTTTGTCGCTTCCTATTCCCCTTGCTTAGCTTCTTCCTCGCCGTTCACGAGCCCCCGCGTAGCCCCCTTGAATTCGCTCAGCGTTCTGCCGAAGGCGCGGCCCAGCTCGGGCAGCTTGGAAGGTCCGAATATAATAAGCGCGATAATTAGAATTAACACCAAACCGCCAATTCCGATATTGCCAAATGGCATACCAAACACTCCTTTAATTAGCTCAATTTAAAGCCGCTGATTGCTACGACTGCACAGCGCGCCTTGTTGTCGCCCGGACGGTGCGGCCATTTGCTCGTCGGATTGCTGAGGTCCGTCGTATTCTCGCCCGGATGCTGAACCGACAGGAACAGCGTCTGCTCGTCCGGCGTGAAGAACGGTCCGGTCAGCTCGCTTTCCACCGGTCCGGAGGCGAACTGCAGAGCAACCGCCTTATCCGGCCCGCTTGTCGGGATGACGAACAGGCCGTTGTTCATAAACGATTTGTGGACGCCTTTATTTTGGCTGCTGCTCGAAATGTCCGTAACGACCCATAGATGCCCGTTCGAGTCGAACGCCAGGTTATCCGGAGAGCTGAAGCCGGACTGGCGGCCGCCTGCGGCAAAAATTTCAAAATCGAATTCGAGCGCGCCCAAATCGCTTTTCGTTTCGAAAATGCGCGTAATATGCCCGTGAATGTTGCCATGGTTGTCATTGTTCGTATGGCAGATGAACACCGTATTGTCGAACGGGGAAATTTCGATATCCTCCGGACGATCGGTCGGCGTTCCGCCTACCAGCAATGCGGCTTCCTGGCAATAAGTGACGACATCTCCCTGCGTTTTGAATTTCTTTTGCAGGTCCGGCTTGTCCTGGATCGCCTTCGATACGGCTTCCAGCGTTACAGGCATCCACTTGCCGGTCTTCAGATTGGCTACATACAGCGTTCCGTCCTCCAGCAGAGCGGAATTGGCGCGGCCTTTCAGCTTGTCGTATTTTCCATTGCTGATGAATTTGTAGACGCATGCGTCCTTCTTGTCGTCGCCCATATAGACCACGACGCGTCCGTCTTTGGCAAGACCCATCGCCGTGTTCTCGTGATTGAAGCGGCCCAGCGCCGTATGCTTTTTCAAATACGATTTGTCGAATGGATCCACCTCGATGACCCAGCCGTAATGCGTGTCCGGAAGCTTGGAAGCGGCAGCCGTTTCCGCGAAATTTTCTTCGCAGGACAGAACCGTGTTCCACAGCGTCACGCCGCCCGAGCAGTTCGCGAACGTGCCTTGCGCCGTCGTTGCGCCGCCGAGCGCCGAACCGCCTTTTGCGGGACCGGTAATTTCGAATTTGGTGTAGCCGTTGATGCGGCGCGCGTACGGCGAAGTCGTGTCCATCTTCCATACGCCGTTATCGTCTCTGTACACCTCAATAACGGACATGCCTTGGTAGTATAGGTTCTTGTGAAGCTGGTCGGCCGTCATCTTGCCATCCTTCACCGGACCGATCGAGAATATCGTGCTGTATTCATGGTTATTAACGAGAAGTCCTCTCGTGTTCGAACCCTTGATAGGAAAATAAGCGTTATAATCGCAGCCTGAGCCGAATTTTTCGCCTGCTTGGTTAATGACATCGTCGAACGCCGCAACGACGTCGTATTTAAAGTTTTTCGGCAAAACCAGCTTGTCCGCCTTGGTGGGCTCGATCGGCTCGAAATAGCCGCTTACCCGGTTCGTGCCGAATCCGAAAAGATGGTCGGCCGTCGCCGAGGCGGCGGAAGCTTTGCCGTTCAGAGCGCCAAGTCCCGCCGAAGCCGTAGCCAACGCAGCAGCTCCTGTGCCTAAGTAAGATAAAAACGTTTTACGATCCATCGATTTATTCAACTTTTTCACTCCTCGAATGAATTTGCTCTACAAGGACAAGCATAAGGAGTTAATGTTAAATCTCCATTACCTTCAATTGAAATATTTGTAAATGCGAGAAGCGTTCTCAATTAGGTGCAGCAGAGAGGAATCGCCTTAAGCGAGTATTGGCGGCATCCTAGATTAGGGAAAACTCTTATGTAAAAAAGACCGTACGTCGGGATATCACCCTAACGTACGGTCATTAATTCGGCTCAACTAGTCCAGACAGAACGGCTGCAGTCCGAGCGGCAATGGCGCCGGACGCTCGCATGTGCTCTTCATGGCGTAGTGTACGCCCTGCTCGGACGCGTCATGGAATCCGTGCATGGCTTCAAGCACATGATAAGCCAGCTCGCCGTTCGCGCGGTGCTTACGTCCGGTTTGGATTGCTTTGGCCATGTCCGCCGCGCCGACGCCCCGAGCGTTCTCCGAGTAACCGTACGCAAGAGGAATCGTCGACCATTCTCTGGAGCCCGCTCTGCAGACGCGGATTTCGCCGCCGAAGTTGTTCGGATCCGGCACCTGCAAGGTGCCGTGGCTGCCGTAAACCTCGATGCGGGGCAGCACCGAACCGCCTTTGGTATCAAAACTCGTCAGAATCGTGCCTATCGCCCCCGAAGCGAAATCCATGACGCCCGCGATGTGCGTCGGTACCTCGACCTGTACCTTCTGGCCGGCTTTCGGCTGGCTCGTAATCGTCCGTTCGGGGAAGGAGATGCGCGCCGAACCCGTCACGCGCGTCATCGGTCCAAGCATCGCCACAAGCGCGGTCAAGTAATACGGCCCCATATCGAACATCGGACCTCCGCCTACTTGGTAGTAGAACTCCGGCGCCGGATGCCAGCTCTCGTGTCCGCCGCTCATCATGAATGCCGTCGCGCCGATTGGCGTTCCGATCCAGCCGTCTTCGATCAGCTTGATGGACGTTTGGATGCCGCCGCCGAGGAACGTATCCGGCGCGCTGCCGACGTACAGCCCTTTTTTGACCGCCAGCGCCAGCACCTCCTGGGCTTCCTCACGCTGCACGGCGAACGGCTTCTCCACGTACACGTGCTTGCCCGCTTCTAGCGCCCGCAGGTTGACCGAAGCATGGGCTTGCGGAATCGTTAGGTTGATGATCATGTCGATATCCGGATCCGCCAGCAGCTCGTCGACCGAGCAGCCCTTCACTCCGTATTGCTCGCCGCGTGCTTTCGCCCGTTCCACGTCCAGATCGGCGCATGCCACGACCTGCATGGCGTCGAATTTGCTTCCATTCTCGAAATAGATTCCGCTAATATTGCCTGTGCCGATAATGCCAGCTTTAATTTTCTCCACGTTCCGTCCCCGCTCCCTCGCTAATCGATACGAATCGAATGTATGATTACAATTGATTGTCTTGCATGCCGGTATATACGGCTTCGCCGCTTGCTGCTGCTTTGGATGCGATCGCTTTGCCTTCCGCGCACCAGAGGAACCCGCGAAGCGTAAGCTCTCTTACGACCGGGATATCCATAATGTTCGCCTGATGCCCTAGCGAAGTATAATAAACCCGGCCGAGTCCCCAGCGTTTCGTGTAGATGACCGGCATATCGACAGGCTTGTTCGCGGAATGCGGACCCGGCGCCACCGGGAACCGCGTCGTCGCCAGTACTTCAACCGCCGGATCGACATGAAGGTAATACTGCTCGGTGCTTACCTCGAAGTCCTCGATGCCCTCCGTCAGCGAGCTGGACGAATTGCTGATGTTCACCGTGTAGCGGACGCCGTCGTTGCCCGGATGCGCGACCCACTGGCTGCCCGTCATGAACTGCCAGTCCACGTTCTCGCGGAACGCGTCGCACATGCCGCCGTGGCTGCCGGCCAATCCGACGCCGCTTTGTACCGCCGCCGATATGTTGTTGACCAATCCTTGCTCGATTTTGCCCATCGTCCACAAAGGGATGATCAGATCGAGAGACTTCAGCTTCTCGACGTCCGCGAATGCCTCAAGCTTGTCGGATACCTCTACCTCGAACCCTTCGGCCTCCAGCTGCCCGCGGAAGATCGCGGCAACCTCCTCCGGCTGATGGCCCAGCCAGCCGCCCCATACTATTAATGCTTTTCTCATTCTGTTCCCGCCCTTCTATAATTTAAAGCTCGCTAATCGCGACCCATCTCCGCTCTTCGATTGAACGATCCACGGCCTCGAGCACTTCCTGGCATTTCACGCCGTCTACGAAGTTCGGCACTGGCTGGCGGTCCTCTTCGAGCGCCCGCATCAGCTCCAGCACCTCGTGCGTGAACGTATGCTCATAGCCGATCGTGTGGCCGGCAGGCCACCATGCATCCATGTAAGCGTGCGAGGCATCCGTCGCCAGCACCCGGCGGAAGCCCTGAACGTCCTCGGCGTCATCCGTAAAATAAACCTGAAGCTCGTTCATCCGTTCGAAGTCGAACTTGATGCTGCCTTTGCTTCCGTTGATCTCGAAGCCGTTCGTGCAGCGATGGCCCGCGGCGAATCTCGTCGCTTCGATCGTGCCCATGGCGCCGTTCTCGAAGCGAGCCAGGAACGCCGTCGCGTCGTCGACCGTCACATCGCCCATCTCCTCGCTGCCGCCGCCCTTGGCGCTCAGTCCCGTCATCGCCGCCGCGACCGGACGACGCTTCACGAATGTTTCGCTCATGCCGATCACCTCGCGGAATTCGCCGACCAGGAACCGGGCCATGTCAATGACATGCGCGCCGAGATCGCCGTGGGAGCCGGAGCCCGCGATCTCCTTCTGCAGCCTCCATACGAGCGGGAAGGACGGATCCAGAATCCAGTCCTGCAGGAAGACGCCGCGGAAGTGGTGAATCTCTCCGATTCTTCCTTCGGAAATGAGCTTCTTCGCCAGCTGCACCGCCGGCGCGAACCGATAGTTGAAGCCGACCATATGCTTGACGCCCGCTTTCTCCGCTTCCTCCAGCATTTCGCGGGAGTCCGCCAGCGTCAGCGCAAGCGGCTTCTCGCAGAACAGATGCTTGCCTGCGCGGGCCGCGGCGATCGCAATCTCCTTGTGGGCGTCGCTTGGCGCGTTAATGTCGACGACGTCGACGTCGTCGCGCTGCACGAGCTCGCGCCAATCCGTAACGGAGCTCTCCCAGCCGAACTGGGCTCTTGCTTGCTCGAGTCCCTTCGGATCGCGTCCGCAGATGACCTTCATCTCCGGCTTCGCCGCGTCCGGGAAGAACATGGGCACCGCGCGGTAAGCGTTGCTGTGGGCTTTCCCCATAAATTTATAACCAACCATGCCGATATTGATTTTTTTCATGCCTTGACTCCGCCTTTCGTTCAGAATGTGGACGTTTCCCTAGCGAGAAAACGAATCGGGAGCAGACTATCTTCCTGCTGTCCGTCCGCTTCCTTCCGTTCTTCCTTCAACAGCTTCTCCGCCGCCAGCCTTCCCATCTCGTAGAATGGCACCTCGACCGTCGAGAGGGTCGGACTAATAATGCGTGAGCCGTCGGAATTGTCATAGCCGACCAGCCCATAACGCTCGCCCGGCTCGATCCCGAGCTCCTTCAAGCCTTGCATGAGACCGATCGCCATCCGGTCGTTGGCCGCGAACACGGCATCCACTTCGCCGCTCCGGATTCGCTCGCCAATGAGCTCCGCCTGCTCATAACCGCTTTTGCGGCTATAGTTGCCGACGAATACGAGCTCCTCCCGGTAGCCGATGCCGCTCTCGCGAAGCGCCGTCCGGTAGCCGGCCAGCCGGTCCCGGCTGCTCGAATATTCCGCCGGTCCGTTCAAGAAGGCGACGCTGCGCCTGCCGCTTGCGATCAAGTGGCGCACCGCCTCGCGGCTGCCTGCCGCATGATCGGCATCGACCGTCATGAACGACGTCCCGTCGAACCGCTGATTCACGAGGCAGAACGGGTGTCCCTCCGCCTGCAGCTGCTCGAGCGCGGCTCTCTCTTCCGGGACGTCTCTCGCTCCAAGCACGATGCAGGCGTCGATCTTCTGCGTGCGGAACAGCATCGAGTAATCTTTGGCATCGCTTGGCTCGCGGAAGATGAGGAGAAGGTTGTAGCCGGAGCGGTTGGCCGCCTCCCCGATGCCGCTTAATATTTCGGAGAAATAATAGGTGGAGAACAGATGAACCTTCGGCACGAAGGGCAGAATCACCCCGATGTTTCCGCTCTTCTTGCGGGCGAGCTGCTGCGCCAATGCATTCGGCACATAGCCGACCTGCTCGGCTGCCTGCAGCACGCGCTCGCGCGTCTCCTCCTTCATCGGCCCGACGTTGTTGAACACCCGGGAGACGGTCGCCTCCGACACGCCGGCAAGCCTTGCAACCTCTTTCCTGCTAATAGCGATGGCCTCCTATTATGTCGTAATATCTAGTAATGTACACGCGTACATTATGGCATGAAACCGTTTTAGAGTCAATGCGCATTTCGTCCTTCCCTGCACGCATGATTCTCTCTCCTGTCTTTGGAAATAGTTCAGAGCTTTGCCGGGAAAGCTAGACGAGGGTATTCAAGCTGGGAAGGAGAGGATGAAAATGCAAATCGAGCCGTTTGCTTTGGAGAAGTGGCAAAACAAACATGGCAAACAAGCGAGATTTAATCTCGCAGACACATGCGCCGATTGCATGACGCTCGAGAAGCTGCTATCGCTGGGGAGCGCTTCGCATGAAGGGCAGCTGGCCGAGCTGCTGGAGCTGAAGCTGACGTATGGTGAAATTCAGGGCTCTCCGGAGCTGCGCCGGCTTGTAGCGAAGCGTTACGCCGGATTAACCGCGGATGGCATCATCATGATGAACGGGGCTGCCGCGGCCAACGCTCTCGTCATGCATACCTTGCTTGTGCCGGGCGACCGGGTCGTCTCGTTCCATCCGACCTATCAACAGCTTCACGCTTTCCCGACATCCCTGGGCGCCGAGGTCGTACTCGTTCCGCTGCGTCCGAAGAACCGCTTTCAGCCCGATATGGAGGAGCTCCGGCGCGCCGTGACGCCAAGGACGAAGCTGATCCTTCTCAATAATCCGAACAATCCGACGGGCACGCTGCTGGACAAGCCCATGCTCGATTCTATCGTAGCGATTGCCCGAAGCTGCGGCGCCTATATCCTCAGCGACGAGATCTGCATGGACTTGCCGGCGGATGAACGATCCGATTCCATATCGTCCATTGCCGATCTGTACGAAAGAGGAATCGCAACGTCCAGTCTTTCCAAAGCCATGTCGCTTGCCGCTCTGCGAATCGGATGGATAGCCTGCCATGACCGGGATATCATTAGCCAATGCATGAAGATGCGCGATTATACGACGATCGGCTGCGGCGCGCTGACGGACCGGCTGGCCGCCATGGCGCTGGCGCGGCATGACTCCATACTTGCGCACAGCCGGCAGCTGCTGCGGACCAATCTCGATCTTCTGAAGAAATGGTCGGCCGAAGAAGAGACGATTTCGTTCATTCCGCCGCAAGGAGGGACCTCCGCCTTGCTGAGGCTTCCGTCCATTGAAGGATCGGAAGCTTACTGCAAGCAGCTGCTAACCGAGACTGGAGTACTGTTGGTGCCGGGTTCGTGTTTCGGGCTGGAAGGCTACGTGCGCATCGGCTGCGCCATGAATCCGGATGTTTTGCGGCAGGGACTCGAGCGAATCAGCGATTTCCAAGAAAAAAACTCCAGCACCGCCGGTGCTGGAGTTCCGTAATCTATATTTCCTTGCGAACGTCCCCTTATGAAGCGTTAGGGAGCTCCGCTGCCGGTTCTGCAGCCGGTTCTGCAGCCTCTTCGCTTGCTTCCGCTCCGCCTTCCGCATTCTGGGCGAGCGAAGCATAAATGATGTCCGTCGGCGTTGTTAAGCTCGTATACAGAATCGCCGCTTCTTCCGCCCGCGTGAGAGCTTCCTTGGAACGGTAGTCCACAGAGCCGTCCGCTTCCGGCTGAATTTCCGGTCCGAACAGCTGCAATGCGATCATCATCTGTACCGCCTCCACGGCCCATTCGTCCGTCTCGCCGGCCAGCGCGATATCGCTGTACGCTTCCGCCGGATATTGCGCGGCGATCAGGCGATAGATCATAACGGCAGCTTCTTGGCGGGTAATCGGTTTATCCGGATAGAAGTTGCCTTTACCGTTTCCTTTGACCATGCCGATCGTATGCGCGAGCTGGATGTACGGAGCCGCGGAATGTCCCTCCAGATCGGCGAACGCGGGCTGCGCAGATTCGACCCCCGTCATGTTGAGCAGAGACAACAGATTTTGAACGTATTCGCCTCTTGTCACCGTTTGATCCGGATTGAAGTCGGCATCGCCATTATTCTCTAGGTAGCCAAGAGATTGCAGCGCGTAAATATAAGACGCGTAAGGATGATCTTCGCCGACGTCGGCGAAGCCTTGCGCTTGCTCGCCTTTCTTGGCGTAGCCCATCGGATTCAAGTAGGGCTCTTTCATATACAGCACGTTCCCCTCGTCATCCAGCTTAAAGCCGGTGAATTGGTTCGTCATGCTGTCCACGAACAGGTTATCATCTACTTGCTTTAATGCTCTTGGTCCGATATAGGAATCGGAAATGACAAGATCCCCTTCGCCCTCCGTTCCGATCGACGAAACGATCATGTCGATACGAAGATCGGAGTAATGACCAACAAACTTAGCCAGCTCATCTTCCTTCGCCTCGAATGCCTCCATCGCGACCGGAGCCGCGTATTGCGGGAAGAACGTCGAAATAAACTGCGCGTACAGGCCGTTACGCAAGATGCCCTGCTGGTTATACGTTACGAATACGCCCGTGTTCTGCTCTGGAATGAGGAACATATAAGAGCTGGTGCCGAGCAAGTCTCCGCCCTTCGTAATGATCTTGGAGCTGCTGCCCGCTCCGGGCAGCTGGAACGGTGCTTCGAAGCCATAAGTCGTGTCCGGCAGAAGCGGATGGATTTCCGAGCGGTACTCCTCCATGGAGGCAACCGTCTGCTCCGACAGGATACGGTTCGATCCAGCCGCTCCCCCGTTCAGGAACGCGATCATGAACTTCCCGATATCTTCCGCCGTGCTGAGCATCCCGCCTTGCGGCATGACCGTAGGAGCTACGGCATAAGGCTCCATCTTCTCGTGAGCTGCCGTATATTCGACGGCCAGCTTGTCCTTTAGCTTCCCTGTCAACAGGAAGTCGCTGTTCTCCATGCCAAGCGGTTCGAAAATATGATCCGCCATATATTCCTCGTACGGCTGGCCGCTCGCGTTCTGAACGACGAGGCCGAGAAGCATGGAAGCGAAATTATCGTACATATAGACGCTGCCCGGCTCGCGGACGACCGGCGGCATGTTCTCTCTTACGTAATCGTCGATTTCTACGACTCTCTCGAAGTCCGGGCTTAAATCCTCCGGCTTCGGATCACGAATTTCAAAGCCCGTCGTATGCGTAAGCAGATGCTCGATCGTCACCGGCTTATCAAAGGGGTTATCGAAGTCCAGGTCCTTTATGTACTTCGTGAAATCATCCTGAAGCCCGATCTTGCCTTGCTCGACCAGCTGCATGGCAGCGGCTGCCGCGAAAGTCTTCGATACCGAAGCGATACGGAAGACGGTGGATTCGGGATCGACAGCCACTTCGTTCTCCTTGTCGGCGTAGCCATATCCCTTCTGGGCGAGCACTTGACCGTCCTTCACGACGACGGCCGATGCTCCGACGTACTGGGCTTTCGCTTCTTCCGAACCGAAGAAGCCATCCAAGAACGCGGTCGCGCTGGCCGCGTCAAGAGTCTTGCCTTTCGCGGCGTCGGCTGTTGTTGCGGCCGATGCCTGGATAGCCGGTGTCAGCAAAGCGAGGGAAAGTACGGCGGCTGTGATCGTTTTCGCCCATCTAGGTGCGGTTAAGACGAATAGCGGTTTCAAACGTTCGTTCACTCCATTTCTTTTTTATGTAGACACTCTCCTATATACGCTTTGCTAGATTAATAGTTTCAATTTATTCCATAAAAATAGAAGCAGCTGGAAACCCATCTACGGGGTTACCGCTGCTTCTTGCTTTGTTCTTCTCACTTAATAGGTAACGCCTGCCGCCTTCTGAACGGCATCCTTAATGAGCATGTACACGTCGCCGTTCGTCAGCTTCGCCTGATCTTCGATCGTCTGGAGCGACGCTTGCGTCAATACTCCCTCTGCCGTCAGCCGCTCCAGCGAACCAGCCGGTTCCGCATCGCCGTACAAGGCAAGGGCGATCGTATAAGCTGCCTGCTCCAGAGTGAGAGGAATCGTCTTCTTGTCTTCCTCCGACATGCCTTCGGTCGCGGCGGAAGCGAGGTGCGGAATCGCCTCTTTATGCACCTTCGTTACGCCGGCCATGTTCTGGAACATGCGCTGCGGATTCGACGGTTCGTCGAGCGCGAAGTCGTTGCTGTAGCCGCCTTGCGCGATGGCCATGCTGGCTGCCGCTTTCATTCCTACGTACTGCGGGTGGCTCATGAACGCGTAAGGCTCTGTTGCCGGCGGGTTCAGATCCATGCCCTGCTCCGTCAGCTTCGCCTGCAGCTTCTTGATGAGCGTCTCGGAAGCGCCGAGCTCCCGCAGCGTTACGTTCTCGTCCATCGCAATCTTCACGGCTGCTCCCGCCGCTTGCCCCGTCGCCATGCCGAGCGGCACGACGCGCGCGCTGCCGTGCGGCAGCGTATCGAAGCTGGCGGAACGTCCGACGACCAGCAGACCGTCAACGTCCTGCGGGACCAGCGCACGGAACGGCACGCCGTACTTCACCGGATCCATCAGCACGGCGCCGGTATTGGTTGGCGACGTGCTCTGGATATCGACCGGATAGGAGCCGTAAGCGATATCGTCGTAGTGCGGCGTCTGCTCCAGCAAATCGACGACCGAAAGTCGGTATTCCCCGATCAAATGCCGCGTTTCGCGCACGTATAGCTCCGTCGCGATATCGCCGAGCTCAACCGGCTCCAACGCTGGGTAGATCTTCTTCATATAATCCAGCATCAACGGGATCTCTTTACGAGCGATCTCATAAGCTTCCTCGACAGAAGCTTGATCGAACGGATCAACGTCGAAGATCTGAACCGCGTTGACCAGCATCGACTCATCATTCAAGCGCCCCAGGTTCGGGCCTCTCGTCCGAATACGGTCTGGATTGGTCGATACGTACTGCCACATTTCCTTGAACCCCCACGCGCTGTGCTCATTTGCGTCGGTAAGGGGATCATCGTCTCCGTTTCTAAGGGTATCCGTAATGTCCTTCCACACTTCCGGCGTCACGCCCGTAAGCTTGTAGACCGGCGTAACGGCCATCAATGTTTCGTTATCGCCGATATCTTCACGGCCGAATGTGAACGGAGCGCCTGCGGCAGCGGCAAAGTCCGCGTCCTGCGTCGCATCGATAACCGCGCTTGCGGAGACGTCGACCGATGTTCCGTCACCCATCGACAGCTTGGCGCCATTGACGGCGATCGTGCCGTCCGCCGCTTCTTCGACGATCGGATCGATTTTCTCGAGGCCCATTCGGACTTCCAGGTTTTCTTCGGCCTCCACCATGCTGTGGAACGCGTTGGCCGCAGTCGTAATATCGAAGGAATCGCCTTCGATTTGGTCGAACCATTCCTTGAACAAGCCCTTGTTATAATAATCCTTGCTGCCCGATATCCAGTTCATATCCAGGCTGTTCAGCCAGCCGACCGTAAACAAGCCGCCCAATATTTCGCGGTTTCTGCTTTCCACGAGGAGAGTCTTCAGGCCGTTGCGCGATGCCGACACGGCAGCCATCACGCCTTCCGGATCCGTGCCAACAACGATGACGTCATACTGCTCCTTCGGTACTTCGACCTGAGGAACCTCTGTTATGGAGGTCGGCGACGGCAGCGGATCCCCCGCGGACGATTGTCCCGGTTTTCCTTGCCAGAATACGGCAGCCAGCGCGACCAAAGCGATTGCGATAATGCCTGTCGGTATCAGCAGTTTCCATGTACGAGTTTTCATGATTCCTATCCATGCGCTCCTTTACGTATAGCCATTCTATCTTTCTATCAATCAACAGTGCCTCTACTAGTCTACCAAAAGTAACGACTTTTTTCGTTACGAAGTTGCTATTTTCCCGAAAAAGATTTTGCCATCGACAAAAAATCGCCTCAAAGAGAACAAAAAACCTCCGGCGGCAATAGCCGCTGGAGGCTGAAGGTATTAAGGAGCCGTCTCCAAAAACTTGGACGTCGGATTTTTGTCCATAGCCGTTCTCATCGCGTATTCGTTCTCGAACAAGGCGACGTAATTGCCCTTCTTGTCCTTGACGAGCGTCGAATTGATGCGGAACTTGGACGGATCAATCTTCTCGTCGACGATCCATCTCGCGAATTGGAACGACATCCGGTGCAGCTGGATGTCCACGCCGTATTCGGCCTTCATCCGATGCTCGAATACTTCGAACTGCAGATGGCCGACGACGCCGAGAATCGTCTCGTCGAAGCTTCCCGTGGAGTAGAACACTTGAATCGTGCCCTCTTCGGTCAGCTGGTCCAGACCTTTCTGATATTGCTTATGCTTCAGCGCGTTCTTGACCGTTACCTTCGAGAAGATCTCCGGCGAGAACGTCGGAAGCTCGTCGAATTCGACCTCCGAGCCCTGCGACAGCGAATCGCCGATCCGGAAGATGCCGGGATCGAACAAGCCGATGATGTCGCCTGGATACGCCATCTGCACGATATCGCGGTCCTGCGCCAGAAATTGCTGCGGCTGGGACAGCTTGATCTCCTTCTTGTTGCGGACATGCTTGACGGCCATGCCGCGCTCGAACCGGCCGGAGCAGATCCGTAGGAACGCGATGCGGTCGCGATGCGCCGGGTTCATGTTCGCTTGGATCTTGAACACGTAGCCGCTGAACTTCTCGTTCGTCGGCTCGACCGGTCCCGCCGTGCTATTGCGCGACGTCGGCTTCGGAGCCAGCTGCAGGAAGTTCTCAAGGAACGTCTGCACGCCGAAGTTGTTCACGGCGCTTCCGAAGAAGATCGGCGTCAGCTCGCCCGCGCGCACCTTGTCGTAGTCGAACGGATCGCCGGCCACGTCAAGCAGCTCCAGCTCGGAGATCAGCTGATCGGTCAGGAAATCGCCGGCCATCTCGCGGATGATGCCGTCGTTGTAGTCGTCTACCTTGCGTACTTCGATCGTCGAATGGTCATTGCCCTGGAATAGCTCGACCTGGTTCTTCATCCGGTCGTAGACGCCGCATAGCTCGCGGCCCATGCCGATCGGCCAGTTCATCGGCACGGAACGGATGCCGAGCACCTGCTCGAGCTCTTCCATCAGCTCGAACGGACTTTTCCCTTCCCGGTCGAGCTTGTTGATGAACGTGAAGATCGGAATGCCCCGCTTGCGGCAAACCTGGAACAGCTTGATCGTCTGCGCCTCGACGCCCTTCGCGACGTCGATCAGCATGACCGCGCTGTCCGCCGCGGTCAGCGTGCGGTACGTATCCTCGGAGAAGTCTTGGTGACCCGGCGTATCCAATATGTTGACGCGGTGTCCCGAATAATCGAACTGCATGACGGAGGACGTAACGGAGATGCCCCGCTGCTTCTCGATCTCCATCCAGTCCGAAGTCGCATGGCGGCTTGCCTTGCGCGCTTTAACGGATCCGGCCTCCCGGATGGCGCCCCCGAACAGGAGCAGCTTCTCGGTCAGGGTCGTTTTGCCGGCGTCAGGGTGGGAGATAATCGCGAACGTGCGTCTCTTGTCCACCTCTTGTTTGATTTCATCGCTTAATGATTGACTCATGCGTGCCTTCCCTTCGTTCGTTACAGATATAGAATAATGCGGAAACGGGACAAAAGCCTGCACGCTGCAGGCTTTTATCAAATGAACGTCTATATCATTGTACCTTATTTTCCGCTGTTCGTAATCCAGATGACGTTGTCTTCTTCCTGACCGTTCACCGGCCACCAGTGGAAGCCTTCTTCGTCAAGCAGCTTGCTCGCTTCCTTCGGCCCCCAAGAGCCTGCCGGGTAGAAGCTCAGATCGCTTCTGTCTTCACGCCAAGCCTGCGCGATTCGGTCGACGAACTCCCATGCGTGGGACACTTCGTCCCACCGGGTGAAATAAGTAGAATCGCCGCGCGCCGCGTCATGGATCAGCCGCTCGTAAGCCTCCGGCGTGTTGATGCCGATTTGGCAGCTTTGGCAAAATTCCATCGATACCGGCTGAACCGCGTTATCGGACCCAGGCTTTTTGGCGTTGATCTTGATGTAGATGCCTTCCATGGGATTAACGCGAATAACGAGCAGGTTCGGAGCCAAGTCGTGCTTCTGCGCGAACAGCACGTTCTGCGGCATCGATTTGAATTCGACGACGACCTCCGTCGTCTTCACCGGCAGCCGCTTGCCCGTCCGAATATAGAACGGGACGCCTGCCCAGCGGAAGTTATCGACGAATACCTTCGCCGCGAAATACGTCTCCGTCATCGATTCCGGATCGACGGAGTCTTCCTCGCGATAGCCCGGAAGCTCCTTGCTGCCGACCGTTCCCGCCGTATATTGGCCGCGCACGACGTTTTTGCGCACTTCCTCGCTGGAAGCGTACCCTCTTAGCGAACGGAGCACCTTCACCTTCTCGTCGCGAATATCTTCGCCGTGAAGACGGCTCGGCGGCTCCATGGCAATCATCGTCAGCATCTGAAGCATATGGTTTTGGCCCATGTCGCGCAGCGCGCCGGATTTGTCGTAATACCCGCCGCGTTCCTCGACGCCGACCGTCTCGGATAACGTAATCTGCACGTTGGCGATATGGTTATTGTTCCACAACGGCTCAAAAAATGCGTTCGCGAATCGGATAACCTGGATGTTCTGCACCATTTCCTTGCCCAGGTAGTGGTCGATGCGGAAAATCTCTTCTTCCTTGAATACTTGATTCAGCTGCTCGTTCAGCTTCTGCGCGGACGGCAGATCATAGCCGAACGGCTTCTCGATCACGAGACGATGCCAGCCCGGCGATTCAAGCATGCCGCCGTCCCGAAGGTTGAACGACACCGGTCCGAACAAGGAAGGCGCCAGCGCCAAATAGAACAGACGGTTACCTGGAATGTTGAATTTCTTGTCGAGCTCCGTGGATAAAGCATTTAATTCGCGGAATCCGTTTACGTCGTTGATATCGAGCGACATGTAGACGAAATGCTCCGCGAACCGGTTCCACAGCTCCGCCTCGTTTGCCTTGTACCGGCAGAACTCGTTAATGGATTCGTACAAATCCGAGCGGAATTGGTCGTTCGTCCGGGGACGGCGGGCCAAACCGACGACCGCGAAATTCTCGGAGAGCTTGCCTTCTTTATATAAACTGAATAATGCCGGGAACAGCTTGCGGCGGGCGAGATCGCCCGTCGCGCCGAACAGGTAGTAGACGGCGCCTTCCGGCGAAACGGTTTCAAGCGAGATATTGTCAGTCATACGCCTCATTCTTTCTCAGGAATTTTTTAGGTTCTCTCAAGATTTACATGTTATGTAGTTTAGCATATTCAGGGTTAATAAGCCATTGAGCCCGTCATAAAAAATACTAATTAAACCTGCAACTTCTTCTGATTACTGCTCATGCTCGCCGTCTTCCTGAGCATCCGCGAAGACCGATCCGAACTCTCCGGTCAGCAGCGGTACGCCCACCGTAATCTCGGCTTCGTCCCGCTCCGTGTTCGGATGGACGGCAATTTGCATGTTCGCGCTCCGGCCGTTCCCCATCGGCTGCGATAACCGGAGTATGGCCGACCGGAGAGTCAGGCTGGTCGTCCTTCCATCGTCATAGCGCTCGACCTCCTTGCCTTGCGCAAGCCGTTCGATTCGGCGGCCGGCTTCTTCCGAAGCCGCGTAACCATGCGTTTTGATGCTTGGCTGCAGATCCGGCGTCACGGCCTCAAGCAGCTCCGCGACAGCGGCTGCAGAGGCATCCAGCTCCTTCAGCGTCAACCCGCTTCCGCCCTTCCGGTCGAGCAGGACCATCAGAACCTCGCCTTCCTCCGTCTGCTCCGCCCGATGAACCGAGATTCTCGCTCCGCCGTAAGCCGGAACCTCGCCGTGAACGGATAGCCCGCCGTTCGTTACGGTTTTGACGAGCTCGCGCCCCTTATCGTCCCGGAAGATTGTATCGACCAGCTCGTCGAAAGCCTTGGCGTTATTTGTCTCCAGCCTCCATCTCAAGTGCCAATCGGAAGCTTCGGCTCCGCCGTTTAAGGCCGCATCGGTCCATTCCCATAGCTTGCCCAGATCATGCGACATGCCGCTATGCGCCGATTCCGATTCCGGTTTGTTCATCAGCAGCGCGGCTACGATGAGCAGCAGAAGCAGAACGAGCGCTCCCGCCACGCTAACGCGCTGCTTCCTCGGCGAGGAGCCGCGCCGCTTCGGGACCGTTGTCCCGCTCCATCCCTTATTCTCCGGCATATACATTCGTCTCGCCCTCCGTTCGGTATGGATACACGTTCGCCCAGCCTTATGAATACACTGATTGCAATTCGAATGCAGGGGGTAATATCGATATGGAACAAATCTATCCGCTTCGGGAGGACGTTATCTCCCGTTTTACCGGCGCGCTCGTGTGCGTCATCTACAAAAACGGCTTTCGGCAAATCGCCATTCTGAACGGCTGCCGAGGAGGCTATATCGAGCTAGGCGAGAATCCGTTCGATCGGCGAATGAGACCTTTCTGGCATGCCGATCCTTCGCTTGAGAAATCGAACGCAGAGCCAGAGACGGCCAAGACATCTGAACCAGCCAAAAAAACAGCGTCCCGCAAAGGCAAATCCGTAAAAGCCGCATCGCGGCAAAATAAGCCGTCCCCTACTAATTACGCTGCTTCGCCCCGGAATCCTGCCTTATCCGCATCGTCCGAAGCGTCCGCGTCAACGCAAAAAATCGCCCTGGACGACATCCTTTTTCTGGTTCACCTCACCTAGCTCGCACGGAGCGACAGAAAGGGCCTCACGTGGAGTGGGCCGTCTATTCGTTCGAGCCGAATCGCCAGGTTCATACGGCGCGTTTCGCCAGTCTTTTTGCAGCGGATGAGCTAATCTTTTTCTATTATGAACAAAGTTTAATAAAGGGGAGAGCCATCATGATCGGTTATACCCGCTCCATCCGCGGCATTGAGAGGTCGGCAGCGTACGCAAGAACGCATCCCGTCAATCGTTACGCCGCCTACCGGCTAACATCGTTCGAACGGACGGCCCCCGTGCCGCAGCAGTGGAGCTTGGACATTTATCAAAAATCATCGGAGAGCGTATACGTTTGGCTGAAGACAGCCGGCGAAGGCCAGAAGCTTCTCGCGGATCTGATGTCGCAGCTAGGAAGAAACGGAGGGGTCGGCAGCAAAGACCAATTGAACGCAAGCGTTCAAACGCTCGTAGAGGCGCTCAATCGATGGGAAGGCGTATATCGGGGGTATGAGCGGTTACTAAGACCGGAAATTTGGGAAGCGTTGGAGCTGGCGATGAGGCATCCTGGGATGGAGGGGCTTGGTATCGTACGCCGTGAGCCGGCGGAGTCCGTCAATACGGAAGCATTCGAGCGGGAATCGGCGTTCGGGAAGGATCCCGGCTACGCCCAAACGGAATCGCTGCGAAGACAGCTGCTCGGCTCGGAGGGTCTGCTCATGAGCTTGAAACGCGCCTTGTCTTACGCGGAGCAGTTTCCTCCAATCCGTCTGCTGCAGCTGCCGTTCGCCACAGCCTACCCGTATGCCATGTATTACGGCGGAGCGCAAGCCTACCTCCCGCTCCCGCCTCGCGGCACGATCATGAATAAATACGTTTGAGCAGAAGAACCTTCACCAGCTCGCCAGCCGCCGCTCCGCGCGAGCCTGACGGTATTACGGCCAGACCGTCCGATTCGGCGAGGGACGCCATCATGCTGGATTTGCCGAACGCTAACACATCCGCATGCACGCGGCCGTCCTTACCGAAACGAAGCTTCGACCGGACGTAGCGCGTATGGGGGCTTCCTTTGCCGAAGTCCGCGCCGAGAACCGCTGTCACGGAAGCCGGGACGGGAGACGGCTCGCGCTGCATCGCGCGAATCGAGGGTCCCGCGAACAGCTCGAAGCCAACGAAGCAGGCGCCGGGATTTCCGGACAACGCAAGGACAAGCCTCCCATTGATCAGCGCCGCGGAGGTCGGGCTTCCCGGCCTCATGGAGACGCGGTTGAACAGCAGCATGCACTCCCCTTGTTGCTGCGCCTGCACCCATTGCGTATTCACAGCTGAACCCTTCTCCAAAGGCGAATCTGCTTCCAAGGACGAACTCTCCGAGGAAGAACGAATCTCGAAAGTTGAATGACTTGCCAAGGATGAATGACTTTCGAAAGACCACTGACTCGCCAAAGACGTGGCTTCCGCCGCACCTTCCTCCGGCTCCTTCCACTCGTCAAGCTCCCGCAGCAATTCGGCCATCGCGTCGTAATCGCCTACGGACACGCCGCCCGTCGTAATGATTAGGTCGGCTTCCGATGCCGCATCCGCCAAAGCCTTGCGTACCGCCCCCGGCTCGTCCGGCAGAGTCCCGCATAGCAGCGGCTCCCCTCCGCTCTGACGAACGAGCGCCGCGATCATGGCGCTGTTGCTGTCGCGGATTCGCCCCGGCGCAAGCGGCGCCTCGACGGGCAAGAGCTCGCTCCCCGTCGCGAACACCGCCACGCGCGGGCGCTTGTACACCGGCACGGCGGCATAGCCGAACGTGCCGAGCAGCGCGACATGGCCCGGCGTCAGCAGCGCGCCGGCCTCCGCGATCAGGCTCCCGTGGCGGAATTCCTCGCCTCGTGGCGCCACGTTCTGGCCGGGGCTCGCGACGGCTTTCACCAGCACCGCCGCCTCGCCCCCGGCCGAGGCCTCCGCGGTCTGCTCGAGCATCACGACCGCGTCGGCCCCCTCGGGCATGGCCGCGCCGGTCATGATGCGCGCGGCCGTGCCCGGCTTCACGGTCGCGAGGGCGAGCTCGCCCGCCGCGACCGCTTGCGTGACGCGCAGCGTCGCCGGGGCCTGCGGCGACGCCAGCGCCGTATCTGCCGCGCGCACGGCGTAGCCGTCGAGCCCCGCGCGCGCGAAGGGCGGCCAGTCGCTCGTGGCGCGCAGCGACTCCGCGAGCCGGCGGCCGCCGCATTCCGCAAGCGGCGTCAGCTCGCTTGCGGCTCTACCCGCAGCGGCAAGCACGCGCCGCTGCGCCTCGCTCACCTGCAGGGCGCGGCGGTTCCAGCGCCCGTCCCTTTTATTTTCTCCCGTTTCCGAATCGAACCCCACTTCTCTCTCCCCCACTCGCGCAACAACCATAACCATATTTTGACCTATTGTATCACAGGCCCGGCAGGGGGGAAGTGATATTTTTCATATCCCGCGCATTCATGGAAACAAGCGATTATGCTACACTAGCTTACATCACCATTAGCGTTTCCTAAGGAGGAGCCTTTCCATGCGCGCGAAGCTGATCATCCAATTCGTCGGATACAAAAACACCGGCAAAACCACATGGGTTTGCCGGATGACGGAAGCCTTTAAACAAGCCGGATATAAAGTCGGAACGGTGAAACATGACGCCCACGATTTCCAGATGGACAAGCCTGGTACGGACACTTGGAAGCATCAAGAAGCCGGCGCGGACGTTACCGCTATTTCCTCGTCTGAACGCACCGCCATCATCAAACGCAGACCGGACCCGCTAGATTCGCTGATTGCTTCCATAGAACGCGATGTAGACATCATTCTTGTCGAAGGCTTCAAGACGGCCCCGTATCCCAAGATCGTCTGCGCGAAGGAAGTCGGACATCTCCGGCTGCTCGAGACGACAACCCGCCCCCTCGCTCTCGTCTGCTGGCCGGATCTGTGGACGGATCAAGACGCCTTGTCGTCCCTCGACCACGCACTGCCGAAATTCGCTTACGATGATTACGCCTCCGTGTTCCGGCTGATGCAGTCCTTGATAGACGCGCCCGAACTCGGCTAGCCTATTCGGCCAGTCCCTGACGATGCGCGTAGATGGCCGCCTGCGTCCGGTCCTCCACGTGAAGCTTGTTAAAGATGTTGGTGACATGGAACTTCACCGTCTTCACCCCGATAAACAACTCGTCGGCGATTTCCTGATTGGACTTGCCTTGCGCCACCCGAATCAGGACATCCATCTCCCTCTCGGTCAGATCGTCGTGGAGTCTTGCTTGCTCCTGCTGCTTCGGCGCGCGGAACCGGTTCATCATTTTGGCCGCGACCTGCGATTCCAGCACGGATTGACCGCGCGACGCCGCGCGGATCGCCTCGGCGATTTCGCTCGCCCTCGACGTCTTGAGCAAATAACTGAATGCCCCGGCTTCAATGACGGGATATATCTTGCTGTCGTCGATGAAGCTTGTGAGCACGATGACCTTGCAGTCCGGATGGGTCTCAAGCAGCTTGGCGGTCGTCTCGACGCCGTCCATCCCATCCATAACAAGATCCATCAGCACCACGTCCGGTTTGTAGGACTGCGCCAACCGGATGCCGTCCATGCCGTTGCTGGCCTCTCCTACCACTTCGATGCCTTCCTCCGTATCGAGCACGGCAGCCAGACCTATTCTGACCATTTCATGATCGTCGACTAATAGTACCTTAATCGGTTCCTCCAAGATTAACGCCTACTTTCCTGTATTCGTATAATGGCTTTTCAATTAAACGTTCACGGAATGCCCCTCCATCGGCACCCAGAGATGAATCGTTGTCCCTTCTCCCGGCTGCGAAATCATCTGCAGCGCTCCTCCCAGCTCATTCACCCGCTCCTCCATCGTGAGCAAGCCGTACGAGGTCTGCTTCTTCGCCTCCAGATCAAAACCGATCCCGCTGTCTTGCAACGTCATATGAACCTTGTTATCCAGCCGCATCAGGCGTATCCGCATGCTGTCGGCCTTCGAATGCCTAAGCGTGTTGGAGAGCGCTTCTTGGGCGATCCGGAACAAATGATCCTCGGCCTTCGGCAGCAGCACGATCGATTCGTCGACCTCAAGCACGATCTCCATGGGCACTTTCTGCTTGAGCTCTTCTACAAGCGCGGAGAGTGCCTGCCCCAGGCTTTTCCCTTCCAAATGCACCGGCCGCAAATGAAGCAGCAGCGCCCTCATCTCCGACTGGGCGACGGCCGCCATCTCTTCGATCAGCTGCACTTGGCGCTTAGCCCTCTCCCAATCTCGTTCGATCGTCCGGCTGACGGCCGTAGCGGTCATCGATATCGCGAACAACTGCTGGCTGACCGCATCGTGCAGCTCGCGGGCCAATCGCTGTCTTTCCTCTATAACGGCCGTGAACCTTACCTTCTCCGTCCAGCCCGGATCGTCCTGGCGATGCTCATCCTCGCCGTCCGCGCCCGGATCGTCGTGGCCAATCGTTACGGGATAATTCCGTTTGCGCTGCTGCTGTTCGCTTAGCTTCCTGATTGCTTCCTTGAGCTTGGAGTTTTGCAGGTAGCCGTTCACCGCAGCCGCCGCCAAGCTTGCTCCGACAAAGCCGAGTCCGATGACCGCCCATTTCCCTTGCAGCAGGAACAGCTCGATGACATCAAGTCCCTGCAGCAGAATGACAACCAAACAAACGATAATTAGCAGCCACAGGAACGTTTCGATAATATGACGACGGCGCGCTGCCTTGGCTTGCTCCGCTTTGGCCTGCTCTGCGCCTTTCTTGTCTTGCTCCGCTTGCATCCGCCTACAGCTCCCTTATGTAGCTGCTTATGACCTGATCCTCTTATACATAAGCAGAATTGTTCTTTCATTTCTTATAAAAAAGCCAAACGCATGAAAGAGCAGACCGATAATCGGTCCGCTGCCTCCATACGCTCGTCTAGGTTATTCCTTGTCGGCTGTGCTGGATGCCGTACCGTTCAGCTTGTTCTTCAGAGCTTCCAGCTGCTCATCCACTTTCATGCGCTTCTCGATATCGGAGGCGCTAATCGGCGTTGTGCCGCCTGTGCTGTACGAGTACGGACCGCGAGCGACTTGCGCTTCCGCTTCCAACTGCATAATTTTCTCTTCCATGCGGTAGAAGCCGCGGGAAGCCGTTCCGCTGTCGATCGTGTGGTTCGCGCTCAGCTGCGCCATTTGTTTTTGCGCTTTCGCTACTTGAGCGCGGGATGCCAGTTCGTTGCGCTTGTTGCGAAGCTGGTAGAACTCTTCCTTCATGCCGTGCAGCTGCTGCATCAGCTCGTCAGCCTGCGCTTTTGCTTGCGCATGAAGATCCGTGTATTCAACAACCTTCTGGTCGAAATATACCTTCTCCTCCAGCAGCTTGCGAGTCAGCTCTTCTTGACCAGCGCGCAGCGCCGCTTCCGCCTTTGATTCACGGTCAGCCGCATTGCGTACGGAGTCGTCCAAACGCTGCTTCATGCGGCGCTCGTTTGCCATTTGCTTCGCTACCGTTACTTCCGCTTGGTGGATTTCGGATTCCATGTCGCGAAGGTATTGGTTCAACATCACGACCGGATCTTCCATTTTGTCGAGTACCTCGTTAACAGATGCTTTCGTCATATCTTTCATTCTTTTGAAGATTCCCATAATATTATTCTCCCTTCTCCTGTTTCGCAAGTTTGGCTTTCAATTCTTCGATTTCGCGTCTAAGCGCTTTTTTCTCCAAGTCGTCCATCATGCTGTCGAACTGCGATCCTGCCGCCGGATCCTTAGCAAAGCCTGGATCCCAATTCTCCTGTGGTTTATTCGGGTAGGCCTGGAACGGACCTTGATTAAATCCGCCTTGTTGTCCGTATCCGCCGCTGTATCCATTACCGAAACCGTTCCCTGGTCCGTTGCCATATCCATAAGGTCCGAACGCGCCGTATACCGGCGGCTCCTTCGGCACGACCAAACCGGCGATGATATAGATGAAGATAACCATGCCGCTCGATAGAACGGTAATGACGATGAGCAGAATACGAAGCAGCGTCGCGTCGACGTTCAGCATTTCGCTTAAACCGCCGCATAGGCCGAGTATTTTTTTGTCCCGTCTAGAGCGATATAGTTTTCTCAAGACGACCAGCCCTCCTTCTGCAGCTTACGTTTTAGATCTTCGAGCTCGCGCTCGATTACGGATTTCACTGTATGGCCCACATTGTCGCCGAACTCTCTACCCATTCTGCGAACATCGCGCAGGCTTCTTGCTTCCTGCTCCAGGTCATTGATTTGATCTTCCATTCGGCGGAACATCGAGCCAGGCTGAGGACCGTTAACGCCGCCTTGGAATCGGTTGTTCAGGCGCTGCTGAAGTCTGATCGACTCCATACGGGCCGCATAATATTCGCGTTTATCGTATACCGTTTGGTATTCGCTTCTCATCTCGCGAAGCTGCTCTTCCAAGTCCAAGGTGTTCTGTTTGCTTTGCTCGTACAATTCGCGATATTGAGCTGAACGCTCCTCGCAGCTTGCTTTCTCGTGAAGAGCAATGCGCGCCATGTTTTCTTCGCCGGCTTTCAGCGCCGTCATGGCTTGCTGCTCACGCCGTTCCTTCTGAGCTTCCGCTTGCAGCCATTGCGCTCTCAAATGATTGCTATGGGCCGCATATTGCTGATGAAGCTTCTCCGCTTGAATAATCTCTTCCCTCGTCGTCCATAGAAACTGGTCGATCATGCGTACGGGATCTTCGGCTTTCTCAAGCCTTTCATTCAACGTTGCGACCGTAATGTCGCGGATCCGTCTTGCAATGCTCATCTATATATCCTCCCAACCATATTCTCTCTTCGCATCTTCAAACCGTTTAGTAGGTGCTTTTGCCCTTCTTGAACATCTGTACGCCGAACACGATCAGGCCGACCGCGAGCAGCAGCGTGAAGATGCCGCCAAGCTTGCCGAGTAATGCTATAGCACCAATCGCGATCAGGATACCACCGATAATCTTCTTATCGTTTTTCCACCCCAGCACCCCGAAGCCGATCAAGATTAACGGGAACAACAATCCGAAGATCCAACCCAAGTTAATGTTAAAAATGTTCAGTACCGCCAGCCCGCCTATGACGATTAGCAGGACGCCTAACGCCGTTTTTCCATTCATGTCCACTTCTCACTCCTCTCTTCTATTAGAAAATGCTCATTTTGTACATTGAGCTATGTGTAACGGCTCTTGCTTATGTACTTAGTATAGATCGTTCAAACCCTTGTTAAAACGGACTTTCGGCGGTTTTTGAACTGGACTTTGGTCGAGCGCCTACTCCGACCGCAGAAGCGGTTTTGGGTAAAAGTCCAGTTTTTGTGGGTTCAATCGGCCAATAGCCCATGTTAAGGTATAGCTATCAACCAGGAGGTGCATATACAACATGAAACAAAACATTTTCAAAAAAACCATCGTGGCTGGTATCGTGACTACAGCATTGTTAACGACAGGACTTGTTCCTTTTCATATAGATGGACAGAGTGGACATGCATATGCGGCAACAACAACATCGAAGTCTGCCAAGATTGAAGCAACCATTAAACTTGGCGGTAAATATATGGGCAAGCCTTACGAATTCGGTTCGAACCGCAGCACAACAACAACATTCGATTGCTCGGACTTCGTCAAGCATATCTACAAGCAAGCTGCCGGTGTCACAATCCCTGGATCGTCCGCAACACAGGCGGCATGGGTGAAGAAATATAAAGGCTCGACGGTGAAAACAAGCTGGTCAAGCCTAAAGCGCGGCGACCTCGTATTCTTTATGTCGTACAAAGGCTCCAAAGCTTCGAGCTACGCGAATATTACAAAGTCCAAACAAAAGGTTACGCATGTAGGCTTGTATTTGGGTAACGGTAAAATTCTGCATACCTACTCGAAGGCAAGCGGAGGTGTTCGTGTAGACTCTGTCAAAGGCACGCAATGGGAATACCGCATGATCTTCGGCGGCAGCGTATTGTAATGTAAAGCAATAGTAAGATTTGAAAGCGCCGAGGGAGCTACTGCTCTCCTCGGCGCTTTCTTTCGTTCCCCGCTTCACTGTGTATTGTACGGTGTATTCTGGCCCTCGTAATGATCAATTAAACTTTTAACCATAAATACTCCGACTCCTTGACTCATCATCTACCGACAATGGGAAATCATCGTAATCAACGCCGATTCAATTCTTTACGATTAGTTTGAATCCAATCATGCTCCCATATACAATATCCGTTCGATATTTCATTTCTAATGGCTGCAAGAAATGCCTTGTATGCTTGCTTTTGTCTTCATCATGGATCATGGTCAAAACTTCATCCAGCAGTTGTTGTAATCGATACAATCGTTTCTCCAGGGCGAATCCGTGCTTAGCATCTGCTCCGTATTCATGCTATGAGCCATTTCATATCGATGACATCCACATAATCCGAGATATGGTTTGTAGCTTCAGGTAAAAATTCCTCATCCATGTTCTGTTTAACGTAGGTTCAAACCTCATGGGATAACGCATGAGTGAAATCAAGCTTATGCTTGTACATATCCCCCAGTCTTCATCTGCATATGTACGAGGGAGAAGGAAGAACACCTAACGATCATTGTGTATATCTAACATGTATCGGGTAATGATGCAGTCATGTACGCAGACGTCAGCGGATCAACTTATCAACCGATTCATTAGCGATATCGTTATCACAAGAGTTAAATTATTGTTTTTAGTACAATTCTACGGGTAATCCCTAATACCTTCGTAAAACAAAAAAAACTCTTAAGATCCGATAATCGTCTCTTAAGAGTGTCTAATTCATGTGTGGTGCCGGTGAGAGGACTCGAACCTCCACGGTTTCCCTCACGATTTTGAGTCGCGCGCGTCTGCCATTCCGCCACACCGGCATTTACAACTAAAAATGGCGCGGCCTAAGAGATTCGAACTCCTGACCTTTTGATTCGTAGTCAAACGCTCTATCCAGCTGAGCTAAGGCCGCACACTATGGTTTTGTGGAGGCGCCACCCAGATTCGAACTGGGGGTAAAGCTTTTGCAGAGCTTTGCCTTACCGCTTGGCTATGGCGCCATGAATAATGGAGCGGAAGACGGGAATCGAACCCGCGACCCTCGCCTTGGCAAGGCGATGCTCTACCGCTGAGCCACTTCCGCAAAAAATGGCTGGGGATCTAGGATTCGAACCTAGGCATGACGGAGTCAAAGTCCGTTGCCTTACCGCTTGGCTAATCCCCAACATTTATGTTCTGTTTTATGGTGTTAATGGGGCGATCGATGGGACTTGAACCCACGAATGCCGGAGCCACAATCCGGTGCGTTAACCCCTTCGCCACGACCGCCATGCTACACCATATGAAATTGGCAGGGGCAGCAGGAATTGAACCCACACCAAAGGTTTTGGAGACCTTTGTTCTACCTTTAAACTATGCCCCTAAATGGTGGAGGATGATGGATTCGAACCACCGAACCCGAAGGAAGAGATTTACAGTCTCCCGCGTTTGGCCACTTCGCTAATCCTCCAAATGGTGCCGCCGAGAGGACTTGAACCCCCAACCTACTGATTACAAGTCAGTTGCTCTACCAATTGAGCTACAGCGGCATAAAAGTACTACTAGATTTAAATGGTGGCTCGGGACGGAATCGAACCGCCGACACGAGGATTTTCAGTCCTCTGCTCTACCAACTGAGCTACCGAGCCTAATGATGTTATAATGGCGGAGCTGACGGGATTCGAACCCGCGGTCTCCTGCGTGACAGGCAGGCATGTTAGGCCTCTACACCACAGCTCCACATTATATCTACCCGGAATGTCTCCGATGGTAATTGGTTGCGGGGGCAGGATTTGAACCTGCGGCCTTCGGGTTATGAGCCCGACGAGCTACCGAGCTGCTCCACCCCGCGTCATTAGCAATGCATCATGGTGGAGGATGACGGGATCGAACCGCCGACCCTCTGCTTGTAAGGCAGATGCTCTCCCAGCTGAGCTAATCCTCCATGAGCGACTTTCATATCATAACATAGGCTATTATATGATTGCAAGTCTTTTTTTGTTAAATTAGGAAATGGTGACCCGTAGGGGATTCGAACCCCTGTTACCTCCGTGAAAGGGAGGTGTCTTAACCCCTTGACCAACGGGCCTTACTGGCAGAGAGGAAGGGATTCGAACCCTCGATACGCGATTAACGTATACACGATTTCCAATCGTGCTCCTTCGACCACTCGGACACCTCTCTGTATGGCTCCCCGAACAGGACTCGAACCTGTGACAACTCGATTAACAGTCGAGTGCTCTACCAACTGAGCTATCAGGGAATGGAATATGCATTTTTCAAGGCTTGCGCCTTGAAAACTGGATACGAAAGTTTTAGCTGAATCTTTAGCTTGTTTAGGATAAGCCCTCGACCGATTAGTATTCGTCAGCTCCACACGTTGCCGTGCTTCCACCCCGAACCTATCAACCTCGTCGTCTTCAAGGGGTCTTACTAATTGGGAAATCTCATCTAGAGGGGGGCTTCACGCTTAGATGCTTTCAGCGCTTATCCCGTCCGTACTTGGCTACCCAGCGGTGCTCCTGGCGGAACAACTGGTACACCAGCGGTACGTCCATCCCGGTCCTCTCGTACTAAGGAC
>NZ_JANIPJ010000019.1 GCF_024623455.1 Paenibacillus soyae | reverse complement strand
TTGCGGATTGGGATCATTCGTGCGAAGCATAAAAAAACACCGCGCTTTCTGTGGGATGGTTACTAACTACATTATACCATATTAACGCGGTGATTTATTGAAGTTTATAACTTTCTCAACAGCCTGGTTATTGCCGCTATTTTTTAAAAATACTCTTGCCCGGAGCCAGAAGAGCCATAGGCAGGCTCAACTACATCATAGCCTGTTCTAAAAAATATCCACCCTCCCTCAAACAAATCGTCCTACTTCGCAAGCGCTTCCGTTTCGGGTTATGATAGCATGGGCGGGGTATACACACACGAGAAAGGGCGGAGCCTTTGCGAATATGACGACTATACGTCTGAACAACGTCACCTTCAAAAATCGAATCATCTTCATCTTTCTGATCAGCAGCTTGGCGCCGTTTATTTGCCTGGGCCTCATCTCCTTCTATACTATAGACTCCATTATCGGCAATAAAGTCGAGGGCGCGCTTCAGAGCAACTTGAAGCAGGACCTGATGACGCTCGAGAATACGCTGAACAATATGAACCATGTGTCGCAGCAGCTGGCATACGGAGGCGGCACCAACCGGCTAATCGAGCAGCTGGAGGCCGAGACGGAGCCTTACGAGCGGCTTCGCCTGAACAACGAGATCCGGACCGAGCTGAACAATATCACGTTCTCCAATCCGAACATCGGCCTGCTCCTGTTCTACAATCCTGACGAGAAACAATACGGCTTCGAGAACTTCCGCGTCCGCGGCGACTTCAACCCGGGAGGCCTGCCGCTGCTCGCGGAGTATCCCGAGATTACCTATTACGGTCCGCATCTCAGCTACAACGGCTCCATTAACCAATTCGTGTTCAGCATCATGCGCAAAGTGAATTTGCCGGATCAGAACCTGTATCTCTACATAGAATCGGGGCGGGGCGCGCTGACGTCGCTGTTCGCGCCTCAGAACCGCAAGGAGAGCTCGCGCCGGCTGCTGCTGCTGGATAACGACGGCCGCATCGCGTTCAGCGAAGTGCCGGGCGTATTCGCGGAGCAGGCCCAATTCCCGGATACGAATCCGAAATCGCTGTCGGGCAATGCCGGCGGCTACTTCTGGAACAAGGAAACAAGCAACCAAGGCTGGAGTCTGGTCTCCGTCGTGCCGGAGGGCGAGATCAATCAGGAGCGCAACCGCTGGCTAGCGCAAATTTTGGGCATCTTCCTGCTGTTCGTCATACTAGCCGTATTCGTCGCTTGGCTGCTATGGAAGATGGTGTATCGTCCGCTCGACAAGTTCCACCGCGAGATCAAGTCGCTCATCCATTCGAACGAACGGGAGCATAAGGAGCAGACGAACATTCCGGAGTTCGACTACTTGCTCTACCAGACCCGAAGTATGAAGCGGAAAATATGGGCGCTCTACGACGAGATCGAACAGAAGGAGAAGCGGCGCGCGGACCTCGAGGTCGAGAAGCTGCTGTACCAGATCAATCCGCATTTCCTCATGAACACGCTCGATACGGTTCACTGGCTGGCCGTCATGAACGGGCAGAAGGAGATCGACAAGCTGGTGCTCAGCCTCAACAAGCTGCTCTTCTACAATCTTGGCAAAATGGGGGAAACGTCGACGATCGGAGACGAGATCGAAGCTCTGAAGGAATACCTGCAGCTGCAGCAGATCCGGTACGACTTCCAGTTCGACGTGGACATCGACGTCGACGAGCAAAGCCTTGGTCTGCCGAGTCCGAGGTTCCTGCTGCAGCCGATGGTCGAGAACGCTCTGTACCACGGCGTAAGCGACGACGGATATATCTATGTCGGGGTGGCGCTGCAGGAGGACGGGCTGCAAATTACCATTCAGGATAACGGAGCGGGCATGAGCGCGGAGACGATCGACCGCCTGCTGGACGAGGACACCGGGGACAGCCACAAGGTCGGCATGGGCATCGGGATGAAATACGTAAAGCGCATCCTGCAAGCGAGCTACGGCGAGGAGGCGAAGCTGCGCATCCGCAGCGAGGTGGGGAAAGGCACGGTCGTCTCCTTGCGGCTTCCGGTCTCCAAGCAGCCCTCTCTGACCGTTCCGGCGGCTGTCCCGCCATCCATGCCATCCGCACCGAAAGGAGAACAGACGTGATGATACGCGTATTGATCGTGGACGATGACAAGCTGGTGCGCAAAGGAATCGCTTCCTCCATGCCTTGGGCGGCGTTCGGCATGGAGATCGTAGGCGAGGCGAACAATGGGGAGAACGCGCTGAAGTTTATGGAAGCGAACGCTGTGGATTTGCTTATGACGGACTTGTCCATGCCGGTCATGTCCGGCATCGAGCTGATGCGCATCGTGCGGGAGCAATATCCCCATGTGCAGATCGTCGTGCTATCGCTGCATCAGGATTTCGAATACGTGCAGGAGGCGCTCCGGTTGGGGGCGATCGACTACATCGCGAAAATCCAGCTGGAACAAGAGCAATTCGAAGAAGTGCTGGGCCGCGTCGTCAAGCTGATGGGGAGGAAGGAAGGCGCGAAGAGCGCGGCGGTGCAGTCGGAGCCCGACCCGTTAGGCGGCGCCGAGCTATTCGTATATTATTCGCTGAATCCAAGCCTCGACGAGACGCAGGCCGAGCTGGGGGTACCCGAGCGCGCCGCGGAAGCGGAGCCCGGCATCTGGTACGCCGCCGCCGGTCCGGCCGGCTCGAACGCGAGTCCGCAGCCGAGCTTGGCAGCCGTGCGGTTCCGCGGATTGACCGGCCTGGACCGCAAGTCGGTGCTGCAGCTGATTCGGGCATACGGCAAAAAAGATTTGTTTTACGATTACCGTCCAGAAGCAGCTTATGCCGAGGTGGACGCGGCGGAGTGCGCGGCCCGCGACAAAGCGGGAGGCGCCGCGCCGATTGAAGAGCTGAAGGAGAAGTGGGCCGCCGCGGATTGGATCTATGAGGACCAGGCATTCCGGACCCAGCTGGAGGAGCTGAAGGTTCTGCGAATGCCGCCGGTCCGGCTCGTCCGGATCTTCTATTCGCTCACCGACGAGTGGAACCGGCTGTACCAAGCCATTCTCGATCATCCGATCGCGATGGAGGATTTCTTTCCCAGCTGGCACCGGTTCTGCGAGTGGCTGCTGGAAGTGCGGGAGCGCATCAGCCGGGCGGGCGCCAAGCCGCTGTTCTCGCCGGAAATCCAGAACAGCATCGTCAAGGCGATGAACCTCGTCCAGCAGCGGATCCATGAGCCGGTTTCCTCCGCGGAGATCGCGCAGATGGTCAATATGAGCGGCAGCTATTTCAGCCAATGCTTCAAGCAGTACGTCGGCCAGACGTATACCGACTACGTGCGGGACATTCGGATGGAGCGGGCCAAGGAACTGCTTCGCAGCACGAACAAGACGATCCAGTGGGTCGCGGAGCAGATCGGCTACACCGACGAGAAGTATTTCAGCCGCTTGTTCAGGGAGCATACGGGCATCCTGCCGAGCGAATTCAGGCAGCAGTAAGGCCTCGGCAAGCATTCGAGTAGGAAAGCGTGCGGAAACAGGGTAGACGTTTTTCGCTCGCTTTCTTTTTTTATGCGAAAATTCTCTACCCCTTCCTCGAATCCCTCTCTATCTCGGGCCGCGGGAAGCGCGTGATATAGTGGGATTGTCGAAGAAAACAACGATCATTCCTAAGGGGGATACACATGAAAAAAGCCATTTTCTCCGCATTGGCTGTCTTAATGGCTACGGCGAGCATCACGGCTTGCAGCAGCAATAGCGGCAAAAACGGCAGCAACGGCGGCAGCTCGGCGGCGCCTGACAGCAACGCGGGCTCCGGCAATACGCCTGTCGCAGAGGAGGTCATTGATCCGTTCGCGAAATTCGAGACGCCGATGGAGGTGTCCATCGGACGCGGGATCGACCCGAACTACAAATACGACGGCACCGATACGGCCGAGGAGAATGTCTACACGCGCTGGCTCAAAGATAAATATAACATCGTCGTGAAGCATGCATGGGAAGCGGCTACCGGCAACGACTACCAGCAAAAAGTAAGTCTTGCCATCTCCAGTAACGATCTGCCGGACGCGCTGGTCGTCAACGAAACACAGCTTCGCCAAATGGTGAAGGCCGGTCAGCTGGCCGACCTGAAGGAAGTATACGAGAAATACGCGAGCCCCGAGCTGAAAGCGGTGTATGATTCCAACCCGGGTCTGCTCGACAGCGTAACGTTCGACGGCAAGCTGTATGCCTTGCCAGAGACGACTCTGCCTTCCGCTCCGATGACGTGGATCCGCAAGGACTGGCTCGACAAGCTGGGTCTGGAAGGTCCGAAGTCCCTCGAGGACCTCGGCAAGATCGCGCAAGCGTTCAAAGACAACAAGCTGGGCGGCGAGAACACGGTCGGCATCGTCGGCACGCAGCAAGGCGGTTCGCTGTCGTCGAACTTCTTGGCTTCGACGGACCATTGGTATAACTTCTCCCCGCTGTTCTTCGCGAACGACGCGTATCCGGGCATCTGGGTGAAGGATAAGGACGGCAACGCGGTGTACGGCTCCATCACGGAAGAGACGAAGAAAGCGCTGACGATGATGAGAGACTGGTACGCCAATGGCATCCTGGACAAAGAGCTGGGCATTCGCAAATCGACGGCCGAAGTGGTGGCAAGCGGTCAAACGGGCATTTTCTTCGGCCCATGGTGGTCGGCTTACAACCTGGCCGATTCGATGGCGAACGACCCGAACGCGAACTGGAGACCTTACGCCGCGCCTCTGAACGAAGCGGGTCAATTCAACTCCAACCAAGCGACGGGCAGCAGCTATATCGTCGTAAGCAAAAACGCCGAGCACCCGGAAGCGGTCATCAAGATGACGACGCTGCACAAGTGGGGCAAGGACGAAGAGTACAAGACGCTGACGGCCGGCAAAGAAATGACGTCCCAAGAAGTGCCGCTGTTCCTGATCCTGGGCGCCGGCGACCAATTGGAGTACGCGGTTAATACGCTTCGCAAAGTACTGACGGACGAAGTGAAGGTCGAGGAAGTCGACAGCATCAATTACGGCTGGGCGTACGAGATGGCGCAGCACGTCAAAGCGATCAAGAAAGAGCCGTTCGACAACTACGATATCCAGCATTTCGACCAGCAAGCGGATCCGGGCTTCTTCACGCACATCTATGCGCATCTGAACGGCGGCTCGACGTTCGTCGACGCGAACATCAACTGGGTGCGCAGTATCGCGACCGCCCAGACCAAGACGATGGAATCCCGTTGGACCAACCTCAAGAAGCTCGAGGACGAGACGTTCCTCAAGATCATCATGGGCAGCGCCGACATCAGCGCGTTCGACGAGTTCGTCGCGAAGTGGAAGGACCAAGGCGGCGACAAAATTACGGAAGAAGTCAACGAGCTTAAATAGGACGACGGATCAAGACGGGCGCAGCAGTCGCTCGTCTTGATCTTCTAAGAGGGGAGTGGAGAGAGTGATACCTAGGAGTTTCGCCAAACATTTCTACATCATGCTGATTCCCGGACTGATCTGGTTAATCTTCTTTAACCTCTATCCCATGTACGGAGTCATTACCGCGTTCAAGGAATTTAATCCCGGCATCGGCCTCTGGAAGTCGCCGTGGGTCGGTCTCGAGAACTTCGAGTATATGTTCGAGCTGGACGACAGTAAGATCATCTTCCGCAACACGGTGGCGATCGCGTTCGCCAAGATGGTCGGCAATCTGATCGTGCCGCTTGTGTTCGCCTTAATGCTGAACGAGGTGAAAAACCGGCTGTTCACGCGCACGGTACAGACGATCGTGTACCTGCCCCACTTCCTGTCGTGGGTCATCGTCGGCGGCATGATGCTGGACATCTTCTCGTATTCGGGTCCGGTGAACCAGATTTTGTCCGGTCTCGGCGCGGAGCCGGTCCTGTTCTTCGCCAGCGCGGACGTCTTCCCGGCGCTTATCGTCGGCAGCGATATCTGGAAGGAGTTCGGCTTCAACGCGATTATCTTCTTCGCGGCGCTGACGTCGATCAATCCCGAGATGTACGAAGCGGCGGCCATCGACGGCGCCTCGCAGTGGCAGCGGCTGCTCAAAATTACGCTGCCCAGCATTCTGCCCGTCGCGGCGCTGCTCGCGACGCTTAGTCTCGGCAATATTTTGAACGCGGGCTTCGACCAAATCTTCACGATGTATAATCCGTCCGTCTACTCGACCGGCGATATCGTCGACACGTGGGTGTACCGCGCGGGCCTCATCGATTTCCAATACGGACTCGCATCGGCCGTCGGCCTGCTCAAATCGGTGGTCGGGCTCATTCTCATAACGGTCTCGTACGCGCTCGCTTACCGGTTCGCGAACTATCGGATTTTCTAAAATATATAGAGGCAGGAGTGGATAGACATGATCGCCGAACGAACGCTCACCGCGAGGTTGTTCAACGGGTTGAATCTCATACTGTTGATCGTCATCACGCTGCTGTGCCTGATCCCGGTCTGGTACACGCTGTCGATCTCGCTCAGCGACAAGGCCGCGGCTGCCGCGGGACAGGTGTTCCTGTGGCCCAAAGGGCTGACGCTGGGCTCTTATCACACAATTATGGAGGATACCCAGTTTTTCCGATCGTTCGGCATTTCGGTGCAGAGGGTGATCTATGGAGCGGCCATCGCGTTTTTCGTGATTCTGCTCATGGCGTACCCGCTGTCCAAGACGTCGAAGGAGTTTAAGCCGAGGAACATCATTATGTGGGCGCTGATCTTCGCGATGCTGTTCAACGGCGGCCTCGTGCCGTGGTTTCTGACAATGAAGTCGCTCGGCATGATCAACAATATTTGGGGCTTGGTGCTCGGGGGCGGCTTGCCGGTTTTCAACGTCATCCTGGTCATGAACTACCTTCGGAACATGCCGAAGGAGCTGGAGGAATCCGCTTTGATGGACGGCGCGGGACCGTGGCGCATTCTGTTCAGCATCTGCTTGCCGTTGTCCGTGCCGGTGCTTGCCACCATCCTCGTGTTTACGATCGTGTATCATTGGAATGAATTTTTCCAGGCGCTTGTGCTGATGAACAAGTCCGAGATGTATCCGCTGCAGTCGTATATTAAGCAGGTTGCGGTCGTCATCGATCCGACGAAGATGGACGAAGAGGCCGTGAAGCGCATGTCGGATCTGTCGAACCAGACGCTGAACGCGGCCAAAATTTTTATATCCATGCTGCCGCTGCTCGTCATTTACCCGTTCCTGCAGAAGTATTTCGTCAAAGGCATAACGCTTGGTTCGGTGAAGGGATAGCGACAATGGGGCGCCATTCGGGAGAGGATGGCGTTTTGCATAGATGCTTACAGGGAGGAAGAGATAGATGTTGACAAGCGAGGCGATCAGCCCGGATAAAGTGGTGGAAAAAAAGGGAACGTACGGCGCCCATTCGCTGGGCGCGGCGACCGGGATGTCGCGGCATGAGGGCGGCATGACCGTGACGGCGGAGCATGGCTGCCTGGCCGTCCGGGTCGTCCGGCACGGATTGATTCGAGTTAAGCTGTTCGTTGGAGCCGGAGCCGAAGCGCCCGGCTTGGATATGGGGACGACGGTTGCCGTTGTGGAGAGCGCAGAAGAAGAGACGGCGTTCAAGTTGAGAGAAAGCAAGGAGGCGTATTTCCTCGAGACGGAGGCGGTCAGCGCCATCGTGGACAAGAGCGACTGCTCGATCCGGTTCGTGGACCGCTCCGGGCGAGTCGTTGCGCATCAGCGCGGCATGCTGTGGAACGAGAAGAATGCCGTGACGGGCCTGTTCGCCGCGTCGAGCCAAGTTCGCTATTACGGCCTCGGCGAGAAGACGGGCAGCCTGGACAAGAAGGGCGAGCGCTACGAGATGTGGAACAGCGACGTGTATGCGCCGCATGTGCCGGAGATCGAGGCGCTGTACCAATCGATTCCGCTGCTCATCGCGCATGAACCGGCGGCGGCGTACGGCGTGTTCCTGGACAATCCGGGACGAACGTTCTTCGACATGCGCAGCGAAGAAGACGGGTATCTGATCCAGACGGAGACGGGAAGCTTCGATTATTATTTCATCTACGGTCCGCAGCTGAAGGACGTAGTTGGTAGCTACACATCGCTGACGGGACGAATGGAGCTGCCGCCGCAGTGGGCGCTCGGCTACCATCAGTCGCGCTACAGCTACATGTCGCAGGAAGAGGTGCTGGAGCTGGCGCGCACGTTCCGCGAGAAACAAATTCCGTGCGACGTTATTTATTTGGACATTCATTACATGGAAGGGTACCGGGTGTTCACGTTCGATCCCGAGCGGTTCCCGGATCCGAAGGCGATGATCGCCGAGCTGAAGGAGATGGGCATCCGCATCGTGCCGATCGTCGATCCCGGCGTGAAGCTGGATCTGAACTACGAGGTATTCAGAGACGGTGCCGCGAACGGTTATTTCTGCCGCAAGCAGGACGGCGAGCCGTTCGTCGGACCGGTGTGGCCGGGCCAAAGCGTGTTCCCCGACTTCACGGAAGACCGCGTCGCCGAATGGTGGGGCGATCTGCACAAGTTTTATACGGAGATGGGCATCGAGGGCGCTTGGAACGACATGAACGAGCCGGCGGTGTTCAACGACAGCAAGACGATGGACACGGATACGGTTCACGGCAATAACGGAAACCCCGTAACGCATGGGGAAGTTCATAACCTGTACGGGCTGCTCATGTCCAAAGCGACGTTCGAAGGCATCGGACGCCATATCGGCGGCAACCGTCCGTTCGTCTTGACCCGCGCCGGATACGCTGGCATTCAACGGTACGCGGCGGTATGGACGGGCGACAACCGCAGCTTCTGGGAGCATATGGCCATGGCGATGCCGATGGTATTGAACCTCGGTCTGTCGGGCGTATCGTTCGCCGGACCGGATATCGGCGGCTTCGCGCATCACTGCAGCGGGGAGCTGCTGGCCCGATGGACGCAGATGGGCGCGCTATTCCCGTACTGCCGCAACCATAGCGAGCTGCGCTCGATCCGGCAGGAGCCTTGGAGCTTCGGCCCGGATATCGAGGCGATCTGCCGCGAGTATATCGGGCTGCGCTACCGCCTGATGCCGCTTATTTATAGCGTGTTCCGCGAGTCGGCGGAGACGGGCTTGCCGGTCATTCGCCCGCTCGTGCTCGAATATCCGGACGATCCGAACGTATCTAATCTGTGCGATCAGTTCCTGCTCGGCAGCCAGCTGCTCGCGGCGCCAATCTATCGTGCGGGCACGGATCACCGTTCCGTCTACCTGCCGGCCGGGGTATGGCACGACTATTGGACGGGCGAGAGGCTGGAGGGCGGCCGCCATGTGCTGGCGTACGCGCCGCTTGAGAGGATGCCGCTGTACGTGAAGGAAGGCGCTATTATTCCACACGCGGAGGTCGCGCAGTCGACGGCGGAGCTAGGCGGAGCGGACGCCGCTTCCGATGTTCTGGCGTTCGACTTGTACGCCTCCGGCAGCTCGGCTTCCGCATTCGAATATTACGAGGACGACGGCTTGACGGTCGGTTACCGCGAAGGAGCTTATAATTTGCATCGTTTGGGGCTTGAAGTCGAGCAGGGGAGCATCGCGCTTCATGTGGAGACGGCGCATGCCGGCTTTGACGGTGCCAGAGGCTCATGGCGTCTAACGTTCAAGCAGCTGCCGTTTGCCCCTTCGGCTGTGGAAGGACTGCCATCCGGCGAGGATGCTTGGCGGTTTAACGCGGAGGCCAACGAGCTGACGGTAACGACCCGGAGACCGGTAGAGGAGCTGCGGCTCGTTATTCATTCTTAAGGAACGGATGGTGGAACGATGCGAAGGGGAGTGAAATGGATGGTCGCGATACCCTTGATAGCCTCCTTGCTGGGGCTGTCCGCTTGCACGTCGGATAACGGGGAAGAGCCTGCGGAGCCGGTGAAGGAACCGGTTCGGCAGCAGCAGGGCGCGCCGACGCCGGAGTGGGCGGCGAAGGCGGTCATGTACGAGGTGAACGTGCGGCAGTATACGGAGGAAGGCACGTTCAAGGCGTTCGAAGCGCATCTGCCCCGCTTGAAGGAGATGGGCGTCGATATTCTGTGGTTCATGCCAATCCATCCGATCTCGGAGACGAAGCGGAATGGAGCGCTGGGCTCCTACTATGCGGTGGATGACTTCAAAGCGGTCAACCCGGAGTTCGGCACGGCGGAGGATTTCAAAGCTTTGGTGAACAAAGCGCATGAGATGGGGTTTAAGGTACTGCTTGATCTCGTTGCGAACCACACCGGCTGGGACAACGCGTGGACGGCGAACGAAGGCTGGTATACGACGGACGAAGCGGGCAATATCGTACAGCCGCCGGGCACAAATTGGGCGGACGTAGCGGATTTGAACTACGAAAACGAGGATATGCAAGCCGCGATGATCGACGCCATGACGTATTGGGTCGAGGAATTCGATATCGACGGCTACCGCGCCGACTACGCGGGGGGCGTGCCGACTCCGTTCTGGGAGAAGGCGCGGGCCCAGCTGGAGAAGGTGAAGCCAGTATATATGCTGGCGGAGGACGATCAGCAGATCGGTCTGCTGCGCAGCGCGTTTAACGCCAATTACGGCTGGCAGCTGTACAACGTCCTGAACCGCGTGGCCAAAGGAATCGGCAACGCCGAACAGGTGAAGCTGTACGCGGAGCGGCTTGCAACAACCTATCCGGCGGGCACTTACCCGCTCAACTTCACGTCGAACCACGACGAGAACTCGTGGGTAGGGACGGAGTACGAGCGTATGGGCGAAGCGGTGAAGCCGATGGCGGCGCTCACGTTCACGCTTCCGGGCATGCCGCTCATCTATTCCGGTCAGGAAGCGGGGCTCGATAAACGGCTGCTGTTCTTCGACAAGGACGAAATTGCGTGGGAGGACTTGTCCATGCAGTCGTTCTACCAGCAGCTGACCGCGCTCAAGCATGACAATCCGGCGCTATGGAACGGCAGCGCGGGCGGTCCCTTCCGCTCTCTCGAGGATGGCGACGACCGGCTGCTCGCCTTCGAGCGGACCAAGGATGGCAACACGGTTGTCGTCATCATGAACCTGTCCGCCGAGCAGGCTGCCGGCACCGTCGCCCTCGGCGAGCTCTCGGGCGAGTACCAGGCCTTCAACGACGGCTCCGCGGCGGAGCTGGCCGCGGAGCATGCGGTGGACCTCGCGCCATGGGCGTATGAGATTTACGCGAAGAAAGAATAGACGGGTATTCGGGCAAGCCTGCACTTCGGTGCAGGCTTGTTCTGTTGCTCCGGGAAATCTGCTCCTATTGCCGCCAAAGTGACTACCATTTCTATCCATGGTCAATAATAACGGAAGCGCAGGGGGGGAAGAAGCTACGATGACCCGGATATCCATTTATCAATTATTCGCGATGACTTTCATATTCCAATTGGGCACGACCATCATATTCGGCTTCGGAGGCTCGGCCGGCCGGGATGCTTGGATTAGCGAGCTTATTTCCTGTTGTCTGGGCGTCTGCATGATTCTGGTCTACCTCCTCTTAATGAGGATGAATCCGGGGTTAACGCTTGTCGAGTGGTTCCCGAAGCAATTCGGGCGCTGGATCGGAACGCCGCTGGCGTTGTTGTATCCGCTTATGGGACTATATGTGGTGGGACGGATTGTGGCGGATATTCGCGATATGGTGTCGACAGCCGTATTGCCGAATACGCCGCTTCTTGTCATCTCGGGGGTATTCGTCTTGATCATAGCCTATTGCGTATACGGGGGCCTTGAGATTGTTTCGCGTCTCGGAGAGCTGTTTCTTCCCATCGTCTTGATCTTATTTGGCATCGAGGTCATCCTTCTGTGCAGCTCCGGCGTCCTTCAACTCAATAATTTATTGCCCGTTCTGGAGGACGGGTGGGGACCGGTCTGGGAGGTTGTCTATCCATCGGGCATTACGCAATCCTTTGGGGAAACGCTCATTCTTGCCATGTTCTGGCCGGAGACCGAATACCCGGACAAAGTGATGAAGGTTACGATTCTCACCACGTTGCTGTCCGGGCTCATGATCACAAGCTTTAACCTATTGGCGATTCTCATTTTCGGGGACATGTTTTCGAGCTTTCTGTACCCTCTGTACACCTTGCTGAGCTTGATTAGCATCGGAGATTTTATCGAAAACCTGCAAATGATCGGCGTCCTCTATTTTCTCATGATGGCGCTTCTGAAAAGCGTCGTTCACATGCTGGCGGCGTTAAAAGGCATTCAGAAGCTGACGGGAATGAAGAGTCACCGCAAGCTGGTCATCCCGGCATGCGCCATCGCGCTGCTCCTGGGGGTGACCATGTCCCAGAACATTGCCGAGCATGTATACCGTCACCACTTCGAAATACTCGTGCCGTATATTTGGGTGCCCTTGCTCCTGGTCCTGCCGGCCATTCTTCTCCTCGTGGCTTGGCTTCGGCAATGGAAGAAATAAACCATCATTATTTTTTGATTTCGTTAGGATTCAAATGCAAGGAAGGTCCCGTAATGCCGATCCTCCGGACCGTCAGCTTCGTGTTCACGGAAATATCGGCTTCGCGGAACACCGCTTCCCAGTCTTCCCTTATCGATTTCCATAAGGGCAAGTTTTTTCTGCGAATGACATCGCTGAAGCCGAACACGTCCGTCCCATACTTTTGCTGCACCTTGGTAATCGTTCGAAGGGCGTGCTCTTCCACTTGTTTGTTCAGCGTGTTCTCCAGCAGGGTGATATGGTCCGGATTCGTAAGGTCGAGAGGGGTATTATTCTCCCGGATCGCTCCTTTTCCCGTTAACGTGACATGGATATGCAGATTGCCTCCTTGGGCAATCGGTTCAATCTTCTGGCCTAACTTATACAGGTCCATGCTGACGTTGCCTGCCTCTTGCGGTAATTTGGCTGATACCTCTATCTCCTTTAGCTTCCCGGATATCCATCGCATGGCTCTGCCCTCCTCTACGCTCAAGAATCCGACCAGCTTCAGCTCTTTATTAAAAATACCGGGGCCGGCGATTCGAAATCCCTCTATATCCGATTTGTCTCTCAGGCCCCCGTCTTGCGGGGGAGGGTTCATGCCAATCGAGACTGAGGGCAGATAGGGTGAAGTTCCTTCGCTGGTCGCGGAGAGCAGAAAGTGCAGAAACCCCATTTCCGCGGAGGTTCCCACCTGGTTGTATTCTCCGAGTACCCCAAGTCCCGGGATGTTCTCCAAGGGGTACGACACCTTCAGGAGATCCTTGGCAGTGCTTCCCTTCACGACGAATAGATCGGTTCGCAGCTTAAGATTCGGATCCCGCGTGTAGGTATCGAGGACATCCTTGATCCCCTGTCTGGCCATGGCTTCCCCGATTACGATGACGCGCCTATGGCCGCGGAATACTTGGCGGGAAAGCTTGGCCTGTATCCGCTTGACCGCGTCGAGCGTATTCATCCCGTCGCCGGCCACGACGAAATAAGGTTTTCCTTCGCCTCCCCCGCCTGCGCCGTCGCCCTGCCCGCCGCTTATTTTCGAAGGGTTGATCACTTGGGCGCTGATCATTATTTTTTTGTTCGGGGCTTTGTCGATGCCCCAAGCGAGCTCGATAGCAAGGTCGTTGACCTCCGAGCTGTCCCAACAACCGGTTATGAGTAGAAGAGAGAGCATGACGCAGAGGGTTCTCCAAATCCTATTCATCGTTTGCTTCTCCTTTGTTTGGACTTGGCTGCTGGCCTTTCGGGATACGCGTCTTGTTCCCTCCGGAGAAGAGTGCCGGCCGCTGGTTCATGCTCCATCTGGGTGCGCGTATGAATACATCTTTCAGGCTAAGAGGGATTTGCGGAACGACCGGACTCATATAGGGAACGCCAAACGATCGCAAACCGAGCAGATGGATGATCATGAGGAACAGGCCGCCTATTATGCCGTATAAGCCAAGCACTCCCGACAATATCAGCAGCGGGAAACGCAGGAGCCGGTAGGCGGTCCCGAAGTTATAGCGGGGGATGGCGAACGACGCGATCCCGGTCGTGGCTACAATAATGACGACAGGCGCGGATACGATACCTGCTTGGACGGCGGCTTGGCCGATGACGAGCGCTCCCACGATGCTGACGGCGGAGCCGACGGCTTTGGGCATGCGGATCCCCGCCTCCCGGAGTCCCTCGAACATAAACTCCATCAGCAGCGTCTCGACAAAGGTCGGGAACGGCACGCCTTCCCGGGAATTCGCGATGCTGATGAGCAGGTTCATGGGGATCAGCTGCTGATGGAAAGTGGAGAGCGCCACGTACAGGGACGGAAGAAGCAGGGCGATATTAAACAGAGAGTACCGGATGAACCGAACGAATGTCGTGTAGATGGATCGCTCGTAATAATCCTCAACCGCCTGCAGGCCGATCCAGAAGGTCATCGGAACGATCAACGCGAAGGGGGTGTTATCGACGATGATCGCGACCTTCCCTTCGAGCAGACTGGCACATACGATGTCGGGGCGTTCGGTATTCTGAATTTGCGGGAAAGGCGACCAAGTGACATCCTCGATAAATTCTTCGATAAAACCCGATTCCAGCACCCCGTCGATCTGAATCCGGCTGATTCGATTGCGGACTTCCTCCAGAATCGTATTCGAGACGACTCCTTCTATATAAGTAATGACGACATCCGTCTGAGTAAGCTGACCGATCGTCAGCGATTCCATCTTCAGCTTCGGACTGCGGAGCCGCCTGCGGATGAGACCCGTATTAATGCGCAGATTTTCGGTAAATCCGTCCCGGGGTCCGCGGACGGAAACTTCGGCGGCCGGCTCCTCCACCGCGCGTTTCTCGAAGCCCTTAAGATCGGCGATGACCGCCTGGTTTTCCCCGTCGACCAATAAGGCGATATTGGCTTTCAGAACCCCTTCCATAACATCGTTGATCGTGGTCACGGTCTGAAGCTGCGCAATGGCGACCAGCTGCTCCTGTATGATCTGGCAGGAAATCGGGGCCGCGCTCGGGCTGGCGGGTGCCGCGTGATAGAGAATGGGCATTAACACGGCTTGATCCAACGTTTTGCTGTCGATTAAACCATCCGTATAAAGTAAGAGTACGCTAGGATTGCCGGAGATGGGGCGAAAATTAATGTCGGAGCAGCCTCGGAACGTATCCCTGAGCTTCGTTTCGTTCGATGCAAGCTCCGTGCTTAAGGCGACGATTTGTTCTTCTTCGGGGAGGGGGATTCCGGCCGGCTTGGCCGGATCGGTCTTGCTGCCGGAATGCGAATGTTTTTGACTCTTGAACCAGCGCAACGCCTACTCCTCCTTCGGTTTCTGTTGCTTTGCTTTTAGTGGAGTAGTATATCCAACAGTGGAAAAATTAACAAAAAGTTGGTTGGCGGGGTTGCAGGAAATAGAGGGGCGAGGGCGTCTAAATGTGTTTGGATGGCGGGTCTGAGTGAAATAGAGGCGCCAGAGGTGCCTAAATGTGTTTGGAGGGCGGGTTTGGGCGCTGCCTAACCCATAGGCAGCGCTACTGTGAACTTTGCGCCGGGGGCGTCCGGCGGCGAATCGTCCAGGCGGATCGTGCCGCCATGGAGCTCGACGATCTTGCGGGCGATGGAGAGGCCGAGCCCGCTGCCGCCGGCATTGCGGTTGCGTGAGGGGTCGGCCTTGTAGAAGCGCTCGAAGATGCGCTCGCGGTCCACCTCGGCGACGCCTACGCCGGAGTCTGCGACTTCGACGACCGCGGTGTCGCCGCGCTGCGCGAGCGTGACGCGAATCTCGCCACTGGCCGGCGTGAACTTGATGCTGTTCGTCAGGAGGTTGCTCCATACGCCGCTGAGCAAATCTTCATCGCCTTTCACCGTGAGCGGCTCTAGAACCAGCTCGATGGAGATCGCCTTCGACTGCCATGCGGGCTCGCAGGCAAGCACCAGCCGGCGCAGCTGCTTGTCCAGCCGGAATGCGGCCGGGTAGTAGGGGTGATGCTGCGAGTCGAGCGAGGACAGCTTCAGCAGATTCTCGCACAGCTTGGACAAGCGGCTGCTCTCCTGCTGGATGATGCCGACATAGCGGTCGCGGTCGTGAGCCGTCACGTCATCGCTCCGCAGCGCCTCGGCGAAGCCGTTGATGGATGTAAGCGGCGACTGAAGCTCATGCGAGACATTGGCGACGAAGTCCTGGCGCATCGTCTCGAGCCGCGAGAGGCTGAGCGCCATCGCGTTCATGCTTTCGGCCAGCTTGCCGAGCTCGTCCCTTCTGTGCGCGGCCAGGCGGATCGCGAAGTTGCCGGCGGCCATCGAGACGGCCGCTTCGTTCAGCTGCTTAATCGGCCTGACGAGATAGCGGGCCGCGATCACGATCAGAATGGAGCCGATCGCGAGCAGCGTCAGCAGCAAAGTAACGGCCGTCCAGACGAAGTTGCTGTTCGCCGGGAAGCGCTCCGGCAGAACGAACATCGCCCAGCTCTCGCTGCCCAAGGAGACGAGTCTGCCAATGGCAGGCGGCGGCGGGAAGCTGCCTTCTACCGCCTCGCCTCTTACGGCGACACGCGCGACGCTGCCCGACAGCACCGCCGGCAGCTCGGGCGCTTCCGCCAGTCTGGCCTGCAGCATGTCGGCATTCTGCCCCGCCGTGATGAAGTCGCGTTCCTGGTTGACCGCAGCGATTGATATATGATGAGCGCCTGCTACTTCCTTCAGGAACGACTCAAGCGAAGCCGGATCCGACACTTCGTGCAGCTGCTCGATGATGCCGAAGGTGCTGTCGATCTCCTGCATCATGGAGCCCCGGGACTGCTGCTGGAACAGCGCGCTGGTAAGCCAGTACGACAGTCCGATGCTGATAACCACGACAATAAGGAAGGTCGCCATAATTCGCGAATACAAGGATCGGAACAGAGGAAAGCCGCCGGCAGGAAGCCAATTCCGCCATCCCGCCTGACGCCATCGCGTGCGCAAGACCCGGATCATGGCAGAATCTCCAGCCGGTAGCCGAGTCCCCGCACCGTCGTGATGCGGAATCGGTACCGCTCCTCCGCGAAGCGGTCTCTCAGCCTTTTAATATGGACGTCGACCGTCCTCTCGTCCCCCTCGTAATTGACGCCCCACAGCTGCTCGATCAGATCGTCGCGCGCGAACGTTTTGCCGGGATAGCTGGCCAGCTTGAACAGAAGCTCGAATTCTCTCGGCGGCAGCGAAATATCCTCTCCGCCCGCGGTCATGCGGAAGTCCGACATATCCATCGTAACGGCCCCGAACGTAATCCGCTGGGAGGCGGCAATGCGGAATCTCCGCAGCAAAGCCTTGACCCGGGCCAGCAGCTCCGGCGGGTCGAACGGCTTCACCATGTAATCATCCGCTCCGAGCTCGAGTCCCCGTACCTTATGGGCGGTCTCGCCTTTGGCCGTCAGCATCAACTTCGGGAAGTCATAGCTTCCTCCGAGCGCCGAGCATAGCGTCCAGCCGTCCATCCGCGGCATCATGACGTCGATAATGGCCAGATCGGGTCTTACGGCTTCCAGCTTGTCCAGCGCGTCCACGCCGTCCACGGCCTCCACGACCTGATGGCCGTCTCTCTTCAGGAATAACGAAATCAGCTCGCGGATATTCGCGTCATCATCCACGACTACGATCTTGGGCATACGTTTCCCCTTCCCCGACAGTTGGTACGGTTATCGTACCTTAGCAAGCTGAGTCCAAGCTGAAAGAAAAATAAAAATTGGCTGAATATGCCTCCCGGATATGGCCCCTGCCGCGTTCATTTTGCGTTCACGAACCTGTGCTAGAGTGGGCGGAAAACGTACTATGGAGGGTGGAGATCAGCCGATGAAAAAATGGAAGCTATGGGTAGGACTCTCGATCGTCCTCGTCGCCGCGGGCTCGGGGGGCGCTTATTATTACCTCAAGCCGGACAAGCTGGCGGCCGCAGAGGAAGCGACGTCGATGACGGCGCAGGCGACGAGAAGCAATCTGGAGCTCAAGATCAGCGCGACGGGAAGCGTCGTGGCCAATTCCCGCGAGACGGTTACCTCCGGCATTACCGGGGCGATCGAGCAGCTGCATTTTAAGGTGGGGGACCGCGTCAAGGCGGGGCAGGTGCTGGCGACCTTCGAGCCGGAGAAGGACTATGAGAAGGAAATATCCAATCTGCAGACGAGCATCGACAGCAAGCAGCAGCAGCTCGAGGAGTACCAGACTCAGTACAAGGAAGCGACGGGTACGGAGAACGAGGAAGAGACCAAGGATAAAGTGTCGACGTCCATCGAAAGCGTGAAGCTGGAGATCGCGCAGCTGCAGGAAGACATGTCCGACCTCTACGAGGAGCAGCAGGATGTGCCGCAGGTAGTGGCGACGGTGGATGGCGAGGTGACGGAGAGCGCGGTGTCGGTCGGCGACGAGGTCAGCCCGAATACGGTTATTGCCGAGATCGTCGATTATGAGCTGCTCGAGTTCGTCGTATCGGTCGACGAGCTGGACATTCCGTCCGTGAAGCTGGGCCAAACGGCGCAAATCCACTTGAACGCGCTGACGGACCGAACGTTCGAGGGGACGGTGTCGGAGATCGCTCGCGAAGGCTCCAGCACCGGCGGCGTGTCGGCGTACGAGGTCCGCTTGCTTATGAAAGAAATCGAGGGCGTCCTGACGGGAATGTCGGGCGAAGCGGATATCGTGCTGGAATCGCGCGAAAATGTTGTCGTGGTGCCGGTCGATGCCGTCGTCGAGATGGGCAGCCGGACGTTCGTCCGCGTGCCGGGCGGCGAAGAGGGCGAGGCGGCGGCTGGTGCCGCAGGAGTATTGACGGGCCGACCGAACGGCAGCGCGTCGGGACAATCGGGCGGCGGAACAGCGGACGGCGATGCCAAAATAGGTACGGACGCGGGTGCGGGCGGAGCGGCTCCGAACGGCGGAACGGCGGGCGGCGAAGGCCAGCCCGCGCAGCGTCCAAACGCCGGCGATGCCGGGCAAGGCGCATCGGAAGCAAGCGGCAGCGCTCCGCAAGCCGGAGACGCGACGGCGCAGCAGGGAGCGGGCGCAGGCGGACGCGGGCAAATGCCGGGCTTCGCGCAAGGCGAAGGCGCCGCTCCGCAAGGCGGAGGACGCGGTGCCGGCTTTGGCGCTCTGGCCGGCATGGAAGGCCAGCTTGTCCCCGTCGAGATCGGCATCAGCAATGATACGTATGTCGAGATTATTTCCGGACTCGAAGAGGGTGACGAGGTGCTCGTTCCGCTGCCGCAAGGAACGGTGGGCATGGGCTCGGATGCGGAGGACAGCGTTCAGATGATGCCGGGCATGGTCATGCCGGGCGGCGGCTTCCAAGGCGGCGGCGGGTTTGCCGGCGGTGGCGGTGGCGGCGGTTTTACCCGAGCGAACGGCATGGGAGGCGCACGATGATAGGCACGAAGCAGGACGCCCTGATCGAGATCACCCAACTTGTCAAACAATATGTGATGGGCCGGGAAACGGTAACCGTGCTTAAGGGCGTATCGCTAAGCGTATACCCTGGCGATTTTGTCGCGATCGTAGGGCCTTCCGGCTCCGGAAAATCGACGATGATGAACGTCATCGGATGCCTCGATACGCCGACCGACGGCAGCTATAAGCTGGACGGAACCGAGGTGCGGGGGCTCAGCGACAACAAGCTGGCGGATATTCGGAACAAGAAGATCGGGTTCATCTTCCAAGGCTTCCATCTGCTGCCCAAGCTTACCGCGCTCGAGAACTGCGAGCTGCCTCTAATCTACAGGGGATTGCCGGCCAAGCAACGCAGGGAGATGGCAATGACGGCGCTCGAGCAGGTCGGTCTCGGGGAGCGGGTTCATCATAGACCAAGCGAGCTGTCCGGCGGCCAACAGCAGCGGGTAGCCATTGCCCGCGCTCTGGCGACGAACCCGCCGATTCTGCTGGCGGACGAACCGACCGGCGCGCTCGATATGAAGACGGGGCAGGAAGTGCTCTCTTTAATAGAAGAATTGAATCGCAAGGGCCATACGATCGTGCTCATTACGCACGACATGGACGTGGCGAAGCGGGCCGGCCGGACCGTCGTCATGCGCGACGGCGAGCTGACCGAAACGGTAGGAAGGAGGGAGACGCATGAAGCTCAGCCAAGGCTTCCGGATGGCGTTCAAGAGCGTCTGGTCGAACAAGCTTAGAACGGCTCTCTCCATGCTCGGCATTCTAATCGGGGTAGCGACGGTCATCGCGCTCGTCGGGATGGGCCAAGGCTCCAAAAACCAGGTCGAGCAGCAGGTCGCCAGCCTCGGCACGAATTCGTTGTCCGTTACGATTACGGGGCGGGGAACGGCGACCTCGCTGTCCCTCGAGGACGCGCTGGCTCTCGCCGACATTTCGAATATCGAAGCGGTTGCTCCGACGGTGAGCGGCAACGCGACGGTCAAATACGAGAAGACTAGCACGGACGTCACGGTTGAAGGCATCACGGGGCATTACGAGACCGTCAACGATTTCAGCGTGCAGTCGGGTCGCTACATCGCGCCGGTCGACGTTCGGAATACGCAGAAGGTCGCTCTTATCGGCGTTGATACGGCGACGGAGCTGTTCGGCAGCGATGACCCCGTCGGCGAGGTTATTGCGGTCAACGGCAGCCGGTTCACGATCGTCGGGCTGCTGGAGTCCAAGGGCAGCTCGCTTACCGGCTCCAACGACGAGAAGATTCTGATCCCGATCACGACCGCGCAGAAAATGTTCGACTCCGTCGGCGTCCGCAGCATCAGCATCAAAGTCGAGGATTTGGACCGGATGGACCAGACCGTGGCCGCTTTGGAGGCGAGCCTGCTCGAAACGTTCCGCGGCGACGACAGCAGCTACCGGGTGTTCAATCAGGAGGACGCGGTCGAGACGCTCAACTCGGTCAACGAAACGATGAACACGATGCTGCTGTACGTGGCGGCGATTACGCTCGTCGTCGGCGGCATCGGCGTCATGAACATTATGCTCGTGTCGGTGACGGAGCGGACGCGGGAGATCGGCATCCGCAAGTCTCTCGGCGCGAAGCGCAGAGACATTCTCTTTCAATTCCTCGTCGAGGCGGTCGTCATCAGCGGCATCGGCGGAGCGCTCGGGATCGGCGCCGGGTTCCTCGGCTCCGAAGCTATCGGCATCGCGAACGGCACCGATACGTCGGTTCCGCCGCAGACCGTCGCCATCGCCTTCGTTTTCTCGGCCGTCGTCGGCGTCGTCTTCGGCATTTTCCCGGCGAACAAGGCGTCCCGGCTGAAGCCGGTCGACGCGCTGCGGCATGATTAAGCAAGCAATAACATAGAGCCTCGCAGGCATGCAGCCGTTAGATGAGAGATTTCTCAATTTGAGTCTATCCTAGTAAACCGCCTCATAGAATGAAGTATCCGGACGCGCAGTCGAGAGAGACGTCCAGCAAGGCGCCGGAATGCTTGCGAGCGCGGCGCCCATTGAAGGGGGCGGTTTGATTAGGATGGAAGTTTGGATTGCTAGAATACGGACAAGCAGCAGGAAGATCGCGCAAGCGCGCAGCTGGTGGATCGTCTTCGGAGTGGGAATTGCCCTAGGCGCCACCGTATTCGGAATGAAGGCCGCTCTGCAGGAAGGCGTGAAGCCGGAGGCCGAGCAAACAGCGGCTTCCCGCGAGGAGCTGAGCAAGCTGTGGAGCGGCGCGGTCGAAATTCCTTACGTGAGGCGGATGACGTACGAGCAGTCGCCCGTCAGCCAGCCGACGCGGGAGCAGCAAGGCCAATCGCCTGCCGGCTCGGCGAATGAACCGGCCAAGCCTCCGGAGGAGACAGCGCAGAAGCCGGAAGAGGAAGCCTCCGGGAGCAAAGGACCCGAAGTCGAGACGCAGTCGGCCGAGGCGGTTGGCGACAAGAGGGAGGAGCTCAAGCCTCCCGCGAAGACGGCGCTCGACGGAGTGAAGGTAAGGGTCTATTTGACCGACCGGAAGAAGATAGAGACCGTTCCTCTCGAGACGTACGTCATGGGCGTGCTCGCGGCGGAGATGCCGATCGACTTCCACCTCGAAGCGCTGAAGGCTCAGGCGGTCGCGGCGCGCACGTACATCGTCCGGCGGCTGTCGGCCGGCGGAAGCGCCGGAGAGGCGGATGTGCTAGATACGGTGCAGCATCAAGTCTATCTTTCGAAGGACGAGCTGGCGAAGCGCTGGAAGGGCGAAGCGAAGAAGGACAATCTCGCAAAGCTGAAGCAGGCGGTGGAAGGAACGCGCGGCATGATCATGACGTACGAGGGGGAGCCGATCGAAGCGGCATTCTTCTCTACCAGCAACGGCTATACGGAGAACTCGGAGGACTACTGGGAGCAACCGCTGCCTTACTTGCGAAGCGTGGCCAGTCCGTGGGACCAAGAGATTTCCCCCCGGTACGAGGCGGAGGTGTCGTTCACGCTCGCCAAGTTTTACCGCGCGATGGGACTCTCTGGGAAACAGGCGGGAAGCAAGCCTTCTATGAAAGTGACGAAGTGGACGGACGGCAAGCGGATCGCGGAAGTGAAGATTAACGGGAAGACGTTCAGCGGCAGGGAGGTGAGAGAGAGTCTCGGACTGGCTTCCTCTCATTTCAGCTGGAAGATTGGCAAGGACGGCATCGTCTTCACGACCTACGGACTCGGCCACGGCGTCGGCATGAGCCAGTGGGGCGCCAACGGAATGGCGCGGGAAGGGAAGCCGGCGCGGGAGATTCTGGAGCACTATTACTCGGGCGCGAAGCTGGAACAAGCTTCGAAGATACCAAATCGGACAAACTCTTAAAATTTGATATCCCTCACGTATAAACCTAGCAATACTGGCAACAATGGCTAGTGAGGTGATAACAAATGAATGATCAAAACAAACCAAAGCAAAGACCAGAAGAAGCTCCTAAAAACTCTCTGGGAGCAGCATCTGCCGCGAACTCTAGCAGCGGACTAAGGAAACTATTCGCAAAGCGTTGGGTTTCCCCCGCAATCTTCATGGCCGCAGCGGCAATTATCGTAACCTTAATGTGGATCTATCAGGGTTCGGATCCGGCCAAGGAGACAACCGGCCAGATTGACTCTGAAGTGACGCAAGAGGACGGTAGCGAGGAAGTGCAAGGCGGTACGAACGAAGGCGGGAACGGCGAAGAGGCAGTAGAAGTTATCGCGGACGCCAGCAAAATGACCTGGCCGGTAGGCAACTTCGAAGCTCTGCAAGTGGAAACGAAGTTCTACGACAAGAACGCGAGCGAAGCGGACAAAGAAGCGGCGCTCATCCAAGTGAACAACGAGATCTCGCCGCATACGGGCATCGACTTCGTCGATCCCAACGGCGAAACGTTCGAAGTCATGGCGGCGCTCGAAGGAGTCGTATCCCATGTGGAGCTGCATCCGACGAACGGCTATATTGTCGAGATCGACCATGGCAACGGCCTGGTTACGGTGTACCAAAGCTTGACGGACGTTCAAGTTGAAAAAGGCGAAGAAGTCGGTCAAGGCACGGTTATCGCGCAAGCGGGCCGCAGCGACCTCGAGAAGGATCTCGGCGTGCATCTTCACTTCGAAACTCGCCTGAACGGCGACACGGTCAACCCAAGCAACTACATAGCGGAATAAAGCCGGCGGCCAGCATAAGGCCGCAGGGCAAGGCGGAGGATGAGATCCTCCGCTTTTTTTGCGTTGATTGTTGAGTATTCGGACCCGTCCTAACCGCGTATTATAGGCCTTCGAGAGGGCTTCGGATGAAAATTTCCTGCAATTCGGGCTTGTCACGCTTGGACACAAAGAATATATACCCACTCCACTCATATAATGTACCAAACTATCTCGAGTAGGGAGGCGGGAACGTGCACGATTACATCAAAGAGCGGACCATTAAAATAGGCCGATGCATCGTGGAAACGAAGCATACGGTGCGAACGATCGCCAAAGAGTTCGGCGTGTCCAAAAGCACGGTTCACAAGGACTTGACCGAACGGTTGCCGGAGATAAACCCCGACCTGGCAGACCAGGTGAAGCACATTCTCGAGTACCACAAGTCGATCAGGCATCTTAGAGGAGGAGAAGCGACGAAGATCAAGTACAAGAAGACCAGCGCGAAGAAGCGGGAAGTGCTTGCGGCGGGCAAAGTTTAACTCTTTTCCCAATGAGATTATCCGATTATTTTTTACATCCGGTAGAGGATTTTAGACTTATTTGACGAATAATGTTTCGTTGAGAGTTTACTCTGCGGTTGTGGGGAAACTAATCTGAGCGTTAACGTTAACATTATTCGTTGGGGGACTTAAGCCTTATGCTAAGCAAGGATATCGGAATCGATCTGGGGACAGCCAATGTATCCATTCATGTGAAAGGTAGAGGCGTTGTGCTTGACGAGCCTTCCGTCGTCGCGATTGAAAGCGATTCGAAGAAGGTTCTCGCGGTCGGCGAGGACGCGCACCGCATGGTAGGCCGGACGCCGGGCAATATCGTGGCGATCAGGCCGCTTCGCGACGGCGTCATCGCCGATTTCGAAATTACGGAAATCATGCTCAAAGCGTTTATAGACCGCGTGGACGGCCGCAAGTGGTTCAGCCGTCCGCGCATTCTCATCTGTGCCCCGACGAATATTACGTCCGTAGAGCAGAAGGCGATTCGCGAGGCTGCCGAGCGCAGCGGAGCGAAGGAAGTCTATTTGGAAGAAGAGCCGAAGGCTGCGGCGATCGGAGCCGGAATGGACATCTTCCAGCCGAGCGGCAATATGGTCGTGGACATCGGGGGCGGCACGACGGACGTGGCCGTCTTGTCCATGGGCGACATCGTAACGGCATCCTCTATTAAAGTAGCGGGGGACAAGTTCGACGATGCGATAATGAAGTATATCAAAAATAAGTACAAGCTTCTGATCGGCGAACGGACGAGCGAAGATATCAAAATCAAGATCGGCTCGGTGTACGACGACGGCCGCAAGGAAGAGATCGACATCCGCGGGCGGGACATGGTGTCCGGTCTGCCTCTGACGGTGACGATCCACACGGACGAAGTGCGCGAAGCTCTCCGGGATCCGGTGATGTCGATCGTCGCGGCGGCGAAGTACGTGCTGGAGCAGACGCCTCCGGAGCTGTCGGCGGACATTATCGACCGCGGGGTCATCCTGACCGGCGGGGGCGCGCTGCTCGGCGGACTCGACACGCTGCTGGCGGACGAGCTTAAGGTGCCGGTGCTCATCGCGGAAGATCCGATGCACTGCGTTGTTAAGGGAACCGGGATCCTGCTTGATCACTTGGACAAGCTTAAGAAGTAATGTTTTTAACGGCATGGGACAAGCATCTCCGCGGGTAGGGCGCCATAGGGGGGCGCGCCGAGGCGGAAATGAGTCTTAGGTCGCAGGCGAATGCTATTCAGACACCGTGGACGATGACCGATACAAGATAGAGATGTGCATGCAGCTTAGCGATCAAGACGCTTCCGAACAATCGTTTGCGGGGGCGAAAGCCGGGCATATGCTGGTTTTAGATAGAATTGCCAGAGCAATCAGCAGGCATATGCGTTTACACTGAAGCTTGCAGCAAACATTTTGCTTCGCAAACATTAAGCCAATGCTTTCGAAGTATGTTTGCTTCGCAAACATTGAGCGAACGCTTACGAAGTATGTTTGCTTCGCAAACATTGGAGGAGGACCTGCAACATGCTAAGAGGACTATACACGGCCGCGGCGGGCATGACCGCCCAGCAGCGCCGACACGATACCGTTACGAACAATATTTCCAATATCAATACGCCGGGCTACAAACAGACGAACGCCATCACGCGTTCCTTCCCGGAGATGCTTCTGAAGATGACGGGCGTCGAGGGCGCTCAGAACACGACCGTCGGACGTTGGACAAGCGGGGTGTTCGCCGAGGAGAGTCTTTCGATCCATCTGCAAGGCGACCTGATGCAGACGAACCAGTCGTCGGACTTCGCGCTTGTGTCCAATATCGAGGTCGACGGCCTGACCTTCGACGCATCGGGCAAATCGGTGTCTGAAGACGGTGAAGTCGTGTTCCAGCCGCAGGCTTTCTTCACGGTGCAGGACGCGAACGGGGAGGTCCGCTATACGAGAGGCGGTAAGTTCACGGTGAACGGCGAAGGCTTCCTGCTCACCAGCGACGGCTCGAACGTGCTTGGCACGAACGGCGCTCCGATTCAGCTTCCTGTGGGCGTCGGGCTGGACAGCCTGAAGCTGACGGACGATCAGCGTTTCGTTGACGCGAACGGCGTGGAGATCGGCTCGCAGCTGTTGATTACCCGAGTCGAGAATCCGAATGAGCTGATCCGCGAAGGTAACGGTAACTTCCGCTTCGCCGACGGCGAGGGCGAAGCCCGCGCGATCGAGCCAGGCGAACGCATTGAGGTGCGTCAAGGGTACGTCGAGCGCTCCAATGTCGATTCCGCGCAAGCTGCGGTTGACCTGATGTCCGCGCTTCGCGCTTACGAAGCGAACCAGAAGGTTATTCAATTCTACGACGAAAGCTTGCAGAAAGCAGTCAATGAAGTCGGCCGCATCTAAACTCGTAAGAATCGGATATAACCTAAGGGAGGGCAACGCAGCATGAACGCGTCTATGATCAACGCCATGGTCTCGATGAACGCGCTCCAGCAGAAGCTGGACCTGATCTCGGACAATATTGCGAATGTAAATACAGTAGGCTACAAGAAGAAAGAAGCGACCTTCGAGGATCTGCTTAACAATGCGAAGAGACAGCCCGAAGCGTTCACCCAGCCTGGCCGGCTGTCGCCTCTTAACTTCAACCAAGGCTGGGGCGCCAAGATGACGATGGTCCAGCCGAATCTGACGCAAGGAGCGATGAAAGCGACCGACGTGTCGACGGACCTTGCCATCGAGGGCAACGCGCTTTTTGAAGTCGTGGTGGACAACGCAGGCAACCGGGCCTACACGCGGAACGGAGCGTTCCAGTTGACGGTCAACGCAAACGGTGATACCATACTGGCAACGGAAGAAGGCTACCCGGTTGTCGCGATGGTACCGGACGAGAACGGCAATATGACCGAAGGAAACCTCGTTCTGCCGGAAGGCTACGACCTGAAGGTCAATGCCGACGGTTCGGTGCTAGGCGTATCCTCGGAAGGCACGCTCAACCTGGGCAGCATCAAGCTGCTGCAGGCTTCGCGTCCTGCGGGATTGACGGCGGTAGCGGATAACCTATTCGCCATCGCGGAAGGCATCAACGTGGATGACGTCGTACAGCAGATCGTCCCGAACATGGATAACCGGATCGCATTACGCCAAGGCTATCTGGAGCAGTCCAATGTCGAACTGACGGACGAGATGACGGAGCTCATCAGCGTGCAGCGTGCGTATCAGCTCGCGGCGCGGGCGCTGACATCCAGCGACACCATGATGGGCCTCGCCAATACGATGCGCCGCTCATAGGACAGAATGTAGGTGATAGGAATGGCCGACGATAATCAAATCGGCTCGGGCCGTCGTAACGCTATGGAAGACGGTCCACAGAAGAGAACGAATACGGCGGTGGACGATTCTCCCACATCCGTCTATACGACGCTAAGCAGCACGCTTTCGAGAGCGCAGCGGCATGGCGGCGGCGTTGGCAGCTCCCAGCCATCGGTGGCGAAGGTCGTGGACCTAAGCGCCAAGGACAAGGGACGCAAGTCCGCTCGTGCGGAGTCGGCGGAAGAAGAATACGAAGAAGAACGTTTCCCGACATGGGCGAGAGTCACGTTCTGGCTCCTCCGTAAAAGTATCGTGCCCATTATCATGATTGTCATGCTTGTGGTCGGTCTATATGCAGGATACACTATTCTGGGCAGCGGCTCGAAGGAAGACGTATTCAAGATCGAGACATGGCGTCACCTTTATGATCTCATATTCGCGGAATCTTAGCTGATCAGGCTGTTCCGACCGCATTAGGCGGCCGGAGCGGCCTTTTTTGTTTGCGCGCACGATTGCAGGGAGGCTGGCGAACAGCCTGCGATTAGGCACGCGTGGTTAACCGGGCGGGTCTAGCCGGAATAACGGATAAAAGGGCGTTAATTCGCCAGTCTCGGTCCGATGCGTGAGAATAGCGGCATAAGTACCTCTATTTTCTGCGATTCTTTAGAAAACTCCGTTTCCCACCACGAATAACTCCACTATTGCCGCTATTTTGCTCGCATGTAGGATTTCAGCTGAAAATAAAGGTAATATGTCCTTTATTTTTTGCGTGCATCGGCGGGCAAGGGCTGTGGGGCGCAGTAGGCCGAGAAAGTCGGGTTACTGGTGGGGGAAGGGTGCGGTGGAGCGCAATAGGCCGAAAAAGTCGGGTTACTGGTGCGGGATGGTGAGGTGGAGCGCAATAGGCCGAGAAAGTCGGGTTACTGGTGCGGGAAGGGTGCGGTGGAGCGCAATAGGCCGGGAAAATCGGGTTACTGGTGCGGTGAGGGTGCTGTGGCGCGCAATAGGCCGAGAAAATCGGGTTACTCGTGAGGTGAGGGTGCTGTGGTGCTCAATAGGCCGAGAAAATCGGGTTACTGGTGCGCGGGGTGACGGAGTAGACGGAGGAGAGTAACCAATGAATGAAAAAAGGCAGCTCTGCACGGTCATTGGGGACTGTGCTTAGCTGCCTTTGTTAATTGGTGTCTGGCTTGGCGATGCTGGAATCTGAGCTCCAACCAAGCCTATCGGGTGTGTTTAACGTTCCTTAGAACTCCTTCGGAGCCGTGACGCGTTTCACGAAGAAGGAGAGGATCAGCGCCACAATGGAGAAGTACATCCCGACTTCGAAGGCATTGTGGATGCCGGCCATAACCGAGCCAGCCAGCTCCGCCGGCGACGTCGGGTCGGACGAGCTCAGCAAGTAGTCCTTCGTTCCGGACGACATGATGCTGATGAAGAAGGCGATGCCAAGCGCGCCTGCTACTTGCTGCAGCGTGCTCAAGATAGCGGAGCCGTGCGGGTAGTATTTTGGCGTCAGCTGGTTCAGACCGTTCGTCTGCGCCGGCATCATGATCATGGACATCGCAAGGCTCATGTTGCAGTGCAGCAGAATGATCATGCCTTTGCTCGTCTCCAGCGAGATTTGCGTGAAGCAGTACATGATGACAACCAGAATCGCCGATCCTGGGATAACGAGCGCGCGAGGACCGAATTTATCGAACAGCTTGCCGGTAATCGGCGACAAGAAGCCGTTGACGATACCGCCAGGGAGCAGCACTAGGCCGGCGGCGAACGCCGTCAGGGCCATGCCCGTCTGCATGAGGATCGGGAGCAGCATCAGCGTCGAGAACAACGCCATCATGACGATGATAATAAGTATGGTACTGTACGAGAACATAGGCGCCTTGAACGCGCGCATGTCGAGCATCGGCTCGCGCATCTTCAGCTGTCTCCAAACGAATAGGATCAGACCGATTCCGCCGGCGATTACCGTGCCGTAAACCTTCGGATCGGACCAGCCGCTGCCTTCGGAGCCGTGGCCGCCCAGGCTGCTAAAGCCGTAGACGATGCCGCCGAACGCGATCGTAGACAAAATAATGGACAAAACATCGACTCTAGGTTTCGTTACGTCGGACACGTTCTTAAGGAAGATTGCCGCAAAAGCGATCGCGAAAATGCCAAAAGGCAGCACCAGATAAAACAACCAGCGCCAGTTATCCGTTGCTTCCAGAATCAAGCCGGACAAAGTCGGGCCGATCGCCGGCGCGAACATGATGACAAGACCGATACTGCCCATTGCCGCACCGCGTTTCTCAGGCGGGTAGAGCACAAGAATCGTGTTCATCATAACAGGAAGCATGAGACCCGTTCCGAGCGCTTGGATGATCCGCCCGATGAGAAGCACGTAGAACTCGGGCGCCAGCGCGCACACGAGCGTGCCGAGAGAGAACAGCGTCATCGCGCCGAGGAACATCTGCCGTGTCGTGAACCACTGCACGAGCAGCGCGGACACCGGGATCAGAATGCCGACCGTCAGCATGTAGCTGGTGGACAGCCATTGCACGGTATTAAACGTTACGCCGAAATCTTCAACCAAATCGACAAGTGCGATGTTGAGCAAGGTTTCATTTAGAATGGAAAAAAACGCGCCGATGATCAACGAGATCAGAATCGGCAGTCTCTTGACGTTCCCCAGATCTCGGGGCGCCGCCGTAGCGGCAGATGCGGTATGCATTTCTTTAACTCCTCCATATCCTTAACCGATTTCTCTTTACTCCTTACCATTTCCTACGCACTTCGCCGCAATTCCATGCAAGAAAGCTTCCAGCGCGCAATTATAAATCTTCATCGCGTCGTCCAGCTTCATATCCCGCGTCGTCTCGCCGAGTCCGCGGAACAAGCTTTCCAGAATGAGCGCTAGCTCGGAGACGTTCCCGGTCTTCAGCTCGCCGCTGTCGATTCCTTCTTGCAGGAGCGCGATCAGGAACAGCCGTTTCTCTTCGACCCGCTCGGCGAATAACCGCCTTCCTTCTTCGCTCTTCCCCCAAGCATCGTCCAAAAATTCCCTGGCCGCGCGATTAAGAGGATGATGGAAGCCTTGCGGCAAGCTCATGTTGATCATGCCGTGAAGCATCTCGGCAACGGAATGGTAACGAACGCGCTGCTCCTCCCAGAGCGCCATCCATTCGGCATCGTAACGGTCGAGCAGGGCGAGGAAGAGGCCTTCCTTGCTTTTGAAATGGTAATAAATATTGGCCTTGCTGGTGCCCGTCGCACATGCTATCTCTTCTATAGAAGCGGAGACGTAGCCACGGTGCGAGAAGATAGCGAATGCGGCTTCCATGAGACGGGCTTTGGTCACTTCGGTCTGCTGCTGCTTTCTATTCAAGGCTTCGCTCCCTTCCGATCATTTCACGCACAATATCATATGTATACTGAACGTTCAGTCAGTATTCTAGCACGCCCTCTCGTGGGCGCGCAAGGACTTTTCGTTTTGAAGCCGCGGCCCTGGACCGCGGTTTGTTTTCATTTTCGAGGAGGTAGTTTATAATAGTTGGGAACCATGGTGGAACATTCCGTAGGACACCGGAGGAGTGTGAACGTTGAATCTGCCTAACTTATTGACAGCCTTGCGATTTCTGTTGATTCCCGTCTATATCGGCGTGTTCGCCAGCGGTCACATGATCCCCGCGTTCCTCGTTGTGGTTGCAGCCGGTGTGACCGACGTGCTCGACGGGTATATTGCCCGCAAGTTCGGCCAAGTGACGCCTGCCGGCGAGATGCTGGATCCGCTCGCGGATAAGCTGATGCTCATCACCGTTATCGTGTCCCTGCTTGTATCCGGACATATTTCGTGGTGGGCCGCGGGAGCGATGTTCCTGCGCGATTTGGGCATGATCGCGGGAGGCCTGTTCGCTCATTTCCGAGGGAAGAAGAACGTGCCGGCCAACTGGATGGGCAAGCTGACAACCGTGTTATTTTACTTCGCGATTATGTTTATCTTTTTCGAAGCGCCTTTCGCGCATACATACTTATGGGTCGTTATCGCGTTCTCGTTCCTGACGTCCTTCGTATACCTGCTGTCTTACAAGACGCTCAATGGTCAAGCGGAGACGCCTTCGGGGCATGCGTAGCCCGGTCACCAAGAAGCAGAAAGAGGCTTGATCCATGGACGCTTCGGGTCCATAGATCAAGCCCCCTTATCTTAACCTCCATAATCTGCAGTTTTATGAAGGATACGTATAGTTTCGCTTAAGAACGCCGGTTTTATACTAAGAAAAGCTCGAGAGGGGACATTTGCTATGCTGGACATTAATCAAATTCAAGAAATCATTCCGCACCGCCCGCCGTTTCTGCTGGTGGACCGCATCCTGGAGGTCGAGCCGGGCGTACGCGCCGTAGGTCTCAAAAACGTCACGATGAACGAACCCTATTTTGTAGGGCATTTCCCGGGGTATCCGGTTATGCCGGGCGTACTGATCGTCGAAGCGCTTGCTCAGGTCGGCTCGGTGGCCATGCTGATGGTGGAGGCGAACAAAGGCAAGCTGGGCTTCTTCGCGGGCATTGACGGCTTCCGTTTCCGCGACCAGGTGAAGCCTGGCGACACGCTCATTCTAGAGGTACAGATTACGAGGCTCAAAGGACCGATCGGCAAAGGACAAGCTACCGCCAAGGTTGGTGACAAGGTTGTAGCCGAGGGCGAGCTCATGTTCGCGCTGTCGGACCGTTCTTAATGTTCATACTAGAATATACATAAATTAAAAAAAACTAATGGATGGAAATGGGGATGCTGTAATGAATCAAATCGCTAGTGAAACGATACAATCGCGTTATGAAGCCTGGTTGAACGATCCGATGATCGACGAGGCGACCAAGTCGGAGCTGCGCGGCATTGCCGGACAGGAGAAAGAAATTACGGACCGCTTCTACCGCGATCTCGAGTTCGGGACGGGAGGACTGCGCGGCGTGATGGGCGCCGGGACGAACCGGATGAACGCCTACACCGTCGGCAAGGCAACGCAAGGCCTGGCGAACTGGCTGCTCGCGCGCGCCGGAGGATCGGCGCCATCCGTCGTCATCGCCCACGATTCCCGTAACAACTCGCCGGAATTCGCTCTGGATTCCGCCCTGGTGCTTGCGGGCAACGGGATCAAAACCTACTTGTTCCGCGGTCTGCGCCCGACGCCTCAGCTGTCGTTCGCGGTACGCGAGCTCGGCTGCTCCAGCGGCATCGTAATCACGGCGAGCCATAACCCGCCGGAGTACAACGGCTACAAGGCGTACGGCGCGGACGGCTGCCAGCTGATCCCGGAGGATGCGGAGCAGGTCATCGCGGCAATCGGCGCGATCAGCTTCGACGCGATCAAACGCCTGACGCAGGAAGAAGCGGAGGCGCAGGGTCTGCTCGTATGGCTCGGTGAGGAAGCGGACCGTCAATATATTGATACCGTCATCGGCGAAAGCTTAAACAAGGAGCTGCTGCAAGGCGAGCTCGGCGAGAGCTTCGGCGTCGTCTTCACGCCGCTGCACGGCACGGGCAACATTCCGGTGCGCGAGGCGCTGAAGGGCATCGGCTTCCGCAATGTGCATATCGTGAAGGAGCAGGAGCAGCCGGACGGCTACTTCAGCACGGTGAAATCGCCTAACCCGGAGGAGAGGGAAGCGTTCGAGCTGGCGATCCAGATGGCTAAGGAAGTGAACGCGGACATCATCATCGGCACGGATCCCGATGCCGACCGCATGGGCGCCGTCGTGAAGGATAACAAAGGCGACTATGTCGTGCTCTCGGGCAACCAGTCCGGCGCTCTGATGGTGCATTACAAGTTGAGCGTGCTGAAGGAGCGCGGTCTGCTGCCGGCTAACGGCGTTGTCGTCAAGACGATCGTCACAAGCGAGATGGGCGCGGACATCGCTCGCGCTTACGGCGCGGAAGTCGAGAACACGCTCACCGGCTTCAAATATATCGGGGAGAAAATGACGGGCTACGAGAAAACCGGAGAACGTTCCTTCCTGTTCGGCTACGAGGAGAGCTACGGCTACTTGACCGGCACGTATGCGCGCGACAAAGACGCGATCGTGGCGGCGATGATTATCTGCGAAGCGGCCGCTTACTACAGCAGCAAGGGCAAGACGCTCTACGACGTTCTCGGGGAGCTGTACGGCACGTTCGGCTACTACCTGGAGGGGCTCGAGTCCCGCACGCTGAAGGGCCTCGACGGCGTGCAGAAGATCGGCGCGATCATGAACGATTGGCGCAAGAACCCGCCTGCCGAGATTGGCGGCGTGAAGATCGCGAAGGCGCTGGACTACAGCGGCGGCCTCGACGGTCTTCGTCCGGAGAACGTCCTGAAGTACATGCTGGAGGACGGCTCGTGGTTCTGCCTGCGGCCATCGGGTACGGAGCCGAAGATTAAGGTTTATTTTGGCGTGAAGAAGGATTCGTCGGAAGCCGCGGCCGCGGCGCTGAACGCCCTTAGAGCAACCGTTATGTCCCGCGTGGACGGCGCGGTGTAGATTCGGAACGGAGGATTAGACAGTGCTTATGCGTTGGCAGCGTTGGAATCGCCGGGCGAAGCTGTGGCTGTGGATCATTACGCTTATCGGCGTAGTGGCGGCCCTGCCGCTCGGCGCGTCGAGAATGGCGATGGAAGGGACGGCGGACACGGTCGAATACGTGTTCGACTACCGGGATATCGTGGAGGTCGCGGAGCTGCAGCCGCGTCCCGAGGATTTCGTGGAAGAGAAGCTGGAGAGGCTGAAGGCCGCGGGCATCACGACGATGGCCGTCTACGAGAGCTCCTTGAAGGAGCTGAGACAAGCCGGAAGGCTTACTTATTACAATGAAGAGGACGCGGCTTTGCTTCAAGGCACCGTGCCTAGCGGCGAAGTCAACCATACGTACGTGGTATTCGACGGTCCGGAAGAAGAGGAGAAGCTCGGTCCCGTCATCCGCGAGGCATACGACCGCATGGGCGTGCCGTACCGCGATTGGTCGTTCGAGGGTCGCGGCGGCCTTGTGCTGGAGGAATCATCGACGGCTGCGGCGCTGAAGACGCTGGATTTCGATCCGATGACGCTGCAAGCGGTGGCGGATGCGGGCTTCCACATTCTCCCGCGGTTCTCCGACCGCGTCGTGCCTTACGATGCGGAGAGAACGGCAGCTCAGCTTGAACGGTTGAAGGCTTACGGCGTTACCCGCGTCCTGTTCGACGGGGAGAAGGCCAAGGGCGCGTCGGATCAAGGCGCCAGCCACAGCCTCGACAGCTTCGGCGAGCTGCTGAAGCAGTACGATTTGGGCCTCACGGCCATCGAGAATTTGAAGAAACCGCAGCAGGGCATTAATAAATTGGCTTATTTGACAGACTATAATGTGGTCCGCGTGTATTCGCTGTCGCCGGAGGACAGCATCGAGATGACGACGGCCGGCATCGCCGACCGTTTCGAGCTCGCGGCGAAGGACCGCAATATCCGGATGTTCTTCCTGAACACGATGAACAAAGGCAATCAGGATCGCGGCGTGCTCGAGAACTCCATCGACAAGCTGGCCGACGCCATGGGCGGCGAAGCCGGAGTCATCGCGCATGTGGAAGAGGCGGGGTTCCCAGCGGGCATCGCCCAGCCTTTCGACTATGAGAAAGCATCCTGGGAGAAGCCGGTCCGCGGCATCGTGGCTCTAGGCGCGATCGCGATCATTACGCTTCTTGTCGCTGCTTTTATCCCGGCTATCACCATTCCCGTATTCCTGATCGGGCTGGTTGGCTCGGCGGGCTTGTACGTGCTGAACAGCTCGCTAATGGAGCAAGGGCTGGCGCTTGGCGCCGCCGTCAGCGCTCCTACGCTCGCCTTGATCTGGGTCATGAACCGCATCTATTCGAGAACGGTCGGGGAGCGCCGGATGGTCGGCGGCGAGGAATGGAGCGTGGGAACGACTGGTGGAGCCGAGAAGAGAACGGCTTGGGTGTTCCCGAACGTATCCATCGGCCGCCGGCTCGGCACCGCGATCGCTTGGTTCGTCGCGGCAACGCTGATCTCGTGGACGGCGATTCCGCTCGTATTCGGACTGCTCAACAATATTACGTACAACCTCGTGCTGGAGCAGTTCCGTGGCGTCAGCGTGCTGCACTTGGCGCCGCTGTTCCTCGTTGCCGTGTATGTCGTGCTCTATGAGAGCAGCGACGGCCGCGGGGTGATCGGACGAGCCATCAAGCTTCTGCGCGAGCCTGTCCGCGTCGCGTGGATCGTCATTGCCGTAGTCATCGGCGCCGTCGGCTTCTACTATCTGTCCAGAACGGGCAATGCCGGCGAAGTGTCGGGGATCGAGATGCTCGTCCGCGGCTGGCTGGAATCGACGTTCGGCGTTCGTCCACGCTTTAAGGAGTTTATGCTGGGGCATCCGCCTCTGCTGCTCGGCCTGTTCCTCGCGATTCGTTATCGCGCGGCGTGGGTACTTATTATCGTAGGTGCGCTCGGACAGCTGACGATGGTCAGCACGTTCACGCATATTCATACGCCTCTGTACATTTCGATCGTACGCACGCTGCTCGGTCTGGGCGCGGGCATCATCATCGGCGGCATTCTGATTGCCGCATGGCTTGTCGTGGAAGGAGTCTATCGCAAATGGCTGGCACCAACGATTCGCAAATATTCCGCATAGCTATCTCCGGCTTCTACGGCTTCCACAACAGCGGCGATGAAGCGGTGCTCCGCTCCATCCTGCTGGCGCTGGAGGAAGAAGCGGCCGCCGGGGGCATTCGCGTTCAGCCGGTCGTGCTGTCGGCCGATCCGGAGTGGACAAGCCGCATGTACGGCGTGGAAGCGGCCCACCGCATGCGTCCTGGCGATCTGTTGAGAACGCTGCGCTCGTGCGACGGGCTGATCAGCGGCGGCGGAAGCTTGCTGCAGGACGTCACGGGCGCGTTGACGATCCCGTATTACGTCGGCGTGATGAAGCTCGCCCAGTGGCTGGGCAAGCCGACGTTCGCTTACGCGCAAGGCATCGGCCCGGTGAGCCGGCGCGCGATGTTCCCCTTGATCCGGAGCGCGATGCGCCGGAGCAAGTACGTGTCCGTGCGGGACGCCGAGTCCGCTGCCCTGCTGGGGCGGATGGGCGTGCCGCTGGACCGGATCGAGGTCGTGCCCGATCCGGTAATGGGTTTGCCGCTGCCGGCGGGGACTGTTGAGCCGGCGGTAGGTGTTGCGGAGACGCCGCCGGTCATCGGCGTCTCGCTGCGCCGTTGGCGCGAGGACGGCGCCGATATGGCGCGCGCCGCCGAGGCGCTGGTCGCGCTGTCGAAGCGCAGGCCGGTTCGGCTGCGCTTCCTGCCGTTCCACACCCCCGCCGACAAGGTTACGTCGGAGCAGGTGATGGAACGGCTGAGCGGCCTGCTCGGCGATGGAAGCTCCGCCGAGCTGGCCGACCCGGGCGACGACCCCCAGGCGATGCTTCTGGAGGTCAGCAACTGCGACGCGCTGCTGGGCATGCGCCTGCACGCGCTCATCTACGCCGCCAATCAGCAGATTCCGCTGCTTGGCTTGTCGTACGACCCGAAGATCGACCAGTTCCTGGGTCGATTGGGGCTGAAGCCGATCGGCACCACGGATTCGCTGGACGCCGAAGCTTTTGCCGATGCGGCCTGCGCGCTGCTCGATTCCCCGGAGGAATGGCGCGTCCGTTACGGCCCTGCCATTCTGGATCTGAAGAACCAAGCGAAGAAACCCGCGCAACAAATCGTCAGATATTTGCGTCATAATAGATCGAGGTGATTTCCTCATGTCGAAACAATTGCCAACCGTGCCGATATTCGGCATACCGTTCTCGAAACTAAGCATGGACGAGACGGTCAGTTATCTTACACAAGCCATTGAGGAAAAGCGTTTGACGCACGTCATTACGGCTAATCCGATTATGGTGATGGCGGCTCTCGAGAACCCCGCGTTTGCCAGGGTTATGCGCAGAGCCGACATGATCGTACCGGACGGTGCGGGAGTCGTATGGGCGGCGAAGGTAGGCGGCAATCCCGTGACCGAACGCGTGACGGGCTTCGACCTGATGCACCGCCTGCTGGCGGAGGGCGAGAAGCGCCGCTGGACGGCGTATCTGCTCGGCACCACGCAGGAAATTATCGAGGCGGCGGCGGAGAAGCTGCAGCTTCAATACCCTCAGGTGCGGATCGTCGGATACCGCAACGGATTTTTCGGTCCGGCGGACGACGAGGCGATCGTGGAGGAAATCCGCGAATTGAAGCCTCATCTGCTGTTCGTGGCACGGGGCATGGAGAAGGAAGAGTGGAACGCGGATTATAAGGAACGTCTCGGCGTGCCGTTCATCATGGGCGTCGGCGGCAGCTTCGACGTCGTGTCGGGCAAGCTGAAGCGCGCTCCGGTGGCGTTCCAGAAGCTCAAGCTGGAGTGGCTATACCGTCTTCTGCAGGAGCCGGCCCGGTACCGGAGAATGCTCGCGCTGCCGAAATTCGTCGTGAAAGTGCTTCGGAACAAAGAAAACGTAACAAAACCTCGTCCAGAGGCGTAAAAATGTCGCTTTTTACTTGAAAATTGGGTAAAAACGGAGTTGGTATTTCTTTATCGAACGGAGTATAATTCACTTCGGAGCAAACGTTACGCCCATAATGCGTCCGCAAGGCCGCATAAGCTACCGTTTCCCGGTGAAATATAAGCAGAGTATAGCTCTAAAAGGATGTTCAAAAAGGCGTGACCTGCTTATGTTTTCAGAAAAGGAGAGTTGTACGCATGCCTGTAGGCTTCTTGTACGCAACCGGATTTATTATCGCACTTGTTCTTGCCTTACTAATGACACCAGTAGTGAAGGCGTTCGCTTTCAAAATCGGCGCCATCGATAAACCGAACCATCGGAAAGTACATACGCGCATCATGCCGCGTCTTGGCGGTCTTGCCATCTATGTCGCGTTCGTAGGTGCTTTCCTGGCCGTATCGCCATTCATTCCGGACGGCTTGCTCCGCCCGAGAGACGTGAACATGATCAACGCGCTGCTTGTCGGCGGCACGATCATCATTATTCTCGGCGCGCTGGACGACCGGTTCGAGCTATCCGCCAAAGTGAAGCTCGTCGGCCAAATCGCCGCGGCCTGCGTCGTCGTCTTCGGCTTCGACGTCAGCATCGATCTCGTCAACGTGCCGTTCGGCGAAACGATGCAGCCAATCGCCGAGTGGATCGGCAAGCCGCTGACGATTCTGTGGATTGTCGGCGTGACGAACGCCATCAACTTGATCGACGGTCTTGACGGACTCGCCGCCGGCGTATCCGGCATCTCGATCGCCACGATCGTTGTGATGGCATCGCTCATGGGCTTCCAGCCTGTTATTCTTCTGAGTACTCTGCTGCTGGGCGGCATCGTTGGATTCTTAGTGTTCAACTTCCACCCCGCCAAGATATTCATGGGGGATTCCGGCTCGTTGTTCCTTGGGTTCAGCTTGGCCACCCTGTCCATGCTTGGCTTCAAGCAGGTTACGATCGTATCGTTCGTGACGCCGCTGCTCATCATTGGCGTACCGCTCTCGGATACCTTCTTCGCGATCGTTCGCCGCTGGGTGAACAAGCAGCCGATCTTCGCGCCGGACAGAGGCCATCTGCATCACCGCCTGCGCGATCTGGGCTTCAGCCATCGCCGCACGGTCTTGATCATCTGGGGCGTGGCCGCTATCTTCGGCGTGCTGGCCGTTATCCAATCCGCCGTCGTGCAATCGAGTGTAGCGAACTGGATTACGTTCGCCGTTATCTGCTTGCTGATGTTCTTGCTGCAGATCGGCGCCGAGCTCACCGGCATCGTCGACAAGACGCGCCGTCCGCTCATCAACTTCCTGGTCCGCATCGGCGTTCTCCGTCTGGCCAAGGCGGAAGCGCAGCAATCCCGCGGCAAATAACGCACTTATCATACCTTCAAGCCTCGTATCCGGATGCGGATACGAGGCTTTTTCTGTTGCATTTTAACTCGATCTAGGAGATTCAGCCTATTTCAGTCAGCAATCCGTTCAATCGTCTAAACATCTGCCGCCCGTCAGCCGATATTACAAATACGCAAAACTTTTTCCATGCCAGCTCGTCTATTCATGTGGAGAGACAATCTGGTTAACGAGGCAAAGGGAGGATTGTTTATAAGCCAGTTACTTTCAGAAACTGCCACTTGTGACTATAGCCCTATAACGATTTTTAAACTACATGAAGGAGGAACAACATCTTGAGGAAGATTATATCTTTCATCCTGACCCTTGCTTTACTGGTGACGATCGCACCGGTGTATCCTGGCGCTAAGGTTGCGCAGGCCGCATCGCAGTTCTTCACCTTCTCGGATTTCAGTACCGTGGCCACCGAGCCTACGATGGTGAACTCCAACCGTATTAATCTGTCGGGTACGTTCTCCAGCGTATCTTCAACATCCATCACGTACTCCGTACAGCGCATCGTTAACGGCGTGCCTGCGGGCGAGCCTTCGAACGGTTCCGCTACGCCGCTGATTACGGGACAGAACTTCGTCTTCACCCAGATCGAGCTGTTCGAGGGTCTGAATGAGATTACCGTCAGCGGCGTCAGCAATGCCAACAATGGCAACGGCGGCGTCGTAACGGCGAAGAGCTACGTACAGTTCAGCAACGTACCTGTCATTACGGATATCGAAGTAGCAGGCGGCACGAAGCTGGTGGACGGCGTTGACGCCGTCGTATCGACTCCTAACCCGACGATAATGATCAAGGCGACGAACGCTGCCGAAGTCGTTATTAATGGGACCGTTGCCTTCAACGGAGCCGGCGGCACGTACATTCATTCCGGCCTCACCCTGACGCCAGGGCTGAACAAGCTGGAATTCGTCGCGAGAAACGGCAGCAAATCGTTTGCCGTCACTCGTAATGTGGTGTATTTCCCGGCGGGAACCGCTACGATCTTTAATGTAACGGCTACTGAGTCCGGAACGGGCGGAAAAGTGGTACAGCTGGATGGACAAGAGGTCGTGCAGCCATTTACAAACGCAACGATTAAGGGCAGAATCTTGGTGCGAATTCCAACAAGCACGGAAACAGCAACCGCCCCATCCATTACATTAGAGATGAAGAAGGATACAACTACTGTATTCACAGCCGTTATAGATCCGAACGATGTCGACGATGTCAGACAAACGACAACTTACAAAGAATATGAATTTACTGCACCAGCAGCAACTACGGGTGCGATCTCTACAAATGGCAATGGGTTGTATACGTTGCGCGCAACAACAACTTATTTGGGTGCCAATTACAGCCCGGCGATTGCCTTTACCGTCCGGGACAATACATCGCCATATATTAGCGACATCCGTCAATTGTATGGCGTAGTAGGCGGGAATCAGACTGCAGGATCAACGCTAACCTATGCATCGGACACCAAGCTTTCTAATAATACCAGCATTTTTCAAATGCCGGTTTATGTTGCGATCGATGCAAACAACTTTGCGGTTGGAGCAACCAATACGGAGACTGTACTAACCGCCAAAGTGAACGGAAATACGGTAGCTCCGGGGACGACGTTCCGATATTCAGAATACGTTGCGGGATCTAATGCCGCGCCTACGAACGGCGGCACTACACGCCGAGTGTTCCGCATTGAAGCATTGCCTGAGGGCGAAGTCCAATTAGAATTCATTATTAGGACGAAAAATGGTTCCGGAGTCGTCATCAACGAATATACGGAAACGCGCACCATTATTAACTCGCCGATCTCATCCATTCAAATTAAAAACGTGTACGACGGTCAGACCTTCAATAGCGACTCTCCTGACGTATTGACTCAATTGTCAGGAAGGTTAATTAACTTCAACACGGCGAACGCGAGTGATTTAGCCAAAGCTAATTTGAAGTTTACTTTGAATGGTCAAACCCGTGATATCGTTCTTGCACCGGTTACAGGTACTCCAGCAGCTGGCCAAATCAACACGCTTACCGGCGAATTCGTTTACGAGTTCCCTACTAACTGGAGGCTATCGTTCGGCTCGAATGAAATCATGTTGTCGGGTAATGCTAACGGTATTCAAGTTACGACACGTCTGACGGTTTATCTGTTCTCGACGACTCAACCGTCAGTCACGAATGTGCAGCCAGTCCCATTCGTAAGGGATCCGAGAACGGACTCTGCCACAGAACGTCATTTTGATGATTCTTCTACCCAGAAGTTTAACAAGCAAACCAATACGACCTTTACAACAACGGAAAAGAAGTTCGATCTTCTCTTCACCGTTTCTAAGCTTCAGAATTTGGTCATTAAGGTCGATGGCAAGGATTATGCTTATGCTTCTGTAGACTCTAATGGGGCCTTGAATATCGTGGGGGATAGTCAAAACAAGCTGTTCCTTGAGAGAAGCACCCCGGCCACCAAAACGTATGAGCTTCGCCTATTTAACTTAGAGTGGGTAGAACCGAAATCGGGTCCAAAAAGCGTTACGATCACCGCAATGGTGGGCTCGGAAAGCTACTCGCAGACCATTACCGTAACAAGGGAGCTTGCTCCGTTCGAGATCTTGTCTCCGATGCTGCCTCAAGAGAAGGTTGTGAACCAGAACTTCCTTAAGGTAAGTATTCGCGCGGAAGGCGCGGATCGAATCACAATCGGCAAGGAAGATATGACGAAGAAAGCGACGGAGGACCTGTTCCGTCTTGAAGTGAAGAATTTGAAGGCCGGCAATAATACGATCAAATTTACGGTTTACCGCGGCGAAGAAAAGCTTAACGGCCAATTCACCGTAAATTACGCTGCAGATAACACAGTTGGCGCTATGTACAAGACGTCATTGTCTGGCAGCGGCAAAATTTCGGCGTTCAAAGGCGAACTGACGATGACGTTCCCGAAAAATACGTTCCTCCGTCAAGCGAATACAAATCCAGGCTCGCCTATAGAAAGCCCGGATCTGTTCGACTCGCAAGAGATTCTGTTCGGTATCGCCGACCGCAAGGATGGCAGAACCGTTAAGATCTACAACGATGTGAGCGACAACGCTTCGGGTATTGCGCAGGACGGCACATTCAAGACCGTCAGCTACGATGAGATCGGAGCCGCGGTTATAGCGCCTCTGCTTCACTTCGGCTTCGCTTCGAACTTGTTCTGGATTGATCCAGGCTACAAGACTGGGGCCTACACCGACGGCTATCAGTTCGAGCAAGGTACACATCCATACGTAACAGGCAACAGCTTCTTCTCGAGACCTCTCTCCAAGTGGCTGGAGCCATCGAACAAAGGTACGATTACGATCAAATACGACTCTTCGGTCCGCGATGTATTGGCCAACAATCTGAGCATCTGGCGTTATTACAACGGCAGCTGGCAGAATATTGGCGGCGTCGTTAATCCGAAGAATAAAACCGTGACAGCGCCTGTCGACGGATTCGGCTTCTATGCCGTGAAGCTCATGCGTTTCAGCTATCCGGACGTAATCGGCCATGAGTATGCCCGTAACTCCGTGGAATTGATGTACGCCAGAGGTCTGATGTCGAATAAAGACTTTAACGAGTTCGGCGTATATGACAACATTACACGCGGCGAGTTCGCGCAATTGCTTGTGAAGATGTTTCAGATTCCGCTCGACTACGACAGCAATATGACGTTCTCCGACGTACCGGCCATCCCGGGTCTAAGCAACCTGTGGGATTACCGCTATATCGAGACGGCCGCTAGGAAGGGTATTATCCGCGGCAGCGGTGCTCAGGTATTCCAGCCGAACGAGTACCTCTCGCGCGAGGATGCGGCCGTGATGATCGCCCGTGCCGGCAATCTGCTGAAGAATACCGGCGATAACTTCGCGAAGGACCGTCAGAGCCTTCAGAAGCTGTTCACGGACTCGAACCTGATCGAGAACTATTCTTTGGCGTCCGTGCTTGCTATTCAGAAGGCGAAGTTTATTGAAGGATTGCCGAATACATCGGTATCGGGCAAGCCTACCTATCGCTTCGATCCGGATTCCCCGCTGAAGCGATCCGATGCTGCCATTATTGCAGAGCGCGTCATGCGCAAATACAAGTACGTCTAAACAGCTGAAACCCGCATGAATAAAGGGCCGCCGCGCGCGGCCCTTTATCATGCCACTGCATGCCAGTGCAAACTTAACCATGGAAAATAGTTAGTATATACTTCGTGCATGATTCCGCGCTATACTAACAACGTGCTCGAGACGAGGCACACGAAACAAAAGAGAAACGAACGAGGCATGAAAGAGTAACGAAAGAAGCACAAAAGAAAAAAGTGAAAAACTTTTTTCGAAGAAGCGCAACTTTTAAACGCCACTTACGTTTAAGTACATGACGTTATCACAACGGGCGGTAACCTAGTAGCTGGAATGAATTCTCAAGTTCCTCTTTACGGTTGCAAAAGCCCATTGTATAATGTTAAAGTGGTGCGCGAAGTCTAGCATCTCTTGTCGGAAGGTTTACAAGTTTCTACATCATGCTTTCATAGGGTTGAACATGATCGTAGACATCATTTTATAATTTAACTGCTCAACTCTGGGAAGGGGGTGAATCGGCTATGAGAAAGGGCAATATATTTTCCTTAGATGTATCATCCAAACAAAACTCTCAAAAACCGAAAGATATTCGAGGAGGAGAAAAAAAGGTTATGAAAAAAGGTTTATCTCTGTTTGTTGCTAGCTCCATGGTAGTTTCCATGTTCGCAGGTGCTGCTTACGCAGCTGACGAAAAACAATCCGCTGGTGAATACCTTAACGAGCTTGGCGTTATCCAAGGTAACGGTACTGACCTGAAAGAAGATCAAAGCTGGAAGCGTCAAGACGTAGTTGTTCTTCTGTCCCGCCTTCTGGGTGAAGAAGAAGTTGCTGAAGACACTGAGAAGTCCCATGAGTTTACTGACGTAACTAACGCATTCTACGACGGCTTCATCTCCTGGGCAGTTGAAGAAGGTCTGGTTGAAGGTAAAGGCAATGGCAAATTCGGCTTCAACGCTGAACTGAAAAACCAAGAGTTCTTCGCAATCGTTCTTCGCGCATTTGGTCATGACACTACAGGCGAAGGTTATGCAGAAGTTCCTGCACTGGCTGTAGAATATGGCTTCGCAACTGAAGAAACTGATATGACAGCAGTTCCTACACGCGGCGAAACTTACGAAACAATCGTAACTGCTCTGGAAACTGAAGTTCCTGGTACTGGCAAGACTCTGGGCGAGCTTCTTGGTCTGGTAGAAGTTGAAGCTCCTGCAGCAAAAGCTACTGCAGCTGGCGCTAAGAAAATCGAAGTGAAGTTCAACAAAGCTGTTGATGACACTAAGGTTGCTTTCACAGTTAAGAAGGGTACAGTTACTCTGAATGTTTCCGCTAAATCTTTCAGCGAAGACAAGAAAACTGCTACTCTTGAACTGTCCAGCAAAATCAGCGAAGGTGAGTACACTGTATCCGTAACTGGCGTTGAAGAAGAAGCTTTGACTTCCACTTTCACTGCTGAGAACGAAAAAGTTGCTAAAGTCGAGTTCACTTCTGAAAATGCTCCACTGGTAGACGGTGCTGACCTTGATACGGATAAAGACGATCTGTCGATCCCTTACCAAGTTTTGAACCAATACGGTGAGAACATCACAAAGTTCACTACTTTGAGCAATAACATCGGCACGCTGAACCCAACTACTGGTACAATTGAAATCGATGGCACTTACAGAATCAACGATGTAGTTGCTGTGACACTTGTACACGCTGAAACAGCTACATCGGCTGTTAAAACGTTCACAGTTGTAGCAGAAGCTCGTGTAGCTGAAGTGGAAATCGCTGGTCTGTACAACAAAGACAACAAGGCTCTTGATGAAGATACGAACCTTACAACGGATGCATTCTACCTCTTGGTAAATGCAAAAGACCAGTACGGTAATGCTGTAAACAACGCAACAAAGTTGACTAATGATCTGATCATCAATGAAACGAACACAACAATCGTTGACGCTGCAGCTGCTTTCACAACTGTTGACGTAAACGGTACTACTAAAACTGCATTGCGTCTCAACAACCCTGCTGCTCCTGCAACAAATGCAGGTCAAGGTCAATCTGTAATCACATTGATCTCGAACACTTCCGGTAAAAATGCTTCTTTCACTGTAACAGCAGCAGAAGCACTTCGTTCCGACACAATTAACCTGAACAACCCAGGTGTAGTTTATGTTGATGAAGATGCATATGTACCAGTTGAGGTGTTCGACAAAGCTGGAACAGTTATCACAAGCATCAGCTCTTTGAACAGCGCTGATAAAGGTGTTAAAATCACTGTTAACGGTTCTGCAATTAGCAACCCGTTCGTACTGAAAGACGGAGTTGTTCAAATCAAGGTTCCAGCTGGCCAACTTTCTACTACTGGTCTGAAACCGATTATTGCAATGACAGCTACTAACCAAATCAAAACTATGAACCTGAACGTAGCAGCTAAAGCTGTACCTACAGTAGTTCGTGGACTTGATAGCGATTTTGCAACAGCACGTTTAATCAACGCTGCAAATGCAACAATCAACCATACTAATTTGGTGATTGAGGACCAATATGGTCGTGTAATGAGCGATGCAAACGTTGCTGCATGGTTGCTTGCTAACCCAGCTCGTAAAATCACTGTAACAGAAGACCAAGCAAACGCTACGGTTAATATTCCAGACGTTGCCGGACCTCCTGTTGTAGCTGTTGCATCCTTTGAAATTAAGTCTAATGGTGCAGCTACTCCTGCAGTAGTTGGTGGTTCGATCGATTTCGGTGCTGCTAAAGGTTCTGAAAAACTGTCGTTCACAATTGCAACTGAAAATGGGACTCTAGTTTCGAGCACTGGTGAAACTACTATCACTGTAACTGACGGTACTGAGTATGCTTCCTACTCTGTAGATGCAATTGGTACTGTATACGATGAAGTAGCAGCTGGTAAAACGGATGCAGCTGCATACGACAAAGTAGTTAAAGTATTTGGTGTACTTGCAAATGGTTCGAAAGTACAATTGGCAGGCTCTGAATACAAAGTTTCGGCTGACTCGAATGGCGCAGTAAATTCTGACATTGCTGATGGAACGCTTGATGTGTCCGCTGCTCTAACTGCTTACGGCGACAAAACTGAGTTTGTAGTACCGGTAACAGTTCTGATCAACAAAACTGGTCAAAAACTGACTCAAGACGTTACTTTCTCGAAAGTTGCTCCTAAAGTTGCTTCCGTGAAATTTGTAGCTGGATCTGCAACTCCAGATGTAAATGGTGAAGCGAAAACAACTTACGACTTTACTGTTGGCGCAACATTCAATGTAGCTGACCTGATTGATTCCACTGTATACAACGTTGTTGTAACAGATCAATACGGTGCTAAAGTTGTTGCAAGCACTACAGATGCTTCCGTAGCGTTTGCTGATACTACTGCTGTAAACATTGCATCGCTGACTGTAACTCCAGTTGCTGGCACAATCAGCATCACTGGTAACGGTACAGTAGCTGCAACAGTAGCAGACGTTCAAGCTTACGACGAGTTCGACGTTGAAATCCTGTACGTTGGTGGCGCTAAAGCTACTGTACGTGTAAGAGGCGTTTAATTCAAAATTAAGAGCAATCATGTAAAAAGAGAACCCGGGTTTTCCGGGTTCTTTTTTTTATTCATATGGTGTTCATAATGTTGATTTATTATACATATTGAAATCGAACGAAAGAGATCAATAAATTTCTTGCATTTAAGAAACAAAAAGTAGTTTAAAAACGTTTAAGGTTATATATGGTGAAGGGGGTAATGGTGTGAACAGCAAGTTGTGGAAAAAAGTAGCGATAACGGGGATAACATCAGCAATGTTTATTACTGCGGTCCCGATTTCGAATTCTTTAATTATTGAGGCAGCAAGTGTTCAAGAAACATTAGCCAAGCAGCAAGTGAAGCTTGAGCAGAATGTATACTTAACTATTAGAGATGCTCAGATATTAGTTCAAGAAGAAGGAAAGCTTTTGGCCTTTACAGTAGCCATCAAAAACTCGGGAACAAGTCCCATCGATTTGCTCGATTATTGGGTTCGAGTTAAAAATAAATCGGGTAAAAACTACAAGATTAAGTTATTAGAATCGGATAAAAATAAAGGAACGGTAGTACCTGGCTCCACTTCGTATTTAACCTATTATGCTTATGTAGATACACAAACAAAAATAAGTGATATAAAGTATGACATTGTGAAGTGGGATTTTAACGTTGCGAATTATGAGCGTTTATTGGGTTCGATCACAACTCCAGCAACAATGACCGGAGCTACAGATGTAAATAAAGCAGGTTCATTTTTACTAAGCAACTCCATTTTGAGTGGAACATTGAAGTCTTATGTTGCAACTAAGGACCAAGTGAATACGAATGCAACTCTTCGTTTTGAAATCAATAACACAAGTGCAAAAGCCGTTGATCTTAGTAAACTCAGTTTCTATGTCCAGACATCCGATTGGTCTGTTTATAAAGCGTCGGCATCCTCACTACAAACAAACTTAGCTTCAAAAGGTAAAGTGATTATATTCTTAAACGTAACTGTGCCTAACTCAGCGATTACGAAAGGATTGACTTTAGTTCCGGCAGTTGCTGATGAGACAAGTAAATTGGATATTCCACTTGGGGTGTTTACGGTACCGAATTTAACTGCAACAAAACCAACTGCTGTCGATAAGTCTCAAACTGTAGTAATTAATGAACAAAACGTTGAGACTCTTGTAGTTAGTTCTGATTTGACAAGCAGTGATAACCGACAAGAAGCCGTCATTGCTTTTCAACTTAAAAACATAGGTAGTAAGTCCGTAGATACATCAAATTATCAATTTCTTATTGAAACAGCTAATGGAACACAGTATCCATTAGAATACATTAAAGAGGAAACAACTAAGTTGTTACCGAATATCGAATCTGAGCTTCAACTCAAGGGATATGTACCAAATGATTTAGATTTAAATAAAAGTAAGTTGGTTATGAAACAAAGCGACTCGGAAGGAAAGAATAGTAATATTATCGGATTGTATGCGCTTAGTAGTGCTGATCTTCCAGACAATACGGATAATATATATCGTACAAAAGATTATCAAGTAGATCTTATTTCAGTTAACCGGATACCTGATGACACGGATGATATCCTAGTTGCGCAATTATCCATTACCAACAATACCGACAAAGCCATTAAAATCCCATCATTGTCGGGTTATTACCTGGCAGATGGAGTGCAAGTTGAGACAACAACAAGTGAAGTTTCGCTAGACAATTCAATAAATTTAGCTCCTAAGTCGAAGCACCAAATAGCAGTTTATACTAAAATTCCATACACCGCTCAAATTAATGATGTTGCCTTTGTATTAACACAGAAATTAACCGACCAAAGTAAAAAACTGTATCAGTATAAAGGACGGCTCCCTGAAACAGTTGGTCAATCTGTATCATCTCCATATGTGGTTGATAATGTAGGTAGAAGAGCAAGTATACATGTAAAAAAAGCCAGTATCAGTGAGACACAAGGTAATACTTATTTCTACGGTGAATTCGATTTGGTGAATAAAGAAATTCGTACATCAAATGTAACTCAACTCGGTGGGTATTTAGAGGATTCAGAGGGTATCCTGGTTCCTGTTACATTCACTGCTATTGCAGACAAGGTTTTACCGAATGGCAAAGTATTGTACGCGGCATATGGCTTGCTTCCAACGGGATTTAACGCAGCAAATTACAAGATGTATGTAGGTCAGGCCTTACCAATAGGAACTGGAGAACAAACGGATCAGCTGCTGGTGAGTCCTGTAGCGTATAATATGAAAACACAGACACAAGTATTAGACGATAAGATGCAGGGTATAGAATTTGGTGGTTATACATTAGACATAACCGAGATTAATTCTGATATAGAGATAGAAAATGATTTTCTCTATAAAGGAATAAAATTAAACCTTAAGTATAGCTTAGCTAAGGATACTAGTTATCAGTTTGTTCCAAAAGATCAAAAGGTATTAGTGGAATTTGTAGATCAAGGTTCAGCTAAAGCGACATATTCGAAAGAATTTACACTCGGAGCGACAGGAGACGGAAATCTTTCTGAAGGTGCTGACATTAGGTTGCCGATATTCTATGCAGACGATAAGATGATGACAAAGATCAACAGCTTCCAGACTTATAAAGTAAATATATACGTTGCTTTTGGTACTAATAAAATGTTACTTGCTTCAAGAGAAGTGAAATGGTTTTATGCCGATCGCCCATTAGAAGATAAGTAAATGACTACACATCCTCCCTCAAATCTAGTATCCTATCTAATAGGATACTAGAGAGGAGAGCACTGCATTGAAACAAAAAGCACTAAAGGTTCTTGGCGCGGCTGTGATCGTGACGGCTGGCGTGTGGGTGGGCATGACAATGGCGCAGCCGCTTGAGGCAGATTCGGCGATTACGCCTGGTACGATAGAGGATCCTGTTGTGACGAAGAGCTACGTCGATGAGCAGATCGCGAAGCTGAGCGGTGGAGTAACGGCACCTGGCGGCTCGACCGGCGGCAGTACGGGGGGATCGACGGGATCCGGTGGTACCGAGGCTTCGGCGCTGGAGATCGTGGAGCTGCCTGTCGGCAAGACGCTGATGGTGTCGGCCGGCGGAGAGGCAGTCGTGCGAGTGGGCAAGGCGGTCGCGTACAGCTCCGATTCGAACGGCATCTCCGACTTGACGGGTGGTATCGACATCAAGAGCGGCAAGGACGTGCCGACCAACCATTTGATCTGGTTCCCTCGCGACGGTCGCGGCATCAAGGGCCATCCGGACGAAACCGTTCCGCTCACCCTGATGGTGAGAGGCACTTATACCATCAAATAATGATTCTTTTCAAAGCAAGCTGCTGCATGCCTTACCTGGCTGTGGCAGCTTGCTTTGTTTTACCTTAATTGGCAGCGATCTACGGCAGGTGGGAAAGGTGCTACTTTTTGCTCGGAATGACAACAGAAAGCACGCTTGAGCGAGGCGATGAGGATACACAATAGGGATGTAATCATCATATCCCGGAGGTGTCTCAACATGAGTCGTTCGAATAAAGTGGTTGTGCCTACTTGTAAAGCTGCCCTGGATCAAATGAAGTATGAAATTGCGGCGGAATTTGGTTTGATGCAGCCAAGCTTCGCAACCGGATCGGAGGATACGGAATTCGCCGGAGAGCTTGGCGCGGCGCCAAGCGGCGGAGCAGGCCGTGTGCATTGGTCTGAGATTTCGACACGTCAAGCGGGCTCGGTCGGCGGCGAGATTACGAAGCGTCTGATCGCTCAGGCGGAATCCGTGCTGGGTGGGGGTTTCACGCTCTAAACAACCGTGTGGCGTCCATTGACACTATGCGACATTTTCGGTATTATAACTTTTTAGAAGAAGAGTTGTGTGACAACCTTTTCCTTCGCGGAAAAGGTTCGTTTTTTGTGTAGAACCAACGCACTTATTCAATACTAAGGTTGTAGGAGGTTGATACGAATGTCGGTAAAAGGACGCCACTTATTCACATCGGAATCAGTAACGGAAGGACATCCGGATAAGATCTGCGACCAGATCTCGGACGCCGTACTGGACGCATTCCTGGAAGCAGACCCTAATGCGCGCGTAGCGTGCGAAGTTTCGGTAGCAACGGGCCTTGTGCTTGTTATTGGCGAAATCAGCAGCCGCGCGGATTTCATCGATATTTCTTCCATTGCCCGCCGCACGATCAAGGAAATCGGCTACACGCGCGCGAAGTTCGGCTTCGACCACAGCACTTGCGCCGTTCTGACATCCCTGAACGAGCAATCCGCGGATATCGCGCAAGGCGTTAACGCAGCGCTTGAGACGCGCGACGGCAAAGACATGAAGCAAGAGAACGAAGACATCGGCGCAGGCGACCAAGGCCTGATGTTCGGTTTCGCGACGAACGAGACGCCGGAGCTTATGCCTCTGCCAATCGCCCTGTCGCACCGCATCGCTCGCCGCTTGTCCGAAGTGCGTAAGAACGATACGCTCGGTTACCTCCGTCCGGATGGTAAGACGCAAGTAACGATCGAATACGTGGACGGCAAGCCGGTACGCGTCGACACGATCGTCGTTTCCACGCAGCATGCAGAAGAAATTACGCTGGAGCAAATCCAACGCGACGTCATGGAGCATGTAATCAAGCCTGTTGTTCCTGAAGAGTGGCTGGATTCCGAAACCAAATATTTCATCAACCCGACTGGCCGTTTCGTTATCGGTGGTCCTCAAGGCGATGCCGGTCTGACTGGCCGCAAAATCATCGTCGATACTTACGGCGGCTACGCTCGCCATGGCGGCGGCGCGTTCTCCGGCAAGGATCCAACGAAGGTTGACCGTTCCGCGGCTTACGCGGCTCGTTACGTGGCGAAGAACATCGTTGCGGCAGGCCTTGCCGACAAATGCGAAATTCAGCTTGCTTACGCGATCGGCGTAGCGAAGCCAGTTTCCATCAATGTCGACACTTACGGCACGGGCAAAGTATCCGAAGAGAAGCTCGTTGAGCTGATTACGGAGAACTTCGACCTACGCCCTGCGGGCATCATCAAGATGCTGGACCTTCGCCGTCCGATCTACGCGAAGACAGCGGCATACGGCCACTTCGGCCGTACCGACATCGATCTCCCTTGGGAGCGCGTAGACAAAGCCGAGCTGCTGAAAACCGGCGCTGGCCTGTAATCCAATAATTGGCGCTGTACTCAGCGCAACCGCAACGCCGTTTCATCCGTCTTGGTACAAGAGGGTGAAGCGGCGTTTTTTGGCATGTCTTCCATGGGTCTAATGACATAAAACGGATCAATAAACCACTTGCCCTAAATTTTCCTTCACTTTAAGCCGACAAATATGGTACGAGTGTTAAATTTTGAGGAGTGAACATGAAATGAATCGTACCCGCAAGCTGTCCTTGTTACTGGCCGTCGCGATGCTCCTGCAGCTTGGCCTGCCAGGCTGGTCCGCTCCAAAGATCGCGGAAGCGGCTATAGGAGGACCCGTCGCCCAAAGCTTCTATCCAGCCGATAATCTGACGAGCGTGCCGCTCGGGACGGATCTTCGGATCCTGTTCGACGAGAACGTGAAGCTGGGAGCTTCGACGGCATCAATCGACATCTATCGTTCCACGGACAATGTGCTGGTCGAGTCGATCGGCATGGGCTCCGGCAAAGTGACCATCAGCGGTCAACGCGAAGCTATTATCAATCCTGCTCTATCCTTAACCTCCAATAAGTTTGCCCTGAATACGGAGTATTACGTGCTTGTGGATGCGGGAGCTTTCCTGAATGTGTCCAATAACGCGCCATACGCGGGAATTCAGAGCGCCACCAGATGGAATTTCCGAACGGTCGAAGCGGAGGACGCCATTCGGCCAACGCTTGCAAGGCCGAATTCCTACTCCCCGAGCGGGCCAGGTCCGTATTCAATCACGAGCCCGATTACGATTGAATTCAGCGAAGACGTCTATGCGTCGAGCGGATACATAACGCTGGAGTCGACGGACGATACCCGGCACATTCCGGTCACATCGTCCAGTCTGACGGGCAGCGGCTCGGAATGGATTACCATAACGCCTGAGGGCGCTTTATTGCCTCTTACAACCTATACGGTCAGGATCACAGGCAGCAACTTCGAGGATGCGTCCGGCAATGCATTTAATGGCGTATCCTGGACGTTTACGACGGCGGCTGCTCCGGTCAACCTAGCATCGGGTAGTCCGTTCTATCCGGCGGATAACGCGAATCTGGTGCCGATCGAATCAGATCTGCGTATCGTGTTTGACCAGGATGTACAGGCGAACGGAGGCAAGCTGGTCGAAATTCGCCGCGTCAGCGACAATGTCGCCGTGTACTCCGAACAAGCCAACCATGCAACTATTATCGTCAATAATGCGACGGACACCGTTACGATTAATCCGTCCGCGAATTTAACGGCCAATACGGCTTATTATGTGTATATCGAGCCGGGCGCTTTCTCCCAGCTGAACAATGCCAGCCAGTGGTTCTACGGCATAACGGCGGCTACGATCTGGAACTTCACGACGGGCTATGGGGATGATAACTCGCCGCCAAGCGTGACAGGCCATTCGCCGGCTAGATATGGCACTTCGGCCAACGCGAATACGAATCTGGTGTTGACGTTCAACGAACCGGTGTATCCTTACAGCGGGAATATCGAGATTCGGCAATCGGTCGGCAACGGGCTGTTCCGCTCCATCCCGATCACATCGGCCCGGGTGACAGGCGGAGGAACGACCCAGCTAACGATTAACGCGACCGGTCGTATCTCTTCCTCCGATCCCGAGAAGCCGTTCCTGAGCAATACGAAGTATTACGTGACGATGGGGAATCGCGCGATCCATGACGGCAAGGGGAATTTCTTTACAGGCTTAACCGGCACGTCTGATTGGGAGTTTACGATTACGCAAGACGGCGTGCGTCCGATGCTTGTCAGCGTAAGTCCGGCCAGCGGATCCACCGCGGTGGACGTAACGACCAGCACGGAGTTTATCGCGACGTTCGATAAACCGGTTATGAAGGGGACGGATCCTACCAAAAGGATTCTGATCAACCCGACAACTTCCTTCGGCAGCGGGGCGGTGGGTACATACACCGTCGATCCGACCAACAGCAGACGAATCATCATTAAACCGGACACGACGCTGACGAGGGACGCGAACTACCACATCACGATCGATGAAGGAGCGATTACCGACCTGGTCGGCAATGCGTTCATCGGCATCCAGAATCAGTATCAGTGGTCATTCCTGACCAAAGGCGGGGACACTACGGCTCCGACCGTATCGAAATCGGAGGTTAGCGGCTCCATCATCCGACTTATTTATAACGAGCCGCTGAATAGCGCCTTGACGCCGTCTCCGGCAAGCTATTATGTGACGGTGGCAGGCGCTCCGCGCAACGTAACGTCCGTTAAGGTCGAGGGCAACATGGTGCTGCTCACGTTGTCCGGCTCGGTCGGCTACAACCAGAAAGTAGAGCTTTCTTATACCAGGCCGAGCACGGGATTGGTTCAGGACTTGACGGGCAACGAAGCTGCAAGCCTCTCGAAGATCGAGATCTCGAACGGGTTCACCAGCACGAATCCCGTCGTGTCCAGCGGTTCGTCCTCCGGCAACACGGTCGTGCTGAATTTCAGCGAATCGCTGATGTCGCCAAGCGCCTATGCGTACACGCAGTTCACTGTACAAGTCGGCGGGACGAACTACAATACGACGGCGATCTGGCATAGCGGCAGCACGATTCAATTATCGCTGAGCGGCACGATTCCGAGCGGCCAGTCCGTACGTGTTACCTATAGCCCGAGCAGCTACCCGCTATATGGGACGTCGGGCAACGCCGTGTCGGCATTCAGCAGCTATAGCGTCACGAGCGGTAGCGGCGGTACGGGAGACATTGGCGCGCCAAACGTGCAGTACATTACGGCAGTCGGCAGCGTGGTGACGATCAAGTACAACGAGACGCTGATCCCAACCTCGACTCCGAACGCTTATCAATATTCGATCACTGCAGACGGACAGACTCGCGCGGTGAGCGGCGTTACGCTCTCGGGCGACACGGTTATCCTTACGCTCAACTCGAGTGTATCGAGCGGCCAATCCATCCTGGTGTCGTATGTCTCGGTTCCGAATACCCTGATGGACTACAGCGGTAATGCCGCGGCGTCCTTCACGCAGATTTCCGCCAATAGCGGAACGGGGACGGGCGGAAGCTTGGCGCTTCAGAGCACGGTTGTGAAGGGCACAGCCCTAACTCTTACTTATAATTCGCCATTAAATACAACTTATGTACCGACTGCGAGCAGCTACCTGGTTCGCGTGCAGGGCTCGATCCGGCTGGTAACAAACGTGCAGGTCGTCGGCAGCACCGTCGTGCTCACGTTAAACCCCATCGTGAATGTTGGGGAGCAGGTCGACGTGACCTATCTGAACGCGACGGATGGCATCCGCTCGGCCAGCGGCCAGCTTGCAACGACGTTCACCTCGATGACGGCACTGAATCAAACCACCGTTCTGGATGGGCTGACGGGCGATTTCGAATCGGCAGAGGGCGGTGTGGGGATCAAAACAACCGGAGCGACGATGTCCTCCGATACGACGTCGACAGGTACAGCGGTTAACCGTTATACGGTGAAAAGCGATAAGTTCCTTGCAGCGGTCAGCACGGCGAGAGGCGCTGGTCTCAAGGAGCCTCGCATCGTGTTCACGGTGCCGGAAGCCGAACGGGCAGCTACCGTCGCGATTCCGGTGATCGCGCTCGAGAGCGCGGCGAAGCAAGGCAACGCCATCTTCGCCGTGAAGCACGGCGACGCTACGTACGAATTGCCGTTAACCGCGGTGAACTATTCGGAGCTGTCCAGAGCGCTAGGCGGGTCTGCGATTACGAATCACGTTCTGATCAGCATGGAGAGAGGTTCGACCTCCAAGACGTCGGCGCTTACGACCATGCTTGTGAGCTCCAGGGCGACGTTGGTTGCCGGACCGATTCATTATGAAGTGAACGTCGTGAATGGCACGAACAGACAGGAGATTAAAAACTACGGCGAATATGTGAGCCGCACGATCTCGACATCGGCTAGCATCGATCCGAGAGAAACGGCGGTCGTATGGCTCGACCCGGTGACGAACACGTTATCCTATGTTCCAACCACGTTTAAGACGGTTAACGGGGTGACGACAGCGACGTTCCAGCGCAAAGGAAACAGCGCTTACGCGCTGGTGAAGGGTGGATCCAGCTTCACGGATACGGCCAGTCACTGGGCGAATGCGATCGTTCAGATGATGGCACGCAAGTACATCGTGGAAGGCCGTACCGCATCTCAGTACGAGCCGGATAAATCGATCACCCGCGGGGAGTTCGCAAGCTACATCGCCAAAGGCCTCGGGTTAACCGGGAACCGCGCGGAGGCGGCAAAGTTCAAGGATGTCAACGCCAATACAGCTATGGGCGCCTATATTGGAGCGGCGGCTTCAGCCGGGATCGTAAACGGCGTGGACAGCAGCAATTTCAAGCCGAACAGCTACATTACGCGCCAGGATATGGCCACCATGATGATGAGGGCTTGGGCCTTCGCAGGCAGGTCGATCAGTCTGCCGAGCTCGCAGGACTCTTACCTGGCAAGCTTCACGGACCGCGGCAAGATCGGCTCGTACGCCAAGACGAGCATGGCGCAAGCGATCTACCTCGGCATCATCAACGGCAAGACGGCGTCGACGCTTAGTCCGACGACGAATGCTTCCCGAGCGGAGGGCGCGGTTATGATCATGCGTCTTCTGGAGAAGGCGGAGCTGCTCTCGCAATAAGCACTGATTGAATACATCGTCCGAGGACCCTGCCATCGCGAACGCGTGATGACAGGGTCTTTTTTTTCGCGAGATGTCGATTTCCCCGTTTCCCATTCGTTGTTATAGTAAAGGCAAGATATTAGAGGAGGATGCGCGATGCAATTTCTGTGCTTAGGATATCTCGAGCCGGCCAAGATGGATGACCGGCCGAAGGCGGAGATCGAATCGATTATGAGTGGATGTGGAGCTCATCTGGAGGAGCTGTACCAAACCGGGAAGGTAAGGATGGATACCGGGCTCGACACCAAAGTGGTTTCCTTGCGCCGAGCGGATGGAAAGCTGAGGGTGATCGACGGGCCCTTCACCGAGGCGAAGGAGATGATCGGTAGCGCGTTCCTTATCGAAGCGCAGGACTTGGAGGAGGCGGTCCGGATCGCTTCGATGCATCCCGCGGTTCAAATCGCCGAAGGGGAGGTATTCGGCTGGGGGATCGAGATCCGGCCGATCCATTATTTTAAGGCGGATGCAAATTGAGTTGGCATCCCGCTGGAATAAAATTTCGCCGCTGCGTATGCAGCGGCTTTTTCATTAGCAATATTTTTCAGAGGAAAAAATGTGATAGCAGTCCTTTATAGACGTAACTTTTCGAATACTCTTGTAGTCTATTACTAGTAGATACATAGAGATGGGAGAGTTGCTGAGGATATGAGCAAGGGTAAGGACAACATTGGCCGGCAGAAGCGGAAGGGGACGTTGAAGAGCAAAGTCGTAGTGGTCGCAGTGAGCGGCGCGCTGTTGGCGCAGCCGCTCGGAACCGTGCTGCCGGACAATTGGCAATCGATCATGATCGCGGAGGCGGATGCGGCGACGGCGCCGATTCTGAAGCTGACGAAATCCCAGATTATTACGTCCGGGGCGAAGCGTCTGGATTATGTATGGAGCACAACGCGGAATAATAAATCGGTGCAGACCGATGTTCATGTCATTGAAATCGATCTATCGAACCCTCACGTATCGCTGAATGCGATGAGCGGGAAAAACAATAGCGTGGGACAGCGGAACAACATCCTGAACATGACCAAAGAAAACGGGGCCGTCGCGGGCATCAACGCGGACGTCTTCGTCATGTCGAACGAAGGAGCGCCGCTTGGCGCCCAGGTGACGAGCGGCCAGCTGATCGTCAGCCCTTCCGAGCTGAAGGGTATGTACGCCTTCGCGGTTACGCAGGACCGCAAGCCGGTCATCGACGCCTACACGTTCAGCGGCACGGTAACGGCCGAGAACGGGGAGACGTTCCCGATCGAAGGGATGAACCAATCCTCCTACGCGCCGGAAGGTCAGGGCATCTATTACAGCACCGTCGATAACCTGTTCATCTATACGAGCGCATGGGGCGGCGCGGAGCGTCCGACCAATTCGGCGACGCAGACGATGGCGATCGAAGTGCTGGTCCGGAACGGGATCATCGAGCAAATGTCGGACGGCACGCCGATCCCGGGCAGCGTACCGGCTGACGGCTACATCCTAAGAGCACACGGCAAAGCGGCGCAATTCATCAAGACGAATATGCAGGTCGGACAAGCCGTAGCGGCGGATTATACGCTCGTCTCGCAAACGACGAAGCAGCCGGTGGACGCGGCTTCTTTCCAGATGCTCGTAGGCGGCCATACGCTGCTGGTGGACAACGGCGCGGCATCGGCGTTCTCCCGCGACGTAACCGGCGTCAGCGGCGCTTCCTACACGTCTCGCTCCGGAGTCGGCTATTCGAAGGACGGTACGAAGGTGTACATGATCACCAGCGAGAAGTCGGGCAGCAACACGGGACTCAGCTTGAAGGAGCTGCAGCAGGTCATGGTGCAGCTGGGCGTATATAAGGGCGTGAACCTAGACGGCGGCGGCTCCACGACGATGACCGAGCGTCCTCTCGGCAGCACGAACGTGCAGCTCGCGCATCCGACGCAGGAGAGCTCCCAGCGGGCGGTCGCGAATGGCATCGGCGTCTTCACGACGGCACCGCAGGGCACTCTGAAAGGAATCATTGCCGGCGGGCCTAATGTTATGCTGCTGGGCCAAAGCGCCACCTTCACGGTGAACGGCTACGATACGTACTACAATCCGATTGCTGTCGATCCGGCGTCGCTGAAGTGGAGCACATCCGCGGATGTCGGCAAGTTCGAGAACGGCCAATTCACGGCGACCAAAATCGGCAAAACCAAGCTGACGGTGAAGTCCGGCGAAGCGAGCGCATCGTACGACGTCGAAGTGATCGGCCAAGATCAGATCGCCTCGATCAAAATAAACGCGGGAGCGGGTCAGCTCAGCAAGGGCGCTACTGTCAACGTGCCGATCACGATCAAGCTGAAGAACGGCAAAACCTATTACATGACGGGCGATTCCCTGAAGTGGGAGTTCGTCGGATTCACGGGCGAATACGCGAACGGCGCGGTGACGGTGAAGGATGTCGACAGCAAAACGAAGACAGGCTACGCCATTGCGCGCTACGACGGCTTCGGCGCCATGATTCCGTTCGTGGAAGGCCAGCAGACGAAGACGCTCGAGGACTTCGAGGTATCCCGTTACGCGATCACGAACGCCGTTACGCCGGCCGATGTGACGAAAGGGACGGTGAAGCTGGTCAGCGATTTGCCGGAGCAGAAAAGCCGCGGATTGCAGCTTACGTACGATTTCTCCGCGGGGACGGGGACGAGAGCTTCGTATGCCGTGTTCGGCGATGGCCTGACCCTGTCGGGTTCGCCATCCTCCATGTCGCTGGATCTGTACAGCGACAACAGCAAGAACTGGGTACGGGCCGAAATTTTGGACGCCAACGGCAAGGCGCATCTCTTGGACATCGCTAAGGAGCTGAACTGGACCGGCTGGAAAAATGTAAAGGTGGACCTGGCCTCCGCGGGAATCGAGTACCCGGCTAAGCTGAAGCGCATCTATGTCGTGACCATCGACCAAGACAGCGACAAGAAGACGCCGAGCGGCGCGATCGCGATGGATAACCTTGTCCTTCATACGGCTGCAGAGGTGAAGGAGCCAGCCCGCGCGACGATCGTCATGAACGTCGACAAATCGAGCGCGACGGTAGGCGGCAAGGGCGTGAGGCTGGAGGCGGCTCCGTTCATTCAGAAAGGGTCGACTTACGTGCCGCTCCGGTTCGTGACGGAAGCGATGGGCGCGGAAGTGTTTTACGAGGAGAAGACCAGACGGATCACGGTGCTGCGCGGCGGGCAGATGCTCGAGATGACGATCGGGCAGAAGGATTACATGCTGAACGGCGTCCGTTATACGGCCGATGTCGCCCCGTTCACGAAGAATAACCGCACGGTCATTCCGATCCGATTATTCTCCGAAAAGCTGGGATTCAAGGTCAATTATGAGGAGAAATTAAAAAAGATTACCATCGAATAGCTAGACGCGGCACGGCTACAATATGTTATGATAGTATGGAATATCCTACTTCGATGGGGAGTGCCTAGCTGCAGTGGATCACCTAACGGTCGACTTAGACAAAGTCATCTCGAATGCGATAAAAGTCATGGAAGACAGCAAATATCAGATCTACGAGATATGCGAATCGGCGCGCTCGGAACTGGAGGCGCTTGAGCTGGAGCTTGGGCAAGTGCTCGAGGAGACGGTCAAGACGATCGACAAGGTGGATAAACTAGAGCAGGACTACAAGCGCGCCCGCATTCGCTTGACCGAGGTCAGCCGCGACTTCGTGCGGTACAGGGAAGAGGATATTAAGCAGGCTTACGAGAAAGCGACTCAGATCCAGCTGGATCTCATGATATACCGCGAGAAGGAGACTTATCTCCGCGCCCGCAGGGACGATCTCCAAAAGCGCGTTCGGAACGTCGAGCAATCGATCGAACGCGCCGAGGTGATCGGCTCGCAGATGAACGTCGTGCTGGAGTATTTGTCCGGCGACCTGAATCAAGTGACCCGCATTGTCGAATCCGCGAAGAACAGGCAGCTTCTCGGCCTGAAGATCATTCTCGCGCAGGAGGAGGAGCGCAAGCGCATCGCACGGGAGATCCATGACGGTCCCGCGCAATCGCTGGCGAACATCGTCTTGCGGACCGAGATCGCGGAACGCATGCTGATCAAGAAACAATTCGAGATGGTACAGGACGAACTCGTGGACCTGAAGGGCCAAGTGCGCACGGGACTCGAGGAAATCCGTAAAATCATATTCAACCTGCGGCCGATGGCGCTGGACGACCTAGGTCTGGTGCCGACGCTGCGCAAATTCGTGCAGGACTTCGAGGAGAAGTCGAAGGTGCACGCCACCTTCGAGCTGACGGGCAAAGAAATACGCCTGCCATCCGCGATGGAGGCCGCGATCTACCGCATGATGCAGGAGGCGTTCTCGAACGTGCTGAAGCACGCGAACGCTTCCCATGTATCTTTGGACCTGAATTACACACCGCAGCTCATTAAGATCACGATCCAGGACAACGGTACTGGGTTCCAGGTAGGCGCAGTCGAGAAGCCCTCGAGCGGAAATTCCCACTTTGGTCTGATTGGCATGCGAGAACGCGTGGAATTGATCCAAGGAAGGATGATTATAGACTCAAATCCCGGCCAGGGCACGAAAATTGTAATAGAGATCCCTACTACTCCAGATCACAGAAAGGAGAATGAGTATAATGAACCAGATCACGCCTAACCAATCGAGCAAGATCAAAATTTTGTTGGCGGATGACCATCAGCTGTTCCGTGAAGGCTTGAAGCGCATTCTTAATATGGAAAGCGATATCGAAGTAATTGGGGAGTGCGGAGACGGCATTCAGGTGCTGGAGTTCTGCAACCATACCGTTCCGGAAATCGTGCTTATGGATATCAACATGCCGATCGAGACGGGCGTCGTCACAACCGAGAGGTTGAAAGCGATGTTCCCGGACGTGAAGGTCATCATCTTGTCCATTCACGATGATGAGAGCTATGTATTCGAAACCCTGCGCAAGGGAGCAACGGGTTACCTGCTTAAAGACATGGAGGCGGAGTCGCTCATTAACGCGATTCGTTCCGTCCACCAAGGCCATTCGTATATCCATCCGAAGGTAACGGGCAAGCTGATCAACCAGCTGCGCCGCATGACGTATCTCGACGAGATGGGCGTTGCCTCGGGCGCCGCCGCGGCCAAGGAGCCGGGCGTTAAGTACATCGCGACCGAAGAGAGCCCGCTGACCCGCCGCGAAGCGGAAGTGCTTCGCCTGATGGCTGAGGGCAAGAGCAACAAGATGATCGGCGAATTCCTGTTCATCAGCGAGAAGACGGTCAAAAACCATGTCAGCAGCATCCTGCAGAAGATGGAAGTCGACGACCGCACGCAAGCCGTCATCAACTCGATCAAATTCGGCTGGGTCACGCTGTAAGCGGAAGAGCGCTTTAAGCGAAAGAAGAACTTATTTTTATATAAAGTATTTTTCGTAATTTGAATCCGGTTTATGAACCGGATATTGCTTCCATCCATGAATAGAGGTTGCGGACTATGTGCACAACCTTATATATGGGAACAAAGCCCTTGAGGCAAGCGATCGCTTGCTCCAAGGGCTTTGCTCGTTTAACGGGGCTTATTTAGTTTTGCCGGCGGCGCTTGCGCAGGGCGACAAGACCCGTTACAGCCATGAAAGAGCCCAACAAGTAATACGGTACGGGGCTGCTATCCCCTGTCTGCGGCAGCTCGTCGATCGGCGGCTGGTTCTCGTCCGTGGACTGGTCGATCTCCGTCTCATCATCCGGATCGTCGCCTCTCGGCACCTCCTCCTCCTCCACAATGATGATGACCTCCGAAGGCGTTGGCGATGGCTCCGTAGACTCGGATGGTGTTGGAGTTGGCGTTGTTTCGAGACTTGGCGTTGGTGTTGGCGACTCCGATGGCGGGTTCGTAGGTGGATCTGTAGGCGGATTCGTAGGTGGGTCAGATGGCTGCGTTGGTGTCGGCGTTGGTGTCGGCGTTGGCGTCGGAGTTGGAGTAGGTGTTGGTGTTGGTGTTGGCGTCGGAGTTGGAGTAGGTGTCGGTGTCGGTGTTGGCGTTGGTGTTGGCGTTGATGTTGGTGTTGGTGTTGGTGTTGGTGTTGGCGTCGGTGTTGGTGTTGGTGTCGGTGTCGGTGTTGGTGTTGGCGTTGGCGTTGGCGTTGGACATGCGGCGCTTTTTATATAGAGATAGCTTCTATAGGTGTTGGGTTTATGGCCGTCCGGCCCCAGTGTAGTCTGGATCGGGCCCGTGTATAGATCCACCTGGCTGTTACCGCAAGGAGGCATATTAATGGTTAGCTCGTAGTTTCCCGCTTTATCATAGGTCCCCGTTACGCCATGGTAATACACTTGGTTTTCGTAAGGGGTGGGTGATTCTCCGTAGGTATAGACCGAAAAGCTGGCCTGAACGCAATCCCGTACGGTCTTGAACTTTGCGGTAGCCGTTCCGTCGCCGTTTATCGTGATGTATTTAATCGACGAATCCTGTTGTTCGATCATTAAGGCTGTGCCGAGATAAGACGTGCAGGCAGCTTGTGTCTGCTCATCGGATTGTATCGTAACCGCTGCGGCTAAAGCGGCGTCCTGTAGGCGGACGGTTACATGTGTGTCGGTCTTCTGTCCTTCTGCGTAAACGAAGGAACCCATTGTCAGGGATAGGATCAGCAGCAAAGATAATACGATTGAGAATTGCTTTTTGGTCGTTTTCCTCATTATTCACTCTCCTCTTGCTTGAATGGTATGAACGCCCTGGCGGGCCGGATTTGGGCTCCACCTTCCCCCGTCGTTATGTAGGCCATCAGAATAACTATATGTTTGTCGACGTACCCAAATGATAGCATAAACTGGTAATTCGGCAAGGGTGTAATTTTGGTGAGAAGGCGCGGTTTTCTGTCGAATTTTAAACGTTTTTCCTCCAAAATGCTTCCCTTGTCCAAATGCCCGTAACCGATGGGCGCGGAGCGGCATATAGTGTGGCATAAGTAATCTTTTGCGAATGCTTACCCCGAACAGCCCATGCTTACGCAGGATTTTGCTTCGCAAAACGGTTGATGCTTACGAAGTGTTTTTCTTCGAAAAACTGAGCGAATGCTTACGAAGCGTTTTGCTCCGCAAAACAGCCCATGCTTACGAAGTGTTTTTCTTCGAAAAACTGAGCGAATGCTTACGAAGCGTTTTGCTCCGCAAAACAGCCCATGCTTACGAAGTGTTTTTCTACGAAAAACTTGAGGAGGTGCCGACATGCTGAATGTTCTGCTGATTATCATAGGCTGTTACGCCGCTGCGGCGCTGCTCGTTCATCTTGCCCATTGGATCGGCCGAGGGAAATCGCGCAAGAGCAAGCATTACGTGCTGATTGCCGATAAAGGTCAGGCGGAGCAGATGGAGTGGTACTTGAGAATGCTTCATGCTTTCTCCCGCTGGATAGGCAAGGATGTGCGGCTGACGGTGGTGGATCGAGGGGCTTCCGACGAGACGCTTGCCATCGTTGAGCGCTGGAGAAGAAGCGGCAAGCAAGTTCATGTGCATGCGCAGAAGCCGCAAGCGGATACGGAGACCGAAGATGGAAAGCGCTTGCAGGGAAATGAGGGTGCCGTCCACATGATGTGGATGCTGCAAGCCGAGGGGGTCGTGTCGGAATCGGAGCACGCCGTGCTCGTCGATCTGCAGAATCCGGCCGACTTGTCGAAGATGCCGTTTTGACCTATAATGCAGACATAGTGAAGCACACTTGATTCGCCCATGCGGCGGGTCAGGTGTGCTTTTTTTGGTTTGGGCCGGTGATGGTGTCCGGTAGCGGCATTCGAATCGGAATTATGGGGGAGTAACGGATGAGGGCTTACTTGTATGCGTTAAGAAGAAACGGCAAGTGGGAGGGAAGAGTGACGATTGCGCCGGAGGTGGATCGCGCCTATTGGTTCGGCGGCAGTCATGCGGCACAGGAGCACGTAGAGGCGGCGTGGTTCTGGAAGGAGCAGCTGCCGCTTGGACAGGCTTGTCAGATTGCGGAATGGTGGAGGATGGGGGAGCGTGGCGGGAAGTACATAAGGGGAAGTGATCGACGGGGAAGAGCAAAGAAGAAAGCAGAGAAGAGAGCAGTTTCGCTGTTAGAACAAGGGGCTTCGAGCGATAAGGTGTGGGTCGATGGCTTAATAGAGCTTGAGTGCATGATTCGGCTGACGGGTGATGATGCGGCTACAAGTGCGAAGCGAGGGCGCAGTTGGCGGCTATGGTTCAAGCGGAAGAAGCGCCGGGAGTCAGGGATCACTGAGGCTGAGCTGGCGAGGCTGCTTGCCTGCGCGGAGCTCTGGCGGCGCGAGCCTAACGGGGCGGCGCGCGGCGGGGTTGACGCGGCGGCGGCCGAGCGCGCCGCGTCGCTGCTCTCTGGCCGCGCGCTGCTAAGCGGCGAAGCGCGCGAGCTCTTGGGCGCCGGCGGTCCCGGGGCCGCCGCCAGCTGGCGCGAAGCGATTCAGCTGGCGGCGCTGCTCGGGCGCGTGCGCCTCCGCGGAGCGGTCGCCGCCGTTGAGGGCGGGCGGCCGGACGCCCGGCGCCGGCTGCGCTGCCGGCGCTGCGGCAGCGGGGAGGCTCGGCTGCGGCGCTCGCGGTGCCTGGCCTGCGGGCGCTTGTGCAGTTATTGCGAAGCCTGCCTCACGATGGGGCGGAGCCGCGAATGCGAGCTGCTGGTAGAGGGCGTGTACGAGCCTCTAGCGCAGCAAGGGTTGGGTGGCGGCCGCGGTGCCTGGCCCGCGGCCCGGGAAGCCGAGACGGCCCCGGTTGCGGGCCGGCTGGCGCATTGGGGCCTCAGTCCGGCGCAGCTTGCGGCGACGGAAGAGGCCCTGCACTTTATAGAGGGGAGGGCTGTCCAAGGCCGTCCTAAGCTGCGAGTGAGCCGGCAGCCGACCGGCGAGCGCTCGGATATTCGCAACTTCCTGCTCTGGGCCGTGACCGGAGCGGGCAAGACGGAGATGGTATTCCCGCTCGTCGAGTCGGTGCTGCGCCGCGGCGGAAGAGCGCTCATCGCATCGCCCAGGCGCGACGTCGTGCTGGAGCTGGACCCTCGTATTCGGCGCGCCTTCCCCGAAGCTGCCGTCGTCACCCTGTATGGCGGAAGCGAGCAGCGCTGGGAGCGCGGAGATATTACCTTATCGACGACGCATCAGCTGTTCCGGTTCCATCATGCGTTTGATCTTGTCATATTAGATGAAATAGATGCCTATCCTTATCATGGCGATCCGCTGCTGAAATATGCGGCGGACAAGAGCTGCCTGCCCGGAGCGCCGCGTCTGCTTCTATCTGCAACGCCGCCGATTGAGCTGCAGCGGGCGGCGAAGCGGGGGGAGCTGGCGCATGCGCGCGTGCCTGTCCGCTACCATCGGCATCCGCTTCCGGTTCCGATACTAAGGCGCTCGCCCCCCGTCCATGCGATGTTGTCTTCCGGCAAGCTGCCTGCATCGCTGCAGAAGGTTATTCAAGCCTCGCTCGATCGAGGGGCCCAATTGTTCCTGTTCGTTCAGCGGATCGCGCAATCCGAGCCTTTCGCCGCGCTCCTCCGGGATAAGCTGCGGCTGCCCTCAGCTCTTGTAGCGGCCACTTCCTCGCAGGATCCGGAGCGTTCTTCTAAGGTCGCCGCTTTCCGCACCGCGGATATCCGCGTCTTGGTGACGACGACGATTCTGGAGAGGGGCGTGACCATCCCAAAGAGCGATGTAATCATCATGGACGCGGACGGCAAGCTGTTCGACGAGGCTTCGCTCGTGCAGATGGCGGGAAGGGCGGGGCGGAATGCGGCCGATCCGAACGGGAGCGTCTCCTTTTTTGCGCCGGAGAGGAATCAGTCCCAGCTTCGCGCCGTCCGTCACATTCGAACGATGAATCGGTTCGCCAGGGCGAGAGGGTTCCTGCTGGAGTCTGGCAAGAGGGGGAGTCGCTCATGAGCATTATACGAACCATCACACGCCTGTTGTCCGGCTTGCGTACCGCGGGCAACCGGTCCGTTACATGGATGGCGCCTCACCAAGAAGGCTGCGTCGTATGCGGCAAAGCCTTCGGTCAAGCGCAGCCTGCCGAAGTCCGATCCGGCGGCGCCCCCGCAGCGGCTCGCTTGTTGAACCATTCACTATGCATAAGCTGCCGTTCCTCCATCCCGTGGCTCGAGCGAATCCTCTGTCCGATATGCGGGAGAGGCATTCACTGCGAGGATTGCGGCCGCCGTCCGAATCGTCACTTTGTCTTGAATCGCAGCGCCGTAACGTACGATCCCGTCATGCGCAGCTGGCTGGCCTTGTACAAATATAGGGGCCTCGAGCGTCTGGCCCCGCTGCTTGCGGAGATGCTGGTGCCGCCTTTCCTTAAGCTGACCGAAGAGCTGGCCAAAGCCGCGCCTGCCGCCCCAAGTCTGCCAAGAAATGCAGGCATTCATCCGTTTCGGATCGCCCTCCATAACCGCAGCTTGAAGAACCAGCCCGCCAACGGCATTTGGGACGCTGTCGCCTTCGTGCCCATCAGCGCGGAGCGGGCGGAAGAGCGCGGCTTCAATCAGGCGGCTGAGCTGGCGCGGTATCTATCGAGGCGATACGGTATTCCGTCGTACGATCTGCTCGTCCGGGCGCATCACTCGGAGAAGATGAGCTTCAAATCGCGGGCGGAGCGCATGCGGGTGGCGAAGTCGCTTTTCGAAGTGAACGAATCGTCGCTGAAGGAGCTGGAGGCATTGCATGCGGACGCGTCCAGAGAGCTCCGAGTTCTCCTTATCGACGATATTTACACGACGGGAAGCACGGTCGAGGCCTGCTCCGAAGTTTTGCTGCGCCATGCTTGTCAGCCCCTTAAGGTATACGTCCTCACGTGGTCGCGTTCATAGAAAAGCTGTCATTTCCTGCACGTATCCGTAATTTTTCCTAATGAAAATACTGTCGGAATCCGTTAATATGAAAGTAGGATTATTTAGGACAAGAGGGGGCTTCAAGCGATGAACGTGGATAACTGTCCTCGCTGCGGGAAGATTTTTGCCAAAAATTTTAGAGATGTGTGCCCGGCATGCATGAAGGATATCGATAGAGAGTATCAGCTTTGCGCCGACTACCTTCGCGAGAACAAGGGTGCTATCATCCATGAGCTTTCGGACGCCACGGGCGTCGCCATTAGACAAATTACGAAATTCATTCGCGAAGGCCGGATCTCCATTGTGAACGCGCCTAATATGTCTTTCCCATGCGAATCATGCGGGACATTGATCCGCGAGAACCATCTGTGCGAGGATTGCCGCTCCCGCCTGACGAAGGATACGCGCAGGATGATGGAGGATGAAAGCGCTAAAGCTGCCCAGCTTGAGAAACAGAAGCAAGCGGAGAAAACCGCATATCGCGGAATCAGCGAGTATAAAGGCAGATAATTTCTGGATACTATTCATTAAAATATGACGAGAGCCGATAATACTTGTATAAGGTTAATCGGCTTTTTTAGTTGCTGATCACAATGAGGTGAGAACATTGAAGATAAACGAAACCAAACGTGTTGGAGCAACCAATCCCTACGCGAAACAGAATGAGCCGCGCGCGGACAACACGAAGAAAGCGAAGCAGAAGGACGAAGTGCAAATTTCCGCTGCCGCGATGGAGATGCTGTCGACAAGCAAGCTGAACGAGACGGAACGCAGCGCGAGAATCAACGAGCTGAAGCAAGCAGTCTCATCGGGCACGTATCATGTCGATGCCGGCAAGATCGCCGAGAAGCTTCTGCCGTTCATAAGGGAGTAGCGGGATGAACGAGACCATTCAGCAAATTGCCGCAACGCTTGAGGAACTGATCCACGAGCACAAGCAGCTGATCGAATACGGGAAGGCGAAGACGGAGGCGCTCAGACAGAACAGCATCGATTCGCTTTCCTATATCGCGAACAAGGAGAAGAAGATCCTTGACCAGATCCTGAAGCTCGAGCAGAGCCGGATCTTCCTGGTGGGCAAATATATGACGTCGCAGAAGATTAGCGGCCATCAGCGTTCGTTCAAGCTGGAGAAGCTCATCCAGATGGTTTACCACGCGGGTGAGAAGCAGCTGCTGCAACGGTTGTGGGACGAGCTGAACGCGGTCGTGACGGAGCTGCAGGAAATTAACGAATTCAACCAACAATTAGTGAAGATGACGCTTGAATACTTGCATTTCTCGCAGGATTTGCTGCTGGGACCCGAGGAAGACGACGTCACTTATCATCGGCATATACAGGACGCCGCCCGCAGGCGCGCGAGCCAATTCAATATTAAGACTTAAGCTTAGAGGAGTGAGAGACGGACATGGCTTCCACTTTCCATGGACTAGAGACGGCTAGACGCAGCTTGTTCACCACGCAATCGGCGTTGAATACAACGGGACATAATATCGCTAACGCGAATACGGTGGGATATTCCCGGCAGGTCGTGAACATGACGGCGACCAGGCCGATCGACGCGCTGGGTTATTCAAAGTCCGCAGCGGCAGGCCAGTTGGGAACGGGCGTGGAGGCCAGCTCCATCACGCGCATCCGGGAGAAGTTCCTGGACAATCAATTCCGGAACGAATACAAATCGCAGGGGAATTACGACGTCCAGATGGACACGTTGTCGAAGCTGGAAGGAATCGTGAACGAACCAAGCGATACGGGCATCCGCAGCGTGATCTCGAATTTCTGGAACGCATGGTCGGATTTAAGCAAAAACCCCGAGAATGCCGATGGCCGCAAGGTTGTTAAGGAGCAAACGCTCGCCATGGTCGACGCGTTTAATTATACCGCCAAACAGCTGAGCGATTTGAAGGCGGACCTCACGGAAAATGTCGAGATTAACATGAACACGGCGAATTCGATCGCCACCAGCATCGCTCAGCTAAACGATGAGATTCGAAGAATCGAAGGCCTGGGCGACAATGCAAACGATTTAAGAGACCAGAGAGATTTGCTAACGGATCAATTGTCCGGGCTCGTCAATATTCGCGTCGAAGAGCTCGACTCCGGTTATCGGGTGACGATGGGCGATATGGAGCTCGTGGCCGGAGGGACGGCGACGCCTCTAACAGTCGATTCCATTAACGACGCGGTGGAATCAGGCGATTTGAACAGCGGGGCTATTTATGGAACTATCTACTCGCGCGATCATTTTGTCCAAGGATACATGGATGAGTTGGATACAATGGTTCAAACCATGGCGAACGGAGAATTCCAGGTCACGCTGCCTAAGGGCGCCGTTCTCCCCATCGGAACGGTTATTAACGGGACGGCGGTAACCAGTCTGAATCGGACGCTGGAAGAGGATACGGTCGTAACGGTGAATGGTCTGAACGGATTGCATCAGCTCGGGTACAGTCTTGCAGGAGACGAGCCGGGTCTGCCATTCTTCACCGATGCGTCCGGAGGCACGACCGGACTAACAGCCGCTAACATTACTTTGAATCCGGAGATTGCGGCCAATTCCAACTTGATCGCGACTTCCATGCGCGTGACGACCGATGCCGGCGGCACGGATACCGTCGTTAGCGGCAACAACTCGCTCGCGGTGCTGTTCTCGCAAATGCGCGATGCAAGGTTCGACTTCGATGCCGGAACCGGAGAGAACAAGAACACCATCGACGCGTATTTCCGTTCGGTGGTCGGGCAATTAGGCGTGCAAGCGTCCGAAGCGTCCCGCATGCAGAGCAATCAGCAGATTATCGTCGAGCAGGTCGACGCGCGCAGGCAGTCGGTAAGCGGCGTCTCACTGGACGAAGAAATGTCGAATTTGATCAAGTTCCAGCATGCCTATAACGCCGCAGCGCGTAACATGACCATGATAGACGAGCTGCTGAATAAAGTGATTAACGGCATGGGCCGTGTAGGTCTCTAATATAAATTGAACAATGCAGAGGTGACCAAGCATGTCCTTACGCGTAACGCAAACCATGATGAACTCGCAATTGCTGCGTAACATCACGAATAATCTTGGCAGAATGAACACCTTGCAGGATCAGCTTTCGACGGGGATGAAGATTAACAAACCATCCGACGATCCGGTAGGCATTACGTTCTCGCTGCGTTATAGAAGCGAATTGCAGGCGAACGACCAATATATCAAAAACGTAGATACCAGCCTGTCGATTCTGCAATATACGGATACGACGATCGGTCAAGCCGGCGACATCATGCAGCGTTTCCGTGAACTCCTTGTTCAAGGCTCTAACGGAGCGTTGGAGCAAACTAGCCTGGATTCCATTAACACCGAAATTTCGCAGCTTTATAATCAAATGGTTGAGATCGGGAACAGCCAGTTTAACGGGAAGCAAGTCTTCAATGGCGAGCAAACGGGCGAGAAGCCCTATCCGACAATGGGATTGACGGAAGCAGCCGTACCGCCTGCCGTTAAGGCGTATAATATTACGACGGATCAAGCCACGGTCAAATACGAATTGTCCGCCGGGATGACCATGTCGGCCAATATTACCGGCAACGAAGTGTTCGGCGAGGCTATCGCTTCCGATGCCGATACCGCGAGCGATAATGTGTTCCAGCTCATGCGCAGGGCGCATGAAATGTTCGCGGCCGGCAACCAGGAAGGCGTTTCCGAGCTAATAGAGCAGGTAGATACGCGCATGAACAAAATGCTCACCAAACGGGCGGAGATCGGCGCTAGAATCAACAGGGTCGAGATTATCCAGGCTCGCTTGGAAGACATTGACGTGAACCTCCAGACGGTGAAGTCCAAAACCGAGGATGCGGATATGGCAGAGGTCATTACCAACTTGAAGATGGAGGAGAACGTTTATCAGGCTTCTCTATCCGTAGGGGCGCAGCTTATTCGTCCAAGCTTGGTTGACTTCCTGAGATAAGGACGGTCGTTCAGATGCAGATACCTACGCTCGATATTCGGCTCCAGCATGCTAAGTTAAGTATAGATGCCGATCCCGGCATTCAAGATCTGCAGCAGCCTCGAGCAAGCGTGAATATGCGCCAGGTCAGGCCCGAGCAGCATTTCTCGACGACAAGAGGCACGCTTGAGATCGATCAAGAGAAAGCTTGGGATGCGTTGGCACTTGGCAACAATTTGGAGACGATGTCCAAAATCTATTCGCAAGCTTCGAATATCGCATTACAAGGGCTTGGCCGGATCGTAGAGAAGGGTAATCAGATGGCCGCCATCCATACGGGCGGCAAACCGATCGCATCCATGGCGAAGGAATGGAAGAGAACGTTCCCGGAGATGGACTTTCGAGGACCGGCTTCCATTGATAATGTTGATGTCTATTATACTCCGGGGAACTTGAACATCGAGACGACTCCCGGCCGCGTAGAACTGGATGTCCGGGTGAATGCGCCAATTCATCACTATGAACGAGGCAAGCTTGATATTTATATGAGTCAGCCTCCGAGCGTTATCATCACCCCTCCTCAAATTGACAGTCGCATTTGACCTCATAATATGTTTACATTAAGCTATAGGTTTGTCGTTTGCGGAAGCTAGCGGACGAGCCTATAGCTTTTGTTTTGAATAACAAGGAGGATGCCATCCGTGACGAATGACTCCGCAAAAAAATATGTTTTCGACCAAGGAATTCCCGGTTTTGAGCATTTGAGGGTTTTTATCTTTGAAGATATTGAAGATATCGGAGAGGAGCTTCCGCTTAAAGTCATGCGCTCCGAGGAGGACGAGCACGTTTCTTTCATAGTGGCCAATCCTTTCATTTATTATCCCGAGTATGAATGGGATCTATCGGAATCGGCAAAGCTTGAGATGGAAATAGAGACGGAATCGGAGCTCGAGGTGTGGGCGATTATGACGCTGCGAGAATCGATACAAGACTCTACGATCAATCTGCAGGCGCCTGTGCTATTAAATAATGCGAATCACCGCGGCAGACAGCTTATCCTGCAGAATTCGCCATTCGGGACGCGGGCCCCCGTCATTCGACCATAAGGAGGAATCGAGATGCTTGTATTGTCCCGCCGGACCGGCGAGTCTATTGTCATTGATCATAATATCGAGATTGTGGTCGTGGGGGTGGAGGGCGACCAAGTGAGGCTTGGCATCCGCGCTCCCAGAGAGATAGACATTTACCGCAAAGAGATTTACGAGGTAATTCAAGAGGAGAACAAGAAGGCGGCGGCTGGCTCAGTCACTGCGGAGGATCTCAAAAAACTTTTCAAAAAAAATTGAGATTTGCCTCTATCAGCTATAAAGATTCGGGACGAGATGTCGATATATATAATATGAAGGCGAGAGGGCGGCCGACCTACTAGCCGGATCAAAATCAACCGCAAGGATGCGGACATTTACCCAATTCAAGGAGGAAATTACAATGCGTATTAACCACAACATTCAAGCAATCAACACTCACCGTCAACTGGGCGTAAACACTGGCGCTGCTGGTAAAAACCTTGAGAAGCTTTCTTCCGGTCTTCGTATTAACCGTGCTGGCGACGACGCTGCTGGTCTTGCGATCTCCGAGAAAATGCGCGGCCAAATCCGCGGTCTGGAAATGGCTTCGAAGAACTCCCAAGACGCGATCTCCCTTATCCAAACAGCTGAGGGCGCTCTGACTGAGACTCACTCCATCCTGCAACGTATGCGCGAGCTGACTGTACAGGCTGGTAACACTGGTACTCAAGAGACTGAAGATCTGGAAGCAATCCAAGAAGAAATCGGCGCATTGATCAAGGAGCTTGGCGGCGAAGCAGGCGAGTCCGGTATCTCCGACCGTACGCAATTCAACGGCAAGGACCTGCTTTCTGGCGACTATTCCGCAACTGGCGGTTCTTCGCTGACATTCCAAATCGGCGCGAACGCTTCCCAAACATTGGAGCTTAACATCGACGACATGTCCGCTTCTGCACTGGGCGTTAGCGGCATCGACGTTACTGACTTCGCTACAACTGATTTCGACAGCCAGCTTTCCTCGATCGACGCAGCTATCAAGACTGTATCGACACAACGTTCCGAGCTGGGTGCGGCTCAAAACCGTCTTGAGCACACTATCAACAACCTGGGTGCTGCAAGCGAGAACCTGACAGCTGCTGAATCCCGTATCCGTGACGTTGACATGGCGAAGGAAATGATGGAGTTCACGAAGAACAACATCCTTAACCAAGCTGCTCAAGCTATGTTGGCTCAAGCTAACCAACAGCCGCAAGGCGTACTGCAACTGCTCCGTTAATTTTTATGAATTAATACTGGCTTTAATAAAAATATCGTACCGGTCATCTGGTACGATATTTTTATTAACCAAGACATTATTTTATGAGGTGCGCGATGAGTGTATTTACATCCTTATGTTTGATTGTCAAAGATGAAGAAAAGGTTCTGAGAAGATGCTTGGAGTCCGTCTCAGGGATCGTAGATGAGATCATACTAGTAGATACAGGCTCATCGGACAACACGAAAGAAATAGCCGCCGAATTTACCGATCACATATATCATTACGATTGGACCAATAACTTTGCGGAAGCTCGGAACTTTGCCGCCTCGAAGGCGAACGGGCAATGGATTCTTGTGTTGGACGCGGACGAGTACGTAGACCGGGATAACCTCCAGGCCAGTATCGACGAATTGAAAAAGGATGCGGGAGCATACGATGTGTATGCAACGAACATCTTGAACTTCTTGGGCGAGGATGGCACGAATATCGCTCAGAACCGTCATGCCCGGGTTTACAAAAACAATGGCGAGATTCAGTATTTCCGCGCGATCCATGAACAGCTTGAATCGACTAATCCGTCGGGGATCAACATGGGGGTCTCCTCCTTATTGATCTATCATACGGGTTATATGAAGAGCGTGGTTAGAGAAAAAGGCAAAAGCGGCAGGAATCTTCAAATTATCGATAAAGAAATGAACGCGAAGTCGGATGAGGCTTTCGATTTATATAACTACGGCAATGAAATGTCCGTATTGGGTCATCCCGAGAAGGCTTTGGATGCGTATATTAAGGCCTATCAGAAGAAAACAAGCTTCCATCATGATTGGGTGCCTGTTTGTTTGCTAAGTATTGTCGAGAAGCTGATCGCTTTGGAGAGATACAACGATGCGTTGACCGTCATTCAAGATGCGGGAGCTATGTTTTCCGATGCGGCGGATTTCCAATACTACAGAGGACTTATTTATTTTAGACAGAAGCGGTATGACGAGGCCAAGGCGGTTTTTAGCCACATCGTTTTGAACGCTAAACATTTTACAAGAGTCATTAAAAGCCCAGATTTCAAGGATTATATACCAAGCAAGGCCCTTGCTTTTATTTATGAAGAAGAAAATAATTTTCAAAGCGCGGTGAAGTATCATACGAGCGCTTTGAATCACAATAGATATTGCTTGGAAACTTTGTATCGCTTAATAAAAATATTAACGAAGTTCCATACGGAAGCTGAAATTTTCACCTTCTTATCGGAGAAGGTGCTATCCACTCCTAATACCGAGGTATTGCGGAAATTGGTTGCGTTCGCCTTGAATATCGGCAAACCGGCGTTGGCTCAGAGATTGGTTAAACGTTATTTTGCCGCGGACCTGCTCATGAATAGAGCCGTCGATCTAAAAGCAGGCTTGTCCGCGCAGTCGAATACTCCTATTACTGCCGAGCTTTACGATGCGCCTGTGTTGGTGTATGGCCTGAAGCTTTCTATGTTGGACTATGCGGATCTATTCCTGTTGTACTTCGCCACAGAGGATGCGGGTTTGAGATCCGATCTTAAGAAACTGTTGAGCAACGAAAGCCTCATTTCCTTGCTGGAAGCCGTAGAGAACAACGAAAGCTTGAAAGGCAAAAATGTAAATGCTGCTCATTATGTCAATATCCTTGAGAAGTGCATCGTTTTTAACCAATTTGAACTATTCAATAAGCTGGTGCCGCTCCGAACAGAATTAACCGATTCAGTAGGCGGGAAGATTGCGGGTTTGCTATACAGAAGCGGTTATGTAGACGAATCGATTGAGTTCTACTCGGAAGCGGATGAAAATGATCTGGACGAACAGGATTTCGAGAATGTGATCAAATGGCTGATCTCGAAGGATAACGGTTCGGAAGCTCAGAGAATTTCCATGGTCGCATTGAAGAAATATAAATTTAATTTTTATTTCCATAAACAAGCTATAAATTTGAGCGTGAAACGTTCTCTTATCAACCAGAAGCTTGTCAAAAAAGCGAAAGAGATTTTTGGGGAAACGGAATGGCTGGCGGCTTATTCAAAGAGCTAATGTAAACCGTATAGGATGCCGATATATAGATAAAGGATCTTATACGAAGGGAAGGATGAGGAATGAAGATTCCTACATCGATTAGCGGCTCTCCAGACAGAACGAACTCAGCAGGACAAACGAGTGAGGTATCAAGTCCGGAGCTTGATCATGCCTCCAAAGCGAATGGCTCCACTTTCACAACCGTCGAGGAAATGAAGAAGGCGGAACGTCAGGGAGAAGCATTCACATTAAGCGATGAGCAGGTTGTAAAAGCCATTGAGCGGGCATTAAAAGCCATGCAGGGGAAATCGACGAGTCTTGAATTTTCCATTCATGAGGAAACAAAATTGATATCGGTCAAGGTTCTTAACAACGAGTCGGGTGAAGTGATAAGAGAAATTCCTCCTGAGAAGTCGCTGGATTTTGTGGCGAAGCTGTGGGAGATGGCCGGCATATTCGTTGATAAGAAGGCTTAAATCCAAATACGGAAGGAGAGTGAGGTTGCTATGCGCGTAAGCGGTCTTTCTTCTGGGATTGATTATGAATCGATTATTACGAAGATGATGGATGCACAACGAGTGCCTGTCGATCGTCTGAAGCAACAGCAGCAGCTGTTGGAATGGAAACGCGATGATTATCGCGCGTTAAACAGCAAGATTTTGGAATTCAAAAATTTATCCTTCGATATGAAGCTCCCATCGGTGTATGGGTCAAAGAAAGCTACTTCATCTGACGAGAACAGCGTCGCGGCTACAGGCTCCTCGACATCGGGAGTCGGACAGTATTCCATCGAGGTAAAAAAGCTGGCGAAGGCTGCTTCCTTTAATACAGGGCAATTAGGAGCAACGACCGGCGGTACAACTAAACTATCCGATATAGGCTGGGATCTTGGAGACGATGAAGTAGCAACGATCGAAATAAATGGAGCGGCTTCGTCCGTTACGATAACGAAGGATACGACAATAAACGATTTGGTATCCGCGATAAATAAAAAGTCGACAACGTCCGGTGTAAAAGTAACTTATGATGCAACTATGGACCGCATGTTCTTTAATTCCACTAAAGTCGGTGCAAACTCCGAAATTAAGCTGGAAATTAAAAATGCTGACGGAGCGGCAGCTAGCCAGGATTTAACGAATCTCCTGAAGATGACCGGAGGAACCGCTGATGGAGTGATGTCATCGGGGGCTGTTACACCTACAACGGGCGGCTTCAGCGTAAAAGGCGTAAATGCGGAAGTTGTCTTCAATGGCGGAATCACGCAGCAGTATGAATCCAATACGTTTACAATCGCAGGGATCAACTTTACCGCTAAGAATGAGACGACGGGCGCTGTTCAAATTAATGTTTCGCAAGACATTGATTCCGTCGTTGACAAAATTAAAAATTATGTGGAAAAGTATAATGCCCTTATTGATGAAGTAAATAAAGAAACTTCCGAGAAGGTGCAGCGGAACTACAAGCCTCTCACGGACGCGCAGCGTGAAGAGATGAGCGACGAAGACATTAAGCGCTGGGAAGAGAAAGCTAGAAGTGGTATGCTGTCGAGGGATTCTCTGCTCAATGACGGCCTTACGAAGTTCCGCCGAGCTTTCTCGGATACGGTAGGCGGCTTGCCGGCTGATCAGCTTAAGACTTTATCGGAGATTGGGATATCCAGCACCAACATTGTAGGTTCCTCCATTTCGGGCTCTTATCTGGATAAAGGTAAGCTGTACATTGATGAAGATAAGCTCAGAAAAGCGATTACGGAAAATCCGGATCAAGTCGCGGCCCTATTCACAAAGGATGATGCAGCCACTTCCGGCGATGGAGTTGCCGTCAAGCTATATGATCAGGCATCGGCTCTTGTCAAACAGATTACGGATAAGGCCGGAACCGTCGGGTCTGCCGACAGCAGTCACCTGATTGGTAAAGACAATCAAAGATTGTCGGAGCAGATTGCCCTATTGGAAATCAGAATGATCGAAATGGAAAATCGCTATTATAAGCAGTTCACCGCAATGGAGAATTACATTAACAAAATGAATTCTCAAGGGTCCTGGCTGTCTCAGCAGCTCTAGCGCATAGGGGGTTAATGTTTGATGCAATTACAACAACAACGGAATAAGTATCTGGAGACGACCATGCAAACGGCCACTCCGGCTCAGCTGCTGATCATGCTCTATGACGGGGCCATCCGTTTTTGCAAGCAAGCCATTGAGGCGATCAAAGCGCGTAATTACATGGATGCCAACGTTAATTTGGTGAAAGTGCAGCAAATCATTAATGAGTTTATTATTACGATCGATCGGTCATTGCCTATTTCGGCAAACTTGCTGAGCTTGTATGACTATTTTAATACGCGTTTAATCGAGGCTAACATTAAGAAAAAAGCGGAGCCTGCCGAGGAAGTTTTGAGTTACTTGGTTGATCTCAAAGAAACATGGATTCAAGCGTCGAAAAAACAAAATCAACTTACGGGACAAGCATATGGAAATGCTTTTAAACCAGCTCAATCAACTGTCTACTAGGCTAATTGAGCGCCTCCCTTATTGCACGCTTGAAGAAATGGACGAATATATGATGTCGAGAGACTCTATATTCGAAGAGCTTCAGCAGCAGAAGCCAACACCTCATGAGGTAAGCAAGTACAAGGAGTTGGTTCAGCATCTGCTCGGCCAAGACGCTTTAATAATCGAGCGAATGATGAAATTAAGGGATGAAGCCCAGAAGGATATCTCACAGGTTAATACGGGAAAACGATCCAAATCGCTTTACGACAATGATTCGTACGGCGGAGATGACAGCCGGTTTTTTGATGCGAAGAGATAAGCAAGCTTCCTTATAGTAAAACACCTTCAAGGAATTGATTCCATGTTAAGAGACATGGGCGAGGCCTCGAGGGTGTTTTTTTGCGTTTGGCGGCAAAGGTCAGGCTGCCTCGTGAAATAAAGAGGCGTTTGATGGAGCAATTCACCGTTAACACTTCATTATTAGATGTTTTTAACCGAAATAAACTATATAACTTTAAAAAACGCCCAAATTTCCCCAACAAACAAATAACCCGATTGAAAATTTTTGCAATTCTCAAGTATATAAGAGTAAATTCCGTATATGCTAACCATAATCCATTACATTCATAATAGGGGCGATCGCTGTCATGAGGCGTTACCAACAAAGCCAACTCTTAGATTTAATAACAACGCTGTATGAGGCGACTGACGAAATTCAACGGCAATTTTCCAATCAAAATATTCAGGTGGTCATCAACCTTCTGGGCGACTTCCAAGATGCGGCGACCCATATAAGCCAGTTTATTGAGAATGTAGAAGGCGATGACACGAGAACCGTCAAATTGCTGACCGAGTTTCACCAGAACCTATACAACATCGCTATGGAAATTGAGAATGCCGATGGGGGCTTCGTTAAGCAAATAAAAAAAGAACTCCGCATGATTGAAAGCGGGATTCGGAACGAGCTGAAGCCGAGTAAAATCGAGGTTGCGTTTTTTCCTTATAAGGCCTCCATGTGGGATGCTCTTGAATCGATCTGGTTAGCTGCGAAAGAGGACCCGCAATGCGATGCTTATGTGGTCCCGATCCCTTATTATGACAGGCTTCGCAATCTTGGATTAGGACAAATGCATTATGAAGGGGATCAATATCCCGACTATGTACCGATCGTGGATTGGCAAACCTATAGCTTGGAAGAGCATCGCCCGGATATAAGCTTCATTCATACCGGCTATGACGATAGTAACATCGTTACATCGGTACATCCCGATTATTATAGTAGAAATCTTAAAAAACATACGGAACTGCTATGTTATTCCCCCTATTTCGTGGCGGCGAATGATGTGGAGGAGCATCTCTGCACCATGCCGGGCGTAGTTCACTCGGACCGAGTATTCGTACAGTCGGATAAGGCGCGCAACGATTACATTCATGCCATTCAAGCGTATGAAAAGAAAAACAATTGCATAGGCCGATTTGGGAAAGTGAAGGAGAAGATCGTGGCATCCGGCTCCCCCAAGTTCGATAAGGTCATAAACTCCACGCCGGACGATTTCGATCTCCCTGCTGAATGGAAGAAGCGGATCGAGAATTCGGATGGTTCGCGCAAAAGTATAGTGCTTTACAATACATCAATTGGTCCCATTCTAAAAGAAAATGAAAAGTATATCGCGAAGCTGCGGTCTGTCTTCCAAACCTTCCGCAACCGTGATGATGTCGTACTGTGGTGGCGGCCGCATCCTCTGAGCGAGGCGACTTACAGCACGATGCGCCCATTGCTTTTCGAGGAATATACTCAGCTTATTAAGGAGTTCAAGCTTGAGGGATATGGCATTTACGATGATACGGCAGATTTGCATAGAGCTTTGCGTTTAAGCTCGGCCTTCTATGGAGACGGTACTTCGATATTGCAATTGTATCAATGCATGAAGAAACCGGTTATGGTTCAGAACGAGCAATCGAACGAGCTCCTGGCGATTGGAAGTCTATATGATACAGAGGAACACTTATGGTTTCTCACGCTGCATATGAATGGGCTCTTCCGATTAAACAAGAAGACACGGAGCGTGGAGTTTATTGGAGGGTTTGCGAATGAGAAACCGCTCGATTGGAGGGTTTATCATACCATCCATCAAAGCGGGACTAAACTTTATTTCTCCCCGCATTCTGCTTCGGCCATAGCCATATACGATTTAGTGGAAGCAACCTTTGAATATGTGGAGCTACCATTGCCAAAAGAGAAAAAATATAACGATCAGAGTAAGTTCGGCAAAATCATCGAATGCGACGGCGCGTTATATTTTATTCCGCTGCATTTTCCCGGTATTGTCAAATTGAGTTTGGAGGATAACCGTACGGAGATCATAGATGAGTGGGTGAAGCCCATTAAAAAGATGATCTGTGATCCCGAGCGCGGTTACTTCTCTAATGGATTTTATAACGAGGGAACGGGCTCATTAGTTTTGGCATCTGCTAACGCAAATGCCGTGATGGAGTTTAATTTAAAAGATAGAATGACCAAATTAATTGCCTTAAACGGCGATATATCCGGTTACTCGGACATTTTGTTAATTGACGAGGTTTATTGGTTGTTAGCATTGGATAAGCCAGTTTTAATTAGCTTTAGTATAGATGATCGTAAGGTTACGGAATTTGAAATAAACCTAAAAGGAATACAATCAGATGGAGTTTGGCCATTTCAAAAGTTAGTTCATTATAATAATGATCTATACCTAGTGCCTGCCGATTCGAAACAGATGGTTCAATTCGACTTAACGAACCATTCGTTTTCTTATGTGGATCATTTTTGCCCCGCAAGCTTGCAAGAAGGTACCCCATCCGAAAGTATTCATACGGGATACTTTTTTGTGTCTTCAAACGCTACAGATAAAATCTATATCACAGAAAAGCAAAGCAATCAGTTTATTGAGTATGATCTAATTAGTGGGAGTCTGCTTCAAGAGAGCCTTAAGGTTACGGATGGTCTAAGGGATTTACAGAATTTCCTAATAGAAAGACAAGGTATTAAATGTGATAAAGCAAATAGTTGTGCCTTTTTGGAACATCCCTATGCCGCACCGCTTGAGAACTTGCTTGACCTGATTTCACAGCCCGTTCCGGAGCCGTGGTTTGACAGCCTATTGGAGAAGCAAGTCGAACTCCGTTATGCGGAGATCTCACACCCTGATGGGAAGGCCGGAATGGAGATCTATGAGAAAGCTAAAAAGGCGGTGTTGAAGTCTTGAAGTACGATTACTTGATCGTCGGAGCGGGGCCTTTTGGGGCAATCTTTGCACATGAAGCAATGAAGAGCAATAAAAAGTGTTTAGTCATTGATAAGCGCGGCCATGTCGGCGGAAATATTTATACGGAGCAAGTGGAAGGGATAAATGTACACAAATACGGAGCTCATATTTTCCACACGAATGACAAGGAAGTATGGGACTATGTGAACCGTTTTGCGACGTTTAATCGCTATACGAATTCGCCGATCGCGAATTATAAAGGCGAGATCTACAACTTGCCTTTTAATATGAATACGTTCTATAGGTTATGGGGCGTATCCGATCCGACAGAAGCAGAGAGGATAATTGAGTCCCAGCGTTTGAAATGCGCAGAGCCGCAAAGTCTAGAAGAACAAGCTCTTTCTTTGGTCGGGCACGATATCTATGAAAAACTGATTAAAGGCTACACGGAAAAGCAATGGGGGCGTGACTGCAAGGACATCCCTGCTTTTATTATCAAGCGTCTGCCCGTGCGGTTCACTTGGGATAACAATTATTTTAATGATCAGTATCAAGGGATTCCCGTTGGAGGCTATACGCCGATTGTAGAAAAGCTGTTAGAAGGCTGCGAGGTCAGACTGAATACAGACTATTTCGCGCAAAGGGATTACTTTGATGGCATAGCCCAGAAGATTGTTTATACAGGCATGCTGGATGAGTTTTACGATTTTCAATTCGGACCGCTTGAATATCGCACGCTGCGATTCGATACCGAAATCTTGGACAAGCCCAACTTCCAGGGGAATGCTGTCGTGAATTACACCGAAAAGGAAATTCCTTTTACGCGCATTATCGAACATAAACACTTTGAATTTGGCACGCAGCCCAAAACCGTCATCACGCGCGAGTATTCAAAAGAGTATGAAGACGGAGATGAGCCCTATTATCCGATTAATGACCAGAAGAACAACGAGCGTTATTTAAGCTACAAGGAGCTTGCCGATCGGGAAGAAAACGTCATTTTTGGCGGCAGGTTAGCCGAATACAAATATTACGATATGTGGCAAATCGTCAGAAATTCGCTGGATATCGTAAGAAAAGAACTGAAAGAAGCTTAAGGAAAATCGTATGGGGGAGAGGAGGGAAAAGCTTGAATACGTCATTAACGGGTGTAACGGGGTTGAAAATTCGCGCAGGCGACGGCCTTCAAGAGCTAGGACATCCTGAGATGCTAAGTACCCCTCTTTTTTATTTGGCAGAGCCTGGCGACAGACTATGCCTCATGGATACGGCGTATAAGTTCAATGTTGCAACCTATGCGCCGGAGGTGCAGGATCGCTGGATCTATACCTATGATTATGCCCCCGACGAAAGCTGGACGGTGTATCGACAGGATTTAAACGGCAACAGCTACAGGCAGGATGACTATCTGTTTAAGGAGCGGGTTTACTTTCGTGTATGCCTGAGGAAAATGAATGGAACAGAATTTGAAGGCTCCGAAGACATCAACCGGATTCTTTCCTTTGAAAAGGTTGCGACCCCCACGCCTGAGTTAAAAACTTGGTTGAGGAAGGAAGTAGAGCGGGTTAAGAAGCGCGTTTTGGAGGTGCGGGGGCAGGATGAACTTGCTTTTGCGCTGTTAACCGATTCCCACTATACGGTAAACGGTACTTGGGAAGACACGTCTGCTTCCATCCAGCAGCTGCATAAAGAAATAGGCTTGGATGGTATTATCCATCTCGGCGATTTCACGGACGGAATGGTCACGCGCGAGGTGTGCCGTTATTATGTCGAACAAGTGCTAAGCGATTTGAAAAAATGCGGGGTTCCCGTTTGGGCGACAATCGGCAATCATGACACCAACTATTTCAGGAATAGTCCGGATGATCGGTTTTCCATACAAGAGCAATGCGAGCTTTATTTGGGAAGAGATGAACCGAGATACTCCATAACGTTCGACGCGCAAAAACTACGCTTCCTATTCCTCGACTCCTTCGATCCCGAGGAGACGTTGCGCTATGGGTACAACGCGGCATGCATCCAGTGGTTAAAGGAACAGCTTGAACATACGCCAGACGGTTGGCAAGTCGTGCTCTATTCCCACCTTCCGCCTACCAGCCGCTTACAGTATTGGGCCAAGGAAATGCGTGGCGTGGAGGAGATCATGGGGTTGTTAAATCAACATGCAGATAAGATCCTTGCCTTTATGAATGGTCATAATCATGCGGATTTATTGGACAATGAGGAAGGATTTCCGATTATCTCCCTAGTCAATTCGAAGTGCGAGGCCTTTACGGAATACAAGGCGGAAGGGTTTATTACGCCTCACAGAAAGCTTGGCGAGTCCTCGCAGGAAGCGTTTGACGTTATGCTCGTTAACGCGGAGAAAAGACAGATTCGTTTTGTCAGATTTGGCGCGGGCAAAGATAAGATCGTCGCGCATGGAAGGGCGGAGTGGCTTTAATGAACATATGGGGTCATCGCGGGGCCTATTCGTCCGCTCCGGAAAATACTCTCGTAGGCTTTCAAATGGCCGTCCAAATGGGCGCTGACGGGGTAGAGCTTGATATCCAGCTAACAAAGGACGGAGAAGTTGTCGTCATTCACGACGAAACCGTCGACCGAACGAGCAATGGCCAAGGGTGGATCAAAGACTTTACGCTTGCTGAAATCAAAAAGCTCAACTTCAATAAAATGGGCCGCACGGAGCCGCTGTTTATGGAAGTGCCAACCTTGGCAGAAGTATTGGAGTTATTGAACCCGACAGGCCTAAGTATCAATATAGAGCTAAAAACCGGCGTCATCCCTTACGAAGGGATTGAACATATGGCTTTACAGCTAGTGGGAAAGTACGGCATGGCCGACAGAGTAATATGGTCGTCCTTCAACCACTATTCGGTTCAGAAGATCAAACAGCTTGAGCCGTCATCAAGAACAGCGCTGCTATGCGGCGGAGGTATATGGGTCACCGGGGAGCAATGCGAGAAGGTAGGAGCAGAAGCGCTGCATCCTAGCGTTCATATGCTGCGCTACCCGCCGCTCGTGGAGGATTGTCGCAAGCGGGGCATATTGGTACGCCCATGGACGGTGACTAGCGAGGATGATCTTAAGCTTGCTAGAGACCTTGGCGTAGATACGGTGATGGTTAACAGAATTGATTGGGCTAAGGGTGTTTTGGCGCATGGGAATTGAACAGCAAGTCGACAAATTGAAGAAAGGTCCGCTTTCTCCGGAGGATTTAAGAGCCGTTCAGCTCATTCAGATCGAAATGTTAGCGGAAGTGGATCGCATTTGCCGCTTACATCACATCAATTACGCCATGATCGGCGGTACCATGCTTGGCGCTATCCGTCATAAAGGCTACATACCGTGGGACGATGACGCGGATATTGGACTGCTTCGGGAAGAGTATGAAAAGTTCCGCAAAGCATGTGAAACGGATTTGGACCATAACCGATTTTATTTTCAAGATATGAGGGCAACCCCCGGTTATCGTTGGGGATATGGGAAGATTAGACGGAAAAATACCTACTTCCTTAGGGAAGGGCAGGCTCATATGCCTTATGAGTCGGGGATATTCATCGATATTTTCCCTTTCGACAATGTGCCTGACGGGAAGCTGGCCGAGAAGCTCCATAATCTTCACTGTACGATCATCCGGAAAATTTTATGGTCAGAGGTTGGCAAAAAAACGGATAAAAATCCTCTGCTGCGGTTTGTGTTCTTCGTGCTAAGCAAGATCCCGCTTAAGATGGTGTCCAATCATTTGCAGCGTTTCGCTGAAGAGGGTAACCACAAGAAAAGCCGGCGCGTAAGGACGATTACGTTTCCGGCTCCCGATAAGTACAGCGAAGGCAACAGGGAATGGTTTGAGCAAACCGCTGAATATCCATTCGAGAATCTTATTTTATCAGGACATCGTGATTATGAGGCTTACTTAATTCATAAGTTTGGCGACTATATGACGCTACCGCCTGAAGGTCAGAGAAAATCGCATCCCGTTGCTTATTATAAGCTACTGGATGAATAGCATGAGCCAGCATGACAAATAAGCAAAAGGCGTGTGTTCCATGTTAAACGATTCATTAAGACAATACTATGAGAGCTCTCCATGGAAGGATTCCGTTTTCTGTTGGTATCCCTTTGAAGACGGGATTCCGTACGAATTGGTCATGGATGCGAAGGACTTCTCTGTGGAAGCTTTGGCAGCTTACAAAAACAAGCTGGGCTCTCACGGTCGCTTGCTCTTCGTGTACGAGAACCCTTTTGCATTACGATATTGGGCAGGACAACGAACCTCGAATACAGGTTATCCTTATGACACCCTGTTGGGGCTGGGCAATTATCCACTCCCAAGCAAGGCGGAGCTGCAAAGTCGATTAAGACTTGCTGGCTTTGAAGGACAGAAGTGGTATTATCCGTTGACCGATCATTACTTTACACGGGAGGTATACTCGGAAAACTACCTGCCCGACGAATTTTTGAACCAACGATTTGTTCCGTATGTAAGAAACGATATCTCCTTACAATTCGACGAACGTTCCCTTTACCGCGAGGTTATTCGCGGCGGCGCATTCGAGTTTATGTGTGGCTCGTACTTTGTTGAAGCTCGGGTCTGCGCCGATGATCCGCCTTGCATTGTGGATTATGCGGCCATCACGATTTATCGTGAACCGGCTAAACGCTTTGCCACAACGGTTCGCAGTGACGGTACGGTGCGTAAGACTCCCCTTCATCCCGACGGGAGAGCAAGCCTAGCTAGAATCTTGCGTAATCATGAGGAACTTGCGAGTCTGGGCGTCAATGTCATTGAACTGAAGCTGGAAGACGATTCGCTGGTCATGCCGCGTTTGAATGTGCCCACACTGTGGGATTATTGGGCAAAGAAGCTATCGGAGGGAACATTCGATGTTCAAGAGATGGTTGCCCAGTTCGATCGCATTCGGGAAGCCATCATGAAGGCGGCGAAGACCGGCAAATGCTTTTGGGAGCTGGTCCCCGCGAATTGCTTTTATGACAAAGAAAACGATGAACTGATCTTTATTGATCAGGAATACTATTGGGAAAATGCTTCGCCTGATATAGCTCTGACAAGGGCGTTGTGGGCGCTTCTCTATTCACCAGCGTTCGGTATGGATTTTCGAAGAGATTCTTGGCTCGAGTTGTTAAAAGCACGTTATGGGCTTTCGGAGCGGTTTGATGTTTTATCCGAACAAGCAGAGCTCAAAACGCGCGCCGAAGTATTCGGGGACATGACGCTGCTACTTGAACAAGAGACGGAGTTGGCAATGAAGCAAGTGGCAGAATCGCGCCGATATTACAAAGTTATCCCAGCGGCTCTTTGGTTACAGGAGAGGGGTTATAAATGCCCGGCTATTTATGGATTCGGCTTACGTGGAAAGACGCTGAAGCGCGTTTTGGATGATCATGGAACCGGCGTGACCGCCGTTATTGACCAAACGTTGCATAATATCGGAAATATGGAAGAAATCTTATCGGTATGCAATAGTGATGTCTTGATTGTAACCATCTATAATGGCGATGCCATTAGGGAAGACTTAAGTGGGAAAATAACCATACCTGTATTTACCTTGGGAGAATTAATCGGTGAACAAACGAAATGAGTTGCAAGCCGTTGAGCTTGATATTCTAAAAGAATTTGCAGGGATCGCAAAGCGTGAAGGAATAGTTTGGTTCGCCATGTTTGGGACTCTTCTTGGCGCTGTGCGCCATAAAGGGTTTATTCCGTGGGATGACGACATTGATATTGCCTTGCCGCGCCAAGATTATGATCGCCTTCGGCGTTCAGATCACTGGTTTCGTGAGCCTTATTTCCTGCAAACGCCGCAAAACGATCCAGCCGCTGCTCCCCGTTTTTTAAGGCTGAGGAGAAGCGATACGACGTTTCTCATGAACTTTCCGAATGGGCATACGCGGGGCGGCCATATGGGGGTCTATATCGACATCCTTCCTCTTGACGATATGCCGAGCGGTGAAGCCGCGAAATGTGTTCAAGAAACAGCCTTGAAGATGCAGATGCAAATGTATGCAACGGCTGCCCTCGACGAATGCGAAGGGGAGGAAATCCCCGAGTGCAAAGAGGAGTTTTGTTACGGTGCTGGAGGCATATCGGGTCAATATGCCTTTCTTGCTGAACGTTATGAACGTTTCTGCTCGAAATATTCCAACCAGTTCTATTACGCTATACCCGTACTTAGGGGCGAGAACGGCAGACGAGTGTTTGACAAGAAGTGGTTTTCGGAAAGCATGGAAATGGACTTTGAAGATTTAAAAATTCCTGTCCCGATTGGTTATAAGGAAACGCTCATTACTTCCTACCCAGGGGGACTTTACGAACCCGATCCCAAAAAGCGCAAGCCAAAGCATAGGGATCAATGCTTGGTGGATTTGAGCCGGTCATATAAAGAATATGTCCGTCCTTATACAGACATGCTTTGTGATATTGAAGGTAAAAAAGTGTTTATCTTCGGCGCTGGCGACAGCCTTCGGATTTGGATGGAGCGGTATAGTCAAGGCTTGAATGTCGTTTGCGCATTCGATAATCGAAAAGACGCATGGGGGAGTTTGGCGTATGGCGTGCCCGTACGTTCTCCTTCAGAATTGCCCGCACTAATGGATGAGCATTCAAGGCTCATTATCGCAAGCATTTATTATGAAGAAATAGCGAAGCAGCTTGAGGGAATGAATATTTTCGATTACTACTTTTTTATTGATGGTCTAAAGTATGAGAGGTGTTCGAAAAATGCAGAGTAAAGTGAGCATGGTTGTACCTTGTTACAACAAAGTGAAGGATATCGGAGCCATGCTGGAAAGCGTCATTGCACAGGTATGGGATAACATTGAGCTTATTCTGGTCAATGACGGCTCAACCGACGGTACTCGCGAGGTGATCTCTGAATACGAGCCCAAACTCCGCGCTCGGGGGTATGAGGTTGTTATTATCGATCAAGCAAACGCAGGATGTTGTGCGGCCGTATACGCAGGCTTGATAAAGATAACAGGCGATTACTTCTGCCTGGTTGACTGCGATGACAGCATTGAGCCGGAGTATGTATCCACTATGGCTGGCTGGCTGGACGAACATGGGGATTATGAATGGACGGCGTGCTCATTTCGACCCTATTTGGTTCAAGACGGTAAAGTTGAACCGCAGGATGTAGTTACATGTGCAGATATGGCGGATAACGAGCAGCTGCTGGTTCGCCATCTGCTGCGAAAGATTATTACTACATCATGGGTGTATATGTCCAGAATGAGCTATGTGAGACGTTGCCGGCTTATTGAGAACTTTTGCTATGAACGGAGAAAAACGTATGAGCCTCTATTTGCTGTTCCCTTAATGCTCGGAGGCGGAAAGCTGAAATGCTTTGAGGAGGATCTATATAGGTATAATCGGTTTGCGAGCGATTTGTACTCCTTCGATTCATTTGAAAAACTTGAAAAATTTTACGATGACTATTCATATTTGTATAACTGGAGTATTGAACGTGCGGATATAAGTCGAACTGAAAAGGATACGCTTTTAGCGCTAGATAAATATGGCAAGACGAAGGATTACTTGAAGCAACTTAATAATTTAGACCCCAACCATCAGTCGATGAGTAATAGAGAGAATTATTTGGAACAATTTGCTGATAAGGCGACTTCGTTAATAGACGAATTGTTTGATCCCAAGCCCCATCTTCATCCTGATCTATTCAAGTCGATTCAGTACATGGATTACATGAATATCCTCGATGAAATTATTTTAAAGCCTGAACATCAGAAATTTAAACCATCGGCCCAATCAAGAGTTATCGCTTACGGAGTGTTGGGGAGAAACGCGGAACACTTTTTGCCAAAGCTCAAGGGGACAAGTTTAGAGCCCGAATTATTGTGGGATATATCGGCTGAAACGGAAACGACGATTTCGGGTAAACAGGTAACAAAGCCTAAGTTCAATGAACTTAAAGAAGATGATGTCATCCTGGTATTCCCCAAGTCATTCGAGGTCTTACAACTTGTACAACAGAGCGCTCGCGGTGCAAAGACCCTGGATATAGGAAGAATACGCTGGTTTATTTTCAGAAACAGCCACCCTGAAATTCCGTTACATTGCGGATTTATTTATGGGTAGGATTCGCTCTTGGAGGATTGGAGGGTTATAAGATGCTATCAACCGAAACAGATAAGAAATGGAGTGTTGGATATATCTCAGGTGTATTCGATATGTTCCACATCGGGCATCTTCATTTAATCCGTCGGTCGAAGGAACGATGCGACAAGCTGATAGTAGGTGTACTAACCGATGAGCTGGTGTTCATGCTCAAAAGTAAATGGCCGACTATATCGCTTAACGAGCGTATTGAAATTGTAAAAGCCATCAAATACGTGGATGAAGTGGATGTAACAACAGAGCCGCTGTTAAATAAACTTAACGCTTTAGAAAAGTACAAGTTCAACGCAATGTTCAGTGGGGACGACCATGTCGCCGATGGTTGGGCACACGAGGAGGATGCGCTAAAAGCATTAGGCGTTGACCTAGTTTTCTTTCCCTATACGAAGGAAATATCCACTAGTACCTTGCAGGCAATCACGTTGCCTTCCAGAGCCGATCACGCAGATAAAGCAAGAAGACTGGATGCAGGAGTCGAATATGTATTCCCCTTCGATAAGGTAAATAAGAATGAGCGGATCATCATCTATGGAATTGGCAAAGTCGGGGAACAATATGTCCGCCAGCTTGCGGCATTACATTTCTGCGACGTCATCGCTTTTGCGGATACATACGCCAAGCCTGGTGATTTGTTCGAAGGGAAACGCTGCCTGACTCCAGAGGAAATATTGCTTAATGACAAGGACTATGATCGTATCGTGGTTGCTTCTACAACGTACCACTCACAGATTTTATCGCGTTTACGGTCATTAGGAATCGAACCGGGGAGAATCATATGAAAAAAGTAATTACTTACGGAACTTTTGATTTATTCCATGAAGGTCACCGCCGGCTGCTCGAGCGTGCAAAGGCCCTTGGCGACTATCTCATCGTAGGCGTAACAACGGAGCAATTCGACATTCAACGGGGTAAAATGAACGTCGTTGATTCCCTCATGCGACGAATTGACAATGTGCGAAGCTGTGGCTATGCCGATGAGATTATCATTGAGAATCATGAGGGTCAAAAAATTGAGGACGTTCAAAAATTCAATATAGATATTTTTGTTGTCGGGTCCGATTGGCGCGGCACTTTCGACTATCTGAACGAATATTGCGAGGTTATTTATCTCGAACGAACTAAGGATATTTCAAGCACGGATTTACGTATCGAACGGAACAGCAGCATTAGGTTAGGCATCGTTGGCAGTGGTCGAATTGCGGAGAGAACGTTGTCAGAAGTGAAATTCGTAAGCGGTATCTCCGCGACATCGGTATTTAATCCTCGTCTAAGCAGTGCCAAAGCCTTCGCGGATCGTTTTGAACTCGCTATGGCTTTTGATCAATATGACGTCTTTCTTGAGCATGTTGATGGTGTGTATATTGCCTCGCCTCACGAAACCCATTACGAATATGCCCGCCAGGCCTTACTTACTGGGAAGCATGTACTTTGCGAGAAGCCGATGGTTCTAAACGAGAATGAAGCGCGTGAGCTGTATGAATTGGCAAAGCAAACGGGTCTTGTTTTGATGGAAGCCATCAAAACAGCCTATGCGCCTAGCTTTCTTAATCTCCTTGCGATTGCCAAGAGCGGACGAATCGGCAAAATATACGATGTGGAAGCCACATTCACAAAACTTATTCCGTATGACAGCCATGCTCGAGAATATCTTCCTGTTGCAGGAGGCAGCTTTACGGAGCTTGCGAGCTATAATTTGTTGCCCATCGTGAAGCTGCTTGGAACCAAATTTAATGATCTGCGGTTTGAAATATTTAAGGACAATAACGGTGTGGATATCTATACGAAAGCATACTTCCGCTTCGAAGACGCGATCGCCACCGTGAAAACCGGTATAGGCGTTAAAAGCGAGGGACAGCTGCTTGTATCCGGAACGAAAGGTTATATTCAAGTGAAATCGCCATGGTGGTTGACTAAAACCTTCGAGGTTTGTTATGAAAATCCAGATAACAATGAAAGCTTCTCCGCGCCGTTTCCCGGTTATGGAATGCGCCTGGAAATCGCTGATTTTGTTCGTAATATCAACGAACCGGCAAGGCGCAACTATAAGCTGACTCCTGAAGAGTCTATATCCATGGCGAGGGTTATAGAGCAGTTTTTGCAATTGAGGACTGGAGAATCCTAATTGCATCGCGTGTTGAATTTAATTCTAAGGTGGTAGTTAAAATGCAAAGTAAAGTAAGTATGGTCATGCCTTGTTACAATAAAGTGAAATACATCGGCGATATGTTTGAGTCCATTTTAGGACAGAAATGGGACAATATTGAGCTTATTCTAGTCAACGACGGATCCACTGACGGTACCCGTGATGTTATATCCGAATATGAGTCTAAGTTCCGAAATCGCGGCTTCGATGTAATTGTAATAGATCAAAAAAATGCCGGAGTATGTGCCGCTGCCAAAGCAGGTCTTGCCCTGGCTTCCGGCGATTATGTTTGTATGGTCGATAGTGACGATGAGTTAGATCCCCAATATGTCTCCATCATGGCTGAATGGCTGGATGAGAACGCCGAATATGACTATTGTATTTGTGGGGGAGTGCATTACACCGGAAGCGGCAGCAGTAAAAAAATTGAGCCAGTTAAGTTAAGCAAAATAAAAAGTGAAGAGCCATTCTATACCGAGCGATATCTTCTGACGGACGTTCGTCCGACAGTGTGGGTTTACTTAGTGAGAGCGGAATATATAAAAAAGTGTAACATTATAGAAAATTATTATACAGACACCAAAGGCTCTCATGAGCCGGGTTATATCATTCCTCTGACCATGAACAATGGCAAATATAAATACTTTGAATTACCGCTCTATCATTTTAATGCAGCTGATTTAGGACATTCGCGTCATGATGAATACGAAAAGCAGAAAAAATTTTATGACGAATATTACGAGCTATGTGAAATTGCCATAAATCGATTGCCGGATGATATTGCCGATTCAAACAGGAAAAAACATCTTATTCATACCGCGCTGATTTCTAGAAGCATTAATGTTTATCGATGTGCAAAGAACCTATCCGACGGATCTAAGTACCTGGAACAATCCCTTCAACAATTTATCGAGCTTGTTAACGGTATCGGCCTGTTACCGTATAAACTAACATCAAAAATCGTTGAGGATTTCGGAATTAACGTAGTGAGCCGTTTTATTAGCAACTGTTTAACTCATTCCATCCCTGAAAGAAATGGCCATCTGTCTGATATCCGGGGAGTTAAAGGACGATTGATTGGCTATGGGGCCGGAAGGGTAGCGGCGAGGGTGCTGCCCGATTTTGTGAAATTTAATTTACCACCAAATGAAATATGGGATATAAAGGCTGGCGAGAGTGACCGCCTTTATGAGATTCCGTTAAAGCAGCCTGATTTTGATTCGCTTACGAAACACGATTCAATTATTATCCTTTTAAATCATCATAAAGATATTGAAGATGAACTGCGTAAGTCGGGATCAAACGTATTTTATTATCAAGATATTCTCGATGAATTAGCCTCTGAACGCTTTTTAGAGCTTGTCGTTAAGCAATAATGACTATAAGTAAGAGGAGCTAACGGATATGCAGTCAAAAGTAAGCATGGTTATTCCATGTTACAACAAAGTGAATTATATTTCTGACATGCTCGATTCTGTCCTAGCACAAAAATGGGATCATATCGAAATCATTTTGGTAAACGACGGAAGTAACGATGGGACAAGGGAAGTCATTAACAAGTATGAAGAAAAACTAAAAAACCGCGGTTTCGATGTGAAAATTGTTGATCAAGAAAACCAAGGCGTAGCATCAGCCATTAAGAATGGCCTACAGCATGTTTCGGGTGAATTTGTTTGTATGCCTGATTGCGACGATATATTAGACGAGGAATATGTTTCAGCTATGGTACATGCTCTAAAGGAGTATCCAAATGTTAATTGCGTCGTTTGTGATGTGGTGGGGAGTGGAAGGGTATCCTGGTCGGCTACGAAATACGACAGCCCCGAAATTTCCCTGTTATCGAATGACGGACATATTCTGTTGAAGAAGTTTATCTTGGCTTCTTTTTTTCAATCCGCATGTTTGATGATGATGCGTGTTTCATTGCTTAACAAATTGAACATGATTGATCATTTTATAACCAATGTAAGAACGACTCAAGAACAGCAGATTTGGCTTCCGATATTGATTTCGGAGGTTGCTGTCCTGCACCTTAATAAGCAGTTATATACCTATGTTGTACGCGAAAACTCAATCGAAACTTCAGTAACAGATATTCAAAAAATTTACGAATATGCAGAAGACAGATACGTGCTAACACAGGAGATTTTGGAAAAGTATATAGATTCAACGGACGATTTTGAGTTTTTATGTAAACTGGCCAACATAGTAAAATGCCATATGATCATTGCGCGAATAAACCTTTACGGATTGGAAGAGTATAAAACTGCCGGTATCAAGCAGTTTGTAGAGGTTGTGAATGATAGCGGCCTGCTGCCATTTATGCTTACAACGAATATCGTTGAAGATTTCGGTTTTAAAGTCATTTGTCCACTTGTTAATTATTATTTAACGGATTACACGCCTGGGAGAATACTGCCTTATAAACGAGGTGCTCAAAGTCGCTTGATAGCATATGGGGCTGGAAGGGTAGCGAAAAGAGTATTTCCGGCTTTTGTAAAGTGCAATGTAGTTCCAGATGAAGTATGGGATATGAAGGCGTGCGAGGGTGATCGTTTTTTTGAGATTCCTTTAAAACAGCCGAATTATGATTCGCTTACGAAGGAAGATCTGATTATTATATTTTTGAATAATAATAAAGAAGTGGAATATAACTTGCGTAAGACTGAAGCGAGCGTATTCTATTATCAAGATATACTTTACGATTTAATTATCGAGCATTTAGTTGATTGATGATATTGATAATTGGTGGAATATTTTGGTTGAGCCAAGGACATAATGCTGGTAACAGATGGTAACCTTTGCAAGGGGGCAGAATGATGCAACCTAAAGTAAGCTTGGTTGTTTCATGCTATAACAAAGTTAACTATATCTCTGGAATGCTTGATTCTGTCGTTGCGCAGAAGTGGGACAACCTTGAAATCATATTGGTGAATGATGGGAGTACAGACGGAACCAGGGTTGTTATCGGCCAATATGAGGAGAAGCTCAAAGCCCGAGGTTATGAGGTCACTATCTTAGATCAGGGAAATCAAGGTGTAGCAGCGGCGGTTAGAAATGGTTTAATGCTTGTAACAGGCGAATTTGTCTGTATACCGGACTGCGATGATTTGTTGCATGAGGAATATGTTTCAGCAATGGTAAAGGCGCTGAATCAATTCTCTAGTGTAAATTGCGTTGTCTGCGATGATTTAAGAAATCGATGGGATCTTGGATATGCTCCAGAAATAAGTACTGAAACTAGTCTAGTTTCAAATTATAATCGTAATTTATTAACAAAATTTTTTATGGGTAAGCTTCTAACAAGTGTTGCAGTGCTCATGTTCCGAGCATCATTAATATATAAATTGCATTTAATTGAAACTTTTATTACAAATTTAAGTGCTACTCAAGAGCCTCAAATATGGTTACCTATACTAGCTTCGGAGGATGCTATTATTCACCTGCGAAGACCTTTATACTCATACATTGTGCGCGAGAACTCTATCGTTACATCTCAAACCGACATTCATAAGCTCTACCAGTATGCGGAGAGTAGATGCATATTGTCCCAAAATACTTTGGAAAGTTGTATAGGGTCTAAAACTCAATTCAATTTTTATAGTAAGTTAGCAACTATAAGCAAATACGCATTCATGGTAAGACGGGTAAGCAGGAGCCCTCACTTGATAAGCTATAAAGAATACTATACGAATCAATTTGTTCGAGTTGTAAATGATACTGGATTACTGCCTCTTTCCTTGGACGGGAGACTGGTCGAAGAGATTTGTTTTTCTGCTTTTTTCTATGCAGTTAGCAATTTTCTGACGAATTGCTCCACTGAGAAAAAAGATACCCTTTCAATAATTCGAAGCAGAAAAGGCCGCCTGATCGCATATGGTGCCGGTTTCGTGGCGAAGAGTACATTAGAGGATTTTATTAAGTGCAATATCGTTCCTAATGAAGTATGGGATATTAAAGCACAGCAAGGTGATCGTTTATTTGGTATTCCTCTTATGTTCCCTGACTTTGGCTTACTCAGTAAAGATGATACGGTTATCCTATTCCTGAATGGCAATCAGGATGTAGAAAGAAAAGTGCGTAAAACGGAAGCGAACGTGTTTTATTTTCATGATGTGTTGAATGACCTAGGCACTGAGTATTTTCCCGAATTGATTGTGAATCATAAGGAATAATAGGAAATAGGCATAAGGAGGGATGATTGCATGAAATTTGTCATATTCGGAGCGGGCTTACTTGGTAAATCATATTATACTCTGTTGAAGGATAAATATAATATTGCTTGCTTCGCTGATAGCGATCCTAAAAAACAAGGATCAACAATTCACGATCTAACAATCATTAACCCAGTTGAAATTGTTGATAAGGATCTGCAAGTCATCATAACTAGTAATTTTCATCTTGATATAGCGCAGCAACTTTATGCTATGGGGATTAAGGAGTTTTATATTCCCATGAAATATGGGGTTGCTGATCTGACACGTGTCGATCTGAGAAAATACGGTGAAATTAAGGAAATCCCTAATAAAATTTGTATTATTGGGCATTACAACGCTGGGGCAGTATCGAAAGCATTAAGCAATAACCCTTATGATGACATTGAGGTAGTACTTGTTAAGGATTCAAATAGAGACAGCGAGTACTATTATCATTTTCTTTCCAGTAGTCTTGTCGTCACACATAGTGGTGAGCGGTGTGGCAATAAAAAATCAATAGAACTATGGCATGGGTTTACAATTAAAACTCTTTTCTTTATGACCAAAGAAGAAAACGATAAAAGCTTATCTGTTAGTAGACACGAAACGTTTCAGAAAAAGACAGCGATCTGCTCAATGTCGCATTTATATAGTGTTTTTATGGGGTATTGCCTCAGACTAGAATTTCAGAAATTCATCATCACTGGTTATCCGCGGAACGATATGTTATTCAAATCTGATGGTAAAAAAATGTTGGAAAAGCTCATCGGACCGATTAACCAGCAAAAAATCGTCTTTTACGCGCCAACCCACAGAGATTCTTTTATTGCAAATAACGGAAATAGCGCGGCCTTTATCAATGATATGGCTGGATTTGAAGAACAAGCCTTCAATGATTTTTTGAAAGAAAATCAGATACTCTTCCTATATAAAAAACACACTGTTCAGCTAAGTCGAAAAATGTTTAGTGATTCAGAGAATATTGTAGAAATAACAGACGAGATGCTGCACGCAAATGATATAGATCTTTACGAAATATTAAATGGAGTGGATTGTCTCATATCCGATTATTCCTCCATCATTATTGATTTCTTACTTACGGACAAGCCAATTATCCTAACGCCGTTAGATCTTGAGGATTACCGTGAGACGAGAGGCTTAATGATGGAGCCTTACGATGCCTGGATGCCCGGTGAAATAGCTGTAGAATATAAACAGTTTCAACAAGCTGTTTTTGCATCGCTATATGGTGAAGATAGATTCGTCAAAGACAGAGAGCGTTTAAGACGGATCACACATACATATGCCGATGGGAATTCATCGGAGCGTGTTTTAGCACTCGCGCGTGAGCTATTAGGGGTTATCGGATGAAGAAGATTTCGATCATTATACCTGTATTTAATGTCGAACCCTATATCCGAAGGTGTCTTGATAGCGTGGTGCATCAAACCTTCCGTAATCTCGAAATTATTTGTGTTAATGATGGGTCTACCGACCTGTCTGGTGTAATATGCGATGAATATGCAAGGATAGATGCACGTGTTGCTGTAATACATCAAGCGAATGCTGGAGTTGCAGCTGCGCTAAATGCAGGATTGGACAAGGCCACAGGTGTATATATTGGAATTGTTGACCCTGATGACTGGGTTGAGCCAAACTTCTATGAGCTAATGTACGACGCAATCGAATACAACGATGTTGATTTCGTTTGTTCAGGATGGCGTAAAGAATTCGATTACGGAGGAATCGATGTAGACAATAAAATAAAGCTCAATTCTCCAATTCTCAATCGTAATCAAGCACTGACAATGACGTTTATACGTGATATGTATCCTGCATTCGGTGCTTATTATTGGAACAAATTATTCCGTGCTGATCGATTTATGGGCAGTTCGGGACTTCGGTTTCGTGAAGATATTCGTGTAGGTAACGACGTCCTCTTATTCACGGAATATTTATTGCATTCCAAACAAGCGTACTATATGGAGTTGCCTTTGTATCATTATTACCAGCGAGAGCAATCGTTGTTTCATTCCAAAGATATTGAGCAGCGCAGAGGCAGCTTGATCGCTTATGCGCAAATTATTGAATTGCTTAAAGAGAATGGTATCCCAACGGACATTATTATCTGGGTAAAGCGATTCTATGTCTATCATGCAAGCTTGTTAGCCGAAATAGCGATCGAAACCAATGACGGAAAAAATTTAGAAAATATGCAACAGGAAATAAAACGTTACCTGAATGATTATATGGATACGAATAGGGATTATCCGGAACGTATCGCTAGGCTCAATCGTCTCTTGATGAGCGAGCTTTAAAAAATCAGACCTATGATTTGCGGCCGCTGAGGAGGATATTGTAATGGTAGAGACAAAGGACTTGAATCGGATTTTCACGTTATCAAAGAACGTTTACGAAAATCTGGCAGACTCAATGTCGAAAGAGATTTTTGCGGCTCGAATGAGCTACAATTTAACAAACGATAAAAAGCATGTGCTTGATTTGGTTGGAATGAATCCTAGGTTCGATCCCAAAAAGGATTCAAAACTGAGAGCATTAAGCGATCGGTTGCAGCGAATAAACGAACAGAGCGACGCCCGACTTATAATATATGGCGCAGGTTGGTATGGACAGTATTTGCACACTCACCTTAGTGAATTTGATTGGTATGCCTTTTGTGACAGGGACCGCAACAAGCAGGGGGGCACATTTTGCGATTTGCCCATCATTTCTCCTGAGGAATTGATGACCAATTATAAGAGTGATTATGTTGTCATCAGTTCTTGGCTTATATATGAGGAAATCTACAAAGAACTACAGAGCTTTGGGTTTACTGAGGATCAAATTATTTATGAAAATATACGTTTCGAAGATGTTAACCACCAGTATTTTGAAGAGTCTATTATGACTCCTCAATTGAATGAAGTATTTATTGATGCGGGCTGTTTTGATTGTGGGACTTCCTTGCTTTTTAGAGAGTGGTGCGGGGGGAATTACGACAAAATTTATGCTTTCGAACCTGACCCGAAGTGCTATGATAAGTGCCAAGCAGTCATTCATCAAGAACAGCTCCAAAATATTGAACTTCTGAATGCGGGAGTATGGAGCGGTGATGATCAAATGAATTTTAATCCTATAGGAAATGGATCGTCTTCGATAGATTCTGAAGGTATAGTTTCGATTAAATTACGAAGCATAGATAATGTATTGCAAGGATCACGTGCTACGTTTATTAAAATGGACATTGAAGGCGCGGAGTTGGAAGCATTGCGTGGCGCACGTGAAACAATTGTCAAACATCGTCCTAGATTGGCGATTTGTGTATATCACAAGCCGGAAGACATGTTAACCATACAGCTCTATCTGCAAAGCTGCGTGCCAGATTACAAGTTTTACTTGAGACATTACAGTAATTCCGTGACTGAAACCGTACTATATGCGATTTAAGAGGTCATCGTTTCAACTGGACCTTCATTGTCAGGGAGTGATCTGACAATGAAGGTCCAGTTTTTATATGGCTTATATTGATGATCCGATTTAGGCAGATGGCTAATAACACGCACAAATCTGTTCGCAGTCAGCTACGGTTAATTTAATAAAAATGAGTGAAAACATTTGCACAGACTCAATGTATCCGCTTCCAAGAAATTGTTTGACAATTCCATGATTTCGGTGGTATAGTCGATTTGTGGGCCAGACCTTAACGATGCCTCACAGTATTTGAAGATGAAGGGAATGTTTGCGAATGCAAGGTAAAGTAAAATGGTTTAACGCAGAGAAAGGTTATGGATTCATCGAGACTGAGCAAGGCGGCGACGTATTTGTTCATTTCTCCGCAATCCAATCCGAAGGCTTCAAAACTCTCGAAGAAGGCCAAGCGGTTGAATTCGATATCGTTGAAGGCGCACGCGGTCCACAAGCTGCAAACGTAGTCAAACTGTAATCATCCGGCTATCATTAGCCACTGTATAGATGGTTCAATTGACAGTGCCTACACAGGGCTCCGGGAAACCGGAGCTTTTTTCTTTCTATTATATATCGTCACAGCCTCGCATCGTCACAACCACGACATAAATTATCTGAAAATTCCCAAAAAACTAAAAACTCTTTTGATCTGGGCACTAGCATATGCTATAATAAGAGCATGTAAAGGAGGAGTGCCCCATGATATACAACATTCGAGGTCAACGCTTTCAGGTGACAGAAGCTTTGAGAGATTATGCCGAGAAGAAACTAAGCCGGTTGGAGAAGTATTTTGACGCTCCAATCGCCTCCGAAATCACAGTAACTCTATCCGTTACGAAAGGGCAGCACACGGTAGAGGTCACGATCCCGCTCGTTGGCGTAATGCTCAGAGCCGAGGAGAAGAGCGAGGACATGTACGCCTCCATCGATCTCGTGGTCGATAAGCTGGAGCGCCAGATCCGCAAGCACAAAACGAAGGTCAATCGCAAATTCAGACAGGGCAGCGGAGTGAGAGCCTTGTTCCGAGAAGAAGGCTCCGCAGTAAGCGTGCTGGAGGAAGAAGATGAGCTGGAGCTCGTCCGCACGAAACGTTTTACCCTGAAGCCAATGGACGTGGAGGAAGCGATCCTCCAGATGAACATGGTCGGACATAACTTCTTCGTGTTCGCGAACGCCGAAAGCAAAGAAGTGAACGTGGTGTATAAGCGAAGCGACGGGAAGTACGGCTTAATCGAGCAAAGCTAATCCATACGGGACTACTATAGAAGACAGACACGCAGCCCTGCTCCTTGACGGAGCGGGGCTTTTTTTTGCGCATCCCTCCGCACAGTTCTCCATACATTGCGACAGGGTCTACAAACTGTTACAATCTTAAACAAATAGACCTACTACCGAAAGAGGGGAATACCATGCTCGGATTAGTGAAGAAGATATTCGGCGATCAGAACGAGCGCGAAGTGAAGCGTCTGCAGCGCATTGTGGACGAGATCAATGGCATGGAATCGAAATTTACGCCGCTTACGGACGAGCAGCTGCGCGCGAAGACGGATGAATTCAAAGCGCGCCTGGAGAAGGGCGAAGAGGTCGACGCGCTCCTGCCGGAAGCATTCGCGACTTGCCGCGAAGCATCCAAGCGAGTGCTCGGCATGCGCCATTTCGACGTTCAGCTGATGGGCGGCATCACGCTGCACGAAGGCAAGATCGCGGAGATGAAGACAGGCGAAGGTAAAACGCTCGTGGCAACCCTGCCGGTATACCTGAACGCGCTGCTTGGACGCGGCGTGCACGTCGTCACGGTCAACGGCTACCTGGCTCAGCGCGACAGCCAAATCATGGGTCAGCTGTATAACTTCCTCGGCATGACGGTCGGCTGTAACCTGCACGGCTTGTCCCATGCAGAGAAGCAAGCCGCTTATGCATGCGATATTACGTACGGAACGAACAACGAGTTCGGCTTCGACTATTTGCGCGACAATATGGTGCTGTACAAGGAGCAGATGGTTCAGCGTCCGCTCTATTTCTCCATTATTGACGAGGTGGACTCCATCTTGGTCGACGAAGCGAGAACGCCGCTTATCATTTCCGGACAAGCCGCGAAGTCGACGGAGCTGTATCACGCCGCGGACCGTTTCGTCAGCCGTCTGAAGGAAGAAGAAGACTACACGGTGGACGTGAAGCTTCGCAACGTGCTGATGACGGAAGCGGGCGTGGAGAAGGCGGAGCGCGCCTTCGGCATCGAGAACTTGTACGACCATGCCAACGTGCTCATTAACCATCACATCCAGCAGGCGTTGAAGGCAAACGTCATTATGCGCCGCGACGTCGATTACGTCGTACAGGAAGACGAAGTCGTTATCGTCGACGAATTCACGGGCCGTCTCATGTCCGGCCGCCGCTACAGCGACGGCTTGCACCAAGCGATCGAAGCGAAGGAGCAGCTCAAGGTTCAGAACGAGAGCATGACGCTCGCGACGATTACGTTCCAGAACTACTTCCGTATGTATCGCAAGCTGGGCGGCATGACGGGTACGGCGAAGACCGAGGAAGAAGAGTTCCGCCGGATCTACGGCCTGGACGTTATCCAAATCCCGACGAACCGTCCGAATATCCGGAAGGACATTCCGGATGTCGTCTACAAGACGGAGAACGGCAAGTTCAAAGCGGTCGTGGAGGAAATTGTCAAGCGCCACGCGAACAAGCAGCCGGTACTGGTCGGCACCATCTCGATCGAGAACTCCGAGAAGCTGTCCGAGATGCTGAAGCGTAAGGGCGTGCAGCACAAGGTGCTGAACGCGAAGTTCCACGCGGAGGAAGCGGAGATCATCTCGCGCGCGGGGCAAGCGGGCGCCGTGACGATCGCGACGAACATGGCCGGCCGCGGTACGGATATTTTGCTGGGCGAGGGGGTTGCCGAGCTTGGCGGCCTTCACATTATCGGTACGGAACGCCACGAGAGCAGACGGATCGACAACCAGCTGCGCGGACGCGCGGGACGTCAAGGCGACCCGGGCTCGTCGCAGTTCTACCTGTCGCTGCAGGATGAGCTGATGCGCCGCTTCGGCTCCGACAACATCATGGCGATGATGGACCGTCTCGGTCTGGACGAAGACCAGCCGATCGAAAGCCGCATGATCTCGAGAGCCGTCGAGTCCGCGCAGAAGCGCGTAGAGGGCAGCAACTTCGACACGCGGAAGGTCGTCCTGCAATATGATGACGTGATGAACCAGCAGCGTGAAGTCATCTACAAGCAGCGCCGCGACATCCTGGAGTCCGCGGACATCCGCGGCGAGGTCATGGAGATGATCAAGCCGGTCGTGGAGCGCATCGTCGAGGCTCATTGTCCGGAGGACATTCCGGAAGAGTGGGAACACCAGGCGATCGTGGACTACGCGCATGCGAACCTGCTTGAGGAAGGCACGATTTCCAAGGACGATATCTGGGGCAAAGAGAAGGAAGAAATCGTCGAGTTCCTCTTGGGCAAAGTTACCGAGCTGTACGACAGACGCGAAGAAGCGCTCGGCAACGAGACGATGCGCGAATTCGAGAAGGTCGTCGTGCTTCGCGCGGTCGACAGCAAGTGGATGGACCACATCGACGCGATGGACCAGCTGCGCCAGGGTATCCACCTGCGCGCGTACGGCGGCACGGATCCGCTTCGCGAGTACCAGTTCGAAGGCTTCGAGATGTTCAAGGAAATGATCGAGACGATCCAAGAGGAAGTCGCGAAATATATTATGAAAGCTCGCGTCGAGAGCAACCTGGAGCGCCAAGAGGTGGTCAAAGGCCAGACGACGTCGACGAGCGGCGGCGGAGAAGCGGCGGAGAAGCGCCCTGTGAAGCGCCAGGTCTTAACCGGCCGCAACGACATGTGCCCATGCGGCAGCGGCAAGAAATTCAAGCAGTGTCATGGCGTCGGCCAATAAGCGATATAGATTGAGGGGAAGCGAAAGCCATGTTGGACATTACGGTCAAACAAGATTTGCGCGAGATGGCGAAGCGGCTCCAAGAACTCAGGGGGTCTCTTTGACTTAGATCTCAAAAACGAGATGATCGCCAACTTCGAAGAGAAGATGTCGATGCCGGATTTCTGGGACGACAACGAGAAGGCGCAAGGCATCATCTCCGAGCTGAACGCGGTCAAGTCGGTCGTCGAGCAGTATCAGAAGCTGAACGACGATCAGGAGGAGCTCCAGATGATGCTGGAGCTCGCCGAGGAAGAGAACGATGAAGCGATGCAGGCGGAAGTAGTAGACGGCGTGTCCAAGCTGACCGAGAAGGTTAGCGCGTTCGAGCTGCAGCTGCTGCTGAACCAGCCTTACGACAAGTTAAACGCGATCGTCGAGCTTCATCCGGGAGCCGGCGGCACGGAGTCGCAGGACTGGGGCATGATGCTGTACCGCATGTACACGCGCTGGGCCGAGAAGTCCGGCTTCAAGGTCGAGGTGCTCGACTATCAGGACGGGGACGAGGCCGGCATCAAGAGCGTGACGATCTCGGTCAAGGGCTACAACGCCTACGGATATCTGAAAGCCGAGAAGGGCGTGCACCGTCTGGTCCGCATCTCGCCGTTCGATTCCGCGGGACGCCGCCATACGTCGTTCGTTTCCTGCGACGTTATGCCGGAGATCGACGACAACATCGAGATCGAGGTTCGCACCGAGGATTTGAAGGTGGATACGTACCGGGCGAGCGGCGCGGGCGGGCAGCACGTCAACAAGACGGAGTCCGCGATCCGGATCACGCATATCCCGACGGGCATTATCGTGGCGTGCCAGCAGGAGCGATCGCAGATTGCGAACCGCGACCGCGCGATGAAGATGCTGAAGTCGAAGCTCTACGAACGCAAGATCGAAGAGCAGAAGAAGCAGCTGGACGAGATCCGCGGCGTCCAATCGGATATCGCGTGGGGCAGCCAGATCCGCTCGTACGTCTTCCATCCGTACAGCATGGTCAAGGACCATCGCACCGGCGTGGAGACGGGCAACGTCGGCGCCGTCATGGACGGCGATCTGGACGCTTTCATCGACGGGTATCTGCGAAGCCAGATCCGTCACGATTAACAGGGCGAGTGACCGCCCAGAATATGTTTGCATAGCCTATAGGAAGAGTTCCAACACTGTAATGGTGTGGAACTCTTCTTTTTGGAATAAGGGGATGATACGAATGGAAGTGGGAAAGATGAAACGCGGTGACATGCTAAAGCAGAAGAATCCGCAGGCGCAAATGGTATGGAATTTGATGCAATTATTAGTGGGAACGCTGATCGTGGCGCTCAGCTTTAATTTGTTCCTCGTGCCGAACGGCATCGCGTCGGGCGGGGTGTCCGGTATTTCGATTCTGGTGCAGGAGCTGACGGGGCTGATGCCGGCTCTCACGCAGTGGGCGATCAACATTCCGCTGTTCATCGGCGGGCTTGCGCTGCTCGGGCGGAAGTTCGGAGCGAAGACGCTGCTCGGCACGCTCATCCTGCCGCTATTCGTTCTGCTGACGGCGAACGTGCCGTCTCCGACGGACAATCCGATTCTGGCGGCCATCTACGGCGGTATCGGCGTAGGACTCGGGCTTGGCCTGGTGTTCCGCGGCGGCGGTTCGACGGGAGGCTTGGATTTGGCCGCGCAAATTTTGCATCGGTTGACTGGCCTGCCGTATAGCCTGGCTATCGTGTTGTTCGACGGCTGCGTCATTATTGCGGCTGGGTTTATTTTTTCGCCGGAGGTGTCGTTGTACGCCTTGATCGGATTGTTCGTGACGAGCAAAACGATCGACTTCGTGCAGAACGGGCTTCAGCTCTCGAAGGTCGCTTTCATTATTAGCGAGAAGACGGAGGAGGTCGCGCAGGCGATTCTGCATGATCTGGACCGCGGCTTGACGCGTCTGGACGGACATGGGGGTTACACGGGAGCGGGGCGGACGGTGCTGATGGTCGTTGTCGGTCAGAACGAGGTGCCGAAGCTGAAGCAGCTGGTACGGGCCATCGACTCCGGAGCGTTCGTCATTATTAGCAATACGGCCGAAGTGCTGGGGCAGGGCTTTAAGCTCGAGACCTGAATGGCGCGTTAAATCACCCCGAAAAAAGAGGCGAAAATGCGTTGTATTAATATTAGTCCGGATGTATAATAATACACGACGATCTTATATTTCCATGTCCTACCGAATGATGTACAATAAGAAGTTGTACGAAAAATTCAAGCTTTTCTGTCAATCCGAGTGAATGCTTATTCATCATGAGGGTTCGGGAACGGTATACATAGAGCGCATAAGCGGAAGACGAAGAGAAGTGACGGGGAGAGATGCAGCATGAGCAAAAAGTTAGGAGTGGCCATCGTCGGTTCGACCGGATATGGCGGCGTGGAATTAATTCGGCTATTGGCTTCGCATCCGCAAGCGGAGGTGACGTCGGTCATCTCGTCCTCCAGCGCGGGCACGCCGATCACGGAAGGGTATCCGCATTTGACGGGCATCCGCGAGGAGCTGCTGGACGATGTGGACGCGGCGACGATTAAGAGCAAAGCGGACGTAGTGTTCCTGGCAACTCCGCCGGGAGTGGCTTCGAAGCTGGCTCCCGAGCTGCTGGCGGCAGGGCTGAAGGTCATCGATTTATCAGGCGATTTCCGGCTGAAGTCGCCTGCTCTGTATGAGCAGTGGTATAAGAAGCCGGCGGCGGACGAGGAGCATCTGGGCAAGGCGGTATTCGGACTGTCCGAAATCTATGCAGAGAACGTGCGCGGAGCGGACTTCATCTCCAACCCGGGCTGCTATCCGACGGCGACGACGCTTGGACTGTTTCCGGCCGTGAAGGCGGGCTTCATCGATCCTGCGACGATCATTATCGATGCGAAGTCCGGAGTCTCCGGAGCGGGAAGAGGCGCTTCGCTGGGAACGCACTACTCTGAGCTCAACGAAAACCTCAGGGCATACAAGGTCAACCAGCACCAGCACATCCCGGAGATCGAGATGATTCTGTCCGACGCGGCGGGAGCCGAGGTCGTGACGACGTTCACGACGCATCTCGTGCCGATGACGCGCGGCATTATGTCGACGATGTACGCGAGCGTTCGCGGCGACCGTTCCTTGAACGATTTCCTGGAGCTGTACAGAAGCTTCTACGAAGGCAGGCCGTTCGTGCGTATCCGTCCGGAAGGACAATGGCCGGCGACGAAGGAAGTGTGGGGCTCCAACTATTGCGATATCGGCTTCGCGCTGGATTCGCGCACGAACCGGATCACCATCGTGTCGGTTATCGACAACCTGGTGAAGGGCGCTGCAGGCCAAGCGGTGCAAAACCTGAATTTGATGATGGGCTGGGACGAGACGCTGGGTCTGCAGTTCGTGCCTGCTTATCCGTAAGTATTCACTTAAGGCAGAGGAGAATGAACGCATAATGGGACAGGATAACATCTCGCAGCCGTTCAAGGTTGTGGAAGAAGGCTCGATCACAACGCCGCAGGGCTTCCGCGCAGGCGGCCTTCATTGCGGACTGAAGAAAACAACCCGTCACGACCTCGGAGCGATCGTATGCGAAGTGCCGGCTGCGGCGGCGGGCGTTTATACGACGAATATTTTTCAGGCAGCGCCTCTCAAAGTGACGCGCGAGAGCATCGGCGCGGAAGGCGTGCTGCGCGCTGTCATCGTGAACAGCGGCAACGCCAACGCGTGCACGGGCGAGCAGGGCGAAGCGGATGCGTATGAGATGCGCTCGCGCTTTGCGGAGTCGATCGGCGTATCGGCGGATCATGTGGCGGTGGCGTCGACTGGTGTCATCGGGGAAAATTTGAAAATGGATAAAGTACGCTCCGGCATCGACGGTCTTCCCGCTCAGCTGAGCGGCGATCTGGAGGGCGCGGAGGGCTTCTGCCAAGCGATCCTGACAACGGATCTCGTGCAGAAGATGGTGTGCGTCGAGCTGGAGCTGGACGGCAAGAAGGTCACGGTAGCCGGCGCGGCCAAAGGCTCCGGCATGATTCATCCGAACATGGCGACGATGCTCGGCTTCGTGACGACGGACGCGAAGATCGGCAGCGAGGCGCTGCAGACGCTGCTGCGCCAGGCGACGAACCTGACGTTCAACATGATTACGGTGGACGGCGACACGAGCACGAACGACATGCTGGTGGCCATGGCGAGCGGTCTTGCGGGCAACAGTGAATTGACGCCTCGGCATGAAGGCTGGGCGGCATTCGCGGCGGCGCTTCGTTACGTGTGCGAATATTTGGCGAAGGCGATCGCCCGTGACGGCGAGGGCGCAACGAAGCTGGTCGAGGTACAGGTGCGCGGAGCAGAGAACGACGAATCCGCCGCGGCCATCGCGAAGACGGTCATCGGCTCGTCGCTGGTGAAGTCGGCGGTATTCGGCGCGGACGCGAACTGGGGCCGGATCATCGCGGCGGTCGGCCGCGCGGGACAGCCGGTCAATCCGGCAACGGTCGATATCCGTATCGGCGAAATCGTGACGCTGCAGCAATCCCGTCCGGTCGCGTTCGACGAGGAGCTGGCTCTGGAATATCTCAAGGGCGACACGGTCGTCATCGGAGTCGACCTGCACATGGGCGACGGAGCAGCGACGGCTTGGGGCTGCGATCTGACCTACGATTACGTCCGCATCAACGCGGCATACCGCACGTAAGCGGATTTTTTTCCGAGGGTGGAGGCTAACACAGCAATGGCAAATGAACGGTTTGTAATGAAATGCGGCGGCAGCACGCTCGCTGCGCTGCCTGACGCGTTCTTCGGCGAGCTGCGGGAGCTGCAGCAGTCCGGCGTGAAGCCGGTTATCGTGCACGGGGGCGGACCGGCGATCTCGGAGACGCTGACGAAGCTCGGCATCGAGACCGAATTCGTGAACGGCCTCCGCAAGACGAACGACGACGTGCTCGACGTCGTGGAGATGGTGCTCGCGGGGCGCATCAACAAGGAGATCGTGCGCAAGATCGGCTTGAACGGCGCGCAGGCGCTGGGCTTGTCCGGCGTGGACGGCGGCCTCATTCAGGCGCGGCCGGTGGCGAACGCAGCGGAGATCGGCTTCGTCGGGGACGTGACGGACGTGAAGGCGGACATTATCGAAGGCATCATGGGTATGGATTATATTCCGGTTATCGCGCCGATCGGCATCGACGCGTCTGGACAGCGATACAACATTAACGCCGATACGGCAGCGGGCGCGGTGGCGTCCCATCTCGGCGTGGAGCGAATGATCGTCGTGACGGACGTGCCGGGTATTCTGAAGACGGTGGACGGCGAGAAGAAGGTTCTTCCTACGGTAACCGTGGAAGAGATCGAGGCCATGATCGTTAGCGGCGAAATATACGGCGGCATGATTCCGAAGGTGCGCGCGGCGATCCAGTGCATCCAGGGCCGCGTGCGCGAGGTCGTCATCGTGAGCGGACAGGAGAACGGCGTGCTCACGAAGGCGGTTCGCGAAGGCGGAGTCGGCACCAGCATCGTGCAAAGCTAAGAAGGGCAGGTGTAACGAGTAGATGAGCAATAATCAAACGCAAACGGCATCCGCAGGCGCGGGCGCTTCGCTTTTCCCTACATACGCGCGTTATCCCATTACATTGGTGAAGGGCGAAGGCAGCTGGCTCTGGGATGACGCGGGCAACAAATATTTGGACTTCATGAGCGGCATTGCCGTTACGAACCTGGGCCATGCTCCGGCAAGGATCAAGGAAGCGCTCGTGCAGCAGCTGGATCAGCTGTGGCATGTGTCGAACCTGTTCCATATTCCGAACCAGGCGGAAGCGGCGAAGCTGCTGACGGACAACAGCTGCGGCGACGCGGTATTCTTCTGCAACTCCGGCGCGGAAGCGAACGAAGCGGCGATTAAACTCGCTCGCCGATATCAACAGCTGGTACAGAAGAACGGCCGCTACGAGATCATTACGTTCGATCAATCGTTCCACGGCCGTACGCTTGCGACGCTGACGGCAACCGGCCAAGCGAAGGTGAAGGAAGGCTTCGCACCGCTGCCGGAAGGCTTTAAATACATTCCGCTGAATGATTTTGCGGCGCTTGAAGCGGCAGTCAGCGACAAGACGGCGGCGATCATGCTTGAGACGGTGCAGGCGGAGGGTGGCATTCATCCCGTTGATCGGGATTATATTCAGAAGGTTGCGCAGCTTTGCGAGGAGCAGGGCATACTTCTTATCGTTGACGAAATCCAGACGGGCATGGGCCGCACGGGCAAGCTGTTCGCTTACGAGCATTTCGGCATCGAACCGGACATCTTCACGCTGGCGAAGGGTCTCGGAAGCGGCTTCCCGGTCGGGGCGATGGTTGCGAAGGAGAAGCTTCGCGAAGGCTTCACAGCGGGCAGCCACGGCTCGACCTTCGGCGGCACGCCGATCGCGACGGCCGTCGTGAAAGCGACGCTCGAGACGATCGTCGGAGACGATCTCTCCGTGAGAGCGGCGGCGCAGGGCGATTATTTGATGGCGCAGCTTCGGGAGAAGCTGGCTGCCTCGAGCTTCGTTCAAGAGGTGCGCGGGCTGGGCTTGCTCGTCGGCATCGAATGTGCAGGTCCGGTCGCGGATGTCGTGACGGAAGCGCAGAAGCGCGGACTGCTTGTCATTACGGCAGGACCGAACGTGGTCCGGTTGCTGCCTAACTTGTTAGTGACGAATGAAGAGATAGATGAGGCTGTTACCATTTTGGCGGAGCTGCTGACGAAGTAGGTTTGCTTGCGGCAAACCAAGCTTATGCTTACGATGTGGGTTTGACTTCGTCAAACCCTGAGCCAATGCTTACGAAGTAGGTTTGCTACGCAAACCTTGAGCTTATGCTTACGATGTGGGTTTTCTACGAAAACCCTGGAGGAGGAATCACATTGCAACTTGTTAACGAGGAAATGGCGCACAGCTTGAAGGGGCGCGACTTTCTGATGCTGGTCGATTTCAAGAAGGAAGAGCTTCAATACCTGATCGACCTGGCCATCGAGCTGAAGAGACAACAGAAGGCGGGCGAAACCCATCATATCTTGAAGGGCAAGACGCTCGGCATGATTTTCGAAAAATCGTCCACCCGTACTCGCGTATCGTTCGAAGTCGGCATGTACCAGCTGGGCGGACACGCGCTCTTCCTGAGCGGCAACGACCTGCAGATCGGCCGCGGCGAGACGATCTGGGATACGGCGCAGACGCTGTCGCGTTACCTGGACGGCATCATGATCCGCACGTTCGCGCACCGCAAGGTGGTCGAGCTGGCTCGCGGAGCGACAATCCCGGTCGTCAACGGCCTCACGGATCTTTCGCATCCTTGCCAAGCGCTGTGCGACTTCCAGACCATCTACGAGAAGAAGGGCACGCTGGACGGCCTGAAGATCGCCTACATCGGCGACGGCAACAACATGGTGCATTCGCTCATGATGGGCGCGGCGAAGCTGGGTATGAACATGTCCATCGCGACGCCGGAAGGCTACGAGCCGGATGCGGACATCGTGCGCCAGACGCAAGACAACGCGGCCGAGACCGGCTCGCGCGTCGTCGTCTGCCATGATCCGAAGGAAGCGATTGCGGACGCCGACATTATCTACACCGACGTGTGGGCGAGCATGGGCCAGGAAGCGGAGCAGAAGGAACGCGAGATCGCGTTTGCCAACTACCAGGTTAACGATGCGCTCGTGAAGTACGCGAAGAAGGATTATCTGTTCATGCACTGCCTCCCGGCGCACCGCGGAGAAGAAGTGAGCGAGAGCGTCATCGACGGCGCGCAATCCATTATTTTCGATCAGGCGGAGAACCGTCTCCATGCGCAGAAGGCGATCCTGGCGGCGATCATGTCCTAATTCATAGACCAACGCAGATCAAATCCAATCATGAAGGGGAGCAAGAGGAGAATGGCGAAGGAAAAAATCGTGCTGGCCTATTCCGGCGGCTTGGATACATCCGTTATTTTGAAATGGCTCAAGGAAACGTACGACGCGGAAATTATTGCGTTCACGGCGGACATCGGACAGAAGGACGAGCTGGATGGTCTCGAAGCGAAAGCGCTGGCGACCGGCGCGTCCAAAGTCTACATCGACGACCTGCGCGCGGAGTTCGCGAAGGACTTCATCTACCCGATGTTCCAAGCGGGTACGATGTATGAAGGACAATACCTGCTCGGCACGTCCATTGCGCGTCCGCTCATCGCGAAGCGCATGGTCGACATCGCCCGCGCGGAAGGCGCGACGGCGATCGCGCACGGCGCAACGGGCAAAGGCAACGACCAAGTGCGCTTCGAGCTGACGGCGGCGGCGCTGGCTCCGGAGATCAGCGTAATCGCCCCTTGGCGTCTGGAAGCGTTCCGCGAGCAGTTCCCGGGCCGCGCCGAGATGATCGCCTATGCCGAGAAGCATGGCATTCCGGTAACGGCATCCGCGGCGAAGCCGTATTCGACGGACCGCAACCTGCTGCACATCAGCTTCGAGAGCGGCATGCTCGAGGATCCTTGGTTCGATCCGAGCGCCGAAGAGAACGAAGACATGTACGTGCTGTCCGTATCGCCTGAGCGCGCGCCGGACCAGGCGGAATACGTCGAGCTGACGTTCGAGCAAGGCGATTGCGTAGCCCTTAACGGAGAGTCGCTGAGCCCGCTGGAAGTGATGGAACGCCTGAACGAGCTGGGCGGCAAGCACGGCATCGGCCGCGTCGACATGGTCGAGAACCGCTTCGTCGGCATGAAGAGCCGCGGCGTGTACGAGACGCCGGGCGGCACGATCTTGTTCACGGCCCACCGCAAGATGGAGTCGCTGACGATGGACCGCGAAGTGATGCATCTGCGCGATTCCTTGATCGCGAAATACAGCCAGCTCGTGTACAACGGCTTCTGGTTCGCGCCGGAGCGTCTGGCTCTGCAGGCTCTTGTCACCGAGTCGCAGAAAAACGTAACAGGCGTTGTACGCCTCAAGCTCTACAAAGGCAACGTCATCGGAGCCGGCGTGAAGAGCCCGGTCAGCCTGTATAATCCGGACATCGCCACGATGGAAGCGGATCCTTCCCAGGCGTACGATCAAGGCGACGCGACGGGCTTCATCCGCTTGAACGCGCTTCGTCTGAAGGTTTCCTCTGGCGTCGAGCAAAGCAAAAACTAATAGCCGGATAAGGGCGGGAGCCTGCTGAACAAGAAGCAGCGGGCTTCCGTTCCCTTGCGTCCGGAAGGGAGTGCTGGTATACGGTGAGCAAATTATGGGGCGGACGATTTACGAAAAAAACGGACCAACTGGTTGAAGAATATACGGCATCGATCATGTTCGACAAGGAGCTGGCCGAGGAGGACATTCAAGGCAGCTTGGCGCACGTGACAATGCTGGGCAAGCAGGGCATCCTGCCGGCCGACGACGTGGACAAAATCAAGGATGGCCTGCATCGCGTGCTGCAGCGCGTGAAGCGCGGCGACATCGAGTTCTCGATCGGCGACGAGGACATTCACATGAACATCGAAAAAACGCTGATCGACGACGTCGGTTCCGTAGGGGGCAAGCTCCACACGGGCCGCAGCCGGAACGACCAAGTCGCGACCGACATGCATTTGTGGCTTCGCAAGCGCGTCGTCGAGTTCATCGACATGCTGCACAAGCTGCAGGCCGCTCTCGTCGAGCAGGCGAAAGCGAACACGGATACGATCGTGCCGGGCTACACGCATCTGCAGCGGGCGCAGCCGATTCTGTTCGCGCATCATCTGATGGCCTACGTGTCTATGTTCGGCCGCGATATCGAGCGCCTGCAGGACAGCTACAAGCGCATTAACGTGCTGCCTCTCGGCGCGGGTGCGCTGGCGGGAACGACGTTCCCGATCGACCGCCATTTCGTGGCGAGCCAGCTGAAATTCGACCGCGTCTACGAGAACAGCTTGGATGCGGTGAGCGACCGCGATTTTATTCTGGAATTCCTGTCCCATGCTTCGATCATCATGATGCACCTGTCGCGCCTGAGCGAGGAGCTGATCCTTTGGTCCAGCACGGAGTTCCGTTTCGTGGAGCTCGACGACGCGTTCTGCACGGGCAGCAGCATCATGCCGCAGAAGAAGAACCCGGACGTTCCGGAGCTCGTGCGCGGCAAGACGGGCCGCGTCTACGGTAACCTCGTTGGCCTGCTGACGGTGCTGAAGTCGCTGCCGCTTGCCTACAACAAGGACATGCAAGAGGACAAGGAAGGCATGTTCGACACGGTGAAGACGCTCCAGGGCGCGCTTCAATTGTTCGCTCCGATGATTGCCACGATGAAGGTGAACAAGGAGCAGATGCGCCAAGCGGTCAACCAAGACTTCTCGAACGCGACGGATATCGCCGACTTCCTCGTGAACAAAGGCCTGCCGTTCCGTCAGGCGCATGAAGTCATCGGCAAAACGGTGCTGTACTGCATCCAGCAGAACAAGTATCTGCTTGACCTGACGCTTGACGAGTTCAAGCAATTCTCCAGCTTGTTCGACGACCGCATCTACGCGGTGCTGCAGCCGGAGCAAGTCGTGAACGCCCGCAACGTGTACGGCGGCACGGCGAAGGTGCAGGTCGAGGCAGCCATCGGCCGCGCCGACGCCCAACTGGCGGAGACGGCCGCTTGGGTCGCGGAGTATATCGAACGCAGCAGGTAACGACCAAGAGCCGCGAACCGCAACATGACGTTGCTGATTCGCGGCTCTTTTTTTCGTATCGCGGCCCATAATCCCTATTTCTTCTCGAACGTCAATTCCTTCGTCACTCCGAACGTGGAGTGGTCGTGGTTGGCGAGCTCCAGCTTAATGATGTTCGCGCCATCCTTCGGGTTTTTGATCTCGAACGGATCCAAGCTGGTAATCGGGCCGACCAGCGAGCCGTTCAGGTAGAAATGGACATGCCCCTGGCCTTCGACGGGAGAGCCGCCGTAGTTGTCTTCGGTTAGTTTCCAATCGGTGTCGACCGTTACGTAATAGACGCCGTTCTCCTCCGAGATCGCTCCGTCGACCGTATACGTGGGCTCGGTAGTCGTCTCCTGCGCTGCCGCTTGGTGGTTTCCGCTGTGCCCGGTATTTCCGCCAGCTTCGTTCCCGCCTTGAGCGCCGCCGCCCGAGCAGCCGGATGCCGCTATCAGGATCAATGCCGTGCAAGCTAGGCCTATCCATTTTTTCATCGTATACATCTCCTTCCGCCTTTCGCGTCATTTCTTTTTTCCGATTTTCAGTGTAGACGATTGCGGAGGAGGCTTACATAGCGCGAGTAAACCGTTTGGCCCCCTTTGCTTTATCCATGAAAGAGATGAAAGGAACGTGAAGCTTTGATCGACCATATCGACCTGGCCATCATCCGCCTGCTTAGGGAGAACGCGAGAGCGCAATGGAAGCAGATCGGGGAAAGCATCCACATGACGGGTGCGGCCGTCGCCAACCGCATTCAGAGGCTGGAGGAGCTTGGCATTATCGAAGGGTATACGGTACGGGTGAACGAAGGGAGAATCGGGAACGGGCTGTGCGTCTTCGTCACCGTCATGATGAAGGATTACAAGCATACGAAGTTTCAGGAGTTCATCAAAGGCGCGGAGGAAATCAAAGAAGCCCACCGCGTTAGCGGCGAGCCTTGTTTTCTACTGAAGGTGCAGGTAGTAGATCATCATGCGTTGTCCGTGCTGCTCGATAAAATTTTGGAGTACGGGCATTATAAAATCAACATATCGATCGGGCAAGTCGTTTAACCGTTAAACTCCATCCTCAACGATCCCCTCGCCTGGAGAGGGCGTGGCGGAAGGGGACGGCGTTGCGTCCAGCGAAGCGGGGCCGACCTCGATGATCGTCGGCTGCGCACGATAGGTGTCTTTGGACACGCGCTCGCGCGATACCTCTTTGCCATCACGCTTCAGCACGCGGAACGTCTCCACAACGTATCCGGGCTTTCCTTCCTGCACGACGACGCTTTTGCCGACCGGGAGAGCCCGGTTTACGACCTGCTGCGTGCCGGCTTGGATCGTATCCAGCGTCTTCGACTCGATCTCGTAGCTTTCATTCTCCGGCATGGTGCCGAACAGCTTGATCGTCACCTTCCTGTCCCTGACCTCGGTCCGGATGAGCAGCGACTTGCCCGTCGAATTGCGGAATTTGAAATCAATCGCGTCCGTCGCGTAGGTGGCGTCGTGACCTAGAGGCAAGTAGGCGACGGGCAAGGAGTGGTTGCGCCGTTCGACGATCTCGAGGCCCGCGCGCAGGACGGTCTGATAGAGAGTGCTCGACACCTGGCAAATGCCGCCCCCGATACCGGTCACGAACTTGCCGTTCAGAATAACCGAGGCTTCCCGGTACTCATGCTCCTTCTCCACCTTAGCGATTAGGTCGGCGTACGAGAAAATCTCTCCCGGCTTTAGCAGCCAGTCATTCAGCTCTTCCGCCGTAACGCTGACGTTATATGCTCGGCCCTCCGCGCTCGTCGCGAAATCGGTCGTGAACGACATGATGAGACGATCGAGGCCTTCCTCCTTCAGCTGCTCGAGCGTGATAGCGGGGTGGACCACTTGAACCGGAAGCTCCGCCGAGAAAACGCGCAGATTCCCCTGAATGTCCGCCAGGTTCAAATCGCCCGTCACGATCGCCCAGCTGCCTGCCTTCGTAACCAGCTCCTCCAGATTGAGCCTATACGCATCCGTGTGCGGCGTATAGATGACCTCGTCATCCTCCGTAATGGTTCTCGTCGCGTCCTTTGACTCGTTTTGTTCGATCCAGCTCCACTGCTTGCGGACAGCCGATTCGAAGGCGTCGCGGTCCCAGGTCTGGCTCAGCTCGAAATCCCCGTTGAACGTATACCGGTATTTGGCTCGATCCCATATGTTTCCTTGGCGAAGCTTCAGCAGCGCTTCCCGCGCGCCTGCGAACTCGGCCTTATAGCCAAGCTCCTCCATTCCCCACGTCCGGCTGTCGTTCGCGGCCTGGTTCGCTTGCACCGTGATGCTCCTCGCCTGCAGCGCTTCCTCGTACTGGTTCAGCAGCGCGATCGCCTCGTCGATCCCCATGCCGCCGATGGACAGATTGCCCGCCATGACCCCCTTTGGAACGACATCCTGCTCCGCATACTTCCATACCGCGATCAGTCCGGCGGCCGCCAGCAGAAGCACCAGCCCCGCAAGCGATATGCCGGCAATTTTCAGCTTCCTCATCTCCATGAACACCCTTCCCGCATCGTAAAACTGCATAAAAAAACACAGTGTTCCATATATATGCGGTCGCAAAGCGTCCCATGCAGAGTGTATGATAGTAGGCGGTGCATTTATATTTTTCGACAAATCGTAAGATAATGAGAATCATGAAAAAAGTGGATTGTTGAAGGAATTAGCCGCACGCTGTCGAAATAGTACAACTGACTATATACAGGATGTGATAACGTGATAGAAATGCACGACATATGGAAGACTTACGCCGATGGCACGCACGCGCTTCGCGGCGTTTCGGTTCGCATAGATCGGAATGAGTTTGTTTATGTCGTTGGCCCTTCGGGTGCCGGCAAATCAACGTTCATGAAGCTGATTTACCGCGAGGAAGTGCCGACCAAAGGCCAAATCTCGGTAAACGGATTTAATATCGGCAAGCTGAAGCCTCGCAAGATCCCGTACGTGAGACGGAATATCGGGGTCATTTTCCAGGATTTCAGACTGCTTCCCAAGCTTACGGTGTATGAAAATGTCGCTTTCGCGATGGAGGTTATCGAGGCTCCAAAGCGGATCATCAAGAAACGGACGATGGAAGTGCTCGAGCTTGTCGGATTGAAGCATAAGCACGCCTCTCTGCCGTCCCAGCTGTCGGGCGGAGAGCAGCAGCGCGTGTCGATTGCCCGGGCAATAGTCAATAATCCGTCGGTCATTGTCGCGGACGAGCCTACGGGCAACCTCGACCCGGAGACGTCGATGGGCATTATGAATCTGCTCGAGGAGATCAACTTCCGCGGTTCGACAATTATTATGGCGACGCATAACCGCGACATCGTGAACAACATGCGCAAGCGCGTCATCGCCATCGAGAACGGCAACATCGTTCGGGACGAGGCGAGAGGGGAGTACGGCTATGAAGTTTAGCACGCTGCTCCGGCACATGCGCGAAGGCGCCAAAAATATTATCCGGAACGGATGGATGTCGTTTGCCTCGATGAGCTCGATCTTCATTTCGTTGTTTATATTGGGCATATTCGTTCTGCTCGCGATGAACGTCAACCATATGGCCGACCAGATCGAAAGCAAGGTCCAGATCAAAGTGTACTTGCAGACGAACGTGGAAGAAGCCAAGGTAACGGAAATCCAGAACAAGATCGGCAATATAACAGAGGTCAGCAAAGTGACGGTCGTCTCCAAGGAAGAGGGCCTCCAGCAGCTGAAGGAAGCGATGGGCGAAGAGAACAGCGATTGGCTCGAAGGCTACAACAACGAGAACAATCCGCTGCCGATCTCTTACGTCGTGGAGGTCTATGACCCGCAGACGGTCGAGGCGGTCGCCGCCCAAATTCAAAGCATCAACCAAGCTGACGAGACGCTCCCGATCACCAAGGTGAAATACGGCGAAGGCTACGTCCAGCAGCTATTCAAAATCACGAATGCCGTACGCAACATCGGGTTCGTCATCGTCATCGGCCTAGGCGTCACGGCGATGTTCCTCATCTCCAACACCATCAAGATGACCATCATCAATAGACGCAGGGAGATCGGCATCATGAAGCTGGTCGGCGCGACCAACGCGTTCATCCGCTGGCCGTTCTTTATCGAAGGCGCGTTGATTGGTTTTATCAGCTCCGTCATCACGACCGTTCTTGTGCTCGTCTGCTACGGACAAGTCATTGAACTGACGCAGCTGGATTTGTCGCTCATGATGTTTTCTTTGGTTCCCATGAAGGAAGCGGGCATGATGACCGCGCTCTTGATCATCGTGATCGGGACGCTGATCGGTATTTGGGGAAGCACCATTTCGGTACGTAAGTATTTGAAAGTGTAGGTGAGGAGTTCAGAGATGAAGATGAAGAAGCTAAGCGCGTTGATGATTGCCGCGGCGCTCGTCGTCGGGGCCGTGTCCCTGCAGCCTTCGAGCAGAGGCGGGGAGGTAGTAGAGGCTGCGACGCTCTCTCAGATCGAGAAGGAAATCGCCGCAGCCAACAAGCAGATCAGAGAGGCCGAGCGCCGGGCCGCCGAAGCGGCCAGACAGATGCAGAACGCGGAGCAGCAACAGCAGACGATCACCCGTAAGAAGGAAGACGTGGCCGCAGAGATTAACTCGCTCATGAAGGAGATCGACAAGGTCTCGATCGAGCAGGCGAAGAAGCAGGCCGAGAAGGACGCCAAGCAAGAGGAGCTGGTTCAGACCGGCAAGGATCTCGAAGAAGCCGAGAAGCGCGTCGTGGAACGCGAAGCGCTGATGGAAGAACGCATGAGAATGATGTACACGAACGGCTTCGTTTCGTATATGGACGTGCTGTTCAGCGCGACGAGCTTCTCGGACTTCCTAGACCGGTTCGACGCGCTGCAGACGATCCTCGACTCTGACCGTGACATGGTGGCGAAGCTTAAGGAAGACAAAGAAGTTGTCGCCCTGAAGAAGGTGCAAGTCGAAGCGCAGTTCGCCGAGCTGGAAGCGATCAATCAAGAGCTTATGCTGAAGCATGCGGACCTCGTGAAGAAAGAGTCGGAGAAGGAAGTGCTGATTGCCAGCTATAACGCGCAGGTAGAGGAGCTGTCCGAGGCGATCGAAGAGAGCGAAGTCATCAGCGAGGAGCAGGAGAAGCTGCTCGTGGCCTTGGCGGCGAAGGTGTCCAAGCTTCAAGCGGAGAAGAACCGGATCAAAAATCCGTACACCGGCGGCAAGCTCGCCATGCCGATTAAAGATAGCTACCGGGTTTCTTCAAACTTCGGCACGCGCGTTCACCCCATTACGGGCAAGAAGCATACGCATACCGGAATCGATTTCGCGGCGCCGCAAGGAACGGCGATTTACGCGGCGGAGTCGGGCGTCGTCATCGTGTCTCAGAACTGGAGCGGATACGGCAATTGTATTATTATCGACCACGGCAACGGACTTTGGACCTTGTACGGACATATCCGTAACGGCGGCTTGCTCGTCGATGTAGGGGACCAAGTGGATAGAGGAGATAAAATCGCGGAAGTCGGCAGTACCGGTAATTCCACAGGGCCTCATTTACATTTTGAAGTTCGTAAAAACGAAGTTCCCGTCAATCCAGGCGGATATTTGAAATAAAAATTGGATATCGCTAGAGAGAGAGGCAGCCCGGGCAATATAGGGCTGCCCTTATTGTCCGGCGGTAAGCCGGCTTCTTCCGGGATTAACGCCAGCAGGCAAATAATTGCTGCCTGCTTGTCATATACTAGAGGGGTCGTGCAAGCTGGATATTCGTAAGGGTGGTGTACTGGGGTGTATTTCAAAGGACGTACTGTACTGGCTTTCGTAATGCTGACGATGCTCGCCTCCGTACTGGTCACGATGACCATGGCCGACCGGTGGATGGAGCCGGACGAGAGGGGAAGCACGGCCGTGGCGGCCGCGGCTTCGGACGATAAGGGCGCTTATCGTCTCAATCAGAGCGAGCTGGACAAGCTGAATGCGGTTATCGAGCTTATCGAAACCAAATATTACGAGGACGTCGACCGCGAGGAGCTGGTAGACGGTGCGGTCAGCGGCATGATGGAAGCGCTCGACGATCCTTATTCCGTCTATATGGAGAAAGAAGTGGCGCAGCACTTCTCGGAATCGATCGAGGGCTCGTTCACTGGCATCGGCGCTGAAGTAACATCGGAGAATGGCAAGATTATCGTCGTATCGCCGATCAAAGGCTCGCCGGCGGAGCGCTCCGGGCTGCTCGCCAAGGACGTTCTCGTCTCCGTCAACGGCGAAGCGCTGGAAGGGCTAAGCTTGCAGGAAGCGGTGGCGAAAATTCGCGGACCGAAAGGCACAAAAGCAAAAATCATCGTGCAGCGCACCGGCTTTGCCGAACCCATTCAGCTGGTGCTCATCCGCGACGATATTGACGTGGAGACGGTGTACGGCACGATACGGCCGGATGGCGTCGGCGTCATCGAGATTCGCCAGTTCTCGCTTAACACGGCGAAGCGGTTCAAGGAGGAGCTCGAGAAGCTTGAAGGCCAAGGGATGAAGGGCCTTGTGCTAGACGTGCGCAACAATCCCGGCGGCGTGCTGCCTGTCGTCGTTGAAATTTCGCAGCTGATGATGAAGGAAGGCACAACGGTCGTCCAAGTCGAGGACCGGAATGGCAACCGCGAGAAGACGCTCGCGAAGGGCGGAGAGCAGAAGAAATACCCGATTGCCGTGCTTACGAACAAAGGAAGCGCAAGCGCGTCGGAAATCTTGGCCGGAGCTTTGCAGGAAGCGGCCGGGGCTACCGTTATCGGAGAGCAGTCGTTCGGCAAAGGAACCGTGCAGGTCAGCTATAACAAGGCGCTCGGAGACGGCAGCCTGGTGAAGATGACGATCGCGAAGTGGCTGACGCCGGACGGCAATTGGATCCACGAGAAGGGCATTACGCCGAACAAAATCGTAGCGCCGCCGGATCTGTATACCGTCGCCCGCATGAATTTGAAGGAGACGCTGAAGCTCGACAGCTTAAGCGAGCAGGTGCGGAGCGCTCAAATCATGCTGCACGGGCTAGGCTATGAACCGAAGCGCGAAGACGGCTACTTCGGCGCGGAGACGGCGGATGCCGTCAAGAAGTTCCAGCAGGAGCACGGCGTGCCCGTGACCGGCGAGATCGACGCCGCAACGGCTGGAACGCTGGAGCAGGCGGTAATCAAGTGGATTCAGAACAAGGAGAACGACGCGCAGCTGCTAGAAGCGGTAAAAGCTGTAAGCAGGAAATAACATGTCGGTGTCGAATGTTAAAAGGGTTGGCTTCGCGAGTCGAGGCCAGCCCTTTCTTTTTTTAACTTCTCTGATGGTTAATCGGGACAGACGGGGGGATTGTACGCCTTGGAGATGGCTCAGGCGATGCTGGAGCAGCTCGGACATGCTGTATTACAGTTGTTCATGCAACCTTTTTATTATATTTCGGTCTTCATTATCCTTCTGCAATACAGCAGGCAGATGCGCATGGAGAGGCAGCTGTTCGCCGTAAAGCTGCGTAATTGGCTACCGTTGACACTGAAAGCGGTGCTGACCGGCCTGCTGGTGGGCGTGGCAATGTCGCTCGCAGGCGTCTTTATCGGCGCGTCTTTGACGCCAACAGCCGTTCTGTGGTTATGGGCGGTGGCGGCGGTATTAATGCTTCTCCGTATCCGGTACCTCTGTTTTGCTTATAGCGCCGGCATTATTGTTATTTTACAGTGGGTCATGGGCTTTACTTCCCTTGATGAAAGCACGGGTTGGCTGGGGTCGACCGCAGCCTCCCTTGCAAATATTGATGCGGCCGGGCTTCTGCTGCTCGTTGCCCTGCTTCACCTCGCGGAGGCTCTCCTCGTCAGATGGCAGGGGGACGGGCTGTCCACGCCTCTGTTCCTGGAAGGCAAGCGAGGCAAGCTGGTCGGCGGGTATATGCTCCAGGGCTTCTGGCCAGTACCGCTTTTCCTGCTAGTACCTGCGACAGGAGGCGCCGCCTCCGAAACCCAGCTGCCGTGGTCGCCGCTATTTGGCGCCGATTGGTCGCAGGGCTGGACGTTCGTTGCGCTTCCCATGATGATCGGCTTTACGGAGATGACGCGCACCATGCTTCCGAAGGCCAAGACTAAGCATGCATCGAACAGCCTGGTGATTTATGGCGTCGTTCTAGCCGGTGCGGCGCTAGCGGCGTGGAAGGTGCCGGCATTGCTCCCGCTCGCGGCGCTCCTGTCTATCGGGCTCCATGAAGCGATGGTGTGGCGCAGCAAGCTCGCGGAATCCAAGGGCACGCCGCTCTTCGTACACGACTCCCGCGGTCTTCGCGTATTGGGCGTTGTGCCTGGAACCCCTGCCGAGGCGATGGGGCTGCTTCCGGGTGAAATTCTGCACAAGGTGAATGGCGCGCGAGTATCGACGAAGGAAGAGCTTTACGCGGCTCTGGCACTGAATTCCGCCTTCTGCAGGCTTGAGGTGTTCAACAATGCAGGAGAACTCAAATTTGCGGGACGCGCGCGTTACGCGGGCGAGCATCATCAGCTCGGCGTGATCCTTGCGCCGGACGAACAAGCGAATTATTATGCGGCAGAAGAACCTGCTTCCCTTATAGGGTTGATCCGGGGACTCCGCGCATCGAACCGACGGGGGATGCCAGCGGCCTCGGAGACGGCAGCCGCATTGGACATGAATGAGAAGTAGTTAGCGGAAGAGCTTTGCGAATATAAGAAAGAAGGGCTGCTCGCCACGGCAACGTGGCAGGCAGCCCTTCCTTTTGTCTTCTTCAGCTTGATGTTAAGAGGATTTGCGTTTGCCGCTCCAACGGAGCAGAAGTCCCCCGCCGACCAGCGCCGCACCGAGGAGGTACAGCATGGTGTAGTCGGTTTGGCCCGTTTTCGGAAGCTCATTCACATCCGGAATGCCTCCCACTACGGTGCCTTCCGGAATCGGTTCAACGTCGATCTCGAACCAGATTTCTTCCTCCACTCCATCCTCGTTCACGACGATGACCGAGAAACGATCCTTGCCGGTGAAGCCCGGCTTCGGCGTATATTCCCACTTGCCGTCCGGCGTCAGAGTAATATGGCCGTTCGAAGGCGGCGTTCCAACCTCGGTGACGCCGCCCTTCGGCACGTCAACCTCGCCTACGACAGGCGTATCTTCCGTCGTTTTCTCTCCTGCAGGCGTAGGAGTCGGCTTCGGTTTTTCGGAAGCTCCCGGCGTTGGAGTTGGCTTCGGAGTTGGTGTCGGAGTCGGCGATGGCGTCGCGGACTCTTCCGGCTCTTCCGTCGGCTCTGGCGTCGGAGTTGGCGTTGGTGTCGGTACTCCTGGAATGTAGACGAATTTGATGTTTTGAATCGTTATAGCCGTATCTTCGCCCGGTTTAATCTCGATCGGGTATTCGCCTTTCCCGTCCAGCAAGTAGCCGGAAGGCGTTTGCGTTTCCTTCAAGACGTAGCTGCCGAACGGCAGATCGTTAAAGGAAGCTTTGCCGAAGGTTGCGGCGTCGGTCTCATCCGCTCCGGTCGTCACTTCGCCGACAACCGTTTTGTCAGCTCTGTACAGCACAAACTTTGCCCCAGGCAGAAGCTTCGTATTGTCGCCTTTGTCGACCTTCGTAATGTCGAGGTCGCCGGTTTGGCGTTCGTTGGGCACAGAAATTGTTGTCTCTGCTTTTTCAATAGTAATCGCGATTGGTGCCGTAAGAGCCTTATACCCTGTCGGAGGCGTTTTTTCATGAAGCACATATTTGCCATGAGCGAGATTTTCTACGACGATAGTTCCGTTCTCGTCTGTGGTCAAATCGCCTTTGAGCGACACCGCGCTGTTCGGGCGACGAAGCTCAAATACGGCATCCTTTAAGAATAGATCGGCGTGTTCAGCATCCGATTTGATAATCGTCAGCTTTCCTTTTGGTCTTGTCGCGAAACCGCCGGCCCCTTCCAGGTTGACCGCTTCTTCATAATCGTCATTCGTGGAGCCGTCCAAAGGCTTATTATCTTTGCCGAATCCGGTAAAATCAATGTCATTGGATATGGTTGTATTAGTCGTTCCGTCATTGACATCGAGCAACGTGGAATATTCAAGCACATAGGGACGGCTGATTTCTGCCATTCGAAGCTCGAACGTTCCGTTCTCCTTGAATTCCAGCTCGAACTCTTTTGACGCGGAATTCAGCTCAACGAGATCGCTGTCATCATAGCTGATGCTGCCGTTGGCTGCTACTTTTGCTTGATACAATTTAAAGCTGTCTTTCAGCAGTAGCTGATTTTCGCTCGGCGTATCCAGAATCGTAATATCGAAAATATTGGACTGGCTTAGGTTAATGGTAACTTTCCAATCCGTAGTAAATGTATCTTTATCAAACGTACCTGTCTTGTCAATGTAGCTGCCCGCATTATAAATCGGAACGTCTACCGGCGCCTTAAGCGTTTTGGAACCAAATCCATCCGCGGAGAAAATCGCGGTATTCGGAATTTGCTTTTGGCCTTCGCCAAGCAATTCGTCCTCAACATCTGTTTTGAATTGGATGAAATGCGGCTTCGTAATTTCCTTTATGAAATCGATGGTTAAAGTTTTGGTCAAAGCATCATAGCTGAACGTATAGTCCGTTCCATAATCCAACTCATTCATTACGCTAGCTTCTCGTGTGCCATCCGACTTAATGGCGGTTTCATATACCTTTACCGAGGTAGGGTCGAGCTTTTGAACGGATTGAAGCTCGTCTACTATTTTAGCGTTGGCCATCTTTTTGCTGTTGTAATTGACCAGGAGGCTCCAAGTGATTTGTTTCGTCGAAGCGTCATAATTGCCATCTTTGTAACCGTTAGATTGCGCGCCTCGTGCATTTAGAGTCTGAGTGTTATTGTTGTCTGTTAAGCTCTCGGCATTGCCATCTGGTCCCGTCCAAGTCAGAACGCCGCTGTTATTGTAGCCTGGCAGCAGGGTACCGTAGGAGGTCACATCGTAGTCAAAGCTTGTGTCGTATTTGACTGTGTAAGTCGTTGTTCCGGCAGGAAGCTTGAGCGTGAAGCCGGTAATGATGCCTGCGGCAGCCTGTGCTGGATCGACTTCTACAATTGGTTTCGTTAGGTCAGTGGTGTTATTGGGATTAACGGGAACCCCATTGACCATCAATGTATCTAGCAGCAACCGTTGTCCGGCCGAAAGAGTATCCTTATAAACGGTGTTGCTAATGTCGTACCCCGCTTGGTTAACCTGAACGGTCCAAGATATCGTGCGATCTTTGTAATTCGGCGTACTTCCGTTTTTGTGGAAGAAACGTTGAGCGATCGTGTAGGTTTCATTAGATGATTCAACGTTGACATTAGAGCTTATTACATTATTAACTGGCGTATTTTTATAAATATAATAATTGCTCTTCAGCTTTGTTTGATATTCGAGTTCGTATGCCGAATTCGTAGATGCTCCGCCATTGTAAGTTAAGGAGAAGCCGTTTTTCTTTTCGGTTGGATTTGTAAGAGTGCTGTCCAGCGTCCAATTCGCTATATCATCGGTCAAACCCGTGTAGCTATCATTGGCTGTAATCGTGCCGATTTTTGATATTTTTACGCTGTTGGTCACTAGTTCATGTATGTCGTCGAACCAATCAATGAACACGGGCCCGTTCATTTGCTTTTGACCAAGGTTGATTTTTACTTTCCATGTAATCGTCTCAGAAGCTGCATCATAGTCATCCTGCCATTTATCAATGAAAATACCGCGATTCACAGGGACCGTGGTCGTTGCAGCCTTCGGCAAGCCTGTCTCATTGCCGCCCAGTGAAGCGGTGTTATCGAATTGGCTAAGACTATTATCATTGATCGGAGTAGCAAACTCGATGCGATAAGCCGTACTAATATCTCCCAATGGAATGGACAGAGTCCTCGAGCCTGCATCGTAGCTGACGCCAATGGCCACTGGATCGACAGCGCTATTGCCGCCGGCTTCTATTTTTGTAATAGAAATCGAACTAATATCGGCTGCGCTGAACGTAAGCCCGTTCGGGATAACATCCGTTACTACCGCATTCGTGATGATCTCTGCATCCGAATTGGCGTTTATTGTCCAATTAATAGAAGTAGGGTTAAATGACTTATCAGCTTGTCCGCTCTTCGTGATCACATATGACGGAGGATCGGGAACGATGATTTCCGCTTTGAGCTTAAGCTTGATAGGGTCGGCGCCCGGAATCAGAATAATATCTCCCTCACCCCCAGGGAACTTGCTCTCGTCTATGAGCACCCAGAAGAACAAGCTGCCTTTTGTTTCAACGCCGTAATCCGTCTCCTCAACGTTTTCGTTAAAGGTCATGGTTACGACATCGGAAGCAGGATCGGCGTGAAAACCGCCATAATTAGTACTAGTCTCAGGATCGATGAACGATCCCGTCTTCGATTCTCTCAGATTAAACGCATCCGGTAAGGAGAAGGTGAAGGTTTTGTTGTCTTCCCCAACAAAACCATGTCCATCGGCTATGTTCCAGTGATATTCCAGCACCATCGCATCTTTGGGGTCAATTTCATAGCCGGGTGTAACCGTCGAGGCGGTCTCTGTAACCGAAGCGATGGCATCCTTATTGCTCGTATCGGTGCCCAAAGTGACTTTGGTGAAATTAACGACTTTAGGCGGGTCATCCGCTGCCTCCGCCTGCTTCAAGACGCCCGCATAGTTGAAGTACTGGAATACGAGCATAAGCGAGAGAACGAGCGCCAATATTCTTGCTTTCTTCTTCATCTGTCTTAATCCTCCGTTCTAAGTATTGCGCTAAAGCGTGTTGCTATGTAACAAGATGCTGCTCATAGTTGTGAACATGTCGATCTTTGCGCAGAGTAGGTCATTTACCTTATCCTAAATGGAAGTCCTGAACAATTTCTGAACATCTACCCAAATCTTTTTGGGTTAAAGGTTGCAACTTGTGCTGCTAAAGTCACAAATCATGCGATGGCCATAGAACTTTTTACGATAAGTTATCGTTAATAGAGTAGGATTAAAAATAAGAGACGGATCGCAGTTGAGGTGCGTGACATGAAACTAATGATTATTGATGACGAGGCCTTGGCTCTCGCGCATTTAGAAAATATGCTGCATGCAGCGTCCGAGCACTTTTCCTTGCCTATAGAAGTGAGTCCATTTCAATTGGCCGAGGATGCTTTGAGGGAAGCGCCTGCAATTAAGCCTGACGTTGTTTTCCTGGATATTCATATGCCGGGGAAATCCGGACTGCAAACCGCGATCGACATGCAAGAGGGGTTACCGCAGACGGATATCGTGTTCGTGACGGCTTATGACGAATATGCGGTTCAAGCGTTCGACATCAACGCCATGGATTATATACTTAAGCCCTATACGCTGGAGAGAGTCGTCAAAACGCTGGAGCGGATCGTATCGAGGCGAGTAATGGCTTCCAAGAAGCCGGCGGAAGCGCAGGGAGAAATGCCTTTTAAGCAGCGCATCCATAGCTTTCGCACGATCCGGTTCGAGAAGGCAGGCCTCGAGCCCGAGCTTCCGAAATGGCGGACGTCCAAGGCTCAGGAGCTGTTCTCCTATTTGCTCCACAGACGGGGGGAAGTTGTACTTAAATCGACGATTATGGAGCTGCTTACCCCTGAGCTTGAACCGAAGAAAGCCACCACGCAGCTATATACGGTCGTCTACCAAATACGGCAATGCTTGCGCCAGTTCGGGTTGGACGTCACGATCAATAACTCGAGCATTCAGGAAGGCTACGTGCTGAACACGGGCGCCACGATCGTCGCCTCGGAGGAATGGGAGCAGCGGCTTGAACAGCTGCAAATGCGAAGCTCGGAGACGGCTGCCGAGGCTGAACGGCTGCTGGAGCAATACGATGGCGATTACTTGGAGGATCACGACTACGTGTGGGCGGAGAACGAACGGGAGAGGCTTCGCCAAGTTTGGCTAACCCACGCTAGAAGACTTGCCGCCTATTACATGCGGGAGAGCGACTGGAACGCTGCTTTGACGCTGTATGAGCGAATTCAGTCCTTCGAGCCTTATAATGAAGAAGAAGGGCTGATCACCTTGCAGCTGCTTGAACGGTGCAATCAACACGACAAGGTGGGCTTGCACTATCGCAAGCTTCAGGAGGTATTCGTGGATGACCTCGGCATTTCCATGCCGAGCGTGCTGGAGAAATGGTACGCGAACTGGCGTTTAAATCTATAGGTTGCTTGAGGTGGGAAAAATGGTTACGAAAGGCGTCTTCGAGTGTGGAGGACGTCTTTTTACATTTCTTTCCGATTGGCGGATTTCGCATTGCAACCCGTATCCGATAACGCTATAATGAATGGGAACACATATTCTTATATAACCTATTTCGAATGGATATATTTTAATAGAATCCGACCATACTGATTGAGAAGAGAGTGCGGACGAGGAGGTCAAGCCGTGAGTGAACCCCAAACAGGGACCAAGGACGACAATGTGTTCCAGCTGAAATCCGAATATAAGCCGCAGGGCGACCAACCGAAAGCGATTCGGGAGCTCGTGGATGGCGTGCTGGCAGGGAAGCGGCATCAGACTCTGCTCGGGGCGACGGGAACGGGCAAGACGTACACAATCGCGAACGCGATAGCGGAGTTGAACCGGCCCACGCTTGTCATTGCCCACAACAAGACGCTCGCCGCGCAGCTGTGCAGCGAGTTTAAGACCTTCTTCCCCGATAACGCGGTTGAGTATTTCGTCAGCTACTACGACTACTATCAGCCGGAAGCCTACATCCCATCCACCGACACATTCATCGAGAAGGATTCCAGTATTAACGACGAGATCGACAAGCTCCGGCACTCCGCCACGAGCGCGCTGTTCGACAGGCGCGATGTGATCATCGTAGCCAGCGTATCGTGTATTTACGGCTTGGGTTCGCCATCCGAATACGGCAGCATGGTGCTGTCCCTGCGGGTTGGCATGGAGAAGTCGCGCGACGCGATTCTGCACAAGCTGGTCGACATCCAGTACGCGAGGAACGATATCAGCTTCACGCGGGGGACGTTCCGGGTGCGCGGGGATATCGTGGAGATCTTCCCTGTCGCCAATAACGAACGGGCGATTCGGGTGGAATTGTTCGGCGACGAGATCGAGAGGATTTCGGAGATCGACGTCCTGACGGGAGAGATCGTCGGGGAACGGGAGCATGCCGCGATCTTCCCGGCGTCCCACTTCGTGACCCGCGAAGAGACCATGAAGCTCGCCCTCGTGAATATCGAACGGGAGCTGGAAGAACGCCTCGCCGAGCTGCGCGAAGCCGGCAAGCTTCTAGAAGCGCAACGGCTGGAGCAGAGAACCCGCTATGACCTAGAGATGATGGCCGAGATGGGCTTCTGCTCGGGCATCGAGAACTACTCCGGTCCGCTGACGTTCCGGGAGCGTGGAGCAACGCCATATACGCTGCTCGACTATTTTCCGGAAGATATGCTCGTCGTCATCGACGAGTCCCACGTGTCGCTGCCTCAGATCCGGGCGATGTTCAACGGCGACCGCGCGCGGAAGGAGATGCTCGTTAATCACGGCTTCCGCCTGCCGTCGGCGATGGACAACCGGCCGCTGCGATTCGAGGAGTTCGAGGAGAAGACGAAGCAGCTGATCTACGTATCCGCGACGCCAGGCCCGTACGAGCTGGAGCATTGTCCGACCATGACGGAGCAGATCATTCGTCCGACGGGATTGCTGGATCCGATTATCGATATCCGTCCGACCAAAGGACAGATCGACAATCTTCTCGAAGAAATCCGCGAACGGATCGCCAAGGACGAGCGCGTGCTGGTCACGACGCTGACGAAGAAGATGGCGGAAGACCTGACCGACTACTTGAAGGAAGTCGGCATTAAGGTCCGCTATTTGCACTCCGATATCAAGACGCTGGAGCGTCTGGCGATTCTGCGCGATTTGCGCCTCGGCGTCTTCCATGTGCTCGTGGGCATCAACCTGCTCCGGGAAGGTCTCGACTTGCCTGAGGTGTCGCTGGTGGCGATTCTGGACGCGGACAAAGAAGGCTTCCTGCGTTCGGACCGCTCGCTTATCCAGACGATAGGCCGGGCCGCGCGGAACTCCGAAGGCCGGGTTATTATGTTTGCCGACAAAATGACGGATTCGATGGACCGCGCGATCAAGGAGACGGAGCGCCGCCGCGCGATTCAGATAGCCTTCAACGAGAAGCACGGCATCCAACCGCAGACGATCCGCAAACGGGTTCACGATGTCATCGAAGCGACGAAGGTGGCGGAGCAGAAGGCGGATTACTTGACGGGCGCAAGTCCGGACAAGATGACGAAGAAGGAACGCCAGTCGCTTATCGAGCGGCTGGAGAGCGAAATGAAAGAAGCGGCGAAGAGTTTGCAGTTCGAACGCGCGGCCGAGCTGCGCGACGCTCTGCTCGAGCTTCGCGCCGAGATGGGATAGCAGGAGGAGAAACCAGTGGCTAGTGACAAGATCGTAGTGAAGGGCGCCCGCGCCCACAATTTAAAAAATATAGACGTGACGATCCCGCGCGACAAGTTCGTCGTATTGACGGGACTTAGCGGCTCCGGCAAGTCATCGCTTGCCTTCGACACGATCTACGCGGAGGGCCAGCGCCGCTACGTCGAGTCGCTCAGCGCCTACGCGCGCCAGTTCCTTGGCCAGATGGAGAAGCCCGATGTGGACTCGATCGACGGCTTGTCCCCGGCGATCTCCATCGACCAGAAGACGACCAGCCGCAATCCGCGTTCGACGGTCGGCACGGTTACGGAAATCTACGATTATCTGAGGCTATTGTTCGCGAGAATCGGCCGGCCGCATTGCCCGGATCACGGCATCGAGATCACTTCGCAGACCGTACAGCAGATGGTCGATCGAATTATGGAGTACCCGGAGCGTACGAAGCTTCAAATCCTGGCGCCCCTCGTCACCGGCCGCAAAGGCGAGCATGCGAAGCTGTTCACGGATATTCAGAAGCAAGGCTTCGTCCGCGTCCGCGTTAACGGGGAGCTGAGAGAGCTCAGCGAGAAGATCGAGCTTGAGAAGAACAAGAAGCATACCATCGAAGTAGTCGTGGACCGGATCGTCGTGAAGCCGGACATTCACGCGCGGCTGGCGGACTCTCTGGAGACGGCCCTTAAGCTTGCGGAAGGACGGGTGCTTGTCGACGTCATGGAGCAGGAGGAGCTGCTGTTCAGCTCCAATCTGGCATGTCCTGAGTGCGGCTTCAGCATCGACGAGCTTGCGCCGAGGATGTTCTCCTTCAACAGCCCGTACGGAGCTTGCCCGGAATGCGACGGACTGGGGGCGAAGATGATCGTCGATCCGGATCTGCTTGTGCCGGATGCAAGCAAGACGATCGAAGAAGGAGCATTCCTTGCATGGGCGGGTAGCACGTCGAATTACTATCCGCAATTTCTAAGCGCGGTTTGCGTTCATTATGGGATTCCGCAGAATGTCCCGGTATCGGATATTCCGGCGGAGCAGATGAAGAAGCTGCTGTACGGCACAGGCGGGGAGAAAGTACGGTTTATCTACGAGAATGATTTCGGCCATCGCAAGGAAGCCTTCGTGCCGTTCGAAGGCATCGTTAACAATCTCGAGCGCCGCTATCGCGATACGCCTTCCGAAGCAATGCGCGAGCATATCGAAGGATACATGAGCGCGAAGCCTTGCGCCAGCTGTAAGGGGCAGCGCCTGCGCAAGGAGACGCTGGCCGTTACGATCGGCACGCAGAACATCGCTCACGTCACGAACCTGTCCATCGGGGAAGCACAGCGTTATTTCGACAGCCTGTCGCTCACGGATAAGGAGCAGACGATCGCGCATTTGATTTTGAAGGAAATCAACAGCCGGCTCGGCTTCCTGGTTAATGTCGGACTCGAATATTTGACGCTGAGCCGCGCGGCCGGGACGTTGTCCGGCGGCGAAGCGCAGCGGATTCGCTTGGCAACGCAGATTGGCTCCAGCTTAATGGGCGTTCTCTACATCCTGGACGAACCGAGCATCGGGCTCCACCAACGGGATAACGACCGGCTCATACAGACGCTCGAGCATATGCGCAATCTGGGCAACACGCTTATCGTCGTCGAGCATGACGAAGATACGATGCTGGCAGCCGATTACATTATCGATATCGGTCCCGGAGCGGGCATCCACGGCGGACAGATCATTTCGCAGGGTACGCCGAAGGAGGTCATGGACGACGAGAATTCCCTGACCGGCCAGTACCTCAGCGGCCGCAAGTTCATCGAGGTTCCGCTCCAGCGCAGAGCAACGGGCGACAAGTGGATCGAGGTCCGCGGCGCGAAGGAGAACAACCTGCGCAATGTGAACGTGAAGATTCCGCTTGGCGTATTCACCGCCGTAACCGGCGTGTCCGGCTCCGGCAAGTCGACGTTCGTCAATGAGATTCTGTACAAGACGCTTGCGCGCGACTTGAACAAAGCGAAGGTCCGTCCCGGGCAGTACAAGGAATTCCGCGGGCTTGAGCATTTGGAGAAGGTCATCGATATCGACCAATCGCCGATCGGACGCACGCCGCGTTCCAACCCGGCAACGTATACGGGCGTCTTCGACGACATCCGCGATTTGTACGCCAGCACGAACGAATCCAAGGTGCGCGGCTACAAGAAAGGCCGCTTCAGCTTCAACGTGAAGGGCGGCCGCTGCGAAGCTTGCCGCGGAGACGGCATCATCAAGATCGAGATGCATTTCTTACCGGACGTATATGTCCCTTGCGAAATTTGCAAAGGCGCGCGTTACAACCGCGAGACGCTCGAGGTGAAATACAAGGGCAAAAATATTGCCGAAGTGCTGGAGATGACCATCGAGGACGGCTGCGTCTTCTTCGAGAATCATCCGCGCATCCACCGTAAGGTGAAGACGCTTCTGGATGTCGGTCTTGGTTACATGAAGCTTGGCCAGCCCGCAACGACCTTGTCCGGCGGCGAAGCGCAGCGCGTGAAGCTGGCGGCGGAGCTGTACAGACGCAGTACCGGCAAAACCTTGTATATTCTCGACGAACCGACAACGGGGCTTCATGTGCACGATATTGATCGCCTGCTGACGGTCCTCCATCGTCTGGTCGATTCGGGCGAATCGGTGCTGGTCATCGAGCATAACCTGGACGTCATCAAGACGGCGGATTATTTGATCGACCTAGGGCCTGAAGGCGGCAACGGGGGCGGAACGATCGTAGCGACCGGCACGCCGGAGCAAGTGGTGAAGGTGGAGCAGTCCTACACCGGCCGTTACCTAAAGCCTATTATGGACAGAGATCGCGAACGTACGGTCGAGCGCTACAAGAACAAGGAGCATGTAGGCGCGGGTGTCTCCGAATAGCTGAATCTCTTATATCTTGTTGTGTGAAATGCGTTAAAACATAAAACCTGCCTATTGCTGAAAATGGCGATAATAGGCAGGTTTTATGTTGTTCCATTCCCGGACATATATGTGAAAATGGACAAGACGGGTAAGACGCCTTGAAGGGAATGGAGACAAAGTTATAGTTCAGGGAAGAGTTGGACATTTTAAGGAATGCGGAAGAGAAGCGGGGATGAAGAGGCAAGCCCGAATAAGAGCCGCCAAAATCGTGACAAACTTGTTACGAAAACGGTTTGAGGCTTGCATCAAAAGCGTCTAAAAGCTAACATAGAGTAATATTAGGTTACGTGTGACTAAAGGAGGTCCCTTATGTTTTTGGCGGAAGAAGCGACAGAGGTTGTCAAAGGCTACGAACCGTTCGACTTTTTTATGCTGGCTCTGACGGTAATCATTGCGATCGGATTTGTCCGTCTGCTGATGGCTCGTCCTAGAAAAAACCTGTTCGCTATCGCCTTTACGGCTGTAGCGCTCGGATTGTTCCTGTTCATCGATTACGTGATGCTTTTCGAAGTAGGACTGTATCGCGTAAAAGGCTAAACAAAGCCCAATAAGAAGCACCGCCGGAGTCCGGCGGTGCTTTTATTTTACCCTTGGCTTATACCCACCACATCTCGCCGAGCGGCTCGCGGATCAGGACTTGCTGCAGGTTTTGTACGGCTTTGGTGAAGCCTTCGTCGACGGACATCAGACCGTCCTCGTGCTCGATGCTCACGACGTAGTCGTAGCCTACGAGGCGAAGAGCGCTGATGATGTCGGCCCATACTTTGAGGTCATGGCCGAATCCGACGGTTCGGAACTGCCAAGCGCGGTCCAGCATGAGCGAATACGATTGCATGTCGGTTACGCCGTGACGGTTGACGTTGATCGGATCGATCGTCGTGTCTTTGGCATGGAAGTGATGGATCGCTCCGGCGCGGCCCAGGATATGTACCGCTTGTACCGGATCGATGCCTTGCCACCACATGTGGCTTGGATCAAGATTCGCGCCGATCGCGTTGCCGGCTGCTTCGCGAAGACGGAGCAGAGTCGCCGGGCTGTGTACGGAGAAGCCGCCATGCAGCTCGAGGCCGATTTTCACGCCTGCTTTTTCGGCGATGCCGCCGATCTCGGACCAATATGGAATAACTTTTTGCTCCCATTGCCATTTCAGGATGTCTTGGAAATCGTTCGGCCAAGGAGCCACCGGCCAGTTCGGATATTTGGCGTCCTCATGATCGCCCGGGCAGCCGGAGAACGTGTTCACGACTTCGACTTCGAGACGATTCGCAAGCTCGATCGTCTTGCGGATGATCGCGTCGTCCGGAGCGGCAAGTGCCTTCTGCGGGTGCAGCGGGTTGGCGTGGCAGCTCAGTGCGCTGATAATCAGTCCGCGCGATTCTACCGCCTGCTTAAACGCTTTCAGTTTGCCGGCATCGGCAAGGAGAACGTCCGGGTCGCAATGCGCGTTGCCGGGATAGCCGCCTGTGCCGATTTCTACGGCTTCAAGGCCTTTGGAAGCGATATAGTCGAGTGCTTCCTCCAATGGTTTCTGCGAGAACAATACGCTGAATACGCCTAATTTCATAAACGCTTAACCTCCTGAATCCAAGTGTTTGGATTGAATTTTCAAAGTCAGCACTAGTATATCATTTCCCGCTGTGCAACAGATGTGTGCAACCTCATTTTGGCAAAATAACATAATAACTCGGCAAAACTGATAAGGACTTGCCGCTGCCAGTAATGTTTGGTGGATTCAGCCCGCCCCGTTTGATAAACTAGTAGAGGCAATACGGATATAGCGCGGGCGCCTTACGCCTCGCGATGAGAGGATAATTCATAGATGAATACAAACGAATTGACAAGATCGGATATTGAATTGCTGGCTCCGGCCGGCGATTGGGATTGCATGCGCGCTGCCGTTGCGAACGGCGCGGACGCGATATTTTTTGGCGTGGAGAAATTCAATGCGCGGGCCCGCGCGAACAATTTCCGCAGCGAAGAGCTGCCGGAAATTATGGCGTTCCTCCACACCTATGGCGTGAAGGGCTTTCTGACGTTCAACATTCTCGTATTCGAAGACGAATTGCGAGACGCGCAGAAGCTGATCGAGATGTGTATCGACGCCGGGGTGGATGCGGTGATCGTGCAGGATTTGGGTCTCGTGAAGCTGATTCGCGAGCTGTCGCCGGACTTCCCGATTCACGGCTCGACGCAGATGACGATCACGTCGCCCGAGGCTGTCGAGTTCACGAAGCCTTACGATATGGAACGAGTGGTGCTGGGCCGCGAAAACAATCTGAAGCAAATCAAGACGATCGGCGAACAAGCGAAGCTTCCGATGGAAGTGTTCGTGCATGGCGCGCTGTGCGTTTCCTACTCGGGCCAATGTCTCACCTCCGAGATGTGGGGCGGCCGCTCCGCCAACCGAGGCGAATGCGCGCAGGCCTGCAGGCTGCCCTACGACCTGATGGTGGACGGGGAGCATAAGCCGATGGGCGATATCGCGTATTTGCTGTCGCCGAAGGATCTGGCGGCCATCGATATCGTGCCGGAGCTGATCGAAGCGGGCGTCACTTCGTTCAAGATCGAGGGCCGGCTGAAGAGCCCGGAATACGTGGCGAACGTCGTGAGCAAATACCGTGCGGCGATCGACAAATATTTCGACGGCGACCGTTCGAAGCCTTCCAAGGAGGAAGTGCGGGAGCTGCAGCAAAGCTTCTCGCGCGGGTTTACGCATGGCTTCCTGCAAGGAACGAACAACAAAGAACTGGTCGAAGGCACCTTCCCGAAAAGCCGCGGCGTCTATCTGGGGCGAGTGGAGCGCGTCATGCGCGACGCGGTGACGGTGCGTCTCGATGCGCCGGTGAAACGCGGCGACGGCATCGTGTTCGACGCCGGCGATCCGACGAAGAAGGAAGAAGGCGGACGCGTCTATGACGTGCGTCGCCAAGGCGTGAAGCTCGAGGGCGAAGCGCCGGAGGGCGCTTTGATCGAGCTGGTGCCAGGCCGCAACGACGTCGATCTGCGCAAGGTGCATGTGGGCGACCGCGTCTGGAAGACCAGCGATCCGGCGCTTGATAAGCGACTGCGCGCGACGTTCGAGACGGAGAAGCCGTACCGCGTATTTCCGCTTCACGTTCGCGTGACGGGCGTCGTCGGCGAGCCGCTTCGTACCGTGTGGACGGATGTGCAGAAAGGCACGACGGTTGAAGTCGTTTCCGAGATGCCGCTCGAAGCGGCGCAGAAGCGTCCGATGGACGAAGCACTGTTGGCGGATCAGCTGGGCCGTCTCGGCGGCACGGTCTATCAGCTGGACAAGATCGACGTGCATCTGCAAGGCGACCTCATCGTGCCGGTTCGCGAGCTGAACCGGATGCGCCGCGAAGCGGTTGAGCAGCTGGCGGGCGAGCGTCCGAAGCCGCCGAAGTATATCAAGCATGAAGTCGACGCGTTCGCGGACGCGCATCAGAATAACCGGGCGGAGCTGATGGCGAAGCGCAGCGGCAAGGATGCCCAGCTGACGGCGCTCTGCCGGAGCCTCGAGCAGGTGGAAGCGGCGATTCGTTACGGCGGCGTGTCCTATATCTACGCCGACTTCGAATTCATCAAGCAGTTCCCGGCTGCCGTGGAGGCCTGCCGCAAAGCCGGCGTGCCGATCGCGCTGGCTACGCCTAGGATCCACATGCCGGGCGAGAACGGCTACCACGCGAACATTCTGAAGCTGAAGCCGGATGCCGTGCTTGTGCGGAACACGGGAGCGCTCTACTATTACCTGCGCGCCCGCGCCGCCAATCCGGGGCAGCCGTTCCCTAAGCTCATCGGCGACTTCTCGCTCAACGTGGCAAATCATAAAGCGGTCAAGCTGTTCTCCGAAGTGGGCGTCGACCTGATTACGCCGTCGTACGATCTGAACATCCAGCAGATGGTCGATCTGCTCGAGCGCTCGGACACGTCGAAGCTGGAGGTTGTTATCCATCAGCATCTGCCGATGTTCCATACGGAGCACTGCGTGTACTGCACGTTCATGAGCGAAGGCACCAACTATACGAACTGCGGGCGTCCGTGCGAGGAGTCCCGCGCGTCGCTGCAGGACCGGATCGGCATGTCCCATCCCGTACGAGTGGACGAAGGCTGCCGCAATACGGTCTATAACGCGATCGAGCAATCCGGCGCGGAATATATCAAAAACTTCATCGAGCTTGGCGTATCGCACTTCCGCGTCGAGTTCCTGGAGGAGTCCGGCGATAAGGTCGGCGAGGTGCTGTCGCTCTACCGCGACGCCCTGGACGGCCGGATCAGCGGCACGCAAGTCTGGCGCAGCCTGAAGGCGACGAACCAGCTGGGCGTCACGCGCGGCCAGCTGGTGAAGTAGCGCACCGCCCAGGCGGGTGCACTCAGCCCGGCGCAACGCGAACGAAGAGACTGTCTCATCTTGAGACGGTCTTTTTTTGCGTTGCTGCAACCAAACGTGCGGCTGGAGGCATCGTTATAGATAGAGAGCGTAATGGGAGCAAAAGGCAGGTGAAGGCATGGATGAGGAGTCGCGGATTTTGGAGGGACTTCGGCAAGGTGAAGCGGAGGCGGCCGGGTTGTTAATGGACCGTTACGGTAGCGATATTTTGCGGACGGCCGTCCTTCTGCTGAAGGACCGGCAATGGGCCGAGGATGTCGCGCAGGAGACGTTCCTCCTAGCGTGCCGGCGAATCCATCAGTTTCGCGGGGATGGCTCCTTGCGCGGGTGGCTGCTTCGGACGGCCATTCATCTGTGCAGGGGGAGGATGCGACGAGCGGCTTGGAAGCGGCTGTTGTTCAATCTGTCGGATGAAGCCGCGGAACATGAAGCGCTCCATCCGCTACCGGCAGTCAGTCCGGGCTCGACGGAGTGGGTCAACCGTATGACGCTTCGCGACGAGATCGGCAAGCTGCCTTACAAATACAGGGAGGTCATCGTGCTGCATTATTTTCAGGACATGCGGACCTCGGACATCGCCGGGTTGCTGGGAGAGCCGGAAGGCACGGTGAAGAGCAGGCTGAAGCGGGCCAGAGGCCAGCTGAAACAACATTTGGAGGATGGGGGTTGGGAGCATGAACGAACGATTCAAGGAGGATGAGCAAATTAGGAATGAGCTGCGGACGGAGCTGGAACACGTGGTGTTCAGCGGGAAGCTGAAACAGAACGTCCTCGAAAGCCTCGAACCTGGACGCTCCTTCTGGAAAAAAGAAATCGTCATACCCTTGCCGGTCATCGCCTTCGCCCTTATTCTCATCGCGGCCATCCCAGTCGCCGGCTGGCGGCACGCGGTGTCCCTGCAGGGGGAGACCGCTATCGCAGAACGGCCGAATGAAGAGAAAATCGTCGTCTCCGCGGCAGGGGTCTTCTACGAATCCCAGCTCAAGAGGGAGGGGGATCGCTAATGCGCATCACGGTGAGAGCTTTGGCCGGCATGATCGTGACGGCTATCCTGCTGTGCTGGTTCGGATATCAACAGCTGCCTTCGTTGCTTTATTACAACGGCTTCCCGGAAGCGGTGCTCCAGTGGTTCCCGAACAGCGAATATGCCAAGCCGGCGGCTAACGAGATGGCGTATGAGTATTTTGAGAATACGGGACTCGACAGCGAAAATTATTTTTTTATATCTCCTTCGGGGTGGGGGACTTCGAGCAGCGGCCAAACGGTGTCAGCCAAGCAGAAGGAAGCGGCCGCGGAGAAGCTGGAGCAATTGCTGGATCAATTCGGCTCCGGTGAGATGACAGCCGATGTGCGTTTTCGATTGGCTAAGCTGTACTTCTGGACCAAGCAATGGGACAAAGCGGAAGCACTGCTCCGGGATTTCGTCATATCGGAAGGAAGCGAGAGTAACTGGGCGGGAGAGCAAAAGGCCTTTCTTGCTGTCTTGGATTCGCGTTACAAGCGATCGGATTCGGTACCTTCTGTTGAAGGGGTGCTTCGGATCGGCGGCAAGCCGGTGCCCGATGCCTTCGTATTCCTGCACGAAGCGGACAGCTCTGGTTATCATTCGCAGCCGTTCAACGAGTATCCGATGGCGATTACGGACGCTGAAGGAACGTATCGCTTTTATGATCTGGAGCCTAACCGCTATGAAGCCGGAGCCGGCTTGCTACCAGAGCAGATTGCAGGCTACGTCCTGGCTGAGCAGCCGAGCAAAACCTTCGAGGTAAGGGACGGAACGACCGCATCCCACGATATCGACTTCCAGCCGCAGATTAAGGTCTTAGCTCCTACTCGGCATGAACTCATCGAAGGAGAAGAAATCACGTTCCGTTGGGAGCCTTACGAGGGCGCGGCTTATTACAAGCTGTCCGTTACGACGCCATTTCGCGACGAAAATGGAAAATACGCCGGCGGGGTAACCACTCAGCTGTCCGATCGGAAGTATGAAACCCCCACCGCAAGCTACTCCATAGGAGGACCGGTCGAATACAACGGGAGCTCGGACAAGTCCTACGAACAAGACGGATCCGTCATTCTCCTAACATCAGGACTCCTCGGCAAGCTGCATCCCGGCGGCGAATTCATCTGGTCGGTCGACGCGTATGACGCGGATGGCCGCAAGCTGTCCAGCTCCGCGGGCTACTATCTGAACGAGGACGCGGTCGCCCCCTTATTCCGCATCTCGGAGGAGGGCATGCTGGAGGGGGACCGCTTCATCTTGGAAAACAAATACGAGGAAGCGATCGTAGCCTACGAGAAGGAAGGCGGCAATGATCGAGCGCTAAGAGTGCTCGCGAGACTGGCCGAGCAGGGCATAACGCGGGAGGATGGCGATCCCTCCAAAGCGTTTGCCTATCTTAAACGCCTGAAGGAGCCGACGCAGAATGACCTGCAGGAAATGGTCAGACTGGAGCAAGCGGCGGAGAAAACCCAGGGGAGCAGTCCCCCGGCTCCGACCAACCAGCCATAAGGCCAACCGCAATACAGGGTGCCCCTCCCCCCATCAGGACGCAGCTCTACGGCTAATTCCGATGCCGCTCCATCCAATCGACGGCCCAGTCGACCAGCTGGCGCTGGCGCAAGAGCCGGACTTCCGCGCCGCCAACGAAGCAGGGCTGCAGACGGATCTCCCGCTCGAACGCTGCGCCAAGTGCCTTGAAATCGCCGTCGTCCACGGCTTGCGTCTCGTAGGAGACCCATTCGCGGACGCCGCCGCGCATAACGGCGCTGCTCTCGCGTTTATGCCGTTTCCCGGCGAAGCGGGCTCTCGTCTCGGCGAGGTGCAGCGACGTGTTTTTGTCATGGCCCACTCCGATCAGCAGCACGCGGGCATCGAGCTCGTACAGCTTCCCGAGCGGCGAGCTGTCGTCGAATATCCGGCTCAGGTCATGATGCGCCGTAATCTCCGCGGCATGCTTGCCTACGGCGGCGAAGGAACGGGCGGGATGGGCCGACCGGCAAGCGCCGGGCCAGGTGCGGAGCATCTCGGCGACGGCGCCCATGCCGATTGACGGCGTGACCCGAGGATCGTAAGCGGGCCAATGCTTGCGAAGCGCCGGCCACCATTCGACGGGCTCCTCCCAATGCACGCCTTCCGAGGGATCGAGATTTTTCCAGGTTTGGCTTGGCATGACGAGCGTGCCTTCTTCCCCTAGCACCTCAAGCAGCGCCCGCACCACCGTTTCCGCCCCGCCGACCACGAAGCCCAGCTTTCTCATGGCGCAATGCGCGATGACGGTCTGTCCTTCGGCCAGACCGGCTTCCCGGAAGCCGCGAATCAAATCTCCTTTTACGAGCAGTACTCTTCTTTCGGTTTTGGTTTCCATTGCGATTCCCCCATGTCAGAATTTGCAGGAACAAAAAATACCCCGCTACGCGAAGTAGCGGGGTTGTCATCCGGCGTTGCCGGAGAAGCAGTAGCCCTCGAATTGTTTGCTTGGCTGCATCATAGCAGACCTTCATTGAACCTGGCAAGAGGGTAAATTCGTCCGCACAGCAGCAGAACTAGAAAATTTTAGAATATTAGATGTTCCGTGAGCGAAATGGAGATAAATGGCCATTATTTCCGAAAATCGAACGAGAATCGCCCCAAATCGGAATTGCGAGCGCTTTAAACGGCGATCTATACTAAACCTGCGAAAGCGGCATCAGGGATTGTCACACGACAATTTGAAGGCCATGATACCCGAAGGGGTACAACCTCGAATAAGTCTAACGACTTGGAGGTTGTACCTCTTTTTTGTCGTGTCCGCATGTCGTTTTTAGCCTAGAGAAGAGGGGTGCGCAAGGATGAAAAAAAACAAAACGAAGGGGATCGCGCTGCTTACGCTGCTGCTGCTTCTGGCCGTCGTGGCCGGCGCTTGCAGCGGTACGGGCGCGTCGAATGCCGGGAACGCGGTTCCGGCCGATTCGGCGGGCGCGGAGAATGACGGATCCGAGGAGCTTGCTCCGGAGAAGGGCGCCAAGCTGGTCGTATGGGAGGCCCAGGAGCAGGTCGCGTACATGGAGAAGGTGGGCAAAGCGTTCGAGGAGGCTTACGGCGTTCCCGTCACGGTCGAGACGGTGGCGGGAGGCGACCAAGGAGCCCGTCTCGCCACGGACGGTCCGGCCAAGACGGCGGCCGACATTCTGACGCTGCCGCATGACCAGATCGGTTTGGCGGTGAAAGCGGGCTTGCTGCTCCCGAACGACGCCTATGAAGAAGAGACGAGGACGAGTGCCGTCGAGACCGCCGTTGCGGCTTCCAGCTACGAAGGCGTCCTGTATGGCTATCCGAAATCGGTGGAGACGTACGCCATGTTTTACAACAAGGATCTGTTCCCCGAGCCTCCGCAAACCTGGGAAGAGATCATCGCGTTCGCCAAGACGTATAACAAGCCGGACGAGTCGAAATACGCTATCATGTGGGAGTTTGTCGGCTATTATTCCTATCCGTTCATCGGGAGCTACGGCGGTTACATGTTCGGCGACAACAATACCAACCCGGACGACCTTGGCATCAACAAGGGGGACGTCGTGAAGGGCTTCGAATTTCTCCGCTCGCTGAAAGAGATTCTGCCGATGAACGCGGGAGACATCACCTACGACGTGAAGACGCAGCTGTTCCAGGACGGCAAGCTAGCTCTGAACGTAGACGGACCTTGGTCGGTATCGGCTTTCAAGGACCAAGTAAATTTCGGCGTGGCGCCGCTCCCCTCATTCCCGAACGGGCAGCCTGCAATCAGTCTGTCCGGGGTCAAATCGTATTACGTCAACGCGTATTCGGAATACCCGATCGCCGCGAGAATGTTCGCCCATTTCGCCAGCTCCAAGGAGAATCAGCTGCTGAACTACGAGATGACGGGCGCGATCCCGGCCAATATCGAAGCGGGAGAGGATCCGTCGATTCAGAACGATCCGATCACGAGCGGGTTCTTCCGCCAATTCGAGCAATCCGTTCCGATGTCGTCCGTTGCCGGCGTCGATCTGGTGTGGGACGGTCTTCAATCCGCGTTCGTCTCCCTCTGGAACGACCCGAGCTTGGACATTAAGCAGACGCTGGATCAAATCGCGCAAAATATTAAGGACGGCATGGCGGCCAAATGACGGCGCATCGCATAGCAGGCGCATGGCTATCCGTCCTGCTCCCCGGGCTCGGCCAGCTCTATCATCGGCAGCTTGGCAAAGGATTGTCGTTCGCGGCCGTCGCCGCGGCCGGATGGTACGCGATCGTCTTTCAATTGGCGGAACGCATCGAAGGGCTCCTGACGCTGGGCACGAATCCGAGCGGCTTCCGAAAAGTCGGCAAGCTGAGCGTGATGATGGAAGGGGATCACTCGATCTTCCTCATGGTGGAGGGACTGATCGCTTTGTTCCTTGCGTTCCTGTTCGCCGCGTTCTATCTCCTCTGCGTCCGCGACGCCTATCGGACCGGTATGCTGCGGGAACGGGGAGATGTGCCGCCCCGGCTCAAGGAGTCGCTGAAGCAGGCGGGCTATAAGCATTTTGCATACGTCGTGCTGTTTATTCCGTTGTCGGCGGTGTTGTTCCTTACGGTGCTGCCGCTCGTGTTCTCCATTTTGCTGGCTTTCACGAATTATGCCGACCCGGTGCTTCCGCCGGCTCATCTCCTGGACTGGGTCGGGCTGCAAAATTTCGTCAACATGCTTCGCATGGATATCTGGAGCGGCACGTTCACCGGCATCCTCTCGTGGACGATCGTGTGGGCGGTGCTGGCGACGGTTACGACTTATGTCGGAGGAGTGCTGGTCGCCATCCTGATCTCGCAGCCGAGGCTTCGCTGGAAGCGGTTTTGGCGGACGGCGCTCATCGTGCCGTTCGCCATCCCGAACATGGTGTCGCTGCTGGTCATGCGCAATATGTTCAACAACCAATTCGGCCCGGTCAACCGGTATTTGGCCTACTTCGGTATAGAGGGCATCCCGTGGCTGACGGACCCGTTCTGGGCCAAAGCGACGGTCATTCTGGTCAACATGTGGATCGGCATGCCAGTTACGATGATCCTGGCGTTCGGCGTCCTCACGACGATTCCGAAGGACTGGTACGAAGCAGCCGAAGTGGACGGAGCGGGGACGTTCCAGAAGCTGAGGCACATCACGTTCCCGATGGTGCTGTTCTCGACCGCTCCCCTTCTCATCATGCAATTCGCGGGCAATATGAACAACTTCAACGTGATCTACCTGCTGACGAACGGCGACCCGGTCAATATCGACTACCAGTTCGCGGGCCATACGGATCTGCTCGTTACGTGGCTGTATAAGCTCGCTCTGAATCAATCGCAGTTCAGCTACGCGTCGGTCATCGGAATCGCGATCTTCCTGATCGTCGCTTCCTTGTCGATATGGAGCTATACCCGCACGAAATCGTACCGGGAGGAGGATATGATCCAATGAATACGAGACTGGACCGCTTCAAGCTCGGGGGGAGCTACGTCGTGCTCGTTATCCTGACCGCGATAAGCCTCTTCCCAGCGTTATGGATTCTGATGTCGTCGTTCAAGACGGGCAACAGCTTGTACAGCGACTCCCTTATTCCGAGAGAGCTGACGCTAGAGCATTACCGGAACCTGTTCGAGAATACCCAGTACATCCGCTGGTTCGCGAACACCTTCAAGGTCGCCGTCGGCTCCACGCTGCTCGGCACCGCTCTACTGCTGCTCGGCTCGTATGCGATATCCAGGTTCCGGTTCGCCGGGCGGAAGACGACGCTCAAGCTATTTTTGGTGCTGCAGATGTTCCCCGGGTTCATGGCTATGATCGCGATCTATATTCTGCTGAACTCGCTGGGGATGCTGAATTCGCATGGCGCCCTTATTCTCGTCTACGGCTCCGGAGCGATTATTACGAACGTATTCGTGGCCAAAGGTTTTTTCGACACCATTCCGCAAAGCCTGGAGGACGCGGCCAGAATCGACGGCGCCCATCATTTGCGGGTATTCCTGTCGATCATCGTTCCCCTCTCTACGCCGATGCTGACCTACTCCAGCTTGATGATATTCAACGGGGCTTTCGTCGACTTCCTGTTCGCCGATCTGATTCTTCGGACGGAGGAGCAGCGAACGCTTGCCGTCGGCCTGTACCGGATGGTCAGCCAGCGCAACTCCACGGAGTTTACGATGTTCGCCGCGGGAGCGGTTCTCGTGGCGGTGCCGGTTACTCTGTTATTCCTGTTTCTTCAGCGCTTTCTGATCGAAGGCCTGACGGCCGGCGCGTCGAAAGGCTAGCCCGATTGCCGGATGGATTTGACACGCCGCACCGCCTGTCTTAGCATAGAAATGGCGAATACGGGCATGCGGGGCATGCTTCGCTTGAACGGCGACACAAAAAGTGAGGCGTGAAAAGAGATGAAGGAAGCTTGGTTCTCGGAATGGCGGCATGTATTCAAACTGGATCCCGACAAACCTATTTCCGACGAGGCGCTGGACGCGCTGTGCATGTCCGGCACGGACGCGATTCTAATCGGCGGCTCCAGCGGCGTCACGTTCGAGAATACGGTCGATCTGATGTCGAGGGTAAGGCGGTACGAGGTGGACTGCGCGCTCGAGGTGTCGACCTTGGATGGCGCGGTGCCGGGCTTCGACGGATATTTCGTGCCGCTTGTTCTGAACACGGACCGGGCGGAATGGATTATAGGCAAGCAGATCGAAGGGCTGAAGGAATACGGTACGTTCGTTCCTTGGGAAGAGACGGCCGCGCAAGGCTATATTATATTGAACGAAGACGCCACGGCAGCCCAGGTGACGGGGGCGAACGCGGCTTTGGACGAGGAGGGGCTCATCGCCTACGTCCGCATGGCGGATAGGCTGATGAGGCTGCCCGTCATCTATCTCGAATATAGCGGACGATTCGGCGATATGCCGCTCCTCGCCAGCGCCCGTCGTGCCGTGCGGAACGCCCGCCTGTTCTACGGCGGCGGGATCGACTCCGCGGACAAGGCGCGTCAGGCGGCCGAGCACGCGCACACCATCGTTGTCGGAAACGTCATCTACACGGACCTGGCTGCGGCGTTATCCACGGTGGAAGCGGTTCGCGGCGGCGGCCGGCAGGAATTTTGATGAAATGAAACGGAACACCTAACGGCATCATAAGCCGTTGGGTGTTTTGTTTTTTTTGGCACCGGCAAAGCAGGAAATCGTTTCCCCAAATTGACAGCTACAGGGCGCCCGTCTAAACTGGGAATAGGCGAACAAAATGGCGAACAAAGGAGTTAAAGCATGTTCAATCATATAGGAATCGAAGAGGCGGTTCAGAAGCTTAATCCGCCGCAGAGAGAGGCTGTTCAGGCGACCGACGGTCCCCTTCTGATCATGGCCGGAGCGGGCAGCGGCAAGACGCGCGTGCTGACGCACCGGATCGCGTATCTCATCGAGAAGAAGCGAGTGGCGCCTTGGAGCATCCTCGCGATCACGTTTACCAATAAAGCATCCCGCGAGATGCAGGACCGGGTCAGCGCGCTCGTCGGCCCGTCAGGTCGCGATATATGGGTATCGACCTTCCACTCCATGTGCGTGCGCATTCTGAGGAAGGACATCGACCGGATCGGCTTCACCTCCAACTTCTCCATCCTGGACTCGTCCGATCAGCTGTCCGTCATCCGCAACTGCATGAAGGATCTGAAGATCGACACGAAGAAGTTCGAGCCGAAGGCGGTTCAGGCGGCGATCAGCGGAGCGAAGAACGAGCTCATTACGCCGAAGAGCTTCGAACAGAAGGTCGGCGATTATTTCGACGAGCTCGTGGCGAAGGTGTACGAGATGTACCAGAAGCGGCTGAAGAGCAACAACTCGCTCGATTTCGACGACCTGATCATGAAGACGATTCAGCTGTTCAAGGAAGTGCCGGAGGTTCTCGAGTTTTATCAAAATAAATTCCGTTATATCCATGTCGACGAGTATCAGGATACGAACAGGGCCCAGTACATGATCTGCCGGATGCTGGCCGACAAGCATCATAATATATGCGTCGTCGGCGACAGCGACCAGTCGATCTACCGCTGGCGCGGCGCGGACATCACGAACATCCTGAACTTCGAGAGCGACTATCCCGAAGCCTGCGCCATTATGTTGGAGCAGAATTACCGCTCCACGTCGAACATTCTCGACGCGGCCAACGCCGTCATCAAGCGCAACACCGGACGCAAGCCGAAGAAGCTGTGGACGGAGCAGGGCGCCGGCGACATGATCAAGCTGTATCAGGCGGACTCGGAGCATGACGAGGGGTATTTCGTAACGGGGGAAATCCGCAAAAACGTAAACAAAGGCCGCCGTTACTCCGACCACGCGATCTTGTACCGGACGAACGCGCAGTCCCGGGTCATCGAGGAAATTTTGATCAAATCCGATATCCCTTATCAAATCGTAGGCGGCATCAAGTTCTACGACCGCAAAGAGATCAAGGATATCCTCGCCTATCTGCGCCTGATTTCCAATCCGGACGACGACATCAGCCTGGCCCGCATCATCAACGTGCCGAAGCGAGGCATCGGCGATACGACGGTCGCCAAGCTGGAGGAGGAGGCCGCTCGCAGGGGCACGTCCGTGTACCGCGTCCTCTCCGATCTTGGCGATGTGGAAGTGAATGGCCGCACGCGGACGCTGCTCGGCGAATTCTATACGCTCATTTATAACCTGACCTCGATGGTCGATTATTTGACCGTGACGGAGCTGACGGAGAAGGTGCTCGAGTTGTCCCAGTACCGGGTAGAGCTGCATCGCGAGAATACGCTCGAATCCAAAGCGCGCATCGAGAACATTGACGAGTTCCTGTCCGTGACGATGGATTTCGAGCAGCGCAACGAAGACAAGTCTCTTGTTGCGTTCTTGACGGACTTGGCTCTGATCGCGGATATCGACTCGATGAACAAAGACGAGGAAGAAGCGGACAAAGCGGGCGATGCGGTCGTCCTCATGACGATGCACAGCGCCAAAGGCCTCGAATTCCCGATCGTCTTCATCATCGGCATGGAGGAATCGGTCTTTCCGCATAGCCGGGCGCTCATGGACAACGAAGAGCTCGAAGAAGAGCGGAGGCTCGCTTACGTCGGCATCACGCGGGCGGAGGAGAAGCTTTATCTGACTTGCGCGCGCATGCGCACCTTGTTCGGCCGCACGAGCATGAACTCGCCGTCGCGCTTCCTGGAGGAAATTCCGGATGAGGTACGCGAAGGCGTGTCGACGAGCATCGGCGGAAGCGGGGGCAGCGGCGGCTTCGGCCGTTCGACGGGCTCGCGGTTTACCGGCGGTACCGGCGGAGCGCCGTCTTCGAGCGCGGCATCGCGCCAGACGGGCTTCGGAGCGGGGACGGGTCGCATCACGGGAAGCGGCTCGCCGTCAGGCGGCGGCGTCCGCGTCAGCACGCCGTTCGATGCTTCGCGCGGCGCGAAGCTGACAGGCGGAACGGCTGCCAGCGGCGCTGCTGCCGGGGCCCCGGGAGCGGGAGGCGATTACGCGGTCGGCGATCGCGTCGCGCACGGCAAGTGGGGCGAAGGCACAATCGTGGCCGTCAAGGGAGCGGGCAAGGACAAGGAGCTTCAGGTCGCTTTCCCGGCGCCGATCGGCATCAAGCGTCTTCTTTCCGAATTTGCTCCTCTCACGAAGCTGTAACTAGAGGAATGAGACGGGCTCGCGTTGAACATAATCGATAGGAAAGATCGACCAATTAAGGGAGGCTTGGCCGTGAACGCAAGCATGGATCGGATGAAGGAGCTTATCGCTCTAATTACGGAGCATAATTACTATTATTACACCATGGACCAGCCGCAGCTGAATGACGCCGACTACGATAAGCTTTACGACGAGCTCGTCGCGATGGAGCGGGAGACGGGCGTCACGCTGCCGGATTCGCCGACTCTTCGCGTTGGAGGCGATCTGCTGAAGGGCTTCGAGCCGCATCGTCACCGGGCCCGTCTATGGAGTCTCGACAAAGCGCAGGATCAAGAGGATCTGCTCGCTTGGCATGCGCGCGTGCTCCGGGCCATCGCCGATTATAACGCGAAGAATCCGAACCAGGAGCCCCTGCCGGACCCGAGCTACGTCATCGAGCTGAAGTTCGACGGATTAACCTTGAATTTGACGTACGAGAACGGAGTGCTCGTCCAGGCTTCTACGCGCGGCAACGGCACGGTCGGCGAAGGCATTCTCGCTCAGGTTCGCACGATCAAGTCGATTCCGCTGACGATTCCTTTTACGGGCGGAATTATTGAAGTGCAAGGCGAAGGCATCATGGGTTTGTCCGTCCTTGCCAAATACAACGAGACGGCGGTCGAGCCGCTCAAGAACGCCCGCAACGCGGCGGCCGGCGCTCTCCGCAACTTGAACCCGGCGGTGACGGCGGAGCGGAAGCTTGACGCTTTTATCTATAATATCGGCTATGCGGAAGGCGTAAGCTTCCGGGATCATCGCGAGCTCCAGCAATTCCTCAAGAATAATCGCTTCAAGGTCAATCCTTACGTCAAGTACGCGGATACGATCGAAGAAGTGCAGGCCGAGCTTGTGGAGATCGCGGCGCGCCGGGATTCGTTCGATTTCTTGATCGACGGCGCTGTCGTGAAGCTGACCGACATGAGGACGAGAGAAGCGCTGGGATATACCGACAAGTTCCCACGCTGGGCCGTGGCGTTCAAATTCGAAGCTGAAGAGACGACTACCGTGCTGGAGTCGGTTTCCTGGGAGGTAGGCCGTACGGGCAAAATAACGCCGGTCGCCCGCGTCGAAGCCGTCGAGCTGGCGGGCGTGACGGTGCAGAACTGTACGCTCAATAACATTGGCGACATCGAACGGAAAAACTTGAAGCACGCTCTCGGCACCTTGGTATCGATTCGCAGATCCAATGACGTTATTCCCGAAATATTGGGCAAAGCCGACGACGAGCCAGGACAGGAAATCGTTTACCCTAGGGTCTGTCCATCCTGCAGCACGGAGCTGGAGCAGCGCGGTGCCCATCTGTTCTGCAACAACAAGCTCGGCTGCCGTCCGCAGATCATTGGTCGGATCACGCACTTCGCATCCCGGGATGCGATGGATATCGAATCGTTCAGCGTGATGACCGCGGAGCAGCTGTATGCCGATTGCGAGGTGCGCGACCCTGCCGACCTCTATGCGCTGAGCTTCGACGATCTAATCAAGCTGGAGCGTTTCGGCGAGAAGAAGGCGCAGAAGCTTCTTGACGCGCTTGAGAAATCGAAGAGCCGCGATTTGGCGGCGTTCTTGTTCGCGCTCGGTATACCGAATACGGGCAAAGCCACGACCAAAATGCTAGCGGATCACTACAGGGACTTGGATGCGGTTATGCGCGCTACGGCCGAAGAGCTGGTCGGATTGCCGGATATCGGCGGCATCGTGGCGGAGAGCATTGTCGGTTTCTTCGCCGATCCGATCATGGCGGACAGCATCGCGCGCATGCGGGCTCTTGGCGTGAAAGCGGAGGCGGAGAGGGCGCCGGAAGTGCGGACCGACAGCGTGTTCAGCGGCAAGACCGTCGTTCTGACGGGAACGCTGCCTACTATGACTCGAGATGAAGCGGCTAAGCTGCTCGAGGCGCAGGGCGCGAAAATTTCGGGAAGTGTCTCCAAGAAGACGGACTTTGTTATCGCCGGCGAAAGCGCCGGCAGCAAGCTGACCAAAGCACGCGACCTCGGCGTAACCGTTATTGATGACGAAGCGGAGCTTCTGCGGTTGCTGGGGCAATAAATAGGTGGGACTGTTCTCTCTATAATAGGAGGGACAGTCCTTTTTCATGTAAGCCGCAATCGTCGATTAAATTGTAAAAAACTTCAAGTTGTTTTTTGTTTTCTGATGTGGTACATTATTTCTTGTCGCTTCTGAGACACGAATGAACAAGCCGAAACGGTTCGAAAAAATCGAAAACGAAAGCTTGACACTCGGAACGGAAGATGATAACATAACATCTTGTCACGACAAAACGTGACGAACAAGTTCTTTGAAAACTGAACAAATGGATCACGTCAAAATCCAAACAACAATTTGATGCTCGGACAGGCTTCGGCCAAGACGGCATCTTAGCTAGTAACGAATTGAGCAAGTCAAACTAACTTTTATGGAGAGTTTGATCCTGGCTCAGGACGAACGCTGGCGGCGTGCCTAATACATGCAAGTCGAGCGGATCTTACCCTTCGGGGTAAGGTTAGCGGCGGACGGGTGAGTAACACGTAGGTAACC
>NZ_JANIPJ010000018.1:138456-155677 GCF_024623455.1 Paenibacillus soyae | reverse complement strand
GTTTTCTGGTATGATTGTCATCGAGTAGAGTCCCTTCTTGGTGGCGTGGTAACCCCGAGGATACTCTACTTTTTTGTGTCTTGGAAAGACTCCAAATGTTGGTACACAACTTATTGTACGTCATCGCATTACGCCGAAATAACACCCAAAATACTGTTAATGGATTCCCTAATGTAAAAAATCCTTCGTTTCCTAAGGAATTAGTGCCGTTTATGCCGCTATTCGAACGAGAACCTATCGTTGTTTTGGAATAACGGTATTATGTCCGCTATTTCAGTTCGAACATCCAATATGCCGCCGCAGCATCGACAAATTACCTAAATAACAAAAAACCATCAGGCTGCCCTGATGGTTTCCGTATGTCTATGCAATTACCCGGCCGATTGCTCGGAAGGGGCTTGGGGCCGCTCCTATCGCCCCATTTCAGAACCCACTTCTCCATTTCTTTCAGCGCGGCTTGGAAATCCGCGCCTTTCTCCGTCAGCGAATACTCCACCGTTACGGGTACCGTCGGGAACACTTCGCGATGGACGAGACCGTTGCTCTCGAGATGCCGCAGCGTATCGGTGAGCGACTGCGTCTTGACGATCGCCACATTGCGCTGCAGCTGGTTGAAGCGCTGCGGTCCTTGCAGCAGGGCCTCCAGCACGAGGAAGGCCCATTTCGCGCCTAGGATCTGCAGCACCTCGCATATGCTGGAGCCTGCGCTTTCTTGGCAGCCATCCGTATGATTCGGTTGTTGGTTCATGGGAATGAACCTCCTTCGCTATCCGCTATGTTCTAGTTATTAGAAAATGTATATGTGCGCGAGCCGTACGCCATACAAAACCAACCCGGCTAATCGAATTATAGCATCTAAAGGTTATTAAAAATGGTAGAATGAGAGAAATGTCATATTTAACCTATTACATAGAGAAGGATGTGAAGCGGCTGTGGTTCAGAAGGCGCTAACGATAACGAACGAAAAAGACATTATTCGTCTTGTAGCCGAGGACGAGTGGATGATGAGCGTCCTTCGCGCCGCCAAATCGCTGGAGCTGCCCGATTGGTGGGTGTGCGCGGGATTCGTGCGAACCAAGATATGGGATACGCTTCACGGGTATTCGGAATTCACCTCCATGCCGGATGTCGATGTGGTCTATTATGAGCCGGAGCGAACGGACGAGTCCTGTGAAAAAGAGCTGGAAGCCCGGCTTCGATCGCTGATGCCGGACGTCCCTTGGTCGGTGAAAAACGAAGCGAGAATGCACGAGATAAACGGCATCCCTCCGTATGCTTCCGCGGTCGACGCGATCTCTCAATTCCCGGAGACGGTCACGGCGCTCGGCTTGAAGCTGGATGAAGAGGAAGGCATCGTCCTGACCGCGCCATGCGGAATTGAGGACGTGCTTCGCCTGCATGTGAAGCCAACGCCTGCTTTCATGAGCAGGCCGGAGCTTATGGAGAAATACGAGCGGCGAATCGTGCAGAAGAACTGGAGGAGCAAGTGGCCGAAGGTTATCTATTTCAATGGTATGACCCGCGAGGAAGATGCACTCGAGACGGGGCCTCTCGCGAAGCTGGAGCAAGCTGCCGGGAAGGTGCGCTCTATCGAGCTGCAGGCGGAGCAAGGCTGCACCTCGCAAGTGAGACGCGTGTCAACGGAAACGGGGACGTATATTTTGAAAAGCGCGACCGATTCGCGGTATAGAGAATGGCTGAGGGTCGAGGCCGAACGGCTGCGGCGGAACACGGGAGAGGCATTACTCCCAATTCCGAAATTCGCGGCTTTTCATGAGGAGACGGACGGCAGCCACCTGCTTATGTCCTGCGAGAAGGGGACGACGCTGACGGCGGCGCTCAAGGCTGCGCCGCCCGAGGAGAAGAAGGCGCTGCTGCGCAGCTTCGGCCGGTTCCTTCACCGCTTCCATGAGCGCCCTCCCGTGGAGTCGCTGGCGCATGACGGCGACTGGCTGGAGGAGCGGCTCGCCGCGGCAAGGCTATATTTGGAGCGCGGTCAATCCGAAGGCGATGGGAAGCTGCTGGACGAGCTTGTTCGCAACCGCTTTGCGCCCGTGCGGCAGACGATGATCCACGGCGATTGCACCGCCGATAACGTCATGGTGCATGACGGCGAAGTATACTTGTTCATTGACGTATCCGGGATGACAATTGGCGACCCGCGTTACGACGAAGCATTGGCTATTGGGCGTTTCGTCGATGCTCCGGAGCTGCTGGAGCCCTTCTACGAAGGGTATGTGCGTTACCGGATATCGGAGGCGGAATTAAGGTATCATGAAGGGCTTTATGAATTTTTCTGAGGAGAGCTTCTAGTATTATGCGGATCATCACATTATGCGGCTCCACGAAGTTCAAGGAGCAGTTCGAGCAGGCGAATGCCTGGCTCACTCTGCAAGGGAATATCGTGCTCAGCGTCACTTTCTTCGAACAAAGCGAAGGCTTGCAGCTTACGCAGGAGCAGGCGGAGCAGCTGGGCGAGCTTCATTTCCGCAAAATCGATCTGTCCGACGAAATCTTCGTCATCGACGTCGGCGGCTACATCGGCGAAAGCGCGAGACGCGAGATCGCGTACGCCGAGGAGAAGGGCAAACCCGTCCACTACTACTCAAGCGGCGAGATCCCGGCGAATATCTTCAGCTCATAAGGAGAAACGACATGGCCAAGCAGCAATGCGGCATTTACACGATGTGCATCATTCAGGACGGGGACAAAGTGCTGCTTGTTAACCGCCCCGACAGCAAGGGCTTTCCCGGTTATTTGGGGCCGGGAGGGAAGGTGGAATTGACGGAAAGCATCACGGCGGGAGCCGTCAGGGAAGTGAAAGAGGAGACGGGACTGAACGTGCTTCCCGAGCACCTCGTGTATAAGGGCGTCGACGAATACGTGGTGCCCGAAACGAACTACCGTTACATGGTGTTCAATTATGTGGCTCAACAATTCTCGGGAGAGCTGCTGCATAATCCGCCGGAGGGCGAGCTGGTTTGGGTAGACGTGAACGAGGCGCTTCAATTGCCGATGCAGCCTTGGTTTAGGAGAAGATTTCCTCTATTCTTTGAGGCCGGAACCTTCGAAATTTCCGTCGTATGGGACGAGAGCAGACAGTGCGCCATAGAGGATAAGGTTACGAGATTAGGCTGAGAGTAAAGGAGAGAAATAGAGGAGGAGCCGCCATGAAATTTGTGTTAATTTTCGGCCCGCAGGCCGTTGGGAAAATGACCGTTGGCCGGGAGCTGGAGAAGTTAACGGGGTTAAAGTTATTCCATAACCATATGACGCTGGAAATGCTGGCTCCTCTGTTCGGATTCGGTCCGGAGACATGGCGGTTGTCGGACTTGTTCCGCAAGGAAATTTTCGAGGCCGTATCCAAGAGCGACTTGGACGGGCTCATCTTCACTTACGTTTGGGCGTTTAATCTGCAGTCGGACTGGGATTTTGTTCAGCAGGTGTCCGACATCTTCGAATCCAAGGGCGCCGAGGTTTATTGGGTGGAGCTGGAGGCCGAGCTGGAGCGGAGGATCGAGCGGAACCGAACGCCTTATCGATTGGAGCAGAAGCCGTCCAAACGCAACGTCGAGTTTTCCGAGCAAGAGCTGAAGCAGTCCTTAGACAAATATCGCTTGAACTCGCTCGAAGGCGAGATCAAGAGGGCAAACTATGTGAGAATCAACAATACGAATCTGACTCCCGAGGAGGCCGCGGAGCGGATTGCGTCACAATTTGGTCTATAGCCAAACTCAAGTGCACATCATGAATTAAAGCGAGGGAACAACGTGTCCATACAAGTAGGGATTATTAGCGGCATCAATCGTTATCCGGTTAAATCATTTGCGGGGGAAAGCTTGGAGGCTTGCGACGTCGAGGCTTACGGCTTGGCCGGCGACCGTTTCGGGGCCTTTTACAATGAGGTGAAATCCGGCTGGTCGCGCTTCGTTACGGCACGGAATATACCGGGAATGCTGACTTATCAGGCCAGCTTCGAAGAGGGAGACATTCGTGTTCGGTCGTCGGACGGACGCCTCTTCGGGTGGGACGAGGAGCTGCTGGCGGAAATCCAAAGTCAGACGGCAACCCCGATTACCATGTCGCGGCTGCGGGCGCCGCATCCGGAGGAGCCCCATCTCATGTCGGTCGATGCCGCCAGCATCCTGCTTATTACCGATGCGAGTCTGAAGAAGCTCGAAGCCATGTGCGAGCAGGGCCTCGATCCGCGCCGGTTTCGCGCTAATTTTGTAGTGGCCATCGAAGACGACGCGATGCTCGAACGAGAATGGATCGGCAAGTGGCTTGCGATTGGAGACGTTGTACTGCAAGTCGACAGCTATTGCGAGCGATGCAGTCTCATTACCGTCGACCCGGATACGCTGGAGACGAACAAAAGGGTGCTCCAAAAAGTGAATAACGAATGGGACCTGAAGTTCGGCGTATATGCCTCCGTTGTGAGGACGGGGCGAGTTCGTCTGGGAGACGAGATTAGACTGCTGCAGGAGTAAGGAATAATTTTGCAACGCTCCTAACCCCCCAAAAAACATTCATCCATCCGTATTCTTAAATTAAATGCGACTGCAGCGCAAAGCCAACGAGATGGGATGGATATTCATATGCGTACAAACAAAGGTTATAAGGGCTTTATTGCCAAAAGCACGATTATCAGCATGCTCGCGCTTTCTGTTGGGACAGGCTCGGCATGGGCGGACGAGGCGGAGACGCAGCCAAGCGTCGCGACTGATGCCGCAGCGACAACAAGCACAACAGAGCAAACAACCACAACGGATCTTACAAGCACAACGGAAGTCGAGCAGGAAACACCTTCTCTTCTGCCGGGAGACTTCTTCTATTTCATAAAAACGATGTACGAGCGCATTCAGCTTGCTGCGGCGTCAGGCGATTTGGATGAGGCCATTCTGCTCGCTCAATTTGCCAAAGAACGATTGGCCGAATCGGCAGCGCTGTACAAAGAAGGAAAAGCGGAGCTAGCAGAGGAGACGCTTCAGCGGGCGCTCGCTCAGCAACAGCAGGCGGTCGACGCGGCTGCTTCCGCAGAAACGACGGATTCGAACGTGGAAGAAGAAGCGGCTGAAAGTACGACGCCAGCATCGACTCCGGCCGCCGAATCGACGGATGCCACTGCGACTTCGGTTAGCGAAGATCAACCGGCCGAAGACGTGAATGAAGAAGAGGAAGAAGCGGATACCGAGCAAGCAGACAAAGTCAAGAGCTCGCTGCAGCATAATATCGTGGCCTTGACCGCGGCTCTTGAGAAAGTAAAGAATCCGCAAGCGCAAAGCTCCTTGCTGAAGAATATTACGAAATCCTTTGCTAAATTGGAGAAGAAGCTGACGAAGCTCAGCGAGAAGAACCAAGACGGCGAGGCGGCGATGTCTGAAAGCACAACCGTAGCCGTACCTGCAACAACAACTGCGGACGGCCAAGAGACGAACGCTTCCGCGGATGCATCCGTAGAGAGCACCGAAGCATCGGCTGGCGACAACGACAACGACGCCGCATCCGTGAAGCCGAGCCAAGAGAAGAAGCAAAAGCCAAACAAAGAAAAAGACCAGAAGCAGCCATCCGGAAAGCCGGAAGCGAAGCAGCAGAACAAATCGGAGAAATCGCAGGGAAATGCCGATCGGGGCAAATCCGCCGAACACAAAAAAGAAGCGAAATAATAAAGCAAGGGCTGCCGTGAGAACGGCAGTCCTTTTCTGTACGGCCTCGCTTAGTAATCCCCTGTCCAGGACTGTCGCCTAATCGCCTGCTTCTGAATACATCTGAAGGATAAGATGCATCAGGAGAGGGTGTTAACCTTGCAAGCAGTTCCTCAACCTTTCGATCCAGGATGGATCGCTTTCACGTCGGACCGCGGCGGGACGTTTGACATTTGGCTGCTTCGGCCGAGGGGCGGTCCTCCTGCTCGGCTTACGCAGGGACTTGGGGCGGACTACTCCGTTCCCTATTGGTCTCCGGACGGCAGGAGCATCGCCTTCATCGGCGTTAACCATGTCGTCCATGTATTGGACCTTATCTCGCGCTCGGTCGCCCGTATTGACCAAATCGAACCCTACACCCTGCTGAGCTGGTCTCCGGACGGCCGATCCCTCGCGTATGTCAAGAACGGGCGAATCGTCGTCTACGATACGTTATCGCACAACAGCAACTCCATAGCTGAGCCTGGCGCCAGCGATGTCCAGTGGTTCCCTTCAGGCACAGAGCTTTTGTTCGCCGCTTCGGATGCCAGCGGCAACGGCCAGCTCTTCCGAATTCGGGCGGATGGCTCGAATCGGAGACAATTGCCGAAGAATACAGACGGGCCGATTCACGACCTTCGGCTTTCCCCGGACGGGACGCTCGCCCTCTATACGTTTCCCGGAGCGAGCATTTCCATCATAGCGACGGTCAATCTGGCGACAGGCGTCGTCTACACGCTCCCCGGCGGGCCGCTCGCCAAAAACTACTACCCGGCTTGGTCTCCGGATTCCCGGAGCATCGCTTACAGCGCAACCGCCTTCAAGGAGCCGCTTTATTATTCGCTTATTCAAACCGACAGCCGAACCGGACAGAATCAAAGGACGCTGGCGGCTTCGGGCTGCTTCGCGACGCCCGTCAGCTGGTCGCCGGACAGCGGCAGCATCGCCTATACGGGATGCGCAAGCGGCGATCAAGCCACTCAGCTCTGGATCGTCGATTTCCGGCAGCAACAGGCGGTAAACGTCTTAAGCGGCGGCCGGATTACCGCGCTGCAGTGGTCACCCCGTATTAGAAGGACTCCGGAATCGATCTACACCAACTCCGTCTACCGGGTATCCTTTCCTTATCCCTCAGCCTGGCGGCAGGTCAGCGAAGATCGATACGAGGGGATCGACGGTTTCTTCCAAGTATCCGCGATATCATCGGACGACCGGCTCGCCGAAGTGTGCCATGCAGAAGCTTTTCACCCTTTGATGCCGTACGGTTCCTCTCCTCAAGTGAGCATGGCGACGATACGGGGCCAAGAGGCCTGCCTCATCCTCCCGTCAGCCGATCAACCGGCGGAGATGAACAATCAAGCCGCCCTTATCGCGAGGTATCCGCAGCCTATACGAATCGGAGAATCCTTCTATAACTATTTCATCTTGTGGGCCGACGCCGGCCATATCCGCTCATTAAGCAGCCGTCTATCATTCTTGTAGCGGCCTGCGGAATGGACGTTCTTACCAAAAAAAGAGGGATATACCCATGCTGTTGGACACTGTACGAAGTTCGGACGGTGACAAGAGGAGGCGGCAGCCGCTCAAGGGCTGCCGCACCTCCGAACTCATGCTTTGCATCATTTATGCTCCTGGCGTTGGAGTGGCTCTGAATGCATTTACAGTCATGTCCATAACAACCTGTGCACCGCTTCCCGAATCCAGAATCGTATTCTGGAGCGATTCTTTCTCTACCAATACGGTTGTTACGGCAAGCGGCTCCGATGCTTCGGTGGTCAACAAAGCGTCTACTTGCGCAGAGAAGCAAGAATCACTTGTCTTGGCATGAATCTCCGTGGCAACTACATGATTATTGGAAATAAAATTTCCATTACCCGAAACCATACGTATGATTACAGGCGTTGCGCCTATCGGCTTGATGTTCTGAGTATGAATGGCTGCGGAAAAGTGATTGCCAATGACAGAATTATGGTTGCCGCTGATCGATAAGAGACCAAACCTATCATCTAAACCATTGTCTATTCCGAGGAAAGGAGTCCAAGGTTCATGATCACGCAAAAAGTGATTGGAAGAAACCAAGTTTTCCGAACAATTTCCCCTGAACACCACCATTCCCGGATAAAAGGAATGAAGTCTATTATTGGTGATACTGGAACGCGTCACGCCATCCAAACAAATACTGCTCGCACCTCGCGGGAAAATATTATTGGCTGTAATTAAAAGGCCGCCAAAACTTTGAGCGTAGATGGAATATCCTTTGAAGCCGGCTCCTATCAAGTTATCGGATATTTTGGAAGCTTGACCCCAACCTCGCAGTTCTATGCAGTTCCCGCATTCCGCTATGAAATTATCATGTATAGTCAATGCATCCGCATGATAAATGGTAATGCCATGCTCTAAATAGACAAATCCCATGCCCGTAATCCGAAACGAGTCGCATGCGCTTGCGACGTAAATACCCGTTTTCCCGTTCGTGTAGGTGTTTTCCGGATATCCCGAACCAGAACCATCTTCAATAAAATGCAAACCATCGATACAAAAGTCAGCAAACTCGACCGAGCTTATTCGGGGATTTCCGCTTCGTTGCACATAAAATGCAGCGCCTTTACATTCCTCGTCATCTGCTTCCAGGGGAATATCTACGAGTATGCGACTTCCTCCCGGCCATAGTTCATGCAAATCCGCCCATTCATTCTCGGGAGTATTAAAACGAATACTCGAAGATGTGAACCCGTGTCCAGAACCCATAATTTTAAGATAGCTGATGTCTATAAGGACTGGAGTGCAAAGTCGGTAATCACCTGGTGGAATATAAATAACCGCCCCCGGCTTTCCGCCTTTATTCACATCCGTCTCCGTTTGCCTGCTTTTGATATGGGCTATGATGCTATTGATTACCTCGCCGATATCCTCATAGGGATTACCGACCGGCCACTCTGTTACGTCGTAATAATTGCTGCTAGCCATAAATAAAGCATTCCCCTATCCATTGATTATGTTTGTTTCGTAACTGCGCTTATTCTTTCACGGCACCCATCGTCATCCCGCTTACGATATAGCGCTGAATCATGACGGAGAACAGCATAACCGGCAGGCTGAACAGGACGGCCGCGGCCGTCATCGGACCCAGATCGAGGTTATAGGCGCCCAGAAATTCGGAGAGTCCTACCGGCAATGTCTTCGCCGTCGTGCTGGACATCATGAGAGCCATCAGGAAATCATTCCACGAAAGCATATAGCTGAAAATCGCGGTAGTCGCAAGACCCGGGAGAGAGATCGGCAGAATAATCCGCATGAATGCGCCGAACTTGCCGCATCCGTCCACGCGCGCGGATTCATCCAATTCTTTGGGCAGGCCGTCGAAAAATCCGATCATCATCCAAATGACGAATGGGATATTAATGCTTGTGTAAACAAGGATCAGCGCAGTCTTCGTATCGTACAGGCCGAGCCGGTTAATGATGCCATACATCGGCACCGCAACGCTGATTAGCGGCACCATCCGTACGGCAAGCGTCAACAGCAGAAACAGGTTGCCGATGCGGGATGAAAATCTGGAGAGACCGTATGCCGCAAGCGAACCGAGAAAGACGCTAACTACCGTACTGGAAATTGCCGTAATAAAGCTGTTGCCGATATATTTCCCCACCGGCAGGACATCGAACATCGTCCGGAAGCTGTCCAGCGTGAAGGCGGAGGGTAGAAGAGTCGGCGTTGTGGAGATGACCTCCATCGACGGCTTAAGGGAAGTCATGATCAAATAAATATAAGGGAACAAGAAGGCAATCACGAACAATGCCGTTGTCAGCTGGACGAGTATCGATCCTGCCTTTGTTCTTTGTCTTATAGAAGCATTCACGTCGATAACCCTCCTGCGTCAGATTGCTTTCTTGTTGGGATTCCATAATCGCATCATGAAAACGCCGCAAATCGCCATCAGGACGACCATGAACAGGATGGCCATGGCACTTGCGTAGCCAACCTGATTGAAGCGTGCCATCGAATTATAAATCATGGTGCTCAGCACGGAAGAAGAGAAGTTGGGGCCGCCTTGCGTCAATACCCAGATGATGTCGAACGAGCGGGCCGCATCGATTATCCGAATCAGCAAGGCCACAACGATGACGGGACGCAGGCAGGGCAGCGTGATGCGCCAGAAGCGCTGTGCTTTGTTGGCCCCGTCGATATGAGCGGCTTCATACAAGCTTTCGGGTATGCCTTGAATGCCGGCCAGAAGGACGAGCATCATAAAGGGCGTCGTCAACCAGACATCTGCGATCATACAGGAAAGAAGCGCGTATCGTTCATCGGAAAGCCACAGAATGCTTTGCGGGCTGTCAATCCACCCGATTTTGAAAAGAATGGTGTTCAGAATCCCGAATTGATCGTTCAGCATAAACTTCCAGATCAACCCGCCCACCAGAGGCGCGATCATCAGCGGACTGAGGAACATCGTACGCGCGGCATGGCTGCCCCGGAAGCCGGTGCTTAAGAGCAGCGCCAGGACCAACCCTAGGATCAGCTCGATCGAAACCGCTCCAACGACGAATACGACGGTGTTGTACAGCGATTTATAGAAACGGTCCGAGCTTAACGCGCGGATGTAATTTTCCCCGCCGACGAATTGCGTCCCCGTTTTGGAATCGAACAGGCTGTCCCTGACGAGCAGGAACATCGGATATACGAAAAACAAGATCATGAACGATGCAGCGGGCGCAAAGAATAGAAATGCCGTTCTCCGATCACTCTTCGTCATGGCGTCACTTCCTTTTCATTTCGATGGAGGAAGCGGAGGATAGGCAAGCCCATCCTCCGGTTTCCTATTGCCCTTGAATTTCGTTAATGACTTCGGCTGCTTCATCCAGCGCTTCCTGAGGCGTCTTCTTGCCCGACAGAGCGGATTGGACGGCCGGGATTAACGCTTCGCTCTCGATTTCGTTCCAATGTTCGAGTACGGGACGATTCTTGGTTTGCTTGGCTGCAAGCGTCTCGCCGAGCGAAAGCAGATGCGCATATTCCGGTTTTTGCCCGTTGGTCTCAAGGATCGATTTGCGCGCCGCAACGCCGATCGCCGACAAGAACTGTTCATTGCGGTCATACAGGAATTTCACGTACTGTTTCGCGATATCCTGCTTCTTCGAGGAGGACGGGATAACCTCGTACCATGGTCCCGGGACTACGCCGATGCCGGCTTCGCCGGCGATCATAGGAGCCGATCCGACTTTGCCGGCCACTTTCGATTTGGCAGGGTCGTTCGACGGAACGAAGAAATGTCCCCACTCCAGCATCATGGCCATCTTGCCGTTCCAGAACAATTCGGCTATCTCGTCGGAGGCCATATTAAGCGCACCCTCCGGAGCCGATTTGTCTTCGTTCAACACCTTTGTCAGGAAATCCAGCGCATCGACGTAAGGCTTCGTATTGACGTTCGCTTTGCCGTCTTCGCCGATGACGAGACGATCCGCCCCGGCCTGCAGCGCATGATCCAGCCAGCTTGCCACGGAATCGCCGTTGTTTTTGCCGAGGACGCCCGTTCCGTACATGTCGATGGTGCCGTCATTATTCGAATCCCGGGTGAAGAACTTGGCGACGTCGCGGTATTCCTGCCAGTTGGCAGGCGGCTTCAAGTCATAGCCGAATTGCTGCTTGAAATTCTCTTTTTCCTTCGCATCTTCGAACAGGTCTTTCCGGTACAGCATGGTTTTGGAGTTGGTCCAGACTGGCATGCCGAGCAGCTTGCCGTCAACGTTCGCGCCGTCGATCAGATTCGGATACAAGTCGCCTTTTACTTCGTCGGTGAACAAATCGTCCATTGGCGCGAGTCCGTCTGCCAGTGCCGGGAACCACAGGATGTCGATGATCGCAGCGTCATAAGAGCCCGCTTTGGCTTTGAGTTCCGCGTTCAATTTGTCGAATACGCCGATATAAGGCACGGCCTCGATTTTAACATCGTAGCCGCTCGTTTCCTTGAATTCCTTCGCCGTAGCCGTCGCCACTTTGAAAGCGGGACTTCCGCCTTCCACGATAACGGTAATCGTTTTGTCGCCTCCGTTATCCGAGGAGGAAGGACTGCCTTCCGCGCCCGTATTGCCGCCCGTGTCGGCAGCACTCTCCTTCTTGCCCGAGCATCCGCCCAATACCGTGCCGACAACCAACATGACAGCGATTATAAGAAAACCTGTTCTTCTAAACTTCGACATACTTGATACCCCCTAATTTATTTTACGTCGGTTTTACTACCGATCCCGCAAACCGTATGGCGGCCAAATTTCTCCGTCGATGAAAATCATGTGGCCGTAAAGGGAAGACGGCATGGATCTTCTTATCAATAATTTCGGATCGTTTGGAAGCGCTTTACCGTTCGCATATACATGTTATTATAGATTTATGGGTTTTGTATTTAGGATGGATTACTAATTTTTTGTCATATATTGCTTTCAACAATATGCAGAAGGGAAAGATCTGATATGAACATTCAACAATTATCGCCATACATCCGGATAGCAATGGATAGTTATATCCCTTCCCCTTGGTATTTAGAAGAGAGAGTTTTATTTGACTATGAGTTGCTTTACGTTAAGGAAGGCAGAATACAAGTCACCATCGAGAACGATGTTTTTATCGGGGAACCGGGGGACCTCTTTCTTTTTCGTCCAAAGCAACGACACTCTATAAGAAAGTTAGGAACAGGATTAGTACGACAACCCCATTTGCATTTTGATTTGTTCTATAAGGAGGATAGTCCGGATGTGAAGGTCTCCTTTAAAAAACTCGAAGATATGACGGAGGATGAGATGAAGTGGTTTCGAAACGACGATCTTGAACAAATCGCCCCTCGGATTCCCGGACACATTCGGTTAAGGAATACCTTGGTTATCGAAAGATTGATCTTTGATATCATCAAAGAATTTCAAATGACGTTACCCTTTTATGAAATGAATATAAAAGGTCTGTTTTTGCAATTATTGAATGTACTTTTACGCGAGAACTACTGGAACCGCAATCCGCATCTGGTAACCAATATGGGGGAAATGGAACAGCTGCGGCTCTTCTTGAAACACAATATCGCTCGAAAGGTAACCTTAGATGAACTTTCCAAAATGTCGGGGATTAGCAAGTACTATATGATTTCATTATTCAAGCAATCATTCGGGATGAGTCCAATCCAATATCATCTTTTGCAAAGAATAGAAAAGGCGAAGGAAATGATTCAGTTCACTAATGACCCGTTAATGCTCATCGCTGAAAGTACCGGCTTTCCGGATATTCATTCCTTTAGTAAAGCCTTTAAGAAAATAGATGGGGTGAACCCTTCCTTTTATCGTAAAAAGTAGAAGCCGCAAGAAGCAGCCGATAGTGGCTGCTCCTTGCGGCGTGAATGGAGAGCTACACGCCTGCTTCTTTGATCAGACGTTTCATCATGGAATGCAGGTTCAGAGACCGCAAGTTCAGGTCGAGCTCTTGATTAAAGAAGACGATGACGCCGGACTGGTTATTGGGGTTCATCATGGTGATCGCCAGCACGCCGGGATCGGATCCGCTGTGGCCAACCGCCTTGCCTTGAACGGCTCCTTTCAAGTAGAGCTCTTCGGGCAGGGAGTAGCTCCAGCCGAGGGCCTGCTTACCGTCGCCTGATTGGGGTCTAAGCATCTCCTCCAGCGTATCCTTCGACAGGATGGAGCCGTTCTCGCCTTGCCCGCCGTTCATGATGGCCAGATAAAATTTGGCGAAGTCCGAGACGGTCGTCTTCAGCGTGCCATCCGGATAGGTTGGGAATGAATAAGGAACGAGTGGGTTCCCTTTCGATTCATAGGGCACGGCAAGCCGATCTTTGTCTGACAAGTCCTTGTGCAGCCATACGGTATCCGTCATCCCGAGAGGGTCGAAAATATGCTTTTGCGAATACTCGGGAAACGGCATATCGCTAATCTCCTCCACCAGATAGCCGAGGAGGCCGTATCCGATGTTGCTGTAGGCGAACGTCGTCCCCGGTTCGTTCGCGGTGAAATTTTTCTCCCCGTCATACCATTTGCCGTCCGGCAGCAGAAAACCCTTCATGAATTGCTCCAACGTCACCGCCGAGTCGCCGCCTCCGCTGTGCGTTGTATAGAGGCTCTCGTACACCTCCCAATTGTTGTCGATGCCGGACGTATGGCTGAGCAGCATGCGGAACGTAATCGGCGTATCCGGGAACTTCGGGTGTACGACGCGGAAGGGCAGATAGCCGTTAATGTCGTCGTCCAGCTTCATTGCGCCCTTCTCGACCAGCTGCATGACGGCCGTCGCCGTCACCGTTTTGGACACGGAGGCAATCTGGAACAGAGTGTCGTCCGTTACCGGACTTCCATTCTCGGAGTCGGCATCTCCATAATGAATGATGCGCTCGACTTTGTTGTCCTTGAGGATGGCGATCGATGCGCCCGTCATGCCCGATTTGTCCATCTTCGCTTCGACGAATTCGTTCAAATCCTTGGGATTCGAGAAATCGACCTGTACGGCAACAACAACCGCGATGGCGACCAGAATGACTCCGAGAATCGTTCCTGCTATTCGCCATACTCGCCCTTTCTTCCGTTTCTCCTTCATCTTTCTCCACTCCCAGCTTTTTTCTTTATTATCACTCCATTAAATTACCAGTTTTAGACGGGTTTGGATTCCGCGAAGAGTCGGGATTTTCTCCTCGACCCGCGGCGGGGGAAATAATAAGAAACGGTGTGCAACGAGGACTAAGCTTTGAGCGTTCTAGGGTGTGGAAGCTATCGAGCGGAATTCAGACAAGGACAGGATGAGATGATGAACAGACGAACGGGAGCGATTGTGGGTTCCATCCTGCTTTTGGTGTTGGCAGGGCTAATCTATTGGATCATGACGAACAGTTTGTCCTATCATTTGCGCGCTATTGGATTTTCCAAGGAGAACATTGTTCACGAGGAAGGGTATTCGTTCTCGGATTCGTCCGACCGGTTAACGAAGGTCATGCTGCTGGCAGATAAAGATAGGCTTGCGCTGATTGTGCTGGAGAGGAAGGCGATATGGGGCTGGGAACGGCCAAGCACCGTATCGGTTGCCGAACATCCGAAGGATGGTCAATACGTTCTGGCTGCCGCGGGCAGCATGAAGCTGTCATGGGGGAAATTTTATACGGAGAATCACGTATTCGCCGCTCGTTACGTGGATGCCTGGACGCTTGACATCAACGCCGGAGCGGATCCGCCCGTCATAACGGGCATGGACCAGATGTATCTGAACGTCAGCTATTTCTCGGTTCACGATCGAACTTTGCTCTTTGCGCATGCCATCTCGGGAAAAGGCTCCAAGGGCGTGTACTCGGGGAGCGTGACAGAGCATATCGATGCGCAATTAGGAGCATTTGCCGAGTGAAGTCCATTTCGTAGGAAGACTAAAAACGATACAATGAGAGGAAGTGGAATAATAGCGGATGTCTGATAGGAGTGCGGAAGTTGAATCGCTTCATCGCAGCAATTTCTAACCATCCATTTCGGGAGGTGCAGGTCTATGCACATGCAAGGCTATAACGTTCTTATGATCTTTACCCCAGGCATGGACCGGTTGCTTATGTGCAAGAGGCGAAAAGAACCATACAAAGGTCTGTTCAATCTGATCGGCGGAAAAATCGAACCGGATGAGACCGGCATCGACGCGGCTTACCGCGAGCTGCTTGAGGAGGCGGGCATAGCCCGGGATGCCGTGACGCTGCACCATGTCATGGATTTTACTTATTATGTCCAGCAATGCCAGGTGGAAATGTATGCAGGACGATTGAAATTCGAAGTCGAAGCTTCCGGCGATGAGAACGAATTGTTTTGGACGGAGCTGGATCAGAATTTCTTCGACAGGTCCCGTTATGCCGGAGAAGGCAATATCGGGCATATGCTGGAACAGGTGAGACTGTGCAAAAGCTTGTTCGAGCTCGATAGTTAGGGTTGGAATTTTCAAAAAAAGGAGGTTTACCTCCTCGCTTATATTTGTTAAGATAATTCCAACAACGAATGAAATGCGATGACGAGACGAGTAGGTAAATGGATTTCTTTCGCAGAGAGCCCCGGCAGCTGAGAAGGGGCAAAGAAGACGTTACCGAAGAAAGACTCTGAGCAGCGCATCGGAACCGGTTCGAATGAGCGGGGATGGTGCGACAGGAGCTCCTGTTACAGAGCTAGGGTATAAGCATTGCCAATTGGAATGCCGTACTCGAAGAGGCGGGCATGGCGACATGTCAGCGAATCAAGGGTGGTACCACGAGGATATCGAATCTCGTCCCTGAGGCTGAAGAAGTCTTGGGGGTGGGATTTTTTTATTTCGGTTGCAAAAGAAACAAGGCTTACATGTAATAGAATATACGCATCAACGGACTTATAGGGAATTTCATTCATGGAATATCGATTAGGAGGAGATCATAAATGGCAGAGCAATTGAGAGCAGGTATTGTCGGCGGTACGGGAATGGTTGGACAACGTTTTGTTCAACTGCTGGATGGGCATCCTTGGTTCAAAGTAACGGCAATCGCGGCGAGCGCAAGCTCGGCGGGCAAAACATATGAGCAATCCGTGCAGGGCAGATGGAAGCTCGATACGCCGATTCCGGAGGACGTGAAGCAGATCGTCGTGCAGGACGCTTCGAAGGTCGAGGAAGTAGCGGCTGGCGTCGACTTCATCTTCTGCGCGGTCGATATGAAGAAGGAAGAAATCAAAGCGCTGGAAGAAGCTTACGCGAAGACGGGAACGCCTGTCGTGTCCAACAACTCGGCTCACCGCTGGACGGCCGACGTGCCGATGGTCATTCCGGAGATTAACCCAGAGCATCTGGAAGTCATCGCCGCGCAAAGAAAACGTCTTGGCACCGAAACGGGCTTCATCGCCGTTAAGCCGAACTGCTCGATCCAGAGCTATGTGCCGATGCTGAACGCGTTGAAGGAATTCGGTCCGAAGACGGTTGTCGCGTCGACGTACCAAGCGATCTCCGGCGCGGGCAAAAACTTCACCGACTGGCCGGAAATGCTCGACAACGTTATTCCGTACATCGGCGGCGAAGAAGAGAAGAGCGAGCAGGAGCCGCTTCGCATCTGGGGCTCCGTCGAGGATGGCCAGATCGTCAAAGCGAGCGAGCCGCACATCACGACGCAATGTATCCGCGTGCCTGTAACGGACGGACATCTCGCGACGGTATTCGTATCGTTCGAGAACAAACCGTCGAAGGAACAAATTCTCGAGCGCTGGAACGGCTACAAGGGCCGTCCGCAGGAGCTTGAGCTGCCAAGCGCGCCGAAGCAGTTCATCACTTACTTCGAAGAAGAGAATCGTCCGCAGACGAATCTCGACCGCAATATTGAGAAAGGCATGGGCGTATCCGCCGGCCGTCTGCGCGAAGACTCGCTGTACGATTACAAATTCGTCGGCTTGTCGCACAACACGCTCCGCGGCGCAGCCGGCGGCGCGGTGCTGATCGCCGAGCTGCTGAAGGCGGAAGGCTACATCGCCGCGAAGAAGTAACTTAGAAGAAGAGGCACAGGGGGGGGGGGG
>NZ_JANIPJ010000018.1:0-138446 GCF_024623455.1 Paenibacillus soyae | reverse complement strand
CCCCCCCCCCCCCCCCCCCCGGCAGGTGTCGGCAGAAAATAAGTGTTAGACTACTAGAAATTGAAACAGCGACAGCCAAGGACGATAAAGTCCTAGACTGTCGCTGTTTTATTAAACTAAGTTTCTCCGTTAACGTAATAGCTTATGTTATCAATGCCTCATTTTGTAGTCTCTTGGCAATTTCATCAACCGTCTCTTCAGGAGACAACTCTGATGAATCCAGCCACAATCCTATGCGTGGCGTTTCATTTCGTAACACGCGATCTAACTCATCAACGCTCCAAATACCGTAACCTTTCTTTTTGCGAGTAGCTTCTCTCGTTGCAACTACTGCAGAGTTTGGACAAAGCACTACTACATAAAATGGGCGGCTACTAATATACGAGATAAAATCATTAAGCAGTGGTCCAACGACAACATCTTGAACAACAACTGTAAATCCCGCCTTTTGGTACATTTCCGCTGATTGAGCGGCTAGCTGATATCGTAGCCTCAATTGTTCAAACTCGTCACTTCCCGAATTTGGGTGGACTTCTTTGCGGTTGTTTACAATCATTCTTCGGAAAATGTCTCCACGTAAATGCACCGATTTACCGAATTGTTCAGAAAGCAACTGGGCTACCGTCGATTTTCCGCTAGCCATTATACCTGTAATTAATATAATGCTTGGATCTTTCTCTAACATACATTCACCATCCTTGAATGTAATACTTAAACAGTATATTTGAACAGAAGACAACGATTTAGGGTCGACTTTAGATATATTCATTTATTATGCTCTACTACCCGTTACTTCAACGAACAACGGCAACCGGTCGTAAGGCCGGTCGCCGTATGTCTTGTGCGCTAAAGTTCTCCGTTAGCTTAATTGATGGAGTATTAGCGTACACGATTCATGCTACTCGATAAGATCAGGAGACGTGTCCCCGCCTTGTTCGAGAAATTTTATCTTATTTGGTGTAACTTCATATTTCCAATATGCACTAAGAGTACCTTTTTTTTCTGTTGAATCGCGAAAGTCTTCTGCCTTCCAATATTCTGTTAAAGTAACGATAAATGTACCCTCACTCACCCTTTTTGCAGAAGACTCAAACTCCCCAGGAATCGTTATTCCTGGGGCTGGTCCCCCGCCGTGTATGATACCTTTGACTCTTTTCGCCTCAGTAGGAAAACTTACATCTGAAGAAAAACGTACACTTCTTTCGTTTGTAATCACTTTGGCAATTGCGTCATTTTCAGAAAATTGGGTGTTTTGCGAAGCACCATTTCCATTTGAACATGCCGTAAGTAGCAACAGCACTATCCAAAAAAGTATCGCTTTACGCAACTTTTCACTTCCCCTCAATATCTTACTTATACAGACGAAGCTTTCATCGTATTGTTGCGTTAACCTACCTTTAGCTTAATGAAAAAAGAGCAGCTGCTGCGTTGGCAAACTGCTCCTGGCTGGCTCTGCTAACGTTCCCAGTTAGTGCAAAAAACTAAATTTCCCTACGTTTCCGATCCAACTCATCAAACAATGTCATCAAGCTCTCGGCGACCGTTTTATGAGCCGTATCAATAACGATGTGATTCCGATCCCAAACCTCGTACTGTCGTTTCTTGACCTGCTCCCACGTTGGTAGGACAAAGCCGGGAATATCTGCTTCACGGGATTCGACTCGATACCTATGTTCATGATCGTCAGAGCAGACCACTTCAATTTCCACATACGTTGTATTAAGAGACTCCGCCACGTTGCGCCAAGCCTGGCGTGTGATTTGGATGGGATTGACTGTATCTGCAACCACATTGAGGCCCAACCGCAGATTCTGCAATGCAATCGCATAACATACATTGTAGCCCTCAGGACCGTCGACCCTGATTCCAGTATCCCGCATAGCTTGCTCCACGACATCGACCCGGAGATACGTAGCCCCTAGCTCTCTAGCCAGAGCGGATGATAACGTGGACTTCCCGGTGCCTGGCAAACCGCTAAATATATATAGCATTTAACTCGACTCCTTTCACTCGCCCCCGATTCTATAATCTCACGTTCCCCTCAAATATAACAAGTTACTTTGAAGGCCCGCTAATGGCTGTTGGACTTCTTTGTTGAATGCTGCCGTTACTTCAATGAAAAAGCAGCTGATCGTTGTGACCAGCTGCTGAAGGGATTTATTCAGCTAACGTTCTCCGATAGCTTAATGAAAGTCCCAGTTTGCATTGCTTCTCAAGGCACTTCCAATATTGAAAGTAGCTTTTTAAAGTCTTCCTCTGTAACTTTACCAAACTTGGATTGACCTTCAATAATCACTTCTAATTTGTCTTTCTTTGGAGAAAGCCAAACTGCGTAAGTTACTTGTTCATAAGAAATTGTAGGGTCTATATTGACTGTTAGAATTTTATAATCAGGATGCCGTGACATTTGTACTTTTGCTTTTTCCCACTGCACATTTAATAAAATATCCATTACCGTTTTCACCGTGTCAATATCTTCAATCTTCTTATAAACCGTGTAGTTCTGACCTTCAGGTTTACTGAGATAAAGATTTAAGTTGTTTTCATTCTTCTTTATCGTAATTGGGTTTTCATTCTTCTTTACCGCAATTGGTTCGGGTTGTTCTTTACTGCAACCAATAAGTAAAACGAAACTACATAATACAAGATAAATCATTATCTTTTTAACCATTATGGCAACAACCCCACTGTTACAGAATTATCCTTTTTTATAAGACGTTAACCCTGCATGAATGTTGCAATATTTCAACTCTTCTGCCCGTTAGCTTAATCACGCGGCGCCAGTCTAATACTTATTTCAGTCTATTTTTTCGGAACAGCAGGAGGGCTGTTCCTCTTTTTTTATGTCAATGATCCCAGCTCCCGTCTCACCTCACGGACGATCTCCCGCACGCCCTCCTCAATCTGAACCGTCCGCGCGCGGGCCACGCTAATCCGCAGAAACTTCTCGCGTTCCAGCCAGGTGGATAGATAGAAGCTCTTGCCGGATACAACTTGAATTCCTTTGGCGGCAAGTCTATCGGTTAAACGCTCCAAATTAACCGTTCGCGGCAGGGGCAACGGAAGATACACCCCGGTGCGAACATCCGCTGCGCCCATCATTCCTTCGGTACCGTGCATATGCAAAGCCGTATGAAGGACGTGAAGGCGCTCCGCATATTGGCTGCTTATTTTCCGCTTGTGCCGGTCGTACATGCCGTTTCTCATATACATTTCCAGTGCGGCCTGCGACAGCTGCGAGGTATCTGCGTATCTTTTGTATTCGCTGAATGGCTGCATAAGCTTCTCAGGCAGGACGACGGCTCCGATCCGGAGTCCGGGGAAAATGATTTTCGAGAAGCTTTTGACATACGCCACATGCGAGGTTTCGTTATAGGCATATAGAGGATAAGCGCCCGGCTCGTCGCCCAAATCCGCCATATAATCATCCTCTACAATATATACGCCATAACGGCTGGCCAACTGGGCGATGGCCTTCCTCTGGTTTACGCTGTACGAAGCGCCGAGCGGGCTATGGTATCGGGGCATGGTATAAAAAAACTTAATGCCGCCATGCTTGAAAGCTTTCTCCAACTCCTCCAGATCGATGCCCGCTGTCGTGCGGGCGATCCCGCGTACGGGAATGTTCTCCGCCTCCAGGAACCGCAAATAGAGATCGTAGCTCGGCTGTTCGACGAGAACGACCGAGCTTCCGCTCGGGAAAGGCATTTTCGCCAATATTTCAAGCGCTCGGTTGGCTCCCGGAGTCACGATGATCCGTTCCTCGTTAGCGAATACTTGATCGTTGGCCAGATGGGAAACCAGCTGCCGGCGAAGCGTTCGAAGCCCCAGCGAATCGCCGCAAGTGAACAGCTCGTGCTGATAAGTGTCCAGTGCCCGGTTCAGGCAATGCCGGAAGTCCGCAAAAGGGAATACGCCTGGATCCGGCGACACGGAGGCGAAATCAATAATACGATTCTCGAAGCTGCCAGAGGCGTCTCGGGATTTTCCCACCGCGTAATAGCCGCTCTGCGCGATGGAGTAGATGAGGTGCCGGTTCTCCAATTCCGCATAGGCCCGCGTAACGGTGCTGACGCTGCAGCCATAATGGAGCGCGGCGGCGCGGACGGAGGGCAGCTTCTGGCCGGATGCGAATGGTTCGTTCATTAGCTTTTGCTCGATATCATGGACAATATCCTCGTATTTTTTCACGCGCGCACGCTCACTCTCCAAGTAACTGTTACGATACACTTCGGAAAAAACGTTATAGTTCTTCCTCTCGAGATGGGATACTCTTTCATTAACGGACTCAAGCTTGCGATTGTTACTGTTTAAACTATGAATAGAGGAGCTGAATGTACATGTCTTCCGCATTTCAAAACGATTTTGAGAGCGTGATCCGCAGTCGTCATTCCGTGCGCTATTTCGACGCTTCCCATCAGCTGGGCGAGGAAGAAATCAAGGAGATACTGGAGCTGGCGGGTACAGCGCCTTCTTCCTGGAACCTTCAGCATTGGAAGTTCCTCGCCATCACCGACGCCGCGGCGAAGGAGAAGCTGCTTCCGATCGCGTGGGGGCAGAAGCAAGTCGTCGACGCTTCCGTCACGGTTGCTATTCTCGGTGATCTGCACGCGAATCGAAACGCCGAAGCCGTATACGGTCCGGCTATTCAGACCGGTGCCGAGGATGCTTTCGCAGGCTACTCTTCGCATCAGCTTCTTCTATCGCAGATTGAGGAAGCATACCAAGCGGACGGGGCTGCGTCATACCGCCGCGACGAAGCGATCCGCAACGCATCGCTAGCGGCTATGCAGCTTATGCTTGCCGCGAAGGCGAAGGGACTTGATTCGGGCCCGATGGTCGGCTTCTACCAAGACGCCTTCGTCCAGGCATTCCACGTCCCGGGGCGCTATATCCCGGGGCTGCTCGTCGCCATCGGCAAAGCGGTGAAGCCGGCCCGTCCCACCTCTCGGTTTCCGGTAGAACAGACGGTCATATGGAATGGTTTCGAGCAACAGCCGGGGGAGCATCAAAGAAGCAGCCTAGCGGCTGCCCGGATGGATGCTGTACAATAGAGTACGGTTGTTCGTTTTTCTGAAGTCAAAAAGGAAGTGAATCGCTCATGACTCTGCATTGGCTGGCCGCGAACTGGCTGTATCTCGTTGGATTTGGCATCATCGCCAGCTTGCTGATCGTGTCTCTGCTGATCCAGATGCGATCGAAGAAGTAACTGTTCCTCTAAGCCGCGTCCGTCACCGGACCGGCTTCTTTTGCGTCTTTTGCAGCTTCTGCTTGATGCGGTCGCACTTATTCAGGTGCACGAAGTTATGGCGGGTGGCGGGCATTAACGCCAATCCGGCGATCGTTTTGTTGCTCCAATAGTCCCCAATGCCGCTTGCCTCCGGAAGCAGAGCCTGCTCCTCGAACAGCCTTTGGATGCGGTCAGCCTGAACCTTCTGCGTCCAATCTCCGGGCTGAAGGGAAGCCAGAATTCGTCTTGTTTGTTTGCCTACCGCATACCGATAGGCTAGCAGAGCGCCTATATCCAGCTTCGCGCTTAGCTCCGCGATGTCGTCATCGATCATGCTATTCCCGCTGTGCGCGAAGCGGACGTTCAGATCTTGGAGCCAACTGCCCGAGGTTAGTACTTGCTGACCGTTCGTTACAAGAGCGTTCATCGTCATATCTTCTATTCTCGCAATATGCCACACATGCCAGGCGATCGAGTTTTTCGTATCGGGCGTCTTCATCGGATAGAGTCTCCATGCCGCCTCTTCCAAGCCTTCTACTAACGAGTCCTCGAAGGAGAAGATATCCTCATCGACCAGCTTAGAAGAGTGAAGCGAGGCATGATGAGCCAGAAGCAGTCTGGTTGCGTTTTCGTGCTCGCTGGGTTTCGATAATAGCTCCGTTAGCCGCTTATGGTTTTCATTCCAAACTACTCTTCGTTGCTCCAAATTCCGGCAGCTCCTCTATTGTTATCTTAGTGCTCCTACAATGAATTCGAGACTTTGGGATACAATCCCTTTCCTGGCAAACCTCGCTTGACAGAATTTCCCTCCCCTATTACTCTTATTTTACTTCCTTCATAGCAAGTGACGGCCGGCCTAACTAAACATATCCAGGGACACAAGGAGGCATAAGCATGAAGATGATTCATACGGAACGATTAACGCTGCGGCTCCTCGCGCCGGAAGATGCGGAAGAGATGGAGAGGCTGCTGCAGGATAAGGAAATTGCGAGCACAACGCTCGGTATTCCGTATCCGTATCCCCGAGGCGCGGCGGTTTCTTTTATTCAAATGAGGCAAGACGCGGCTGCGAACGGCAACGGGTACTCATTCGCCATTCTTGATCAGGCTGCGGGAACGTTCATGGGGGTCATCGGACTGCGCATCAACAAGGATCATAACCATGCGGAGCTGGGGTATTGGATCGGCAAGCCCTATTGGGGCCACGGCTATTGCACGGAGGCGGTGAAGGCCGTGATGGACTTCGCCTTTCGCGAGCTGGAGCTGAACCGTCTGTATGCGGCCGCGCTGACGCGGAACCCGGGATCCTACAAGGTGATGGAGAAGGCGGGCATGAAGCATGAAGGCGTATTCCGCCAGCATTTGCTGAAGTGGGGGATTTACGAGGATGTGACGCACTACGGCCTGCTCAGGTCGGACTACCACTAATAGAGGTAGTTCAAAAAGTCCACTTTTGATCACGAAGCGTTTCAGGGAGCTTATTCGACATCGAATATCTCTTGATACCCACGAAAGTGAAGAGAAGCTTCGAAGCTTATTCCGATTACTTTCGCGGGGCCCGGGTTAAGCCGGAACTAAGCGTATGCTTACGAAGTATGTTTCTTCCGGAAACATTGCAGGTGCTCACGTAGCTCCACTAAGCGGATGCTTACGAGGTCGTTTTCTCCGAAAACGTGGACCGCTTCTCATTTCCTAGCTTCATCCGATCTACAGCGTTTTTGGAAAAAACGCAGCAGCGGAAGCATAGGCCAAGGTGCTGAAAACTGGACTTTTTGAACACAAATTAATCAAGAGGACAGGTGGAAATTCGGTGGTTATCAAAACAAAAAGAGCTTGGTGGATCAACGTCTTGTTCGCCCTGCTCTGCACGTTCCCGATGTACGGGATGTTATATGCACTCGTATATGCGTTCTTTTTTATTATTTTTTTGCTCCCGTTGTTATTCGGCGGGAATATATTCCCGGTGGTTTCCGAACGGACGAATGAACTCATAGGGTTGAACTCGCTGTCCGGATGGATCGTGCTGCTGGTCCTTTTTGCGATTTATTTTCTTGTACTGGAGTTCGCTCTCGTCAAAAAATATACGTTCACCCCGCATGGGATAAAGTTCCGGTCGAACTTCGTTAATTATGCGGATATCGCCCACGTCATCATCTACACGGATCGTATTGTGATTGCGACTATAATGGGCAAGGAGCTTGTCATTAAAAATTACAAAAGCGAACAGACGGTGATACAGCCGATCAGAGATGGTTTGAGGTCGATAGGGCTTTCAGGGAAGATTTGGAGGCACGAGCCATCGGGCAACGGAACTTTAATAGAATAGCAATGGGAAGAGCCCGCGGCAATCGCGGGCTCTTGTCTTATAGAGGCTTCTTAGCTTGTCGTTGCAAAAGAAAACTGCTGGTCCGTGCCGCCGTCGTCCGTCATTTGGATCGCGTCCGCGCCGTTCGAGACGGAGCCGTCGGTAATGGTGATGACTTTGCGGCTTTTGACGTTCATGAGCTTGAAGTAGCCGTCTCCGGTGCTCAGGATGCGGAACAGTTGGTTCAGCCCGCCATTGTCGGTATACTGAATGACATTTGTACCGTCGGCGGTTGAAGAGCTTGGAATGTCTAGCACTTTGCCGCTGTTCCGGTTCTTGATCTTGTAATAGCGCCCGCCGACGTCAGTGAACTGCCAATGCTGACTCGTCCAGCCGCCGTCGGAATACTGCTCGATGACCGCGCTATCGGAGGTAGAGCCGTTCGTTACGCCGAGAATGAGATTACTGTTACGGTTTTTGAGTTTATACCAGGAGGAAGTGTTCACGGGCGGGCTGTTCGTGCCGGAAATCGTGCCCGCAGCCGCGTCGATCGTAACTTGGTCATACCAGTTCAGAGACATCGTGGTCGAGGACGGGAAGGTGATAGGCAGCCAGACGTATTCCGATGTGTTCACCGGTCCGCCCCAGGCGCCGGCCCAGCGGTCTCCCATGTACAGGTAGGAGGTGCCGGATGTTCCTTCGACGGGCAGGACGTAGGTCGATTGAGATTGATACGTATTGGCGTTGCCGACATTGGACAGGGAGCTCCAAGGTCCGGCAATGCTTGTCGCCGTGGCGTATTTGGCCTGGTTCGGATTCCAGCCCGTCGCGCCGGACGTGAGAAGGAAGTAGGTGCTGCCGCGCTTGAAGATCGCGGGCGCTTCGCGGTACTGGTTGTCCCAGAGGGTTGTAACAAGGGAGTCGATGCCAAGGAAATCGGAAGTCAGCCGGTAAATGTTCAGATCGGCGTTCACTTGCGTAGCGGAGATCAGGTAGGCGGTGCCGTTGTCGTTGTACACGGTCATATCGCGGGAGTCGTAATTCAGCGGCCGGAAGCTGCCATGGTAGGTGTAGGGGCCTTCGATGTTGGAGGCGGATGCGACGGCTACGCGGGCTTCGCCGTAATCGACGCCGTTCTCCTTGTGCATCCACATGACGTATTTGCCGGTGGAGGCGTTATAGATGACTTTCGGTCTTTCGATGTTGGCCGTGGCCAGCTCGGCATGCGATGTTTTGCTAAGCACATGGGCTCGGAACTGCCAATTCTTCAGATCGGTGGAGCGGTAGACGGAGACATAGTTCGTGCCGTCCCTGTTCTCGCCGAACCAATAATAGTAGCTGCCCGACTTCAGAATGCCGCCGCCGTGAGCCTGAATCGGATTGCCGCTTGTGTCCTTGAACTGGACGCCGTTGTCGATCGTCACGGGAGCAGCCGAAGCGGGAATGGCGAATAACCCGGCGGCCATGCTGAGCAGCAGCAAATAAACGCCGAAAAAGCGTACCTTACGATTCACTATTCATTCCTCCTTTAAATTAAGGAACCTTATGAACCATGCATTTCGGAAGCGCTTCCATTTCTATTGTGACACACCTTTGTCCGAATTGCATCCAACTATTTTTACGACTTACGTAAAGATAACGGTATTTCGGAATGCGGGCACCCGATGTAACCACCTGGTTCTTTCGAGCGTCTTGTTATACGAGATGCGAACGCAGGAGGGAATGACGATGCCGAAGGCAGCCGGGAAGCGAACCATTATGTCGCTAGTGTTAGCACTAATTGTGATGTTACTAATGCTACTTATTACGGGCTGTAACACAGGAGAGGCGAAGAGAGAATTCGATTTTATTTTGTCCTACGGTGTATTAAATAAAAATATAATAAACACAACCAATAACAGTTTTACAAAGGATCTTGTATTAGATGGAGTTGTAACAACTGAACTCATCCTGACAGAAGAAGAAAAACAAGAGATCTATGTAAAGATGAAGGACATTAATTTGTTTCAATATCCTGAAGAAGTTGAAGGGATGAATATTTTGCCTCAGTCTGGGTTTAAGTTTGAAATATATATGGATGGGGAGAGTAAAACGATCAATTGGAAGGGTGCGATTAGTGAATCTGAGAGAGATAAGGAGTTCAGGAGTTTGATAGAGATGATAAAGGAAAAGATTGCAGCGAAAGAAGCATATAAATCTCTACCTGAAGCGCATGGATACTATGAGTAATTCTGCAGTCTGCTAATGAATTGCCGAACATTAGTTCTTCTATTTAATGGAGCAAGATGGTAGAATAGGAAAGACAATTGAATCTTGGGTGGGCATGGTTTCCCTTAGAGAAAGTAAAAACCCACCCCAAGGTTAGCGCCAAAGGTGGGTTTTTAGTCCTGTCTCACTTAGAAGGAAAAATCCCATCCAAGCCAGTTGTTAAGCCGAGTGTTAGCCGCACTCGGCTTCTTTACAGGTTATGATACCACAACTGGAAAAAGAAGTGAACCCAATATAAACGGCATATCATCATGAGGTTTAACCAATTATTTCCCTTATAAGAGGAGGCTACATGAAGAATATACTATTTACCTTACTAACTGTCGTACTTATCGCGGCAGGGTGTGAAGGTCAAGAAAAAAGGCTGACGCTTGCGCAGGTTACGGATATGTTCGAGGCTTCCGGTATTTTATTGCACGAGGCGGAGGATCTTCATCCAGACAACGTCTTCACAATGACGTTGAACGGTGTTGAGCCAGCGGCTTATCAGACGGAGCAAGAGCAGCTAATTAGCATTTACATCTTCCCTTCTAGCGAAGCATTGGAGAAGGGAATCGAGGACTTCGAAGCAAAAACTGCTTTAGCGGATGTAGTGTCTCATGGCAGATATCAGGTTGCGAACGTTCTGATCTTTACGCCGATAGACGAAACGGATCATATAGATCGGGTGGAACAGGTTATTGCCGAACTAAAGAGCATGACGACGAATTGAGGAAATGAGCGAGGTGCGAAAATGATTATTCGAACATTAAATCCGGGCGAGCAGCCGCCCATGGACTTGCTGCTTGATGCCGACCCTTCGCGCGAGCTGGTGGAGGAATATGTAGGGAGAGGCGAATGCTACGTGGCGGAGGATGGCGGGCAGGTAATAGGCGTATATGTTCTCATCCGGACGCGGCCTGATACGATCGAGCTCGTGAACATCGCGGTGGCGGGGGAGCGACAAGGACAAGGAATCGGGAAGATGCTGGTGCGGCATGCGATCGACCAGGCACGGAGACAGGGCTTCCGCACGATCGAGGTCGGAACGGGCAATTCAGGAGTCGGACAGCTCGCCCTGTACCAGAAATGCGGCTTTCGGATTACGGGTGTAGACAGGGATTTCTTTATCCGGCACTACCCTGAGCCGATCTTCGAGAACGGCATTCAGGTGATCGTCATGGTTCGGTTGTCGCAAGATTTGTAACCGTATGATACGAAGTAGCTGCTCTCGCGCGAGAGCGGCTCCTTATGTTTAACGCTCGATAGAGACTAGGATCGGGCAGTTGATCGAGCAGTCCTTGCAAGCCTTATAACATTGCTTCGGCAAAAATCCGCTGAACGTGCCGCTACGCCGCCTCGACAAGAGTCATACGATGATTTAACCCGTTTTTATTTCGACTTTGGAGGGTGGATCAGGTATGGAAAAAATCATCATCTCAGGCACGAATCATCCCATCTACGTCGATCCGAAGGATGTGAAGGGAGCCAGCCTGATCCGGTATAAAGGCGTATCGCAGCCGCGGGTCGTGCAAAGGTGGAGAACGATGGCTTCTAAGCTGAACCCTGATCTGATTATCGATGCGGGAGTTAATTACGGCGAAATCGTTCTGTCCGCCTTGTACCCGGCACATGCATCGATTACCGTCATCGATGCTAATGAAGTGCTGCGGCCCTATCTCCTCCGGTCCATGAAAGAGCATCCGAACGGCAGTCAATTTCGCTATATCCACGCGCTTGCTTCCGACCAGATGCTAGACTCGGCTACCTTCTACGTCGATAAAGCTCGTTCTGGAAACTCTTCCGCTTATCATCTGGGCAACCGAGCTTTCGATGAGGTGAAGGTGCGAAGCGTTACCATAGACAGTTTGTTCAGGACGAATGAAACCAATGGGAAAACCTTGCTGTTCAAGCTGGACGTCGAGGGCTATGAATGGCAGGTGCTGCGCGGCATGAAGCGAATACTCGCGGAGTCCAAGGAAGCGGCCGGCTGCATAGAGTTTAATATGAACTATATGAAAAACAAGGGAATTGATATAGGAGCATATATGCAATTCTTAAGCGAACATTTCCATCTCTATGCTCTCGGCGATGCAGGTAAGCTGACGGCGATCGAGCCGCCTTATCTCGAGAATACGAAAGCCTTTTTCGCAAGAGACACATCATGCAACGATTTGATCCTTCTGTCGGACAATCGGCTGCTTAGCAAGCTGCTGTGAGACCGATTTTGGCCTGAACAAAGAAAGGTACAGCCCTCAAGAATGATGAGGAGGCTGTACCTTTATTCGTATATAAGGTGGATCATGCGGCTCCAACAAGTCTGAACGGAACTCAGAAGCCTTATTCGGGACAAATGAGCCATTTTTCAATGCTAATGGAACTGAGCGCCGTTATTTGTCTGTTTCCATTGTGATTCTACTCAAATCAGAAGGAATAAGGTCGCTCCGTTCCGTTAGTCTCCCCAAAAGCTCCGTTTTCCGGTGAATAACGTCTCTCAGTTTCGCAAGGTATCCGACAGAAGCTCATGATAAATTTCAAGATCCTGTCCAAGCTCCTCTAAAATTCGGGTCTCTAACGTTTGCAGCAGCTGCGGCCCGGAAATATCCGTTTGAATCAAGCTTTGCAGCTGTTTGTTCCAAATCTCCTCCGCCTTCGCCGCCAGCGGCGAGGACCGGTAATCTCTAACCTTCGAATGCCATGCCCAGCCGGGAAGACTCTCTCTGTAGGACCCTTCCAGCTCCATCGACAATTGGATGTACTCCCATGCAGAGGCTTTATTCGGACTGTCGCGCATGATCGAGAAAAAAGATCCGCCATGCACCCAATAGGCGTTGAAGGGCAGTCGTGTAAATTTCCACTGCTCCAAATGCTCGGGGTCCCACTGCTTGATGAGGTCAAAGCCCCATTCGCCCATATATAACAGGGCCAGCTTGCCCTCTCTTATGGCCTGTTGGCCTTTGTCATCCCACATATTCCAATTCGAGGCCAGCCCTTTGCTCTCTACTTCAAGCATAAGCGATGCATAAGGAGCTAATGACTCCGTGTTTCTGCTGTAATTTCCATTTTGGTCAAAATAGCCATACCCTGTTGCGGCTACTTGAAGCACCTCATGGGTATAACCAATGACTCCGACGTCATGCGATTTAAGCGTCTCGGCAAGGCGAGTCCAATTCTGGGGGCTCTCCATGAACGCCGCGAGCCCTTCGGGATCGGAAGGGAACCCGTACTTCTCCAATAGATCGGCCCGATAGAACGTCCCGGCCATAGGGAAATCCTTCGGAACCGCAATCAGCGACTGGCCGTCCATGGAAGTAAACGGCGTTAGCGTCAGACCATTAAACCACTTCTTCTGAATAAGCTCCCCGGCAAGATAGGGCTCTTGTCCAACGTCTTCGAGAAGGTCGGAACCGCTTAAAGTGTTTAGAAGCTCGTTCCCGGCTATGACCAGATCAGGGGCCGGCGCGGATGCCAGCTTCTCAAGAAGAGCATCTCCCTCGGCGTAGTCCCATACTACCTCTCGACCCGGATATTTTCGCTTATATTCGTCAACGATCCAGCTTTGCTCCTCCAACGTTGCCAGTATTCGCAAGTCTCCCGAATCGGAATTCGTTGTAGAGCGGGGAGCGGGGGATACGTCTTCGCTTGGAGCGTTTGCCGTGCAGCTGGAAAGAACGACGCAGAGCAGAATAGAAAGCATAATCGTAAACGAATGACGTCGGTTATTCTTGGCCAAGTTCCTTCTCCCTCTCGCTATGAAAAAAAATCATCCCCGCGTAAGGAGGATGATTGCATAGGCAATATGTCCTACTTTTGGCAACTCAGCCACCATAGGTTTTTCCCTTAGGCCTGTAATTTTGCGTCCTGACCTTTCGGACAGTTTGCCGTTATCCAAGTAAATGTAGTTCAATTATACTGTGCGATGTCGAAAGGTGACAAGCCGTTCAAGGGCTGGTAATTTGTAACTCCGACTATAAGTCACTCTCATAAAAACGACCGTATCCACTCCGCCGCGAGGCCGGGGGCCTCTATCGGAAACTGATGTCCGAGGGGGAGCTTTGTTGTCTCAATACGTTGAAACGCCTCAGGGATATGATGCTCCCGGTCAGCCTCGCCCCACAGAATGCGGACTTTCTCCTCGTTCCAGCAGTCTGGCCGCAGCCTCGCCGCCTCATGCCTCGTGAGTGCCGCCATGACTTTAGCGTTGGTGTCCCGCAAGCGCGGGGAGCTCATATCCTGCACGACGTATCTTGCATACGGTTCCAGACGGTCCGAGCTCTCTGCCAAATGGTTCATCGCCAGCAGCTGACGCCGGAAGGAGCGCTCGCTTATCATCCGCAGCGCAGCCTTCGTCAGCCCGGCGCTGGAATACCGCCGATGAATGGGATGAAGAACGGGCTGCAGCAGCAGAAGCCGCTCGACCTGCGAATCCATCTTTTCCATTACTCTGGCCGCTATCAGCCCACCGAACGAATGGCCAACCAGAACAACGGGACGTTCCAGCTCCTCTACGAGCCGCTTCACCGACTCTACATACCCCTCGATCAGCGAAGAATGACGATGTGGCGGCGTGCGTCCGAACCCGGGCAGATCGATCAGCCGAATCGGCACGTGTTCTAACCGTTCCGCGACGGGCTGGAGGCAATCGGCGCCGCCGAACGTGCCGTGGAGGAAGAGGACGGGCGTCCCGGATGCGGGCGCGTCCTGCTCGAGCGTAACGAGTCCCGCTCTTCTTCGTCGTACAAACCGCTTGGAGGGAGCCGTATCGGGATGGCTCAGCTGATAGTCCAATTCGGTTATGACAAAAGGAAGAGCCGCTATTGATACGGCGCTTCGTTCTCCGCACTTGTCCTCAACCTCGAGCTTCGATTCCACGGGAAACTCGTTCGTCACGAGGAAGCCCATGGACTCCGGAGGAACGCCTAGTCGCTTGCCGATTGCGCCAACGCGAAGCGCGGCTCTCAGCAGTGGAAGCGGGACTGAGCCAAGAGGAGGGGAAACCCGCAGCTCCGCGACCATTCGCTTGATCAGCTCGGGAATGGCCGGAGTTTCTTGTTTGCGGTCGAGCAAATAATAGGTGTCGCTTCGGACGGCGGAGGTATTCGCTAGCTTGGATAGGAAGGAGGCGACATGATCGACATGCACCATGGGCAGCCAGTGCTCCTTGCCCCCGGGAACAAGCGGCATAAGATGACGGCGGACCGCGTCGACCAATATGCCGAGACCGCCAGTCTGCTCGATGGCACCCGTCTCCGAATGTCCGATCACTACGGAGGGGTTGACCGTGGATAGCGGAATATTTAACGGGGCGAATGCTTTACGGAGATAAGAATCGGCGAGAAACTTCATCTTCTCGTATGGCGGCGCGTGATCGAGGGAAGCATTCGGCTCCATCAAGGCATTCTGTTCGTTGAACGGACTCATGAAGCCGACGACGTGAATGAACTGACGCAGGCCTCTCGCCGCGTGAATCCGAAGGGCCAGCTCCGCAAGCGCTATGGCTGGATCAAGAAACGCGCGCCGCGCCTCCTCTTCGCCAAGCTCGATATCCATCGGGCCTCCGGCATGAATGATCACGTCCGACTCCAGTACCTGTTCGTAGCTGTCCGGGTCCAGCCCAAGCCGGGGCTGCGACAAATCGCCGATGACGGGGATGAGGCCGGGCGCTTCTTCGAGCCGCATGAGCTTGCGGACGGCCCGGAATCGTTCAAGACTTCGGACGAGAACGTACACGGTATGCCGCTGCGTGGAGAGCTCCGCGAGCACGTATTTGCCGATAAAGCCGGTCCCGCCGGTTATAAAGAGGTTCATGCTGTATCATCCTTTCCTAATTTCAATCTTAGTACCACATAGTACTAATTGGGTCAAAAAAATTACTTTAGCATCGCTGCTAAAGCATGAAGCAGGTCCTTCAACATTTGCGGCCGCTCCGTCGCTTTCGAGACGAATAAGGCACCTTCGACGGAGGAGACAATCAGCGTCGCCGTAGCGCGAGCCGGTAGATTCGAGGGGAACAAGCCGGTAGCCGAGCCTTCAAGAAGCAGACTCTCGACATGCTCCAGCTGCCGCTCGAAGAAGCCTTTAATACGGCTCCGAACCTCGGCCGATTCCATCGACGTCTGCGTGTACAGCGTCAAGATGGGGCATCCGCCGAGAAAGTCGTTTTGCTCTTGCTCTCCGGCCACGATTTCGAAGAAACGTTCGAGCTTCTCCATAAACGGCATGTGGCTCTGGGATAAAATATGGCTCAGCCGGTATTCGTAGTGCGCAATCAGCTGGTCGACGATCGCCAGCAGCAGCTCCTCCTTGCTTTTGAAATGGTAGTAGATGTTCGTCTTCGATACCTTGCTCATGGAGACGATCTCGTCCATGCTGGTGACCTGATAGCCTCGCGTCAGGAACAGGTTCGATGCGGTCTGCAGGACAACGTCGCGATTGGAAACGGTTGGGGTGTTTTTTCTCATAGTAGTACTATATAGTTCTAATAAAATGAAGTCAAGGGCATCTGGATAAACCTGACATGAAGCGCTTTCTTTTCAGTTAGGATGGAGACGCGGCTGTTAAAATCGTACAGAGATGGGGCTCGGCTACAACGATTGAAAGGAAGTATGCACAAGCATCTAGGTGCGGTATGATAGGAGTATTTCTTGATAAACGAACGACAGAGGCGGATGAAGACCGGATGGCGCAAAATACTTTATATCGAAACCGCAAAATTCGGGCGGTGTCTTTGCTTGTTGCGATGCTCCTTCTCCTGGGCGTTATGATCATGCCGTCCTTCGGGCGCGGCGAGAACGGGGCGGAGCCGAAGGCGAAGGCCGGCGTGCTTGATTTAAGGAATTGGAGCCTGGAGGAAGACGGACCGGTGCGTCTGAACGGCGAGTGGTCCTTGTACTGGGAGCGGCTGATAGGCGCGGAAGGGGCGCTGCAGCATGGCGAACCGGCGCTAATCGAGGTCCCGGGAGAGTGGGAGACGATCGGATTGCCGGGCCGGGGCTACGCTACCTATCGGCTGCGGGTGCTGACGCAAGGAGAGGTTGGAGCGCTCGGGCTGCACCTTCCTGCGATATCCCCCGCCTACAAGGTATTGGTGAACGGACAGGAGATCGCGCTGGCCGGAGCGGCGGCACCGACCAAGGAAGAGACGAAGTCCGCGTACAGGCCGCAGACCGCAACGTTCGCTCCTCCGCCGGACGAATTCGAGCTGGTCATCCAGACGGCGAACTTCCTTTATCCTTCGGGAGGCATATGGTTCAGCATGACGCTCGGTCCGGAGGAACGGATGGCGGCCGTAGAGAAACGAACCGAGTTCGCGAGCATGGCCGTATTCGGCGGTTGCGCTTTGCTCGGCCTGTACCAAATATCCGTGTTTCTGCTGCGCCGCTCGGAGCGGTCGACGCTTTATTTCGGCATATGCTGCCTGCTTGGCGCGATTCGGCAGTGGGTCGTGGGCGGCATTTATCTGGTCGATCTGTATCCGGACGTCTCGATTCGGCTCCTCATCCTGCTGGAGTATTTGACCTATTACGGCGGAGTGACGATGGCCGTCTTGTTCGTCCGGGAGCTGTATCCGGCGGAGTTCGGCGTCAGGCCGGCCAAGCTGCTTGCATGGACGGGGACGGGCTTTATCGCCACCGTGCTGTTATTCCCGGCCGAGATTTACACCCAATTCATCGGATATTACAAAATCGTCTCCCTGATCGCGCTTGCGTACATCTTGTACGGCTTTTTCCTCGCCTTGTGGCGCGGGAGGGGCGGCGCGCTGCTGCAGCTGTCGGGGTGGCTCGCGTTCGTGGCGGCGGCCGTGCACGATATTTTGTACAGCGTGGGCTGGATCGTCGCGGTCGACGCGCAGCTGGTGCCTTACGGCTTCATTCTGCTCGTCTTCATCGAGGCGTTGGAGCTGGCAAGACGATTCACGAGCGCGTATCGGACGATTGGCGAGATGTCGAACGAGCTGATCGCGATGGACCGCATGAAGGACGAGTTTCTGGCGAACACCTCGCACGAGCTGAAGACGCCTCTGCACGGCATTCTGAATTTGTCGCAGGCCTTGTCCGAAGGGAAGTTCGGCCCGGTCGCCCCCGCGCAGACGGAGCAGCTGGACGTTGTCGTCTCGGTTGCGCGGCGCATGAATAATTTGATCAACGATATCCTGGACCTGTCCCTGCTCAAAAATAACGGAATCCGCCTGCAGCTCGGCCGGGTCGACGTGCAGGCGGCGGTGACCGCCCAGGAGGAAGTATTCCGGCATTATATCGGCAAGAAGCCGGTCGCGCTCCGGCTGGAGTGGCCGAACCGGCTGCCGCCGGCGCTCGCGGACGAGAATCGGCTGCTGCAGATCGTCTACAATTTAATCGGCAACGCCGTTAAATTCACGCCGGAGGGCGAAGTTGTCGTATCAGGCTGGACGGACGGCGGCATGCTGCATATCGCGGTTGCCGATTCCGGCATTGGCATTCCGGCGGATAAGCTGGAGACGATCTTCCAATCGTTCGAGCGGCTCGGCGCTCCGGTCGCCAAGGAATACGGCGGAACCGGTCTGGGGCTCGGCATTACGAAGCGGCTGGTGGAGCTTCACGGGGGCACCATCTCGGTAACGTCGACCGAAGGCGAAGGCTCCGTGTTCACGTTCACGCTGCCGATCGCCGAACGCGCTGCCGAAGAGAAGGCGCCGGCGGCAGGACAATCGTCAGCTGGCCTGACGGTTATTGAGCCGGCGGGTCAGCCGGCAGACGGACGGTCTGGACGATCCGGACTATCCATACTCGCCGTCGACGACGACCCGGTCAATCTTCGCGTGCTGCGCACTTTGTTCGCGGGCGAGCCTTACGAGGTGATGACGGCCGCGAGCGGCCAGGAAGCTCTGCAGGTGCTGGAGCGGGGCGGCGACGGGATCGGTCTGGTCATTCTGGACGTCATGATGCCCGGGCTTTCCGGGTACGAGACTTGCCGCAGAATAAGAGAGAGCTACGGCCTATCCGAGCTCCCGATTCTGCTGACGACGGCAAGAAGCGACCCCGCGGATGCGATGTACGGCTTCGAGGCGGGGGCCAATGATTTTGCGGCCAAGCCCTTCGATCCTCATGAGCTGCGGGCGAGGGCGCGGACGCTGCTCGAGATGAAGCGGTCGGCCGAGGAAGCCGTCCGGTCGGAAATGGCGTTTCTGCAGGCGCAGATCAAACCCCATTTTCTATACAACGCGCTTAACACGATCATTTCGCTGTCGCTCGACGAGCCGCAGACGGCGCATGATTTGCTTCTGCATTTGAGCCGCTACCTGCGGGGAAGCTTCGACTTCCGCAACAAGCAGAAGCTGGTGCCGCTGCGCAAGGAGCTGGAGCTCACGGAGGCATACTTGCAGATCGAGCGGGCGAGGTTCGGGGAGCGGCTGCGCGTGCGGTATGACGTGGAGCCCGATGCGGACTGCCTACTGCCGCCGACAACGCTGCAGCCGCTGGTCGAGAATGCGGTGCGGCATGGCGTCACGAAGCGGGAAGAAGGCGGGACGATTGCGATCTCGGTCCGCCGGGAGGGGGAGGATGTCGTTATCTCCGTGGAAGATGATGGCGTGGGCATGGAGCCCTCCTTGGAACAAACGATTTTTACGCGAGAGCCGGAAGGGGAAGGCGGCGTCGGCTTGCGCAATATTCATAAACGGCTGATCCGGCAGTTTGGCGCGGGGCTTAGCCTTGTAAGCGAGTCCGGACGCGGGACGAAGGTCTCGCTGAGCGTGCCGAAGGCGCCGGAGAATACACCATAAGGGATGAAGGGAGGGTGCTGGAGGATGATTCGAGTCATTGCCGTGGATGACGAGCTGCCCGCGCTGCGGAGGGCGGGCAAGCTGCTGGAAACGCTCGAGGGTGTGCAAGTCGCGGGTCTGTTCGATAGTCCGAAGCTGTTCCTCGAGCATATGCTGACGACGGCGGAGCCTGTCGACCTTGTGCTGCTTGATATCGAGATGCCGGGCCTGAACGGACTCGAGCTCGCGGAGCGGCTGAGAAATATTCGGCCGGAGGTTCACGTTTCGTTCCTGACGGCCTACGAAGAATATGCGAGAGATGCCTTCGGCGTGGAGGCGATCGATTACGTGCTGAAGCCGTTTACCGCCGATGATCTGCTGCGTACGATCGGTCGGCTGGAGAAGAGGCGCGTCCGTCAATCGGGCAAGGACCCCGAGGCGGCGAGGAGCGGACTGGCGGTTCGCAGCTTCGGGCCATTCTCCGTTACGACGGAGAGCGGGGAGCAGATGCGGTTCCGCAATTCGAAGAGCAGGGAGCTGCTGGCCTTCCTGCATCATCATCGGGACAAAGCGGTCGGCAAGTCGCAAATATTGGACAGGCTGTGGGAGGGGCGCGACGCGGATCGCGCGCAGGTCAATTTGCATTCGACCGTCTATCAGCTGCGCAAGGATCTGGAGGCATGCGGCTTGCACGGCGCGGTGGAGCAGATGAAGACGGCAGGCGGGAGCTACCGGCTGCATTGGCCGCTTGCCATCGAGGACGACGTCGCCGAATACGAGCTGGCCGTGCGCGAATACGGCCGCTCGGGTTCGCTCGCGCAGCTGGTCCGCGCGATTCAGCTGTATGGCGACGGCTATCTCGCCGGCAGCGGCTATGACTGGGCCGCTCCGCGCCAGGCGGAGCTGGAGCTGGGCTACGCGCGCCTGCTTGAAGCGATGGCCGACGCGTACGCCGTTCAATCGCGCCACGAGCTGGCGCTGAGCCCGATGCAGAAGCTGGTGCATCTGCACCCGCTGGACGAGCGGCTTCACGCCAAGCTGGCCGCTCTTCTGATTCTGGCGGGCAGAGCCGACGACGCCCGGGAGTACTGCGCCATGATGGCGGAGCTGCTCGACGAAGCCGCCGCCAAGGAGCTGGACTACCGCCTTGTGGCGGCGAACCCGGGCCGGTATTTCGGCAGCGCTATGCGGTAATAGGTTTTATAATAAGAAGGCTTCTTCCTGTTGGAGGGAGCCGTTTTTTTTAGGCGTGTTTGGCACGCTTATTCCGTACCAATCGCCCCGCCAAGCACGAATAGACGTTTCAGGCACGCTTATTCCTCACCAATCGCCCCTTCAAGCACAAATAGACGTTTCTAGTACGCCTAATCCCCCGCATCCGCCCTGCTCCTGTAGCCTTCACTCCCCAGATATGGCGATATATCCGTCATCCGGCAGTCTTGTCACCACACACTGCTCGCTGGATTCGAACTCGGCGATTCGCTCTTCGATGGAGCGACCACCTGAATCGGGAAACAAGTCCTCCCGGTCATAATGCGGGAAGATCAGGTGATCTGTCAGATGCAGCGCGCTCAAGTCGGTCAACTGCGGCGTATTCATCTCCGGCGTAAAGCGCGAAACGATTCTAATATGAGGGCCGAGCAGCAGGGAGCCCGCGCTGACTCCGACAAGCACGGCATTTCTTTCCGCTAATGCTGTAAGAATGGCGTCAGCGCCGCTTTTTCGAGCGTAATGAAGCAGTTGAAACGGATTGCCGCCGTTAATATAGACAACATCCATTCGCTCGAGCACGCCAGGATTCTGGAATTCGATATCAACAAAATCAACCTGTCGAAAGCCCATCTCCGCGAAATCCATTCGAGCCTTCTGCGCGTAGCGGTTACTTTCCTTCTTGGGGGAAGCCGTCGTAATAATAGCCGCGCGCAGCCTGCCAATATCCCCTTCTATGAGCTCCAGAAAACCTTTCTTGATCGTATCGGTAAAAAATCCATTCGAGGTGAGCAGCAGCTTAGCCATATTCGCAAGTCCTTCCATATTTGGTTGGAACTATTCTAGCAAGAATTGGCTAGTAGAAACAGGAACATTTTTCGTCAAAATTTTCCCCAAACTTCCTCCTAACCTGACATGAAGCGCTTTCTTTTCAGTTTGCGGGAAGGACATGCAGGTAGAATGTAGGAGTGTCTTGGAAACGAGGCCGCTAGATTCATATCCTAATTTCATTTATGGGGGAAACGAAGATGTCGAAACGTCATCATAAAAGGCTTGCATGGCTTCTGTCGGCCGCCTTACTAATTGGTGCGCTGGCAACGCCTTTAGCGACGAACACGGCTGAGGCCTACAGAGTTAAGGGCGTTCGAGAAGTCGCCATGCCGGGAGGGTTCCAGCTGTCGACCGAAGGTTTGTTTGACTTGCCTAGCGACATTGCCATCGATGCGGACGGGAACCGTTATGTGGTCGATCAGAATAACAACCGGATACAGAAATTCAAAGCCGATGGAAGCTTTGAACGGATGTGGGGGACGCAGGGCAGCGGCAACGGACAGTTCAACTCGCCGGAGGAGATAGAGGTGGATGCCGACGGCAATGTGTACGTATTGGACAAGTATAACTACCGGGTTCAGAGATTCGACGCGGACGGGAAATACTGGGGGCATTGGGGATCATACGGCGACGGAGATGCGCAATTCAAGGATCCGACCGCCCTTGCCTTAGATGCGGAGGGTAACGTGTATATCGGGGATACCTCCAATTTTAAAATAAGAAAGTTCAGCAATTCCGGCGCGCTCCTTGCCGTATGGAACGGCGACAGCTCGGGTCCCGGCAATATTTCATTTCCCGAAGCGATCGACGTCGATGCGGACGGCAACGTCTATGTGGCGGATTATATAGAACAATATATCATTAAGCTGGACCAAACCGGCCAAGTCACCGGGACATGGGGGACGGGCTCGAACGGCAACGCGGACGGCCAGCTCTATAACCCGAAGGGATTAGCCGTTGATGGGAACGGGGACGTCTACGTCGCGGACACCTATAACCACCGGATCCAAAAGTTCGCGGCGGATGGCACTTTTCTCGCCAAGTGGGGCAGCGAAGGCAATGAGACTGGACAATTCAGGTTTCCGATGGGCATGACATTGGACGACGAGGGTCATCTTCTTGTAGCAGACGGACAAAACGCGCGCATTCAACAGTTTTCAGCGGATGAAGAGGAAGAACAAGCTTCGGCTTTCGGCAGCTATGGCAGCATCAATCCCCGGTGGGGTCCGGGAACGGTAGATGCGGACGGAAACCTGTACGTGCTGGAGTACGGAAGCCAAAGCGTAATGAAGTTCGATTCCACCGGCGTTCACGCTGACAGCTGGGGAGGAGCCGGCAGCGACCCGGGCCGTTTCTTCTACCCATCGGACCTTGAAACGGACGCAGAGGGCAACGTTTATGTCTCCGACAGCGGCAACTACCGGATTCAAAAATTCGACGGCAGTGGCGAGTTTGTGGAGGAGTGGAGGAGCGAAGGAGACGAGGAGGGGCAGTTCAACGGCGTCGGCGAGATGGGGCGGGACCGCAGCGGCAACTTGTATGTGTTGGACGAAGAAAACCATCGCATGCAAAAGTTCGACCCGGAAGGAGAGCTCCTTCTGCAGTGGCCGCTTAAAACGATCGACCTAGGCGGCGAAGAGGGAGAGGAAGACGGTGAGTTGGGGCCGAGGTTCTTTGCCATGCCACTCGACATCGCGGTAGATGGCAATGGCAACGTGTACTTGATGTTCGAGTTTAACGGGCAGGTCGTCAAATACGATACCAACGGCAATGAGGTGGGCGAATGGTCCGCAGCGCTTGCCGGGGAAGAATGGATTTGGGATTTTGATTACTCGTATCAAATAGAGGCGGACGCTAGCGGCAGTGTCTACGTCATGGATCCAATTCGCGGCAGCATCAAGCAGTTTAGCTCGGACGGCCGGCATATGGCGACGTGGGGAGAGAACGAGGAGCATATTGCTCAGCCGGTCGGATTTAGCTTGGCGCCGGACGGACGCTTTTACGTATGGGAAGCGGAAGACCCGTTCGACTCGGAACTGGTTCAGATCCGGGTATACGAGCGTTATGAGCAGACGTATCCGGACTATGTCCCGGCACCTGCGCCTGCACCTGTCGATCCTACGAAGGGTCATCTGACATTGGCGGCCGGACAAGCCGGCGAGGTCAGTCTGGACAATGAGGCATTCGTCTCCGTGCCTGCGGGCGCGGCGGATCGGGCCATAACCATTACGATCGAGAAAGCAAGCGATGCCGAGCAGTTGATTGCGGATCGAGATTTACTTAGCGGCGCGGTGTTCGAGCTGCTCAAGGATATGACGGATCACTTCAAAACCCCGGTGACGGTCAGCTTTGTCTTTGACCCGGAGAAGCTGGGCGAGGGGCAGAGAGCGGGCATCTTCTACTATGACGAGCAAGCGCGGGAATGGATCGAATTGTCTGGCTTCACGGTTAAGGATAATCGGATTTCGGCGCCGGTCGATCATTTCACGAAGTTTGCGGTGTTGGCGATAGACGACGTGGAGCCCCCTGCCATTGATTTCGAAGATACCGATGGTCATTGGGCGCAGGAAATCATCAAACAAGCTGTAGGACGGGGCGTCGTCAAAGGCTACGAGGACGGAACCTTCCGGCCTGACCAGACCGTGACGCGGGCGGAATTTACGAAGATGCTGGCGAATGCGCTGGAGCTGCCGGAGGCTGAGGGGCAAGCGAGCTTTGCCGACGATGCGGAAATTGGCGAGTGGGCCAAGGGGGCGGTAGCATCGGCTGCGGGTGCCGGCTTCATCCAGGGCTATAAGGACGGAACGTTCCGTCCGAACGCTCCAATCTCCCGAGCGGCGATGGCGAAGATGATTGCGGCCGCGCTGGAGATGCCTGAGCCGGCGGGCTCGGCAACCGGCTTTGCCGACGATGCCGATATTCCTTCGTGGGCGAAGGGAGCGGCCGGAGCGCTTCGCGAGGCTGGCATAATGGAAGGCAAAGGCGCTGATGCTTTCGCTCCAAGCGCTTCGGCGACAAGGGCCGAAGCGGCGAAGCTGATCGTGCTTATGCTAGAGAAGCTAGAGCTATCGCAATAGATTACGCATAGAGACAGGACATCAGGAGCGGCCGTTCGGGAAGGATGGCCGCTTTCTTGTGGTTTATTTATAAAATGGCTGCAAACTCTGAAAAAAGATGTTCCATTTAGACAAAATATGTTAATCTCTACTAGAGAAAAATATAGTTGAATAGACCCATGTAGACCTACTTCATTGACATACATCACCATTAAATAACGATGAGGAGGCAATGATGAGCAAGAAACTGGCTATTCTATTAGTCCTATGTATGACGTTGACGCTGCTTAATCCGATAGGCTCGGCTCTGACGGTTAGTGCGGCGGGGGAGACGGGGACGATTGCTCCCGTGAAGGACAAGTTTGATGATGAAATATTATCTTATGATGGTGATGGAGGACTCAATTTCATTGGTTATATGAGCTCATTCGGCCAGCACACATCGCATCTCCAGTTCGATCTCGCGGGACAGATTGACTCGGGCCGCGCGCTAAAGCAAGTTGAACTCGTATTGCCCATACTTGAGGGCAGAATTGTAAGAAATCAGTCGTCAATTGATCCTTACATTAAACTGTACGGGGCGGGCGACGATGGCTGGAGCGAGGCGTCAGGGGAGGCGAGCGATGTTCCGGCTTTCGAGCTCGATGAATTTATTATGAAGAAAGACATTTCTTTCTCGGCCTATCAAGCCCATTTCTCTCCATCGGAGCCCTCGCCTCCCATGCTCATTCGAATGGATGTAACAAACTTCATAAAAGATCAGCTCGTGGATAGTCAGGATCGGCAAGCAACCTTTGTTCTAGAGGGGCCAAACGCTTCAGATATTAATGCCGGTGCGAGCGGGGAAATTCGGCATTATATTAGCATCAGCGATGCAGATGGCCCGCAGAACAGCGCCGGCGTGCCCTACCTTCTCTACGAATACGAGCCGAATAGCCCGCCGACGGCTCTTTCACTCTCTTCAAACAGCATTGCGGAGAATGCGGCAAGCGGCACTTCGATCGGGACGCTCACCGCAACCGATCCCGATGCCGGCGATACATTTACCTATGCGCTCGTGCCGGGCGGCGATGCGGCAAGCTTTACGATCGCGGGCAATTCGCTTCGGAGTAACGCCGTATTCAACTATGAGGCAAAGAGCAGTTATGGCTTTGAAGTTGAGGTAACGGACTCTGTGGGCAATAAGTTTAAGAGCCCATTCACCGTGCAAGTAACGGACGTGAACGAGGTGCCGGCCCTTACGTCGGTTCAAATCAACGGCGGAGCTGCAACGACCAACTCGAATTCGGTCACGGTAGCCGTCAGTTCGGCAGATCCGGAGAACAACGTAACGAAGCTTCTTCTTTCAAACAACAACAGCGATTGGACCGAGCTGACGGCAGGCCCGTCGGTGACCTGGCCGCTAGCTTCCGGAGACGGACTTAAGACGGTTTACGTCAAAGCGAAGGATGCCGGCGGTCTGGAATCCCCGGTGCAGAGCGATACGATCACGCTGGATCAGACGGCCCCATCCGGCGGTGTCACGATCAATGGCGGACAGGCTCACGCGAATGCCGCAGCGGTAACGCTGACAGTCGACTACGGGGACGCCGCGCAAATGCGCTTCTCCAATGAAGATCTTGCTTGGAGCGGCTGGACCGCTGCGGCAGTAACGCATCCATGGACGCTTGCTCCGGGCGACGGCGAGAAAACCGTCTATATGGAGCTGCGGGATGCAGCAGGCAATGTAAGCAGTCCGCCGAGCAGCGACACGATCCTTCTGGATACGGCGGCGCCGACGGAGATTCAGCTGTCACCGGGCTCCATTGCGGAAAACTCGGAATCCGGCACGGTAGTCGGCACGTTAAGCACAACCGATCCCGATTCGACGGGCTACGTATACGAGCTAACGGGTGGCGACACGGCTAGCTTTACTCTAACGGGAACGACGATCAGCTCGAACGCGGTATTCGATTACGAGCAAAAGAATAGCTATACGTTGAATGTCAAAGTAACGGATTTGGCAGGCAACGCGTTTACGGACACGATCACCGTAGTGGTAACGAATGCTCCGGAACCGCCGGTCGTCACTTCGGTTCAAATCAACGGAGGAGCGGCGTTCACGACCTCCGATTCGGTAACGGTGACCGTAGCATACGATGATCCGGATGGCGACGTGTCGCGGCTTCTGCTCTCGAACGATAACAGCGATTGGACGGAGCTGGCGCCGGCCACGTCTGTGCCATGGACCTTAGCGCCAGGCGACGGTACGAAGACGGTGTACGTTAAGGCGAGGGATGCCGGCGGGCGGGAATCCGCCGTAGCGAGCGATCTAATCGGCCTCGACATGACCATTCCGTCGGGCAGCGTGACCATCGAGGGCGGGCAGACCTACGTGAACGACAGAGACGTCAATCTGTCCATTAATTACGGCGACGCCGCAGAGATGCGTTTCTCGAACGACGGGACAGGCTGGAGTGGCTGGGTTAGCGCGGCGGCCTCCTACACCTGGCAGCTGTCCGCCGGCGACGGCGAGAAAACCGTCTATATGGAGCTGCGGGATGCGGCGAACAATGTAAGCATTCCGCCGATCAGCGACACGATTATTTTGGACATGACCGCTCCAACAAGCATTCAGCTCTCTTCCAACAGCATTGCGGAGAATAGGGCGGCGGGCACAACGGTAGGCACGCTCAGCACAACCGATCCCGATTCAGCAGGTTATGTATACGAGTTGACGGGCGTCGATTCGGCGAGCTTTACTCTATCGGGAACGACGATCAGCTCGAATGAGGTATTTGATTATGAGCAAAAAAACAGCTATAGCTTGACCCTGAAAGTAACGGATCAGGCCGGCAACTCGTTTTCGGACGCGATGACCATTCTAGTGACGGACGTTCAAGAGGCGCCGGCCATATCGTCCGTTCAAATTAACGGAGGAGCCGCATTCACGACATCAGGTTCGGTGACGCTGAACGTCTCCTATACCGATCCGGAGAATAACGTATCGGCGCTGCTTCTATCGAACGACGGCAATTCATGGACCGAGCTGGCGGCAAGCCCTTCCGTGTCCTGGACTCTGGCGCCCGGCGATGGAACGAAGACGGTTTACGTCAAGGCAAAGGATGCTAGCGGTCTCGAATCCGTGGAGCAGAGCGACGCGATTGTACTCGACACGACTCCGCCCGAGGTTGACGGCGTAACGGACGGTGCTAAGCTCAACAGGGCGGTAGAAGTATCCTTTAATGAAGGTTCTGCGACTCTTAATGGTTCGCCGTTTGGTACTATCGACAGGACTGGGACAATTTCCACGGACGGCAGCTATACGCTCATCGTCACCGATGCTGCAGGTCTGACGACGAAGGTGGACTTCAGTATCGACGCAACGCCCCCTGTCGTAACAGGCGTAGCAGACGGTGCCTTTTATAACTCGGCGGTAACTCCGACATACTCGGATGCGAATCCAAGCTCCGTCCTGACGGCAACAGTAAATGAGTCGCCGTTCACTAGCGGAACAATCGTTTCAGACAATGATGAATATCTATTGCTGGTTAAGGATGATTACGATAATGAAACGCTGATCGCGTTTACGATCGATAAGACGGCTCCGGCCGGCACCCTCACCATTAACAATGGAGCCGCGGAAACGACCAGCGCGAACGTCACTCTTACCCTAACGGCAACCGATGCTACAGAGCTGGATATGCGCTTCTCGCTTGATGGAACAACTTGGGCAGACGGCGAATGGGAAGCTTTTGTAGGCGAGAAAAGCTGGACGCTCGCCGCTGGTTACGGCGCGAAGACCGTATACGTGCAGCTGCGCGACGAAGCTGGAAACGTGAACACGACCGCGATTAGCGACTCTATCTTGTATCGCTCGATTCCGGCCGCAGCCGACAGCGGCGTAACGGGAACGGAGGATACGGCGATCGATTTTGCGCAGGCCGATTTTAACTATTCGAATGCGGACGGGATTCCAATCGATACGGTCACGATTCTATCGCTGCCGGAGCACGGCAGCCTCAAGCTGGATGGCGCGGCGGTAGAAGAAGATGACGAGGTTCCGCCAGCCGATCTGGACAAGCTTCAGTTTGTTCCGGACTCGAATTGGTTCGGTACGACGACGTTCGAGTGGACGGTATCCGCGAACGCGCTGGAAGCATCCGGTCCGGCCGACATGGAGATTGAGGTGACGTCGGTGAACGACGCGCCGGCGGCGGAGACGCTGCAATTCACGACAAGCATCGGCAGAGCCGTCGACGGACAGCTGAAAGCAACCGACATTGAATCCGATCCGTTGACGTATGCCATCGTGGATCAACCCGCGACGGGAACAATCGATTTGGACGAGTCAACCGGCGAGTTCACCTTTACGCCCCAGCCGGGCAATTATTCCACCGTCACCTTCACCTATAAAGTGAATGACGGTTTGCTCGACTCCGCCGCTGCAACGGTAACGGTCCGCAATAATCCGCCGGTCATCATCGTGGAGCCGCCGAAGCCGCCGGTCATTATTGACGGTTTAACCGGCTTGCCGGGAGTCGAGGTGAAGGTCGAAATTAAAGACGGACAGGAAGTCATCGTAATCTCGCTGGATGGAGAACGTCTCGAGGATGTGATCAAGAAGTCCGAGGACGGCGTCATCACCATCGATGTCGGCGACAAAGCGAAGAACGTCGAGCTCGGCATCGACGAGAAGCTCCTGGAGCTGCTGGATGAAGGAAATAAGACGATTACGATCGTTATGGGCGGTTCGAGCTACGGACTGTCCGCCGCCGCAATAGATGAACTGCTTCGCGGCTGGGAGGGCGATTCCTCCAAGCTTGTGTTGGAAATTAAGAAGGCCGATGCGATGTCGTCAGCTAAGCTCGAGCGAATCGCCGACAACAAAGGCTTTAAGCTGCTTGTTGAACCGATGAGCTTCCAGCTGTACAGACAAAGCGGCGAGTCCAGAACCAAGCTGACCAGCGTAAAGGGCTACCTCACCATCAGCTACGGCGAGGAGGAGCTGAAGGGCCAGAAACCGACAACGGCCGTCCTTCTGCTGCCCAATGGCAAAGCGGTCCATGTGCCTACGAGAATCGAGGAGCAGGACGGCGGGTTCGACATGAGGGTGCATAGCTTTGCCGGAGGCGTGTTCACGCTGATCGCGTATGAGACATCGTTCGAGGACGTATCCGGTTGGGCGAAGACGTACATCGACGAGCTTGCTTCCCGCCTTGTCGTTCAGGGGACGGGAGAGGGGCAGTTCATGCCGGGACGGAGCGTCACGCGCGCGGAGTTCGCGTCGATCATTACCGGGGCGCTCGGCTTATACAACATCGAGAACGCAGGCACATTCCGCGATATAGAGGGTGACGCCTGGTATGCGGAAGCTGTCGCGGCTGCTTACGCATTCGGATTAATTAGCGGCTACGGGGACCAAACGTTCCGTCCGGACGAGCAAATTTCGCGGGAGGAAGCGATGGTCATCCTCTCCCGTGCGTTCGGCTTAATGGAATTGAAGCCTGACTTTACAGAGGATGAGCAAGCGGATGCGCTTGCGTCGTTCGGAGATCAGGACCAGCTTCACGCCTGGTCGGAGGAGGCCGTCGCGCTGACCGTTCTTCTCGGCATTGTGAACGGAAACGGCGCCGGCATATCGCCGGACGAGCCAATGACCAGAGCGCAGCTGGCAGCGGTAATCGTCAGATTGCTGCAAGTCGGTCAATTCATGTAAGTAAGAGGTGCTTATGGAGATTACTCTAAAAGAAACGGAAGAAGGCGTACCGCTCGAGCTCGAGCTGTACGCCTTCTCCAGACAAGAAGAGCTGACGGCTTGGGGCTTTGGAGAGCAGGAAAGCCGAGCGTTTCTGGCGATGCAGTTCCAGGCAAGGCAAATGTCCTACCGGATGCAATATCCGAATGGAGTTCGCTGGATCATCCTCCGCGCAGGCGAACAAGCCGGCATGGTGCATACGGAGAACGGCGAGAGCGAGATGGTCATTATCGACCTCTCGCTTTTGCCCGCCATGCGGAATCAGGGCATCGGGTCGAAGGTGCTGTCCATGCTTCAGGACGAGGCTCGAGGGATGGGCAAGCCGCTGCGTTTAACGGTGAGGAAGGATAATCCGGCTCTCCGTCTATACGAGCGACTATCTTTTGTACCGGTGAGGGAAGACGAGCTGCAGGTATCCATGGTTTGGTCTTCATGATCGCATTGTTTTGCGAAATCGTAAGTTAACCATCGAAGCAATCGGCAGCCGCTTCGCCGCGGCGTCGATTTCTTAATAGATAACCACGAAGACATACGAAAGGGGAATTACGGCAATGGAACAATATGTGGGGGAAATTCGCATGTTCGCCGGTACTTTTGCACCAGTTGGATGGGTGCTGTGCGACGGCTCGCTGCTGCCAATCTCGCAGTACGACACGTTGTTTGCTCTGCTCGGCACAACATACGGAGGAGACGGCCAGAACACGTTCGCCGTGCCGAATTTGACGGGTCGCCTGCCGATCGGCCAAGGAACATCCACGGCTTCCGGCACGAATTATCCGCTGGGAAGCATGGGGGGCGTTGAGTCGGTTACGCTTATTCAGAATCAGCTTCCTCAGCATACGCACGCGGCGAATGCCAACTCGCTTGCGGGCACGGCGGTTGGACCGACCGGCGCATTCTGGGCGGGAGACGCCACGCAGAATACGTATTCGACCAGCGCGGTTTCAGGGCAGATGAACCCGCAATCGCTTTCCGCGGTCGGCGGAAACCAGCCGCATGACAACATGATGCCTTATTTGCCGCTTAATTACATCATTGCAACCGAAGGGATTTTCCCTCAGCAAGACTAAGCTAAGCGAATGCTTACGATGTTCCGCTGCGTTACACAAAACTAAGCGAATGCTTACGATGTTCCGCTGCGTTACACAAAACTTAAGGAGGCCCTGAAATGTCGGAATCATATATCGGAGAGATTAAATTGTTCGGCTTCGGGTTCACGCCCAAGAACTGGCTCCCGTGCCAAGGGCAGCTGCTGCCTATTAATCAGAATCAGGCTTTGTTCGCGATTCTGGGAACGACTTACGGAGGGAACGGAGTCACAACGTTCGCATTGCCCGATTTGAGAGGGAGGGTGCCGGTGCATACCGGTAACGGAGTGACGCTCGGGCAAATCGCCGGAGCAGAATCGCATACGCTGACGTTGAACGAAATCCCTGCCCACACCCACACCGTGTCGGCTAGTACGACGGTCTCGAATCAATATTCGCCCGTAGGGAATGTGTGGGCCGAAGCAGCGAACGGAACCTCCGTCTTCTCGCCCGAGGCGAATACGACGCTGCGGGCCGACGCGATCGGCGCGGCGGGCGGCAGCCAGCCGCATACGAATATGCAGCCGTATTTGGCGATGAACTATTGCATCTGCGTCAACGGGATCTTCCCGTCGCAGAACTAATCGAGAGAAGGAGGCTGGAACGATGGAACCGTTTGTAGGAGAGATTAGGGCATTTGCCGGCAATTTTGCGCCCAAGGGCTGGGCGTTGTGCAATGGCCAGCTGCTGCCCATTATGCAGAACACGGCGCTCTTCTCGTTATTAGGCGTTACATATGGCGGCGACGGAAGAACGACGTTTGCCCTTCCCAATTTGATGGGAAGAGCCCCTATGCAGCAAGGGCAGGGAGCCGGACTTACGCTTCGGCAGCAAGGAGCACCCGGCGGTACGCCGAGCGTTACGCTTCTGACGAGCGAGATACCGATGCATACCCATGTGCCCGCGAATGCAACGTCCGGCACGACGGGCTCCCCGGAGAACGCCGTTTGGGCAGGTGTCGTACAGGGACGGAGCACGACTCCCGTTTACAGTCCGACGCCGAATGCGGCGATGAATCCGGCGGCCGTCTCCCCGGCGGGCGGCAGTCAGCCCCATAATAATATGCAGCCTTATTTGGGAGTTAATTTTATTATCGCTTTGCAAGGCGTATTTCCTTCCAGACCATAGGCGTAAGACGGGACGGCTTCCGATTGGAGGCCGTTCTTTTTTTCTGTTAATCGTGATTAAAGCTTGAAGCCGATGAGTCGACGGCGTGTGGGTGCTCTAAGTGAATAGCGGATAAAATGGTGTTATTTCGAAGCAGTAATAGGTTATCGTTCAAATAGCGGCATAAACGGCACTAATTTCTTAGAAAATGAGGGTTATCTTCATATGGGGACCCAATAAGGGTATTATGGGTGCTATTTCGGAGTATTGTTCAAGTTCACGGGTAAATAACAGTAAAATCGCCGCTATTCCATAGACCACATCCAACCATCCCATCAGGAGAAGGCTTGGATTCCGTTCCGGACCTGAAGATGAGGTAACGGCGGCTCGAATGGTTGCCGTACGCGCAGACATGGTATAATCATAGGGTGAAATTTGAAATTTGATCGATTAAGGAGCGACATCCAATGAATTCGATATGGGAACTGATTATACCGGTGTTGATTATAGCATTCTGCTGCGCGCTTATGGCGGCGCGCCGGGATCGCAGCCCGCTGCTGTGGTTCGGACTCGGGCTATGCCTGAACGTCATTGCGCTAGCGATTATCGGCGGCACGCCGTTCCGCGACGGCTCGCGGCGTGATTACTTCGGCGCGAAGAAGGGATCGAACGCAGGCTCTGGCGACAACTTGGACAAGTCGTAGCGTACGAGAGGCCTCGATGAAATATTTTATAACGGATATTCATGGTGATGGGATCGGGCTGGAGAAGCTGCTCGCGCATGCCTCAATGAATTGGAGTACGGACCAACTCGTGTTCGGTGGAGACTATATTGATCGAGGCCATCACAGCGGCAAGGTGCTGAAGAAGGTCATGTCTCTGATGGAGGCGCATCCGGAGAGCGTATTCGCGGTTGTCGGTAACCATGAGGAAATGATGCTCGACTATTTCCGGCATGGCGATCCGCTCTGGATGAAGCATGGCGGGAAGGAGGCGCTGCCTGAGCTGAAGGCGGAATTCGGTAAGAGTTTCGATGAGATGCTTAGGTGGGTCGACGAATTGCCGATTATCCATCAGGATGACGAGTTTGTTTACACGCATTCGGGTCTCGAGGTCGACACGCCATTGGCGAATCAGACGCGCGAAATCCTATGGATGGACGAGTCAGCCTTCTATGGGTTATCCAGAGAGGGCATTCTTGCGCTTACGCAAGGTAAACCGGTCGTACACGGCCATACCCCGGTGGAGCGGATATACTTCGACGGGGCGAGGCTGAACGGGGATTTGGGCAGCAACACGTATTGGATCGAGGAGGAGCGGGCTCTCGGACTCGTCAATTTGACGGCGATGGACTATGTTGCCTATCGGCAGGCCAACGGCAGCTTAACCACTCGTAAAATAATGAAGTTCTGACTTCCGCCGCCGTGCCGGAAACGTTGGTTTGGAGCCCAATAAGCCGAAAAAATCGGCTTAATTGTCCTCCGGAGCTAGCATGGAGCCCAATAGGCCGAAAAAATCGGCTTAATTGTCCTCCGGAGCTAGCATGGAACCCAATAGACCGGAAAAATCGGTTTAATTGCCCTCCGGTGCCAGTTTGGGGCTCAATAAGCCGAAAAAATCGGCTTAATTGCCTCCGTTGCCTGCGCTGCGCGGGCAACCTGCCCGGTCGTTAGCTTGCCCATAGTACGGGGTCAAGCGGATATCCGCTCATTTTTTTATTGTCCAATGATCCGGCCGCGCAAGCGTCGCCGGGATCTTCGTCGCGGCGTCGCCCTTGGCCGCGTTCAGCTGGAATTGCGTGAGGAAGAGACTTCCGCTCAGGTCCGCGCCTGTGACGTCCGCGTCGCGGAAATCCGCGCCGATCAGATCGGCGCCCCGCAAGTCCGCGCCGCTTAGATTCGCCGCGATCAGATAAGCGCCGCGAAGATTCGCTCCCCGCAAATCCGCGTTTTTCAGCTTGGCGCCCATCAAGTTCGCGCCTCGTCCGTACGCTTTGCGGCGGCCGCCTCCCTTAAGCCCGCGCAGCGTCTCCTCCCGCACCAGCTCGCTGGTCCGCATCAGAAGTTCATTCACATTCGCCCGATGCGGGACGATATCCAGCTTCAGCAGGGAGTCGCCGTCCAGCCTGGCGAGTCTCTCCGTTTCTTCGAGCGCCTCGCGCAGATTCTCGTGAATCGGCTCCGTCACGGATAACGACAGTGCCTCTTCCACGTACCACAGCAATTCATGCAGCTGGCGCATGACCGGCAGAGCGCCGAACATGGCTTCCGCCGACTCCTTATGCCTGCGCCAATCCCGTCCGCCGAATGTTACCTGAGACAGATACTGCCCCGCGCCGAAGCAGTCGAATACCGTACAGCCTTTGTAGCCGATCGTCCGGAGATTGCCGTGCACCCCGCAGCGAAAATCGTCTTTCAAGTTCGCGCAGGCTTGTCCGGCGGCCTTGTCGACCGCGAAGTCGACCGAGGCGGCGAACGGCAGCGCGACGCAGCACAGGCCGAAGCAGCTATCGCAATCCGCTTTTAATCGATGAACCATAACCTGTTAATCTTCCCTTCCGTACCTCATCTCATAGCTCCATCTTAAAGCAAGCCGGAAGCCATGAAAAGACCGCAGCCCGGTAAAGCTTAACTATGAACGATTTATTACCCTCTATCGCTCTAGCATTTGTAATATAGTAATGGTTAAAAATACCATGGGAGAGTCGTTGAATATGTATCCTAAACTAAAAGCGCAACGATCCGTTCTGGATCCGAATGACTTGGCTGTTCACTTGAGAGGGCAATACGATTTGGGAGAATGGGAGCGATGCGAATATTGGCTGCAAGGGCTTAATGATACTTATCGGGTTCGAACGAGCAGCGGCTTCTATGTACTCCGGGTTTACCGTGCGACCGTTCAGGAGGCCGATGTGTCCTACGAGCTCCATCTGTTAACGCAGCTCAGCAGTCATCTAGTCGAAGGGAGAACGAGGGTGGCAGAGGCGATTCCCGCAAGAGACGGTCGTCCGTACATCTTGCTGGGGGCGCCGGAAGGGAAGAGGGCGGCGGCGTTATTCCGTTATGCCGAAGGGATCGAGAATGTCTTGCACGACGAGGAGTCCTGCTATGCCTTCGGCCAATCGGCCGCCGAGCTGCATGAGGCGATGAACCGGCTTGTCATGACGCAGCCTCGTTCCGAGCTGAATACGGCTTTCCTAATCGACGAGCCCGTAGAGCGGGTCATCGGCTATATCGGAGCGAGCCATGCAGCCGCGCCGTTTCTGCGTGGGTTTGCGGAGTCGCTGAAGGAGCGGATTGGACGCTTTGCCGCTCAAGGTCTCGACTGGGGGCTGTGTCACGGCGATATGCATGGAAACAACAATGCCTTCCAGCAGGGGGAAGGATTTGTCCATTACGATTTCGAGTGGGCCGCGCCGGGCTGGCGCGCTTACGATCTCGCTCAAGTGAAGATAAGAAAACGCCTGCCTGCGGAGGGGAAAGAAAGGCTGTGGGCGTCGCTGCTGTCCGGCTACCGTTCTGTCCGCCCATTCTCCCTCCTTGACGAAGAGGCGGTCGATACTTTCATTTGGGCGCGGCGATTGTGGGTGATGGGACTCGACGTGATGTTTATTCCCACCTTGTCCGGAGCTTTGGACTATTCGGAGGACTGGCTTGAGGGCTTCGTGAACGAGTTCCGCAGTTCGTCCATGCTCTGAGCGCAATTATCCCCTCTGCAGCGCTAAGTTTTGGGAACTATAACCCAACAAAGGGTAATAATAGCATTTTTAGGACGCTTGGATACTATTACCATCTACCTACTCTGCCCTTCGCAAACCCAGAAGCCGCAAGGGTTTTGCGAGTAAAGCGCTTACCTGACCACGCCTCTGGCCCTAATTCTGTGAAAAGGTTAATCTTTCTCCCGTTTTGACCGTGTTATAATCTTGCCAGAGCTCGGATGACGAAAGACCGGTAACATTACCATTAACGGGAGGTAGTCATGATCAGAGGAAACAAGCGAAGCGGCAGGCGCTTCATCATCGCGGTTTGGGCGATGCTCCTGCTTAGCGTCATGCCGTTATCGGCATTTGCCGCGCAAGAAGAAGCGGCGGTGGCGAAGGACGTCACGATTAAGCTTGACGGAGAGGCCGTGAAGCTGGCCGATCCCATAAGAAAGCTAGACGGCAGGCTGTTCCTGCCGGTGGCGAGAGTCGCCGAGTTGTTCGGCGCGAAGGTAACATGGAATTCGAAAACGGAAGAAGCAAGCCTACATACAGCGCTGGGAGATCAGATTATTTTCGGCAACGAAGTACCTGTCGTGTATTTTAACGACGGCCGCTATATGCTGACCGAGACGCCGTTTATTGCGGACGGCCGCATGTACATCCCGCTCAGGGATGCCGCCGAGCTGCTTCATGCCAAGGTGAAGTGGAACGACGAGGAGAATACGGCGGAGCTCACGACGGTAGAGCCGGCGATCGTCACGGAGGAGTACGGATTAGCGGAGATTAGCGCGGAGACGGGCAGCAGCAGCGCGGTGCTTCTTGCCCGCAACGAGCTTGACGCCAAAGCCGAGCTGAAGGCGGGCGCCAAGGTTAGAGTCGTCATCCCATCCGTCTTGTCCCGCGAAGCGAAGCCTTTCACCGAAGAAGACTATATGCTTCTCGCCAAGATCACGCAAGTGGAGTCGGGCAACGAATCCTACGAGGGACAGCTCGGCGTAGCCAATGTCATTCTGAATCGGGTCAAGGATTCCAGGTTTCCGAATTCGATTAAAGGCGTCATCTACTCCGGCAAGCAATTCCCGCCCGCGCATAACGGACTGCTCGACAAGAGCAAGCCGAACGCGAGCGTGCTGCGCGCGGCCAAGGATGCGCTGAACGGCAAGAACAACGTGGAGAACGCGGTGTATTTCTTCAACCCGAAGGTGTCCACGAGCTCGTTCTTCAAGAAGCTGGACGTTATTGTCACGATCGGTCATCACAGCTTTGCGAAATAAGGCCATGATACGAATCCTTTCCTAAGGAGTCGGGTGCTCGAGAAGGTGAACCTTCCGGGCATCCGGCTCTTTTTCGTGGGGACGAACAGAATGGGCGGGGCTTCTTCGTTTCCTGTTCTTTTGCTATACTGTATATAGCCTATACAGTTTACAATCTATCCACTAGACAAAGGAGCTAATTCGATGCCAAGCGGTCCATATAACGGGGAAGAGGATGACTTCGGCAGCTTGCCAGGCGGCGTGAAGCTGAGCTGGGGAATCGTGAAGAAGCCCAAGCGGGGACCGAAGGGGGAGCTCAGCATTCCGCAAATTGTGGAGGCGGCGATGGGCATTGCGGACGAGGAGGGACTCGCGGCCGTATCCATGAGCAAAGTAGCCCAGAAGCTCGGCTTTACGCCGATGTCCCTTTACCGCTATGTCAGCAGCAAAGAGGAGCTGATCCAGCTCATGCAGGATGCGGCCTGCGACATTAGGGTGCCATCGCTCCGAGAAGAGGTGGGCTGGCGCGAGGAGATGCGCGAATTTTTCGAGGAGAGCGTCCGCGTGTTCCGTGAGCATCCTTGGTATGCCGATATCCAGATTACGAGTATTCCGCTAACGCCTAACATCCTGCGCATGATTGATTGGATGATGCGGATCATGCGGAATTTTCCCCTTAACGATTTTGAGAAGATGTCTTTTGTCTTGCTGCTCAGCAGCTATGCGAGGGCTTGCGGGTTGATCGAGAGGGATATGATCGGCGTCATGCGGTCGGGCAAAACGATGGAGGAGTTTGGCGGGATCCAGTTCACCGCCGCTCTGAAAAAACTCGTCAAGCAAGAGCAGTTTCCTTATTTGTATCCTGTTCTTATGTCCGGCGCATACACGGGCGAGGTGGAGAGCCCGATCGGCGACGACCTGGCGTTTGGCCTGGAGCGCATCTTGGACAGCATCGAGCAGTACGTTGAGACGAGACGGGCGATGCAATCCGGAAACTAACCAACAAAAAGAGAGTCTGCAACCTCGCGCTCAGGCGGGGCTGCAGACTTTTTTTGTCGGCAGGTAATTTACGGGTACCGCGTTCCTGCTATCTGCGCCCGGCTTTCCTGCGGAAGGCCGCCGCGCTCCAGAGAAGCGAGAGCAGCAGAATGCCGCAGCACCACAGCAGCGCCTGCCAGCCGCTGTCGCCGACGGGGGTGCCGGACAGCAGGGCGCGCATCGTCTCGATGACCGGCGTGATCGGCTGATGGTTCGCGAAGCCCTGCATCCAGGACGGCATCGTATTCGTCGGGACGAACGCGCTCGACAGGTACGGGAGGAACAGCAGGATGAAGCCGTATCCGCTTGCGGCTGCCGGACTCCCGGTGACGAGGCCGATCGACGCGAACAGCCAAGTGAACGTCAGGATGAACAGAACGACGACGCCGAGAGCCGCCAGCCATCCTCCGAAGCTCGCGGACGACTCGAAGCCGACGAGCAGCGCCACCGAGATGACGATACAGGTCGCGAGCACGTTGCGCACGAGGCTGGCAACGACGTGGCCGGTAATGACGCTCATGGCACGGATCGGCATCGTCCGGAACCGGTCGATGATGCCGTTCGTCATATCCGTCGCCACGTCCACGGCCGTGCTGGAGGAGCCGAAGCCCGCGCATAGAAGAATGATGCCCGGCACGACGTAATTGACGTAATTGCCTGTAGGATCGAGCGCGCCTCCGAAGACATACGTAAACAGCAGCATGAGTAGAATAGGAAGCATTATGGCCATCATCAGCGACTCGACATTGCGAAGGCTATGGCGAAGGCTTCTGCCGATGAATACGGCGTTGGTCGTTAGGAACGATGGGGATTTGGCGGTGGCGGTCAGAGCTGTTTTCATGAAATTGCAGCCTCCTTCTTATCGGCGGAATTCGTGTAATTCCCGGTCAACGCGACGAATACATCATCCATGCTTGGCTTGCGGATGCCGATGCGCGTTCCTTCCGGGAACAGTCCTGCCATCTCGTTCAACGTTTTCCTTACGTCCGCGGCGCTTCCGCTGGTCGGGATCGATGCGAGCAATTCGTCCGCGGCATCCCGGAATTCAATGACCTCGCCGCCTACGCGGGCCTTGAGCTCCTCGGCCGTGCCTTCCGCTACGATACGCCCTCCGTTAATAACCGCGATCCGGTCTGCCAGCTCATCCGCTTCCTCCAAATATTGCGTCGTAAGAAATACGGTAATGCCGTGCTCCTTCAGCCGCAAAATCATATCCCACAAGGCCCGGCGGCTAATCGTATCGAGACCGGTCGTCGGTTCGTCCAGGAACAGAACCGGCCTGCTGGCGATCAGGCTAATCGCCAGATCCAGTCTCCGGCGCATGCCGCCCGAATAGGTTCTGGCGCGTTTGCCAGCTGCGGCCTCCAGCTCGAATTGCCGGAGCAGCTCCGCCGACCGGACGCGGGACTCCGCTCCGGACAGCCCGGACAGCCGGCACATCATCCGAAGATTCTCTTCTCCCGTCAGCATCTCGTCGACGGCGGCGAATTGTCCGGTCAGGCTGATGGACCGTTTCACCTCGTTTCTTGCGCGTACGACGTCATGCCCGGCTATGCGGGCGGCTCCTTCGTCGGGAGCGACCAGTGTGGACAAAATATGAATCAGCGTCGTCTTGCCTGCGCCGTTCGGTCCGAGCAGGGCGAAGATGGCGCCAGCCGGGACGGACAAATCGAGTCCTTTCAGCACGGCCGTCTTGCCGAAGGACTTGTGAAGCCCCGATACTTCAATTGCAAATGCGGTCATGGTCGATCATCCTCTCATAAACTGTATGTTATATAAACAGTATATGTTGTAATCAGTTTTTATTCCTCATCCTCGAGACGGATTTGCGGGAGGACCGAGGTTGTATGGGATGTTAAGTGTCTTGATAAGATGGAAATGGCATGGGATAATTATCGTGACATAACTGAGTCTAAGTGACAGATTATTTTGGGGGTGGCAAGATGCATCATATTCCCGTGAAGCTTGGAGAAGGCGGGCGCTTGGTCATACCTGCTGAAATTAGGAAAACGCTTGGTCTCGAGATCGGGGACGAGCTGTTGCTTCATATGGAGAACGGGAAGCTCGTTGTCATGACTCGCAAGCAGGCCATCCAATACGTGCAAGAGCAGATGAGCCGTTATGACGTCGGACAAAGAGTGTTATCCGAGGAGCTCATGGAGGAACGCAGGGGAGAAGAAAGGGATGAATAGGCTTGCCGTGCTGGATGCATCTGCCGTTCTTGCTTTACTTTTTCGGGAACGGGGCTCCGAGTTGGTCGCTCAGTATGTGGAATCCTTTGAAACCTGCCTGTCGGCGGTTAATTTCTCCGAAGTTGTCGCGAAGCAACGGGAGCTGCATATACCGGAAGAGTCGACGATGGAATATTTAGGCCTGCTCGGCATTGAAATCGTGGCCTTCGATTCGGAAGCGGCGATACAGACTGCGGCATTGCGAGAGGTAACGAAATTCCGCGGTTTATCCCTCGGAGACAGGGCTTGCTTGGCTCTTGGGAAAATGCGGAATTGTCCTGTCCTTACGGCCGACAAAGCATGGAGCGGGACGAATTTAGGAGTCGAAATCATCGTTATAAGATAAAAGAAGGGCGGCGCGATTACGCGCCGCCCTTCGTATGCCGCTGTCACTTGAACCATCCCTTGCCCCTGAACCATAGCAGAAGACCACCGCCGATCGTCAGCATCACGCCAAGCACCGCGAAGTAGCCCCATCTTGTCCCGAGCTCCGGCATATGCTCGAAGTTCATGCCGTAGATGCTCGCGATGAACGTCATCGGAATGAACACCGCCGTCATGACGGTCAGCGTCTTCATAATCGTATTCATCCGGTTCGAGTTAATGGAGAGATAGCTGTCTCGCAGATCGGCCGTCATGTCCCGGTTGGACTCGATCATCTCGGACAGCTTCAGCAGGTGATCGTGAATATCCGTGAAATAAGCCCTCAACTGCTCCATGTCGTCAATCCGGTCTGAGCCGATGACCCGGTACAGAAGATCGCGCATCGGCACGATCGTGCGCCGCAGCTTAAGCAGCTTGGACCGAATGTCGAAGACGCATTCCATCAGGTACTGGATCCGATCCGTGCTCACGCTGTTCTCGATCTCATGGAGCTCTTCTTCGATCTGGTAGACGCACGGGAAGTAGTGGTCGACGAGCTTATCCATGACGACGTACGCGGCGAAGAGATGGCCGTTGCGGTCGCTCTTTTTCAGCCGCAATATTTTGCTCCACGCATCCTCGATTTCCCGGGAATGGTTGAAGTGGAACGTAACGATGAAGCGGCTGCCCACGAACATGTCGACCTCTTCCGCGGCGTAGGTCACGGGATTAATGGCGTGCATGACGAAGAAATGCACGTTCTCGTAATGATCCAGCTTCGGCCGCTGGAGCAGATGCATGCAGTCCTCCACGGCGAGCGGGTGGAAGCGGAAGTGGGTGTCGAGCAGCAGCGCTTCCTCCTCGGTCGGGATGTTGAAGTCGACCCAATACCACTTGATGCCCGGACCGGACAGCTCCTCGAGCGGCAGATCGGTCAGCAGCTGTTCGTCCCGGGTGAAAGCTAACGTGCGGATCATCGTATTCCTCCTTGCCCAAACATCATAGGGTTTATTATAACCGATGGCGGCGAAAGGAGGTACAGACGGCAGCCCTGGGACGAGCCTATCCTCCGATCTTCGCCAAGGAAAGGGCATCAAAACCAAGTTTTTGGCATTTCGGAGGCGGGAAGACGGTTGCTACAATGAAAGCACGGCGCCTACCCCGGGAGTCTGGGTAAGTCCATGCCGTGGGAATCACGATAACGGAGGAAAGGAGCTCGCCACTAATGAAAGCGCTAACAAAATAAAAAGGAGGCTATTTATGAGAAAACCGTTTGTTTATTTGCTGTTATTCGTTTTTGCGGTAACGCTGCTGCCGGTGCAGGCCGCGGCTTTTACCGGTGAAGTCCCGTTAGGCTCGGGCTCGTATTCCACGGTACTCCCTCCGGGAGCGACTAATCCTCAGTCTACGATATACAAAACCGGCAACGTTACCGGACCGATGCAGACGAACGACTGGTGGAGCAGCTTGGCATGGAGCACGTATTCCGAGGCGCAATACCCGCACCCGCTCGCGATCAAAAATCAATCGGACGGCATCCGGATCTATTATCCGGGCAATCGGATCACATCCAATTCCTCCTGCGTGTGCGGGTGGATCAACGACATCCACGATTTTACGGTCGGGCATACGGGCTCGGCTTCGTTCCCGGACGCCAAGGTTGACGGCTTCAACGATTGGTTCGTCAAGGCTCGCTACCAGAACGGGGCGAACGCGATGAACGTGACGTACGGCCATGGTTCTCCTTACGTTTATTTTACGTTTGCGGGGGGCAGTCCGAAGCTCTCCTTCTATACGCCTCCGACCGTCTGGTCCGGCAATGCCTCCACGCCGGTGCTCGGCATTACGATGGAGGGCGCGCATTACGGCCTGTTCGGCGCCAATGGCAGCACGTGGAGCGGAATCGGCACCAAGACGCTGACCAATAACGGCAGCTCCTACTTCTCCATTGCCGTCCTTCCGGACAATTCCCAGCAGACCTTGAACAAATTCGCACAGTACGCCTACTCCCATGTAACGAACTCGCAGGTCAGCTACTCCTACAATGCGTCGACCAGCGAAGTGACCTCGACGTTCACCTACACGACCGAAGCGAAGCAGGGCACGCAGGCGGGCACCATCTTCGCGCTTTATCCTCATCAATGGAAAAACTCCGCAAAAGCCCTACTGCCCTATACTTACAACTCCGTGCGCGGCACGATGAAGACGGCGGAGGGAACCTCCTTCCAGACGAAAATGAAATTTACCGGCGTGCTCCCGTCGCTGCCGGACAAAGGCTCTTACAACAAAGCGACGCTGCAGCAGTACGTCAACGAAGCGGAAGCCGAAACCTATTCCGGAACCGGCGACACGTATTGGGTCGGGAAGCGTCTCGGCAAGCTGGCGACGCTGGCTCCGATCGCGGACCAGGTCGGCGATACGACCGCGGCGAATAAATTCCGCAACGAGATCAAATCGATTCTGCAGAGCTGGTTCAAAGCGAGCGATTCCGCAGGCAACCTGAAGAGCCAGAACATGTTCTACTATAACAGCAATTGGGGAACGCTCATCGGCTATCCGGCCAGCTACGGCTCCGCCGATGAATTGAACGACCACCACTTCCATTACGGCTACTTCATCAAAGCGGCGGCCGAGGTGGCCCGCGTCGACAAGGCTTGGGCGCAAAGCTGGGGCCCGATGGTCAATCTGCTCATCCGGGATATCGCGAACACGAACCGGAATGACGGCATGTTCCCGTACTTACGCAATTTCGATCCGTATGCCGGCCATTCGTGGGCTTCCGGCCATGCCAAATTCGGTGACGGCAACAACAACGAGTCCTCGTCGGAAGGCATGAACGCATGGGCGGCCATGGTGCTGTGGGGCCAGGCGACCGGCGACGCCGCGATCCGCGACGCGGGCATCGCGCTCTACACGAACGAGATGAACGCGATCAACGAATATTGGTTCGACGTGACGGGCGCGAATTATCCGGCGGGCTTCACCCGTTCGACGGCGAGCATGGTATGGGGCGGCAAGACCGTCGGCGACGGGACGTGGTGGACCGGCAATCCGGAGGAGGTTCACGGCATTAACTGGCTTCCGTTCTCGGCGGCTTCGCTTTATCTGACGCATCATCCGGCTTACGCGAATACGAACTATACCGCGCTGGTCAGCGAGAACGGAGGCACGAGCTTCGACGCTTGGGAAGACTTGATCTACATGTACCGGGCGATCTCGAACCCGGCGGAGGCGAAGAGCTTCTGGGCGTCCCGCGGCGGCGCGCTCGGCGCCGAGGCCGGCAACTCCAAGGCGAACGCCTACCACTGGATCTACAATTTGGATGCTGTAGGCAATGCCGATCCGAACGTGACGGCCAATACGCCGCTGTACGCGGTCTTCAACAAAAACGGCGTCAAGACGCATATCGCCTACAATATGACGAACTCGCCGATCACGGTGACGTTCTCCGACGGCACCGTAGTGAACGTGCCGGCGAACAGCTTCAACACGGGCGGCGGCAGCGGAGGAGGCGGCGGAGGCAACGGAGGAGGCCAGCAATACACGGCGCCCGATTATACCATCACTGTGACAAAGCCGACGGCCTCATCGGAGAAAATCACGTTCCAGCCGACGACGCCGGCCCTTTACGTGGACATTCATTACACCGTTAACGGCATGAATCAACAGAATGTCCGGATGATCAACAGCAACGGCACGTGGGAGCATACCATTAACGGATTGAGCGCGGGACAATCGATGGACATCTGGTTCACGTACGAGAAGTCGGGCCCGCAATACGACTCGCCTCACTATACGTATTCGCATTAAGCAGGCCGCTGCTTGCGGAGAAACCCGGCGGACAAAATAAAGGCAGACGAAAGCTGCGAGACATGGTATACTCTTACAAATTTACGGAGCAGAGGAGTGTAGGCCATGTTTGTAGCGAAACCATCTGAAGGACAGTATCCGCCGCCGTTCATCCGTTATTTCGAGCAGGTGCCGGAGGGCGACGTTATCGCGATGCTGGAGGCGCAGGAGCTGGAGATTGCCGGACTGTTCGGAGAATTAACCGAGGAGCAAAGCTTGCTGCGTTATGCCGAAGGCAAGTGGAGCATGAAGGAGGCGCTCGGCCACATTATGGATACGGAGCGGATTATGACATACCGGCTGCTCTGCGCCGCCCGATCGGACCAGACGCCGCTGCCCCTCCATCCCGACTCGTTCGTGTACGGCACGAGCTTCGACCGCCGTCCTCTTGGAGACATCATCGCGGAATTCCGGACGGTAAGGACGGCATCGCTGGCCCTTCTAAGAAGCCTAACCGAGGAAGAGCTGGGCAACTCGGGCATTGTGGGCGGCAGCCGCACGAAGGCCGCCGCGCTCGCGTATTTCAAGCTGGGCCATGCGCAGCATCATATTACGATTCATAAGGAGCGTTATTTGCCGCTTCTGTAACCTAGCCATAATAGTCAAAGAGGGAGGCTCCTGCAGCCTCCCTCTTTGCGTTGTTCGCTATCCGCCTCTTATTTCAGCTTCCCCGTCGACTCCCTGAAGATCGGCTCCGTCTTGACGTGCGTGATCTGGAAGGGCCTTGCAGGATCCTTCACTCGCGCGAGCAGCATGTCCGCCGCGATAATGCCCATCTGATTGTTCGGAATATGGGCCGTCGTGAGAGGCGGGTCCACGATCCGGGACTCCGGCGAGTCGTCGAAGCCGCACACCGCCACGTCCTCCGGAATCCGCACATTTCGGTTCTTGAGCGCCTTCATTAAGCCGATCGCGATAAAATCGTTCGCGCATACAAAGGCGGCAGGCAGCTCGTTCATTCGGTCCAATTGCCGCTCCATCCACTCGGGCTCGAAGAAGAAGCGGTCTTCTTCCGTTATGCATACGGACGGATCCGGCTTCAAGCTGGCATCGGCGAGCGCCCGATTGAACCCCGCCCATCTTTCGTTAAAGCTTTTGCAATGATTGTAGTCCCCGACGAAGCCCAGCTTCTTGTGGCCGTTCTCGATTAACCGGCTCGTCATTCTGTACGAGCTGTGCTTGTTCTCCATGAGGATCAGATCCGCTTGCAGATCGGTATAGAATATCTCGGAAGTCGAATCGATGAAGATGGCCGGAATGCCGAGTCCGCTGACCAGCTCGCTGTAGCCTTTATCGAACATTTCGATGCAGATGATGCCGTCTACCTTGGAGGCCTCGAAGTTTTTGGGGAGGACCATGGCTTCGATCTCATATTCCCGGACCATATGAATGGACAGGTTATAGCCTTCCGAGCTGATCTTAATCTCGAGACCGTTCAACAGCTGGGAGCCGAAATGCGAGATGCCCGGCAAGTTGCACGTAAGGAGGGCGATATTGCCCGGCGCCTTCGTCATTACGCTGTCGGTATCGACATATGCGAATTGCTTATATTTAAGCTCGATTGCCTTTTTTATGACTTTGTTTCGCGTCTCCGCGGGAATGCTTTCGACGCCGTTGAGCGCCTTGGATGCCGTGTTCCTGGATATGCCCAAAGCATCGGCAATGTCCTGTATCGTAACCTTTTCTTTGGCCATTTCGAAGTACCACCTTTTTTTGGATAACCTGCGAGCAGCTTGATTACATTAACTTTATACCAATTGGGCAAAAAGTTCAATTTAATTTTTACAAATGAATAAATGAATTAGTGTATTTGTAAATTAACTATCTGATAATCAAATGTAAAGTTATTTGTGTGCATAATGAAAAAATCTTAAGCAAGAACCTTGATTGAATTGATAGAAGGAGATGCGTAAAATGCTTTGATGCTGCGGATTTCAATTGACAGTATGCCAATTTTACATCACATATGACTAACTCAACGAATGCAAATGACAAAATAATTTGTGCAAAACATGTTGACATTTTTCAGATGCCGATGATAAATTGATTGTGCAGATGTCAATGAAAACCCTTACTTCAAGGGTGTAAATGTTTGCTTTGAATATCGTATTCACAGGATCGGGGGTCATCGAAGTGCAGGAAACATGGCGGAAGCCAAGCGTGGGAATAGGCGTCGCGCGAAGACGGGAAGGGATCAAAGACAAGCTTCGATTTATGAAGAGCAACTATTTCTTATACCTGCTAATCGCGCCGGCTTTCCTATTGACGATCATTTTTAAGTACGTGCCGATGTACGGGGTCATTATCGCGTTTAAGGATTTCAGCTACAGCAAAGGCATTCTAGGCAGCGAATTCGTAGGCTTCAAGCATTTCGCCGAGTTTCTGAACTCGCCGAATTTCGAAGTGATTTTCATGAATACCCTGAAGCTTAGCGCATACGGACTTCTTCTCGGGTTCCCCATCCCGATAATATTAGCTCTCATGCTGAACCAATTGCGCAAGGCCGCAGCGAAGAAAAACATCCAGCTTATCCTCTACGCGCCGAACTTTATATCGGTCGTCGTCATCGTGGGCATGCTGTTCGTCTTCCTGTCCCCGACCGGTCCGATCAACAAGATCGTCACGTTAATGGCGGGTCACCCGATTACGTTCATGTCGGACCCGGAGTACTTCCGGGCGATTTATATTCTGTCGGGCATCTGGCAGACGGCCGGCTGGTCTTCCATCATCTTCGTGGCGGCGCTGGCGGCGGTGGATCCGGAGCTGCACCATGCGGCGAACATCGACGGCGCGAACCTGCTGCAGAGAATCTGGCATATCGATCTGCCGGCACTCAAGCCGGTCATGGCGATCCTGTTCATTCTTTCGGCGGGCGGCATTATGGCGATCGGGCACGAGAAGGCGTTCCTGATGCAGACCGCGCTCAATATTCCGACCTCGGAGATTATCGCGACCTATGTGTACAAGGTGGGGCTGAAGTCCGGCGACTATTCGTATTCCGCGGCGATCGGCTTGTTCAATTCCATCATTAATATTATCCTGCTCGTCCTCGTGAATTCGGTCGTGAAGAAACTGAACGAAGGCGACGGCCTGTACTAGGAGGGAGAATCGAAACATGAACATCAAGCCGACGCGGCTCGATCGAGCCGTGCTTGCCATTAACCTTTGCTTGCTCGTCCTGGCGGTTCTGGTCGTCATCATTCCGCTGATCTACGTCGTCATTGCTTCCTTCATGGAACCGACGGCTCTGCTGAATAAGGGCATCTCCTTGAACCTCGCCGATTATAGCGTCCAAGGCTACAAGCTGATTCTAGGCAACGAAGCCATGCTTCGGGGATTCGTTAACGCCGTTTATTATTCGGTCGCGTTCACGGCGGTTACCGTCATCGTCTCCTTGTTCGCCGGGTATCCGCTGGCGGTCGATAAGTTCGTCGGGAAGACGTTTTTTATGACCCTGTTCATCATCACGATGTTTTTCGGCGGCGGCCTGATCCCGACGTTTCTCGTCGTGAAGGAGCTCGGCATGCTGAATACGCCATGGGCGATCATCCTGCCTGCGGCTATCAACGTGTGGAACATTATCTTGGCGAGAACCTTCTTCAAGGGCATTCCTAAGGAGCTGAGCGAAGCCGCGAAGGTGGACGGCGCTTCGGAGCTCCGGATCTTCCTCGGAATCGTGCTGCCGCTTTCCAAGCCGATCATCTTCGTTCTCGCGCTGTACGCGTTCGTCGGGCAATGGAATTCCTATTTCGACGCGATGATTTATTTGGAGGACCAGAAGCTCTATCCGCTGCAGCTCGTTCTTCGCTCCATACTCATCCAGAATCAGGTGGACCCCAGCATGATTACGGACCGGACGGCCATGGCGGAGATGAAGCGGCTCTCGGAGATGATCAAATACGCGTCCATAGTCATATCGAGTCTGCCGTTGCTCGTGATGTACCCGTTCTTCCAGAAGTACTTCGAGAAAGGTGTCATGGTCGGCTCCCTGAAATAAGGAGCAGGCTGGCATATAGATGAGAAGTTTTTTTTCTAAACACAGGAGGGGTTAAGCATGAAGAAGAATAACGTGAAGAAAACGGTGGCGTCGGCATCGCTCGCGGCATTCCTGCTCGTGACGGCGTGCTCGGGCAACAACTCGAACAATTCGGAAGGGAATGCCGGGGGCGGCGCGTCCGAAGGCGCGAAGCCGACGCTGGAGTTCATGACGCAGAGCTCGCCGCTCGCGCCTGCCGATCCGAACGAGAAGCTTATTTTCAAGCGGATGGAGGAGACGACGGGCATTCACATCGAGTGGAAAAATTATACGAGCGACATCTTCGCGGAGAAAAGAAACCTGGCGCTCGCGACGGGCGACCTGCCGGACGCGATCTTCGACGCGGGACTCGGAGATTACGACCTTCTGAAGCTCGCGAACGACGGCACGATCATCGCGCTGGACGACCTGATCGAAAATAACATGCCGAATTTCAAAAAGGTGCTGGAGCAGGCGCCGCAATACAAGGGAATGATCACTGCGCCGGACGGCCATATCTACTCGCTGCCATGGATCGAGGAGCTGGGCGCGGGCAAGGAAAGCATCCATTCCGTCAACAACATGCCGTGGATCAACGTGGAATGGCTGAAGAAGCTGGGTCTCGACATGCCGAAGACGACGGAAGAGCTGAAGCAAGTGCTCATCGCCTTCAAGACGCAGGACCCGAACGGCAACGGCCAAGCCGACGAAATTCCAATGTCCTTCATTAACTCCAACGGCGGCGGCGAGGACGTCGGCTTCCTGTTCGGCTCCTTCGGCGAAGGCATGAACTGGGACATGACGCTCGTGAGCGACGACGGCAAGGTTTCCTTCGCGGCGAACAACGACGGCTTCAAGGAAAGCGTGAAGTATTTGCACGAATTGTATCAAGAGGGCCTCATCGATATCGAATATTTGACGCAGGACTGGAATACCTATGTCGCCAAAGGCAAAGAGAACGTCTACGGCTTGTATTTCACTTGGGATAAAGCGAACATCACGGGCATGAACGAGATGTACGAGCCGATGCCGGCACTCGCCGGTCCTGACGGCACCAAAAACGTGACAAGGACAAACGGCATGGGCTTCGACCGCGGCCGCATGGTCGTGACCAAGGACAACGACAACCTGGAAGCGACGGCGAAATGGATGGACCAGCTGTACGAGCCGCTTCAATCCGTCCAGAACAACTGGGGGACGTACGGCGACGACACGCAGCAAAATATTTTCGAGCTCGACGAAGCCGCGCAAATGCTGAAGCATCTGCCGCTTGAAGGCACGGCCCCCGCGGAGCTGCGGGGCAAAACAAGCGTAGGCGGTCCGCTGGCGATTCTCGACACGTATTACGGAACGGTCACGACGAAGCCGGATGACGCGGCATGGCGCTTGGATATTTTGAAAAACGTCTACGTGCCGGATATGAAAGCCGAGAACATCTACCCAAGGGTCTTCTTCTCGCTGGAGCATCTGGATCGCCTAACGGCGATCGAAACGGATCTGTTCGCATACGTGCTGCAGAAACGGACGGAGTGGACGGAGAACGGGAAGATCGACGCGGAATGGGCGGACTATTTGGCGGAATTAGATCGTCTGGGCCTTCAAGAATGGCTGCAAATCAAGCAAGCCGGTTACGACAGAAGCGCGGGTTAATTAAGCATGAGGGAAGTGGGAGAAACCATGGTGAACCATAGAGAAGAGAGATACCGTCCGCAGTTCCATTTCACGCCATCGGAGAAGTGGATGAACGACCCGAACGGCATGGTGTATTACGAGGGGGAATACCACTTGTTCTACCAGCATCATCCGGACGGCACGACCTGGGGGACGATGCACTGGGGGCATGCAATCAGCAAGGATTTGGTCAACTGGGAACACCAGCCGATCGCGCTTGCGCCTGATGAGTACGGAACGATTTTCTCCGGCAGCGCTGTCGTGGATTGGAACGATACGTCGGGATTTTTCGGCGGCGAGCCCGGCTTGGTCGCGATCTTCACGCATGCGGATCACGATTATGACGTCAATCGGCCAAGGCAGCGCCAAAGCCTGGCGTACAGCTCCGACAAGGGAAGAACATGGACGAAATACGAAGGAAACCCGGTGCTGGCGAGCGAGACGGTCATCGATTTCCGCGATCCGAAGGTTTTCTGGCATGAGCCGAGCGGCAGGTGGGTCATGATCTTGGCGGCGGGCGACCGCGTTCAGATGTATACGTCGCCGGATCTGAAGGCTTGGCGTTTCGCCAGCGAATTCGGCGCAGGGGACGGCTCGCATGACGGCGTATGGGAGTGCCCGGATTTGATCGAGCTGCCGGTAGAAGGCAGGAAGGGCGAGCGCAAGTGGGTAATGATCGTCAGCATTGGCGACAATCACGCTTGTCCGGAAGGCTCGAGGGCGCAATATTTCGTCGGGGAGTTCGACGGCGAGACGTTCAGGAACGATAACGCGCCGGAAACGGTGCTGTGGCTGGATCATGGCCGGGATAATTACGCCGGCGTGACGTGGTCGGATGCCGAGGGCTCGGGGCAAGGCCGGTTATTCATCGGGTGGATGAGCAACTGGAAGTACGCCAACCTGACTCCGACCGCCAGCTGGAGAGGCGCGATGACGCTGCCGAGAGAGCTTTTCTTGAAGCGTGGAGGAGAGGGCGTACGGCTCAACCAGCGTCCGGTTGGCCGCTTGCGAGAGCTTCGGGGGGAGTCGCTCGAATGGCCGGAGCTCGAGCTCGTTCCCGGCCGGAACGTGCTGGATGGCATTCATGGCGACACGTACGAGATCGAGTGCGAGCTGGAGCTCGGCGAAGCGGCCGAGGTCGGGTTCAAGCTCAGGGTTTCCGATGAAGAGGAAACCATCGTCGGTTATGACGCGGAGGCGCGACTATTATTCATCGATCGCACGAAATCGGGCGAAGCCGCGTTCCATGAAGCCTTCGCTTGCAGACATGGCGTTCCGCTTCTGCCGGAGAACGGACGAATCAAGCTTCACTTATTCGTCGATCGTTCGTCCGTGGAAGTGTTCGCGAATGACGGCTCGGCCGTCCTTACGGATCAGATCTTCCCGGACCCGAGGAGCACGGGCATAGCTCTGTACGCGCTGGGCGGAAGCGCGAAGTCGAAATCCCTTTCCCTGCATGTCTTGAATTCGATGTATTCGGCTGTTACTGTATAATTGCGAGTTCAAAAAGTTCGGTTTTCAGCACAATAGCAGATGCTTCCGATGATGCGTTTTTTCAAAACGCTGCAGAAGATTGAATGAAGCTAGGAAATGAGGAGCGGTCCACGTTTTCGGAGAAAACGACCTCGTAAGCATCCGCTTAGTGAAGGCTACGTGAGCACCTGCAATGTTTCCGGAGGAAACATACTTCGTAAGCATACGCTTGTTCCGGCTGAATTCAATATTCGATGTCGAATCTGCCTCCTGGTATACCTCGTGATCAAAAGCGGACTTTTTGAACAACCTCTATAAGGAAAATGGCAGAAGAATGCGAGGGTAAAGAGGATGAAACGATACGGAGCAATTGAAGGCGGGGGCACGAAATTTATTTGCGGCATCGGCACGGAGGAAGGCACCATCCTCGAATCGATTTCCATTCCAACGACTACGCCGGAAGAGACGCTTGGCGAGGCGATGGCTTATTTCGCCGGCAAGGGAATCGAAGCGATCGGCATCGGAACGTTCGGTCCCATCGACGTGAATCCCGCCAGCGAGACATACGGCTCGGTGACGAAGACGCCGAAGCCCCATTGGAGCGGCTATGATCTTATTGGTTATGTGAAGGGGCATCTCGACTTGCCGATCGGCTTCGATACGGACGTGAATGCCGCGGCGCTGGGCGAGACGGTGTGGGGCGCCGCCAAAGGCTTGTCCAGCTGCTTGTACCTGACGATCGGCACGGGTATCGGCGGAGGAGCGGTCGTAGAGGGCAAGCTGGTCCACGGCCTGACGCATCCGGAGATGGGGCATATCGCGGTCCGACGTCATCCAGAGGATGATTTTGCGGGGGCCTGCCCGTTCCACTCGGATTGCCTGGAGGGGCTGGCGGCAGGACCCGCGGTGGAGAAACGCTGGGGCAAGAAGGCTTACGAGCTGGATGCCGGACATGACGCGTGGCGCTTCCAGAGCTACTATGTGGCGCAAGCTCTTGCGAACTACATTCTCATCCTCTCGCCGGAGAAGATCATTCTCGGCGGGGGCGTCATGAACCAGGCGCATTTGTTCCCGCTCATTCGCGCGGAGGTGCAGCGTCTGTTGAACGGCTACGTCTACCATTCCGCTCTGCTGGAGAAAATCGACGATTACATCGTGAGTCCAGGCCTCGGCGACAAAGCCGGCTTAAGCGGCGCGCTTGCGCTTGCGATCAGGGCCGCGGCAGGGTAGGGCTGAGACCAACGGCCATTGTGGTGGCTGAGGCCGATTCATTTTGCAGGCAGTTTGAACAAAGGCATCTGCTCCTTTATGGAGCGGATGTCTTATTTTGTAGGCAGGCATTGAGGGAGGGCGCGCGATTCAGGGTGTGTTCGTTTTGAATAGGGGTATACGTATCCGGCATCGGGAGGGCAGCGCAGACGCTAACGGAACGGAGAGACGTTATTCGCCGAAAAATGGGCCCTGTGAGGATCTAGCGGAACGGAGCGCCCTTATTCCCTTCATTTTGAGTGAAATCAACAGGGAAACGGGCAAATAACGGCGCTCCGTTCCGTTAGCATTGAAAAAAGGGCTGATTTATCCGAAATAGAGTCTCTCCGTTCCGTTCGGCCTGCCTGCTATTCGGCGAGAGGAGGCTGGACATGCCACTTGGAGGTTTGCTGTGGACTCTCTCGTTTTTTGAAAGCGATTTAAATAATAGGCTAGAGCTGCAAGGTGACTCATGCTATAGTAACTCTTATCTGGCCATAGGCGGATGAATCGATTGACGCAAGGAGGGGGAAGGTCGTGAAATTTTCGATTTGCATCGACGCTCTGTACAACGGCAAGCCTTCGGCGGAAGCCATCCGGGCTATCCATGAGGCGGGTGCCGAAGCCTTCGAGTTCTGGAATTGGACGAATAAGGACCTGGACGGCATCCGCAGGGCGAAGGAAGAGCTCGGCATGACGCTGACGACGCTGGTGACGAAATTCAACAACCTGGTCGATCCGGCTTGCCGGAACGAGTATTTGGAGGGGATACAGGAGACGATCGAGGTTGCGAAGCAGCTTGGCTGCAGCCGCATATTGACGACGACCGGCAACGAGCTGGACGCCCCGAGAGAGGAGCAATATCGTTCGGTCGTAGACGGATTGAAGGCGGCCGCGCCGCTGGCAGAGGAAGCCGGCATGACGCTGCTGCTCGAGCCGCTCAACATTAAGGTCGACCATGCCGGTTATTTCTTGTCGCGCACGGACGAGGCCTTCTCGGTTATCCGGGATGTCGGCCATCCATCCGTGAAGCTTCTGTTCGACATCTACCATCAGTACATTACCGAAGGCGAAGTCATCGAGGCGATCCGCGAGCATATCGGCAGTATCGGCCACTTCCATGCGGCGGGACATCCCGGCCGGCACGAGCTGCATATCGGGGAGATCGATTACGCCCGCATATTCGACGTTATCGAGGAGACGGGCTACGAAGGGTATGTGGGACTGGAATATTTCCCGGCGGAGGATCCGGCGGCGGGTATTCGCAGCGTGCTTGGAACGGCGTAATTCTACTCTATGAAAATAAAGAAGCGCGAACTAAAATGAAATCATCTTATCTAATCCTATATCGATTCCGAAGGAGAGTTGTTCATGCCGTTAGTTGATATGCCGCTTGATAAGCTGAAAGAATACCAGGGCCGCAATCCGCGTCCCGCGGATTTCGATGCCTACTGGGACCGCGCGCTGGCCGAGCTGCGCGCCGTGGACGCGCAAGTGGAGCTGGTGCCAAGCGCGTTCCAGACGCCTCAGGCAGAATGCTTCGACCTCTATTTCACAGGCGTTCGAGGCGCCCGTATCCACGCGAAATACGCTCGGCCGCGGAACGCGCAAGGACCGCATCCGGCGGTCGTGCAATTCCACGGCTATACGGGGAACGCTGGCGACTGGCATGACAAGCTGATCTATACATCGCTCGGCTATTCCATCCTGGCGATGGATTGCCGCGGGCAAGGCGGAAGCTCCGAGGACGTCGGCGGCGTCAAAGGAACGACGCATAACGGCCACATTATCCGCGGTCTGAACGACCATCCGGACAACCTGTTATTCCGGCATATTTTTCTCGACACGGCGCAGCTTGCGGGCATCGCCATGACGCTGCCGGAGGTCGACCCGGAGCGCGTCTACGCGGCGGGAGGCTCGCAGGGCGGGGCGCTGACGATCGCCTGCGCGGCGCTCGAGCCCCGCGTGAAGAAGCTGGCACCGGTCTTCCCGTTCCTGTGCGATTACAAGCGGACGTGGGAGATGGATTTGGCGAAGGACGCTTATCAGGAGCTTCGCACGTTCTTCCGTCATTTCGATCCGCTGCATGAGCGCGAAGACGAAATTTTCGAGAAGCTGGGCTACATCGATCTTCAATATTTGGCGGACCGGATTCGGGGCAAGGTGCTGATGTTCGTCGGGCTGATGGATACGGTATGCCCGCCGTCGACGCAGTTCGCGGCTTACAACAAGATGACGGCGCCGAAGGAGCTGGTCATCTATCCGGACTTCGGGCACGAGCATCTGCCGGGCTCCTCGGACAAGACGATCCAGTTCTTCCTGAACGACTAGGAGCGGGATGCTCAAGCGAATATTGTCCTCTCTTGCGGTTGCAGCCGTAACGCCGGCCATCCTGATGCGGCTGATCAACCATGCGCCCGCCTCATCGGAACAGACCGTTCATGCTGACGGATCGGTCACGGGTGTGGTTACGGCGTCATGGGGCAGCTGGAGCCTCGGCTCCTATGCGTTTGCTTCCGCGATCGTATTTGCTGTATGTATGGCGATTGCATGGCTTTGGTCACAAAGAAGAGGATCCTAGAAATAACGGAAGAGCTGCTAACCAAGCAGCTCTTCCGTTATTTTGTCGGCGGCCGCGGCGGTCGACAGGCCAATCGAGTCTGCTTCGGCGAAGACGCGCTCCAGGCTGCCGTAGATACGCTCCGTGTCGCGCTTCGCCTTAGCGGCGTCGGCGCCTTCGAGCTCGGCAGCCGTTACGATGATGCCTCCGGCGTTGATGGCATAGTCCGGCGCGAAGAGGATGCCCCGGCGGTGAAGCCGTTCGCCATCCTCGGGCGACGCCAGCTGGTTGTTGGCCGCTCCCGCCACGATGGCGCAATCGAGCATCGGGATCGAATGCTCGTTCAGAATGCCTCCCAGCGCGCACGGCGCGAAGACGTCGCAAGGAGCAGAGTGGATCGCGTCCGGCGCGCACGGAACGGCCGCAAACTCCGCGGCGGCTCGGCGTACGCGGTCCGCGTCGATGTCGGACACAATTAGCTTGGCGCCCGCCTCGTTCAAGTAGCGGCATAGCTTATAGCCGACCTTTCCCAGTCCTTGCACGGCAACAACCCGATTCTTCGGCGACTCCGAACCATATGCTCGTTTCAGCGAGGCCTGAATGCCGAGGAATACGCCGTATGCCGTCATCGTCGCCGTCAGCTCGCCCTCCGCTCCGAGCGAGCCTGTCGTATCCGTCACGTAAGTGGTCTCATGGCGCACGAAATCCATATCCTGAACCGTGGAGCCTAGATCAAGCCCCGTAATATATAACCCGTTCAGCTTCTGAAGCTGCCTCCCGAGCGTGCGGAACAGTACCTCCCGATGGACCGCCGCTCCAGGCTGCTCCAGCATGACGGCTTTGCCTCCCCCGTACGGAATGCCGGCGAGCGCCGACTTGTACGTCATGCCGCGGGCAAGCCGAAGCGCGTCCTGGACGGCTTCCTCTTCGCTTGCGTAATGCATCATCCGGCAGCCGCCGAGCGCGGGGCCGAGCTTCGTGTGATGAACCGCGATGACGGCCTTGAACCCGATGGCGCGGTCCTGCAGGAAGATAAGTTGTTCATAATGCTCCTTCCAAATGTCCATGCCGGGGCCCCCTTGAAGCCGATATGCGAATCTAATTCAGCATATTCATGAAAGCGAGACTTGGCTTAGACGGAGATGGCAACTCTAATTTACTTGGTTGACAATGTAAATGAGAATTGTTATCATTGAGTGGCTCGGACAAAGCGAACCACGCCTATCGAGACACGCAAACTAAGGGGAGTTCACATTGAACGCGAAACGCAACAAAATCAGAATGTCCGGATTAATCAGCATGATGCTTCTGGCCATGCTTCTAGCCGCTTGCGGCGCAAATAACAACGGCAATCAATCGGAGAATCAAGGCGCGGCATCGGAGTCGCCTGCAACAGAGAGCGCCACTCCGGCACCGTCCGAAGAGCCGACGGAACGGAAGCTCACGGATGGCCTGGGACACGAAGTGACGATTCCGGCCGAGCCGAAACGCATCATCGCTTCCTATCTGGAAGATTACCTGGTGGCGCTGGACGTTATCCCGGCTGCGCAATGGTCGGTTACGAACGGCACGCAGGCTTATTTGCAGGACAAGCTGGGCGACACGCCAACGATCGCTTACGATCTTCCATACGAAGCGGTGCTTAGCTTCGGACCGGATCTTCTTATTATCGGCAGTGCCAGCTCGGTTGAAGGCGACAAATACAATCAATATTCGCAAATCGCGCCGACATTCGTGCTTGGCGACGAAGTGAACAACGATTGGCGCAAAGCTCTTCTGAAAATCGGCGAAGTGCTGGGTAAAACCGAGCAGGCGCAGGGCATTTTGGACGACTACGAGACCAAAGCGGCCGAAGCGAAGACAACGCTGCAAAGTAAAGTAAACGGAGAATCCGCGGCCGCGATCTGGCTCGTTGGAGGTTCGTTCTTCATCGTCAGCGATTCGGTATCGAGCGGCGCGGTCTTGTACAGGGATCTTGGTTTGGCCGTTCCCGAAACTGTGAAGAAAATCTCGGCGGCTTCCGAGGCGAACTGGAACGCGATTTCGCTTGAGGAACTTGCTCAGCTGGACGCCGACCATATTTTCTTGATCAACAGCGATGTAGATGCTGGATCCGAAGCGCTTAAAGATCCGGTATGGGGAAGCATTCCAGCCGTGAAGAACGGTCAAGTCTATGAGTTCGGCCGGGAAAAAAGCTGGCTGTACACCGGTCCAATTGCAAACTCCCAGATGATCGACGACGTGCTGGCAAGCATCGTGAAGTAAATCGAATAAACAATTGGAAGCGGCGGCCGCATCCCGATCGAATTCGGGAGGGCCGCCGTTTTTTCATATGGTGGAAGTGCAGTTCCGGAGGAAATAGAGGTGCGAGAGGCGTTTAAATGTGTGGGAGGTGCGGTTTCGGAGGAAATAGAGGTGCGAGAGGTGCTTAAATGTGTGGGAGGCGCGGCTTTGGAGGCGATAGAGGTTCGAGAAAGGACAATCGCTGAAGCTTTGCCCTTGCACGCTTCCTTGCGATGCCCCCGAGGAAATATGGTACGATAGCTGCAAAGGGAAGGAGCGGATGGGGAACCATGAGCGCGTCGATTCTCATCGTGGAAGACGAAGAAAAAATCGCAAGATTGCTGGAAATCGAGCTGGAATGCGAGGGCTATCGGGTCGGGAAAGCGGGCAACGGCGTCGAGGCGCTCGAGAAGTTCCGCGCGGGCGATTGGCATTTGGTGCTGCTGGACGTCATGCTGCCGGGGATGAGCGGCTTCGAGCTGCTACGGCGCATACGACAATCCGACGCGGATACGCCCGTGATTCTGTTGACCGCCAAAGGCTCCGTAGAAGACAAGGTGGCGGGCCTCGATCAAGGAGCGAACGACTATATCACGAAGCCGTTCCAGATTGAAGAGCTGCTGGCTCGGATCCGCGCGGCGCTTCGTCTGCGTCCGGCGGGAGGAACGGCGGAGGCCTCGGCGGAGAAGGAGGCCTGGCTTACGGCGGCCGATTTGAAGCTGAACGAAAGCACGCGGGAGGTATCCCGCTCAGGCGCTTCGATCGAGCTGACGCCTAGGGAGTTCGATCTGCTCGTTTATTTGCTTCGCAACAAGCGTCAAGTGCTGAACCGCGATCAGATTTTGCAGGCGGTGTGGGGGTATGACTATTACGGGGACACGAACGTCGTCGATGTCTATATCCGGTACGTCCGCAAAAAGGTGGATCACGGCTTCGGGCAAGAGCTGATCCATACGGTGCGCGGAGTCGGCTACGTGCTGAAGGATAACGCATGAAGCTGAAGCTAAAGCTGGCGAGCAAAATCCATTTTTATTCATCCGTCTTATTTGCGCTGCTGCTGATCCTTATGAATTTATCGATCTACGGTTTGTTCAGCCGGATGTCGGTGAACAGCCAGCTGGAGCAGACGGAGGCCCAAGCGGTCCAGGTCGCCGAACGGATCCGGCAGTCCGCCGGTGCTATTCCGGCAGCCGATTTGCTGCGAGCTTACGTTCCGCTGGACGGAATGGCTCGCATCGTAGGCAAGGTGGAGGAAGAAAGCCCGGCAAGCGGGGAGAGCATAGCCGCGGTCACTTCATCGTCGGAGCAGGAGCTGAGCCGAAGCGCTGCCGAGTTCTCCTCAGACGCGGCCATTAAACGTCTGCGCATCGAAGGCCGAAGCTACGCGCATGCCTCCGTGCCGATTATTTGGCCGGACGGGGCGGTCGTTAACGTACAGCTGACGGAAAGCCTGGAGCCGACGCTCAGCCAGCTCTCCGTGCTCCGCCTTGTGCTGATCCTGGTTACGATCATCGCGCTTGTGCCCGTTGTCATCTCCAGCAGGGTGCTGGCAAAGCTTATCATGCATCCCATCACGGCGATGACCGACACGATGAGCGAAATTCGGCGAAGCGGCCGGTTCCGGAAGCTCGAGCAAGAGGGACGGTCGAAGGATGAGCTGTTCGAGATGGGGGAGACGTTCAACGAAATGATCGAGCTTCTGGAGCGGAATTTCGAGAAGCAGAAACGATTCGTGTCCGACGCGTCGCATGAGCTGAAGACGCCGCTTACCGTTATCGAGAGCTACGCAAAGCTCATCATGAGGCGGGGCAACGAAAAACCCGAGCTGATCGGCGAGTCGGTGCAGGCGATATACTCCGAGGCGGTCCGTATGAAGGAGCTGACGGAGCAGCTGCTGCTGCTCGCCAAGCAGGAAGAGCAGTGGGACGCGGAATTGGAGGAAACCGATCTGTCCGTTATAGCCGAGGAGTCGGCCAAGGCAATTAGGAGAGCATATGGGCGTGAAGTGCAGGTTCACATTCCGCAAGAGCCTGTGATGGCGCTGACGGACGGTAATAAGCTGCGACAGGTATTGTTTATTTTTATGGACAATGCCAGAAAATACAGCGCTCAAGAGATAACGGTTGCGGTTTCGCGCCGCGGCGATGAATGCGTCATTACTACCCAGGATCGGGGGATCGGGATCCCGGCGGACGAGCTGCCGAAGGTATTCGACCGCTTCTACCGGGTCGATGAAGCAAGGGGTCGCAAAGCAGGCGGAGCGGGACTCGGGTTGTCTCTCGCGAAGGAAATCGCGGAGGCGATCGGCGCGAACATCTCGCTGGAAAGCGAGCCGGGAATCGGCACCAAGGCCATCATTCGGTTGCCCGCCGTCAAGGAGATGAAGTAAATGGCTCTCATCGTATTCTCATCTTCACCGGCTACACTGGAGGTATTGAGAAAGGAGGGACGCGGAGGTGGGCATTACCAAAAAAGCTGCCGTCTTCGTCGCCGTCATGACAGCCGGCGCGGTGGCCGCGGCGCTATGGACTTGGCAAGGACGTGATAACGGCACGGTCGTATCGAAGGAGGAAGCGATGCAGTCCGTGCTGGAGCACTATCCCGGCGAAATCACTTCCGCCATGCTGGATGGAGAGGCGTACCGAATCGAGCTGCGCACGGAGCAGGGGTTATACGCCCTGGCCGTTGATTCGGAGAGCGGTTCGATTGCATCGGTCGAACGACTGTCCGCCGTGGGGGATGTCCCGGAAACGCCGCAGCCTACTAGCGGGGAAGCTTCACCGGAGCCGTCCCTTACTCCATCCGCGACCCCGGTTCCATCGGCCGGCGGGGGCAGCGGCAATGAGGGAACCGCCAATCCTTCCAGTCCGGCGCCTTCGCCTGCCGCTACTCAGAAGCCGTCGCTTCTATCAGCGGAAGAGGCGGGAAAGCTGGCCTCTAGCCATGTGCAAGGCACCGTGGACAATGTCGAGCGCGGGGAGGGCGGCGATTATCTCGTGGAGATCGAAACCAATGACGGGCGGGAAGCGGTCGTGCAGGTGAACGCGATATCCGGTGCCGTCATGTCGGTGTCATGGGATGATGACGATGATGGGAATTCGTCCGAGGACGATTCGGATGACGACGACTAGGGATTGCGGCTGCCGAACAGAATTTTGCTGAGAAGGCTGCCCAAGTGCGAGCTTTTTCATTTTGCCGGTGGAGGATGGGGGCTTAAGGAACTGAGAGACTTTATTCAGTGAAAAATGTGGCTTTTTTGGAAATAGCGGAACTGAGCGCCCTTATTCCAATCAATTGGGTCAGAATGACCACTGAAACGGGCCAATAAAGGCGCCTAGTTCCGTTAGCGCTGAAAAAATGCTCATATAGCCGAAATAAGGTTTTACAGTTCCGTTTACCCTTCTCCGTTCCGTTTGCCATCCACCGTTCTCGCCTGCCACAGCCGAATCATTCGCCATCGCCATCTATATAAACGACACGGTACAGCTTCCTCATTGGAGAGCTGTGCCTTTTTCTTTTTTTCGGCGGCCTCTTTTTCTGAGAAGGCTCTTTTTCTTTTCTCATCGTTTTCTAATGCGGCTCTCCGTTTCCTCTCATGCAAGGGGGATATAGTGATAGCAGGCAAGGAAATAGAGGAGGGAAATGAAGATGATGATGAAAAGAATCGCATGGGTAGGCGGATTGTCCGTCGCGTTGCTGATCGGCGGGGTGATGGGTGCGAGCGCCGTCAAGCAGATCTCCGCCGCGAGCGGCACGAAGCAAGGAACGTTGATTGGCGCAGAGAAAGCGCGGGAAGCGGCGCTTAAGGTCGTATCCGGCCGCGTCGAGGGCGTCGAGCTGGAGAGGAACAGCCGAGGAGTTTACTACGAGGTAGAGATCGAGACGGCAGAGCGTGATGATTACGACGTGTACATCGATGCGTACAGCGGAGCGACGCTCTCCTCCCGCATCGACGATCGGGATGACCGGGATGACGATGGGCCAGGCGCTATCGCAAGTCCGTCGCCTGCCTCGAGCCCAGCGCCTAACGCTAGCGCGGCTCCCGGCAGCACGGCTCCAGCTGCAAGCGCCGCGCCGTCTCCTACAGCGAAGCCGAGCAGCGAACCCGGCAGCAAGACGTCCAGCGTGCCTGCGTCCAACCCGGCTAACGGCAAAACAATTACCGCCGAAGCGGCAGGAAAGCTGGCCGCGGAGCATGTGGGAGGCACCGTGGTCAAAGTGAAGAAAGACCGCGACGACGGGCGGCTGGTTTATGAGGTGAAGCTCAGGCTGGACGGAGGCAGAGCCGAAGTCGAGGTGGACGCGGTAACCGGCCAAATCGTAGAATCGGACACGGATTACGATGACGACGATGATGATTGGAATGATGATTGGTCGGATGATGATGACGATGACAACGATGATGACGACAAAGATGACGATAATGATGACGGTTATGATGATTAAGAAGAACTAAACAGCATAAATAGTTAAACAGGATAACGATCGGGCCCCGAATTCGGGAGGTCTGATCGTTTTTTTGTGCGCTTGGCAGCGTACCGAAGATGGCGGATGTATGTTACTAACTTTCGGCATAGAGCGGAAAGCCTGCGGGAAAACTCGTCTCCCTTTGAGCGGGCTTTTCCATTAGCTTTCATATAATGGTAGAATCATTAAAAGAAAGAGTTTGCTAGAGAAGAGAGGAGCAGAGACGAGCATGGACCAAAGAACAATCAAATGGGGCATAATGGGCTGCGGCGGCATTTCGGGTTCGTTCGCGAAGGATCTGAAGCTGGCGGAGGGCGCCGAGCTGACGGCGGTTGCCGCAAGATCGCAGGAGAAGGCGAACCGGTTCGCCGAACAATACGGTTTCGCACGCGCCTATGGAAGCTATGAGGAGTTCTTGAATGACGCAGACGTGGAAATTGTGTATGTCGGCACGATCCACCCGCTGCACAAGGAGCAGGTGCTCGCTTGCCTGGAAGCAGGGAAGTCGGTCATTTGCGAAAAGCCGTTTACGATCAACGCGGGGGAAGCTGAAGAGATCGCCCGGGTGGCCCGCGAGAAGAAGCTGTTCGTCATGGAAGCGATGTGGAGCCGGTTCCTCCCGCCGCTCGTGCAGACGCGCGAATGGCTCGCGCAAGGACTCATCGGAGACGTGCAGCTGGTCAAGGCGGACTTCGGCTTCGATGCCGGCTGGAACCCGGAGGGACGTCTGCTGAACAAAGCGCAGGGAGGCGGCGCGCTGCTGGATGCCGGCATTTATCCCGTATCGTTCGCATCCATGATATACGGCGCACAGCCGAAAAACATCATGAGCAGTGCGCATATCGGGGAGACGGGCGTCGACGAGCGATTCTCGCTGCTGTTCGAGTACGAGGGCGGCCGCACGGCCGCGTTGGGCGGAGCGATTCGGCTTAACCTGCAGAACGACGCTTACGTGTACGGAACCAAAGGGTACATCCGTATCCCGAATTTCCTGTTCGCGAAGGAAGCGAGTCTTCACGTGTACGGAGAGGATGCCGTGCACATCCAAGATGATCGCCAATTCGCCGGCTACAAATTCGAGGCGGAGGCGGCCATGGCTTGCCTGCGTTCCGGCAAGCTGGAGAACGACGTGATCCCGCTGGACGAGACGGTCGGCATTATGGACACGATGGACCGGATCCGCCGCCAGTGGGGTCTGAGCTATCCAACCGAATAAGCAAGACAGGAGGGCAGCCGATCCGGCTGCTTCTTTTTTTTGCTAGATTGATTATCGACTTCTATTAAACCTGACGGACAAGCTCTCATAATATGTTACTATAGGAGTAGCTATCGCAGGAATGCAAAAGGAGGAATGCGCCGATGCAGAACTTAGAAACAATAGACCCCCAAGCTTTATTCGGACATATCTATACCAACGCTCCGATTGGGATCGCTTTGATCTCTCTGGATCGAAAGTGGATCCATGTGAACCCGGCGGTTTGCAGGATTTTCGGCTATACGGAAGAAGAATTTATGCATTTTACCATAGAAGACATTCGACATCCCGATGATGGCGGCAACGCCAGCGGTTTACTGACGGAATTATGGGAGGGCGTCATTCCTTCCTTTGAATCAGAGAATCGATACCTGAACAAAGACGGCGATATCGTGTGGACCTCCGTACATGTCTCCTTAGTTCGAGACGAGAATGACGGCAAGCCCTTGTACTATATTTGCCAGTTCATCGACGTAACGAAGAACAAGCTGGCGGAGATGAAGCTGCAGGAAAGCATCGAACGGTATACGTCGCTTAAGAAATATAATCACGATGCCATTATTTCTTTTGGCCTGGACGGCGTTATGATTAACGGCAATAGCATGGCGCAGCAGATGACCGGCTATCTCATCGAAGAGTTAATCGGCAGCCAGATATCCAAATTAATCGGCGACAAAAACGCGGCCCGCTTGCTATTGGCTCTAAACCATCATGCTGATATCGAAAGAGTGGAGAAGGACATATCGTTCATCCGGCACAAGGACGGCCATTCCGTCGAGGTGTTGGTCACCCTGGCTCCGATCATTATCCAGAACCAGACGATGGGCTTCTACATCATAGCGAAAGACATGACGGAACAGAAGAAGCTGATCATCGAGAAGGAAGCCGCCGAAAAAACGAATAAAGCCAAAAGCGACTTTCTAGCGATGATGAGTCATGAAATCCGTACGCCGATGAACGGGGTTATCGGCATGACGGATGTGCTCTTGGAGACGAAATTGGATGAAGAGCAGATGGAATACGTGCAAATTATTAAGAAGAGCGGCGATACGCTGCTCGCGATTATTAACGACATTCTGGACTTCTCCAAAATCGAATCCGGCAAGACTGAATTGATGGAAGAACCATTGAATGTGAGAGCCGTCTTGTCGGAGACGCTTTATCTGGTCATGTCCAAGGCTCTTGAGAAAAACCTGGAGATCACGACGTCGGTCGATCCTAAGGTTCCGAACTTGGTTCAAGGCGACGTGACGAAGCTAAGGCAAGTACTGCTGAATTTATTAAGCAACGCTATTAAATTTACGCCTAACGGAGCCATCTCGATTGTTGTGGAAACCGTGTCGCAAGAGATGAATACGGTACGGCTTCAATTCGCGATTCGGGATACGGGCATCGGCGTGCCGAAGGATCAGGTCAGTCAATTATTTGAGCCTTTCTATCAAGTCGATCACTTTATGACGAGGAAAACGGAGGGGACGGGCTTAGGCCTGGCGATCTGTAAGAAGCTGGTTGAATTAATGGACGGGCAAATCTGGCATGAAGCACCCGAGGATCAGACCGGGTCAACCTTCTTGTTCACGGCGAGCTTCCGAGTTCAATCTAGCGATTCGGAGTCCTGTGATAGCTGGCCTGAGCTGGACGGCAGCTTCGAGAACTCAACGGAACCATCCCTGAAAATTTTAATAGCCGAAGACAATGAAGTGAATCAAGTGGTGCTGAAGAAAATGATAGAGAAGCTCGGTCACAAAACGACTCTGGTTCAAAATGGACAAGAAGCCGTGGAGGCGGTTAAGCGCTATCCCTACGATATCATCTTTATGGATATTCAAATGCCCGGGATGGATGGTTTGGAGGCGACCAAGCGAATTCATGAAACGTTGGCGGACAAGAAAAAGCCGTGTATTGTGGCGGTAACGGCGCATGCCATGAAAGGCGACTGCGAAAAATATTTAGCCGAGGGCATGGATGCTTACGTCAGCAAGCCGATCAGCATCGATGCAATATCGGCCATTTTGGAAGGATTAGGGCGAACCTAATCCTTCTTTTTCTGTTCGCGTCCTGCCTTCACATGCTTGAGCTGAGCCACAATAATGACGCTGATGATGACGAGCAGGAACCAGGAGCTGATTTTGCTGAAGCCGACGATTTGCCATGTCTCATGCTGATCCGGATACTTCCAGGCATTGAAGTACGTCGCGATATTTTCGGCCAGCCAGATGAAGAACCCGACAAGGAGGAAGGCGAGAGTCAGCGGCATGCGGTACGTCGCGTCCCGAACGCGGTAGATGATCCATGTTTTCCAGAAAACGAGGAGCACCAGCGCCGTCAGCCACCAGCGGAAGTCGGGAATGAAGTGGTGCGTGAAGAAGTTGAGGTAGATCGCTCCCCCAAGCAAGCCCGAGGCGGCCAGCCCCGGCCATCCGGTCATATCCATCTTCAGTCTGCGCCACGCCTGGCACATGAAGCTTGCCACGCTCGCATACATGAATCCGCTATAGAGCGGCACCCCAAGCAGCTTCGTATAGCCGGGCTCCGGATACGACCACGACCCCATCTTGACCTTATAGATTTCCAGGAGCAAACCGATGACGTGGAAGACGCAGATGACTTTGATCTCGTCGAGCGTCTCGAGTCCGCTGCGGTACATGAGAACCTGCACGCCGAGCAGAATAAGAAGGATGGCATCGTAACGGTGAATGAAAGGCCAATCGATTTGGCTGGAGAGGAATAACGTGCCGAAGATCGCCACGGGAAAGATACAGCTCATCGCTTGTTGATAGCCGAAGTGCAGAAGCTGCATGACCGGTTTCATTCTCATCGGGGCCGCCTCCTTTCTTTCGAGCCTGCCGGCATTCGATTTCATGTGCCCTGTCCTTAACTTATTCATCGTTCCTGAACTCCAGAATATCCCCGGGCTGGCAATCCAGCGCTTTGCAAATCGCCTCCAGCGTGGATAGCCGGACGGCTTTGGCCTTCCCGTTCTTTAAGATGGACAGATTCGCTATCGTAATGCCGATCCTGTCGGCAAGCTCCGTCACGCTCATCTTCCTCTTGGCCAGCATGACGTCAACGTTAATAATAATGGCCATGTCGTTCACCTCAGATCGTTAAGTCGTTTTCGGATTTGATCGCGATGGCATTCCGCAGCAGCTTCTCTAGAACGGCGGCGAAAAAAGCGATGACGACGGAAGCGAAAATAATGACCATTCCAAGCCCCGCGAGGCCCGGCGCATCGTCTTTCTGCGCCATGATCATCAAGGACGGCATGCCTGCCGCGATCAAGAGACTGATCGCCATTGCGCAAAATTTTATTACTCTCAGAGCCTTTACGGATTTCCAAGAAAACGCTCTGTTCTTATCGATATAGCCTAACAGCAGCAAAGCCTGATATAGAGCAATGAAGAAAGGCATGGCTGCCGCGTAGACGACGATCAAGAGGGGCAAATACACCAGCATCGAATAATCCTCGGCTATTTCATTAGCGATTCCGGGCAGCCCGAATATACACATCGCAAGCGCAGCCAGCCCGATCAGAACAACAACTCCCTTGAGGAAAAGCGTTGATCCTTGTTTCATCCCAAACACCTCGCTTCGTTTTGTGAGTTAAATCTAACATAGTGTTTATTGTTTTACAATATGTTTTATCTGTTTTAAATAAACTAATTATTGTTAACAACAAAAAAATCCGCGTTTCCGCGGATTTGTCGTGATGACCCGTTATTCGTCCATTCAGCCGCTGCTTGCGGCTTTTTTTATTTCGCTTGCGATCTGGATCAATGCTTTGAAGCTTTGCACCATGGCGCCGTCCGATCCAAAGTTCAGCGCGATATGCGTATCCGTCTCGGGTTCCCAGAACAGATGGGTGGACAGCACGCCAATATGTCCTCTATAACGCGGGAGACCTCTCAGCAGGAAGAAAAATTGCTCGAATCGGACCTCCATCATGCCTAGACCGTAGTGAAGGCCGGGGCGGAAACGATGCCGGATGGTATCCATGGCTTGCAGGGTGGCAGGCTGCAGCAGCTTTCCTTCTCTTAAGGCGCGGTTGAAGAGAAGCAAATCGTCCGTGGTGGACACGATTCCGCCGCCGGACCAGTCGCAGCTGAGGCTGACGTAGCTGCTAATTTCGGTGCCGCCCAGCCAGACCGGGGCCATGGGAGGTGAGAACATGTTAGCCGGCTTCGTGCGATGGGGCATGTAGGTGTCGTTCATGCCGAGAGGGTTCAGGATGCTTTCGTGAACGCGGTTTTCGAAGGTACCGCCGGTAACGTGTTCGATCAGCAGGCCAAGCAGCACATAGCCGGTATCGGAATAATGGAATGCGGCGCCCGGCGGGGCGACCGCCTGCTGCTGCTCCCGCGAGATCGCAAGCAGCTCTTGCGGCGTCCAATGACGGTCTTGCTGTTGAATAATCATCTTCTGGAGCGGAACGCCTGTCAACACCTTGTCTCCAAAATAATCCGCGACGCCCGATGTATGGCCCAGCAGCTGCTCGACCGTCACCTCGTTCGCATAATCACGCCCTTTGTGAACGAACAGTCCGTTCATCGTGCCGGCCGGAACATATTTCGCAGCCCGGTCTTGCAGCCGCAGCTGCCCGCTTTCGATTAGCTGGCCGATGAGGACGGCGGTGAACATTTTGCCAATGCTGGCGATATGGTAGGGCATCGGAGTATCCGTTGACGAGTAGCGGTAGTCGATGCCGAGCTTGGCGGAAAACACGCGGCCCTGAAGGTCCGCCGTTTGCCCGCGGGGGACGCCTCCGCGCTTCGCCCGCGATTGCTTCAAGAATAGGGCGTCCAGCCGGTTGTTCAGCTTCATGCGGGCATCCGGGTTTACTAGCGTGACAGTCATTTGTATCTCTCCCTGCGGTTGATTTAATGGGAATTATATATTACGATAAGATATATTACTAATCGTAATATGTTTTATCGTATTCCGCAAGAGGCGAGGAGAGAACGGGAAGATGGAATTTGTTGTTTTGGGCTTGCTGATGATGCAGAGCCAGACGGTATATGAGCTGAATCAAAGCTTCAAGAGAGGAATTTCGTTGTTCTACAGCGCCAGCTACGGCAGCCTGCAAGCCGCGCTGAAGAAGCTGCTGGAGAAGGGCTGGGTCGCCTATTCGGAGGAAGTGGAGAACGGCAGGCACAAGAAGGTGTACGCGGCGCTGCCCGCAGGGCAGGAAGCGTTTCTGGAGTGGATGCGAAGCGAGACGCCGGACAGCAAGCTCGAGGTGACGGCGCTGTCCAAGATGTTTTTCCTCGGACTGGTGGAAGGCTACGAGGAGAAACGGGCTATTTTGAAGGAAATAACGGAGAAGCTGGACAGCGCGCTAAGCGGCTTGGAGGCGCTTGATCGGGAGCTCGAGCATATGGACGTGCCGGAACCGTATCGCGACATTTTCCGATACCAGCGCAAGACGCTGGAATACGGCATCGGTTCCCATCGCTTCGCGCGGGAATGGTTCGCCAGGGAATTGGAGGCGCTGGAGAGGCTGCCGGAAGCGTAATGCCGGTCTGTCACTGTTTTTGTCATTCTTGTCATCGACGCGCGCATTCCTCTATACGGGGCACCCTGCTGGTGATAGAATCGGAGGTACATTCACATTCGGCGAAAAAGGGTGGACTTGTTTGATGATACGAATCATGATTGCGGACGATCAGCGGCTTCTCCGGGAGGGCTTGCAAACGATCCTTCAATCGGAGGAAGGCTTGGCGATTATAGGCGTGTGCGAGAACGGACAGGAGGCTTGGCAGCAGGCGAAGGAGCAGCGGCCGGACGTTATCCTGATGGATATCAAGATGCCCGTCATGGACGGCATCGAGGCGATGCGGCTCATCAAGCGGGACGTGCCGGACACGATCGTGCTCATGCTGACGACCTTCGCGGAGGATCGCTTCATCGTGGACGCGATGGCCGGAGGAGCGGACGGCTTCCTGCTCAAGGATATGCCGTCGAGGCAAATCGTGCAGACGATCCGCGAGGCGATGGACGGCGGGGTTATTCTTCCCGCGGCGATCGCGTCGAAGCTTGCGGCAAGACTGTCGGTGCTGGATCGCGGCCGGGCGGATTCGTTCGACGAATCGAAGCTGGGCCGGCAAGGCTTCTCCTTCACGGAGCGGGAGCGGAAGATCATGCTGCTCATGATCGAGGGCTACTCCAACCGTCAAATCTCGAGCACGCTGTTCATGAGCGACGGCACGGTCCGCAACTACATCAGCGTCATCTACAACAAGCTCGGCACGAGCGACCGCAAGGAAGCGGTGGCGATCATGCAGGGGCTTTTGTTGGAGGATGCGGGTTCGTAGCGAGGGCGACAGCGTTAATAATGAAGGCGGTACAGGAGCTGATCCCGTACCGCCTTCTTTGGTTTGTGGGGGGTTGTGGCTGCTTGCAGATCCTATTGGAACTGCAAGAGTGAAAATCACTCTGGTGCGCCGCTCGTGTACGTAACCGCCCCGTACACCCAGCCATCGCGCTCCAGATCCTTGTTGAGCGTAATGACGAGCTGCTCCTCCCCGCGCGTGCCGGAGTACCAGAACATTTGCGAGTCGATCGTTGCGGGAATGGCCTCCGCGTAGCCCGCCTCCGAGGCGTAATTTTGATACAGCTCAATCGCCTCGTCGAAGGGCTGCTCCGCGTCGAAGGCCACCATGGAATTGCCTTGCTCCTTCTGGTCTAGAGTGGCCGTGATAACAGCGCCTTCGGGAAGCGGGATGTCTTCGGGGAAGGAGGGAGGGATTTCGGCAACGCTGGAGAGGACGGTTTCTCCTCCCGCCGTATCGAGCGTGACGCTGCCTTGGTTCGCATCCTCCATTTCAACGTCAAACGTGGGGACGTCTTTTTCGGAGCAACCTGCGAGGAGCAGAAGGGCGAGAGCGGCTAATGCCGCCAGCTTTGTTCGGGTCATCGATCTTCGATCCTTTCATTTTTGGATAAGGGTTATTGTAGAAGATCCGGCTAGGACGCCGACAGTTACAAGTTGTCATTGTTTCTGTCATTCGGGCCTCGAACGCGAAATTGCCAGTATTCCGCGGGTCAGCGTCGAGCTATGATAGAACGTAAGACGGGATTAATACGATGAGGGGTTCTGATCATAATGGACACGAGGAAAAAACGCCTTTCTACGCTGCTGTGGATTTTGATCTGTTCGGCCGTTTTTATGCTGTTCCTGCCGCCGATGCTCGTGGAGCGGCCGAGCTTCGCGGAGAAGGAGCGTCCCGAGTTTACGGTGTACATACTGAAATGGCAAGTTGCATACGGGCAGGACGAGCCGGAGGAAACGGACTGGGAGACGTTCGACCTTGCGCACAAAAAAAGGCTGATCGGCTACGAAGGGACGGTATGGCTGCGGAAGACGGTGCCCGACATCGGGTGGCGCAGCCCCTATTTGTTCTTCTCGGGCATGAAGCGGTTCGAGGTCACGTTAGGCGGCGAGCCGCTCTACTCGTTCAACATGGATGGCAAGAGGAAGTATATTAATCCAAGGCTGACGCTGCATCCGGTGCCTATCGAGCCGTCGGACGAAGGGAAGGAGCTGCGAATTAAGACGGAATGGGCAGGTCAGCCGTTCGTTGGCAGCGATATGGTGCTTGCCGGTGAGCCGGATCAGCTTCTGTACGCCATGCTTCAGGGGGAGGTAGGATTGTTTATATATGCAATCCTCTACCTAACGGCAAGTATTGTCGGTCTGATCCTGTTCGTGCGTCGAAGGCAGCAAATGTACGGTTGGTTCGGCATCCTCGCCTTCTGTCTGGGGCTGAATTTGCTGCTTTCCTGCCGGGTGCCGCAGTGGTTCCTCCCCATCACGGAATTGTATTACTGGAGGGATATGCTCATCCCGATCGGCTTGTATGCGTTCGTCGGCTTCTTCGGCGCGGCGCTGCAGGTCGCCCGCAATCGTATTATTCGCGTGATTAAATACGTGCTGGCTCTATATGTAGTCGTGGTCGGGGCAGCGGGAGCATGGGATCCCATTCTCTATGCGCGGGTGACAACGCAAGTCGTTCTTGTGCTGGCTGGCGCTGGGCTGGTCGCCATTTCCTACGTTCTGATTAAGCAGCGGAATACGAGGGAGCGGGAAGAGGAACGAAGGTGGATCATTCGGGGCTTCTGGACGCTTGCTCTATGCACGCTTGCGGCTGTTGTGCTCTGGATGCTGCCGTTGCCTCTGAACGAGATGCTGCCGATAAGCCGATACATTTTCAGAATTATAGCGGGCTTGCAGTCGAATGGACTGCTGCTGTTCATGATTTGCATGATTATGGTGATGGTCAGCAGCGTCCGGCGGGTGCATCTGGAGTCGGAGCGGAACGCGGCGGAGCTGCTTGTAAAAAATAAAGAGCTGGAGCAGTTCCACCGGGACCTGGAGAAGCTGGTGGAGATGCGCACCGCGGAGCTGGAGCAGGCGAACCGGGTATTATCGATCACGATGCGGGAGAAAGCGGAGTCGCTGGCCGAGCTGTCGGTTCTGGAGGAGCGCAATCGGATCGCGTACGAAATCCACGACGTCGTCGGACATACGCTTACGGCCGCCATCGTGCAGCTGGAAGCGACCAAGACGCTGGCCGAGCGCGACGGCGGCATCCCCGAAGGCAAGCTGGATATGCTGAGCGGCCTCGTGCGCAAAGGATTGGACGATATTCGCAAATCCGTGCGGCTGCTCAAGACGGAGGAAGCCCCCGCGTTGTCGCTGGAGGAGTCGCTGCGGGAGCTTATCCAATACACCGAGGACACGATGGATATTCGCGTCGAAGCGGATATTAGAATTCCGCACGGCTTTGCGCTAGGGAAGCTGTCGGAGCAGGTGCTGTACCATGCGCTCCAGGAGGGGCTGACGAACGGCATCCGTCATGGACGATGCAGCCGGTTCCGCTTCACGCTGCAGCTGGAGGGAGAGCTTCTGAAGTTCCGGCTAGTCAGCGACGGCGAGCCCTTCGGCGAGGCATCCCCGGGCTTCGGCCTCAGCGCCATGAAGGAGCGCGCCGAGCTGCTCGGCGGCACGGTGTCGATCCGCTCCTCCAGCGCGGATGACGGCTCGCCTTGCGGCTGCGAGCTTTCGATCGAGCTGCCGGTAGGGTAGCGCCTTAGGCGCTTACCCTGCGCCTCCCGCACCACATGACAATTTCCATGACAGCGTGTAACTACTTGGCGCGCAGGCATTCTTTTACAATGAGATCGATGGAAACTTGATGCGGGAGGCTGCGGTAGATGAAAAGACATTATGATGTGATCGTGGTAGGAGCGAGGGTGGCCGGTTCGACGCTGGCATACGAGATGGCGAAGGCGGGGTACGAGGTGCTGCTTCTGGACAAAAGCACCTTCCCGAGCGATACGTTGTCGACGCATAATTTTTATGGCAATTCGCTGGCTATGCTGCGGGAGATGGGGGTCTTAGAGGAGCTGCTGGCGACGGGGACGCCGACGTACAAACGGGCGGTTGTCCAGTTCGAGGATGCCGTTATCGACGGCAGGTTCCCCGAAGTGATGGGGGAGACGGAATGCTTGTGCATCAGGCGAACGCATCTTGACGATATTTTGTTCAAGCATGCGGCCGCGCAGGATCGAGTGACGGCAATCGAGGGCTTCCGCGTTGCGGAGCTCATCGAAGAGGATGGCAAGGTCGTCGGAGTAGAAGGGGTTCGCAAAAACGGCATGCGCGAGCAGTTCCGGGCGAAGCTCGTCGTCGGGGCGGACGGGCGGAACTCGAGAGTGCGCGGCTTGGCCGGCAGCGAATGTCTGCAGGCGGTGCCGACCGATTTCGCTTCGTATGTCGGGTACTTCTCGAATTACAAGCAGGACGGCGAGCTTCATGCCGAGCTGTACAAGATGGACGACAAAATCGCGATCGTATTCCCGACCAGCGATAACCTGTACGTCGTGGGCGTCATGTTCCCGCTGGAGGACGAGGACTGGATGGAGCGGTTCAAAGTATTGCCGGAGCAGGCGATGCTTACCCTCCTGGAAACCGGATTTGCGGGTACGCCGCTTGCCGAGCGGATGCGGGATGCCGAGCTTGCCATGCCGATCAAGGGCCTGCTCGGTTATGACAATGACTGGCATCAAGGCATGGGGCCTGGCTGGGCGCTCGTGGGGGACGCGCTGACGTTCAAGGATCCCGCCGTCGGCCAAGGCATGCAGGACGCGCTTTACGGCGCGCGTATTCTAACCGATGTGCTGAGCGCCTATCCGGATTGGGATGCGAGCTGGAACGAGATGGCGGGCGTGTATCAAGCGCGCATGGAAGAGAAGATGATGTTCCACTTCCAGCTGGCCTGCCAATTCACGAAGAATAACCCTTTCACCGAGGAGCAGAGAATGGTCAACCGTCTTATCGCGTCCAGTCCCGAGGCGACTTCGGCGTTCCTTGGCACTTATAATCGGGCGGCTGGGCCGCACGACCTCGGGCAAGCGATCGGCCGTCTCGTGCAGGGCGCTGCCCCGGGAGCTGCGGAGCCGGCTTAGGTCACATCGGCAACAGTTAACGACGTCATTTATTATGGGCATTTATAATATGGGGGCTTAACCATTATTGCCGTAAAAAGCCGTTCCCGCGCGCTGCCGCGCGGGAACGGCTTTGGTCGTTTTTATTGGCCTTATCTCGAACAAAAATGATGCAAAAGAGCATCATTTTTCTGTCACAGCCGAAGGCTGGACTCCAAATGTTGCGAACGTACATCATTTGGAACCCATACTTGGCCTGAGAGGAGAAAACGGCCGAAAATCCTGCATAAAGGCATCATTTTATGCTCGTGCGCCTCGAAATGAGCGAAAATGATGCAGCTCTGCAGCATTTTCCGTGTTGTCCCGCGTACCGGTGGACAATGTCTTACAAGAGGGATCAGGCCCAGGCCAGGTCCGGCCGGTGGGCAACGCCTTACAAGAAGGACCAGGTCCAGGCCGGGTCCGGCCGGTGAACGCCCTGCGGGCGATAGCCGAGCGCCGGAGCGGCGCCGCAAATGTCCGCGAGCAGGTAGACGATGCTGAGCCACATCTCCGTGCCCTGCAGCCCTTCGCTGCCGCGCTCCTGCAGCCGGAAGCTGAATCCGCGCCGCGGCACCCACTCGCGAAGCGCGGCATCCAGCATGCGAGAAGCCCACTCGACGATTTCCTCGCGCCGATAATCCGTTTGCTTCATGCACAGCCACAGCGGATGCGCCACGTCCAGCACGTTGCAGGCGTTCAGCCTATCCTCTCGGAAAAACTTGCCGTTCCGGCTATGGGCAAGCACCGTGTCGATGGTACGCTCCGGATACGGCAGCGGCAAGCCGAACTGCGCGAAGGTAGCGCGGGTCAAGCGGTAGAAGCCATTGACCGGCTGAAGCCAGTCTTCCTTATCCGTTGGCTGTCCCCACAAGCCGGTGAACCGGTTCGCGCGGGTATGCAGCCATCCCATCAGATCGTCCGGCCGCTTGGCGCTGCCGAAATGCTTGGCATTTATATATAGCCCCGTCGCATAACCATCGATCCAGTCGCCGCAGCTCCATGCGTCGTTATGCCAAGCCATGCCATCCAATTTGCGGTACAGCGCATTCGTCTCCAGCTTCTCCACCGCATGAACGGGATGGAGAAGCTGCGCATTCAGCGTCTCCAGCGCATAACCGACGGCAAGCAAGTGATAGCGCGAGAAATAGTCGGTCAGCAGCCAAGGGTCGTCCTTGTCCGCATCCGGCAGATGCCAAGGATCGGGCAGCAGCCCGGTCTCGGCGGACTGGTAGCTTTGGAGCTTGGCGACTAGCGCTTCTCGGCTCCAGCCGGGAGGAAGCGTGCCGAACATGGCGGCGATTTCCACGGCATCGCAATAGGCGCGGACCGTTCGCGCGCTGCCGGGGCGGTCCCGGAAGAACGGCTCGCCGTCATCCGCCGATTCGGAATAGTACCGCAGCAGAGGCTCCAGCTCATCGCGCGCCGCGCTGCCGAAGCTCCGCAGCCGGTCTTCCAGCTGGGAAGCCTCCCTGCCGGTTGCTGCCTCATGGATTCGCTCAAGCGGCGGAGTGGTTGGCGCGGACTCCTTCGTTTTCTCTTCCAGTCTGCTTCGAATCACCTTGGCCGGATTGCCGCCGACAATGCTGTAAGGAGGCACGTCCTTGGTGACGACGGCTCCGGCGGCGACGATGGAGTGGGAGCCGACCGTTACGCCGTCCAGAATGACGGCATGGGCGCCAATCCAGACGTCGTCGCCGATCTCGATGCCCGCGAAGGTAAGCGGCTGGCGGAAGATCGGCACATCGACCGAAGCGAAGCCGTGATTGAAGCCGTACATGCTGGCATAAGTCGCGATGCGCACGGCATCGCCCAGCTTCACCTTGCCGGTCACGACCGCCCCCGCATTGATGGAGCAGTCCGCGCCCATGACAAGCTCCGTATTGCGAACGATGGCGCCTCCCGCGATATAGCTGCGATCCCCCATGCTCAGCTTATCCGGGAATAACACGGCTTCCGGAGAAACGAAGCAGTCCTTCCCGAACTTGAACCCGAGGCGCTCCTCCAGCGCGGCTTGCAGCGCCTGCTGCTCCTGCTTTTCCTCCTCGGATTTGGCGATCCAAGGCATGTAATCGATTCCCCTGTGATTCATAAGTCCGTCCACCTCCATGTACATTTCATGTTCAGTGTAACATCAGAAGGTCGTGGATAACATGGAAGAAATCAATTCAAACTTGTCAAAAACGCTTCGATTTCATATGATAAAGGCATACGATTCGCGTACGGAGGGATGAACGTGGAGCAAAAGGGGGAAATCCCGCATGGCCTGCATCTTCAGCTTTTGTGGATGATGGACAAGGAAACGGGGCCCGGCTGGTCGGATATCCGGCAGAATAGGGGATGCCATACCTTTTATTGGATCCGGGAAGGAAGAGGAACGTTTGTCACGGAGGAAGGGGAGGAGCTGCCGGTTCGCGAAGGCATGCTGTTCTACTTGCGCCCGGGCCTGCATCTTCATATGACAACCGATGACAGCCAGCCGCTGCGGATCGCGATGGTGCTCGTGTTGTTGTACCAAACGGAGCGTGACCCGCTGGGCGGTATGCTGATGAGGGAATTCGCGGAGGCCCTTCCGCTGCCGTTCATGACGCGCTCGGAAGGGGAAGCGGACGGCGACTTTGAAGCTTTGTTCGAGAAGCTTCTTCGGGAATGGATTCCCGGTCAAGCCGATAGCGAGCTCGCGGTCAAAGCGCTGCTGTTCGAGCTGCTGCATCGCCTGAATTGGCACGCGAACGCGGGCTCCCCGGAGGAGAACGGACCCAATCGGCTGTTCGCGAGAATCAGGGACGAGCTGGCCCGCCAATACGCCGAGCCCGTTCCGCTGCGGGAATGGACTCGGCGCTTTGGCATTTCGGAGTCGTATCTTCGCTCGCTGTTTATGCGTTTTGCGGGACAAGGCCCCAAAAGCTATTTGGCGCGTCTGCGTAACGAGCATGCGAAGCGCATGCTCGTTTACACGGACCGCACGATGAAGGAGATCGCGGAAAGCTGCGGGTTTGCGGACGAGTTTCATTTCAGCAAAAGCTTCAAAAAAGAAAACGGCATGCCGCCGAAAGCGTACCGGCAACAGGCTAAGAGCGAAGAAACGGCCCGATCCCAGACTGCCGCCGTCAAAAAGGATTAATTCAGGAAGCCCTCCAGCGCGACCGTCGGCTTCATATCCGCTTGCCACGCTCCCTTGCTATAGCCGCCGTTGTAGCTCGGCGTAGCCTGCGGCTCCCAGTAGAAGACGCCTTGGCCTTTGCCGCCGGACAGATTGCGGATTTTCGTTTTGATGTCGCTGATGAAGCTTTTGGCCGCGGCCGGCTGATTATAGTCCATACCGATCTCGGTAATGATAATCGGCTTGCCGTAACGGGAAATCATGTTGTTGGCGTTCGAGATGGTCTGATTCACCTTCGACGACCAGTCGGAGGCGCCCGGGTAGAGCGACATGCCGATGATATCGAAGTTCGCGCCGTTACTGATCAGTCCGCCGATGTTCCATACAAAAAGCCCGTTGTCGTAACCATTCGCGAGGTGGACGATGGTTTTGGTCGAGCTGCTGACCGACTTCACCGCGTTATGGCCGCAGTTGACGAGCCAAGCGTAGTTCTTCATGTTGGAGGAGGCTCTTCCGTCGTTCCAGAGCATGCCGTCGTTGGTTTCGTTGCCGATCTGCACCCAATCCGGCGTCACGCCCTTCGCTTGCATCGACGTCATGACGTAGCGGGTCCAGTTATAAACGGCGTCCATAAGCTGCTGGAAGTTATAGCCCGCCCATGCGGCCGGCTTCGTCTGCTTGCCCGGGTCCGCCCAGGAATCGCTGTAGTGCAGCGTCAGCATAACGCTCATGCCTTTATCCTTGGCGCGCTTCGCCAGGGTGGCCGCGCGGTCAACCGTCATGTAGCCGTTTCCGTAGTCGCCCGAAGGGTTCACCCATACGCGGATGCGGACGGAGTTAATCTGGTAGTCGGTCTTCAAAATGTCCAAAATATCACGCTGCACGCCTTTTTTGTCCTTCCACTTGTAGCCCTGGGCTTCCATGCCAGGCACCCAGCTAATGTCAGCCCCCTTGGCGAAGGAAGGCGCGGCTTCCGCTTCCTGATTCCATCCCGCGGGCGCGGAAACCAGAGTCAAGCAAAGCGCCAGGCTGAGCAGCAGGCCAATCGTTTTTTTCCACAGCATCCATCATTCCTCCAAATGATTAAATGTAGAGCCAATAATAGGGCCCTCGCACAGATTGTAAGCGCTTTACAACGACTGACATAGGATATTTTGCCAACAATGCGGATGTTTTCGAAGCTTCGTTTTCAGGAGCGGTGAAAGGCTCGGATAAGATTGCCTACTCTTTTGCATCCAATTGTGGTATCCTTAGAGGCTATATGAAGATATTTACCATTCACATGGTTACAATAGGAGAATTACGCAAATGAACTTCGAAGAATTAAAGTTAAAACCTGAAATATTGAAGGCGCTGGCCCGGGAAAATTACGAGGCGCCGACCCCGATTCAAGAGCAAGCGATTCCGCCGGTGCTGGCGGGACGGGATTTGCTCGGCTGCGCGCAGACGGGGACAGGCAAGACGGCGGCATTCTCGCTGCCGATTATTCAGCGTCTCAGCGACAACGGCGGCCAGGCGGGCAAGCAGCGGTCTATTCGCGCTTTGATCTTGTCGCCGACAAGAGAGCTGGCGCTGCAAATTTCGGATAACATCCACGCATACAGCCGGTTCGTCGACCTTCGCTGCGTCGCCATTGTCGGCGGCGTATCGCAGAGCGGACAGGAGCGGGCTCTTGCGCAAGGAACGGACATTCTGATCGCGACGCCGGGCCGTCTCATGGACTTGATGAACCAGAAGGTCATCGACCTGGGCGCCATTGAAGTGCTCGTATTGGACGAGGCGGACCGCATGCTCGACATGGGCTTCATTAACGACGTGAAGAAGATCATCGCGAAAATACCGAGCCGGCGCCAGACGCTGTTCTTCTCGGCCACGATGCCGCCGGAGATCGCGCAGCTCGCCGACAGCCTGCTCGTCGACCCGGTCAAGGTCGAAATTACGCCGGTATCCTCCACGGTGGATCGGATTAGCCAATCGGTTTATTTCGTCGACAAGCCGAACAAACAGAAGCTGCTGAGCGACCTTCTGCAGGATGCAAGCATTGCTTCCGCGTTAGTCTTCACGCGCACGAAGCACGGAGCGGATCGCGTAGCCAAAGGTCTTAACCGGAGCGGAGTGACGGCACAGGCGATTCATGGGGATAAGTCGCAGAACTCCCGCCAGAACGCGCTGAACAATTTCAAGAACGGCACAACCCGTGTGCTTGTGGCGACGGATATCGCGGCGCGGGGCATCGACGTCGAAGAATTGTCTCACGTCATTAACTTTAACCTGCCTAACATTCCGGAGACGTACGTCCATCGGATCGGCCGCACGGGCCGGGCGGGACATAGCGGGATTGCGATTTCCTTCTGCGAGGGCGAAGAAATCCCTTACCTGAAGGACATCGAGAAGCTGATCAAGAAGAAGGTGCCGGTCGTGGAGGAGCATGCCTACCCGATGACAGAAGCGGAACCGCCTGCTGCCTCGGCTGCTGCCGAGTCTGCATCCAGGCAGAAGACCGGAACGGACGGGGACGAGCCTCAAGCGGCCGGCGGATCGAAGAAGCGACGGAGACGCGGCAAAAAAGGACAAGCAGGGCAGGCTGGTCAGGCTGGACAAGCAGCCGGGGAAACCGGGCAAGCCAGCCAGGCCGTCGAGGCCGGCCAGGCACATGAAGACGCGCGTCCGGCGAAGCCTGCGAGATCCGGTGCCGGCGGGCAGTCGGGCAAGAGCGGCAAAGCGCAGGCGGACCAGCGCCAAGCAGAACCGAGGCAGCCGCAGGCTGCTGCCGGCAAGCATGCGGGTCAAGCTGGGCAGCGCCAGCAAGGCTCCGGCGAAGCGGCTGCAGCAGCGCGGCAGGCTGGGAAGCAGCAGCGGAACCAGGAGCCGTCGCGGAAGCAGGCGCAGCAGGGCCAAGGCGGCCATGTGCCTAGATCGCGCAAGCCGCAGTCTCCGGTGCTGTCATCGCGTCAGGAAGTTCACCAGGAGTCCGGCAAGGTTATATCCGTTCTATCGGCACCTTGGGCGAACTTCAAGCCGAAGCACAGGAAGTAGATTCTATAAGAGCATCCGGCCATTGGGCCGGATGTTTTTTTGTATTGGATATTATGCATCGCAAAAGAAGGGCGGAGAGAGAAGTATGCGGTACAGCGGACGGGAGGCGGAGTAGTCGGGTGGAGTAACTAGTTAGTCGGCTTCGATTGCATGTGGTGTACGAGCTGCTTACGGCTTACCTGATAATAGCGGCATTTTCGGAGTTGTTTTCTTATATGTAGCCGGTTTTTGGAGGCAGATGGCTGATTGAGGAATATGGACTGCAATAACGGTAAAATCGCCGCTATTTACCTGAGAATGGGAAGTTGGCTTAAAATAAGGGTACAATGTCCGCTAATTCGGTTCTGGTCGTTAACGGCGGTGGAGAGGAAAGTATGCAGAATGCCGACTGCCACGCCTAACACGAAAAGGCGCTTGTGGTATGTTTAGTTGCCCCAGTCGGCCCCGCATGCGCAAAGCTATTGCTTTCTGCCGATAACCAACCTTATAATAAACAGTAAATATATGGGATGCGTAACTGGCGAGAACGCAGATCACTGCGGGGGAGCGCATTCGTCACTTAGCCGTTCGCCTGGGCAGAGCATTTGGTCGATATCGACCAAATGCTTTTCTATTTTTCGAGGAGAGTGACCGGAATGGGGACAGCGAGGAATGTAGCGGTGCTGGTGTATGAGCAAGTGGATGCTTTGGACGTAACGGGGCCGTTCGACGTGTTCGCGGTGGCGAGCGACTGGGGGAAGGACTTTCGCGTGTATACGGTCGCCTTGGAATCGAGCGAGCCGATTCGAACGATCAGCGGGCTGACGATTAAGCCCGACTTCAGCTCGGCGGATTGTCCCGCGCCGGACATTCTGATCGTACCTGGCGGCTGGGGAGCTCGCAGGGAAATGCACAACGAGAAGCTGACGCGATGGATCGGGGACACCTCGCGGCGGGCAGCGTATACGCTGTCCGTATGTACGGGAGCGCTCTTGCTGGCCAAAGCCGGGCTGCTTGAAGGACTGCGAGCGACGACGAACAGACGGGCGATGGACCTGCTGCGGGAAGCAGCCCCTCCAAGCGCGACGCTGCTGGAGGACGTTCGTTACGTCGACAACGGCCGTCTAATCGCTTCGGCGGGCGTCACGGCCGGGATCGACGCGGCGCTGTATCTCGTGGCGAAGCTGCACGGGGAGGAGCGGGCGCTTGATACCGCTTCGAGGCTGGAGCATGACTGGAGACGGGAGCCTGCCGACGATCAGTCAGGCGCTCCGGCTGAAGCCGCTTCCGCTGCGGCTGTTCATGCCGCAGAAGCGCAAGCGCCGCTTGCCTCGGCGGTATCCGCGCCGGCCATTCGCAGGGCAACGCCCGATGACGCGGACGGCATTCGCTCCCTGCTGGTCGAGGCCGCACATTGGATTCGCGGCGCGCACGGCTTCTGGCAATGGCGCGAGGAGCATTTCGCAAGCGAGATTGTCGAGGCGTTCGTCCGGGACAACGAGGTTTTTGTCGCATTCATCGGTGATGAGCTTGTCGGCTGCTTCTCCGTCCATTGGACTTATGAGGAGATTTGGGGTGAGCGTTGGCACGACGACGCGGGATATGTGCACCGGTTATGCGTGTCCCGCTCGCGAAAAGGCGAAGGGATTGGACGCGTGCTGCTCCGTTATGCGGAAGCGTATATAAGGGAACGCGGTAAGAATTGGCTCCGGCTCGACTGCATGGCCGACAATCCGAGCTTGAACGCGTATTACGAGTCGCTTGGCTTCGCTATTCTGGGGCGGTTCGACGCGGGCTTCTGGAGCGCTAACTTATACGAGCGGGAGATTGGCCAATAAACGGCCGAAGCCCGATTAGACTTTTAACGCTGGCATGCTTGTGCCGGCGTTCTTTTTTAATTTACAGAAAAAAGAAATGATTGACAGCCATAATCGTAACGATTACAATCTAAAACGTGCTAATAGTATTCGTTACGATTAAGGCGGAGGAATAGAGACCGGGAAATTACCCCGCCCAGGAACAAAGTCGAGAATGGAGGTGAGCAGGCGGAGTGAAAGTCAAGTTCATCAAAACGAGCCCGACCCAAAATATGACCGTCCTCGTAGAGAGCCCTCTTGGCAGGGAGCACTATCCGATGGTCGCTTCGCGGCTCATGTCGTATGATCACGTCTTCGCCGAGCAGGTCGGTTTTATCGAATCGGCGGATAACTCGAGCGCTTGGGCGAGACTCCAGATGATGGCCGGCGAATTTTGCGGCAACGCCGCCATGGCGCTCGGCGCGGTCATGGCGTGGAGAAGGCGGCTGAAACCAGGGGATTGGCTGGAAGTGCCGCTCGAGGTATCCGGTGCCAGCGAGCTGCTGGTTTGCGGAATAGAAGCAAGGCGCAGCGGCTATTCCTGCCGGCTTGACATGCCGCTGCCTCTTGCGATGGATAGAGAGACGCTTCTGCTAGAGGGCGAGCCGACGCCGGTCACGATCATGCGCTATCCGGGCATTGCCCATGTCATCGTGGACGTGTCCGAGTTCGACGGACCCGCCAGGAATAAAGCGAAGAGCGCGGCGAAGCTGGCGTCGCTGCTGCAGGGCGAGGCGGCGCTTGGCGTCATGCTGTACCGAAGGCGGACGGGCGAGCTCGAGCCTTTGGTCTACGTGCCCGGCACGGGAACGTTGATCTGGGAGCGGGGCTGCGGCTCCGGTGCGGCGGCGGTCGGCGCATACGCGGCCATCGAGGCGGGAGATGACATCGATCTCGAGATCAAGCAGCCCGGAGGAGTTGTCCGTGTGCAGACACGCTCATCGGGGGGCGAGCTGGCCGGGCTTACGATACAAGGCGATGTATACATATCCGCCGAGGGTACCGCTTTTATTTGATTCCGTGAATAGAGGTGAGCGAATGATAACGATCGACAATATAAAGCTTAAAATGATTGAATATTGCGATAAATTCGAGCAACTGTCCCGTGCCTGTGAACCATCCGACCAGTACGGAGTCGAGCTGGAGGTACTCCTGAACGATTTCTCCCATTTTGTCACCAAAGAAGCGAACAAGGAGGCTTGGGAAGAACTGGACGCACAAGAAGAGCTTAATGACCTTAGCTGCACCATCGAGAGAATCCGGGCAACGTCCGCAGCCTGCGTCGCGATGATGGAGAAGCACCGCGCCATTCGACTGCGGAGCGGGAACGCGGAGATCGCCGACTATTTCCGGAACATCGAGGCTTGCATCGAGACGGAGTTCGGCAGCTTCTCGGTCGCTCCCGAGTCCAAAGTGCTGCTGATTGGCTCCGGCGCCTTTCCCATGACGCCGCTCCTTATCGCCCGCCGTACGGGAGCCGAGGTCGTCGGCATCGATATCGACGAAGATGCCGTCGCGCTTGGACGCGAGGTCGTAGCGAAGCTGGGAGAAGGGCTGAACATCCGTTTGGAGCATGCTTCCGCCGAACATTTCGCCTATACGGGCGAGGCCACCCACATCATATTCAGTTCGACCGTCGGGCTGAAATACGAGCTGCTGGATCAGCTGCATGCGTTGACCGTCCCTCATGTGGTCGTGGCGATGAGATACGGCAACGGCCTCAAGTCGTTGTTCAACTATCCTATGCGGGAGATCGACGGGGCCAAGTGGCGGCTAACGGAACGCATCTTGCGCGCGGATCAGGTGTTCGACGTCGCGCTCTATACGAAGACAGCGGGGGAGGAAGGATGATATGAGCGATTTCAGACGGGTGCTTATCGCCGGAACCGGGCCGTCCGCCGTGCAGCTTGCGGTTATGCTGAAGAGCCATTTTCATTGCGAGCTGGGCATCGCGGGCAGGCAGTCCTCGCGCTCCGAGCTGTTCTTCTCCTCCGTTAGGCAGTCCGGCCTTCTTCTTCGCGCCGACGTCCAGAATGCGAAGCATGGGCTGCTGGCGGGAGCATGCGTCGCGGATGATCTGTATGAAGGCTACGAGTCCGTGAGCGGACGCTGGAGCACGCTCATTCTGTCGGTGACGACGGACGCCTATCTCGATGTACTGGGGCAGCTGGATAACGAGGTGGTACGGTCACTCGCCTGCGTGGTGCTTGTATCGCCGACCTTCGGCTCCGGGATGCTGGTCAGCGGTTATTTACGTTCCATTCAAGCGGGCGCGGAGGTTATCAGCTGCTCCACCTATATCGGGGATACCCGTTGGAGGGAGAAGGAACCTTCCGGGCATGTCGTCACCGCGGGCATGAAGAAAAAAATATTCGTCGGATCCGACCGGCAGTCGTCCGGCAACGCCGTCATGCTCGCCGGGGCGATCGCCTCCTTCGGAATCGAAGCCTCGATCACTGGCGCCACGCTGGAAGCGGAAACCCGCAATATTTCGCTGTACGTGCATCCGCCGTTATTCATGAACGATTTCTCGCTGAAGGCCGTATTCGACGAGCCGGCATCCAAGAAATACGTGTATAAATTATATCCGGAAGGCCCGATTACGCAGCAGCTTATCCGGGAGCTGCTTGCCCACTGGAAAGAAATTACGGCCGTATTAAAAGCGCTAAATATTAAGGGCGTCAATCTATTGAAGTTCATGACGGACGACAACTATCCGGTCCGGCCGGAAAGCCTGTCCCGCCGCGACATCGAGAATTTCGAGCAGCTCGATTCGATTCATCAGGAATATTTGCTGTACATACGTTACGCCTCGCTCTTGATCGATCCTTATTCGGAGCCGGATGAACAAGGCCGGTATTATGATTTCTCGGCGGTGCCGTTCAAGCCGTTGTTCATGAACCGGGAAGGCTGCCTGGATATTCCGCGCATGCCCAAGGAGGATTATTACCGTCTCAAAATCATTCAAGGCATCGCGAGGCGCACGGGCACGGACTGCCCGACCATTGACCGTTTCCTTGGGCGTTACGAGAACAAAATCGCGGAAGTCGCGAATAAGCGCAAGGGGGAGCCGCTGTCTCCGGCCTTCGCCGTCCAGCATTTCGAAGAGCCATTATCCATTATTTTTAGAGGAATAGAGCAACTGCTTCCGAAGCGGTTTTGTTCCACTTCGTTCCACAAAACTTGAGGAGGATTTACCGTGAGAAGAAAAAGAACATTAGCCCGCACCTTAATGACATTAACCTTGTCCCTGACGCTGATCGCAGGCTGCAGCGCGGGAGAAAACGCAGGCTCGGGAAATAACGCAAGCGCCGGAAACAACGCGGGAGCGGGAGAAGCGAGCGCCCGGTCCAAGACGAGTCTGACGTACGCGTCGGCCAAAGACATTAACGACATGAATCCTCATCTCTATACAGGCTCCATGCCGGCCCAAGGCATAGTGTACGAGTCGCTCGTCGAGAACACCAAGGAGGGCATCAAGCCTCTGCTTGCCGAGTCGTGGGATATATCCGCGGACGGCAAAACGTATACGTTCCATCTGAGACAAGGCGTGACGTTCCATGACGGCGAGCCGTTCAACGCGGAAGCGGTGAAGGCGAACTTCGAGGCGGTGCTCGCGAATGGGGAGAAGCATGCCTGGATCAAGCTGTCGACGAAGATCGCGAGCGTAGAGGCGAAGGATGAATATACGGTCGTTCTGACGTTAACCGACACGTATTACCCGGCTCTAGTCGAGCTGTCGATGACGCGGCCCTTTGTATTCATCTCGCCGAAGGACTTCAAGGAAGGCGGCACGAAGGATGGCGTGAACGGCTTCCATGGCACGGGGCCATACAAGCTAACCAAGCATGAGCCCGAGCAGCACGCCGTCTTCGAAGCCAACGAATCGTATTGGGGCGGCGCTCCAACGATCAAGACGATTACGTCCAAGGTGCTCCCTGCCGGCGAAACGACGTTCCTGGCGCTGCAGAAGGGCGAAGTCGACTTCGTCTTCACGGACGACCGCGGCGCGGACAGCATCGATATCGGGGCGATGAACCAGCTCGTCGAATCGGGCGATTACCAGCTCGTCCGCAGCGAGCCTATGAATACGAAGATGATCGTGGCGAACACGAGCAAGGAAGGCAATCCCGCCGCCGAGACGGCCGTTCGCGAGGCAATCTGGCATGCCATCGACCGGGAGGCGATCAGCGAAGCGATCTTCGCGGGAACCGAGAAGCCGGCGGATCGGTTGTTCTCGGAGAACGTGAACTACGCCGATGTCGAGCTTTCGAAGCGGGAATACGACCTGGAGCGGGCGAAGACGCTGCTGGATGAGGCGGGCTGGACGCTCGGAGCGGGCGATCCAGTGAGGAAGAAGAATGGGGCGGAGCTGGCCATGAAGCTCTATTACGATAGCAACTCCTCCTCTCAGAAGACGCAGGCGGAGTTCATTCAAAGCACCCTGTCCGAGCTTGGCGCCAAGCTGGAGCTGATCGGGGAGGAATCGTCTTCGATCGCGAGCCGCAGAGCGTCGGGCGATTACGATCTGCTGTTCAACCAAACCTGGGGGCTCGCTTACGACCCGCAGAGCACGATTACCGCGTTCACGACTGCATCCTCCTATCTTCACGCAACGAGCGGCATAGAGCAGGCGGAGGAGCTGTATCAGAAAATCGACGAGGTTATGGTGTCCACGGATGGAGAGGCGCGCAAGGCGTTGTACGCCGATATTATGCGAATCGTTCACGACGAAGCGGTGTTTATTCCGCTTACGAACGGCAGCGTCACAGTCGTTGCGCCGGCAGAGCTGAAAGGCATTGCCTTCAAGCAAACCCAATTCGAGCTGCCATTCGAGCGCATGGGCTACTAGCCTCTCATGACGGAGAAAGGAAGGTGTCATGGCTCCCTATATTGCTCGCAGGCTGCTCTTAACCGTGCCGCTTCTCATCGTCGTGTCGTTCGTCACGTTTCTTCTCATTCGACTCTCGCCGATGGATCCGGCCGAGGTCGTGCTGCAGGCGCAGGAGACGCCTCAGATTACCGAGGAGCTTCTCGCGCAGACGCGGGAGGAGCTGGGGATGAATGATCCGTTTCTCCTGCAATACGCCAACTGGCTTATGTCCTGCTTCCGTCTCGATTTCGGCGAGTCCTATGTATCCGGTCAGCCGGTGTGGTCGCTTATAGGACCGGCTTTCGCCAATACGCTGTCTCTGACGCTGATTTCGTCTGTTTTTATTATCGTGCTGTCTACGCTGCTCGGCGTAGTCAGCGCGCTTCGGGAGGGCTCGCTGGCCGACAAGTCGACGAGAGGGCTCTCCTTCTTCTTGACGGCCATTCCCTCGTACGGTCTGGCCTCCGTCCTCATCTGGCTGCTCGCCGTGAAGCTCGACTGGCTGCCGACCAGCGGCATGGACTCGGCCGCGAGCTTCGTGCTTCCTGTCGCGGTTATCGCCGTCAATTATGTCGGCATCTACTTCCGTACGGTAAGGTCCTCGGTGCTGAGCAACAAAAACGAAGAATACGTCTTGTACGCGCGGGCGAGCGGACTGAGCGAACGAGCGGTAACGATGCGGATTTTGCGAAATTCGCTGCAGGTGGCCGTCGCGATATTCGGCATGTCCATTCCGATTATTTTGGGGAGCACGGTCGTCATCGAGAACGTGTTCGCGTGGCCGGGGCTCGGGAGGCTTAGCGTGAAGGCGATCCTGAGCCGGGATTTTCCGATCATACAGGCTTACGTGCTAATCGTGGCCGTCGCGTTCGTCGTGATCAATACGGTGTCGGATATCGTGAACGCCGCCATCAATCCGAAGCTGAGGAGTGAACGCGCATGAGCTTATGGAACCAGCTATCGAAGGACAAATGGGCAGTGGCGTCCATGTCCGTCATTGGCGTTATTTTGCTGGCGGGGGTGCTCGCCCCTTGGATCGCGCCGAATGATCCTTACGCGGTACAGATGAGGCTGCGGTTTGCGTCCCCGTCCTGGGAATATTGGCTGGGCAACGATCATTTGGGCCGATGCATCCTTTCCCGAATCATCTACGGCATTCGCCACAGCATCCTGTGGGTGCTTGCCGCGCTGGCGGCTTCCGTCCTGATCGGCGCCTTGATCGGCTTCGCGGCCGGTTATTTCCGGGGACGAACGGACGCCGTTCTGATGAGGATCTGCGACGTCATGCTGTCCTTCCCGGGTTATGTCATGATGCTGGCGATCGTCGGGATATTGGGTCCGGGGCTTGAAAATATTTTGCTGGCGTTCATCGTCATGAAGTGGGCCTGGTTCGCCCGAGTCATCCGCACCTCCGTCATGCAGTATGCGGAGATGGATTACGTGCGGTTCGCCAAAGCCGTCGGCATCCGGCACCGGACCATTCTCATCCGGCATATGCTTCCGGCGGCGCTGCCCGATATCGCCGTCATCGCGAGCGGCTCGATCTGCTCGATGATTCTGCAGGTGTCGGGGCTGTCGTTCCTCAGCCTCGGCATTCAGGCGCCTTACGCGGAATGGGGCATGATGCTGAACGAGGCGCGGGCCGTCATGTTCTCCAGGCCGGAGCTGATGCTGGCGCCGGGACTGGCCATCGTCATCTCCGTTATGGCCTTTAATTTCCTGGCGGACAGCATACAGGTCGCGCTCGATCCGAAGCTGAGAACAAAAAGCGCGAGGCGCCGGACCAAGGAGGCGGAGAACAAAGCCTATGAATACGTTAGAGGTTAAGGGGCTGAGCGTCTGGGACGAAGCAACCGGCAGCGCGATTGTCCGGGACAGCTCCTTCGTTCTGCGTCAAGGCCGGTGTCTCGCGATCGTCGGAGAAAGCGGCAGCGGCAAGTCGATGACCTGCAAGGCCATTATGCGGCTGAACCGGGGAACGATCCGGCAATCCGGACGCGTTCTGCTGAACGGGGAGGATATCGGAGAGCTATCCGAGGCCGAGATGAGAAAGCGCAGAGGAAAAAACGTATGCATGATCGTACAGAACGGCATGGCCGCGTTCGATCCTTCCCGTCCGGTCGGCGTTCATCTGCGGGAGACGCTGCGGACCCATTTCGGCTGGGGCAGGAGCGAGGCGGAGGGCGTGCTGAGGGTCGCGATGGAAAGCGTCATGCTGCGGGAGCCGCTCGAGCTCATGAACAAATACCCGCATCAGCTGTCGGGCGGCATGCTGCAGCGGGTCATGATCGCCTTGGCGCTGGCGCTTCGCCCCGACGTTATCATCGCGGACGAACCGACGACGGCTCTCGATGCCATCTCGCAATACGAGGTCGTGGAGCAGTTCGTTCGGCTGAGGGAGGAGATGGGCTGCTCCCTGCTGTTCGTCTCCCACGATCTCGGCGTCGTGAAGAAAATAGCGGACGATGTCGTTGTGATGAAGGACGGAATGATTGTGGAGTCGGGCAGTCTGGAGGCCGTATTTGGCGGGAGTCGTCATTCGTACACGCAATATTTGCTCTCCTCCAGGCTGACGTTAAGCCGTCATTTCCAGTCGATTATGGAAGGGGGGGCCTGATTGCTGAAGGCGGAGGGCGTGGACAAATCTTATCGGGTTGGCGGCATGTTCGCCGGGAGCAAACGGCAGGTTCTTCATGACGTCAGCTTCGAATGCGCCCGCGGCGAGTGTCTCGGTATAATCGGGGAGAGCGGGAGCGGCAAGTCGACGCTGGGACGGCTCCTCCTCGGCATCGAGAAGCCCGACCGCGGCACGGTTACGCTCAAGGGGCGTAATGTGATGGACCGGAGGACGCGGGCAGGGGCTCTAAGCGCCGTTTTTCAAAACTATCGCTCCTCTCTGAACCCTTACTTCACGGTTGAACAGGCCATTATGGAGCCGATGAAGGCCGCGCGTTTGGCAAGGGACGGGATGGAGGAGAAGATCGGGGAGCTGCTGCAGCTCGTGGGCTTGCCTGCCGGCTACCGGTCGAAGTATCCCCACGAGCTGTCGGGCGGCGAGGCGCAGCGCGTCTGCATCGCGAGAGCGATCTCGACGGAGCCCGGGTGCATTTTGCTGGACGAGGCGGTCAGCTCGCTCGACGTATCGGTCCAGGCGCAGGTGCTGGAGCTGCTGAGAAGTCTGAAGGAGCGCGGCCGAACAAGCTACATTTTTATTACGCACGATGTTCAGGCAGCCGCTTATCTATGTGACCGCATCATGATATTCCGGGACGGGCGGATCGAAGAAACGCTGGAGACGAGCAAGCTGGGAAGCGTACGTTCGGCGTACGCGCGGAAGCTGCTGGCATCGTCGATCACGATTTGAGGTTGGGAGAGAACGGATCATGCGCGGAGCATTGTCTTTGCCTTTCTTGCGCTTATATGCGCTTGCGCTGCTGTTCTTTAGCGGCAATGCGATATTGAACGTCATTATACCGCTTCGCGGGGAATCGCTCGGAGCGACCAATACGACGATTGGCTTGATCATGGGCGCCTATTTGTTCACGACGATGTTCTTCCGTCCCTGGGCGGGCCGCGTCATCGAGCGTACGGGACCGATCAAGGTGCTGCGCGCGATACTCGTCGTTAACGGGCTGGCGCTGATTTTATATACGTTCACCGGCTTGCCCGGCTATTTGGCGGCCCGCATTCTGCAAGGGGTGTGCACCGCCTTCTTCTCCATGGCGCTGCAGATCGGTATTATCGACGCGCTGCCGGAGAAGGACCGGTCGCAGGGTATCTCGCTCTATTCGCTATTCACGTATATGCCTGGCATCGTGGGTCCTTTGCTCGCGCTGGGGCTGTGGGACGGCGGGGACATGGGCGCGTTTACTGTCGTCATGGTCTCGATCGCCGTGCTGACCGGGTTGTTCGGCTACGGCGCGAAGATGGCTCCGCGAGCGGAGCCGCAGGATTCGCCTGATCGCTCGGATACTTCGGAAGGGCAAGGGGCGAGCTTAAGCGTTCGGATGGAATCAGGAGAGACCGGGCAAGAGAAGGAGGCGTGTCAATCGCAGCAGCAGACGAGGACGAAGCCGGCGGCGGCGGGAGGGAAGCAGCCGCTCTGGCGCTTAGCCAGTCATCCCAGCCTGCTCAAGTCCGGCGCGCTTATGCTAAGCGCCTCACTCGTCTTCGGTTCTATCACGGCCTTCGTTCCGCTGTACGCCGCGGAAGTATCCGGGGCCAGCGCAGGCATCTACCTCATGCTGCAGGCGGGAACCGTCGTGGTTGCCCGATTCGCGCTCCGAGCGCGAATCCCTTCCGACGGCAAATGGCACACGCCTTTCATGATGGGCACGATGCTTATGGTGGCGGCAGCGGCGCTTAGCGTCGGCTTGGCCGCGTCGGCGGGGTTCCTGCTGTTCTACCTCGGCGCCGTTCTGATGGGTCTCGCGCAAGCGATTCTCTATCCGACGCTTACGACGTATCTCTCCTTCGTGCTGCCGAGAGAGAACCGCAACGCCATGATGGGGCTGTTCATCGCCTCGGCCGATCTCGGCGTCTCGCTGGGCGGGATCCTGATGGGACCGGCGGCCGACCTACTGTCGTACTCGTGGATGTATATGCTCTGCGCGCTGCTGTGCGCGGCAATGATCCCGGTCGCGTACGAGCGAAGGGCGGCCAGCCGGGCTTCGGAGGTCGCGGCGAGATGAGTGAAGTGCGAAGGTAAACCCGCGGAGGCCGCCGCCGCCGCCCGGCTGAGCGGAGCGATAACGATGCTTCGCGTCGTTATTGTCCGCCGTGGCCGGTTTAGCGGAGTAATAACGATGCTATGCATCATTATTGTCCGCCGTGGCCGGCTGAGTAGAGTAATAACGATGCTATGCGTTGTTATAGTCCTCCGCCGCCCGGCGAACAGAGTAATAACGATGCTATGCGTCGTTAATGGTCGCTGCGGCCAGGTGAGCAGAGTGATAACGATGCTATGAGTCGTTAATGGCCTCCGCCGCCTGGCGAACAGAGCAATAACGATGCCTTGCGTCGTTATTGGCCTCCCCGGCCGACCGAACAGAACAATAACGATGCTTCCTATCGTTATTGCTCTCAGCCGCCCACCCGGGCCAAACCATATAACAAAGAGGAGAGCCGTCGGCCTAAGATGCCCGTGGCTCTCTTTTTTGCATCTGACCACCCGTTATATGCAACTCACCGTGCAAGGCATTGCGCCTCTGGGGAAAGATGGTATTCTGTTCTACAGATACGAGAAATGAACGATCGGGAGCAGCAAGGAAGGAGCGTTAAGCTTGAAGCTGATTATTGACCAGTCTCTGGAGCACCAGGACGTTGAAATTACGATTAAATGCGGCATTATCGACGAGCAGCTGGAGCGGCTTATCGCCCAGATACGGCTTTATTCCTTCTCCATTACGGGGAAGAAGGACGGCGCGAGCCATCTCATTCGGCTGGAGGATGTTTACTATTTCGAATCGACGGACAACAAGACGTTCGTGTACGGAGAGAAGGATGTGTACGAATGCGGCTACAAGCTGTATGAGCTGGAGAGCCATCTGGCGAACAGCCACTTCCTGCGCATCAGCAAATCCTGCATTCTGAACGTCGCCAAGCTGGCAAGCGTGAGAGCGCTCTTGAACGGCAAGTTCGAAGCGCAGCTCCTGAACAAGGAGAAGCTTGTCATCAACCGGCACTATGTGCAGGCGTTAAAGGAAAAAATTCAGCTGTAGTGCTCCCATACGAGCCTATGGGATTCGCATCCGCAATTGCAACGGTTACCACACAGGAGGGCGACATATGTCCAGGTATAAAGTTTATTTTACGATTACTTGTTATTCCTTTACGTTCCTGATGCTCATCTATTCCGCGCTTAACGGGCTCGGAGTGTTCCCGACGCTGCTGGCGGCGGAAGTGTTCCTCTTATTCCTGATGACGCTCTGCGGCAGCATTCTTATCGCGGTTACGAACAGGCTTCCGATTAACAATCCGCTGCTGGCCGCGTTCACCCGGGTGGCGGACGTTGCTGTCAGCGTCTTCGGCATCGGCTTCGTATCCGGCATGATCCCGATGGAGTGGTTCTACGTGCTGACCATACTCGGCATGATCATCGTCATCTATTTCGGAGTCGCCGGCGTTCTCATGATTAAGGATAAAGCGGACGCGGACGCCATCAACGAGCAGCTGTCGAGAAGAAACAAGCAAACGGGAGGGAATCGCGATGAGCACGATCATTAACGTAAAAGGCCTCGCCAAATCCTTCGGATCGCTGGAGGCCGTACGGGGCGTGGACTTCGACGTGGAGCAGGGCAGCCTGTTCGCGTTCCTCGGACCGAACGGCGCGGGCAAGTCGACCACGATCGACATGCTGACGACGCAGCTGAAGCCGGACGCGGGGGAAGCGACAGTGGCCGGCTACCGGCTCGGACGGGACAATGACGGCATCCGCTCGGCGATAGGCATCGTCTTCCAGGACAGTCTGCTCGATCCGCTGCTCACGGTCGAAGAAAATTTGCTTGTCCGCGGAAGCTTCTACAAGCTGAGTCGTTCGGAGCTCAAGGCCGCCGTGGCCCGGGCGGTCGAAACCGCGGGTGCCGGCGACTTCCTGAAGCGGCCCTACGGCAAGCTGTCCGGCGGGCAGCGCAGGCGCGCGGATATCGCGAGGGCGCTTATCCATACGCCGCAGGTGCTGTTCCTCGACGAGCCGACGACGGGCCTTGACCCCCAGACGCGCCAAAACGTCTGGACGACGATCCGCCGGCTGCAGAAGGAGCGGGGCATGACGATTTTTCTCACGACGCATTACATGGAAGAAGCCGCTCAGGCCGATCGTATCGTGGTCATGGATCATGGCAAGGTGCTCGCTGAGGGGACGCCGTACGAGCTGAAGGAGCGTTACGCGACGGATATGCTGAAGCTGAAGCCGCATGACGCGGAAGAGCTTGCCGCCTATCTGCAGGCCCGATCAGCCAGCTATACCGTGGCCTCCGGCATCTTCCATATTCCGGTTGCGGAGACGGTCCGCGCGCTGGATATTATCGACGGATGCAGGAGCAATATTGCCGGACTCGAAATCGTGAGCGGAACGATGGACGACGTGTTTCTTCATCTGACGGGAACGGAGGTAAGAGCCTAATGATGGTGATCGCCAAACGGAATTTAAAGCTGTTTTTCCGCGACCGTACCGGGGTTCTCATGTCGTTTTTGTCCGTTTTCATCATATTGGGCTTGTACGTGCTGTTCCTGGGCGACACGATGAAGTCCAACCTGCCGGATGCGCCGGAAGCCGATTTTCTGTTGAACAGCTGGGTCATGGCAGGCATTCTGGCCGTTACGACGGTAACCGCGACACTCGGCGCATTCGGCGTCATGGTGGAGGACCGGACGCGAAAGCTGCTGAAGGATTTTACGGCGGCGCCGGTGAAACGGCAGGAAATCGTGGGTGGCTATATCCTGAGCGCTTGTTCCGTTGGCATTATTTTGAGCATTGTGACGCTGCTGCTGGCGGAAGTGTATATCGTGGCAAATGGAGGGGGGCTCCTATCCGCGGTTACATTCGCCCAAGTAATCGGGATCCTCGTGCTTTCCGTGCTGGCGGGCGGCTCGATCGTCTTTTTCATTACGTCCTTGCTGCGCAGTCACAGCGCCTACACGACCGCAAGCACGATCATCGGCACGTTGATTGGCTTCCTTACGGGCATCTATATTCCAATCGGCTCCTTGCCGGAGGCGGTGCAGTGGGTCATTAAGCTGTTCCCCGTCTCCCATGCGGGAGCGATGCTTCGTACCGTTATGGTGGAGGAACCGATGACCCAGGCGTTCGCCGGAGCTCCGGAGGAAGCGCTCCGCGAGTTCAAGCTGCACATGGGCGTCGTGTTCGACTTCGGAGGCAAGTTGTCGACCATGGGCGCTAGTATCGCGGTGCTGGCAGGCACGACGGTGTTCTTTTACCTGCTGTCGATTATGCTGATGGTGCGGAACAATAAGTAGCAAGCAAGTCTCGGAAAGCTGTTCTTTAGGGCATCAACGTCATAACGCGGTACTTTCAAATAATGGGATTGTCGGAAAAAAGGCGCTCATGTATAATGATCCATACCAATCTTACATGGAATGACAGTTTGTTTCGAAGCCTGGCAAGACTGCGGAGCGGAATCGGGGGCGGCGAGTGAAGCGGCAGCGCCCTCACAAGCAATACGTCAGGCAACGATGCGGCGATGGAAGGAACCTTTTCTAACAGGAGGGTTCTTTTTCTATATCTAAAATAGACGATAGGAGTGGGAGAGATGGTGCATTATTTGTTTGACCAGCTGGCGTTCGTGAGGAAAGGGACGCTGAAGGCGGCGGAAGGCGTAACGGAGGAGCAGGCGGACATCGTGCCCGAAGGGTTCAATAACAGCATTCGATGGAATCTCGGGCATCTGTACGTCGTGCTGGAGCGTTACGGATTCAAGTATATCGGCTTGCCGCAGCAGCTGCCGGAAGGCTTCCGGGAACGGTTCGAGTTCGGTACGTCTCCCCGCTCTTACGAAGGCGCTGCGCCTGTGCCGACAATGACCGAGCTTACGGAGCTCTTGGGCGGGCAGGTTGACCGAATTCGGGAAGCGCTGGGCGACCGCATGCATGAGCAAGTGACGCCTTATACGACATCGACGGGATTCACGTTGTATACGCCCGAGCAGTTTATGAGCCTGGCTCTTTATCATGAAGGCTTGCACCAAAGCGTCATTAAACTATACAAAACGATACTGAACCGATAAGAAGCGCGCGTGCGCCATCCATCGAGTTCCTAAACGGCAAGACACAGCAAGAGAAAGAAGGGGTTCGGGGATGTTCAAACGGTTCTTCGGGACGATGAGAGACTTCCATCCCATCGTCAACGTGCTGCTCGCCGGCACGATCTTCGCGCGGATCGCAAGCTCGATGAGCTTGCCGTTCCTCGCGATTTACCTTATCGCGGCTACCGACATGAGTCCGACTATGGTCGGCGCGATCGTCGGCATCGGTTCGCTGGCGGGGATGCTGGGCGGCTTCTTCGGCGGGCATCTATCCGACCGGTTCGGCCGCCGCGTCGTTATGCTGGCCGCGATCTACATGTGGGGCTTCGTGTTTCTCGGCTTCGCCTTTACCGGTTTACCTGTCATCTTCGCGCTGCTTAACGCTATTAACGGATTGTGCCGTTCCTTCTACGAGCCGGTATCCCAGGCGCTTATGGCGGATTTGACGGAAAAGGAGAAACGGTTCTCCGTGTTCTCGCTGCGCTACATGGCGATTAATATCGGCGTTGCCGTCGGTCCGCTGCTCGGCACCCTGTTCGCCGCGATGAGCGGGAGGCTGCCGTGGATTATAACGGGCTGCATTTATTTGGCGTATGGCCTGCTGCTTCATCTCCTTCTTCAGAAGTTCGGCATCCGCCGAATCGAAGGAGAGAAGAAGGAGCCTGTCACGATGGCGCAATCCTGGAACGTCATCCGCCGGGACCGGGCTTTCCGGTACTTCATTATCGGGGGGATCGTGACGGCGATCGGTTATTCCCAGATGACGTCGACGTTGTCGCAGTTCATCGACGAAGGATTCGCGAACGGGGTCGAGCTGTTCGCGTGGATGATGAGCGTGAACGCCATCGTCGTGGTCGCTTTCCAAATCCCGTTCTCCAAGTGGGCGGAGAAACGGACGCCGATGACGGCGATCGCGGTCGGCTCGGTCTTCTACGCGATCGGCCACATCGGCTTTGCCTTCAGCGGCAGCTGGTGGATGCTCGTGGCGTCCATGGTCGTTTTCACGTGGGGCGAAATTCTGACTTTCCCGGCCGGCTCCATGATTGTCGACCGAATTGCGCCGGAGGGGATGAGGGGCACGTACTTCGGCGCACAAACGTTTACTAGCCTAGGTCACTTCCTTGGTCCGTGGATCGGCGGCATTTTGCTCCAAGGCTACGGCGGACAAGCCTTGTTCGTGACGGTAGCGGTCATCTCCATCGCCGCCATCTGGTTCTTCCGGTTAGGGGAGAGCCGCTCGGCCAAGGTGGAGCTGCAGGCGATGAAGGCGGGGGCATGAGGCGGTGCGGCCGTGCGGAGCGCGGTAGGCGAGCGGAGTAAGCCGATAAAATCGGCTTACAGACCGCGCAATGCGGTAGGCGGAGCGGAATAAGCCGATAAAATCGGCTTACAGGCCGCGCCACGCGGTAGGCGAGCGGAATAAGCCGATAATATCGGCTTACAGACCTCGCCACGCGGGAAGCGGGCGGAATAAGCCGATAAAATCGGCTTACAGGCCGCGCAATGCGGCGGCCACCCCAACCAATTTTTTTAGAAATAGGGTCCAATTTCCAGGATAGGTATGTTAAAGTGAATAGAAAGGCTCGGTATCCGAGCCGGGGCCAGCCCAACGTTTCCGCTAGCCGGAAGCGTTGGGCTGTTCGTTGTGGCGCGAATAACGGTAGCGGGGTGATGGCGTGCGAGCGGATGAATGGTATTCGTGGAATGTTGTGGGTATAGCGGTAGGTTTGCTGTCATGGGTGACTGTTCTATATTTGCTGGTTCGCGGGTATCGGAAGCAGGAGACGAAGCCTGCCATTTGGAAAATGCTATTCGCGGCGCTCGTCGGTTTCTTTTCGTTTTCGTTTAAGGTGCCTCTGTTCGGGCAAATGGTGAATATCGCGTTGCTGCCGTTAGGCGTATGGATTCTTTCGTGGTTCATTCGCCGCCGCTCATGGCCGAGGTATCGGAAATTCGCGTGGACCGGCTTTTGGGCAAACTACCTGTTCTTGGCGACGGCTCTGCTCGCGGGGTTCGTACATAGTGCCCTCTACGACAAAAACGATCCGCATACCTACTTGGCCGATACGCGGGATGCGAGAATTGCCGGTACTCACCCGTCGGCGCGTGAAGCGGAGTTCGACGAGGAGCTGTTCAGAGAAGCGATGGCCTCGGCCGCTTCGGCCGATATGAAGAATTCGCTGGATTGGTATTACGAATCCAGGCATCAGAACGGTGAGCTTTATCAAGAAGAACGGTTCCCTTATGCGTTATTCGGCGCAAAGCCCCGCTGGGGAAGCGGACTAATTGCCGCGGTCTACTTGGAGAGCGACGGAAAGGGGCTGCTGCTCGCCTCGGAAGGCCGTTATTATTACTACCGTTCGGAGAAGCCGATGATGGAATGGGAGGCGGAGGAATGAGAAGACGGAAGTGGTTAGCGGTCATAGCCGTCATTCTGGCTGCCGTGGCCTTCATTTTCATCCGAACCTACGACGGGAGGCCGGGAGCGATTCCGAGCGCGGAGGAAGCCGCGGCGGCCATCAATCAATACGAACCGGAAGCGGACGCGGAGGTCGTGCTAGATAGAATTAGGCTCGACGATCGGCAGCTGTTCGTTCCCTATGTGTCCGGTAGAGGAACACACGGAATGGGCTTCCTGAAGTGGGAGAAGGGGGAGTGGAAGGTGACGCGGGTGGACCCGGGCGGCAGTCCAGAGCTGCGGATACTCGATCATTCGAATCCGTCCGAGCGCTATATCGTGTGGAATATCAATCCCCAAGAACAAATGGAGCAAATCCGTTTCTACCTCATCCGTGAACGCAATGCCGGCATGTCGAGCGGCATATATTATTATACGCCTCGCGTGCAGATGGAGGAGACCGCCGACTTAACAAAGCGGCCTTACGGAGCGCTTCCGTTTCCCGAGGATTGGGCGGACATCTTAAGGGAGGAAAAAAGAATGAACCAGGCTCTTCCCGGCGGCGTGCTCGATCAGCTGTTCTCGGGAATGCCCTCCCGTCATGCGATGCTGCAGATGGGCTGGTTCCCGGACTATGCCGAGGATGCTCCTCCGCCAAGAGGCTACTCCAAAAGCGGGGATGAAGACACAGAGTTTCTTTGGATTCTGGACGAACCGAATCTGGAGAAGCCCGGCCTGACGACAGGAGAAGATTAATTTCGCTACGTCGCGGATTGTCGGATGAGGGAAGCTATGCGGTACATGCTTCGGGCTATGCGTCGCCTAAGTACGAGATCGCCTATATGCCTGGAACCCTCACCGTGACGAAGGCCCCGCTGACCGTGCAGGGAATTCCGCTTCGCGTGAATACGGCTTGAGCAACCCGCCTTTAACGGGAACGGTTACCGGGCTTCGGAACGGGGATACGTTCCCCGTCACCTAATCCCCTGCCGGGCTCGCGACGGCGGTTGATCCTAAGGAGTTCGACAAGACGACGGATGTCTCGATTTGCCTCTCGGGAATCGTCCAGTATGTATGCAACAATCTGGTTTTCTCGTCCGGCGCGACTAGATGAAATCCGTTTTTGATATAAAATCGAATGGCCCAATCAGCCGACTCCCACGTGCCCACCAAAACCGGTTTGCCGGCCATCGCCGCCAAATAAGATAGCAGCTTCGTTCCGATGCCGCTTTTCCGCTGATCCGTTCGTACGTAGGCGTGTCTGATCAACGCTACCTCGCTTTTATCCTGAATGCCCATGACTCCCATCAATCGGTTCCCTTCTTCATACCCCCAGAACGCGATGCCGTCGCCTATCTCGCTGCGCAGCTCATCCATCGACATATAAGGCTCGTGATACCTATCGTCAGGTATAACGCCCTTATAGGCGTGTGCGGCATCGTTAATGATCCGATAAATCTCTTCCGCATCCATGCTATTGCACAGTCTAATCATGGTACAGCTCCTCCTCCCGCTTAGTAGGCGACACGATGTCGGTCAGCGCGCGGAATATGTTATTCGGGTGCTCGGCCAGCCGATGGCACAGGTAGAGATACCACTCCGGTCCATAGGGCAAATAGATGCGGCATGCGTTGCCTCCAAGACGAAGCTCGTTCAGTCGCTCCGGCCTTACGCCGTACAGCATCTCGAACTCCGCGAAGCCGGGCAGCCGCTCGCCGGCGATCCGGCCTATCTCGCACAGCAAGGCTTCGTCATGCGTGGCGATGGAGCAGGGATGGCCGTTCTCGAGCAGCCGTTCCGCCATGTCCAGATAACGCCGGTTCAGCTCCTCCGAACGAGGGAGCGCGACCTCCGGCTTTTCACCGTAGGCGCCCTTCACCAGCCTGATTTTCCCCGGATATTGCATCAGCTCCGTCAAATCCGCGGGGGAGCGGTGCAAATGGGCTTGCAGCGTAACGCCGACGTTCGGGTACCGCCCGGCCGTCCGTTTGTATACTCCCAGAATAGCCTCCGTCTTCGCCGACTCCTCCATGCCGATCATTAAGCTCACGCCATGCTGCCGGGCCAGCTCCGCAAGCTCGGTCAAATGGCCGCGGGCCAGCTCCTCTCCCAGATTCAAGCCGATGTGGGACAGATCGAGAGAGACGGTCTCCGCGAGGGACAGCCGGCCGAGCTCCTCGATCAGCGCCGAGAAGGTTGCTACTGCAGCCCGGCATGCCGCAAGCTCCTCCGTATTCTCTCCGATTGGCTCCAGCGATAAGCCATAGCCCATCGCCGCCAGATGTTGGGCGGATTCCAACGCCTCCGGCAGGGTCTCGCCCGTGACGAATCGCTGCGCCGCCCTCCAAAGCAGCTGATAGAGCTCTGCTGATTGCCGAACGCTTGCCTTCATGTTAGCGTCTCTTGCTATTATCCGCAGCGCCGCCGCCGCTTGTTGTTCCGCTGAATTCTTCATCCTATATCGCTCCTTCCATCTATTTCCGCTAAATGTACCATGTTAGAATGGTTAGGCAGAGTGCCACATTTATACAAAATGAAAGGTACCACTTTTTTTGAGCGGAAGGAGCTGCTTAATATGCTATGGATTCCGATCGACCGGTCGCTGGAGCGGCCCTTGCATAAGCAGGTATATGACCAAGTTCGGGAAAGGATTCTGGGAGGCGAGCTGCCGCCCGGCTGGAAGCTGCCATCCACGAGGGAGCTGGCAGACGAGCTCCGGGTATCGCGGAACGTCGTGCTTGGCGCGTATGATCAGCTTCTGGCGGAAGGCTATCTGGACGCGGAGAGAGGGTCGGGCACGTATGTGGCGGAGGGTGCGTTTCTAGAGGAGAGGAAGATGATCGCCGAGCTTCGGAATACGGACTCGTCCGAGGACATCAAGTCGTCCGGAGAGGATGTCATCGATTTCCGTTCCGGCATTCCGGACTTGAGCGCCTTTCCGCGCAAGGCATGGGCGAGGCTGGCAAGAGAGGTCTGGGAGGACGCGCCGGCCGACGCTTTCGGGTACGGCATGCCCGAGGGCCGGAGAGAGCTTAGGCAAGCGCTGTCCGACTATCTTCTGAAGACGAGGGGCGTGAAGTGCCGCCCGGAACAGATCGTTATCACGTCAGGCGCTACCCAGGCACTGACGCTAACGGCGAAGCTGCTTACCCGACCGGATGATATGATCATTATCGAGGATCCCATTACGCGCGACATCCAGCTTATCTTCCAGCAAGCGGGCGCGCGTCTGCATCCCGTTCCCGCGGACGAGCAGGGAATGCAGAGCGATCGGCTTCCCGCCGGCGCGCGTCCGGCCTTTGTATTCCTTACGCCGTCGCATCAATTTCCGCTGGGCGGAACGCTGCCGATTCAGCGGCGGATCCAGCTGATTGGGTACGCGAGGCAGAACGGCACCTACCTGGTGGAGGACGACTATGACAGCGAATTCCGCCACGAAGGCCAGCCGGTCAGCTCTTTGCAGGGACTTGATCCGGAGCGGGTGCTGTATATCGGCTCCTTCAGCAAAATTTTGTCGCCCGCGCTCCGTCTCGGCTACCTCGTGCTCCCGGAGCATCTGATCCCGGGCTGCCGGCAGCTGAAGTGGTTCGCGGATCTTCATTCCTCGTCGATGGAGCAAATCATCCTGGCGCGGTTTATCGAGGAAGGGGGACTCGCCCGCCATATCGCAAAAATGAAAAAGCTGTACAGAATCCGGAGGGATGCACTGATCCGGTGCTTAACGGAGGCTTTCGGCGAGAGAGTGAGAATCTCGGGCCAATCGACGGGACTGCATCTCGTCGCTTCCTTTACGGGCGCTGATTTCACGGACGAGCTTCTGGACTCGCTGAAGGTGGGCGGCGTGCAGCTGTACCCGGTCGAGAAGCATGCGGCGACTCCCGGTCATCATCGGCACAGCCTCATTATGGGTTATGGCCATTTGTCGCCGGAGACGATACAAATCGGCATTACCCGCATGCGCGAAGCCTGGGGGGCGCTTGGCAGGTAGGGGCTGTCTGCGAAAGCAAGCAAGCCCCGTACTTCACAAGCGAGGCGCGGCTCGTTAGCTCGATTGCTGGCGATGAATGCCATTGACGCCCATAATAACCGCGACGAGCTCGTAACTGTCCAGCCGATCGGAGTAGTTCCGCAGCCGGAACGCGCCGGCCTCCAGCCATCCGCTGATTTTCTCGAAGGAAGCGACCTCCGAGCCGCTCTCATCCCGCACGGTGTAATGCTTGGAGAAGGGCTCGGCTTCGATTTCGTATACGCCTCTATAGCCGGCGTCGTATTCATAGCGTTTGCTGAAGAAAGAGAGCCGGTAACGAAGAACGCCAAGCTCGGTGCCCGCGGCGTCCCGCACCTCCCACTTGCTGCTGAAGAACCGGAAGCTCCCAGCGTATCGCAAGATCGCGTCCGGACCGTATACGGAGACGGAGGATGTCAATGAGCTCTCCAGATCCAGCTGCCCCATTGCGGCACCGGTCTCATCCATAATTTCCGTTACACCCCTGCTAAAAAAGCGATCGCGAAAATATAATTCCATCATGCTGCTCCCTCCCTTTGGCTAATGGTTTATGAATCATTACGTTGCTGCCATTCGGTTTGTTGCATGTCGGCTCATCCATATTTTAGGAGGATATTAGGAATCTGTGTCGAATATAGGGGAGCGGGAGAAACAATGACAACGTAGAGAAGGAGAGAATGAACGAAGCTATGAATGACTTTCATGTGTATGCCAGAAAAGGACGATTGACGCTGCTCGGCTTTGGAGCGCTGGTGTTTGTTTGCTTGGGCTGCTTGTTTATGGTTTTTGCGCCTGAAGCAGGCGGTATCGAGACGGTGCTTTTATTCGCAATCGGGGCCGTTTGCGTTTTGTTTTTCGGGTTGTGCCTTATCATCTATATCAAAAAAATGTTCGACCGTTCGCCGATGCTGACGATTTCCTACGAAGGGATCCGGGATCAGGCCACTTACGGGGCGGCGGGGCTGATCCGCTGGGAGGAAATCGCGGACATTCAAGCGCTGCGGATGCATAATCAGGACTTCCTATGCATTTTCACTCATGACAGAAACTTGATCATGAACCGGCATACGGGCTTTCAGCGTTTGCTGCACAGGATGAACAAAGGACTCAGTCCGGCGCAGGCCCATATTCCGCTCAAAATGCTGAAATGCTCGCTCGACACGCTGTTCGAGGAAATCAACAAGCGGGCGCCGCAGCCCCCCGCCTGATCGCAACGAAGCATGAGCTCCGGCTTTACGCCGAGAGCTCATGCTTTATTATTGTTGTCTGGAGCAACACTAGCCGATGGTGCAGCGTTAATCAATAGACGACAGTTGCACGCGAAGGAGTGGTGAAGTGAAAAGAAAGCTGTGGGCTCTTGCCGCGCTGCTGGCATGTTTAGCCGTTTTTTACTGGCTCAGCGGTTACCGCTTCACGGAGGAAGGGGCTCTATCGGCTGGTTTTCCAGGGAAGTATCGGATCGTGCTGTCGGAGAATACGGCATACGGGAAAGCCGTTTTGTTCGAAAACTTGGCGGACGGCACCTTCGGAGGGGCCCGGCTCGAGAAGGCTGTCGGCTACTTATACCGTCACGACGGTCAAGCTTACGGTCAGTTCCTGGAGGAGGGACAGCCGTTTGAAGCGGGAGGCTATGGAAGCGGAAAAGGGGAGGATCGGTTTCAGGTGTTCTTGAAGGCAGCGCCCGAGTCGGGCATTCGCACCATTGCCGTAGGCAATCATTTGGAGGAGAAGGGGCCGTCCGTCCCCTATTCGATGACGCTATACGACGTGATGGAGCGTCCGAACGAATACGAGTGGTCGGAGCTTACGGAGTCGTATGCGTTATTCGTCCTGGACGACTATTCGGAGAAGACTTGGACGATTCGTGCTTTCGATGAGTCGGGGAAGCTTGTGGCGCATAAACGCTTCGCCGGACAACCGGAGTACGTGTCCATTCAAGGGGAGGAGTTCGGGCTTACGTATGAGGATGTTTCCGCAAGCCCGCTTGCGTCCGGATCCCCCACCGGCAAGAAAAGCATTCGGACCGTGCCTCTGGAGATTGGGGGCAAGAGCGTCGAGCTTATTTTGCATGAAGACGAAAAGATCCCGACCGATATTTACGCCCGCCTGCAAGATGGGGAGGAGCTGTATGATCTTGGGCTTGTTACCTCCTACGGAATGGATGGCGTACAGGATATTACAGCGGCGGACGTTACGGGTGATGGCGTTAAGGAGCTGCTGGTGACGGGTGAGATGGGGGCGTCCTACGCGGAGCTGAAGGTTGTCCGGCGGGAACCGGCAACGGGCGAGTGGGCGGAGGCGCTGAAGATGGGAAGTCCGTCCTTCCTGGATCTTGACGGAGACGGTAGAGAAGAGCTTCTTGGGGTGTCGACGGGGAGCCTCCCGTCCTATGTCATGCTCTATCGGTGGGCGGGCAGCGGGTTTCAAGCGGCGGATATCGGCCGGCAGTTGGGAGGAGGCTCGGTATCGGTGAATAAGCAAGATGGGGGGAACCGGTTGTTGTACGAGAAGGACGGGGCGCTCCTGCTGTATCAATTGCAAGGCTCCCGCTTGATACCAGTTGGCTATAACTAAACTTTCCCTGCAAGCCGTCCCGTCATCCGTGCTACAGTATCCATAGAACTTGAAGCTCGGGAGAGATGAACATGAGTTTAACCATAAGCAAGCCATTGCATGAATGGATTGCCGAAGCCGATATACATACGCTGCAGTCCGCCATGGAGGCCGGGCTCGTCAGCTCCGAGGAGCTGGTACAGGCGTACATGGAGCGAATCGAACGATGGAATCCGCGCATTAACGCCATTCTGGAGTTGAATCCGGACGCGGAGAATATTGCCCGGGAATTAGACGCCGAGCGGCTTGGGCGCGGAAGCAGAGGCCCTCTGCACGGTATTCCGATTCTGCTCAAAGACAACATCGACACGCATGACCGCATGCATACGAGCGCGGGCTCGGTCGCCCTCGCGCATTCGATCGCGCCGGAGGATTCGTTCGTCGCGAAGAAGCTGCGGGAAGCCGGAGCCGTTCTGCTGGGCAAGACGAATATGACGGAATGGTCGAACTTTATGTCCTGGAACATGCCAGCCGGCTACAGCTCGCGGGGCGGCCAGGTGTTCAATCCGTATGGGCCGGGAGAAGTGTTCGTGAACGGCTCCAGCTCCGGTTCCGCGGCGGCCGCCGCGGCCAGTCTCGCCGCCGCCGCAATCGGCACGGAGACGGCAGGCTCCATCGTCGGCCCGGCCAGCCAGCATGCGCTGGTCGGCATTAAACCAACGGTCGGGCTGGTCAGCCGTTCCGGCGTCATTCCGATCTCATCGAATCAGGACACGGCGGGCCCGCTTGCCCGAACCGTGGCGGACGCGGCAATTCTGCTGGGCGCTTTGACCGGAGTGGACGAGCGGGATTCGCGCACGCGCGAAAGCAGCGGCTTGTTTCACCGGGACTATACGCCGTTTCTCGACGAAACGTTTTTGCCCGGGGCGCGCATCGGCATTCCGAGAGCCTTCTACGAGCATCTCGACGAAGAGAGGCTTGCGATCATGGAGGGAGCGATCGCCGCGCTGCGCAACGAGGGCGCGACAATCGTGGACGACTTGCCCCTTCCCGTCTCGACGGACAACTGGAACGGGAACATCGTGGGGTATGAATTCAAGCGGGGCATCGATCGCTATTTATCTTTGCTCGGACCTTCCGCGTCCGTGCATTCGCTCGAGGAGCTGATCGCCTTCAACGAGGCGCACGCGGAGCATGCGCTTCGTTACGGACAGAACGTGCTTACCGACTCGCAAGCCGTCGACATGACGGAGGAAGAGTACGAGCGGGAGCAGGCGGCGTACAAGGAGAAAGCACGGCGCGAGGGTATCGATTACCTCATCCGGCATTACCGGCTGGACGCCCTGCTGCTGCCGGGCGATGCGGACGGCAAATATATGGCGGCCCGCATGGGCTACCCGCTTATCTGCGTGCCGGCCGGCTACTCCGAGCGCGGCATCATCGATTCGGACGGGGATCCGACCAAAGGGCCGTTCGGGGTTATCTTCTCCGGGGGAGCCTACAGCGAGCCGACTCTGATCAAGCTGGCCTATGGCTTCGAGCAGGCGACACGCCATCGGGTGCCGCCACCGGCTATTGATAGCGAATAAGGAGGCGATGCGGAATGACGGTTCATCTTATTCCGATTACGTTCGACCAGCAAGGAACCCGGCAGACGATCGTTCCCGTCCTCCTGAAGGATGAGCATCGCTTGATATTGGTGGACTGCGGCTATCCGGGCTTTCTGCCGCTGCTGGAGGATGCCGCGCGGGAGCGGGGATTGTCTTTGGACGACCTGACGCATGTGATCGTAACGCATCACGACATGGACCACATGGGGGCTCTCGCGGAGCTTAAGCGTGCCTATCCATCGGTTGAGATTATCGCTCACGAGCTGGATGAGCCTCATATTGCCGGCCGGCAAAAATCGCTGCGGCTCGAGCAGGCGGAGTCGCTGCATGAGCGGCTGCCGGAGGAGCGAAAGCCGCAGGCGGAGTCCTTCATCGCGTTCCTTCGGAGCATCGAGCCCGCGAGCGTCGATCGGATCGTTGCCGACGGCGAAGTGCTGCCTTGGTGCGGCGGCCTTGAAATCGTGCATACGCCCGGGCATATGCCGGGACATATCTCGATTTATGTGCAGTCGGCCGGGATCATGCTCGCCGCGGATGCGGTAGTCATCGAAGAGGACGGGAAGCTTGGTATCGCCAATCCGGAGTTTACGATGGACAGGCGCGCGGCGGCGGCTTCTATTGAACGGCTGTCTCGCTATGCCATTCATCAGTTGATCTGCTACCATGGCGGCCTGTACGAAGGCGATGCCGGGGCGGGGCTCCGGGAGCTGCTCCGCAACGAGCGGGGCGAAAGCGAATAAACGGCGTTTTTAGGTCTGCAGGCGACAGCCTGCGGGCTTTTTTTGTTTTGTACAGTTTCTCGGGGAACGAATTCTACAGTTATTACCGCGAAGTACAGCCCATAAGTGTTGCTATTCGAGGAATAAACAGTTTCCATCTCTTGCGGGATCGTGCACGATGGAGAAGCGGAGACGGGAAGGACCGGATTCCGCTCCAATCCCAAGCGCGAAGGAGAGATAATCGTGATGAAATCCAAACGGACAGTGACGAGTTTATTCCTGTCGCTGGTTCTGTTGTCCGCGGCATGCCCGCTGCCGGGAGCGCTCGCTGCAGCGCCTGACGTAGGAAGCATGATCTCGGCGGCAGACTACGGAGCGAACGGCCAGGACGGACTGGACGACAGGGCGGCGATTCAAGCGGCCGTCGACGGGGCGGCGGCAGGCGATACCGTGCTGATTCCGAAGGGCACGTACCAGCTGTCGGGCACGGTCATGGGCAAGTCGGGCGTTTCCATTAGAGGCGAGAATCGGGATAAGACGATCATTCAGTTCGTCTCCGAGGCGGATACGTATATGTTCTACCTACATAATGTAACGAACGCTTCGGTATCGGATATGACGCTGGACGGCAACGACAGCTTGATCGCGATGTCGGCCGTCGTCTCCGAGGGAGGAAGCGGCAACCAAATGCGCAACCTCAGAGTGCAAGATTTTGCGGCGACGGAAGGCTTCGGCCCGCATGCGCTGTACGTTGTGGGCTCAACCCATGTCAGCATTAAGGATAACATTGTCACTAATATTGGAACCGCTTCCATCTGGGGCGCGGCCGTACGGGCGGGCTGGGGCTCGGCGAACGTAACCGTCGAAAACAACGTCATCGCGAACACGGGCCGAGGCGGCATTCTCATCAACGACGACAGCCCGGGAGCCGTCATCCGCTCCAATAAGATTACCGGCTCGGGGCTGAAGGAGCATGGTCTGTCCATCGAGCTGCACACGAACGTGGATAACTCCATTATCGAAGATAACGAAGTCGATTTCTGGATCAGCGCGGTGCGCTCCGACACGGTGGCGATTCGCCGCAACGTCGTGAAGCCGACGGACGGCAGGGTCGGCAGCATCGGCCTCGAGGTGATGGCGGATAACGCGGTGACGACGGACAATATCGTGGACGGCGGCCAGCAGGTCGGCATCCAGCAGTCGCCGGGCACGGGCCATCAGCTGTGGGGCTACAACGTGGTCAAAAACATGGTCATGTGGGGGATGCAGCTGCAAGGAGAAGGCACGGGGCAGATCGAGCAGTTCCAATATTTCTACAGGAACAGCTTCATTAACACGCAGGAAGGCAATCCTTCGGCAGCGTACCCGGGCTACGACGGGAACGGCGTGCGCATTCACGGCAGCTCGCAGAATTTGACGTTCGACAGCAACCTGATTGCCGGCAACGGCCGCAAAGGCATCGAGTTCACGGGCGCGTCGGGCGTCGATCGTCTGAGCTTCACGAACAACATCATTACGGGCAACGAAGACGTCGCCGTCGATCCGTATCCGGCCGCGGCCGAGCATCTGGAATGGAAAGGGAATGTCGTGCTCCGCAATGGCAGCAACACGCAGCCGTCGTCGCGCGGCTTCGCGAATCCGAAGCCGACGGCTGATTTCGAAGCGCCGGTCCTCGTGCGCGTCGGCGAGCCGGTTACATTCGTGAACAAATCGAAGGACAACGGCTCGATCTCCCATCAGCTCTGGGACTTCGGCGCCGGACTGCCCAGCTCCAGCGCGCAGCCGACCTTCGTGTACGACAAGCTCGGGGCGTACCGCGTGACGCTGGTCGTCTGGGATAACGAGGGACGCGCCAGCCTCAAGGAGCGTATCGTGCTCGTGCGGCCGGGAAGACCGGATACGCAGGCCCCGTCGGCTCCAACCGGGCTTATCTCGCCGTCCCAGACGGATGAGACGATCGAGCTGAGCTGGAATCCGGCAGCGGATAACGTAGGCGTCGTCGGCTACGAGGTCTACGTGGACGGAGTGCTGGCAGGCTCTACCGCTCCGGGTGAAACTTCGTTTACGGTCAAGGGCTTGTCGCCGCTGACGAGCTACAGCCTTACCCTCCGGGCCAAAGACGCTGCGGGCAACGTATCCACGCCTAGCGCTCCGCTCTCCGTCACGACCGAGGCGCCCGACGCGGAGCCGCCGAGCAAGCCGGCGAGCCTGGCGGCGACGGTCAGCGGCGCGACGAGCGTCAGCCTAAGTTGGTCTGCATCTACGGACAACAAGGCGGTAACGGGCTACGAGGTCTATCGGAACGGCATTCTGATTGGTACGACATCGGGCGCGGCGTCGACCATCTATGAGGTTACGGGGCTGCTGCCCGGAACGTCGAATACATTCACGGTGAAGGCGAAGGATGCCGCGGGCAACGCATCCGAGGGCAGCGGTTCGGCAACAGCCGTCCAGGCTGCTCCGTCCGGCGACGTCTACTTGAGCGACTTCGCCTGGGATAGCGGAACGGCGGGCTGGGGAAGCATTATGCGCGACAAATCGTCGGACGGCAGGCCGATTACGCTGAACGGCGTCGAATACGCCAAAGGCCTCGGCACGCACGCCGCCTCGGAGATCGTCTATACGGTCGGCGGAGCGTACGGCCGGTTCCTCGCAGAGGTCGGCGTGGACGACGAGACGTACGGCAACGGCTCGGTCAGCTTCGAGGTATGGCTGGACGGCGTACTCGCCTATGACAGCGGCGTCATGACGGCGGAATCCGATACGGCATCGATTGATCTGGACATTGGCGGAGCTCAGACGCTGAAGCTCGTCGTCACGAACGGCGGCAACGGCAGCGACTGGGATCATGCGGACTGGGGAGACGCCCGAATCGTATACGGAGGCGGCGAGTAGGTCCCCGGCGGACAGGAAGAGGTGGCCGGGGGCCGTCCTGCTAGGGCGGTCCCTTGGGAACCGTTTTATTTGATGAAAGGAGGTGGGGCACGGTCCATAACGGTAAGTCAGACAGAGGAAGAGCTCTTGACGGATAGCAGAGGAGCCGGAATCGACTGCATGCCATCATTCCATTGAAGAAAGCGAGAGTGAACTCATGAAACCAGTGAAGTCCATCAAGACTTCCAAGACGAACAAACGAATCGTAAGCCTCTTATGCGCGGCCGCTCTGCTGTTCCCGGTCATACCCGCGGCACCTGCTTACGCGGCAACTCTTAACGTAACGTCATACGGAGCGAACGGCACCGATACGGGCGACGACAGCGCGGCATTCCAGGCAGCCGTCAATGCGGCATCCAGCGGCGACACGGTGTTTATCCCGAACGGCACTTATTATTTGGGCAGTCCGGTCAGCGGCAAGTCAGGCGTCAAAATTACGGGACAGAGCAGGGACCATACGATTATCGAATACGCTTCATCTTCCGCCAACACGTTCTTCTCGCTGTACAACTTGTCCGGCGCCGAGGTGTCCTCGATGACGCTCGACGCGAACAACAGCGCGGTGCCGCAATCGGCGGTCGTATCGGAGAACGGCAGCGGCAACAAAATGCTGAACCTGAAGGTCAAAGATTTCGGCATGTCCTCCGGCTTCGGACCGTTCGCGCTGTTCGGGATTAATACGGATAATTTGACGGTTGCGGACAACGTGGTGACTAACATCGGCGTCAACTCGGATTGGGGCGGCGGCGTGCGGGTAGGCTGGGGCTCGGATCATGCTCTGATCGAGAACAACTACGTCGCGGACACGGGACGCGGCGGCATCTTCCTGAACGACGACAGTCCGTACGCGATTGTCAGGGGCAATACGGTCACCGGCACCGGCCAGCAAATGGAAGGTCTCGGCATCGAGCTTCATACCAACGTCGACTACTCCTTGGTCGAGGACAACACGGTCGATCACTGGATCAGCACGGTGCGTTCCGCCTATATCGCGGTCCGCAACAACTACGTCGGCTCGAGCACGACGGTCGGCAACATGGGTCTCGAGGTGATGGTCGACCACGGCGTTACGTCGGGCAACATCGTCGACGGCGGCCAGCAGGTCGGCATCCAGCAGTCGCCGGGCACGGGCTACCAGCTCTGGAACTACAATACGGTCCAGAACATGGTCATGTGGGGGATGCAGCTGCAGGGCGAGGGCACGGGTCAGACGGAGCAGTTCCAATATTTCTACAAAAACACGTTCAAAGACGGCGCGGCCGGCCATCCATCCGCAGCTTATCCGGGCTACGACGGCAACGCGATCCGCATCCACGGCAATACGCAGAACATTACGTTCGACAGCAATACGATTACGAACAACGGCCGCAAAGCGATTGAAATTACGACCGCGGGCGGAACCGACCGCCTCAGCTTCATCAACAACACGATCACGAACAATGCCGGACCTTCGATCGATCAGTATCCGACCTCCGCGTCTCATCTGGAGTGGAGCAACAATACGGTCAGCGGCAACGGCACGAACACGCAGCTCACAAGCAGGGGCTTCAGCGATCCGAAGCCGGTCGCGAACTTCACGGCTCCGCTGACGGTACAGCTCGGCCAATCGGTCACGTTCACGAATACATCTACCGACAACGGCACTATTGTCGAGCATCTGTGGGATCTCGGCGAAGGCCTGCCGGTCACGACGGTCAGCCCGACGTATACGTACCAGAAGCCGGGCACGTACCAAGTCATTCTAGGCGTCTGGGACAACGGCGGCCGCGCGAGCGTCAAGGAGCAGACGATTACGGTTATCGCGGGACCGCCGGATACGACGGCTCCTTCCACGCCGACGAACCTGGCGTCGCCGTCGAAGACGGATACGAGCGTTACGCTCACTTGGACGGCGTCCACGGATAACATCGGCATCGCCGGCTACGATGTGTATAAGGACGGCGTGCTTGCAGGTTCGACGGTTGGTTCGACGACGACTTCCTTCACGGTGAGCGGCTTGACGTCGAATACCGCCTACAGCTTCGCGGTTCGGGCCAAGGATGCTTCCGGCAACACATCGGCGTTAAGCAGCGCGATCAGCGTCACGACAAGCTCGATTCCGACGCCGGTATGGGTACATTGCGCGGGCGAAAACAATATGTGCAGCTTCACCGGCACGAAGGAAGTACGCTATGGCGCGGCGGGCAGCTACAACTACGGCACGTACACGAACGGTGTCATGTGCGGCAATAACATTTTCGGCGATCCGGCTCCGGGCCAATACAAGACTTGCGATGTGAACATCGCGGTCGGAGGAGGCGGGGGCGGCGATTCGCAAGCTCCCACGGCGCCGACGGGATTAACATCGCCGTCGAAGACTTCCTCAAGCGTCAGCTTGTCGTGGACGGCTTCGACGGACAATGTCGGCGTGACGGGCTACGAGATCTATAGAGGCGGTACGCTGGCCGGCTCGACGACGGGCGCGACTTCGTTCAATGTAACGGGCCTGTCGCCTAGCACGACGTACAGCTTCACGGTGAAGGCCCGGGACGCGGCGGGCAACGTCTCGGCGGCCAGCTCCGCTCTGAGCGTGACGACGAACGCGCCGGCTGGCGATACGCAAGCGCCAACGGCTCCGACGGGCTCCATTACGCGCGAGTACTGGACGAATCTATCCGGCGGCACGATCGCTAGCATCCCGACCGGCACGACGCCTACGGGCACCAGCTCGCTCACGAGCTTCCAGGCGCCTTCGAACTGGGGCGACAACTACGGCACGCGCATCCGCGGCTACATTGTGCCGTCGGTGACGGGCACCTACCAGTTCTCGATCGCGGGCGACAACAACAGCGTGCTGTACCTCAGCACGAACGACAATCCGGCGAACAAGGTCATGATCGGCGAAGTGATCGACTGGGTGAACGAGCTGAGCTGGACGCAAAACGCCACGCAGCAGTCCGGTCTAATCAGCCTGCAGGCCGGCCAGCGTTACTACGTCGAGGTGCTGCATAAGGAGGAGGGCGGCGGCGACCATGTCGCGGTCGGCTGGAAGACGCCGGGCAGCTCGACGTATTCCGTCATCGGCGGCGCTAACTTGGCGCCGATTCAGTAGGGAAGGGCCGCAAGCGGAGTCGTCCGCTTGCGGTTTTTTCTTGCGCGAGGAGAGGCTGCGCGCCTCCGAGGACTCTATTTGGACATAGGCTTGCAGCCTCCGTCCCTCTGGACGGGGGAAGGCATCTTTGATAGGCTTTGTTTAATCAAAGCGGACTAACGGCGTTCGAATGGGGAGAGCGGCATATGAGTGACGGCAACGCAACATATATTCGGAATATAGGCTTCTTCGCGCATGTGGACGCGGGGAAAACGACGACGACGGAGGAAATTCTGTTCCGCAGCGGCCGCATCCGTCAGCTCGGCAGCGTGGATGATGGCACGGCGCAGACGGATTATCTCGAGGTCGAGCGGACGAGGGGCATATCGGTGCGCGCGGCGTCGACCCGGTTCGAGCATGGCGGTATAACGGTGAATGTGATCGATACGCCCGGACATGTCGATTTCTTGTCGGAGGTGGAACGATCCCTGCGCGTCATTGACGGCGCCGTGTTGATTCTGTCGGCCGCGGAGGGGGTGCAGGCCCAGACGGAGGTTATCTGGCATGCGCTTCGCGAGCGCGGCATCCCGACGCTCCTGTACATCAATAAGATGGACCGCGTCGGCGCGTCCGCCGAACGGACGCTGGCGGAAATCCGCCGCCTGCTGACTCCGAGCGCGGCTCCGATTCAGGCTCCGATCGGGGCGGAGGATACGTTTGCCGGCTCCGTATCGCTGCTTGCGCCGCATGACGCGGCGGCAGCGGCCCATGCGGACGGCTATCGGCAGCAGCTTGTGGAAGCGGTTGCCGAAGCCGATGAGACTTTGCTGCTGCGGTATTTGGAGGAGGGCGGCCTGAGCGACGGGGAATTGCAGGAGGCCGTCCTTCGGCTCGCGGGCGATGCAAATATTTATCCGGTGCTGTTCGGTGCTTCCGGCCGGGGCATAGGGGTCGAACCGCTGATGGATGCCATGACGAAGCTGCTGCCTCCGCCGCGGGGAAGTGAGGGAGATCCGTTATCCGGCGTCGTCTTCCGCGTCGAGCGCGACGCCGCGATGGGAAGGATCGCTTATGTGCGGTTATACGGCGGCGTCATCCGGAATCGGGATTCCGTCTACAACGCTACCCGGGATATCGCGGAGAAAGCGACGCAAATCCGGCGCATCGACGGTCAGCGATCCGAGGATGTCGGCATCCTCCGGGCAGGAGATGTCGCAGCCGTATCCGGCTGGAGCGAAGCCCGCATCGGCGATATCATCGGCAGCAAGGACGGCGTGCCCGGAGAGACGAAGCTGGCAGTGCCGCTGCTTACCGTGCAGGTGCGCTGGGAGGACGAGGCGCGGTATCCCGCGGTGGTGGCGGCCCTTCGAGAGCTGGCTGACGAAGATCCGCTGCTCGATTTGCAATGGCTGCAGGAGCAGAGGGAGCTCCATCTGAAGGTGATGGGTCCCATTCAAATTGAGGTACTGACCCAGGTTGTCCAAGACCGATACGGGCTGTCCGTAAGCTTCGGCGCTCCGTCTGTTATTTACAAGGAGACGCCGGCCGGGGAGGGCGAAGGCTTTGTCGCCTATTTGGCGCCGAAGCCCTGCTGGGCGATTTTGCGGTTCCGCATCGAGCCCGGCGAGAGGGGAAGCGGGCTGCGGTACGAGGCGAACGTTCGGTCCGAGCGGCTGCTGGAGAGCTACCAGAACGAGGTCGCGCGCCGCGTGCCGGAGGCGCTCCAGCAAGGGTTGTTCGGCTGGGAGGTGACGGACCTGAAGGTGACGCTGGTCGAAGGCGAGCACCATGTCTGGCATACGCATCCGCTGGACTTCGCCATCGCCACGCCGATGGGCATCATGGACGGGCTGAGCCGGACCGGCGTGAAGCTTCTGGAGCCGCTGTTGTCCTTCCGCCTGTCCGTCCCGGAGGAGCATGGCGGCAAGCTCATGAACGAGCTGATCGCGATGAGGGGCGAGTTCGAAGCTCCGGAGCTGCGCGGCGAGCGGATGGAGCTGACGGGCACGCTGCCCGTGGCCACGTCGCTCGACTTCCCTGCCCGGTTCGGCTCGATGACGAAAGGCAGGGGCATCCTGTCCACCTTCTTCGCGGGGTACCGGGAATGCCCGCCGGACGTGCAAGCCCAGAGGCAGCGGAGCGGCGTGAATCCGCTGGACCAGTCGAAATATATTTTGTACATGCGCAAGGCGCTGGCGCAGTGAAGACGCGCAGTAGAAATTGATTTAGAAGCGAACTCTACCCTCGCGCCCATGCCGGCGAGTGTTAGAATCGATGTCAGGAAAACGCAAAGGATGTGGCAAGGATGAGCGCAGAGTTAGACGAGCATATCGGTGAAATCATAGAGCAATACAATGGGACGGCAGACGTTCCGTTCTCCGGGGCTATACGGGTGCAGGCGATGGGACAGATTGTGGAGAAGGGAATAGGGAGCGCCAACCGAAGCGAACGGATTCCCAATCGTCCGGATACGAGATTCGGCATCGCTTCGGGCTGCAAAATATTTACGGCGGCCGCGATCTGCCAGCTGGCGGAGCAAGGGAAGCTGCGGTTCGACGATCGGCTGCTCGATCTGGTTTCGGCCGACTTTCCTCATTTTGATCCCGGCGTCACCGTGCATCATCTGCTTACGCATAGCTCAGGCGTTCCGGATTATTTCGACGAAGATGTCATGGACGATTTCAGCGAGCTATGGAGGGCGGTACCTTCATACGCGATGCAGACGCCGTCCGACTTATTGCCCTTGTTCCAGAACGGCGCGATGAAGTTTAGTCCCGGCGAAACGTTTGCGTATTGCAATTCGGGGTTTATTTTGTTGGGCTGATCGTAGAGCGGCTGTCCGGCATGAGCTTTACGTCGTATGTGGAAGAGCGCATATTCCGGCCAAGCGGCATGACCGATTCCGGTTACTTCCGTCTTGACGAGCTGCCGGAGCGGACGGCTATCGGCTATATGGATAAGGGGGATGGCTGGCGAACGAATCACTTCTCGCTCCCCGTCATGGGAGGACCGGACGGAGGAGCGTTTACGACGGTTCGCGATATGGAGCTGTTCTGGAAGGCCTTGCTTGGGAACAAGCTGATGACGGAGGAGACGACGGCGTTGATGCTCCGGCCGCACATAACGGTCAACGACCGCGTGCGCTACGGATACGGAGTGTGGATGACCTATATCGAGGGCGAGCTGTTTAAATACTATGTTATGGGCAGCGATCCGGGGGTGACGATGGTATCCTCCGCTTACGCCAAAACGTATGATCAGGCTCATGTGCTGGGCAACGTCGACAGAGGCGCGGGGGCGCTTGCTTCGAAAATAGACGAGTGGATTTGGAAGCTTGGATAAAGCGGAAGGGCCGCCCCGGTTAGGGAGCGGCCCTTCTTCTTATTTGATGACGGCGCAAGCAATGCGGCCGCCGGAGTTGCCGGACGGGTCGGTGACGTAGTCGTCGGCTTTCTCGTGGATAATAAGCGCGGTGCCGCCGGCCTTCAACAAGGAGTTCGGCTTGCCGGGCTTCAAGGAAACGGCTTCGCTCTGCAGCTTCGCGTTCACCGTGCCATCCGCTTTCACTTGGATGTTCGGAAGGTCGCCGCTATGGAAGCCCTCCGGATTTTTGAAGCCATGCTTCTTCTCATGCGGGTTGAAATGGGCACCGGCCGAAGTGAAATCCGGCGTTTCGCATTTGCCTTCGGCATGGAAGTGAATGCCGTGCGCTCCAGGCGTCAAGCCTTTGGCCTCGACGTTGATGACCACCTTATCGTTACGCTGCATCAACGTAGCGTTGCCTATTTGTTCGCCTTTGCCGTTGATGATCGGTACGAGCAGCTCTCCGGCGCCCGCGCTTTCCTCGGCCTTAGCCGAACCAATGGTCAGCGAGCCCGCAAGCAGCGCGGCCGTGGAGAGGATCAAGATTTTTTTCATAGCTTCCTCCTGATGATGAATCGTAGATTGGCCGTACAATACGGCATCAGCTTTAGCATGTGCATAAATTTGGAAATTATTCTGAGTATTTTCTCATGAGATGAAACGTTTCATGTTGGATGCGACGGGTTAAGTAGGGATAGGCAAGAGGAAATCATCAAAAAACTAAGCTACATAATCAGGAGGAATCATACTATGAAAAAAATCGCCAAAAACAATTCCATGACAAAGCTGCTGCTGACAGCCGCAATGTGCGCAGTGTTGATGTTCAGCGCCGCGGCCTGCAACAACAATAACGGCAATGACACCTCGATCGACGTCAACAACGATGACGGCGCCGTAGTCGAGACGGACGCGCCGGTCGTCACCGAGCCGATCACGCCGGAAGAGACCGAAGAGACGGAAGGCGCCGGAGAGACCGAAGGCGCTGTGACGGAATAAGCTATTTTGCACAAACAACGAACCTCCCCTCCAATTTGGAGCTGGGAGGTTTCTTCATGCTCGGCGGTGTGTGGGGGCACGGAGGAAATAGCGGTGCCAGAAGTGCTTAAACGTGCGGAGAGAGGGGGCGCGGAGGAAATAGCGGTGCCAGGAATGCTTAAACGTGCGGGGAGAGGGTGTACGGAAGAATAGCGGTGCCAGAAGTGCTTAAACGTGCGGAGAGAGGGGGCACGGAAGAAATAGCGGTGCCAGGAACGTTTAAACGTGCGGAGAGAGGGTGCGCGAAAGAAATAGCGGTGCCAGGAATTCTTAAACGTGCGGAGAGAGGGTGCGCAGAGAAAATAGCGCTGCTCCGCCTGCTTGGCTCCAAACAAAAACGCCCTCGAGCGTGGCTCGAGGGCGTTCGGCGTGGCTGCTTCCATTAAAACATCGGGAACACGTACCGCACCAGGAAGTATAGCGCTCCGAAGAAGATTAGAAGGTAGGCGGTATATTTAATCAGAGTAGATAGCACTTGGCTGGAGTCGGATTTTTTCTGCACGTGGCGTTCTTCGATCTCGACGTTTTGATGAGGCGTGTTGGTATTCATATGTTCCATCTCCTTTGTGTAGAAGGTTTAATGCTAGTTACCCAAGCGAAGCTCGATTGAATCCTCTATGGGAACCTGTTTCAACCTGCCGGTATCCGTTTAAGAATGAACAAGCCGGCAACGGCAGAAAGGTGGTGAATCCTATGCTGGGATGGGCACTTATGTTCTTCCTTTTCGCCATCGTGGCAGGCGTATTCGGATTTATGGGTATCGCCTCCGCCATGGCGGGGATAGCCAAGGTCTTGTTCGTCGTCTTCATTATTTTGTTCTTGGCTTCCCTTATTCTCGGAAGAAGGAAAGTCTAGCTTGGAAGGAAACGCTCGAACAGAAACCGGCGTCCGTGAAATGTCGAACTCGGGGCTTCGCCGATGAAACGAAACGGTGAACCGCGAGCTCGATATTTCACAGTAGCGGGGCAAATCAAAAGATAAAATCAGGAGGGATTTAGGATGAGAAACACGGAAATGACAAAAGTTCGTACGGCAATGACGAGTCAAGAGGTGCAAGAGCATGTCAGGCAGTTCCGCAGCGAAGGTTATCCGGAGGATCGCATCTTTGTCCTGACTCATGACAAAACAAGAACGAAGCGAATCGCGGAGAGGACGGACGCCGAAGAGATCGGAGTAACGGAGCAGGGGCTCGGCACGACGATCGCCAACTGGTTCCGCTCTACGGGCGACGAGCTGCGCGCGAAGATGAGATCGCTCGGCATTTCCGAAGCCGAGGCGGAGAGGCTCGAGCGCGAGATGGACCGCGACGCGATCGTCGTGATCGGATGGGGCGGCCGGGAGTATCTGGACGATGATTTCGACCGCGATATCTATTATTATCCGTACATGCCATACGTGACGACCGCCAACCAGCCGCCGTATAAATAATAGGGTTGAATTAGCCTGCCCGCGAGGGTAGGCTATTGCTATGTGTAATAGTTGAACTATCCTTATTGAATTCTAGCAATTTGTCATAGGAGGAGCATCGCTTGAGTATTATAATCGTAGACGACAACGCGACGAACCAGATGATTATAAGAACGATCCTGCACAAAGAAGGCTACGGCGACATACGTATCGCCTCGTCCGCCCGGGAGCTGTACGGCATGCTTCATATCGATTCCGGCTGTCAGGCGGAAGAACCGGTAGATTTGGTTCTGCTAGATATGATGATGCCGGAAATCGACGGGCTGGAAGCTTGCAGACGCATTCTGGCGGATGAACGTTATCGCGACCTGCCGATCATATTCGTCACCGCGGTTGGCGATTCGATAAAGCTGGCGGAGGCGCTGGATGCCGGGGCGATCGACTACGTGATGAAGCCGATCAATAAGCTGGAGCTGCTCGCCCGTATTCGTTCCGCGCTCCGTCTGAAGTACGAGAAGGACTGGCACAAGGAGCGGGACAAGCGGATTCGCTACGAGCTGGAGCTGGCCAAGCAGGTGCAGAGAAGCGTACTCAGCCAGCCGATCCATGACGAGCGCATTCGCGTCGAGGCCGATTACAGGCCTTCATCCGAGCTGGCCGGCGACTATTATGCCTGGTTTCGGATCGATAGGCACCGATACGGCGCGATTCTTCTGGACATGATGGGACACGGCATATCGTCTTCACTCGTCTGCATGTTCATTTCTTCGGTGCTGAAGGATGTGGTCATGCGGATCACGGATCCCGAAGAAGTGATGCAGGAGCTGAATCGCCGAATGGGGCAGCTGTATCGCGAGGCGGAGCTGGTCAATTATTATTTTACCGCCGTCTTCGTGCTCATCGATACGGAAAGCCGGACCGTCCAATACGCGAACGCCGGCCATCCTGCCGGCTTAGCCATCTCGTCAGAGACCTTGACGCCGCTTGAGCCGGGCGGGCCCGCGGTTGGGTTATTTGACCGAATTCAGGTGCGCAAGGGAATTCTGTCATACGAGCCGGGCGCGTCAATCGTCCTGTATACCGACGGCCTGCTGGACGCGATGGGGATGGAGCCGGGCGGACAAGCTCTGGATACGATTGCGCAAGCCATGCGGAGCTTCCCCGATCATTCGCTGGCGGCGCTTGTCGATCAGCTCACGGCGGCGTCCGGCGAAGGCGGCAGACAGCGCGACGATATTTGTCTCGTGCGCATCGACTTAGCTTAAAGGACGGGTGTTTCAAAACCAACATAATGGTTTATAACAGTCATAAGAACCTTGACAGCCGATTACGAGCAGGAGGGTGTTCATTATGAAGCTATTCATGTTAATTGCCATTCTCATAGGAGGCGTCTTCGGTCAAAATGGCGCGGGGTCCGTCGACGGCCAGACAGGAGCAAGCGCGGAGAACGTTACGCTTATTCAGCCGCTCGTCTCCGAGGCTCCGCCCGTCGCGGCCGCCGTACATGTCATTGAAGGGGAGACGGCTTCCGTCGCGGCGCAGGCATCCGTCCAAGTAGGCGGGGCGGTGCCTAACGCGGCATCGATAGACATCGCTGCCGAGACCGGGCCTAATGTGTCTGACGATGCGCAGGTTCAGGATGCCGCGAATGGGAAGGGGACCGAGTCATCGGCCTCGGCTTCAGATGAACGCGTTCTCCTGCTGAAGAGCGTAGGCGGCATCTCGTTATACGATACGCCGGAGAGCGTGGTCGCCAAGCTGGGCGACCCCGAGCGAATTGCGCAAGACGAGCTGCTGTCCGAGCTGAAGCTCTATCATTATCCGTCGCTGACCGTGGCGTTCTACGGGGAGTACGTCCAGTACGTGGACGTGCCGGCGGGGGAGATGATCGTTATCGACGGCAAGGATATTCCGATGACCGAAGCGGGGCTGACCGCCTATTTGGGCTCGCCGGACTACATAGCGGAGGACGGAATCGTATTCCAGCGCGGCGAAGCGCTGCTCAAGCTGTTCATCGACAGCGATACGAAGAAGCCGATATATGCGAGTTACTACCATATCGCGACGGTCTAGGATGGCAGGAATTACAATGGGAGAGAGCGGAGTGAACAGGATGATGAAGAAGATGGAGCCTTTTCGAATCGAGCAGCAAGAAATCGGGAACAGCTACGAGCTGAAATTAATCGGGGAGCTGGATCTGTCGGTCGTTCCGCAGGTGCAGGGCGCGCTCGAGCATGTGCTGAGACGCGAGGATCTGGCGCTCGTCCTGGATCTGGGAGGACTCACTTATATCGATAGCACGGGCATCGGCATTATCGTATCGATTCTGAAGACAAGGGATAGTCTGAACGCGCCGTTCTTCGTGCGCAACATCCCGCCGGCGATCAAGCGATTGTTCGATATGACGGGACTAACGGGGCATTTGAAAGAAGGGACCGAGGCAGAAGCATGAGACCCGTCCGTTTGCAGATACCGGCGGAAGCCGGTTTTATCGATGTTGTTCGCATTTGTCTAACGGGCGTCGCGGCGAAGCGAGGATTCGCTTACGAAGATATTGAAGACATGAAGGTAGCCGTATCGGAGGCCTGCAGCAATGCCGTGCTTCATGGCGGGAGAGAAGCGGGCGGAGAAGCCATCGACATTACCTTCGAGCAGACGGATGAGGGACTGACCGTGCGCATCGTCAATTACGGCCTGTCGTTCGATCATGCGGCAGCCCTGCAGGAGGCATCCCCGATCAAGGGCGAGAGCAAAGGCGACCTGCGCGTAGGCGGATTGGGTATCTATCTAATGGAAGCGCTGATGGATGAGGTGCGGATGTCCTCGGAGGAAGGAAAGACCGAAGTGGTGCTTACCAAATATCTAGGCGTATGAAGAAGAGGAGGCCTTGCCCCATATCGGGACCAAGCCTCCTCTTCTTCGTGCGTCACGCTTTGGCAGAGCCGGACTTGCGGAATATACGGTCCTCCGGCAGGTAGTCCGCGAAATCGGATTTCTGCGGGGAGAGGAACGACTCCTTGCTCCCAAGCGCCAGGAAGCCGCCATGCGACAAGCTGTCCGAGAGCACGCCGTGTACTCTCGCCTGCAGCTTGGCATCGAAATAAATAAGCACGTTGCGGCACAGAATGACGTGAAATTCGTTAAAGGATCCGTCCGTAGCCAAATTATGCTGAGCGAACATCATATGGCGCTTCATCACCGGATGGAAATAAGCATGGGTATGGTCGGTCGAGTAATAGGCGGAAAATTCCTGCGTTCCTCCCGCTTGCAGGTAATTCCGCGTATACGCCTGCATCCGTTTCAGCGGGAACCGTCCTTCCTTGGCCAGGGCGATCGCCTCCGCGCTCATGTCGGTCGCATAGAGGGTCGTCCGCTCCAGAAGTCCTTCCTCCTGCAGGAGAATAGCCATGGAATACACCTCTTCGCCGGTCGCGCAGCCTGCGTGCCAAATTCGAAGCTCCTTCAGCTTCCGGAGCTCGGGCACCACGTTCTCGCGGAACGCGAGGAAGAAGGGGGGATCCCGGAACATCTCCGTCACTTTGATCGAAAAATCCTCCAGCAGCTTCTCCATATATCCTTCCTCGTGAAGAAGCTTCTCCTGAAGCGCCGATACGGTCGGCAGTTTCTCCAGCGTCATGCGGTTGCGAATCCGTCTTCGTAACGACGAGCGCAAATATTTGCGGAAATCGTACCCTCTTACGCGGTAGATCGCCTCCAGCAGCAGGTCGATCTCCAGCTCCTCAGTCGCATCCAGCTGCTCCGCTTCATCGGAGAATTCCAACGAATCGCTGGATAAGCTGGCCTCGAGAGGCCAGGTCATGTCTTTATTCCAGTCGGAGCCGCTCATTCTTGCCCCACCTGCTTCGTGAGCCATACTCTCATAAGAGAGAAGAGCTGCTCCATCTGGATCGGCTTGCTGATATAATCGGATGCTCCAGCGGCGAGACAGCTCTCTTGATCGCTCTTCATCGCTTTGGCGGTCAAGGCAATGATCGGCGTATCCTTCATGATCGGATGCTGGCGCAAGGCTCGCGTCGTCTCGAAGCCGTCCATGACCGGCATCATGATGTCCATGAGCACCAGATCGAAATCGCTCTCCGAAGCGACGATATCCATACATTCTTGGCCGTTGCCCGCGACGGTGACATGCAGGCCTTTCGCCTCGAGTGCCTTCACGACGGCGAATACGTTGCGGGCGTCGTCTTCGACGAGGAGCACCTTCTTGCCGTGCAATAGCGAAACCTCCTCCGGCCGTTCCGGCTTAGCCTGCGGCTGCTCCTTGCCGGCTTCTTCCGCGGATCCGCGGTCGGCTGCCGGAGCGGGGCTCTCCGATGGCTGTGGCAAGGCCATCCCGGCGGCGATCTCCGCCGAAGCGGCAGCTGCCGCTTCCATCGAGGCCTGACGCAGGGCATGCTGCGCATCCGGCAAGCAGATAGGCGCGTACAGGGTGAAGGTGCTGCCTTTATGCAGCTCGCTGTCCAGCGCTATATAGCCTCCGAGCAGCTGGGCGAACTCGCTGCAGATGGAGAGGCCGAGTCCCGTGCCGCCATAGATGCGGTTCGTGTTGCCGTCCACCTGCTGGAACGCCTCGAAGATGAGTCCTTGCTTGTCCTTCGGTATGCCGATCCCGGTATCGATGACCGAGAAGGCCAGCATGTTCTCCGCGCACGCGTCCGGCATGCGGGCGCTTACCGCTGCCGGGTCGGCCCGGTGAAGCTTGAGCGTGACGGAGCCGGTCTCGGTAAATTTGAAGGCGTTGGACAGCAGATTCTTCAATATTTGCTGAAGCCGTTGACCGTCGGTCTGCATGATCGGCGGAAGGTCCTTCTGCAGCTCGATGCGGAAATCCAGCCCTTTCTTCTCCGCGACGGGATCGAAAACCAACTTGAGCAGCTCGGGAATTTCCGCGACGCTTACTTCGTCCATGACAAGCGATATTTTGCCGGCCTCGATCTTGGATAGGTCCAAGATGTCGTCGATCAGCGCAAGCAGATCGTTGCCGGACGAATGGATTACCTTCGCGTATCCCACTTCCTCCTGCGACAGCGACTTGCTGTCGTTCTCGGACAGCATCTGGGACAGGATAAGGATGCTGTTCAGCGGGGTCCGGAGCTCGTGCGACATATTCGCGAGGAAGTTCGTCTTGTACTGCGCGCTCTGCTTCAGCTTCTCGGCGTAATCCTCCAGCTCGGCCTTGGCCTGCTCCAGCTCCTTCGTCTTCTGCTCCGCGTACAGGTTCTGCTCCTCCAGATGCTCGGTCGTCATGCGCATCTCTTCCTGCTGCATCTGCAGCTCCTCGGACTGGGCCTGAAGCTCCTCCGTCTGCGCTTGCAGCTCTTCCGTCATCGCCTGCGATTCCGCGAGCAGACGCTCTACTTCCATTCGTCCCGCCGTGTTGTCGATCGTGACGCCGAAGTGCTCTTCGATTGCCTCGAGCAGCTTCAGATGCTCCGCCTTGAAGGGCTCGATCGAAGCGAACTCCATCACGGCGATCACTTTGCGTTCGAATTCGACGGGCACGATAAGCACGCTGCGAGGCCTCATCTTCATCGTGCCGCTCGCGATGCTGCCGGAATAGTTCTCCGGCTGATTGAGCAGGAACGGCCGATTGTCCTGGGCGCACTGACCGACGAGCCCTTCGCCGAGACGGAAGCTCTCCTTAGAGGTATCGTCTCCGTAAGCGGCGTAGGCGGACAGCTTCTCAAGCCGCAGCTTATCTCCGCTTCCTCTGCGGTAATACAGCACGCCGTAGGAGGCGCCGATGATGGGAGCGACCTTGCTTAAGAAAGAAGAAGCAAGCTCGGTTAAGTTGCTGAGTCCCTGATTCATCGTGGCGACCTCGGCGACGTTCCGCTGCACCCATGATTGCGCCTCTAGGCTGCCAAGCAGCACGTTGGTCGCTTCCGCCAAATCCCGCACTTCGTCGCGCGTACCGACTTTGATCCGTTTCGTTAAATCTCCCTTGGAGTCTGCGATTTCCTTGATCGTAGAGGAAACCTGCGTAATCGTCTTCACGATGGCGCCCGATACGTACGACACGATAAAAAACGAGATGATGGCGACGGCCACCAGCATGCCGATCAGCGTCATGAGCAGCCAGCTGTTACGTTTATCCAAATCCGCGATGTAGGCCTTATTGGACTCGAGATGATTGAGCCGGAGAGTCTCCAGCTGTTCCCTTAGCTGCTCCACGTCTTGTTTGCCCGCATCGTCCGCGAAGAAATCGATGATGGCCTGTGTCTGATTTTCTCTTTTGAGCTCGATGGTCGGCTCTGCGGCGGTCTCGATCCAATGCTCGATCGTCGCCTTGATGCTCTCGAGATCCTTGCTTCTCTCCGGATTCGAGGAGAAGTGCTCGTACAGCAGCTCATAATCCTCTATCCATCCGGCTTTGCTCTGCATATACGGCGTCAGGTAGGATTCATTGCCCGTGAGCAGGTAGCCTCGCTGGCTGGTCTCCATGTTGACGACGCTATATCGGATGGACGTAATTAAGTTGTTGATCTCCATGTCTCTGGCGGTCATCGTCTCGATTTCGTTCTGCAGCACGCTGATTCTTTCGGACACCATGATGATGGCCGCGCCAAGGCAGCAGAGGATGAGGATGTAACCGACGGCGATTTTGTATTTGATGCTGAACCTTCGCGATGTAGTAAACATCGTAACCTCCCTTTTCCCGTGTTCGTCTAGCAAGCTATCTACTCGAATGTCGTAAAACCATTATACCATGCCCGGCGAGTTTGTTCCGAGAGAGAAGGAGAATTAGGAGAATAGTTCCAGTGCGCTCGGCTGTTTCAAGAACGGAGGGAGCGGGTAATACGAATCAAACAGCGATTTACTAGTCGATAGAATAGAGAGGAGATCGGGATAATGAATGTGCTTATCGGAATATGCGTTGTGGTGATTACGTTTGTCGCGGTCGGGTTATATTTCAAAGTGTCGAAAACGCTCCGGCAGGCCGGCACGGCCATGGAGGAAGCGAAGCGCACGATCGGCGAGCTTCGTCTGGAGCTGCAGCAGGTCAGTCGGGACGCCCGCGAGGTCGTTCAGAACACGAACGAAATTACGCTGGATGCCCAGAAGAAGATGAAAGAGCTCGACGCGCTGTTCGGCAGCGTGAGGGAGATCGGCAGCGCCGCGCAAGCGCTGACGGTGTCGGTGAAGGAGGCTGCGGTGGGGGCCGCGCTCAAAGCAAGACAAGGCGGGCAAGCTGCGCGCGAAGCCGGCGCCGGGAAGGTCGGAGCCATAGCCGACGCGATCGCTTCCTCGATTCGCGTATGGAACCGCTTGAGACAGAATTAAGGTATAATTTTCAAAGAAGAGAGAGGATTGTGGACGATGAAAGAAATCCCCGTTGCGTTGTCGATTCCGGCAAAGGCCGAATACTTGGATATGGTGAGAGCCGTTTTGTTCGCCGTCGCGGGCAAAACGGGCTTTTCTTATGAGGAAATAGAAGATATGAAGGTGGCGGTGACGGAAGCCTGCACGAATGCCATTCTCCATGCTTACGGCGAGGCGGAAGAGGGCAGCGTTCATCTTACGTTCTCTCGCTCCGAAGGGGAGCTCTGCATTACGGTCAGAGATGACGGGCGCAGCTACTTGAGAAGAGTGAACGCTCCTTCGACGTCGACCCTGCACGGTCTCGCGATCTCCGAAGCGACGGTCGGCGGGCTCGGCATCTTCATGATGGAAGCTTTAATGGACGAAGTGAAGGTGAAGACGGAGAATGGCACGGAGGTTGTACTCATTAAGCGCATGAGCAGAAACGAGGAGATGGTATGAATGAGAGATCCTCGGAGCTAACTCCGCAGCAGGCGGAAGAGCTGATGGAGCGGTATCGGACCGAGGGCTGCAACGACAGCGCGACGGCTCTGCTCGTTCATTACGAGCCGATCGTTCGCATGGCCGCCGGCAAATTGTCCAGAAGCCGTCCCGATCTGTACGAGGACTTATTCCAGGTCGGGCAGATGTCGATGCTCCGTCTATTCAGACAGTTCGATTCGGACAAAGGCATTCCGTTCGAGGGGTATGCGATGAAGAGCGTTATCGGCCACCTGAAAAATTTTCTTCGCGATAAATCCTGGTACATACAAGTTCCAAGGCGCATGAAAGAGAAGGGACTGCTCGTGCAGAAAACGATCGACGAGCTGACGGCGCAATACGGTCGTTCGCCGAAGATGGAGGAAATCGCGGAACGGCTGGAGCTGTCCGTGGAAGAAACGATCGAGGTATTGACGTCCAGGGAGTCCTATCAATACGTGTCGCTGGATACGCCGCTCTCCGCGGAAGGAGAAGGCGCCGCGACGATCGGCGATATGATCGCCGCCGAGCCCGACGGCATGGAAACGCTGGAGAGCCGCATGGATCTGCGGGAGGCGTTCGGCCGGCTGAAGGAGCAGGAGCAGATCGTGCTGGAGCTCGCTTATTCGCAAGGGCTGCCGCAGCGCGATATCGCGGAGCGGCTCGGCATATCGCAGATGAGCGTCTCGCGTATCCAACGGAGAGCAATCGAACGGCTGAAATCGCTGCTTGCCGACCATGACGGCTGAGTGACGATGCGGCACGGATAGGGAGAAGTCCGCCATTGCGCGGGCTTTTTGCCTTGAGAAAAACGTATAAGTTTGTCTACATCCGATTAGCTCATGCATATGGTAATACGAATAGGATGCCCGCGAGGGGACTGCGGACATGAAAAAAGAAGCGCTAGCACAGCGCTTCTTTCGCGTAGTGGAATGATTATTGGGCCGGATCGGGCACTTGGCCTTTGCTTCGCAGCTCGGAATGGGTCGGCATCTCGTCCATTTCCTTGCCGAGCTTCTTCAGATCGCGCTCGGTCGGCGCCATGGAGTTGATATCCGATTTCACGGACTGATACGCGTCGGCCGCGTCTTCCTGCAGCTTGCTGCCTGTCTCCTTCGTCTGCTCGCTCACGTTGTCGGCCAGCTCCTTGGCATGAGTTCCTACTGCAGCGGCCAGCTCCTTCGCGTGCGTGCCGATCGTGCCCGCCATTTCCTTGGCCCGGCTACCGATCGTCTGCAGCTGGTTACAAATATCGGAGCGGAGCTGACCGCCCGCTTTTGGCGCGAACAGCAGCGCGGTAACGGCGCCGACGGCACCTCCTATGACGGCTCCCATGACAACTCCCGAGTTTGAGTTTTCTTTTGGCATCGCTCATCTCTCCTTTATTATTCGATTTGCGTAAGGCTTGTCGCCTCTTATAGAGGTATTACACCGATGGGGCGAGTTTCAAACAGGGAATTTGTGGTTTAAGCGATGGAAGTGAAGCCATAGCGGCAGCGGCAACGTATGAGTCTATACATGAATCTTAAGGAGGGGACTGTATGGCATTGGCGAATTGGAGAATGGCGGAGGATGCGATCGGCCGCATACAGGTGGAAGGCAACGACCGCAACGAGGAAGTCAGCCTGTCGGGATACGCCGAGGGTCTTCACTGCGTCGGACTGGGCACGGACGCCGCCGTGTTCGTCCATGATGCGGTGCCGGACGTCGCCTACAAAATCTATACGGACCAAGCGCTCTTCAAGAAGGAACGGGAGCGGGACGTCTATAAGCGTCTGGAGGGCATTCCTTATTTCCCCGTTTTCTACGGGGAGGGACGGAACTTCTTGGCCATCGGCTACGAGCCCGGGCCGACGCTTCTCGATTGTCTCATTCAGGGCATCCCCGTTCCCCCGCAAGTGATCCAAGATGTTGAAGAAGCGCGAAGACTGGCCAGAGAGCGCGGACTTAATCCGCGAGACATTCATCTGAAGAACGTGATCGTGCAGAACGGAAGGGCGAAGGTGCTCGACGTCTCCGAATACGTCATGGAGGGCGACGATCACCGCTGGGATCATCTGATGTGGGCTTACTCGATCTTCTATCCGAGCATCGAGGGCAAGAAGATCCCGGTGTGGCTGCTGGATTTCATCAAGAGAGGCTACAGGAAGCTGGACGAGGCGAACATTGACTTGGAAGAATTCGGTCAGAAGATCAGCGTCTTGTTCTCGAAGTTCATGAAGCCATAGGAGGGCGCTGCCGGCGCTCTCTTTTTTGTTGCTTATACCAACAGGTATGGAATCATGCATACGTACATTATTTTTTCTCGATTGAAACTCTTTTTTCTTAAAATGATGCGATTCTGCATCATCTTTCGGGTTAGAAGCGCTTTGGGCATCATTTGGTTAGAAAATCCTGCACTTTTGCATCAATAACGGTTTATGAGCAATAACGTTTGAGGTTGCTGTAGATTTGCATGATTTTGTTACCGTACGGAGGGGGAAAGGCAGAAATACGCTCCATTAGAACGGCAAACAACCATCCTCTTCGCTTCGCGGGAAGCGAGAGGATGGTTGTTTGCTGTTCTCTTATAATCGGAGTAACACGATTCGAACGTGCGACCTCACCCACCCCAAGGGTGCGCGCTACCAGGCTGCGCCATACCCCGACAGCTAAAAATAAAGCGGTTACCAATTATTATAATAAGCGATTCGGCAGTTGTAAAGAGAGTCGGAAGGCACGCTGCCAGCTTGCCGGCGGCTCAGGTTTCGTAGACGATTTGTCCCGTCATCGAAGGATCGTTATAATCTATTTAATTATAATAAAGATTAAATAAATATAGTTAGTTGAGAGAGTGGAGGGATGAGCATGAAGCGTGCGTTATGGGGGCTGCCGCTCGCGGCTGCCGTTGCCGTCGTCCTAGGCGCCTGCGGGGCGGGTGACCGTGCGGGCGCCGGACCGGCGGAGAAGACCGAGCTTACCGTATCGGCGGCGGCCAGCTTGACGGAAGCGTTAAACGAGCTGAAGGCTTCGTACGAAGCGGCAAATCAAGAGGTCACGCTGTCATTCAACTTCGGGGCGTCCGGCGCCCTGCAGCAGCAGATTGAGCAGGGGGCTCCCGCGGATCTTTTTATTTCCGCAGCCTCGAAAAACATGAACGCGCTCATCGATAATGGCTTTGTTGAGGAAGAGCAGACGAAGGATTTGCTGTCGAATTCGTTGGTGGTCGTGACTCCGAAGAACGGGGGACTTCCATTGAAGGACGTGCAGGAGCTTCTGCGCGAGGATGTGGCGAAGCTCGCAGTCGGCATCCCCGAGAGCGTACCGGCGGGAGCGTACGCCGTAGAGGCTTTGAAGGGAGCGGGAATATGGGACTCGCTTCAGGCGAAAACGGTTCAAGCCAAAGACGTGAAGCAAGTGTTACAATACGTGGAGACAGGCAACGTGGACGCCGGCTTTGTATACAAGACGGACGCGATGTCCTCCGATGCCGCGGCGATCGCCTTCGAGGTCGATCCCGGGACCTACTCTCCCATCCTGTATCCCGTCGGCATTGTGAAGGATACGGATGAACCGAATGAAACGAGGAAGCTTTATGAATATCTTCAGTCCGAGGAAGCGATGGCCGTCTTCCAAAAATACGGGTTCAGCGAACCAAAGTAGGCGAATTCCATGCTAGGTGAAGCCTTCTGGCCGCCCGTCATACTGTCGCTGCAGGTCGCGTTCCTGGCGAGCTTGATCGCTGCCGTGGCAGGCATCGCGGCGGCGCGCTGGATGTCGCGGCGGTCCTTCCGAGGGAAGACGCTGCTCGAGACGGCGTTTATGCTGCCGCTGGTGCTGCCACCGACCGTCGTCGGCTTTCTGCTGCTTGTCGCTCTAGGCAGGCGAAGCTGGCTTGGGCAGCTCGCGGAGTGGGCGTTCTCCGCACCCGTGCTGTTCTCGCCGTGGGCGGCCGTCATCGCGTCGGTCGTCGTAGCGTTCCCTCTTGTCTATCAGACGATGAAGGTCGGCTTCGACGGGGTAGACCGGGAGCTCGAGGAGTCGGCAAGGTCCGCGGGCGCCGGCGAGTGGGACGTATTCCGCTATATCGCGCTGCCTCTGGCCTTCCGCGCCGCTATGACCGCCTATATTCTCGGCTTTGCCCGCAGCCTGGGCGAGTTCGGCGCGACGCTTATGATCGCGGGCAACATCCCGGGCCGCACGCAGACGATTCCGACCGCGATCTACGTCGCGGTGGATGCCGGCAACATGACCATGGCCTGGTCGTGGACGGTCGGCATGGTCGTCATTTCGTTCGTGCTGCTGCTGGCGACAGGCGGGCTGCGGCGGCGGAGGTAGGCTCGCATGATAGGTCGATGAAGTCGACCTATACTCCCATGGAACCGTTTAGAGCGGCGAGGACTGGACAGTGTTTTAAATTTCGGGAATTTAAGGAAAGCTTTAGCAACTTTTACTGTCCGCACCCGTCTAGTTAGACGGAGGAGAGGATCGAGATGAGAGTGAAAAGCATCGGAATATTCATAGCCGTGGTTGTTGTGATCCTTGCAGCAGGAGTTGGTTCGGTACAGCTGCTGAAGTCGGCGGGGATTTGGAATCTGATGCAGCCGTTCACGGTGACCGTGAAGAACGAAACGGATAAGGATATCGTGATTATCGAGGCTGGGCTGGTCCAAGGAGAGTCGAAGGTTGCTTTGAACCGTACGGTCCGAAGCGGCAAGACATACAAGTTCAAGCCCGACTTGAACGTCCAAGGGGAGAACGGCGTCTATATGACGCATACCAATGCGGATGGAGAGACGGTTCAGACCAGCGTCTGCGGGTATACGGAATCGTTGTCGGGAAGCGCCAAAGTCACCGTGGGCGACCGAGTAGAAGTAGAGCAGGACTGCTACTAATGCTAAGGAGGGCTCCTATGCTCATTTATAATTTGCTTGGCATTATTATCGCTCTGCTATTGCGCATTAATTACAAGCTGAATGGCATGCCGAGGCGCGACCCGGTTCAAGAGGCCGTCGAACGTTACAAAGAGGAGATGCGCCGCGGCGAGGAGAACAATACTCTTTAGGGGTAGGCCACAAAACTAAGCCTATGCTTCCGAAGCGGTTTTGTTCCACTGCGTTACACAAAACTTGAGGAGGAACTGTAATGGGAAAAGTAAGTATACGATTCGACCGGTTTCCGGGAGGCCGCAGCAAGGCGGTCGTGCTTAGCTTCGACGACGGCCGAGATCAGGACCGGAGGCTGGTGCAGGCATTTAACCGGTATGGGCTGAGAGGAACCTTTCACTTGAATTCGGGCAACCTGGGCAAGGAAGGATACGTCGGTGTGGAGGAAACGGCGGACTTGTACCGCGGCCACGAGATTTCGGCCCATACGGTCACGCATCCGTTCCTGGAGCAATCGCCGGCCGATCAGATCGCGGAGGAAATCCTGTCGGACCGCGCTAACTTGGAAGCGATTGCGGGTTATCCCGTCCGCGGCATGAGCTATCCGTTCGGCACGTACAACGACAGCGTCGTTCGCGCGCTCCCGGCGCTCGGCATCGAATATGCCCGTACCGTTCAGAGCCACGGCAGCTTCCATATGCCGGAGGACCTGCTTAGATGGCATCCGACGTGCCACCACAAGGACATGGTCGCGAAGGCGGAGCAACTGCTGGCGTCCAAGCAGCGGTTTGGCCGGATGGAGCTCTTGTTTATTTGGGGGCACAGCTACGAATTCGATCATGACGATAACTGGGAGCTGGTAGATAAGACGGGCGAATTGCTCGGCGGCGAGGAGTCGGTGTGGAAGGCGTCGATGATGGATATCGTGTCCTATCAAAATGCGCTCCAATCGCTCCGGTTCTCGGTTGATCGAAGCATCGTGTATAATCCGGGCGCACTGGATGTTTGGTTCACTGCAGACGGCGAAGCCGTGAAGATCGGGGCCGGCGAAACGAAGAAGCTCCGATAGTTCGCTATAATATTCTAAAAATAACAAAAATTCTGAAAATTTAGCCGAATTATGAAACCATTCTAATTATTAATGCGTTTAAAGGATGGAAGTCCATTACAAAACGCGAAGGGAATGGTCTACATGGCAAAAATTCAACATTTCTCGAAAGTGTCTTTGAACGTGCTGCTCGCGGTCGTGTTACTGATGGTGCCTCAGCTTGCCGCTGCTGCCGGCGAACAGACGGCAGCGAAGACGGCGCCTCCACCGCTAGAGATGAAGCCGATGGCCTCTTACACCGGATATACCTATTTGAAATCATCGTCGATTAACGTTCAATCAAATGCGAATCAATCCATCACGATATTGGCTACGACGGATGCCCATGCGGCCGTGCAGGAGGTAGGGGTAACCATCCAGCTGCAAGAGTGGACAGGCTCCTCGTGGATTAACCTGGTTCCGATAGCGAATAACGTTGAATATGGCGCGGACTACGCGTCGGGCACCTTGACCCGGTCGTCGAAAGCCGGTTACTACTATAGGGCGAAGGTGACCCACTACGCGAAGCAAGGAACGACGACGGAATCGGTCGTTGAATATTCGGCATCGTTCCTGGCCAAATGATGAAATGCACAGCAAGACGGAGCCGCATCAATACGGCTCCGTCTTGTTTGCTTTAATCCTTAATCGTCATCTCATTCGCGATTCTTACGATCGTTTCTTCGTCGACGGGTCCGCCGATTTTCACGTAAATGTCGTTCCTCATATACTCCAGGCTGGACCACCCGTCATCCCCGAGGTACAGAAAAGCTTCTGCGCCATGCACGGTTAATTGCTTCCTGACGACGCCTTCCGTGCTTCCGCCGGATGAGATAATGGCTCCCGGCGGAAGCTTCACCACTTCGATGCTTAGGATCATGCCGTCGTCTCGCGTATAGGCATAACGAACAAGGTTATATTTGTACTGATCGGGCAGCGTCTTCATTGTCCTTATATGAGTTAATACAAATTCTTCCGGAATATACGGTATCGACGGCTTTTCGAACTCCAGATCGGGCAGCTCCGAGGGATCGGTCACACTCAATTTATTACTTGTACCTCCGGACGCCGCGGGAGCGCCGGATGTGCCGCCTTGGTAATCCGGAGGAGGCAAGGTCTTCGGCACGACGTCGGACGGCTGCTGCGAACCGAACACGATCTTGTTCACGCCTTCGACCACAGTATTGTAGGCTCTGAAGAATGGTTTGAATGCATCGGTTGCCGTCGGCGTACCGAAAATAAGTGCGCCCAGCAAGAAGGAGGCGGCGACGTAGGGCAGCGTGCGCAGCTGTTTTCTTCTTCTGTTCCGTCTGTTGATCTGCTTCTGCACCCGTTCCCACGACGCGCTTGCATCGGGAACGAAATTGTGATCCTTGACGCTTTCTTCAAACGCATGGTCAAACCACTCGTCGAACTCCTCCTTATTCATTCTTCTCACCCCATTTCTTTCGGAACATTTTTTTCATCGCTTCTCTTGCCCGGAACAGCTTGTATTTCACGCGTTCTTCGGTCGTCTCCAGCTCCGCGGCGATCTCCCGGTAGCTCATGTCCTTCTTCCATCTGAGCTCGATAAGCGCGCGGTATTCCGGTCTAAGCTCGTTCAAGCACTCGCCGATCGTCTCCTTCATGATCGTGAGCTCGACTTCCTTCTCCAGGGAAGCTGCCTCGGTGGAGAAATCCATGCTTTCATTTATATAAACACTGTCTGCATCGATGTCGTTGCGGCTTTTTTTCGTTTTTCGAAAATAATTATATACCATGTTCTTGACAACAACCTTCATCCAGCTTCTGAGCTGGGCCTCATTGTCCGCGCGCGGCACGCTTTGGATGATTTTGATAAAAGAGTTCTGGATAATATCTTCCGTTGCGGCATGTTCCTTCACCATATAAATAATTGGGGAATAAGCGAATTGGTAGAATTCCTGGTAGATCTCCTTCTGAAGCTGCGGCGCTAGCGCGCGATAATCCGCGCTGGACAAGAGGAAGAGCTTGCTCTGCATTGTGCGGCCCCCCTGCTTGATGTGGAATTTAATTTCCATCTATCTTCTTCCGTCATTATACCTGAACTCTAGGTATTCTGGTCGAAAAATTTGTTCGACAAATTCTGCTACTAGCAGACGGGTTCGCGTGTTTATATAATAGAAGGATTTGCCGTTTAACAATCATCGGAGGTGAGCCATGAAAAGGTGGGTGACATTGCTGCTGCTGTTATTGTTCGTCTCGATCCCCATCGTCATCGAAAGCGACCAAGGCAGCCTGATTAGAGAAATGTCGGCGCGCGAGGAAGGCTTCTACAGCATATATGTCTTCTGGAATGAACAAGATGCCGCGGATTCGCTCCTTGGCCATTTCTTGCTGCGCGCTATCCATAATGAGCAGGCCCGTCAGGCCTTGAAGATTAGCAGCGTAAAATATATTCAGCTGGACCGGTCCGCTAGAGGGGATCGCTACTTCCATCGTCTGGGCATCCGGAAGACGCCCGCTTATGTGGTGCTGGACCATCGCAGAGTCGTGCTGGAGACGACGGACGCGGAGAAGGTTCCGGCGTTCCTGCAGCAAAGGGTCGACTATGGTCAGTGGACAGCGGATGTACGCAAATAGGAGTCTGTGCAGAAGCGCTGCATGGGCTTCTTTTTTTGTTAGGGGCTGGCATGAAGTGGATCCTGACTCATGAGGAAAATCCCGAGAACGATATGATATAATGGCGTCACTGCTTGTTAGAACGGAAGGGATTTTGAAGATGGGGAAGCTGGAACAGTTTTTGGAGCGGAAACGAGCGGAGCTTGGCGTCAGGCTGAATGACGTGCAGAAGCAGGCCGTAGGGCAGACGGAAGGGCCGCTCTTGCTGCTCGCGTCGCCGGGCTCGGGCAAAACGACCACGATCATTATGCGAATCGGCTATCTCGTCGAAGAGCTTGGCGCGGATCCGGCCCGGATTAAAGCGGTCACGTTCAGCAGAGCCTCGGCGCGGGATATGAAGGAGCGGTTCGCGAAATTTTTCCCGCGGCTCGCGCCCGTCGACTTCTCGACGATACATAGTCTCGCTTTCGAAGCGGTTCGGGGGCAGCTGTGGAAGAGCGGCCAGCCTTACGAGATTATCGAAGGGGCGGTCGAGACGGAGGAGCAGGAAGACGAGGCTGCTTCGGGGAGCGGTGCCGGTGCGGGTGTCAGCTATGGCGCGAAGGGAAGGCCGCTGCCGCTGCATAAGAAGATCATCCTGCGGGAGTTGTATAAGGAAATCATCGGCGAGAACGCCACGGATGACGCGATGGAGGAGCTGACGACGTACATCAGCTACGTGAAGAACAAGCTGCTCCAGCCGTACGAATGGGAAGGCGTGAAGACCGACGTGCCCCAGGCGGCCAAAATCATGGAAGCCTACGAGCGGTTTAAGCGGACGGGTACGGACAAGCTGCTGCTCGACTTCGACGATATGCTGACGCTGGCGAACGAGCTGCTGGAGAAGGATGCGGCCTTGCTTCGCAAGTACCAGCGCCGCTACGATTACGTCCTTACCGACGAGAGCCAGGACACCTCGCTCGTGCAGCATGCGATTATCGAGAAGCTGGCGAAGGGGCACCGCAACCTGTGCGTCGTCGCGGACGACGACCAGTCCATTTACAGCTGGCGGGGAGCGGAGCCAAGTTATCTGCTGAGATTCAAGGACGTGTACCCGGAAGCCGTGACGCTGTTCATGGAGCAGAATTACCGGTCCTCGCGGGAGATCGTGTCGACGTCGAATAAGTTCATTAAGCGGAATAAGGAACGTTACGAGAAGAATATGTTCACGGAGAACGCTTCGGCCGGTCCGATCGTCTTCAAGAGGCTGAACGACTACCGCGAGCAGGCGAAGCTCGTGGCGCGCGAGGCGGCGAAGGCGGACAAGCTGTCGGAGGTGGCGGTGCTGTACCGGAACAATTCATCGTCCATCACGCTGATGAACGAATTCGACCGGGCGGGCATTCCCTTCTATATGAAGGACGCGGACAACCGTTTTTTCTCCCATTGGGTGATCGAGGACGTCCTGAACTTCATGAGGATGACGTACACGGACAAACGCGCCGATATTCTGGAGAGCATTCATCTGAAAATGGCGGGCTACATCAGCAAGCATCAGATGGCGGTGCTGAAGTCGATCGACAATGGCGAGTCGGTGTTTGATAATCTGCAGAGGTTCGTGCAATTGCAAGACTACCAGGTGAAACTGCTGAGGGAGGCGCAGGAGACGTTCCGCGAGATGGGCGGCATGCCTCCGCGCCAGGCCATTCGCGTCATCCGCACGCGTCTTGGCTACGAGAAGGCGCTGGAGAAGATGTGCGAACGGCTGGGGTTCCGCAAGGATTATTTGATCGGGATCTTGAACACGCTCGAGGATATCGCGGAAGGGCTGGAGACGATGGCCGACTTCGCGGCACGGCTCAAGTATCTGGAGACGGTGCTAAAGGGCGCGAAGTCTCGCAAGGGGCAGAACGCTGTCACCTTCTCGACCTTCCACAGCTCGAAGGGGCTTGAGTTCGACGACGTCTTCATGGTCGACCTGATCGAAGGCGTCATCCCCGCCAAGGAAGAAGACAAGCGGGGAGCGGACGGCTCCATGCCGCTCATGGAAGAGGCGGTGCGGCTGTTCTACGTCGGCATGACGCGCGCCCGGAAGAAGCTGACTCTGATTACGTACGGCCAGCGCGACGGTGAGGAGACGGCGGAATCGTCGTTCATGACCGCCGTGCGGGATATCGCGGAGCCCGAGTGGCGGGAGGCGCAGGGGGCAGCTGCTTCCGGTACGGGACGGCAGCGGTTCGAGATGCAGTTCGGGGAGGAGCGGCGCCCTACGGGCGGAGGCACCGGCGGTACGAGGTTCAAGTCGAGCCGCGCCAGCAGCGCGGCCGCGGCCGCCGCATCCTCCGCGTCCTCCGTGAAGCGGGAGGCGAACCCGAATGCCGTACGGAAGCGGGAGGAGCTGGAGGAAGGGTTGTCGGTTCGTCACCGCGTCTTCGGACCCGGCCTCATCGAAGCGTTGGACGGCGAGCGGATCACGATTCGCTTCGGACCGGAGAACGCGAAGTCGCTGTCGGTGGCGATGTGTCTGGAGATGGGGCTGCTGGAGCTGGTGTAAGGGTAAGAGATGTTGCGGTAATTGGAACTAAATGGAATGAACCTCCGTATGGAATGCGGAGGTTATTTTATTGTACAGGAAATGATGCGTCGTTATAGAAGCGTGGATAGGTAGGGCGAATTCATGTCAAATAAGCGTCGGCTTTCCTGAGAATAGCGGCATTTTGGGAGCTATTTTCTTGTACGGAGACGTCTGGCGGGGAATAGCGGCAATTATACCGTTAATTTGGATATCAGATGGCCGAATGGGCAATTTGAAACAGTAATAACGGTAAAATCGCCGCTATTTAAGGAAAAAGGGGAAGTTAGCGGTAGCGTCAAGAAGTTTGTGTAAGCTTGTAGAATATCCATCTGGGATGGATCAATGAGGTGCCAGGCGGGGGAGGAGGCCTCCTCCCCCGCCTGGCCACCTGCCACCTTTTTTTGTTAGATTTC
>NZ_JANIPJ010000017.1 GCF_024623455.1 Paenibacillus soyae | reverse complement strand
GACTACAACGAGAAATGGTTCGGCAGAGCGATTCGTGGTTTTGCAGATCCGAGAACAAAGGCTGCCTTTGAAGAAATGTTTATGGCAAGGTACGGTCCACTGCGGACGAAAGAAGAAACGTAAGACGCTAGCCGGTGGTTTGCTGGGGGCGGAGCCCCCCAGCAAACCACCACCAACTAAAAACAAATCCATCGTCCCGATGGAAAAACCTACTACACAACATTCTTGACGCTACCCCCATCAGCACCATTAGACGTTTCTGGCACGCTTATTTACTTTCAGACCGCACCCATTAGCACCTTTAGACGTTTCTGGCACGCTTATTTACTTCAGGCCGCACCCATCAGCACCTTTAGACGTTTCTGGCACGCTTATTTACTTCAGACCGTACCTATCAGCACATTTAGACGTTTCTAGCACGCTTATTTACTTCAGACTGCACCCATCAGCACCTTTTTTCGTCTCTCGCACACTACGATAAAAACTGTAAAGCACCAACCTCAACTACATACACATGGTTTCGTTCCAAGCCTGAACGATAGGGTTTCACCAGTTTCTTTTCGATCAATGACTTTATTACCTTTTGACAGAAGGTTGTTTTCTTATCAAGAAGCTGGCACACGTTCGATGTGTTAAAGGGTTGTTGTGAAGCGCCAAATGCACGAATAACTTCCCTCTCATACACGGAGAGTGTGCTGCTTAGTAGCAACCTGCTCGACCGTTTCGCTATAAGCTCTTTTAGATCTGTAATATTCGTACGGCTGCTGTCATCGAGATAGTCCCAGGTAAATGGAACATAATAGATGTCCTGACGCAGCATGAGGCGAACGCGATGCTTCTCGAAATTGAAGCGGCGTCGCGGGATCGTCTCCGCGTGCGAGGTGAAGCCTTCGCATTCGAAGGCCAGTCTCAGCGGTGCGTAGAAAGCATCAATGAAAATGCTGACACCGTTAGCTCCTTTGAGCTCATGCTCTAATTCGAAGCCCTCGAAGTTGCGAAAAACGGGCCAAAGCAATTCCAGCATCATTTTTTTCGTACCCGTCAGATCCTTCTCCAGCATCTCCGCTCTCCTCGCGTTCGCCATAATCTTCTGCTGCTCCAGAAATCGGCTAAATTCTCTTTCAAATTCAGCGTGGACAACCATTCCCCATCCCCTCCTAGACATACGATGCATAACAAGGCACCAGTCGCAAAAGCAAAAAAAAGCGCTGCCCGTCTCGAAGAGACAAACAGCGCATGCTTTGCGCGGAACCCGTATTGCTTTCATGTTAACACAAAACTAACGATATCGAAAACAAGCTTCACGAAAAATACAATTACAACAACAGGCCCTTTCGGATTGAGCTATATTGCCATATTCGTCTTAGAGATCGTCGATAACAACCGTCAAAATAGCAAAGGCCCCCCGACGGGGAGCCTTCGATTCATGGGTCGTACGCTTTGATCCGATAAACCTATAGTTTATGGACGTTGGCCGCTTGAGCGCCGCGATTGCCTTCGGTAATGTCGAACTCAACCGCCTGGCCTTCTTCCAGTGACTTAAAGCCGTCGCCTTGAATCGCAGAGTAGTGGACAAAAACGTCTTCTCCGTCCTCCACTTGAATAAAACCATAGCCTTTCTCTGCGTTAAACCATTTCACTGTTCCCTTCAACGTGCATGACCTCCTAGATAGTTCCGTTGTCTCAGGACAACGTGAGATCATTATACCGATCCGAATTCCAAAAAGCAATTCCAGTGAAATTAAACAGAAATTAGGAGTTCATTCTAATTTCCAGCATCTGATTCGACCCCGGAATGAAAGGCAGTCGGGAATCGCGAAGGGCGGGTGTTCCTCCCTCGGCTCGCACCAGCTCCATCAGCTCCTCCAGTCCTTCATAAGGCTCCCATTTCAAGCTGATTAGCGGGTAGATCCGGACGATGCCGCCCGGCTTGCAAACGCGCATCAATTCCCGAACCGATTCCTTATGGAAAGCTTGCCCGAACTGCTCCGCATATAGAAACAAGAAGTGGCTGCACAACACGATCGCAAACGAGTCATCCGCAAAAGGAAGCTCCGGCAGCGCTCCGCCGCTGTAGATCGAAGGACCGCTCTCCGAATGCACGTGACCCGCAAACTGGTCGAGCGAAACGATTCTGCCTTCCCGGTGACGATCGATTGAGCCATAGTAGCTCCAGTCGAATTTCTCCTTGAGGGCGTCCAGCTTCGCTGTCGAGACTTCAATTTCTTCACGCGCTTCTTCAATCCAGCGACTGACATCTCCCTCGTATCTCGGGTCAACCGCATAAGTCTCGAAGCCTCTCGCCCGCGCCTCGGCCGTGAACGAAGAACCGCCGGCCGCCACATCGAGAATCGGCCCTCTCCTTAGCTCTTCTTCCCTTAGACCAAACATCGCCTCATACTCCGCGAAGCCTCTGCACGTCATGGCAACGCCGACCTGCTCGTAATAACTCTGCTTCATTCTGTTCCCTCTCCTCTACTCGTCTCATCTCAGCTCAGCTCAGCTCGGCTGGAACGGCACATTCGGCCTGGTCCGTATTGATTACCAAAGCCAGAATGGCTATGATGATAACTATACCATAATACGCTATAAAAAAGGTGGAATTTACCATGTTCAAAAAACATCAAATTTATAAAACGGACAAATATAACATGCTGACCGTCGAGGTGCAGGGCAAAACGTTAATCGTCCGCGAAATCAGCGATCAATGGGGCGAGGAATGCCATACCTTCGTCAGCCGCCCGCAATTGATGCACTGGGCGGAGAACCGCTACCGCGCCGAAGATTTCGTCGGCCGGGAAGAAGAACGGGAAGCGATTTTGAACGCGCTGAAGGAAGTATAACGCTGGCAGCAGTCTTTTTCCCGAAAAAAAGGAAAACGACGCCGCGTTAGCGAACATAACGATACGGCGGATCGCATAGTTAACGATAAGGGGCTGATGAGACAGCATGGATGCGATGACTTCTTCCATCATTTTTATAATCGCGGCGTTCTGCCTGGGCGCCGTCGTCATCATGAAGCGCGAAGCCATACCGCCAAAGATGCGCAGATGGCTGGCTTTATTTTCGATCGCGATGATCGCGTTTGCGTTTTTCCTCATTGTATACGCGTTGTTTACGATGGGAACGGGGACCGTTTAGGCCAATCCTTGGATAATAGTCGCCGGCTCGGGACATAGTACAGACAAACTATGCTTCGAGAGGTGATGCTCCGATGAAATGGCTGCCCCTGCTTCTGGCGGTTACGTTGACGCAAGGAGTCGCTTCCGATCAACGTCTGGTCCACAGCGGCGATTACGCAGACAAACCCAAGCAATCCATCCCATCCAATCCAAGGAGGAATTCGACGATGAGCAACCTACCGAAACGTTCCGAAACGGCGGCGGAGCACCGCTGGAAGCTGGAAGATTTGTTCCCGGATCAAGCAGCTTGGGACAAGGAATACGCCGAAGCCAAACAACTGATGAAGAAAGCGGCGGAATTCCAAGGCAAATTGAGCGACCCCGCGCAGCTGAAGGCTTGCTTCGAGCTTGAGGACGAATTGTCGCTTCATGTAGAGCGTCTGTACGTCTATGCGAATATGCGCCATCATGAGGATACGGCGGAGCCTGGCTTCCAGGCGTTGTCCGACAAATCCAAGAAGCTGAGCGTCGAAACAGGCGAAGCGTTGTCGTTTGTCACGCCGGAGGTGCTAAGCCTGTCGGATGCCGATCTGGACGCGATGATCAAAAACGAGTCGCTGGCGAAGTATCGCCACACGCTGGAGGAAATGAGACGGCAGAAGGCGCACGTACTGTCCAAAAACGAAGAAGCGCTGCTTGCCCAAGTCGGCAACGTCAGCTCCGCACCGAGCACGATTTTTGGCATGCTGAACAACGCCGACCTCAAGTTTCCGAAGGTGAAAAACGAAAAGGGCGAGGAAGTCGAGCTTTCGCACGGCCGCTACATCCAGTTCCTGGAGAGCAAAAACCGTCAGGTTCGGCAGGACGCATTCAAGGCGATGTACGATACATACGGCAAGCTAAAAAACACGTTGGCGTCGACGTTAAACGCGAACGTGAGCAAAAATATTTTTTACGCGAAGGCCCGCAAATACGATTCCGTCCTCGGCATGTCGCTGTATGGCGACAACATTCCGAAGGAAGTGTATACGAACCTGATCGATACGATCCACAAGCATCTCCCTCTGATGCACCGCTATATGGAGCTACGCAAACGGCTGCTTGGCGTGGATGAGCTGCATATGTACGATCTGTTCGCGCCGCTTGTAGAGGAATTCGATATGGAAATCAGCTACGAGGACGCGAAGAAAACGATTAAGGAAAGCCTCAAGCCGCTTGGCGAGGACTACCTTAACGTACTGCAGGAAGGCTACGATCAGGGCTGGATTGACGTGTACGAGAACGAAGGCAAGCGCAGCGGAGCATACAGCTGGGGCGCGTACGGCACGCATCCTTACGTGCTGCTGAACCACAAGGATAACCTGAACAGCATGTTCACCCTTACGCACGAGATGGGCCACGCGCTGCATTCGTATTACTCCGATAACACGCAAAATTATCGGGACGCGCAGTATACGATTTTCCTGGCGGAAGTGGCGTCGACGCTGAACGAGGCGCTTCTGATGGACTATTTGCTGGGCAAATCGACGGACGACAAGGAAAAAATGTACCTGCTCACCTACTATGCGGATCAATTCCGCACGACGGTGTTCCGCCAGACGATGTTCGCCGAGTTCGAGAAAATCGTGCACGAGCGCGCCGAAGCGGGCGAATCGCTCACTCCGCAGGAGCTCAGCAAAATTTATTACGATCTCAACAAGCTCTACTACGGAGACGGCATGGTCGTCGACCAGGACATCGAGATGGAGTGGGCTCGGATTCCGCATTTCTACAACAGCTTCTATGTGTATAAATACGCGACGGGCTTCTCCGCGGCAACCAGCTTCTCGAAGCAAATTCTCGAAGAAGGCGAACCGGCCGTCGAGCGTTACCTCGGCTTCCTGAAGAGCGGCGGCAGCGACTTCTCGATCAACATCCTGAAGAAGGCCGGCGTCGACATGTCTTCGCCGGAGCCGATCGAGCAAGCGATGAGCGTGTTCGAGGATTTGATCGGACAGATGGAAGAGCTGACAAGCGGAAAAGTGAAATAAAACACAAAAACCGCCTCGGGCCTAATGGCCTTGAGGCGGTTTTTATTTGTGTGCTGCGGCTTGGTACTGGCTCCGCAATCTATTGCGAGGCTGCGAATCCAAAGCGAGGCTGCGAGCAAGCCAAAGGCATGCTCTCTCGCCGCAAGGCTAGAGTAGCAGCTGGCCGATGGCCCACGCCAGCAGGCCGGCCACGAGCGACGACAGGAGGTTCACCCTGTCGTTGTCGAGCGCGGCGAAGCCGCGCAAATGCCGCGCCGCGCGACCGCAATGCTCGGCGCGCTCGGTTTCGCTGCCGCATACCTGGCAGCGAAACATGGCCTGGCCGGTGGCGCCGAGCAGCGAGTCGGCGAAGGCCCCGGCCAGGCCGGCGGCGGCCGCAGCGGCGATGATCCCTGCCGCCGCTGCGGCTCCGCCGCCAAGCGCGCCCGCAGCGGCGTCAGCCTGCTGCGGCAGCGCCAGCAGCAGCGCGGCGACGGCGCCGATGAACGCGGCGCCCGCGAGCGCGGCTGCGCTGCCGAGCGGCGTGACGCCGCCGCTCGTGCCGGGACTGACCGGCTTGCCGCTCACGATCGATCGCGGCGCCGTACGGCTGAGGGCCCCGATCTCGGTGGCCCAGGTGTCTGCGTTGACGGCGGCCATGACGCCGATATAGGCGTACAGCCACCCCTCATCGGGCCATACCGCATAGGCGGCGCACAGCAGCAGGCCGACTCCGCCGTTCGCCCATACTTGTCCGGCGTCGCGGCGGCCGGTCTTCTGATATTTCGCCTCGGCCTCCGACTTCGTCCGCGCATGCCGCTTCCACTTCGACCAGAACGTCGAAGACAAGAAGAAAGCGATCAGCACGCCGAACCACACCGGCTCGCCTAGCGTAACGAATCCCGTTCCCATGATGACGGCTGACAACGCGCCCGAGCCCGACAGCGAGCGAGATCGGTATGCCGCTGCGGCGGCGAGGCCGCTGAAGAGAAGCCCGATCAGCAGCCGCAACCACCATTCATCGATAATCCCTGCCATAGTGCACTACTTCCTTTCCCCGTCCTAAAGCCTGAACCACCTGGAAGCGCCCAGCCTCGAATTGGTTGAAGATCCGAGCAGCCCGACTCCCGCCGTCATGACCTCGCGCCAACGATCCGGATAGTTCGTGCATATCATAAGCTCGGAATCCAGCTCCGCGACCTTGCGGATGGCGCGTTTCTCGTTCACGGTCCAGGCCATCGTCTGAATGCCGGCTTCTCTGAGGAGCTGAACTCTCTCCCTGTTCAGCTTCGAGTAGGAGATAGAGAGAAAATCCGATTGCAGCTCGCGAAGCTCATGAAGAAGCGTGCTTCTCCATCCATCCAGAATTAGCCCGATCCGAACCGTCTTCGACAGCTTTCGCAAGCGGTGCAGCGTGCCGAGATGGAACGAAGTAAAGACGACATCGTCCTGAAGCCCGTGCTCCAGCACCCTCTCGAGCGCCTTCTCCTCGATATAGGGATAACGGACGCCGTCCGTCTTCAGCTCGATGTTGAATTTGGTCCGTCCCGCGCCTTCCCTCAGAACCTCGTCCAGCGTCGGAATCGATTCGCCTTTGAACGCTGGCGAGAACCAGCTGCCCGCATCCAGGGATGCCAGCTCCGCCGCCGTCCAATCGCGAACCTCTCCTCTGCCGTTCGTCGTTCTGCGCAAATTGTAGTCGTGGATCACAACGGGCACGGCGTCTCTGCTTAACTGTACGTCCAATTCAATCCACGAGACGTCGTGGGCATCCCATGCCATCCGGAATGCGGCCATCGTGTTTTCCGGCGCGCGGCCTGAACAGCCACGATGCGCGACGCACGGATTTCTCATGCTCTAACCTTCCTTTCGCCTGTTGCGAGCTCCTGCTGTCTGATTGTAAAGTTACTGCTGGACGATAGAGCCGTCGCTTCTCACTTCGGCTCCGATGGAGATCGAAGATAATCGGCTCAGCAACGCTACGGCCAAATCCCCTTCCAGAGGGGTAGGCTGTGATTGGATGACTTGCATCGGATTAAACTTCAGCTCGCAATCCCCTTCTGGGCCGCATACCGCGTCGAGCACTCCGGTTTCCCCGTGTGCACCTGATGGATTCGAAGCATAAACGAAGTTCCCTAAACTGTATGCGATCCATTTGCCTTTATACCTTTCGAATCCTTGAAGAACATGTGGATGGCTGCCAATAACAAGATCGGCGCCGGCGTCGATGTACGCTCTTGCCATGTTCTTCTGGTAGTTCTCCGGAGTATCCTTGCCGTCTTCGCCCCAATGCACCATTACGACGACGATGTCCGCTTCGTCGGTCGCGCTCTTAATGGAAGCAACCGCTCTTGTCGTTTCGTAAGTCTCCGCGATGCCGGGCACGTTGCTGTCCGCTTTCATCCCCGCGAACGGGATGACCTCGCTGACGCCGATGAACGCGACCTTCACGCCTTTCGTTTCCCGGATGAGCGGGGCAAAAGCCTCTTTGTCGTTCTCCCCGACGCCCATGAATCCGATACCGGCATCCGTCAAATGCTTCATCGTATCCCGCATGCCTTCGAGCCCTTGATCCAGCGCATGGTTGTTCGCCAAGCTCATGACATCGAAGCCTGCGTCACGCATGGCGGGAAGGGTTTCCGGCGATCCCTTGTATACATACGGAGTACCCTCGACCGGGGTTCCGCGAGTCGTAATTGGCAATTCCAGGTTGCCGACCATAAGATCGGGCTCGCTTAAATAGAGAAGCGCTTTCTGGTAGGGAAAATCATAGCCATTCTGCGCCATAATATCGGCAATGTACTCGCCAGGCAGCATGTCGCCGACAAACGATAAGCTGACTCGTTCTTCGGCTTCGCCGTCAACCGGTTCCTCCTCCGGCATCGAGCTAGGAGGGCTCGCGTCCCCATTGTCCGTTGGCTCCGGGGCCGGCGTTGCCTCACCGGCGTCCGGCGTTTCCGTCACGGCGATACTGCCGGCTCCCCCCGCGTCGGCATCGTTACGATTCGATCCGTCCGCCGTTTGCCCGCTGCCGCTCTTCGCGCCGCCTCCGAACCAATCGGTCAATCCCGTTTGATTCACTGTGATTCCAACGCCTGTTAATAGAATAATAGAACCCGCGGCAATCAAAGAAAGACTAAAAGCGCGGCGGCGACGATTATCCCGCTGCGCTTTTTCCTTCTGCCGCGATTCCGATCTGGATAATGACATAGGAAGACTCCTTTGGCTGATAGATGACTTGTCCATCTGCTAGACTTCCTCATTATAACGTTTCCATGCCCCATTGCGATAGACCAACTTCATGAGAATCCATCAACGGGACGTGTATGAAACGGTTATATTTTTAGAGTTCGCGAAGCAGCTCGGCAGCCGCTTCCTTCCCTTGTCTGACGCAATCCGGCAAGCCGACGCCGTCGAACGCGGCCCCCGTTACCCAGATTCCGGGCAGCTCTCTCCCCAGCCTGTCCCGAAGCGCGTTCATGCTGTCGATATGCCCGACCGGGTATTGCGGCATCGAATCATGGAGCCGCGTAATTTCCGTAAACATCGGCTCCGCCGTAATGCCCATCGTATCCCGGATATCCCTGCGAACGGCGGCGATGAGCTGATCGTCCGGCAGCTTCACGCTTTCCTGATCCTCGGAATGGCCGACATAACAGCGCAGCAGCACTTTGTCCCGCGGGCTCGTATGCAGCCATTTGCTCGACGTCCACGTGCACGCGGTAATATGAAGTCCTTCCGAACGCGGCACGACGAAGCCGGAGCCGTCGAAATCGAGCCCGAAGGTCTCTTTGTCGAACGCCATGACGACGTTGGCGACGGACACATATCGAATATTCCGCAGCTCCTTGCAGTCCGCAAGCGGTTCGAGGAGGTCGGCCGCCGCGAAAGCCTGCGTCGTGACAACGATGCGGTCGGCCGCCAGCTCCTCCCCGTTCTCCAGAACAACTGTATACCCGCTGTCTTCCTTCCTGATTGCAGACGCCTTCACGCCAAGTCGGCGTTCCGTCCCGTTAAGCGCTTCGTTAAGCGCGCGTACGACCGTCGACAAGCCGCCTTTGAACGTTAGGAACGTATTCCCCTTCGCTTTGGCCGAAGCGGCCGCCGCCGTCGCTTTGCGGTTCGCCATCATGCCGCGGATCAGACTGCCATGCTTGCGCTCGGAATCGCCGAACTGCGGGAACGTCGCCTTCAAGCTCAGCTTCTTCAGATCGCCGGCGTAGATGCCGGCGAGAAGCGGCTCCGCGATTCTTCTCATAATCTGCGTTCCCACGCGCCGCTCTATGAAGCCGCCCAGCGATTCGTCGCCCGCAGCCGGCCGAGCCGGCATTACCAGATCGAGCAGCGCCCTCATCTTCCCACCCCAGGAGAGCAGGCTTGTCTTCACGAAAGGCGCGATTTCCGTCGGAATGCCAAGCACGAGACCCGGTGGCATCGGATGGAGCTTTCGGTTATGCAGGATGTACGTTTTTTTGGCCGCCGGATTCGTTGCGGTCAGCTCGCCCTCCAACCCGAGATCCTTGGCAAGGTCGATCATCGCCTGCTTGCGGGCCAGGAACGAATCCGGCCCCTTCTCGATGACGAACCCGTCCCGCTGCAGCGTATTGATTTTTCCGCCGAAGGAAGGAGCCGCATCGACGATCGTCAGATGAACCGGCTTGCCTTGGCGCTCCGCTTCCCGCTGCAAATAAAAAGCGGAGCTCAGTCCGCTGATCCCCCCGCCAATAATGACAATTCGATCAATCGCTTCTGTTCTCCGCATATCGTTCAACCCTTTCCAATCTGAGCCGTCTTGGCGATGACCGATTCGGCTAATGTTTCCATATACAGCGGATCCCGGTTCAGCATCGCGATTCTCTCTAGATGAATGCCGAGCTTCGCCGCTTCCGCTTTCGCTTCGATATCAAGGTCATAGAGCACTTCGAGATGATCCGACACGAATCCGACCGGCGCAACCAGTACAGCCTTAACGCCCTTCTCCGAAAGCTCGGCCAGGGTATCCAGAATATCCGGTCCCAGCCAAGGCTCTCTCGTCCGGCCCGCGCTTTGCCAGGTGAACTGCCAGTCTTCAGCGCCGGCCGCATTGGCTACCGCTTCGGATGTCTCAAGCAGCTGCTTCTCGTACGGATCGCCCATCTCCCGGATCTTCTCCGGCAGGCTGTGGGCGCTGAACAATACTTTGACTCCGGTATCTGCGTGGGCCGCCTTGGCGATCGACGCCAAACCGTCTTGGACTCTTTCCTTAAGCGCCACGATCAGCTTCGGATGAAGATGGTATTGCTCGACGAAAGCCATTTCGATGCCAAGCTCTGCCGCCTTCTCCTTCGCGCGCTTCATATAGCTGCCAACGCTCATGACCGAATAATGAGGCGCGAGCACGATGCCTACCGCACGGCGGATGCCGGCCTTCGCCATCTCTTCAACACCGTCTTCGATATAAGGCCGAGCATGCTTAAGGCCTTGGAAGCAGGCATACTGTCCGGGAGCAAGCGTCTCCAGCTTATCCTGCAGTCCCGCCACCTGGCCGTTCGTGTTTTCTCTCAGCGGGAACACCCCGCCTACGATCGCCTCATACCGTTCCGTCAGCTCCGCGAGCTGCTCTGCCGTCGGGGGATGACCGCGCCTAATATGCGTATAATACGCCTCGACATCGTCCATTGATTCCGGCGTGCCGTAAGACATGACGAGAACTCCGATTTTGTTCTCCTGATTAGACATGCTTCGCTTCCTCCTTACGCTGCGACTGGATCGCTTTCTCCGAATAAGCGTGAATGAACTTCGTCAGCTCAGCCAGCTTCTCGAGGGAAGCCTCCGGGAACAGACCATGGCCCAGGTTGAAAATAAAGCCCGGCTCCTGCAAGCCTTGGTCGATGATTTCCGCCGCGTATTTCTCGATGACGGACATCGGCGCCGTCAGCACCGTCGGATCGAGGTTGCCTTGCACCGCGTACTGATGGTTCAGCCGGCGTCTGCCCTCCTCGATCGATACGCGCCAATCCAGCCCGATGACATTCGCTTTCACCTTGCCCAGCTCCGGCAGCAGCTCGCCCGAGCTGACGCCAGGGAAATAAATTTTCGGCTGCGGCAGATCCGACAGCTCTTCGAAGATCCGTTCGATCGTCGGCAGCACGAACGTGCGGAAATCCGCCGGCGTCAACGCCCCGACCCAGCTGTCGAACAGCTGGAACGCCTTGCCGCCGTTCGCCATATGGGCGCGCAAATAAGCAATGACCATGTCGCCCAGCTTGCGCATCAGCTCATGCCAAACCTTCGGTTCGCCGTACATGAGCGCTTTCGTGCGCAGATAATTTTTCGAAGGGCGTCCCTCGATCAAATAACTCGCGATCGTGAACGGCGCCCCCGCGAATGTGATCAACGGCACTTCGAGCTCGCGGTCCAGAATGCGGATCGTCTCCAGCACATGGCCGAGATCGCCCTCCACATCGATCGGCTTCAGCCGCTCCACGTCGGCTGCCGACTGAATCGGATTATGAATAACCGGACCCACATTCGCCACGATATCAAAATCTATGCCGATAGAAGCGACAGGGTTCATAATATCGGAATACAAGATAGCGGCATCCACGCCGAGCTTCCGCACCGGCATAAGCGTCACTTCCGCAGCCAGCTCGGGCTGCTTGCATATTTCAAGCAATGAATATTTTTCTTTGATTTTGCGATATTCGGGATCGTATCTCCCTGCCTGGCGCATATACCACACCGGCACGCGATCCACTTGTTCCTTCCGGCTTGCCCGAATGAAACGGTCGTTATAAGACATGCCCGTTCCTCTTTTCTATGTAATCTCGTCTGCTTACCATTATGCCCTTTTTCCCTTACCCTAACAACCGCCCCAGCTCTTGTTCCTATGACAATAGTATGACAATCGAACTGGTTTTGCATGAAGATCAAATAAAGACAGGAGACGCCTCCTGTCTTTATATATTCTTATATATTCTTTCAATTTCACTTTCTTTTTACTGCGCAGTTGTATTTTTCGCGTAAGTTTCGACAGTCAGATGCAAAGAAAGAATTTCTTTGTTTTTATCGGTGAAAGCATGACCGTAAATGTCCGGATAGTCCCGCTCGATGACGTCTTTCGTCAACTCGTTGAAGCTCCAGCTTTTTACCGTGAACAACCGCTCGAACTGCTGCATATTATCCACGTACGAGACGAGATTGTCCAGATGTCCGACCAGCACTAAATCATAGGCTAACGATGTACTCGAGGCTTGCTGAGCTTCCGTACCGGCCGTTTGATCTTCCGCCGATGATGTTGACGATTGCGCAAAGTGAGCCGTCAACACCTTAGACTTCAGACCTACGGTCAGAACCTGCTCTAAAGCCGCGGAATCCTCGAATGTATCCGGAATTTGTCCGGCCAGCTCCTCCAGCATTTCCTCCGATATCGAATCCGTTACATATTCGTTCCGCAGCTGGTTCAATTGCCCCTCCGCTTGCGCGATTTCGTCTTTGAGAGAGTCATGCTCCTTATAGGCAGGTGCTACGAAAAAAAACCATGTGGCGGCATTTATGCCGAGGTAGGCAACCATCAGAGCGAGGAGGAGGGTGTTGCGTCTAGTCAATAAAAAACGGTTATTTTGCTCCATTCGCCTCTGCTCCTTTTTGCTCCGTTAGCTCCATGTTGATAATCACTTTGAAAATCTCTTTATTCACTTGCTTGACCGTCGATTGTCCGTCGCTGCCCGTTTGCGATTCGGTTTCTTCATCGATTTGTTTCGAATAAGATTTCAACCGGATGTTTTTCAGCACCGGATCCGATTCGAGCGCCTTCACGTACGCGAGCGAAGTCTCGAAGGTTGGGAAGTCCATTTCGAGAGATATCGATGATTCATTGCTTAAGGCAATCGATTTGACTCGCACATCCTTGCCAATCGGCGATACGACGGCTTCCAAGTAAGGCATCCAATCCTTTCGAGTGGACTGCAGTTGATTTAACAAATTCAACGCTTGCTGATAAGCATCATACTCTGAACGGGGAATTCCTTCGTCGCGAACTCGCTCCGCTTCGATAATGATTTGCTGTAGCTTGATTTTCATCAATTCCGTCTGGCTATTCCACCTCAAATAGCCGTACAATTGAGCTCCCATCGTAACGATAAAGGCGGCAATTAGCACGATGATTAGAGCACGTCCAGCACGTTTGACGGTTGTCGGGGGCAATAAGTTGATGGATTTCATGATTCATTCCCCCTGAGAGCTAGTCCGAGCGGAATGGCAAGCTCGTGCACTTTCCATTCGGTATGGCTGCCTGTGACATGGAGATCGGACCATTCGATAAGCCGAACGGGCTGATTCATGTTCTGGGCCATAATATTCCGAACCTTTATCATTTCTGGCAGATCTCCGGCCAATAGAATGTTGTTTAATATTTTCTGCCCGTTATTTAGCGTATAGTTGTAAAAGTTCATAAGTCTTTCAATTTCGGCGATTAAATCGAGCACTCCGTTATGAAACGTTTGTTCCGGGCTGGAGTAGCTGTTTAACCACTCGTTCTCGTTTTGGCCTTCCGCGGGTTCCTGGATAATCGATTTAAAAATAATTTCCACATGCCGCGTTATTTGCATATGTCCATCGGATATAATTGTAATTTCGCATTGTCTTTCATTGACGTTCACTAAGATTTGCACATTATTCTCTAGCAGACCGCTGTTCTCCATTAATCGCAGCAACGAGAAAGGCCCGATTTCGAAACTGGAAGGAACTAGTCCCAATGATTCGAATAGCTGGCGGTATTGCCTGAGCACTTGTACGGGAGCGGCAACGACCATAACCTCGCACATAGGTTGATTATTATTTTCGCCGCCTGCTTCTTCCCGCATATCGGAACGAGGCAGTTTTACGAAATCGTAAAAAGGATCCTCGAAAGCAAGTCTAAAGTTATTGTTCATTTCGAATTGAATAAGCTTCCTTAATTCCAAGTGGGCAATATCGGGCAGCCTTAGGCTGCGAACCATAACCAGTTGGCTGGGTATGGCGAAGTGAACGGTTTTAGAGCTGAAACGGGAGGTTCCAAGCGCTTCTTTTATTTTGTGCTCTAGCTGCACCCAATCATTAACTTTGCCGTCTTCAATGAGTCCAGCCGGAAGTTCCAGGCTCACAAATGTTAAGAGCTCCGCTTTTTCGTTAGAAGCTTTGGATGCTTCGGCAATTTTCACATGGGTTTCCGTCACTTCGATGCCAATACTCTGCGAGCTCTTAGACAGCCTTCGCAATATTGAACCTTTCACTTGCATCCTCCTCAAGGGCTTCTAGTTAGCATTTATTATCACTTAATACAGATTCTCTCGTGCGTGCCCCCATTGTCCAAACCGTCGGTATACCAGCTCTGCGCGTATTGCGGATTAAAGGTTGTCGTGCCTCCGACATAAAAGCCGGCCATGGAATTCGTTTGCCAATCCTTCGCAAGATCGTGCAAATAAGCATCCTTATAAACAAGCAAATATCCGCCGAGTTTAAGTCCGCCTATGAACGACCAATCGCCAAATTTCAGGTTGGATTTGGTGATTATGTTTTTACCGATTGTAATATCTTTTTTTACTGAATTCATGAAAGTAATATCTCCGCCTGTGGCCAGCGTTCCGCCTACGTTGACGGTTCCTTCAAGAGTGTTGTGGAATTTGAGGTAGCTGTTGACGAGAAAATCTCCTGCCACTGCTAATTTGTAAATCGTGTTTTTCAAATCCAACGAACCAAAAACCTTTAAAGACCCCCCGACGGAGAACGCACCTTCTATGCCATTGGAAGTTTCCGATACCGTATTATGAAAGGTCATGCTGCCTTTCACGGCGACATCGCCACCGACCTGGAAACGATGAATAGTGTTGGTGGTGTTGAAATTGCCCTTGACCATCAATGTTCGATCAACCTGCCATACCTGCACGGTATTGCCCATCGTCACGTCTCCGGCAACGATTAAATCGCCTTTTACGATTAATTTGTTTAGGGAATTGGAAGTTAACAGCTTCCCGCCGATCACAAGATTGCCTTCGACGACTATGGTATCTATCGTTCCTCCCGTGCCAAGCGTCATGTCGCCTCTGACGTAAACATCATTTTTGAACGTTAACGTTTTGCCGGGTTTAATTTCCCTTACCGATAAATTCCCGCCAACTTCTACAACTCCGTTTATAAGGACATTAGCTTTGATAATGTCGGCGAATGTTAAATTACCAGTCGTTCGGATCCCGTATCCTTCGGCGTCTTTTTGAATGACGTAATCGGAAGTAATTTCTTGAGAGGTGTTCCCGCCAATTTTTACGGGACCGGCATGTTTGATGGCCGCTTGACTTTGCTTAGCCGAAAGCTCCGATGCCGTTACCGTATTGTTCAATGCCGCAGCCGTATTATATCGATTATCTTGGAACGTGTTTGCGCCCGTTCCTGTTAGGCTAACCTGGGAAAGATAATAGTCGGTGGAAGCATTGAACCATGACTGGAACTGCGCGTCCGTAAAGCTGTTGTTAATATGCGATGTCGGGAGTCTTTGACCATTTACCGGCTGCACATAACATGCAGCGAAGAGCTTATTATTCTGCGGCGTTGTCGAATTTTTGAGCAGCACCTTCATTCCCGTCCCCGGCGTAGGAATCGGCGTCGAGGTAGGCGCCGGAGTCGGCGTTGGTGTCGGTGTAGGAACACTAGTCGGAGCAATCGACGGCGCTAACTCGTTCTGCTCGTACATCCCTTTGATCTTGTATACGACTTGACTGTCCCGTGCTTGATTGCCTGTTCCCGCTTCGCCTTCGAATCGTACGGCAATTAATTTATTATCTTTGTCCCGAACAGGCGAGGCTTGAGCATCAAGCGCATTGATGTTATTAACCTGCTGAATAAGAGCTACTATATTGGCTTCGGTTTTTGCTGTTGGGGCCATGTCCTCATATAGACGGGCGAATACTTCCTTAGAAGACAAAGCTTCCGCGTACGCCTGCTCGGTGTGCCCGTTCGTTTTCGCCTGGAGCAGCCCGATATTCGTGCTTAGCGCCAGCGGCGTGACGACAATTGCCAACGTGACGATGAATCCGAAAACGATCATCAGCGTCCCGCCCTTCTGGGCTGGAATATAATTAAACATTGCCTTTACCTCCGCTATCATATTATTCTTGGAGTAAACCAATGCGATTACTTTCAATTGTGAGGAGGATCTTACATGCTGCGCAATCAGAGAGGACTTACGCTTATCGAGGTGCTGGGATCCATCGTCCTGCTCGGAATCGCGATACTTGGCATTACGTTTATTCTTCAACAAGCTTCCATTCATACGAAGGATAATGAAAAAACCGATCAATCGGTTATTATTACACGCAATACGTTAGAGCAAATCAAGCACGAGCTTCCGAAATCAACCACGTCCGTCACTATATATGGACAAAGCTTGAATCTGTCGGGTTTACGTTCGTTGCAGCCCGTGACGGTCTATTACCCGAACAGCTCCTCGCCCGCTTATAAGGTCGATATTATTTCATCTCAAGCCGGACTCGGTTCTGCCCAAGCAGCGGACAAATCCGTTAATCTGGACAACCTATTCCGTAAAATAACGGTCCGTTCAACTGATTTGGCTTCTAACAAAACGTTTGAAGTGACCGCTTTCGTCGAATTCTATCATTAGGAAGGAGCCATCAGCATGTTCAAGCAGCTGCGTAACGAAAAAGGATTGACATTAGTCGAAGTGCTTGGCGTACTTGTGCTGACGGTGCTTATATTGGGCTCTCTGATCTACATGCTTCAATATTCCAGCTTGGGTACAAAGCAAGTATCCGAAAGAGAACAAACCCTTCAGCAATCTCGAGATATTATGAATCATATTGTCGGCACTGTCAGAATAGGCTTGATCCCGCCTTCATTGGAGAGTCGAACCGGCAGCAACTTGCGGCTGGAGGATGTCGTTGAAGGTCAATTCGCTGATTACAAATTTGATGCCGCGACAAATACCCTAACCGTTGAATACCAGTTAAAAAACGACGCAGGCGAACTAGCTTCAGAACCTGCGACGCATACCTTCTCAAATAAAGTGAAAAACATCGTTTTTCACACTTTTGATAGCAAAGTCGAAGTAACTCTTGAAATGTACCTGCCTAACAATCAGGTTCATACGACAAGCACAACGGTTTATTCGCCGAATAGTTAGCCTGCAAACCCTGCGAATCGCAAGTAGCTTTGAACGAGCGGTTCGCCCCACCAATAAGCGGCGACCGAACCGACCGCAATATAGGGTCCGAACGGAATCGTCATGCCTTTCGCGTATCTCCCCGCAAGCAGCAGCGCCACTCCACCAATTAAACCCGCTATGCTCGCAAGAAATAAACTCAATAGCGTCAGCTTGACGCCTAACACAAGTCCGATAAACACATACAGCTTGATGTCGCCTCCGCCCACGCTCTCCTTCTTGAACATCCACCCGGACAGCAATCCGATTAGCAGAAGCGCTCCGCTTCCTGCGATTGCCCCCCAAAGATAGGTGCCAATTGACATGGGATGAATGAAAAGACGAAATACGAGCATCAGCGCCACAGCTGGAAACACAACTTTATTCGGAATAATCATCGCCGTTAGATCGGTCTGCACGATGATGACAAGCACCGAGATAAAAACGAGCGAAACGATTAGCTCTGGAGTAAAGCCAAAATAATAAGCCGAATAAACAAACAGCAGACCCGTAATTGGCTCTGCTATAGCATATCTCCACCAAGTGCCATTACCACAAGTTGAGCATTGGCGCCTTGTTTGAGACAAGATGGCAGGGATCGTCATTATAGACCAACGGCTGGCAAGATGTGTGCCGCTTGTGCAATAAGTGGGGGGATAAGCAGGCGAAAGCCTGTTATCCCACTGGATAGCGATTGTGTTGAGGATTGGTGTAATAAAGATCCCAAATACTAGAAAAACAACAAGCTGCAGCTCATTCATTAAGCAAAACGTCCCTATGGTTGTTTAGTTAAAGAAACTGTCCACGCATTTGATGCACTTAATGTAGCTGTAAAATGTGTTTTTTCATTTGCAGTATTTTGCCAAGTAGGTTCAGCATTTAGGTACCCTTTTGTTACCAATACAGTAATATCAGTTGCTGAAGTAGTTGTTGTAATACTTTCATCTACAAGATAGCGCATGACAGATTCTTTTATCATAGCATCAGTCGCAGCATCAGCTTTTGTTTTAGAATTACTAATTGTGTTACCAATCGCCGGAATAGCAATCGCCGCGATAATCCCCACAATGACGAGTACCGCCAAAAGCTCAATAAGAGTCAAACCTTTTTCATTTTTTTTCAGTGCAGCCAACATGTTGCATTCTCCTCTCGATTTGTAAAAATGATGTATGTGGTGTTTCAGTGAAACCGTTATAAGTAACTTTCCATCATCTTGAAGGTAGGCATCATAACCGCCATGACGATGACCCCTACGATACCGGTAAGCAACACAATCATAATCGGCTCGAGCAGCGCTTTGAGCCGTTCGGCCATCTGGTCGACGTCGGCTTCATAGAAGTCTGCGACCTTGTCCAGCATGTCCTCGACGGAGCCTGATCGCTCGCCAATCGCCATCATCTGGACAACCATTGGTGGGAACAGCTTGGATTGCTTCAGCGGCTCAGACATCGAATCCCCGCCCATCACCTTCTCCTTCATGCCGGTGATAACACTGCTTATCGCGGCGTTACCTACAACATTGGACACGATGGTGAGACCCTGCATCAGGGGAATGGCCGCTCCTAGCAGCGAGCTGAACGTCCGTGAGAAACGGGCGATCGCCTGCTTATGCCACAGCGTGCCGAACACCGGAATTTTCAATACCAGATAATCTAACTGCCGCCTACCGCTCTCCGTTCTGCGGATATACCTCCAAATCACGCCTGGAAGGAACAACATCGCGATTACAACGTACCAATAGCCTTGAATAAATTCGCTTACCGCCATGACGATTCGAGTCGGCAACGGAAGCTCGATTCCCATCCCTTCAAAGCTTATCGCATATTGAGGGATAACGAAGATCATCATAAAAAATACAACGATAATCATAAGGACAAGCATGATGGCGGGATAGATCATCGCCGACTTTACTTTTTCCTTTGTGTTCCGTTCCTTCTCGAAGAAGACGGCTAGACGCTCCAGCATGACGTCCAGGTTACCCGCCACTTCCCCGGCTTGGACCATGTAGATGAAGACAGGGCTAAACACGCTGGGATAGGCCGCCGCTGCTTCGGACAGCTGCTTGCCGCCTCTCATCTCCTCGGCAATACTGTCAAGCAGCTTTGACAACGTTTTGCTTGCTGTCTGATCCCGTAGAATTTGAACGGCTTCAACAAGACTGACGCCAGCACGGTACATTGTAGCCAGCTGTCTGCAGAAGATCGTGAAATGGTCCGTCTTCACCGTCGGCCCGCCGAACGAAATTTCCTTGTACAAAGTCGTTTCGTTGGTATCCACGATCTCCGTTAGCCATAAGCCCTTCTCGGTGATCGATTCCCTAGCCCGTTGAAGCGAGTTCGCCTCTACAATACCCGTCGATTTTTTCCCGTCTGCGCTAATTGCTTTGTATCGGTATTTGGGCATAGGCACACCTCCTGACTATCTCCTATAGGTCACCGAAACCGAAATGAGCTTCCTGCGCGGACTCCAACGCAACGACGCCTTGATTCACGAGCTCACGCAGAGCATTCTCCATCGTCTGCATACCGTAAGCTTTGCCTGTCTGCATGACCGAACGTATCTGGTAGACCTTCTCCGTTCGGATCAAGTTGGCGATGGCCGGCGTATTGACAAGCAGCTCGTAGGCTGCCGTTCTTCCCCCGCCGACTCTCCGCGGCAATAGTCGTTGAGAGATGACGCCAAGCAGAACAGAAGCAAGCTGAACTCTAATCTGCGCTTGCATGTCGGCCGGGAATACGTCGATGATCCGGTCAATCGTCTGCGGAGCGTCAGCGGTATGAAGAGTGCCCAGCACCAGATGCCCCGTCTCTGCTGCCGTAATGGCCGTACTGATCGTATCCAAATCCCGAAGCTCGCCTACCAGCAGCACGTCAGGATCCTGTCTTAACGCGGCCCTAAGGCCGGACGCGAAGGAGCTCGTATCAAGCCCAACCTCCCTCTGGTTGACCATTGACTTCTTGTGATTGTAGATAAACTCGATCGGGTCCTCCAAGGTGATGATGTGCAGATTATCGGTCCGATTGAGATGCTCGATCATGGATGCCAGCGTCGTCGATTTGCCGCTTCCGGTAGGCCCAGTCACCAGCAATAAGCCTTGCGGTTTCTGTATAAAAGATTGGGCGATAAGCGGCAGCCCGAGCTCCTCCATGGAAGGAATTCGGTTAGGCACGATACGAATGGCTAGTCCGACGCTCCCCCTCTGCAAATAAGCGTTCACCCTGAAGCGGGCTAGCTGAGGAATACCGTAGGAAAAATCCGCTTCTCCCACTTCCCGAAGCCTCTTAAACTGCTCTTCGGTCATAATTTGCTTCGCTAGCTCTTCGGTATCACGAGGCTTCATCACCAAATCGTTTACCGGGCGGAGCTCTCCGAATAGCCGGAATATAACGGGAGAATTAACCGTAACATGGATATCCGATACACCCCTGGAATGCGCCAATTGCAGTAATTCAATGGCGTTCATAGTCCAGCCCTCCCGTCTTCACAGCTTTTCATCTCCTTGCCCTAACACGCGATAAATTTCCGTAACGGTCGTCAAGCCTTGCGCCGCTTTCTCGAGCCCGTCCACCATCAGCGGAATCATGCCTTGATTAAGCGCATGGTTGTAGTATTCGTGATCCGAGCTCTTGTCCATAATCATCGTACGAAGATGATTGTCCACGACAAGGAGTTCATGAATCGCTAACCTTCCCTTAAAGCCTGTCCGGCCGCATTCGCTGCAACCGGCTCCTTTACGGAGGGTCGTAGCCTTGATTCCATGCGCTTGCAACAATTCGAGCTCTTTGTCCGACGGCGCGTATGAACCCGAGCAATTCGGGCAAACACGTCTTACTAACCGCTGCGCCATAATGCAATTGACGGAAGATGATATAAGGAACGGCTCCACGCCCATATCGATAAGCCTGCTTATCGAACCGACGGCGCTATTGGTATGCAAGGTGCTCAGCACCAAGTGCCCCGTCATCGCCGCGCGAACCGATATTTCCGCCGTCTCAGAGTCCCGAATCTCGCCCAACATAATTATGTTCGGATCTTGCCGTAGAATCGCCCGAAGTCCTCTCGCGAACGACAACCCCGTCGTTGTATTCACTTGGACTTGATTAATACCTTCCATCTGATATTCGACCGGGTCCTCGACGGTTATAATATTGACGTCGTCCTTGTTGAGGTGAGCGAGCGCCGAATATAGCGTCGTCGACTTCCCGCTTCCGGTTGGGCCGGTAATTAACACGACGCCGTGAGCCATCTCGATGCTTCTTCGGAATGCTTCCTCATTGCGCGGAGAGAGAGCGAGCTTGCTAATATCCGCTAAGGAGTGTCCGAGATCGAGGACGCGAATAACAACCTTCTCGCCATGGATTGTTGGCAGAGTCGAAATCCGGACGTCAACCTTCCGGAAATCGATCTCCAGTTCAACCCTGCCGTCTTGAGGAATTCTTCTCTCTGCGACGTTCAGGTTCGCCATAATTTTGATGCGGGCCGCAATAATGCCATGCATGCCGGGCGGTAAGGTGCGCTCCGTTCGCATAACTCCATCAACGCGGTAACGAATACGGTAGCTGCCGTCCTGCGGGTCCAGATGAATATCACTTGCCCCAAGCTGAACGGCCTGCGTAATAATCTGATTAACCGTCTTGACGACAGGGGAATCCTCATCCTTAATCGCGGTGTCTTCATCCAAGTCGCGAAGCTGCAAATTTTGAGTAATTTGCTCGATTGTGTCCTGCAATCCATAATATCGGCTGATCGTCGCCAAAAGTTCACTCTTGGAAGCAATTACCGGTTCTACGCGCAGTCCGGTTGCGATTCGGATTTCATCTATGGCAAAATAATCTAATGGATCGGCCATCGCGAGTATTAGCTTATTGCTTTCCAAGCGAATGGGCATGACGCAATGCTGATCGGCCAGCTTCTGGGAAATGAGCTGAACGATTTTCGGTTCGATCTTGTACCGGTACAGCTGAACATGCGGTATACCCAATTGAAATTCCAATGCTTCAATAAATTGCTGCTGGGTGATGTATCCTAAGGAGATCAGCATATCTCCCAATCTCATCTTCGTTTCCCGCTGCTTCTCGAGCGCGGTGCGAAGCTGGTCCTCGCTTATGACGCCAGACTCCAGCAGGAGATCTCCTATTCTTTTGCGGATAGTCGCCATATCGATCACCAACCGTTAGGTATTTAGAACTACTCAATGAAACTATGAAAAAGCTCTATATACTATTAATTAAACCAGTGGTCGTGTTCCTTGTCAACGATGTTAACGACAAGTTTCGACCTGTTTTCTTGGTACATTTATCCTATTTTACAATGACGGTAAACTATAAGCCTTTTTACCTATCCCTTCCACTACTATCACAACAAAACGAGAGATTACGGAGTAAAAATCAATGGAACAATGGAAAAAAAATCTGATCGTCCTTTGGTTCGGACAGTTTCTCGTCATGGCGGGCATGACCATGATCATCCCGTTTCTTACGCTGTACCTGCAGTTCGAGCTCGGGTTGTCCGATCCGCATGAGATCGGCGTGTGGGCCGGCGTCATATTCGCGGGGAACTTCGTCACCGCCTTCATCTTCCAGCCAATCTGGGGCAAGCTGTCGGACCGGTACGGCCGCAAAATGATGCTGCTTCGCTCCGGCTTCGGCATGGCGATCGTCATGGTGCTGATGGGCTTCGCGACGAATCCTTGGCATCTGCTGCTGCTCCGCATGCTGAACGGCACGATATCCGGGTTCAATCCCGCCTCCATCGCCCTCGTCTCGGCGACGACGCCGAAGGAGCGGATGGGCTTCGCGATGGGCTCGCTCCAATCCGGCGCTATCGGGGGCACGATACTCGGTCCGCTCATCGGCGGGCTGCTTGCCGACGCGGTCGGCTACCGCCCGATCTTCTACATCACGGGCGCGCTCCTGTTCATCGCGTCGCTGCTGGCCCTGTTCGTCGTGAAGGAGTCGTTCGACCTGGCCAAAGCCGCGAGCCGCGTGCAAGCCTCCGTCATGGAAGGCTTCAAGCGGATCAGCCGAATCCCGCAGCTCATGGCGCTGTTCGGCGTGACGCTATTCATTCAATTCGCGAACATGAGCCCGATGACGCTCATCCCGCTGTACGTGCAGGAGCTTCACGGCAGCACCGAGAATCTCGCGTTTCTAGCCGGCTTCGTCGGCTCGGTGACGGGCTTGTCCAACATGATAGCCTCGCCGCTGCTCGGGAGGCTGAGCGACCGGATCGGCGCGGAACGCGTGCTCGCCGTCTCGCTGGTCGGCGCGGCGCTCGCGTTTATCCCGCAAGCCATGGCGGATACGGTATGGCAGCTGCTGCTCGCTAGATTCGGGCTTGGCCTGTTCCTCGGCGGACTTATACCGGCGGTCAACTCCCTCATCCGCAAATATACGCCGGACGGCATGGAGAGCCGCGCGTACAGCTTCAACAGCAGCACACTAAGCCTCGGCAATATGATCGGGCCGATAGCCGGCGGAGCTCTCTCTGGTTATATCGGCATTCACGGCCTCTTTTATGTGTCCGGGGCTCTTATGCTGTTAAACGGCGCGTGGGCATGGCATTCGCTGCTTCGCAAGCTGCCGAGGCGGCAAAAGCAACCTCCGGCGTAGCGATACTCTCTGCACGTCGACGCAACAAAAAGGGGACAGAGCCGCCACGGCGGCTTCTGTCCCCTTTTCCTTTCCGAATGCCTACTCCTTCACCCGCGCGATCGCAAGCCCGTCGTAGCCGGGCAGTATCGTGCTCTCGAGCCGCTCGTCCGTCGCGATTCGTTCGTTGAAGGAGCGAACGGCCAGCACCGATGGCCCTTGCTTCGCTTCGTCCGTCGTCCGGCCCCGCAGCAGGATGTTGTCGCCGACGATGATCGCTCCAGGCTCGGCCAGCTCGAGCGCGTAATCGAGATAGACCGGATACCCTTCCTTATCCGCGTCGATGAAGAAGAAATCGAACCTGCGGCCTTCTTCCTTCAGCGTGGCCAAGCTTTCTTTGGCATCCCCCACCATGTAGCTGACTTTGTCTCCGAGGCCTGCTTCCTTCAAATGAACCTTCGCCACCTCGGCATACGCCGGCAGAAGCTCGAGCGATAACAGCTGCCCGCCTTCTCCAAGTCCTCTCGCAAGGCAAATCCCGCTGTATCCGCCCAGAGCTCCGATCTCCAGCAGCTTGCTCGCTCCCGACATGCGCACCAGCAAGGTCAACAGCCTGCCGTAACCGTCCGCGACGGAGATGGAAGGCATGCCTTTGCTGGCGATTCCTTCCTTCACCTTTTCCAGCTCGCTATCCTTCGGATACAGCCCGTCCACATATTGCTCATCGATCGTCGACATTTCGTTCTCTCCCTGTATGATTCATTTGTAAAAGAGTGCCCAATTCACCTATACTTAATTGTATGTTTTTGCGGGGCGCGTTACAACGTCCGCACGCAAGCATCAAATTGATTATAAATATTGAGTTTGTTCAAAAAGTTTGTTTTTCAGCACCGAGAAGGTTGAAAGAAGCTAGGAATTGAGGAACTGAGCGTAGCTGGAGGCTACGTGAGTACCTGCAATGTTTCCGGAGGAAACATACTTCGTAAGCATATGCTAATTCCGGCTGAATTCAAGATTCGATGTCGAATGGGCCTCGTGAGTAATCCTCGTGATCAAAAACGATCTTTTTGAACCTCCTCTAAGAAATGAGTGTGCAAACAAGTGGAACAACTGCATTTAATCGCAACCTCCCCGATGGGCCTGGAGGCTGTCGTCGCGAGGGAGCTGAAGGAGCTCGGGTATACCGATCTCCAAGTGGAGAACGGACGAGTGAACTTCCGCGGCGGTCCGGAGGACATCTGCCGCACGAATTTATGGCTCCGAACGGCCGGGCGCATCCTGATCCAGATGGGCAAATTCAAGGCGACGACGTTCGACGAGCTGTTCGAGGGAACCAAGGCGCTGGACTGGCCCGACTGGATTCCGGAGAATGGAGAGTTTCCCGTGGAAGGCCGTTCGCATAAATCGCTTCTGTCGAGCGTGCCGGCCTGCCAGAAGATCGTGAAGAAAGCCGTCGTGGAGAAAATGAAGGACCGCTACGGCACGGAATGGTTCGACGAGAACGGTGGCAGGTACGTTATTGAAGTTTCGCTGCTGAACGACGAAGCGCTGCTTACGCTGGATACCTCCGGTGCGGGCCTGCACAAACGCGGCTATCGCCTGGTTTCCAACGAAGCGCCCATCCGCGAATCGATGGCCGCCGCTCTTATCCTCTTAAGCCGCTGGCGGGCGGAGCGCCCGTTCTACGACCCGTTCTGCGGCTCCGGCACGTTCCTCGTCGAAGCGGCGATGATCGGCTGGAACATCGCGCCGGGGCTGCGCCGCCAGTTCAACAGCGAGCGCTGGGATCGAATCCCCGCGAAGCTGTGGGACGCTGCCCGCGAGGAAGCCTACGATTCCGTGAAGGACGATGTGCCGCTCCAAATTACAGGCACCGACATCGATCCCCGGGCGATCGAAATTTCGGAGACGTCCATCAAGCGGGCTGGCTTTGCCAAGGACATTAAGGTTAGCGTGCTGCCTGTCGCCAAGGCGAAGCCGCAAGGCGATTACGGCGTCATCATCACGAACCCTCCTTACGGCGAGAGGCTCGGCGATGAGCGGGAAGCCGAAGCCGCGCTTCGCCAGTTTGGACTCATGACGCTGCATTACCCGACATGGTCCGTGTTCGCGATCAGTCCATCGGACCAGGTGGAGCATTATATGGGCCGTCCGGCGGACAAGAAGCGCAAGCTGTTCAACGGGCGTATCCAGACGGATTTTTATCAATTTTTTGGTCCGCTGCCGCCGCGGGAGAAACGGCATGAGTAGCAAGGAAACGCTCGCGCTGCCGAACCGGCTCCCCCCATTACGGCAAGCCCTTCGCTTCAGCCTGATTTGGCTGGAACGTCTGGTAGCCGTGGACATGCTGTTGTTCGTCATCGCGATGAGATTGAAGCTGTACTGGTTCAACCGTCTTCTCTCCGTCCCCTACATGGACATGACGTCGACGGACGCCACGATCGAGACCGGAGCCGTGCTCATGCTTGCCTTCTGGGCGCTGCTTCTGCCCGCGCGCGGCAGGCTTCTGGCTCTGATTGGACTTAATCTCGTTTTATCCTTTTTGCTGTTTGCGGACGTGATCTACTATCGATACTTTCAGGATCTGATTACGGTACCTGTTCTGATGCAGCTGGGCCAAGTGGAATCGCTTGGCGGCAGCATTACCGAGCTGCTCAAGCCTTGGGATTTTTGGCTGTTCGTCGACGCCGTCCTGCTCATTCCTTTTGCGGTCTATCTCGTTTGGAAAGGACGCGCCGACCTCAGGAGCGCCGCCTCCCGTTCTCCTCTCTGGCGCAAGCTGGCCATTCGGGTTGGCGGAAGCGCCGCAGCCTTCATGCTGGGCTTCGCGTTGTTCGTGCCGAATGTGAACCACGCGACGGACACATGGGCCAAGGGTCTATTCGAGAAAAACTGGTGGAACCTATCCATCTATAATGTCGCCGGCGGCCTTGGCTTTCATGGCTATGACGTTTACCGATATGCCCAGCTGAACTGGTTCGGCGCCGAGACCGTCACCGCCGAACAGCTGGACGAGACCGAGGCTTGGATGAAGGACCGCGCGAACGCAAGACAGTCGCTCGAGCAGGATCCGCTGTTCGGCTCGTATAAGGGAAGCAACGTTCTAATGGTGCAAATGGAATCGCTCCAAACCTTCATGATCGGCAAGTCGATCGGCGGCAAGGAGATTACGCCGGTCCTGAACGATCTGATCGAAGAGAGCGCGTACTTCTCCCGGTTCTACCACCAAACGTCTCAGGGACGCACGTCAGATGCCGATTTTGCCGTCAACTGCTCGCTTCAGCCGATGAAGAGCGGCTCGGTGTTCATTCAATACGCGTCCCACGACTTCGCGTGTCTGCCGGAGACGCTCAAGGACAACGGCTATTCCGCAACGGTCTTCCATCCTTATCAGGGAGGCTTCTGGAACCGCAACGTCATGTACGACCGGATGGAATACGACGAGTTCTACAGCCTTAAGCATTTCGAGCTGGACGAGCGGCTCGGCTGGGCGCTGGGGGACAAATCCTTCTACCGGCAGTCTATGGATATCGTAGCCGAGCTTCCGCAGCCGTTCCACGCGTTTATGATCTCGCTCACCAGCCACCACCCGTACAAGCTTCCCGCCGCACAGAAGCTGCTGAACGTCGAAGAGCTGGACGGGACGATCATGGGGGACTATCTGCAGGTCGTCCACTACGCGGACGCCGCTCTGGGCGAGCTCGTCGAGAGGCTGAAGGCGGAAGGGCTGTGGGAGAACACGATTCTGGCCGTCTACGGCGACCATGACAACTCCATTCAGCAATGGGAGCTGTATGAACGCTTTATGGAGGACACGTCGAACCCGGTGCAAAGGGAGCAGCTGGTCAAAAGCGTGCCGTTCCTCCTTCACCTCCCGGACGGCGCCCATGCCGGCCGCTACAACGATGTCGGGGGCCAATTGGACGTAACGCCGACGCTGCTGCACCTGCTCGGCATCTCCGGAGGCAAGCCCTATTGGCTCGGTTCGCCTCTTCTGACGGAATCGGAGAGCGGGAAGCGGACGGTTACGCAGCGCAACGGGGCATGGACGGATGGCGAGCTCTACTTCGTGCCGTCGCCGGACGGCATTCCCGCGAACGGGACCTGCTACTCGGCAATCTCGGGAGAACAGCTCGACACGAACGTTTGCCTGCCGTTTTCCGGCGAAGCCGACACGGAGCTTATGATGTCCGACCGGATCGTCATCGGCGATCTGCTCCGCTCGTTCGAGGAAGACGAAGCCGTCGAAGCGATGGGCGGAGAACGTTAATCATCGCAAATGAGATTGCAGCACATATATAGGCATGCGAAAGGCGGTGCAGCAGCACCGCCTTTTCTAGTTGGAATGAACTGCCTCATGAGCGAATCCGTAGCTGCGCTTACCTCAGCCTACCTTACATCCCGGCCGCCGAAGCATCGTGACGGCGTTCCTGTGACGCCCAGCTTCGCCGCGAACACGCCCCCCGCATGCGGGTAAGCCTCAAGCTGGCTAGGCGTGAGTCCGGTCCTGGCGGTCGTGATGTACAGCTCGTCCAGCGATTCTCCTCCGAACACGCAGGACGTGACGTTCGGCGCGGCTACCCGAATTTCGCCGAGAAGCTCGCCGTTGGCCGGGTTCCAGCGCGACACCCTGCCTCCGCCGAAATGCGCGATCCACAGCATTCCCTCCGCGTCGATCGTCATACCGTCAGGCGACCCGGCATCTTCCGGCCAATCCAGCAGCTTCCGCCGCCCGCTGATCTCGCCCGTCTCCGTCTCGTAATGGAAACCGTATACCTCGCGTTTCATCGTGTCGATGTAATACATGCTTGATTTGCTCTCATCCCACGAGAGCCCGTTGGAGCAGCCTACATCGCCCAGCATCCTTCGCACGCCGCCGTCCGGCTCCATCCGGTACAAGCTCCCCGTAAACGCCCGAAAGCTCATGTCCATCGTCCCCGCCCATAGCCGCCCCATCGGATCGCACTTGGCGTCGTTGAAGCGATTGCCCGGCAGATCCTCTTCCACCATAGCCAGCACTTCCAGCGCCCCGTCGCCAGGGCTGTAGCTATAAATGCCGTCCTGCATCGTCAGCACCCAACGCCCGTCAGCCATCGGGATGACCGAGCTCGGCATCAGCCCGAATCGATGAACGTCATGCTTCCCCCCGCGCGGATCGTAAGCATGCGCCATTTGGCCGATAATATCGACAAAATACAACGTGCCCGAAACGCTATCCCAATGCGGCCCTTCTCCAAGCTCCGACTTGCTATCAAGAATGAGCGACGCTTGTTCCGTTCGAATCATTCCGCATTCCCTCCTTCTCTAGTCTCCATCCCACGTCCGCCATGCTCGCTAAGCCACGCCAGCACCTCGTCGATATGACCCACGGCTACGACGTTTAGCTCCGGCGCAGCCTCCGCGGCCGCCTCCGCGCCTTCCTCCGGCACAAAAAACACGTCCGCTCCCGTTCGGCTGACGGCATAAGCCTTCTGCGGAATTCCGCCGACCATGCCGATCGATCCGTCCATCTCGATCGTCCCCGTACCGGCTACCTGAAGCCCTCCCGTAACGCCGCCGGCCATCAGCTGATCCAGAATCGCAAGCGTCAGCATCGCGCCGTGCGACGGCCCTCCGACATGGGCCCGATATTCGTGGAAGGCGACCGCTCGAGGCGTATCCAGCTTCGCCTCCGTCTGCACGGACACCCCGAATACCGCCTTGGACTCGTCCCCCTCCGATGCATGGGTCGGCACCTGCACGGTCAGTGCCTCGCCGCCGCGCCTTACCTGGACGACGACCGTTTCTCCGGGCTTCACCGACGACATGTACCCGATCATGTCTTCCACGGTCTGTACTTTCTTGCCGTTCAGTTCGTCCACGATATCGCCCGCCTCGAGTCTGCCGTCCGCAGGACTGCCCTTCACGATCGCGACGATACGGACGCCGTCCGGCACAACGCCTTGGCCGAGACCGGCCTTCTGCATGGCGATCGCCGCCGCTACGCGGTTGGCATCGGTTTTCATCGCGACGACCTGCGCATACGTGACCGACAGCGGCGGCTCATCCTCCGATATGGGATAGAACCGATACTGGGGGAGCAGCGCGCCGAACAATCGGTCCGCGAGCACGGCCGGCCGGTCGAACACGAGGACGCCGTTTATTTCGCCGACGGCTTGTCCGCCTTCCACTTGCGCGTACCGGTTCAGATTGAGCGTCATGCCCGGATAGGTAACGCTGTACCCTGTCGGCACGAGAAGCGCGCAAAGCGCGAGCCCGATTCCGGCCAGCGACGAGGCGCTGCGCCAAGGGAAGCCGCCCCGCTCCCGTCTCTCGCTCAGCATCAGATCCGCGATCAGGAGCAACACGACCGAAGTAGCGCAGGCGATAGCCAGCCCGAGCATGTGAACGGCATCCATAACAATGCCGGCCGCTAGCAGCAAGCTAAGCGCCAGAATGATGGCACGGATTACGCGAACGCCGGCTGCGCTCTCGGACTTGCGCAACAGCCATGCCGCGCCCGCCGCCCAGCATAACGGAATCAAAGCAAGCCCGTAATACAGCCAGTCGATCCACTCGATCCATTGCGTTCCCCCGGCCGTACGCGCCGGCGCCGGCAGCCAGATCAGCTCCGCGACGACGAGGCTGACGACCGCCGCGGCAAATCCGATGTAATAGAATCGTTTACCCGCCTTCGCTTGATTAATCACGATTAACAGCCTCCATTTCCTAAGAAGACAACAAAAAAGACAAGTAAGCCCCGTGAACCTTCATCGTTTCACGACCCCTTGTCTTCGTGGGACTTAAAGTATCATACTGCCGCAAGAGCAACCGCTACTTGGTCTGCAAATAATGCCGCTGCTCCTCGCCGATGCCGCGGTCTCTCGCCTCGCCCTGCTCGATCTCGATAATGCGCTGTATCCACTGGGAAGGCGTCAGTCCGGCGCGCTTGGCACGGTCCAGCAGCTCCGCGTAATGCCCGCATTGCTCGTATCCGCCTAATCGTCGCACGACCATGATGTACTCCACGACAAGCTCCCGCGCGGCTTTCGGCGTGTAGCCGTAACCGCCGGCCAGCGCTTCCGCTATGCCCCTCTCATAGGAGCTTAATCTCACTCGCGTCACTCGTGCTCCTGGCGTCGCCATACATCCACCTTCCTCCCGCAAAAATATGGTAGCCTACCAGCGTAAGGTGAGGCTCCCAACGCTCCGACGAGAATACGACCTGGTTGCCCAGCTTCAGCGCATCCAGCTTCCGGCCTTTCTCGGAACGCGTAATTTGTTCATAGAACCAATTGTCGTCTTTGTTTAATTGTACCCCTTTATGCACGATTTTGCCAGTGTCATTGTCCGCCATGGGTCCGATTATTATATCCGGATGCCTCTTGCAAGGATCCTGTCCCTTAACGCCCGCTTTGCGGTGACTATAGACGAAGGATCCCCAGGCTGGCGAATCCGACAGGAACAGCAGGGGCTCCACCCGTTCGGGCAAACTGGTCAGCTCCACGACGAGCACGCACGGCTTGCCGCCGTCCCAGCTCTCCTTGGCCGTCTTATGGGCCCATCTTCTCGCTTGCGCGATCGATATCGTCGTATAGAAGCCTTCGCCGAAATCCTTGCCCGGCTTCCAATATCGCGATTGTAATAGTGTATGCCGAAAGCTCTCTACCGTGCTGCTTGTCGTGCCGTGGTAGAGCAGCTGCGGTGTCGTGATATCCATCCGTCTCCCGATGCCCCTCTCTGCCCCATTAAACGAAAAAAACCCAACAGCTTCTCGTTGTCGGGTTTCGTCAGGTGCGTTCGCTTAGCCTATTGTATGCCGTGCCATAAGTCCATTATTTCTTCAAATAAGTCATCGCTTTCTCGATCGCTTCGTCTTCGGTCGCGCCCTTCACGTACCGGCCGTTAATGAAAACGAAAGCGTAGCGGGCGCACGGCCCGCAATACGACTTGCAGTTAACCGTGGTGATATCCGCTTCCGGGGCCAGCTTCTTGAGCTTGGCCACCGATGTCTTCATGCGCATATGCTTGCATTGCTCGCATACTTTAATATCGTTGGTTGCCATTAATGATCTCCGTGATTACCCTTCGACGGATTGGTCACCGCGAAGCCTTCCTCCGGTACATAGAAATAGTCGATGCGAACGCCGTCGAGGAACTCGTTGTCCTTCTCGAGAATGACGTCGATATCCTTGTCCGTAGATACGACGACGTCCTTGTCGGTCGGCGTGTCGATCCCCATGCCGTAATGGGCATGATCGCCGTGAGCGTGCGTCACGTAGACGCGCAGCAGCTTGCCTTCGTTCTCCGGCTTGTCCAGTTCAAGCTTTATCATTTTCGCCGCGTTGCGGGAAATTTTGCATTTCATGTCTCTCTACAGCTCCTTCTATTTGCCCCTTAGCAAAAGTCTTACCTTATATTATACTTCCTTGCCATCCTCCGGGCAAACCATTCCGCAATGATCATCGTTGCGGCGATATCGTCAACCGGAATGAACGGCATGACGTCCGGCATGATCCAGTAGGCCAGAACGGGAATTATGAACAGCAGCTTGTCTACCAGCCTTACGTGCTTCGCCGTCAAGATTCGATAAATAAGCGAGAATGTATTCCGCCAATGTCTGAGCGACAGCAGCTTGCGCATGCCCATCCCTCCTTTGCCTTGTATATACCCTAGTATACCATAGCAAAAACGCGTTCACCCACTGGCCGGAGGTCGGGCCGGCGCCAACAGGGCGCCGGCTGCAGCCGCCTTGGCTTGGCCATGGCGGCTTGACTGACCTTGCAACCGCTTTGGCTTGTTGGCCAAAGCAACTCGAATGGTTGAGCTCGCTTTGGCTCATTAGCCAAAGCAACTCGAATGGTTGAGCCGCTTTGGCTCATTAGCCAAAGCAACTCGAATGGTTGAGCCGCTTTGGCTTATAGCCTAAGCGATTCGATGAGCAGCGGCCGGAGCTCCGCGTAGATCGATTCGAACGCCCGGACCGGCAGCGGATTTTCCCCGTAGCCCGCCTCGACCGTAAAGCCCGGCAGACGGTAGTTTTGAATAAACCAATCCTTGTAGCCGGCGTCGCTGCCGCTCAGCTTGATCGGCTCGTAGCCGCTTACCGCGCCCAGCTTCCGGGCAAGCTCCTCCGACTGAGGCGGCTCGTAATCCCGGTAGTTCCAATAAATTTCGCGTCCTTGCGTATGAAGCGCGACGACGGCGCGGAATCGGAGCCGCTCCGTAAATGCCGCCATAGCGGCCGCCTCCGGCTCGCTGAGAGGGTACGGACCCGGATAATCGCGCGGACCCGGGCCCTCTATGCCGCGCCGCTTGCGCTCCTCCTCCCAATACGCGGGGAATTGGTCGTTCAGGTCCACGCCCCGTATATTTGCTTTCCAGCCGTTGAAATCCGTCAGTCCGCCGTTCAGCCGAAGCAGCGTATCCCGGTAATGAGGCGGAACGGTGTCAAGTCCGCCTTGCACGAGCTCCGCTCCGTCCGGATTGACCATCGGCACGGCCCACAGCGTCGTCTCGCAGCACAGCCCCGATACGTCTTGTCCGCCGAGCCGTCTCCCCGTCCGGTAGCATTCCGACAGCTCGGATACAAATCTCATCAGCAGCGCGGACGTAATCCATTCGTTGGCATGGAACGAAGCGTTGATATGAATCGGCTTGGGGCCGACTCCGCATCGGAGCGCCGCGATGGGTCTGCCGAGCACGCTCCATCCTATCGGGTGCGCCTCCACAAAGGAATAAGCGGACGTCAAACGCCCGATTTCCTCCATCATGCCGCCATACCGGTATTCATCCTTCATCGATTGCTCGCCTCCGTCCGAAAGAATAACCCTTTCTTGATTCATCCTATGCGGGGAGGCTTTGTCCTTTTTCCTATTTGCAGCCCAAAAGGGCGGTCGTCCGTACGAATAAACCGCCTCCCGTGGGAGGCGGCTTTCGCTAGCTAATATTCGGAACCTGCCAGACGACAGGCGTCAGTTCGATTTGCTCGCCGAGCCATTGCTGCGCGATATGCTTGAACATCTGAGGATCTCCGCTGCAGAAAAACTGATGGATCGGCTCCTGCTCGTTCCGCGCTAGCTTCCTCTTCTCGTGCAGAATCGTGCTGATCTCTCTCGCCGTCTCGTCCGCCGAGCTGATGAGATTCACCGAGCTGCCCATGACCTCGGAGATCGTCTCCGTCAGGAACGGATAATGCGTACAACCCAGGATCAAACAATCAATCGGGTAGGTTCGCATATGCTCGATGGAATCCCGGACGATATTGTATGTCTCCATGGACCGGAAGTTGCCTTGCTCGACTAACGTGACAAATTTCGGGCATGCCTCGCTGACCACTTGAACATGCGGCGACAGCTCGCGGAGAGCCTGCTCGTAAGCGCCGCTCTTGATGGTGCCCTCCGTGCCGATGACGCCGACGCATCCGGTCACCGTCTTGCCGATTGCCGCCCTTGCGCCGGGATTAATGACGCCGACGACGGGAACCGCCACTCTCGAGCGAATATCGGTAAGCGCGACGGCCGTCGCCGTGTTGCAGGCGATGACGATCATTTTGGGATGGAACTGTATCAGATAATCGACGATTTCTCTTGTGAAACGCACCACTTCTTCGGGCGTTCTCGGACCATACGGGGTACGCGCCGTATCTCCGAAATAAATAATTTTCTCGCGCGGCAGTTGGCGCATGACTTCCTTCACTACGGTAAGGCCGCCTACGCCGGAATCTAGTATCGCAATCGGTTGCTGCACAAACACACCGCTTTCTTAAACATGATGATTGAATTCGATTCCGAGACAAAATAGCATATGAATACAGCTTCGAAAACGTACCTACATCTTAACGCAAATAGGGACAAGGTTCAAGGAAGATGATGCCCGCCCGTCCCTCCTGAATCAGACAAATAGAGCCAAACGCGGAATCGCGCTGGCTCTCTGATCGCTTATGGAAGTTTTCTCGAGGTGATGGACCCCGGCGGCGGCTTTTCTTATGTTCGCCTGTCATTACGACAGCTGCTTCGTCTCTTCCGCCTCGATCGCCGCTTCCAGCGCTTCTTCCGCCAATTCCGCCGTCTCCGCCGTTGCCGTGCCGGAAATCGTCACGACAGCGTCCTCCTCCGAGTCTCTGCGCAAGCCCTTGACGCTGTCCACGATGCTGCCGGCGATGCTTGTCGTGCGGCCCCCGATCTCCCTTGCGATGCGGCCCGTCGTTTCTCCGACTTTATTCGCCGCGTAAAGCGTCGTGTCGCCTACCTTCTGCGCTCCGGCGGAAATATCCTGGCGCAGCTCCTTGCCGGATTTCGGCGCGAACAGCAGCGCGGTCACCGATCCGATAATACCTCCGGCTAGTGCTCCGAGCAGAAAACCTTTTGAATCCTTGCGTGTTGACATCATGTATTCGCTCCTTTCAGCTTTAGAGTACCCTTCGTCTTGGCTCGTTGATTCAGCGGTTGTGGCGGGAATCGCTTCTTACTCCGATTCGCCTTGCTTGCCGCTCCGGCTCGATTGCCAAAGCTGCCAAGCCGTCAAGCCGAGCTCCGCCCATTGCGCCGCTTCCCCCAGCTGCTTGCCTCTCGCGATACGCTCGGCATGCTTCACCGCGGACGAGGAAAAAGCGTCTGTGACGCGTTCGACGGCGGACGTCGTCTTCTCGACCGTGCCGCCTACCTGCCGGACGGCTTGCACCAGCCCCTCTGCAGCCTCAAGCCCCCGGTGCACGCTGCGAACCGATTCCTCCAGCGGCTGCAAGACCGAGCTGATCTCCGCCGCGAGCCTATGCAGATCCGCCTGCGCTTCCCGAACGGCGGCCCCGGTCTGCTCCACTCGCTTAAGCAGCAATCGGAGTCCGATCAGCAGCCCCGCCGTCAATACGACGAAAGCTCCGGCTGCGACTGCCGCGCTCCATTCCGCCATCACCATGCGCCTCCTCTTCGAGCTCAGCCGGCCGATCGTTCCCCCGCGCCGACTAGACGAATGCCTACTTCGTAATGACAGTTAATGCAGCATGGGCTTGTTTTGACACAGCTTCGGCAAGCAAAAAAAAGAAAGCCCGCACCATCGGCGGACTTTCCCATTTATGACGTTGTGCGTCTACGCTTCGAGACTTGGCCTCCTGCGATCACGTAGGTGCACCGCGAACCGCCTTTGGCCAGACATTCCGTGCGTTCGACGGGCGCCTCCAACAGTTCCTGGAACAAGGCCAGCTCGCAGCTGCAGGCCTGTTCGTACTTTCCGGCGACGCCTGTAATCGGGCAATTGTATTCATGGAGCAGATAGCCTTCATCAGAGTCTTGCTCCACTTCGGCCATGTAGCCGCCGGCGTTCTGAATGTGCGCAAGCTCGTATACCCGTTCCTCCAAGCTCTTGCCATCCATGCGCGGAGCGTACCGTTCCTGAAGCTTGCGCTTCCTGCCTTCGAACATCCGGCCGATGAGCGGCTTCGTCTCCGGATCCTCCTCCAGCTCCGAGAGCAAATCGAGGGCCAGCGTATGGTAATTTTTCGGGAAAAGATCGTCAGAGTCCGCCGTCAGCTCGAAGGCATGCAGCGGTCTTCCCATCTTCTGCCGAACGGACGTAATCCGGATGACTCCCTCCCGCTCCAGCTCGTACATATGGCGCCTGATCGCCATCTCGGTCAGCTCCAGCTCGGCGGACAGCTCGCCGGCTCCCATCCGGCCCCTGGTCTTCAGCAGCACCAGAATGCGCTCGCGGGTCGTGGCGCCTGCCTTCGGCGCTTCGTCTGTCCTATCGTTATCGCTTCGTCTCATGCCGCCACCCCGCTCTCCAGCTGCCTGCGTTAACTAAGATGCCTTCTCGTTCTACGGGTCCCGTCCCTAGAGCTCCCTCTCGAGATATCCTTCGACAGCCGACTTGAACGCGGGCAAAGCCTCGATTAGAGTCTTAGTCAAAGGATGCAGCTCCGCGCGGGGCCATGCGTAATAGTCCTGCACGATGGCTCTCCGCAGCTTCACCAGCTCGACTAACGTATCCTGAAGCTCCCCCGGGAAGACGCCCTCCCCGGCCGTTATTTCCACAATGTCTTCATAGCTGCTCGCGTCTCTCATGATGAAACCGTCGATCAGGTAGCTGCCGACGTCCGTGACGGTCTCGATGGCGAGATGAAGCGCGCGCTCTTGCGCCAAGCCTTGCAGCAAATCGCCCTTCCAATTCGCCGCCAGAACGCTTAGCGCTTCCGTAATCTCCGGTATCGTCGCCAGCCTCACGGCGATTTGTTCCTGGTTCACATAATACATAGTCCTACCCGCTTTCCGTTACTTCTTGCGTTTGGCTTTCCGTTTCAGCCAAGCCACCATGACGATGCTGCTCAGAATAATAACGAGCAGGTATGTCATCATTTCGTATACGTCTCTCATTTCTGCCATGATGCTTCAACTTCTCCTTAGCTTTCGAAATCGACGCTGACTATCGCTTCGCGCACCTGCATGATGTGCTCGATCACTTTTTTGTGCACGGGATGCACTTGGTACGCTTCCAGCGCGGCCCTCGAGTCGAATTTCGTAATAAGAGCGATGTCGTAGGAACGCTCCGAATGAAGCACGTCGATGCCTACCTCGATGTACCTAAGCTCGTCGATCTTGCCTTCCATGTCACGAAGCACCGCAGCCGTTCGGGCTACGCTCTCCTCGCTGTTGTCCTTAAGCTTGAAGCATACGATATGTGTAATCATGCCGTCATTTCCTCCTCGAATATGTATGGCGCTGAGCGCGGCGCGCCCGGCACATGAGTTTCGTCCTTTTGTCACATAATAACCTATGGCATCGCATTACGGCAATCTTTAGTTAAAGGAGATCACCCGCACATGCGCTATACGTTCACTACGATTGCTACGCTTATCGGACTTGCGATCTGCGCCTTCAACTATACGGGCTACGATCCGCATAACATGGTTTTTTTCATGCTGAGCGTGCCCGCTTGGGTAACCGACTTCTTCGTCGATATTCACGAGGTAAGCGTTCTGCTGCTGTACGCGCTGACCGTCCTCACATGGGCGCTGGTCGGTTACGTCGCGGACAGAATGATTGCCCGCGACCGCAGGGGCAGAAGGAGCCGCGCTTAAACCCGCCGCATATGGGAAAAGGAGCCTTTCGGCTCCTTTTTGCTTCCGTGGTTCGGTTTACGCCGCCTCGATGACAAGCTTCGCTTTCATCGTTTGGTGACCTTGGCCGCACGGGATCGAACAATAGATTTCGTATTCGCCCGGCTCCGTGAACTCGATTTGCTCCGTCTCCGGCGCCTCGGCAGTCAGCGATACGTTCAGCGCATCGATATTCACGCCGTGAATGCCGCCTTTGTTCTGCATCTTAATAATGACCTTATCGCCGACCTTGGCGGTGAATACTTCCTCGTTAAACGTAAAATCGCTTCTTGCTTGAATGGTCATCAGCGATACGCCCTCAGGCAGATGGGCCGCCGGGTCCACTTCCTTCTCCGGCAGTTGGAATGTGAGCAAATACAAGCCCAGCAAAGACGCCGCTGTGAAAAATACGAACATAATCCATTTATGCATTGCTACGTGCTCCCCTTTGCGTTCATAATGTCTACCTCATATATTACATAAGATCGTCCGAAGTTCTCAACCTTAAACTGAGTAAAGAGGAAAAGTTTTTTCGCTTTTTGTGACAGAACTTTGAACAACGGCATATCATCTGCTCAGATACTGCTTAAGCACTCTTTCGGATTCGGCTTTGACGAACCCCCACAGCATAAAAAACTGATGGTGGTAGCCGCGGCATACATATTGCGCACGCAAGCCGTCCGGCTCCTGCTTCTCCTCGTAAATCTTGATGCCTTTGCCCCGGAATTGCCTGCGCAGATCCGCCAGATCGAGCAGGACGCGGTCCTGTATACCCCGCAGCAGCGATTCATAGAAACGCGGCAGCTTCATCCCTGACGCCGCGATTACCCGTATATCATGATCCAATATGCGCATGACGATACCTAGCAGGACGAAATGCTTCACGAGCTCCAGCTCATCCTCTGTCTGTATGGGCGGAGGCGAAGCCGTTCTCGCTGCGCCATGCCCTTCCACTCTGTTAGCGGCCATTGCCACCCCTCCATACGTTTCAACCTTCATAATAAGAACACCCGTTCTTATTATATGCAGGTTCCGCCATATGATGCAAGCGGAAATAACCCCCTCCAGGCTCAGCCCGAGGAGGCTTGTTCCATCGAAGCGCAGGGCTAGTCCCCTCTAGCTACCTTTGCTCTTGAGCACTTCGATCAGCTTGCGAATCCGGTCCGGCAGGGGAAACCCTAATCTGCCGTAGTTCTCCACGACGGAGATCAGCTCGTTGGCGATATAGAAGTAGACCGCCGCGCCCATCGTCATGTTGTTGGTTTCGAGCAAAATATCAATCCGGTGCGCGAGCAGAATGACGAGCAGCGAAAACCCCTTGCGGGCCAGCCCCCATGCGCCTAAGGAGCTGCTAAGCCCTTTCCCTTCCTTAATGGAAGCCGCGACCCCGGTCACATAGTCAATGCCCATCGCCACCAGCAATACGCTAAGCGACTCCATCCACCCTCCGAAGGCGAACGTTACGATCGAGCCCAATACTCCGCAGGCGGAACATAGCCATAATAACGGCATATCTTCACCTCCAAAAATAGTGTACAAGATACTATATGCGAGAGTTGGCCCGACTGTCCGTTAACTTGTCCCCGTACAAGCCTTTTCGCGAAAAAAAGGCATTTCGACCGCAACGTTCGCCTGCACGCGGCGATCCAAAAAAAAAGAGCCCCCGCCAATATCGGCGTCAGCTCTTATATGTCCCTTACGCTCCGCCGTCCAGATCACGGTAGCTCTCTTCGTCGGCAATGCTCTGAATATCGTCCGAGGAGATCGAGATGATCCGGTAATCGCCCCGCTGCTCCTTCTTGCGCGCCATTTCCTTCATATACTTCGGGCTTCCTTCTCCCGCGTCCTCGTCGTAGACCAGAATGATGCCGTCCGTCTTGCGCAGCAGCAGCTCGTCCCTCGCTTTGAATTGCCACGGCCCGTCATAGGCGCCCTTCGAGACGGACGCGTAGTAGTCGACGCCGGGGAGGAGACCCTGGAAGTAGTCCTTCTTGTCGTCCTTCCAGCCTTCCTCCGGATTCGCGAAAGCGGTTAGAATGGACAGCTTGAGCCCCGGATACTGCCTTTTCATCGCGATGACGGTCTCGCAGGCCCACAGGTCGACGCCATATTGGCCCGGCGTGATGACCCACTCCAGTCCTTCTTCGACCAGCGGCCTCAGCTTGTTCGCGATCGCTTGCTGGATATAGCCGATCCCTTTGTGCTTCTGGCTGAATATGTTCAGCTCGTGCGCCCGGTATCCGGTAATGAGCACGTTCTTCATCTAGCGGTTGTCGACCTTCTCAGGGTACAGATCATGGTTCATCAAGCGGTGCTCCGCCATCGCTTCGTATTTGGTGCCCGGGCGGCCCCAGTTGCAATACGGATCGATAGAGATGCCGCCGCGCGGCGTGAACTTGCCCCATACCTCGATATAACGAGGGTCCATCAGCTTGATGAGGTCGTTCATGATAATGTTCATGCAATCCTCGTGGAAGTCGCCGTGATTGCGGAAGCTGAACAGATACAGCTTCAGCGACTTGCTTTCGACCATCTTCACGTCGGGAATATAGGAGATATAGATCGTCGCGAAATCCGGCTGCCCCGTAATCGGACACAGGCTCGTGAACTCCGGACAATTAAATTTCACGAAATAGTCGCGGCCCTGATGCTTGTTGTCGAACGACTCGAGCACCTCCGGCGCGTAGTTGAACGGGTACTTCGTCCCCTGGTTGCCGAGCAGCGTAATGCCGTCCAGCTCTTCTTTGTTTCTTCCTTCCATGTCGTCTCACTTCCTATATCGTAAGGTTGCGCGGGCTCTTCCTCCCGCCATAATCATTGATCGTTCATTTCCTCATACAAATAAAAGTTCAAAAAGCCGCTTTTCAGCACAATAGCGGATGCTTCCGATGCTGCGTTTTTTTCAAAAACGCTGTAGAAGGTTGAATGAAGCTAGGGAATGAGGAGCGGTCCACGTTTTCGAAGAAAACGGCATCGTAAGCATACGCTTAGTGGGAGCTACGTGAGCACCTCAAATGTTTCCGAAGGAAACATACTTCGTAAGCATAAGCTGTCCCGGCTGAATTCAAGATTCGATGTCGAATATGCTTCGTGGCATACCTCGTGATCAAAAGTGGACTTTTTGAACGACCTCTCACACGCCTTTCTTGTTGCCCCATACCCATGTATGAAGCTGCGGCAGCACGTGGATGCCGCGCAGCGTCTCGTCCGCCATCGTTCGGCCGATCAGCCATTCGTAACGCTCCACAAGGTACGGCAGCATAATCGCCGGATCCGTCTCGGTCAGATTATCGTTGCCGGCCTGCGCGTAAAACGGAATACCCGGGTAGCGTTCATGCACGAGCTTCGCGTAAGCAAGATCTTCGTCGTCGAATACGACGACCTTCATGCAGAAGCGCCGTCCGGCTTCCGAGAGGCGCCGGACGATATCGTCCAGCACCTCCCAATTAGTGGACATGCCCGAGCTTGGCGGCTTGGGCGACAGCGTCAGGTCGTCGATGTCGGCGAACCAAGGCTGCCAGCGGCTGCCCTGCGTCTCGAGGGCGACCTGAATGCCGCGTGCGTGCAGGCCGTCGATCAGACCGCCGAGCTGCGGAAGCAGCGCGGGATTGCCGCCGGAGATGGTGACGTGATCGAAGGCCGCGCCGCCGATGGTCTCCAGCTCCGCGATGACGTCCGACGCGGCCAGCAGCCGGATGTCGTCCTTGCCGCTGCCGTCCCACGTGAAGGCGGAGTCGCACCACGAGCAGGAGTAATCGCAGCCGGCCGTGCGGACGAACATCGTCTTGCGTCCGATGACCATGCCCTCGCCCTGAACCGTCGGCCCGAACACCTCGAGGACGGGAATCGGTCTTTCCTTAATCATGGGAAGCCGCCCTCCCGTTCCGCTTCGGACGGTACACGCAATAGCTGGTCGGCGTCTCTCGCAGATAGACTTGCAGACACCTCGGCTTGTTGGCCGTGCCGTCCAGGTAGCGCTGCACGATATCGCAGATCGTGCGCGCAACGACCTCCGTCGTCGGGAAGCGGTTCGGATCCGCCGCGTCGAAGCTTTCCGCGTCATCGTTCAGGAGCGTATGGTCGAACCGGTCGTGGATCAGCTTTTTAATAATGGAGAAATTGACTAGAAATCCCGTCGCGTCCAGCTCGTCGCCGGCCACCGTCACGTTGGCGTAATACGTATGCCCGTGCATCATGCGGCATTTGCCCGCTTCCTCGGACGGCACGTAGTGCGCCGCGGCGAATTGAAAATCCTTGTTCAGCTCATAACAGTAGTCATGCTGCGGGGACGGGTAGATTTGCTGAAGCATTAGCGCTCCGCCCCCTTCGCGCCGCGCGACGCGACGTAGTCGTCCAGCCCCTTGCGGCGAAGCTTGCATGCCGGGCATTCGCCGCAGCCGTCCGCCTTCACGCCGTTGTAGCAGGTGAGCGTGCGCTCCCGCACGAAGTCGAACGCGCCGAGCTCGTCCGCCAGCGCCCACGTCTCCGCTTTGTTCAGCCACATGAGCGGCGTATCGATGACGAAATTGTAATCCATGGACAGGTTAAGCGTCACGTTCAGCGATTTGATGAATACGTCGCGGCAGTCGGGATAACCGCTGAAATCCGTCTCGCAGACGCCCGTTACGATATGTCTGGCGCCGATGCCCTTCGCGAGCACGGCGGCGAATGACAGGAACAGCAGATTGCGGCCGTCGACGAACGTCGTCGGCAGCTCGCCCTCCTTCTCCTCGATGGCGATGTCGCCCCGCGTAAGCGCGTTAGGCGCCAGCTGGTTCAGGAGCGACATGTCGAGCACATGGTGCTTGACGCCAAGCTCGGCCGCGATCTCCGCCGCGCAGTCCAGCTCCAGCTTGTGGCGCTGGCCGTAATTGAACGTAATCGCCTCCACTTCCGCGAACCGTTCCAATGCCCAGAACAGGCAGGTCGTGCTATCTTGGCCGCCGCTGAATACGACGACGGCTTTCTCTTGCTTCAACATGATGTTTCCTCCTCCCGTTGCTTGAGAAGACGGAAGTCCGCAGTAGACGCCGGCAGCGCATGGCAGCGCGGTTCCGGCGCGTTCGATCAAATAAGAAACGGCGCCCCGCCTGCTCCCGTCGGAAGCGGCGAAACGCCGAACACAAAAACGACGATGCCTGATTGACGTTGTCCAAAAAGCTTGGACAACGCGCATATGGACAGGCCACCGCTACGTTTTAGTTTTTTATAGAGGGAGTTCGCGAACCTCTCCCGGCCGCCGTTCCCATTCCCTGCCGGGAAGGACGTTCAAGCCGGATTTGCGTCTTCAATTGTTCTCTCGTACTATAGCACAGACCCATGGCGAATGGAATAGGTAGTTTCCGCCCAAGCAAGTGTTACGGCAGGCCCTGCTCCTCCGCGGCCATCAGTCCGCACAGCGCTTCCAGCGTACGTACGGCATGCTTCGCCAGCTCAGGGATGTCGTCCATCTGCTCTTCGCCGATGCGCCGGCCGAACCTCAGCTCGACGACGTTGCGGCAACGGCCGGACTCGTCGCCGTACGAGCGGCTCAGCGTCTGCGCCGGCTTCTCCTCGGGCAGCCAGATGTCCATGAGACATCGTTCGATCTCCTGGCATAACGCCTCTGCGCCTTCGAGAGGCGTCTCGAGATGGAACCGGAACTTAAGTCCGCATGCCGCCTTCTCTTCGGGCCGCTCCAGCAGCTCCGCCGCCAAGTCCCGCAGCGAGGTGTCCAGAACAAGCTCGGCCTCCGCCCGTCTGTCCTTCGCCAGTCGGAAGAACAGCGAGAACTCGCGGGACATGACCGCCATATCGAGCAGGTCCCTGCGATTGGTGATGTCGATGATCCGGTCCAGGTTGTCCAAATCGTAAAACTCGTTCTCTACGGCGACTTTCAAGTTGTCGAATACGGTCGGGTCAAACATTTTCGCGAGAGCGCCCCTTTTCGTTCAGCTTCAACATATTGTAACATTTGGAGCCGAGGCGCCGCATCCTTCTGTTTGCGTTAGCCGCGGTGTTCCCCGTATACTAATAGATAGCAGATTGCTAGATCTTCTTATTAAATAGAGGTGACTATCGTGGAAGACCTGAAGCAAGCCTACAAGACCATGGGATTGGAAGAGAACGCGCCCAAGGACGAAGTCGAGAAGCGTTACACGACGCTCATGAAGAGAGAACGGTCGCGCGCCAAATCCGGAGGCCCGGATGACGCCGCCGAAGAAAGCGATTTCGCGAAGGTAACCGAAGCCTACCGTTTCATTCTGGCGCAAGAGGACAAGAAATTTACGGAAGCGTTCAACGAGCAGGAATACGGCAAATACAAAAACATGGCCGGCCAAGCCCAGAAGCTGGACCACTTCTGGCGGTATTACAAAGTTCATACGTTCGGGGCCATAGCGGTAATTGCACTCATTATATACGGCATTGTCAGCTATATCGACCACAAGGAGCATGAACGCTACTTGGCGAGCCTTCCTCCAGTCGATCTGGAGGTTACCTACATGGGTCTCTTCATGGAGCAGGAAGGCAGCGACATCAAAGCGGTCAACGAGAAGATGCTTCAGACGTTCACCGATTGGAAGCGCGTGGAATCCAGCATTATATTCGTGCCTCAAGAGGATGGCAACCAATACGCCTACCTGCAGAAGGCCGTCGTCACCGTCATGTCCGAGAAGCCCGATATTTACGTCATGGACAAATTCATGTTCGAGTGGATGGGCGGGCAAGGCGCGCTGAAGAAGCTCGAGGACATTCCGGAGCTCGCGGAAGCGGCAGCCGGCGATAAAGCGATGAAGCATCAGACGGAAGACGACCCGGCTCCGGTCGTCTACGGCATCGACCTGACGGACACGAAGCTGTTCGACGACTTGCCGCTCATGAAGAAAGAGATGGTCGTGGGCATTCGCGTAGACGCGCCGCATCCGGAGAACGCGGTGAAGTTCATTCAGGAGTATTTGGCATCCACGCCTGAGTAGTGGCGCGCGCCCGAGAGCACACCGAAAAAGGCAAGTCCGACAAGCAGCTGAAGCTGCTGTGGACTTGCCTTTTGTCTATGGAGAACGCCAAGTAAGTACACCGTTGATCGTTATTGTCAGCCTGCGCGTATCTAAGTACCCCGTTATCGCCAGCCCGCGGCCCCTGCGGAAGCATTCGTGTAGATGAAGCCCGAACGAATGATCTAGCCGACCAGCAGCGCGTATACGATGCCGGGGCCGTGAACGCCGATTGTCAGATCGTTTTCGATATCGGACGAGCGGCTCGGCCCCGAGATGAAATGGATGCCTGCAGGCAAGCCTTCGCGGCCCGTCTCGTCGAACGTCGTCAGCACCTCGCCGAGGCGCGTCTTGATTCGCTCCACGGGGATAACGATGAACAGCACCGTCGGCAGCAGACTGACGGAGCGGCCCTTGCCGCTGGCCGACAGCACCGTCACGGAGCCGGTGTAGGCGACGGCATGATCGGCTTGCACGACGCCGAAATCCGCTCCGGCGGCGACCGTTTTCCACTGCGACTCGTCGTCGCTGTTCCAGACGGAGACGGACGCGCCCGCAGGCAGCGTCTCCTCCAGCCGCAGCTCCGCGAGCGCGGGATCGTCTTGGCGGAGGACGGTGCGGGCGCTCATCTCCTCGGCTTTGCCCGCGATGAACGCGGCCGCGTCTGCCAGGCTCTCAAGCCGAGCCACATGACCGCCGACGGACAGGAAGTTGTCCGTGAAGCCTTGGATTCGCTCCTCCGGCGTCCATTCATACGCCTTCCAGAAGTCAGGGGCGCCGCGGTAAGGATGGGCGGGGGCGGACGTCATTCGCGGATGGCCGAGCCGCTTCGCGATACCGTTCATGAATTTCTCCTGCTTCGCCTTCGACTCCTCGGCCAGCCTCGCCAGCCACTCCGCATGCGATTCCTGTTGCTGATTAGCCATGATGTCCCCCTCCTCCGCCTTGTTTTTGCCGCTCAGCCACTTGTTTCATGCGTTCCAGCATATCCGGCTTCATCTCGCGAAGCTCGTTCCTCAGCTCGCTCTCTAGCGTCGGCCACTGGTCGCGGAACGCCTCCTTCGGCAGACTCGGCGTGACGCGGTAGGTGTTCCAGCCCTTCAGCGGGCCGAGCTTGAGCCGGATTTCGCCGTCCTTCGCGACCAGCTTCTGCCCCAGCTTGCCGAGCTTCACGATGCCGCTCATCCGCTTCGCGCTGCCCATGACGGAGGCGAAGCCCTGCATGCCGATCGACTCCAGCTTGTTGCCGTGGCCGCTCTCTACCTTGCGGCGGCGCAGGTAGACAAGCATGTCGTGCAGCGGAATTTTGACGGGGCACGCTTCATAGCAGGCGCCGCACAAGCTGGAGGCGTTCGCGATATCGTCCCATTCCGCGATGTTCTTGTTCAGGGACGGCGTGAGCACCGCGCCGATCGGGCCGCTGTACGTGCTGCCGTACGCGTGGCCGCCGATATGCCGGTACACCGGGCAGGCGTTCAGACAGGCGCCGCAGCGAATGCAGTTAAGCAGCTCCTGGAACTCGGGGTCGCCGAGCTGCAGGGAGCGTCCGTTGTCGACGATGATGATGTGCATTTCCTCCGGCCCGTCCGCGTCGCCGCTACGGCGAGGGCCCGTAATGCCGGACATGTACATCGTCAGCTTCTGTCCCGTCGCGGAGCGCGGCAGAAGCGTCGCCATCACTTCGAGGTCCGACCAGGACGGAATGATGCGTTCCATGCCCATCAGCGTGACCTGCGTCTTCGGCACGGTGCTGACCATGCGCGCGTTGCCTTCGTTCTCGAACAGCACCATGGAGCCCGTCTCCGCGATGGCGAAGTTGCAGCCGGTCATGCCGATGTCCGCCTCGAGGAACTTCTCCCGGAGCTTCTTGCGGACGAAGCCGGCCAGCGCCGTCGTATCCGGCGGCAGCTCGTAGCCCGCTTCCTTCGAAAGCAGCTCCGCGATCTGGTATCTGTTCTTGTGAATCGCCGGAATAACGATATGCGACGGCATCTCGCCAGCCAGCTGGATAATGTATTCGCCAAGATCCGTTTCGATCGCTTCCACGCCGATGGAATCGAGCGCGTGATTCAGATGCAGCTCCTCCGTCACCATCGACTTCGATTTCACGACGGACCTGGCTCCCGAATGCTTCGCGATATCGAGCGTCAGCTTAACCGCTTCTTCGGCCGTCTCGGCAAAATGGACATGCACGCCGTTCGCCCGGGCGTTATTCACGAACAAGTTCAAATAATAATCCAGATGGGCGATCGTATGAAGCCGGATCTGCCGGCCGCGCTCCCGCCATTCTTCCCAGTTGCCGTGCTCCTCGGACGCCTTTTTCTTGCCGTTCCGCAGACGCTCCGTCGTGAAACGGACCGCTTTGCGCAGAAACTCGTCGTTCAGCGCCAGCTCCGCTCGCGCTTTGACCGTCGCGCCGCCTTTTACCGGACCGCTCATGCTCCCTTCACCCCTTCGTACAGCAATTCCGCCAGATGCATGACTCGCACTTTCTCGCCGCGGAACCGAAGGTTGCCCGCGATGTTCATGAGGCAGGCCATGTCGAGTCCGACGAGCACCTCCGCCTCCGTCTCCAGGACGTGGGCCGCCTTCTCGGTCACCATCGCGCCGGAAATATCCGCCATCTTAACGGCGAACGTGCCGCCGAAGCCGCAGCAGTCCTCGGCGAACGGCAGCGGCACCAGCTCGAGCCCGCGCACGTCTTTCATCAGCCGCATCGGCTCTTCCTTCACGCCGAGAATCCGGCTGCCGTGGCAGGAGGGATGATACGTCACCTTACGGGGGAATACGGCTCCCAGGTCCGTTACGCCGAGCACGTTCACGAGAAATTGCGTAAACTCGTAGCTTTTGCTCTGCAGCCGGGCCGTCCTCTCCAGCTGCTCGGGCTCGTTCTCGAACAGCTTCGAGTAATGGTGGATCATGCCGGTACAGGAGCCGGACGGCGAAATGACGAAGTCGCTGTCTTCGAACGCGTCAAGCAGCGTCAATGCCGATTCCCTGGCTTGCTTCCAATAACCGCTGTTGTAGGCCGGCTGCCCGCAGCAGGTTTGCCCGGGCGGGAAGCTCACCTCGACGCCCAGACGCGCTAGCAGGCGCGCCATCGCTTCGGTTACCTTGGGGTAGATGTTGTCGCTTAAGCATGTCACGAACAAGGAAACTTTCAAACGCCTCACCTCAGTCTGTTAGATCAGGTATGAAAAAGCGCCGCGCTTCCCCTAAACCGAAGCCGGCGCCAAAAAAACTTGCGTCACACGGTCATCAGGGCGATGCCGCGGTCACGAAGACCGTCCGCATGCTCCCGAGATAATCCGTCATCCGTGATGATGACATGAATTTGGTTCAAATCGGCCACATGCGTGAACGCTTGAACGCCGAATTTGCTGGAATCGGCGAGCAGAATGACCTGATCGGCCATGCCCGTCATGCGCTGCTTGATGCGCGCCTGCAGCTCGTTCGATTCGCTGGCCCCCCGCTCCAGATGGACTCCCTTGCAGGAGAGGAACGCTTTGTCGACATGATAAGCATCCAGCGAACGTTCGGCGAGCGGTCCGACGTAAGATAGGCTGCGGGCTGCCAGAATGCCCCCGGTCGAGATGACTTCGATGCGCTCCTTGGAGGAGAGCTCGACCGCCACCTTGATCGAGTTGGTCAGCACGGTAAGCGGAATATCCGGCATATTCGCCGCCATATACCACGCCGTCGAGCTTGCGTCCAGCAAGATCCGCTGCTTCGGCTCGATCAGCTTGACCGCTTCCTCGGCAATTCTTCGTTTCTCGTCGGCATGCGCCACTTCGCGTTCGAAATAAGGCGTCTCCGGCTGGCCGTCCCTGACGCTGACGGCGCCTCCGTGCGAGCGCCGCAGGCGGCCCGCTTGCTCGAGCCGATCCAGATCCCGCCGGATCGTCTCTTCCGTTACGCCGCACAGCTCGCTCAGCTCCGTTACGCGGATGCTGCCTCTTTCATTCACCAATCCTACAATTTTGTCGTACCGCTCCGCTACCAGCATAACCAACCTCGACTCCTGCCTCATGAATTCTATATCGAATCGATTAGTCCCGTTTTCGCTTTGAACGTATCGTACGCGGAATTCCACGATTCCCGTTCGCCTGGTTCGTAGACCGTCACAGGGAACGATTCCGATACGGCGCGGCGAGCTTCCCAAATATCCTTCAAATCGCCGTTTGTAATCCATTGTACCAGCATATTGCCGATCGCGCTCCCCTCCGTGGGGCCCGCCCATACCGTCTTGCCGATCGCGTTCGCCGTCCATTGGCAGAGCAGCGTGTTCTGAATGCCGCCCCCGACCATATGCAGTCCGCCGAATTGGACTCCGGCCAGCTCCTCGGTTTGCTCGAGCGCATGGCGGTATTTGAACGCGAGGCCTTCCAGAATCGCCCGGACGTAAGCGCCGGGTCCTTCCGGCGCCTTCTGGCCCGTCCGGGCGCAGTAAGCGCGAATCTGGGCGGCCATGTCGCCCGGCTGCAGGAACAGCTCGTCGTCGACGTCGATGAAAGCCGCGAACGGCTCCGCCGCGGAAGCCAGCTGCACGAGCTCCGGGAACGAATAGCTATGGCCTTCGCGCTCCCAAGCCCTTCTGCATTCTTGCAAAATCCAAAGCCCCATGATGTTCTTCAGCAGCCGGTAAGTTCCATATACGCCGCCTTCGTTCGTGAAATTAAGCTCCCGCGCCCTCTCGGTCAGCACCGGCTCGGCAACCTCCGTGCCGATCAGCGACCAGGTGCCGCAGCTGAGGTAAGCAAAAGCTTGCTCCTTCGCCGGCACGGCCGCGACGGCGGAGCCCGTGTCATGCTCGGCTACCGCGATAACCGGCGCCGACTCAATGCCCAATTCCTCGCATAACGCGCTGCTAAGCCGGCCGACTCGGGTACCCGGCTGAACGACGGGGGCGAACAGCGCGGGGTCGACGCCGATCGCCTCCAGCAGCCTGCCGTCCCAATCGCCCGAAAGCGGATTGAACATTTGCGTCGTCGTCGCGAGCGAGAACTCGTTGTGCTTCTCTCCCGTTAAGTAATACCGGAGGAGCGCCGGAATCATTAGAAATTCCCGGCCCTCCCTGACCAGCACCGAGCCGGCGTCACTCAAGGACGCGAGCTGATAGAGCGTGTTGATCGACATGAACTGAATGCCGGTGCGGGCGAATACTTCCTCCGCGGGCACCTTCTCGAACACGCTCTCCATCTTCCCGTTCGTATGCGGATCCCGGTAATGGATCGGATTGCCCAGGAGTTCGCCGCTTCGGTCGAGCATGCCGAAGTCGACGCCCCAGGTGTCGATGCCGATGCTGTCGATCACGACGCCGCGATGCTTCGCCTTCAGAAGGCTCTGCTTCAGCTCATGGAGGAGCCGCAGAATATCCCAGTGCAGGCGGCCCCCCGCCTGAACGGGATCGTTGGAAAACCGGTGAAGCTCTTCGATTTCGATCTTGCCGTCTACAAGCCGGCCGAGCATCGCCCTGCCGCTGCTTGCGCCGAGGTCGAAGGCGAGTACGTGCGTCACCAGCTTGCACCTCCCTTGCCGCGGGCGAGAATGCCATTGCCATAGCCGCTGGACAGGTACGCTTTCATCGGATCAAGAGGCAAGCCTTGTTCTTCGCGCAGGACGTGCAGCAGAGGCGTCACGTCGAATTCGAACGCGCTGCGCACGGCATGCTCGGCCGCGAGCACGTCATGGCGGTTGGCCGCTTCTTCAACCTCTTCATGGTTGACCAGCAAAGCCTTGGCGTATTGCGTCTGCACGTTCAGCACGGAACGCAGCATGGCCGGAATTTTCTGCTCGATGTTATGCGATTGGTCGATCATATAGGCGATATTGCTGACGCAGCTGCGAATGCCGGCGTCGCCGTCGCTTGCCGCGCTTAAGATCTGATAGAAGATAAGGAAAAGCTCGTAAGGGTTGACCGAACCCACGATCAAGTCGTCGTCCGCGTACTTCCGGCTGTTGAAGTGGAAGCCGCCGAGCCTCTTCTCGTCGATCAGGTACGCCACGATATGCTCGATGTTCGCGCCCGGCAGATGATGGCCGGTATCGACGAGCACCTCCGCTTGAGGGCCGAGCTTAAGCGCCATATTGTACGCCATGCCCCAGTCCGCGAGATCCGTATGATAGAACGCAGGCTCGAAGCATTTGTATTCGATCAGCATCCGCATCTCCGGAGTAAGCGCTTTATACATCTCCGTCAAAGAGTCCTGCATCCAGCCCTTCCGCTTCCGGATGCTGCCTTGTCCCGGGTAGTTGGTGCCGTCCGCGAACCAAAGGCTGAGATCGCGGGAGCCGGTTTCCTTGGCAATGTCCACGCACTCCAGAAGGTGATCCGTCGCTTTGCGGCGGATGGCCGCGTCCGAGTTCGTTACGCTGCCGAGCATGTAATCGTCTTCCTGGAACAGGTTCGGGTTGACCGCTCCGATCGAGAGTCCCAAATTCTCCGCATGCGCTCTCAGCTTGCCGTAGTCGTCCACCTTATCCCACGGAATATGGATCGCGACCGAGGGCGCAAGGCCCGTCAGCTTATGAACCTGAGCGGCGTCCTCGAATTTCTCGAACGGGTCGCGCGGCACGCCTTCCTTCTGAAACACCTTGAACCGGGTGCCGGAATCGCCGTAGCCCCAGGAAGGCGTCTCGATGCGCAGCTCCTTCAGCCGCGCCTTCACTTCCTCCAGATTAATGCCCCTTGCTGCCTGCTGCTCCTCGAACAACGCGTATGCGCGATCTGTCATGCCTGCACACCCTCTCGTTATATGAATAGTAGTTATTTGATCGGAAAAGCCATCGTCGACATGAGCGCGTTCTCCGCTTGAGTGGAATCTAGACGGCTGTATTGCACGACGACGGGAATGTCGCTGCGCACCTCGATCGCGTAAGGCACTCCGACCGGAATGCCCGTTCCGCCCTTATGCAGGGCGGACGTGCGGATGTGCTTGGTTCTCCTCGCCGGAACGACGAACATCATATTCTCTAGCGGCTCGCGGTCTTCGAAGAAAACGGTGAACAATAACATCGCTTCCTCCGAAGACGTATTAAGCACGCAGACGGACTCGTGACTTGTCAAATTGCCGCTGCTGTCCGGAGGGATGAACCCGTCCGGAATGATCCAATGCTTCTCTCCCAAAGCCTGGTACATGGCAGCCTCCTCTTAGCGCGTGAACGCGGCAGGCACGCCGCCGTCGATGGTCAGCATGCAGCCCGTCGTTTTGTCGGCTTTCGACGAAGCGAAGAACGCGATGCCTTCCGCGATGTCGCGAGGATAGATGTTAACAAGCAGCGTCGTGCGCTTGCGGTAGTACTCTTCCAATTGGTCCGGCTCGATGCCGTAAGCGGCTGCGCGCTCGTTGCGCCAGCTTCCGTTCCAGATCGCGGAGCCTTGCAGAATCGCGTCCGGCAGAATCGTGTTGACGCGGATGCCGAACTCGCCGCCTTCCGCCGCGACGCAGCGCGCCAGATGAGCTTCGAGCGCTTTCGCCGAGCTGTAAGCCGTCGCGTTTTTGCCGGCGTAGACGGAGTTTTTGGAGCCGATGAATACCATGTTGCCGCCGATGCCTTGCGTCTTCATCAGCTTAAATGCTTCGCGGGCAACAAGGAAATATCCTGTCCCGAGCACGTTCATGTTCAAATTCCATTCCTTCAGCGACGTTTGGTCGAACGGGCTGGAGGTCGCAAGTCCCGCGTTGTTGACGATAATGTCGACGCCGCCGTAAGCAATCGCCGTTTCCGCGTATGCCGCCGCCACTTGCTCTTCGTTTGTTACATCCATTTTAACTGCGATCGCGCGATTTTCGCCGTACTTCTCGTTAATTTCGGCGGCTACCTTCTGCGCGCCTTCCAGATTGAGGTCCGCGAGCACGACGTGCGCGCCTTCCGATACGAGGCGGCGTGCCGTTTCGCTGCCGATGCCGCCGGCGCCGCCCGTAATGAACGCCACCTTGCGGGAGAATTCCGCTTCCGCAGGAGCCAGGGACAGCTTGTAAAGCTCGAGCGGCCAATATTCTACATTATAGGATTCGTTTTCGCTCAGGGAAACGAAGCTGCCCAGCGCCGTCGCGCCGCGCATAACCGCGATCGCGCGGTGGTACAGGGCACCGCTCACTTGGGACATCGCCCAGCTCTTGCCCGTGTTGATCATGCCTACGCCAGGAATCAGGATAACGCGCGGAGCAGCCTCGAACATGACGTCGCCTTCATGCTTGTTGCGCTCGAAGTACGCGGCGTATTGCTCCTTGTAAGAAGCGATGCCGGATTTCAGCGCCGCCTTCAGCCCTTCCACGTCGTCCGCGTTCGGCGTCCAGTCGATGAAGAGAGGAACGACCTTCGTGTGCACCAGGTGATCCGGGCAAGCCGCGCCGACTTGGGACAGCGCCGGGGAGTCCTGACCGTTTACGAACGACAGCACGTCGTCGGCATCGTCGAAGGACAGGATCATTTTCTTAGCGTCGCTGACCGCGCCGCGTACCGTCGGCATCACTTCGGCCGCGATCGCTCTGCGCGTCCCTTCCGGCAGCGATTCAAAACGCGCGCCGCCGAACAGCTTCGCTTCGTTCACGCGCGCTTCGATGAACGCTTCCGCTTCGTTGATGATTTTGATCGTCTGGGCGTAACAAGCTTCCGACGTGTCACCCCAAGTGACGAGGCCATGCTTCTCCATGACCACGAGCTCGGCGTTCGGGTTGTTCAGTACGCCTTCCGCGATCATTTTGGACAAAGTGAAGCCAGGACGAACGTAAGGAACCCATACGAAACGATTGCCGAAAATCTCCTCCGCCAAGTGGCGGCCGTTATCCGCGCAAGCCAGGCTGATAATCGCGTCCGGATGCGTATGGTCCACGTGCTTGAATGGAAGGAACGCGTGAAGCAGCGTCTCGATGGAAGCGCGGGGATGCTTGGCGTCGATCATGCAGTTCGCCAGGTAAGCGACCATATCCTCGTCCGACATTTCGCCGCGCTCGAACAGCGGACGGATATCGTCCATGCGCAGACCTGTGAAATTGCCCGCTTTCATTGTTGCCAGGTCGGAGCCGCTTCCTTTGACATACATGACCTCGACGTCGCGTCCGCGGAAATCCTGCACGATCGTCTTGGCGGATGTATTGCCGCCGCCGTAGTTGCACACTCTGCGATCCGTTCCGATTAGGTTGGAGCGATAAACGAGCTCGTTCAGACCTCCCTGCTGCTGATCCGCAGCTTCTTTGTTCCACAATGATTGCACCATGACCATACCTCCGATAATGTTTGTTTATAATGGCTTTGTTTTTGTTTGATCTGAGTATATCATCTTTGTTTTTATTTGAATACATAAATTTTCAAAGATAAACAAAGATCTATTTGTCCGATCACAGTATCATCGCTAGCACTGCTTATCCGAATCGTCCGTTCGTGGCCTATTTCTGTTTTGCAACGATTAGCAGAAGATAGCTTTCCAGGATTTGGATTTGTTTGATGAAAAGATACTTCTCATTTTCATTTGGCTCACTATCCCGTCGACTCAGGGAGTTATCCGAATTAAGCAATATACAGGCACCTCAGGCAATGAGGGTATTGAGGCATTTATGGTTTTGGTGGCTTTGGTGGTTTTGGTGGTTTTGGTGGTTTTGGTGGTTTTGGTGGCTTTGGTGGCTTTGGTGGCTTTGGTGGCTTCGGTGGCTTCGGTGGCTTTGGTGGGTTTGGTGTGTTTGGTGGGTTTGGTGGGTTTGGCGGCTTTGGCTAGATTGCGGGCTGGAGGCAACCGAACTCTGAGCTGATGGGATAGTGTCCTAAGAAGCTGGAAACTCCCCCTACGGTTTCCTGAGATGAGGGGATAGCGTCCAAAGTAGCTAGAAACACACAACCTATAGTTCCTGAGATAAAGGGATAACAACCAAAAGAAATCAAAAGAAGCAGTGGAAAACAGTAAGTTACTGAAGCGAACTGATTTGAGGGGATAGCCTGCCGAAGGGCTGCAGCAATACTGATCTGAGAGGTTAGTTTCCAAAGAACTCGCAGCTATACGGAGCCGAGGGGATAGTCTGCCAATGAACTGGCAGCTATTCGAAGCCGAGGGGATACCCCGCTGAAGGACTGCAGCAACACTGATCTGAGGGGATAGCCTGCTTAAGAACCTAAAGCTATGCGGAGCAGATGGTATAGTCCGGACGCCGAAGAGACGAACAAGCCCGATCCCCATCGGGATCGGGCTTGCTTCAACATGCGAGGACGCGGTTCCTTAAATGCTACACGCACCTGAGCGTCACCTCGATATCCTGGTCGTAATTGCCGAAGCCTTTGCCGAAGAGGGTGACGCCTCCCTGGTTTTTGGCCGACGCGCTGCTCGCGATGCGGAACAATATTTCCTTGTCGTACGACAAGGAAAGGCCCTCGATGGTAACATCGGACACTTTAACCCCGTCGATGAAGGAGCCTTGAGGTGTTACGCGGATCGTCTTCATCAGTCCGTGCCGGATATTTTTGTGCCACCAGGAAGGGGTGTAGATGCCTCGCGCTCCTCCGAAGCCCCCGGGGTAGGTCCACGTCCCCACTTCCGTGCCGTTGACCGAGAACACGATATCCGAAGGGAGATGATCGACCGTGCATGGCGTCTCCGAACAGATCTCGAGGGATATGTCCAGGGAATCCGGACGCTCGTTGCTTACCATATAATTCGGAATGCGGTATTCGACGTAGCCGGAACCGAACCAGATGACGCGCGCGTGGACATGCTCGGGATCGGCAAAATATCGAGGATCGTCGCACATCCCGATCATTCGATCCGCGGAAGCCAGGCCGCAGGTCGGCCTGATCTCGAAGCCCGAGTAAGTGCCGACGGGCAGAGACACGAAATATCGGCTGCCCTCTTCTTTGGGCGGAGCGCCTTTGAACAGAAGGGTAGCGTGCGTCAGCTGAAGGTAACAAAGCTTCTGCATCCCCCGCTTGCCCGCCACCGATTCGGAGCGAACGATACCCGCTTCCTCCAGCATATGTATATGTCTCGTTACGATCGGAGACTTTATGTCTAGCGCTTCGGACAAGCCTTTAATATTCATGGGCCGCTCGCCCAGCAGCTCGATTATTTTCACGCGCGTAGGAGAAGAGAAGCATTCCAGAAAAAACATGTTCCGGCCGCTGACTTCGATTTCCATCCTGTTGCCTCTTTTCTTTGAGAAAATTGCAAATGTCCCAACCATTATATAACTAAAAAGTTAACGTTTCAATGCAAATCGATACCCATTGGCAAACTTGACACTGCGGAGCATATTCAATAAAATAAATTCCGCATACATAACCTTCAAGAAGTTTAGTTACCTTTTGAGTTAATGAAAATAAAGGAGGAGTAAAATGAATAACTTTCAATTTCATAATCCTACCCGCATCGTCTTTGGCGAAGGATCGGCCGACCGAATCGGCGAGCTGGCATCTTCGTACGGCAAAACGGTTCTGCTCGTCTATGGAGGCGGAAGCATCAAGAGCACCGGGCTTTACGAGCGTACGATCAAGCAGCTGAAGGAATCAGGCATTACCTTCTACGAGCTTCCGGGCATTGAACCGAACCCGCGGCTGTCGACCGTTAACAAAGGCATCGACATCTGCCGGGAGCATGGGGTCGACTTTATTCTGGCCGTCGGAGGCGGCAGCGTAATCGACGCGTCCAAAGCTATCGCGGCCGGCGCATTGTACGACGGCGACGTCTGGGATTTCTTCGTCGGCAAAGCTTCCATCCAGCAGGCGCTGCCGATCGGCACGGTGCTGACGCTGGCTGCCACAGGCTCGGAAATGAACGGCAGCACGGTTATTTCCCATTGGGAGGAGAAGCTCAAGAGAGGAGCAGGAAGCGCTCACCTCTACCCGCGCTTCTCGATTCTGGATCCTTCGCTGACCTATTCCGTTCCGCGCAATCACACGGTCTATGGATCGGTCGATATTATGTCGCACGTATTCGAGCAATATTTCAGCCTCACGACAAACACGCCGCTGCAAGAAAGATTCTGCGAATCGATTCTGCAGACGGTCATCGAGAACGTGGAGCCCGCGCTTGCGAATCCGAATGACGCGGCGGCGCGCGCCAACCTGATGTGGTGCGGCACAATGGCGCTGAACGGCGGCCAGATCAGCCTCGGCATGCAGAACGACTGGGCTTCCCACGGCATCGAGCATGAAGTGAGCGCCATTTACGATATCCCGCATGGGGCAGGCCTCGCCATCATCTTCCCGAACTGGATGCGTTACGTCTACAAGCAGCGCCCCGACCGGTTCGCCCAATACGCAACGCGGGTATGGGGAATCGATCCCGCCGGCAAATCGGAAGACGAGCTTGCGCTGGCCGGCATTCAAGCTACGCGCGACTTCTTCACCCGGATCGGAGCGGAATCCAAGCTGGCCGACTTCGGCATCGGCGACGATCAGCTGGACCGCATGGCGGAGGAAGCCGTAAGATACGGCGCGATCGGCTCCTTCAAACGGCTTGAGAAGGACGACGTCCGCGAAATTTTGAGAATGTCCCTCTAGCTCAACCATTCCATATCCGAGAGGAGAAATGAAGATGACAACAGCACTAACGGAAAGCGCGGTTCTGCATAACGGCTTGAAGATGCCTTTGTTCGGACTTGGCGTGTGGAAGGTAAAAGACGAAGAAGCCGAATCCACGGTGAAAGCGGCAATCGAAGCCGGATACCGCCATATTGATACGGCGGCCGCCTATCAGAACGAAGCCGGTGTCGGTGCTGGCGTTCGCGCAAGCGGCGTGGCCCGCGACCAGATTTTCGTTACAACCAAAGTTTGGAATGCCGATCAAGGCTACGAATCGACTCTCGCCGCTTTCCAAGCAAGCTTGGATAAGCTCGGGATGGACTACGTCGACCTGATCCTCATTCACTGGCCGGTCAAAGGCAAGTACACGGACACCTGGAAGGCGCTCGAGAAAATTTACAACGACGGCAAAGCGCGCGCGATCGGCGTGAGCAACTTCCAAATCCATCATTTGAAGGACATCATGGAATCCGGAACGATTGTCCCGATGGTTAATCAAGTGGAGTATCATCCGCTTCTGACGCAGCAAGAGCTTCTTGCTTTCTGCCGGGAGAACCGCATCCAATTGACGGCGTGGAGCCCTCTCATGCAGGGCAACCTCGATCTGCCCGTCCTTGCGGAGATTGGAGCGAAATACGGCAAGTCCCCGGCCCAAGTCGTCTTGCGCTGGGATATTCAGAACGGCGTCATTACGATTCCGAAGACGACAACGCTGTCCCGCTTGACGGAAAACGCCGATATTTTCGACTTCCAGCTGACCGAAGACGAGATGAACCGGATTTCCGCGCTTAACCGCAATCACCGGTTCGGACCGGATCCGGACAACTTCAACTTCTAGATGATGAACTGAACCGCCGGAGCAATCGCTGCTACGGCGGTTTTTTGGTGTTTGGGCCGGATGAGCGAATGTATTCTTGTGCACGGTTGACAGAATGCTTGGACCGGACATATGATAATTTCCAAACAATAAAAATGAGTGATTACTCACTATTATAATAAAGAGGGAGGCAACTTCATGACTCACGAGAGCTCCAGCTGTGTTGAAATACGGGACGTCATCCGGAATTTCGGCGAAAAAATCGTGATCGAGCGCATAAGCTTGCGAGTCGAACGCGGCGAAATATTCGGCTTGCTTGGCCCTTCCGGCTCCGGCAAGACGACGCTCGTGAAGATGTTAGCCGGCATCGACGAAGCAACTTCCGGCGAGATCAGCCTGCTCGGAGTGAAGCTGCCGAAGCTGGCGATGATGAACCGGATCGGGTACATGGCGCAATCCGACGCGTTATACGCCGAGCTATCGGCCCAAGAGAACCTGTCCTTCTTCGGCTCGCTGTTCGAGCTCGGAGGCGCGCGGCTCAAGGAGCGGATCCATTATGCCATGAAGCTCGTCGGTTTGGAGGAGCATTTGAACCGTATTGTATCCGAGTACTCCGGAGGCATGAAGCGGCGGCTCTCGCTCGCTATCGCTTTGCTTCACGAGCCTGAGGTTCTGATCCTGGACGAACCGACCGTCGGAATCGATCCGATCCTGCGCAAGTCCATCTGGAACGAGCTCGAAGCGTTGAGCGCTGCCGGCACGACGATTATCGTGACGACCCATGTCATGGACGAGGCCGACAAATGCCACCGTCTCGGCATGATCCGCGACGGGAAGCTCATCGCGATCGGATCGCCGACGGACTTAAAAACGCGGACGGGCAGCTCTACGATCGAAGAAGCATTCCTTCATTACGGAGGTGAGCGGCCATGAGAGTCCGCGCGTTAGTCATCCGCATCGTCCGCCAGTTCGTCCGGGACAAAAGAACGATGGCTCTGCTGATCGCCGCCCCCCTTCTCGTGCTGACGATGATGTATCTTGTGTTCAGCGGAGACAAGTACGAGCCCAAGGTTGGCGTCGTCGCGATTCCTGCGCCGTTCCAAGCGAAGCTCGAAACTAGCGGCATGGAGATCGTCGCGTTCGGCTCGATCGAGGAAGCCGAGAACGCACTGGCCGAACGGAAGATCGATGCTTACGCGGCCATTCGGGACGGTAAGCCCCTCATCAAGCTGGAGGGCAGCGACCCCGGCAAGAACAAGTCGATCCTGTTGCTGTTCGGGCAAACGATGCAAGACGAGACGCAAGCGGGCAGCGCAGGGATCCTCCCCGAGCCGTCCGTTGGTTATTTGCACGGCGGCTCGGAGATGACGGCTTTCGACAGCTTGGGCCCCGTATTTATCGGGGTGTTCGCGTTTTTCTTCGTGTTCCTGATCGCCGGCGTCTCCTTCTTAAAGGAACGAACGAGCGGAACGCTCGAGCGGCTGCTCGCCACCCCGCTTCGTAGATGGGAAATCGTGGTCGGCTATATCCTCGGCTTCGGCTTGTTCACGGGCATCCAAGCGGTGCTCATCGCCGCTTATTCCATACACGGGCTTGGTCTCATGATGGAGGGCTCGATATGGCTCGTTCTTCTGGTTACATTGCTATTGTCCGTCACGGCGCTTAGCTTCGGCACGTTCCTGTCGGCATTCGCCAAATCCGAGTTCCAGATGATTCAGTTCATTCCGCTTGTTATCGTGCCGCAAGTATTTTTCTCCGGCCTGTTCGATCTGGAAAGCATGTCGCCCGCCCTGCGCTGGATCTCCCACCTTATGCCGCTGAAGTACGGGGCCGACGCGCTTCGAAGCGTCATGATCCGCGGGGAAGGCTGGAGCGTGATCGACGACGACGTGTTCCTGCTGCTTGCGTTATCGCTCGCGTTTATGGCGGCGAACGTGCTTGCGTTGCGGAAACATCGGAAAATATAGTACGCTGGGGACACCACGAAACTCGTAGAGGGAGATTTCACCGAATGAGGGATCAGAAAGAGCAATGGCTTGCAGAACTATTGCGGCTGGCGGACGGCGACGAAGGCAAAAAAACCGCGAAGCAAGCCCGCATATTGGAAGCGGCCATCGATATGTTCGCGACCAAAGGCTTTGCGGCCACCTCGACCAGCGAAATCGCTCAGAAAGCGGGGGTCGCGGAGGGAACGATTTTCCGCCATTACAAAACGAAAAAGGACCTTCTGCTGTCCATTGCCGGGCCGATTGCCGTCAAGCTGGTCGCACCGTTCCTCATGCGCGACTTCGCCAAAATGCTGGAGCTCCCGTACGAACGCGTCGACGATTTCTTCCGGGCCGTCGCGAAGGACCGGCTGCGATTCGCCAGAGGGAATATGAAGCTCATCCGGATTCTCGTCCACGAAATCCCGTTTCATCCGGAGCTGCTGGAGCAGGCCAAAACGTTGTTCCGGGACATCGTGGCGGCAAGGATCCAGAAGGTGATCGCGCATTTTCAGTCCCTCGGTCAAATTAAAGAAGAGCAGCCCTGGATCATTATGCGGACCGCGGCCAGCTTGTTCATCGGACTGGCGGTCAGCCATCTCGTCCTAATGCCTGACGTACCGTTCGACGAAGAGAAAGAGATTGATAGAATCGTGGATTTGCTCATGCACGGCATTTCTCCGAGAGCTCCCGAATAGAATCTATGAAAGACACCCCTGCGGCGACATCATGAGCTAGGGGTGTTTGGTTTTTTCTTCCAAACCATGAAAGGATTCTCGCTTACGGTTGTCGAATTTAATGCCAAAGGCCACATGCGAAGGAGGTGCGCTGCTTGGATATCAAATCGAAAGCCCGGCTTGCAGGTTGGTTCGAGCCCGCCGAATGGACGAAAGAGATGGAAGTCTACCGTTCCCTTCTCGAACAGGAAACCCATTATCCCCTGCCAAGCGAGATGCTGCTGCATTATGCGGGAGCTTTGACGGATAAAGAAAAGCTGGCAATCGCCTTAACGCTGGAATTTCCCTTCGCCAAGCGGGAGCTTCGCAAATGGCCGGAGATGCTGTTCGCCAAGATGCTTCGCACCGCGGTTCAGCAAGCGCAGCGCAGCATCGCCGTCAAGCGTCGAATCCTCCTCTCCATCTTGCAGCTTCTGCCGTTCGAAATACACGAAACAATCCCGTTCGACGCCCTCCTGCGGGAGAAGGATGAGCGGATAACCGCTAACGGCTTTTGGCCTTATTATTGGATGCTTTATTTCCATGAGATAAAATTGACGGACCCCGAGCTATGGCTCCACGAGCTCAAGAAGCTGGAGGAGCGTCTGCATTCTTATACCGCGCCGCGGAACGATGACCGGAATGGGCAGACGGCAGGGCCGGCCTCCCCTTCGGAAAGCGACGACGGCAAACACGATAAGAAGCTGAAGCTTCTCGAAAGCATGTACAAAAAAGAGCTATCCGCCCGGCAGCGCGCGGAGCATGAGCTTGCCCAGAAGGACAAGCTGCTGCGCATGAAATCCAAAGAGCTGTCCCAGCTCGAAGATGAGCTCGAGCGGTTGAGAGACGCTGCCGAACATGCGGACTCGCTTTCGGAGCAGCAAACGAAGCTTCAGCAGGACCGGGAGCGCAAATGGAAGCAGGAGCAGACGGGCTGGCTGGAAGAACGCCAGTCGTTCCTGCAGCATTTACGATCGCTGAACGCGCAGCAGGGACAGCTGCAGCGGACGATCGACGCGCAGAGAAAAGAGCTGCAGGAGCAGCAAGCCGAAACGGCGCTGCTTCAGGAAGAACTTAGCGATGCGCGGAAGCAGCTGCTCGCTTCCGGCGAATGGACGGACCGGTTGTGCCGAAGTCTCGAGGATGAACTCGCCGGGCTCGGACAGGCGATTGCTTCGCAAGACCGGTCGGCAATCGCAAGATCGCGAATGCGCAAAGTCCTGGACCTGCTCGACGCCCTGGAAGCCTACCGCGACATGGACGGTTTGGAGGAAAGAGACGATCCCGCCTGCGCGGCGGAACGGCGTATCGAAGTATCTAGCGGTTCAGCGGCCGGAGCGCATACTCCTGCCGCCAGTCATAGCGGGCAAGAAGCTTTCGAAGCCGTAAGCCGTACGGTCAACCTTCCCCCCCAATACGGCACCTTCTATCGCCGGGATCACGGCGGATGCGTGACGCTTGAGAACGGAGATTCGTTTAACATAACCGAATCATTGGTTCAGCAGCATGGTCTGCAGCATGAAGCCGAGCTTCTGTGCACGCCGGTCCAGCAGCCCGGCAAGCCGCTCTACTATGAGCTGCAGCTGCTATTCCAAGGCGACGACGCCTTCTCCCCCATTCAACAGTTCGACGGCTACATCGAGAAAGGGGACGGACCGTTATGGTTCTGCGTCGATATGAACGATCCGGCGTGTCGATACCAGCTTCATCATCGGGACGTGGACATACAGAAGCCTTCCCCAGGCGATCCTTGCACGTTCAACGTTGCCGACGGCGGCCATATCGCAAGGCTGACGAAGGTTTACCGGCAATCCGCCCCTCATTCGGCGGGAGAGGAACAGAAGCCGAAGCAATCGGCGCAAGCGCAGGCGGAGCTCGCCGCAGCCGGCAGGCGCGGCAAAGAGAAACGGGAGCCGGCAAAAGCGAAGCAGCCCCCTTTCCTGCACAACTGCGTCATTACGATCGTCGGAGGCGTTCGCAAATGGTTCGAGGCGGTCGTCCGGGAATGCGGGGCCGAGCTCGCGCACGACAGCGGCGACCATCCCGAGCGGGTCATGTCCGATCTCCGGCGATCGCAGGCCTTGTTTCTCCTGATCACGTCGACATCGCATCGCGCGACATGGGAAGGCGTCGATATCGCCAAAACGAACGGGATCCCGCATTTCGTCATCCAAGGCTCCAAATCGAATTTGCGTTCCTTGTTATGGGAAAACCGGGAGCTGATCTTGGCGTCGAATCGCTGAACGCCGGCGATTCGCGGCGCGGTGCATGAGGCATGAAGGGGCAGCGGCAAGGACAGCTGGGAGCGCATACTTTACGCCAAATAAGGGCTGTCGGGAGTGATCTCCCGGCAGCCCTTATTTTCATGCGGTTCACTATTTCGACTCGGCTACGACGCCTTTCTTCAAGATAAGGTTGGCGTACAAGGCGCTTTCGCCCGTCGCGATGATGGCGTACGCGGATTTGGCCCGCTCGTAGAAGGCGAACCTCTCCACTTCCTCGAACGCCTCGCCCAGACCAGACCGCTCCGTCACGATCTCGCGATACCGCTCCCAGATCGGCGTCTCCGTCTTGTCGCCGGGCATGACGGCCATCAGCGCCGCCGGCTTCTCCACGTACTGATCGAGCGGGAACAGGCACAGGATCGCGTCCAGCAGCTCCGGGATGCCGTGACCGTCGCAGCGGACCAGCCTCTGCGCATGGCTCGCCGCCGGGAAGTTGCCGTCCGCCAGCACGATCTCGTCGCTGTGCCCCATCTCCATCAGCACCTTCAGCAGCTCGGGCGACAGAATGCTTGGAATTCCTTTCAGCATGGTGCGTTTAAGTCCCCTTCCCGTCTATTATTTCATCTTCTGCAGCAGTTGAATCCGGTACGCCTCGCTCTCCAGGGAGGCGATCTCTTCGAATTCTTCCTTCGTGAGCACCTTAGGCTCGCGGATCGCTTTGGCGATCAAGAAGATTTTTGCGCTTTCTTCCACGACTTCCGTTCTGTAATACGCTTCCCGCAGGTTTCGGCCCGACGTCACGAGACCGTGGTTCCCGAGCAGGACGGAGCTCGCCTGGTTCACCACCTCGACGTAAGCGTCGGCCAGCTTATCGGTTGTCGGCAGCACGTAAGGCACGTAGACCGTCTTGCCGACAAGCGCCGCTTGGTCCGGGAACATGATCGGCAGCTCCGTCTCCACCAGGGTGAAGGCGATGCAGTACGGCGGATGCGTATGCACGATGGCGCCGATGTTCGGATTGGCCCGGTACGCGTACAGATGCATCAGCACCTCGGAAGATGGTCGCAGTCCGATGTCGGTAATTTCGCCCGTCGCGATATCGACCTCGACCCATTGCTCCGGCTCCACTTCGTCCAAGGCGAAGCCGCTCGGGGACAGATACATCTTCCCTTCGTGCTTCGCGCTAATGTTGCCGCCCGGTCCGACGACGAGCTTGTTCGCTACCGTCTTCCTGGCGTACTTGCACAATTCCTCGCGAATCGCGATGCTGCTCATGGATTATACCTCCGATAAATGATGGCTTATTTGTAAAGAGGGCCGAAGTTCTGGCAAGCGCGGTAGTCGGCGCCTTCCGAGTTCGCCGTGCCGAACAATCCCCATGCGCGAGGACGGAATACCCGCTCCTGCGGCACGTTGTGCATGTTGACCGGGATGCGGAGCATCGACGCCAGCGTAATCAGGTCGCCGCCGATGTGGCCGTAGCTGATGGAGCCGTGGTTCGCGCCCCATTGGTCCATGACGTCGTATACGGAACGGAACGCGCCTTCGCCGGTCAGGATCGGCGCGAACCAAGTCGTCGGCCATGTCGGATCCGTGCGTTTGTCGAGCGCGTCGTGCACGTGCTCCGGCAGGTCGACGGAGTAGCCTTCCGCGATTTGGAGAACCGGTCCGATGCCCTTGACCAGATTGAGGCGGGACATCGTCATCGGCATGCCGCCGCGCGTCAGATAGTCCGAGGAATAGCCGCCGCCGCGGAAATATTCGACGGAAGCAGGGCGCCACGAAGTCGCGTCGAGACACTTCTGCGCTTCCTCCTCCGTAATTTCCCAGAACGGCTTCATCGCCGGCTTGCCGTCCTTCTTCTGCTCGCCTGTGCCGTCGAGCGTCGCCGGGCCGGAGTTGATCAGATGGAGCAAGCCGTTCTCCGCCGCTCCGGACAGCTTATGGCCGGTCACCCGTTCCACGGAGTCCGGGCTCCAGTACGTGCGAACGTCGGCGAAAATTTGGGCCGTGTTCGTCAGCAGATGGCCGAACAGCATGACCGCGCCGTTCAGGCTGTCGTTCTCCGTCGCCACGATATACGGCGCGCGGATGCCGTTCCAATCGAACGAGGAGTTCAGAATCGCTTCCATGAAGTCGCCGTTCGGGAAGTGGTCCGTCCATTGGCGCTGGCCTTGGAAGCCGGATACGATCGCGTTGTGCCCCATCGCTTCTTCGCCGAAGCCGAGTTCGGCCAGGCGCGGATTGCCGACCATCAGATCGCGCGCGATTTGCGTCATCTTGACGACCGTCTCCCAGTCCTGATCCTTGCGTTCTCTCGACGTCTGGATGTCGGCCGGGTTATTGTCCGGTCCCTCGAGGCAGTTCTCCTTCACCCAAGCGAGCGCTTTCTCGAATTCCTCGCCGTCGTAGATGCCTTCGTTCATCCGGCGCACGAACTCCGACATGTCGATGTATTCCGTGCGCATGCCCAGATACTCTTGGAAAAACGCGTCGTTGACGATGGAGCCCGCGATCCCCATGGAGACGGAGCCCATGGACAGATAGGACTTGCCTTTCATCATGGCGACGGCCAGTCCCGCTCTCGCGAAGCCGATCAGCTTCTCGCGCACGTCCTCCGGCACGCTTGTATCTCCCGCGTCCTGAACATGCTCGCCGTAGATGCCGAATGCCGGCAAGCCCTTCTGCGCGTAACCCGACAGCACCGCGGCCAGATAGACGGCGCCCGGACGCTCCGTTCCGTTGAAGCCCCATACAGCCTTCGGAACGCTTGGATCCATATCCATCGTCTCGGTGCCGTAGCACCAGCAAGGCGTGACCGTTATCGATACCCCTACGCCGGCCCTGGCGAACTTCTCCGCGCAAGCGGCCGCTTCCGCCACGCCGCCGATCGTCGTATCCGCGATAACGCACTCCACCGGTTCGCCGTTCGGATAGCGAAGAGTCTCCGAGAGGAGCGCCGCCGTCGCTTTCGCCATGTTCATCGTCTGCTCCTCGAGCGATTCGCGAACCCCTTTCCTTCTGCCGTCTATCGTCGGTCTAATCCCGATCTTCGGGAAGCCGCCATGAAACCGATTGTCCGCATTTGCCATTGCCGAACCCTCCATATCGCTAATATAATGTTACCGATAACCTTAAAATAACAGCAAAAAATATTGCTGTCAACGCTTTCTATTAGGTATGATAAATGGCATGGAAATACCGACAAGGAGAACATAATATGGTGACAATCTATGACATAGCGGCCAAAGCCGGCGTATCGGCCATGACGGTATCGAGGGTTATCAATAACACGGGGAAAATCAGCGAGAAGACGCGAGCGAAGGTGAAGCGCGTCATGGAAGAAATGAATTACGTCCCGAATCAGACGGCGCGCAGTCTCGTCCTGCAGCAAACGAAGCTGCTGTTCCTGCTCATAACGGATATTACGAATCCGTTCTATACGACACTGGCTAGAGGAGCGGAGGATGCGGCCAAGAAGCACGGCTACCGGCTGCTGTTCGGCAACAGCGACGAGAGCCTCGAGAAGGAAGCGGATTACGTGACGACGATTCTGACGACGAGAGTGGACGGCGTGCTGCTGGCCCCCGCCGGCGATCCTTCCCTCCCCCACTTGGAGTCTCTTCGCAAGCATAACGTTCCGTTCGTCCTGCTGGACCGCGAAGTGCCGGGCATGGACTGCGATATCGTGCTTGGCGACAGCAAGGAAGGCGCGAAGCGGCTCGTGGAGCATCTGGCCGAGAAGGGACATCGCCAAATCGCGCTGGTGAACGGCTCGTCGTCCATCTCCAGCGCCCGGCTAAGGCTGCAAGGCTACAAGGAAGGGCTGAAGCTGAACGAGCTGCCCTTCCGCGAGGAATTCGTATTCGAAACGAGCTTCGGACAGCTTGGCGATCTCTCGGACATGACGGCATGGCTGGAGCGTCTCGATCCGATGCCCACGGCGATTCTGACGGGCAATAACGTGCTGGCCGTCGAGGCGATGCGCCTCCTGCGCGCCAAGGGACTGCGCGTGCCGGAGGATATCTCGATCGTCTGCTTCGACGATCTGGGCCCTTACTCCGACGTCGACCCTTTTCTTACGGTAGCGGCCCAGCAAGCTTACCAATTCGGCTATATGGGCATGGGCATGCTAATCGACCGCATCGGCGAACGCGACGGCTCCTCCCCTTGGAAGAAGGTCGTGCTGCCGGCCGAGCTGCTCGTCCGCCGTTCCGTGAAGGACATCTCCTCCGAAGAAGGATAAGAATTACCTTATACCGCGCAACAAATATCCATCCCGGATCCGGTGGCCGGCAAGCCGGTTATCCTTCCCGCTCCGTCAGCCTTCTCCGGTACTCCGTCGGGGATTGTCCGCTCCACTTGCGGAACTGCTTCGTGAAGAACAGCGGATCGTTATAGCCGATCGAAGCCGCGACCTGAGCGACGGTCAAATCGCCAGCGAGCAGCGTTTCGGCTTTCTTCATGCGCACCTTGTTCAAATACTGCATGGGCGACATGCCGGTCGCCTCCTTGAACAGCTTCGTCAGATGGGACCGGTGATAGCCCAGCGTGCGGGCAATGCTATCGACGGACGTATGCTGTCCGAACTGCAGCGTCAGCAGACGGATCGCCTGATCCACGCTGCGGAAAGCGCGGTGTCCCGCCGGCAGCCCTTCGGTGTCTGCCGGGCCATGCTCACCCGTTCCGCCGCCTTCCGCGCGTCCGCGACGCAGCGCGCAGCCGATTTCGTGCAGCACCTGTCTCAGCCGCGCCGATGCTTCGAGGTTCGACAAGGCGGCCGAATCGGCCTTGCTCAGACCCGTGCGCAGACAATACATCTCCCTACGCAGCCGGCTCTGCCGACACCCCCTCACGACCGCCCCGGCCGGCGTCAGGCCGATTCCTCTCAGCAGCTGTTCCGTTCCTTCTCCTTCGAAAGCAATCCACATATAGGTCCAGGGCTTTGTCCCGCTCGCCTCGTACCTGACCAGAATATCCGGGAAGATGAGGAACGCGTCGCCCGCCGCCAGGCGGTACGTCTCGCCCAGCGTCTCGAACGTCCCTTCGCCGTCCAGAACGACATGCAGCAAATAAAAATCGTGCACGGCCGGCCCGATGAAGTGTCCCTCCACCGGCTTCCCTTGCCCGCTGAACAAAACCGACATCTCTCCTTTAAGCGGAGCCTCGTTCACCGCCAGCTGCCATTCGTAATGCTTATCCAAACCGCTTTCACTCCCAACGCCTTTTTCTAATAAGCATACTCCATAATCAGACATTCCTCCATACAATGCCGATATCCTTCCATATGCTTCCGCTCTATTCGGCCCTATACTAAAGGAGTGAAAAGTAGCTGTGCGCGCAGCCTGACAACAAAAATACGGGAGGACTGCACATGTCCAAGGTTACGTTTATCGGAGCAGGAAGCACTGTTTTTGCCAAAAACATTTTAGGCGACATCATGATGACACCGGCTTTGCAAGGCATGGAAATCGCGTTGTTCGATATCGACGAGGTCCGGCTGCGCGACTCGGAGCAAATGCTGCTCAACCTGAAGCAGACGACCGGGAGCACATGCTCCGTCACCTCTTACCGGGACCGCAAGGAAGCGCTTAGAGGAGCCAAATATATCGTGAACGCCATTCAAGTAGGCGGCTACGACCCGTGCACGATTACCGACTTCGAGGTGCCCAAAAAATACGGCCTGCGCCAGACGATCGCGGACACGGTCGGTATCGGCGGCATCTTCCGCAACCTGCGCACGATTCCGGTTATGCTGGATTTCGCGCGGGATATCCAGGAGGTCTGCCCGGACGCGTTGTTCCTCAATTACACGAATCCGATGGCAGCGCTTACGAATGCGATGAACACCTACGGCGGCGTCAGAACCGTCGGCCTGTGCCACAGCGTACAGGCTTGCGTGCCCGATTTGCTTCGCCATCTCGGCATGGAGCACGAAGGCGTGAAGTGGCATATCGCGGGCATCAATCATATGGCCTGGCTGCTTGAGATCAGCAAGGACGGAGTCGACTTGTATCCGGAGATCAAACGGAGAGCGATGGAGAAGCAGCAGTCGGAGAAGCATTACGACATGGTTCGTTTCGAGCTTATGTTCAAATTCGGCCATTACGTCACGGAATCGTCCGAGCATAATGCCGAATACCATCCTTACTTCATCAAGAGCGCTTATCCCGAGCTCATCGACAAATACAATATCCCGCTCGATGAATACCCTCGCCGCTGCGTGAACCAGATCCAGAACTGGGCGACTATGCGCGAAGAGCTGGTTAACGACAAAGCGCTTCAACACGCAAGAAGCCATGAATACGCGTCTTATATCTTGGAAGCAGTCGAGACGGATAAGCCGTTCCGCATTCACGGCAACGTCATGAATACCGGCTTGATCACGAACCTGCCTTCCGAGGCTTGCGTCGAGGTCGCTTGCCTCGTCGACCGCAATGGCGTGACGCCGACTCATGTCGGCAGCCTGCCGCCGCAGCTTGCCGCGCTCAACCGCACGAACATCAACACGCAGCTGTTGACGGTGGAAGCCGCGATCACGCGCAAGCGCGAGCATATTTACCACGCCGCGATGCTGGACCCGCATACGTCGGCCGAGCTCCCGCTCGATGCTATCATCGCGCTGTGCGATGATCTGATCGAAGCCCACGGCAGCTGGCTTCCCGAATACCGGTAGTTTTCCGCAAAGAAAGCCTCTCCATCCAAGATCCCTGGATAGAGAGGCTTTCTCTTCTATCTTTAATGGTTAGAGCGGCAGCCACTTCAGAAACCGCTGGACCTGATCGTCCCAGTAAGTCCAATCATGATTACCCGGACCGTCCTCATAGGTTAGCTGATAGCCGGTGTTGCGGCATGCTTCGCGGAACGCCTGATTGCCTTCGTACAGGAAATCCTCCGTGCCGCAGCTCTGATACAGCAGAGGCAGACGATCGGTATGACCACCGGTCTTCGAGCGTTCGAGCAGCTCCAGCAAATCGGCGTCCGATCCCTTCACCTCTTTGTCGCCGAACACAAGCTGGAACGTGCGAGAGAAATACGAATCGTTCACTTCAAGCTCTTTCACATGCTTCGCGATGTCCAGAGCGCCCGAGAAGCTTCCGGCCGCAGCGAAGCGCTCGGGATGCGTCAGCGCCCACTTGAACGCGCCATAGCCTCCCATCGACAACCCTGCCACGAAGTTATCCTCCCTTGCCTCGGACAACGGGAAAAACGCTCTTGCCGCGGCCGGAAGCTCTTCCGTCAGGAACTTCCAATAGGGCGCCCCGTGCTCCATATCCGTGTAGAAGCTGCGGTGCACGTTCGGCATAACGACAGCCAGCCCGTATTCGCCCGCGTACCGCTCAATGGACGTCCGTCTCGTCCAGATCGAATCGTCATCGGATAATCCATGCAGCAGATACAAGGTTTTATGTTTGCCTTTCCCACCCGTTCTGCTGTTCACCCCGATCTGCGACTTCGGTCCTTCCGGAAGAATGACGGTCATCGTCGTATTTATCCCCAGTGTATCGGCAAAAAAACGACAGGTTACCAATGCCATGCGAATCTACCTCCTGCAATCGGTTTGTCCATGCTGCTATGTACTTTATCATATCATTAAAAATTTTTCATGCGATTCTCATGTCGTTTTGCGCGTGCTATATTGGGATATTGAACACTCCGCCACCTTAGAGGTGGGGATTCTTGGGTAGTTACTCCTTTCGGAGCAAAGTTGTAGCGATATTATCTTTCGAAACATCGTACACCAAGCGATCCCTGTGGTTCCCACAGTTCCTACTTTCTTCGTTACAAGGCCATGGCCTTTATGTTTTGTGCCGCATTCCTGTCTCGGTCATGTACCGTTTGGCAGGATGCACACTTCCATACCCGAATGCTCAAATCTTTCACCTCTGCTTGCTTGTTCCCACAGACGTGACAGGTTTGACTCGTTGGCGCAAAAACCGGTGTCTCCTTGATCGTTCGGCCGTACCACCTGGCTTTGTAATGCAGTTGTCGACTCATTTCCCCCCAGGAAGCATCTGCTATATGTTTGGCGAGGTGGCGGTTCTTCATCATACTAGCAATGCGTAAGTCCTCGAAGCAGATCGTTTGGTTTTCACAGATCCATTTCGTGGTCTGCTTATGCATCATGTCTAATCGGCTATTTCGAATCCTTTCATGGACGGTTGCTACTTTTCGTTTGGCTTTGGACCAGTTGCTCCCGCCTCGCTTTCTTCTTGCCAGGATGCGCTGCCACTTCGTGAGCAACCGTTCATATCGCAACGTATGTCTTGGATTATCTATGGCAGGACCTTCCGAAGGTACAGCAAGCTGCTTGATGCCTACGTCAATGCCAAGCATGCCGTCCGTTAAGGGAAGGGGCTGGATGTCCACCTCACATACCAACGATACAAACCATATGCCGCTTGGGGCAAGTCGTACAGTAGCCGATAGGATCCGGCCTTCGATCTCCCTTGACTTGGCATAGGGCACCCATCCCAGCTTGGGGAGCTGCAAACGATCTCCCTTCACGGCAATGTTTCCGTTCGTATACCGCGTCGTATAGCTTTGTACGGGATGCTTGCGGCTTTTGAAGCGAGGGGGAACATTTTGTTTCTTGAAGAAACGCTGATATCCGTCAGCCAAGTTACGCACAGCCGACTGCAGTGCAATGCTATCCACTTCTTTCAGCCAAGGCCACTCGCGCTTCATCGCAGGAAGCTGCGATGCACAGGTGTTATAGGACAAACCCTTGCCTGTAGCCTGATAGGTCTGATTCCATTTCGCTAGGAGATGATTGAACACAAAGCGGCTGCAACCCAAAGTTTTACGCATCTGCATGATTTGCTCATGAGTCGGATAGATTCGAAATTTGAATGCTTTATGCTGGAGCATCGCCTGACTCATCACCTCGCTACAAAAGGGATAGATGTTAAACCCACAACAATTATAGCACATATGTTCCTATTTATTCATCAACAAAATTCCCAATTCATCCCTTGCCTTAACTCTCACTTCGTAGCTAGCAGGTAGCTTAGAGGCAGGTGTATTCTCGGTGTTGATAATAAAACATTCGGAGAAGGGAAACCCTGTCATCATGAAAAAAAACAATATTTTGTCCAAAACCGTTAAATCTGCCGTTTGCGTAACGATTGCTCTGTCTGTATTTGCTTTCGGCGCCGCCGAAAACAAAACCTATGCGGCAACGCCGAAATCCAAAAACTTGATCGCTTCCAGCAAAAACTACATAGGTACGCCGTACCAATACGGCGCCAAAACGGGCGACACCGATTCCTTCGACTGCTCGTCGTTCACGCAGTTCATGTTCCAATCGTTCGGCGTATGGCTGCCACGCACTTCCGCCGCCCAGGCGAGCATGGGCAAGAAGGTGGATCGCGGCTCCCTCAGCATGGGCGACCTCGTCTTCTTCAATACCAACGGAAGATCGATCAGCCATGTCGCGATTTACGCGGGCAACAATCAGATCATTCATAGCTCGAGCAGCAAAGGCGTCACGATCTCCGATATGAATTCCAGCTACTGGAAAGGCAAATACGTAACGGCCCGACGCGTTTTGTAAGGACGGGTCATACAAGCAAAGGAGGTTTCCTCCCGGCATTATCCGGGCAGGAAACCTCCTTCTTATTTCACTGCTTACTTCACCGCTATCTTCAGCCAATCTTCGCTGCGGCCTTCCTTGTAGAAGCTCGCTTTGTTTTTGCCGGCGATGCCTTCGAGACCGAAGGTTTCGGCCGCCTTGTACAAGCCGGTTCCGTTGCGTTCGACGTAATTCATTTTTTTCATATAGGCATTGTCCTCGAGCACGGCCTTTAGTAAGCGCTTCCGGGTTAACAGGGGCTTGCTGCGCACGTCGACTCCGTTATAATGCAAAATATCGAATACGAAATAGACGACCGGCATCGAAGACTTCGCATCTCGTATGTCCGGAATTTTTTTCATGCGGAACCGTTCCTGCAGCTTTCCGAAGTCCGCTTTGCCCGTGACGGGGTCCAGAAAGGCCACTTCGCCGTCCAGCACCACATCCGCCGGCCTTCGCAGCGGCACATTATGTAACTCAGGGTACTGTCTCGTAATGTCGTAGCCGTGTCTCGTCAAGAGGCGCACTTTACCCGCGTCCATTATAAGCAGAAGCCGGTGTCCGTCTACGAGCGGCTCGAACAGGAAGTCGTTGTCGTCGAACGGATCGGGTCTTTCCATAAATAGCATAGGCTGCGTCCACATGGCTTCGTCCCTCCCCCGTGTTCCCATCTTATCACGAATCCATTCCGAAAATCGTCGGTAAATACAGGAGAAGTTAGCGAATAATCCATCATAGGACGATGCATAATAGGCTCAAGCGTTCAACACGCTTAAGTTTCCTTAAAGGAGAGAGTAAATCATGGCAAACAATAGCAGCAGCTCGAACCAACTGGTGGTCCCTCAGGCGCGCGCCGCGCTGGAGCAAATGAAATTCGAGGTCGCGCAAGAGCTTGGCATTCAGATTCCGCAAGACGGCTATTACGGCAATATGACGACGCGTGATACCGGTTCCATCGGGGGCTACATAACTCGCCGGCTTGTTCAATTGGCTGAGCAGCAGCTTGCAGGCCGCTTCTAAACAGAATGAGTCTTTACGGAGGGCGCGGTTGCGCTCTCTTTTTGCTTTTATCCTTCCATTCAGATGAAAAAATCGGTAAAATGGGGAAGAGTTGTCCTTTGTTACATAGATCCTTGCGACTTTATTAAGAGAAAGGAACATCCCCATATGATCATTCAACCGAAAACCCGCGGCTTTATTTGCACAACCGCGCATCCGGAAGGCTGCGCCAGCCAAGTGAAGCGCCAAATCAATTATGTGAAAGCCCAGCCCAAGCTCGAGGGTCCGCGCAACGTTCTTGTCATCGGCGCTTCCACCGGCTACGGTCTAGCTTCCCGCATCGTGTCCGCCTTCGCGTCAGGCGCCAATACGATCGGCGTTTACTTCGACAAAGCGGCGGAGGGCGCCCGCACCGCGTCCGCGGGCTGGTACAATTCCGCGGCGTTCGAAGCCGAAGCCGCGGAAGCCGGCTTGAAATCCTACAGCATCGTGGGCGACGCGTTCTCCGACGAGATCAAGGCCAAAACGATCGATCTTATCCGCACGGAGCTGGGGCAGATCGATCTGGTCGTCTACAGCGTCGCATCTCCGCGCCGCACGCATCCGAAAACCGGCGAAGTGTTCACTTCCGTCATTAAGCCGCTCGGCGGGACGTATTCGAACAAGACGGTTAACTTCCATACGGGAGAAGTGACGCAAGCGACGATTGAACCGGCTACGGAAGATGAGCTGCGCCAGACGATCGCCGTCATGGGCGGCGAGGATTGGAACATGTGGATCGACGAGCTGCAAAGCGCCGGCGTTCTCGCCGATGGCGCTACAACCGTTGCATACTCTTATATCGGACCTGAAATTACGCATGCCGTTTACCGCGAAGGCACGATCGGCGCCGCCAAGAACGATCTCGAGGCTACCGCTCACCGTCTTCACGAGCAGCTCGCGGCGAAGGGCGGACGAGCTTACGTATCCGTCAACAAAGCGCTCGTGACCCAATCCAGCTCGGCGATTCCGGTCGTTCCGCTGTATATCTCGGCCTTGTACAAGGTCATGAAAGAGAAAGGCCTGCATGAAGGCTGCATCGAGCAAATGTACCGCCTCTTCTCGACAAGACTGTACGGCGCCGCCGAAACGCCAGTCGACGAGAAAGGTCTTATCCGCATCGACGACTGGGAGATGCGTCCCGAGATTCAAGAGGAAGTCGCCCAGCGTTGGGCCGAGCTTACGACCGAGAACGTCTACGAGCTGTCCGATCTCGAAGGCTATCGCCGCGAGTTTTTCCAGCTGTTCGGCTTCGAGACGGACGGCATCGACTATAATGCCGACACGAATCCGGAAGTCGCGATTCCGAACCAACGCTAATATTTGAACACACGGTAAACAGAAACAAAGCGCTGGCGAAGGAGTAAAGCTGACACCTTCGTCGGCGCTTTGGCATGACAAGACATATGGAGGAACCTATGCGCAAGATTAAAGTATTCTCTGGCTCATCGAATCCGGAGCTGGCCGCCAAAGTATGCGGACAGCTGGAAATTCCGCTGGGCAAATCCACGATATCCCGCCAGCAGAGCGGCGAAATCCATGTGACGTACGAAGAATCGATTCGCAACTTCCATGTATTCATCGTCCAATCGTTATCGCATCCGGTCAACGAGCATCTGGTCGAGCTGCTGGTGATGATCGACGCGGCCAAACGAGCTTCGGCCAAATCCATCAATATCGTCATGCCTTATTACGGCTATGCCCGGCAAGAACGGAAGTCCGCTCCCCGGGAGCCGATCTCGGCCAAGATGGTGGCGGACGTCTTGACGACGGTCGGCGCCGACCGCATTATTTCCGTCGATCTCCACGCGGACCCGATTCAAGGCTTCTTCAAGATAACGGTCGACCATCTGACGGCGCTCGATCTGATCATCGACTATTTGCGTTCGAAGCATATCGCGAATCCCGTTGTCGTCTCGCCGGACGCGGGCCGAGCGACGACGGCCGAGAAGCTTGCCGGACTCCTCGATTGCCCGTTCGCCATCATGATCAAGAACAGACCGGCGCATAACCAATCCGAAATTACGCATATTATCGGCGAGGTCGAAGGCATGACTCCGATTATTATCGAGGATTTGATCGATACCGGCAGCACGATCGTGAACGTCGTGGAAGCGCTCAAGAAGCGCGGCGCGGAGGACGCTTTTATATGCGCCACCCACGGGTTATTCTCCGAGAACGCGGTCGACAAGCTGAATCATCCGAACATCCAGGAGGTCGTCATTACCGACACGATCGCCCTGGGCAGGGAACGTCCGGACAAGTTCATCGTTCTGGAGATGGCTCCGCTGCTCGGAACCGCGATCCGCATTATTACGGAAGGCGGCTCCATCGCAACGTTGTTCAAGTCGGAGTAGACGAGCCTTACCGGTTCGTTAAATCGAGCCAATCCATCTCTTCCCTCGTCAGCCTGATGCGCGAGCCCTCGTCGCAGGACAGCAGCTCCGCTTGGGATTGGGCGCCGATAAGCGCGCAAGTTGGGAAAGGTTGACCGAGCACATAGGCAAGGGCGATTTGAATGGCGGTCACGCCCTTCTCTTCCGCCAGTTGCTTCGCTCTCGCCAGCCGTTCCCAATTATCGTCGCTGTAGAATACGCGCACCAGATCCGCGTTGTCTCGCACCTCCGGCGTGAACCGGCCGGTGAAAAAGCCTCTCGCTTGGGAAGACCACGATAGCAGCGGCATCCCCGTCTTCTCATGCCACTCGCACGTTTCCGCGTCCGCGGAGACGCAGCCCCTCCAGAAAGGCTCGTTCGCTTTCGCAAGGCTTAAGTTCGGACTGCTGAACGTGAAGCCCTTCAATCCGTTAGCGGCCGCGTAGTCATTCGCCTCTTGGATTCTTTGCCACGTCCAATTCGATACGCCGATCGCTCTAACTTTCCCCGCTTCAATATGCTCGTTGAGCGCGTCCACGATGATCCCGACCGGAATGCTCGGGTCGTCGCGGTGAAGGCCGTACAGATCGATATAGTCCGTTTCCAGCCTGCGCAGGCTCGTCTCCAGATCGTGATCGATCGCTTCCTTCGTGACGCGCGGGCCATTCTGGTCGTGATGGGCTCCCTTCGTCAGAATGACGATCTGTTCGCGATTGTTTCTCTCCCGCATATAACGTCCCAGCACTTCTTCGCTTTGTCCGCCGCAATAAATATGCGCCGAATCCACGGAGTTGCCGCCGATCGCGAGATACGCGTCCATATTGGCCGCCGCTTTCTCGTAGTTGTCGTGGTAAAAGTAATCCGTGCCCTTCATGAGGCGGGATACCGGCTTCGGGCATCCTTCGATTTGAATATATTCCATATCAGCTTCTCCCCTTCATTTCGTTAATTATTATTCATTAAAGACGAATTCTAACCTTGTCGCGCGCCGATTGCAGGCAGGCATCGATCACCTTCATGTTGTTGATCGCATCGTTAGGGCCATAGGGCAATGCCTCTTCGCCTCTGACCGCGCGATACATTTGGTCCGCTTGTAACGTGTAGGCGTTAACATCCGGCACCTCCACCTCGCGGCGCCCTTCCTTGGTCTGCACGAAGAAGTTGCCGCTGCCCGGAGCAGGCGTAATGAATGCCGAAGGCACCTCGATGATGCCGTCCGTGCCGAGCACTTCGAGAGGATTGCGGAACGCGGCCCACATGCCGCAATCGAACGTAAGGGATACGCCGGCCTCGAACTCCAGCAATCCGGAGGCCATCATATCGACGTCGTCATGGTCCGGGGAGAATATGGCCTGCACCGTTACGGCTTCCGGCTCCTGTCCCATGAGCAGCCTGGCCGCGTTAATCGGGTAACAGCCTACATCGTATATGGAGCCCCCGCCCCAATCCTTGCGGAAACGAACGTTTTGGGCGGCGCCCGCGTTGTTGAAGGTGAAGGCGCTCCGAATGCCGCGGAGCTGCCCGATTTCGCCGGAACGGATCACCTCGCGGATCATGTCGTACCGGGGATGGCACCGATACATGAACGCCTCCAGCAGCACAACGCCTGCTTTCGCGCACGCTTCCTCCATCTCCGCCGCCTCCGCGGCGTTAAGGGCAATCGGCTTCTCGCATAGGACATGCTTGCCCGCCTCCGCCGCGCGGATCGTCCATTCCTTGTGCAGATGGTTCGGCAGCGGTATGTAGACGGCCTCGATCGATTCGTCCGCGAGCAGCTCCTCGTAGCTGCCGTACGCTGTGGCGATGCCATGCGCCTCGGCCGCCGCCTTTGCTTTATCCAAATCTCTGCTGGCGATTGCGGCGATCTCGTTCCGATCCGAGCCTTGGATCCCCGGAATAACCGCCCGCTTCGCGATAGCCGCGTAACCGAGAATGCCCCATTTCAGCTTGCTATTCGACATGTCTGCATCTCCTCCATCATTGAACTATGACTATATTGCGATTATATGATGGCGGTAACAATTTGAAAATGATATTATATTGATGCTTGTTATAACAATATTGTTATTCGGGAGAGAGATCCATGCAGCGACAGACCCTTCTGCTGACCTTGCCTCATCATCCTTATTTCTGCTTGCCCGAATCCGTCGGTCATTATTATGAATGGCCGGAGCATGGCGTCACGCGCGGCGCCGGAGCGCTGAACAATTTCAGCATTCATTATGTCGTTTCGGGCAAAGGCTATGTCGAATCGGACGGCATCGTCCATAAGCTGGAGGCCGGGCAAGCCTTCTTGTATTTCCCGCTGCAGCGCCAGCGTTATTACAGCGATAAGGAAGAGCCTTGGGATATTCGCTGGATTCATTTCTACGGCAACGTTCTTCAGGATTACATGCTCCGGCTAGAGCTTCAGCAAAGCCAGCTATGGACGCTTCGGCAAAGCGATCGGTGGATGGACGCTCATGAAGCGCTTCTGAGCGAAGCGGAGAGCTTCCGGATGCTGCGGCCGCATCGGCTAAGCGCTTTAACCTACGAGCTGCTCACGATATTCGTCGAACAAGCCGCTCCGGTGCGGGACGCCAAATCCGGCTCCTCCTCCCATCGCATCCTCGAGCTGCTGCCCAAGATGCAGAGAGAAGCTTGCGAGCCGTTCCTGCTCGAGACCTGGGCGCGGGAAGCCGGCGTCACGCCTTACTATTTCTGCAAGCTGTTCCGCAGCGTGATGGAGATGACGCCGATGGATTTCATTACGCGATGCCGGCTGCAGACCGCGAAGCAATGGCTGCTGGAACGCCAAGAAGCCTCCATTGGCCAAATCGCCAAGGAGGCTGGTTATCCAAGCGCCAGCTACTTCAATAAGCGGTTCATGGCGCACGAAGGCATGACGCCTACCGCTTACAGGCAGCTATATACCGCGGCCAGATAAACCGGCCGGCCGTCACAACAGGCTTCGAACGTAGGCGATTTCTTGAAGCAAGCCTTCCTCCAGGCTTACCTTCGGCGAATAGCCGAGCAGCCGCTCCGCCTTGGATATATCCGCCCACGTATGCATCGGCTCGCCCTTTAGTCCGCCGATCCGGTCGACCTTTGCGTTTTTGCCGGTCAGCTTCTCGAGCAGCGCGATAACGTCCCGGATGGAGGCTCTTTCCTTGCCTCCGATGTTGATCGTCTCGCCTACGACGTGATCCGCCTCGGCAACGGCTGCCGTCGCTTCGGCGCAGTCTAAGACGAAGGTGAAGTCGCGGGATTGATTGCCGTCGCCATACAGCGTGATCGGGCGGTCCGTCAATATTTGTTTGATGAACCGATGGAAGGCCATATCCGAACGCTGCCGAGGTCCATACACGGTGAAATATCTTAATATAACGACCGGCAGGCCTTCGTTAGTCGCGTAAACGCGGCACAAATGCTCGCCCGTCAGCTTCGACACCCCGTAAGGCGACAGCGGCGAAGGAAGCGCGTCCTCCGACACCTTGCCTGGCTTCTCTCCATAGACGGAGGACGTGGACACGAACACGAACTTCTTCAGCGGCATTCCTTTGCAAGCTTCGAGCAGACGCTGCGTTACGTTAATATTGTTCGAGACATAGTGACCGAAGTCCGCCCCCCAGCTGCTGCGTACTCCGGGTATGCCCGCCAGATGATAGATCATATCGACCCCGGGAAGGACGTTCTCCCAAGGCAGGGTCTGCAGGTTATCCGTCCTGAACGAGAAGCTCGGGTGGTCGATAATCGAATCCAGATTTCGGGCTCCGATCGTTTTCAGCTCCTCGCGGACCATCGCGTCTATGCCGATAACCTCATGGCCGTTATGAAGAAGCTTCTCGCATAGATGCGATCCGACGAAGCCGGCGGCTCCCGTAACGATAATTTTCATGGACGTCCCACTCCCACATGACGAAGGCCGGCGCCCGCCAGCTTCGTTTGATCAAGCACGTTTCTACCGTCCAATACGACGTTACCCTTTAAAGCCTGCTTCACCGCATGCCAATCCGCTTCAACGAATTCGCCCCATCCCGTTGCGACGATGAGAGCGTCGGCCCCCATGGCCGCCCCGATCGCGTCATCCTTCCATTCCACGCCTTCGATCGCGGGCGAGACAAGCGGATCGTACGCCGTTATTTTGCAGGACATGGCGGCCAGCCGTTCCATCAGCGCAATGGCTTGCGAATGTCTAATGTCGTCCGTATTCTCCTTGAAGGTGGCACCCCACACCGCGACGTGCTTCGACGAATCTATATCCCCGATTACGCTGGCCAGCTTGCTCGCATAAACGTCGAGCTGCGTACGGTTGACTCGTTCAACGGCTCTGAGCAGCGTCAATTCTTGATCCCTCGATGCGGACGCCGCAATCAAGGCGCTGACATCCTTGGGCAGACAAGAACCGCCGTATCCGATTCCGGCTTGAAGAAACTTCCCGCCGATCCGTGAATCCATGCCAATGCCGGGGGCCACCTTCGTAATATCGGCGCCGAACGCGTCGCACACGCGGGCCAGCTCGTTAATGAAGGAAAGCTTGGTGGCCAGGAAGGCGTTGGAGCCGTACTTAATCAACTCGGCCTCCGCGATCCCCGTCAGCAGAACCTCCGCTTCGATTCCCCCATAGAGCGATCGCACCGTTTCGGCCGCCGCGCGGCTGGGCGAACCGATGACGATGCGGTCGGGATGGAACGTATCGTAGATAGCGGTCCCCTCTCTCAGAAACTCGGGATTCGATACGATATCGAACCATTCGGACGGAACGCCTCGCTCCAGCAGGAAGCGTTTGGCCCATGCGCCCGTGCCAGGCGGTACCGTGCTCTTCATAATGACAATCTTATAACGGTCCATCGCGTTCGCGAGCGTTAACAGTACGCTGCGAACATAGACCAAATCTGCCGCTCCGTCCTCCCCGGACGGCGTGCCTACCGCGATCATGACGATATCGTTTTTCTTCATGGATGCCGAAACGTCGGCAGAGAAAAACAATCGGCCGTCCCGCCGGTTTCTCTGCGTTAAGGCATCCAATCCAGGCTCATAGATAGGGATGATTCCGACGTTCAGTCGATCGATTCTGCCTTCGTCCCGATCGACGCATTCGACCGTATGGCCGAGCTCGGCCAGGACGGCGGCCGTCGTCAGCCCCACATACCCTGCGCCAACAATACAAATATTCATGGAGCCGCATCCTCTCTTTGCAACTTGGCTGTATATCATCATGTGCACAGGAGAGCGAGAGAGAAACGGCGTTTTAACAGGGTCATCTTCACTATTTTTCTTCCGCGAGAGAGAAACGGGCTGTACGCCAGCCCGTTTTTAGGAGCGTACAGGCTTCAAATACCTAGCGATCAGATATACTATCATGAACAAGAATCCCATGAGAGGTGAATTCCTATTGATTCATAAAGCTATCATCCCTGCTGCCGGTTATGGGATTCGAAATTTGCCGATTACCAAAGCCATCCCGAAAGAAATGTTTCCGATCGCCGGCAGGCCAACCATTGATTATATCGTGGAGGAAGCGATCCTGGCCGGCATTTCCGAAATATTGATCGTTTGCTCCCGTCATAAAACAGCCATAATGGATTATTTTGACCGTTCGATCGAAATCGAGTGGTTCCTGGCCTCCAGGGGCAAAGAGCATCTCATTCCTTCCATTAAACCTCCCAAAGTTCGCATCCACTATATACGCCAGCACGAAGCGCTGGGCCTGGGTCACGCCGTCCTTCAAGCCAAGTCGTTCGCCGAAGGAGATCCCGCGGCCGTCCTGCTTCCCGATCAAGTCAGCCTTTCCCGCAAATCCATGCTGTTGCCGCTCATCCGCAGCTATCGGACGCACGCCACGCATATTATCGGCTTGCAGAGAGTTCCCGCGCATATGCTTCAGCAATATGGAGTCGTCTCCGTCGAACCGCTCCAGCAGCGCGAATACGCCATTCATTCCATCATCGAAAAACCAAAAACGAACCCGCCGTCCAATCTCGCCATTATGGGACGTTATCTGCTGCTCCCGGAAATATTCGATAGCTTAAAAGAAACGAAGCCGGGGCTCGGCGGGGAAATCCAACTGACCGACGCGCTCACTCAGCTCTGCTCCAATCCCGCATCCGATGGCGCATTGGGTTATGCCTCTCCTGCATCCGACTTCGTACCGGCATCCGCGTCGGACGACCCGACTCCCGCTGAATCCTTATACGGCCCGGCTATCGAACAATCTGCAGCTTCCGAATCGGAACCCGCAATCGCCTATGAAGATAGTGCTTCTCAGCCGCAATACTCCCCCGTGCTGAACATTCGGCATTCGCCTGCTTCAAGCAACGGCAAACCAAGCCGCCTCATCGGCTACGAGTATTCCGGACGCTGGTACGATACAAGCGTGGAATCGGACTATTTGAAAATTCAGCAGAAGGCTTTTCAAATGAAAAAGAACCGTTCCTAACACGTGAAGTCCTCGTCTAACTAACCAAGGGTGCCGACAGCTTGCTCGGCACCCTTGGTTTGAATTTGGTCTGTTCTACGCGTACAATGGAAAAAATGCGAGAAACGAGGTTGTACATATATGCGAAAAAGCCGTATCCGCCGTTTTCAGCGTTTCACATTATGTCACATCGCGATTTGCGCGCTGCTACTCTTATCTAGCTGCGGTCTGTTCCGCGGCGACGCGCTCCCTTCGGATAACGGGAACGATAACAAGGGAACGGCAGACGTATCTGCCTCTCCGGCTTCCGCCACCCCTTCATCGACCGTCACTCCGCCGCCCCCGTCTCCGTCGCCGCCCGATGATGATGTTATTCGGCAACAAATCGGAGATATGGACTTGAGAGCAAAAATCGGGCAGTTGGTCATCGTCGGCCTGGAAGGCCAACGACTGAATGAGGCCAGCCGCAGAATGATCGAAGAATATAAGGTCGGCGGGTTTATTCTATTCAAAGACAATATAGAATCGGCCGGTCAGACCGCAGCTTTGCTAAACGAGCTGAAAGCAGCCAACAAGGGCAACGCGGTCCCGTTATGGCTGAGCGTCGATCAAGAAGGCGGGCGAGTAAGCCGAATGCCAGCCGAGCTCCATTCAACGCCGTCAGCCAAAGACATCGCCTCAAGAAACGACTTGGCCTACACCCGCGGCATAGCCGAAGCCATCGGCGCCGAGCTGAAGGCGTTAGGCTTCAATATGGACTTCGCGCCGGTGCTCGATATTAACAGCAATCCTAAAAATCCGGTCATCGGGGACCGGGCGTACGGATCGACTCCGGAAGCCGTAATCGCGCACGGGTTGGAAAGCGTAGCCGGCATTAACGAAAGCGGTGTTGCCTCCGTCGTGAAGCATTTCCCCGGACACGGGGACACCGCCGTAGACTCGCATTACGATTTGCCTGTCGTTGAGAAGACGGTTGAGCAATTGAGCCAATTCGAGCTTCTTCCATTCGCGGAAGCCATCGATCAAGACGTGGATGCAATCATGGTCGCTCACTTGCTGATGCGGCAAATAGACGCGGAGCATCCGGCCTCGATATCCAAAGCCGTGATCACCGGTCTGCTTCGAGATGAGCTCGGCTACGACGGCGTTGTCATCACGGACGATATGACGATGGGCGCATTGCTGAAAGGAAATAATATCGGCGAAGCGGCTGTCCAATCCTTCTTGGCCGGAACCGACATCCTCCTTGTGTGCCACGAGGAAGAGCTTCAGCTTGAGGTTCTTCAGGCGCTCGAACAAGCCGTCGACAACGGGACCATCACGGAGCAGCGAATCGACGAAAGCCTGCGCCGCGTGCTCCTCTTGAAGCATAAATACAACCTCTCTGATGCGGCTGCTCCGCCGATCGACCTGGAGGCCGTCAACGGCATCATAAGCAGCGCCCTGGAAGCCCGCCCTTAACACGCGGGCTTCTTGCGTTTTTGCAGGGGCTATTCGAAGGCTACGTTTTGTCCGCGATCAATCGATCATGCAAATAATCGACGATGTGCATCGCCTCCATGCGCGTCTCAGGCGGGTGCTTCTCGATGCCCAGCTTCATCTGCAGCAGGCAGCCCGGGTTGCTGGTCAACATATAACGGGCTTTCGTCGTCGCGGCATGCTCCATCTTGTGCTCCAGAATCTGGCCTGCCATCTCCGGCTGCGTCACGTTATAGATCCCTGCCGAGCCGCAGCAGCGGTCGGCCTCTTTCATTTCCGTGAACGTCGCCCCGCCCACGCTGCGGAGAAGCTGTCTCGGCGCCGCGGAGCTCTTCATCACATTGCGGAGATGACAGGAATCCTGATACGTGACCACGACTTCCCCCGCTTCGTTAGCAGACTCCGCGAAGCTCGGGATGCGTCCTTGTTCCATGATAAGCCGGCTGACGTCGATGACGCGGGCCGAGAACCAGCGCGCGTCCTCCTTCAGCCTCTCATCCGCCTCTTCATGCAGCAAATGATCATACTCTACAAGCAAAGCTCCGCAGCCGCCGGCATTCGATACGATATAATCGACTCCCGCTTGTTTGAAGGCCGCGATATTCACCTTGGCCAGAGTCCGGGCTTCCGCCATCTCCCCGCTATGCGCATGCAAGGCGCCGCAGCAGGCTTGAGAATCGGGAATGACGACTTCGAATCCCGCTTCGGAGAGCAGCTTCACGGTGTTGACGTTCGTCCCCGCGAACATGACGTCCATGATGCAGCCTCGGAACAGCGCGACTCTTGCGATCGGAGTTCCTTTGGCCGGGTACAGCGTCCCCAGCTGCTCGACGACGCCCTTCGAAGTTGCCTCCGGCAATATCGCTTCCATCTCGCGAAGATGCTCCGGGAACAGCTTCATGACGCCGATCCCTCTCGCCAGCTTGCGCAAACCCGACTTTTGATAGAAGGCGAGCGATCCGCCAAGCAGCTTCAAACTTCCCCTCTTCGGGAATACCCCGCGGAACATCAGGCTGCGCAGCCCTTTGACGGGAGCGCTGTGCTCCGCGTGATCCTCGATGGCGTCCCTTGCCTGCTCGATCAACTGACCGTATTTGACGTCGGCGGGACAGGCCGGCTCGCAGGCCCGGCAGCCCAGGCAATGGTTCATCTGATCCTGGAACGCTTGATCGGGATCCAAGAGTCCGTCGGCGACCGCCTTCATAAGCGCGATTCTGCCGCGCGGGGATTCCGGTTCGATGCCGGTCTCGCGGAACGTGGGGCAAGCCGGCAGGCAAAAACCGCAGCGCATGCAATTCGTCAACTGGTCGTAATCCAGCTTGTTCAGCAGCGTTTGCGCAAGCGGATTGGCGTGCCGGATGTCGGGTTTCTTCATTGCGCTCGTCTCAGCCATGCTGCAGCACCACCCTTTTTTTCGAAGACTTGGCGAACATTTTGCCCGGATTAAGCAGGTTATGCGGATCGAATGCGGCTTTGATGCCGCGCATCACTTCGATGCCGGGCTCTCCCACCTTCCATTCCAGGTACGGCGCTTTCACTAGACCGACGCCGTGTTCTCCCGTAATCGTTCCTCCAAGCTCGATGGAAGCTTCGAATATTTCCGCGAAAGCCTCCTCCACGCGATGGATTTCTTCCGCGTCCCTCGCGTCCGTCGTCGCCGTCGGATGCAGATTGCCATCGCCGGCATGCCCGAACGTCGCGATCGTTACGTTATATTTTTGGGCGATTTCATTGATTCGCAGCACCATATCCGCAATGCGCGACCGCGGCACCGTCGCGTCCTCCAATATCGTCGTCGGCCGCAAGCGGGCAAGCGCCGTGAACGCGCTGCGGCGGGCGGTCAGCAGACGCTCCGCTTCCTCCCTGCTCTCCGCGACTTCGACGCGATCCGCCTGCTCGAGCCTGCAAATATCTTGAATTCGCGCAATATCGCGCTCCACCGATTCCGGATCGCCGTCCTGCTCGATCAGCAGGATCGCTTCCATATCTCTAGGCAGCCCCAGCCTCGCGTAATCATCGACGACGCGAATGGTCGGATTGTCCATAAATTCAAGCGTAGCCGGTATGATCTTCGATTCGATGATCCGGGAGACGGTCCGCGCCGCTCCATACAGATCCCGGTACATGGCGAGCATTGTCTTCTTCGTCTTCGGCGGAGGAATGAGCTTGAGCGTCGCTTCCGTAATGATCGCCAGCGTGCCTTCCGAGCCTACGAGCAGCTTCGTCAAATCGTAGCCCGCCACGTCCTTCATCAGCTTCCCGCCCGTCCGAATGACGCTTCCGTTAGCCAGTACGGCTTCCAGCCCAATGACGTAGTCTTTGGTCGTTCCGTACTTAAGACCGCGCAATCCTCCGGAGCATTCGGCGATATTGCCGCCGATCGTGCTGATCTTCATGCTGCTCGGATCAGGCGGATAGAACAATCCCAGATTCTCGATATGCTGAATAAAATCGGCCGTAATGATGCCTGGCTGCACCGTCGCCGTCAAGTTTTCTTCGTCTACCTCGACGATCCGGTTCATCCGGTGCATGACCATGACGACTCCGCCCTGCACGGGCACCGTGCCGCCGCATAAATTCGAGCCCGATCCCCTGCTGACCACGGGCACGCGAAATTCTTGCAACACTTTCATGACGGCGGACACTTCCTCCGTCGACGAAGGGTATATAACGCCGTCGGGCAGCGACTGCAGCATAGGCGTGCCATCATACGAATGGGCGACTAACGCTTCGCGGTCTTCCCGGAAATACCGATCTCCGACGATGGCGCGAAGCTTGCTCGACACTTCAGGCTTCAACATAAGTAATGAGTACCCCCTACATGAATCCATAATTGATCAGGTCATCAGATGACTTTTCAATCAGTATAGCTTATGCTTATATAGAAATACAGAATTTTTTTGTGAAGGATCGGGAGTGAAGCGCATGAAGATCGAAACGGAGAAAGGCCATGAAATCGTCGGCCGAATGATCGTGGACAAAATATCCGCCGGGGATTGGGAGCCGGGAGAGAAGCTTCCTTCTGTCGTCGACCTCTCGGCTCAGTTCGGCGTAGGCCGCTCGACCGTGCGGGAAGCCTTAAGCGCGCTCAAAGCAACGGGCTGGCTGGATATCCGGCATGGCGGAGGGACCTTCGTGAAAAAAGTGCTTCCCACGGATGCGCGTCAGCATGACGGCGTTCCCCTCTTTCAACAAGCGAAGTCCATACTCGAGCTCCTGGAAGTCCGTCAAATTCTGGAGGCCGGCACTTCCGCATTAGCGGCCGAGCGGCGCACGGAAGAGGATGTGCGGAAGCTGGAGGCCATTCTCGAAAGCATGGAAGAAGCGCTCAGGACGAACGACACCGCGGCAGGCGAGCGTGCAGATGTGGCGTTCCACGCGGCCATCGCCGCCGCATCCCGCAACACCCTGCTGGTGCAGCTGATGGATTCGCTCTCGCAGCGCTTCGGCGAAACGATCGGCCAAACGCGCGAGCTCTGGTTCTATCAAGAACAGTCGACGGCCGAACGGCTGCTCGAGGAGCATCGTTCTATCTTCCAGGCGATTGCCGAGGGCAACACCGCCGTTGCCGCGAAGCTTATCCGCGAACATTTAACGAAAGTTGAGTCCACGCTTAGACAGCACCCGCTCGAATAATAAAACGGCCGGATCGGTCTATATAGACCGCCCGGCCGTTCATCCATTTGTCCGCTCTTATCCTTCCAGCGCGCTCATATCCATATACGCGACTTCCCAAACGTGTCCGTCCAGATCCTGGAAGCTCCATTGGTACATAAAACCGTGATCGATCGGATCGCTTGCGGGGCTTGCGCCTGCCGCAACGGCTCTGTTCACGATGCCGTCCACTTCCTCTCTGCTGTCCGCGGAGATGGCGATCAGCACTTCGGTCGTTTTTGTCGCGTCCGCGATTTCTTTTTTGGTGAAGGTTTTGAAGTACTCCTCTTGCAGAAGCATCGCGAATATATTTTCGCCTACGACCAGACAGGCCGCTTTCTCATCGGAAAATTGCGCGTTGAACTCGAATCCGATTGCCGAAAACAAAGCTCTGCTAGCTTCCAAATTTTTAACGGGCAGATTCACGTAAATTTGTTTGGATAGTACCGCCATTGTTATCACCTCAGGATTTATTTGTCATTCTTGACTACCATTACTATAACAGAAAACAGAGGCCAACATTTCTTTTCGATTGCGGTTTCATACCCATTTTGTTCACTATCCCCTCCGTTCAGGAACATCGTTCATGGAGGCGCAAGCTGGCAGCTAATTGACGCTCCCAATCCCATTCTCGCTCTCCCTGCCTATCTTCAACCGGGTGCTTCGCAGCACGCGCGAACCGGCGAACAGCAGGACGAACAGCAGCATGATCGCGGCTGAGAACCGATACATGACGGCATAGTCCGATAAGGTAGCGACGGCTCCGAGCAGCAGCGCTCCGACCGCGACGCCGAAATCCGTGGAGTTGTAGAACATGCTGTTCGCGGCGCTGTATTGCGCCTTCGTCGATGAACGAAGCATCCAGGCCTGAATCGTAGGCTGAATGGCGCCGAACCCGAGTCCGTACAGCAGCGCGGAGATGACGAGCATCGGCAGCGTATGCGAATACGAAAGAATCAGCATGCTGGCCGACACGAGCAGGCCCGCGGGAATTAATACGGGGACCGGACCTTTCCGGTCGAACAGCTTGCCCGACAACGGACGGACCAGAACGATGGTCGCGGCGTTAAACAAGAAGAACAGTCCGACCTGCGCAAGTCCCGCAAACTCGCCGTACAGGACGATGAAGCTAAGCAAGCCGCTGTAAGTGATCGACAGCAACGCGTTAAGGAAAGCCGGGAACCATAAGGAATGGTTGAAGCCGCCCGCTCCTTGCCGCTCGGCTGGCCGGCTGCTTCGACGGTCAGCCGGTTCAGCCGCATGATGGGATTCGCCCGCGAGCTTGGACGCCAAGAATACCGGCACCATTACGGCAATCGCCACGGCGCCTGCCGCCGTAAGCGCCCCGAAGCCATGCCGCTCCATCAGGTTAATCCCGATCATCGGTCCGACCGACATCGCCAAGCTGGTGGACAGTCCGAAGTAGCCGATGCCCTCCCCCATTCTCCGCGAGGGTATGATCTGCGAGGCGATCGTCGGCAATATGGTGCTCGCCATGCCGAATCCGATGCCATATCCGACCCGAAGCGCAAGCAGCGCCGGGATCGACTGGGCAAATGAATATACCGCCGTCGTCAGCAGCGCGAGCAGCAAACCCGAGAGCAGCAGCTTATCGCGCGAAACCTTCCGCATGAGCGCGGCAGTCATGAACCGCGAGGCGATCGCGGTGAAAGCAAACACGCTGGTGACGAGGCTGACGGCTACGTCCCCTCCATGGAGCTCGTCCTTCACGAAAGCGGGAAAAGAGGAAAGCAGCATTTGCAAATTCAAAAATAACAAAAAGGAACAACCCGTAATTGTAAAGAACGACCGGGTCCATAACGGTTCTTGCTGTAATTCCTGGTGCGATTCTGGTTGCATTGTTCATACTCCGTTCTTCCAAAATTAATATAGGGAGCCTCAGATTACACTCTGCATCTAGCCTTCCAGCTTCGTCTCGGCATGGGAATGTATGCGCTGCAGCAGCTCCACGAATACGTCGTATTCCTCGGCCGTCATAATCGATCGGACTTCCTCCGAAACGCTTCGTTCTACGGATGCCGTCTCGCGAATGACATGTCGGCCTTTCTCCGTGGCGTGCACGACAAAAGCTCTGCGGTCATTCTCGCCGACGGATTTGACGATGAAGCCCTTGTCCTCCAGCTGGTCCAATATGCGTGTCGTCGTCGGTTTATCCTTGTGCGTCCGTTCCGCGATATCCTTCTGGATCAAGCCTTCCGAGACTTGAATCGTATACAGCACCGACCATTGCTCGGGCGTCAGACCGTAGGCTTTCAGCCGCTGCTGCAGCAACGCGGACAGCTTGCGGTACGCGATGCCCATCCAGAACCCGATCGACGTTTGCAGCTGCCCTTCTTCGTTCGACATCGTCAAACCTCCTTGTCTTTCGGATAATAGTTGTCATGACAATTATATTCCTAACAACTAAATGATTGCAACCAAAATAAAAAAAGCTCTGCGGCAATGACCCGCAAAGCGAATTCTGCGTATGGCGTTAGAAGAACGAGATTGCTATAATAATAGGAATAACGTCACGAAACGGAACCCTTGATTTGGGAGGATATCACTATGCATCGTTATGGCAAACGGATTGCCGAGCTCCGTAAAAAGAGGGGCATGAACCAGGAAACGCTTGCCGGCTTGCTTGGCATTACCCGAGCATCGCTTTCGCATTACGAGACGAACCGAAGAGAGCCGGACTACGCGCTATTGAGCCGTATCGCGGATTTTTTCCACGTATCGCTGGATTACTTGATAGGCCGCGACGCAAGCCCGATATCCGCGCTAAGTCCTCACGTGTCGGATTTTCTGAACCGTGTCGAGCTTGCCGACGAATCGGTTACGGAACGATTCGAGCTTACGATCGATGGCAGGACGCTCACCTTGGAGGAAACGAAAAGGTTCATCGATTTGATACGGGCGGAACGCGCTCTAGGATAGTCTTCTCGTCCAGCTCGGCCGGGCGTTCGATCAGAAAACGTACCGCGTCCCGGTCAATGCCGAGCTGATCCAGTACCTCATACACATCAAGAACGATAGGTTGTTTCTCGCGCAACAAGACCATTCCTTTCCGTGCGGGAATGCCGAACGTGTTCATTATACTAATGGACGATTCCCCTGTAAACGAGCCTTTTTTGTCATAATATGAGAGGTTTAGTCGATCTTCGCTGCCGCTTACGCTATTCGGGCCCCGAACGCAAAAAAACCGGGGTCTCCCCCGGTTTGTCCACCCATTTATTGCCTCTGCCCGCATTCCTTAAAGTAAGGAATTCGGCACATGACTTCCTCCAGCGTAAACTGGCTCAAATATTGTATCGTATTCAGCTCGGCCTCGTGAAGGATGCGTTCCAGCTCTCGGTCGAGCAGAACGCCCGCTTCGCCGCATTCGCTGCGCGGCGGCTTGCAGGGATCCTCCCCGCAGCATTCCCGCCTTCCCGGATGCACCGCTTCGTAGATCTCGCCTAGCGTCAAGCTGCTCGCGGGCTTCTTGAGGCTGTACCCGCCTTCCCGGCCTCCCCGGGATTCTACAATGCCCGCGTTCGCCAAGGACTGAAGCACTCTTCGCAGGAATGTCGCGTGCGATTCGACTTGACCCGCTATAACGGCGCTTGACAGCACGCAATTTTTTTGGGCAAGCCTTGCTAAGGCATGCATGGCGATTTTGAAATGAGGCGGTCCAAAATCAATCCCCTTATCCGCGACACTCATCCTGCTCTCCTCCTCGTTATGCGTTTACCCGCTGCTTATCGTCTTCCCTCATTATATGGCGATTCCGATGGATTGGCAATCTGCAGGGATCCAGGGAATCCGATTAGAATGCTTGTCCTGCCTCGTACGCTTTGCGCAGACCCTCTCCGATAATGGATTCCTTACGGTCGGGGAACTGATTATGGCCTTCGATGATGACCGTTTCCGTCTCCCGGATCCCGATAAACCCGAGAATGGCTTTGACATAACGCATGGACATCTCGATTTCCTGTGCCGGGCCTTCCGAATAAACGCCGCCTCTTGCGTTAAGCAGCGCCACTTTTTTGTCGCCGGCAAGTCCGACTGGACCCTGCTCCGTATATTTGAACGTTTTGCCCGCTTGCGAGATGTAGAAGAAATACGTAAGAAGCTGTGCAGGTATCGTGAAGTTCCACAGAGGGAACGCGAAAACAACCTTATCCGCCGCCAGGAACTGATCCAGGTAGCAATTCGCCGTAGCCGCGAGCTCCTGCTCCTCGGCAGTCGCCTCCATTCCTTTCGCTTCCTTGAATAGTCCCGTCATCATAGCGTTATCATAATAAGGGAGCTTCTCCGCGAACAGATCCAGCTCCGTCACTTTCGCTTCGGGATTCGCTTCCTTGAAGCCTTTCAAGAAAGAATCATACATTTGCGCGCTGACCGCCATATCCATCGGACGGTCGTTGGCTTTAATAAATAGAACGTTGCTCATCGTTTCTCTCCCTCTCTATATGCGCCTCGCTGAAGCGCTTTTTCCGGCTGCCAATTCAACATCTTCCCACTTCGAAGTTAACTGCAACCGATATAGGCACATTATAACCCCATCTTTCATATTGTTCAACACTTACTTTTCGAAAGTTAAAAAATAATTTTATTGACAATCATTATCAATTGGAATTACAATGTGCAAAGCGAAGTTGATAATCGTTATCAATTAATATGTAAAGACGGAGAGGTCACAGCATGACCAAAAAAATGGCGTATCCGATTACTTTTTTTGCCGGCCTTATATTCCTCGCCGGCATCTTTGCTTTGTCTATCCTAATCGGCGCGAAGGATATTAGCCCCATTGATGTTTGGAGAGCGATCACGTTCTCTTCGACGAGCGAGGACATCCTCGTCCTCCAGGAGATCCGTATTCCGCGCGAGGTCGGCGCCATGCTGGTCGGAGCGGCGTTCGGCGTCTCCGGCGCCGTTATGCAGGGCGTAACCCGCAATCCGCTGGCCGATCCCGGCCTGCTCGGCCTTACTTCCGGCGCTACGGCGGCACTCGCGATCACGCTGGCGTTTTCGCCGGGGCTTGGCTACATCGGCACCATGATCGCCTGCTTCGTCGGAGCCGCCGTTGGTTCCGTGCTTGTTATCGGTCTAAGCGCCGCCAAGAAAGGCAAGCTGTCCCCGCTGCGCATCGTGCTCGCGGGAGCCGCGATTTCCGCGTTCCTGATTGCCCTGACCGAAGGCGTGTCCATTTATTTCGAGGAATCGAAGAACGTCTCGATGTGGACCGCGGGCGGCTTGATCGGCACGACCTGGAAGCAGCTCGCCCTCGTTTATCCGTTTATCGGAATCGGCATCCTGATCGCGGTCATCTTCTCCAAGCAGCTGACCATTCTCAGCCTAAGCGAAGAAGTGGCGGTCGGTCTTGGCCAGAAGCTGACGCAGGTCCGGGCGGTGTTGTTCCTGGCGGTCATCCTGCTGACCGGCGCGTCCGTTGCGCTCATAGGCAATCTGGCCTTCGTGGGACTGATGATCCCTCATCTTGTGCGCTGGATAACGGGTACCGACTACCGGTTCATCGTGCCGATGTCGGCCGTTATCGGAGCCGCCTATATGGTCGTGGCCGATACGGCCGGGCGAATGATCAACGCGCCTTACGAGACGCCGATCGTCGCGGTTGTCGCCATTCTCGGACTGCCCTTCTTCTTATTCATCGTGCATAGAGGGGGGAAAGGAATCTCATGACGCAAGCCCGGAAACAAAAAATGATCGTGCTCGCTCTGATCGCGCTTATAACCGCTATTTCGTTTATCGCGCTGGGCATCAGCAATGCGACCGTTCCCTTCGGCCGGATCCTCCCGGTATTGTTCGGGGACCATTCGCCCAAAGAAAAATTAGTCATCTGGGACTTTCGTCTTCCCAGAATCGTCATAACCGTTCTCGCGGGCATGGCGCTGGCGCTGGCGGGCTCGATTCTGCAATCCATCACGCGCAACGATCTCGCGGATCCCGGCATTATCGGCATCAACTCCGGGGCAGGCGTAGCCGTTGCCGTCTTCTTCCTGTATTTCCCGATCGATCCGGACAATTTCGCCTATTTGCTCCCGATCGTCGCGTTTGCCGGCGCATTGCTCACTTCGGCGCTCATCTACTTGTTCGCCTTCCGCAAGTCGGAGGGGCTGAACCCGATACGGCTCGTGCTGGTCGGCGTCGGCTTCTCGCTGGCGCTGTCGGGACTTATGATCGTCATCATTTCTTCCACGGAGCCCGAGAAGGTCGAATTTATCGCGAGATGGATCGCCGGCAATATTTGGGGAACGGACTGGCCTTTTATCTGGGCCCTGCTTCCATGGCTGCTCATTCTCATCCCGTTCTCGCTGTACAAGGCGAGCCGTCTTAACCTGCTGGCCTTAAGCGAGCCGGTATCGATCGGCGTCGGACTGCCGGTCGAACGCGAGCGGATCATCATGCTGCTGACGTCCGTCGCGCTCGCCGCATCCGCCGTTTCCGTAGCCGGAAGCATCGCCTTCGTCGGGCTCATGGCGCCGCACATCGCCAAGTCGATGGTGGGACCGCGCAATCAAATGTTCATTCCGATCGCCGTATTAATGGGCGGCTTGCTGCTCCTCATCGCGGATACGATCGGCAGCCATCTCGCCTCCGAGATCATTCCGGCAGGCATCATCGTGTCGCTGATCGGCGTCCCTTATTTTGCCTATTTGTTACTCAAGAAATAATCATTCAGACCAGATAAAAATAAACTCCTGCGAATCGGTAGAGATACCGTCACGCAGGAGTTTTTTTGGGGGGCGCTGGCGGCCCGGCTTACAGCTCGATCTCGACGCTCCCTCCAGCCGCAATCGTAAGGACGCGCCAATCCGGCGAGCCGCAGACGCCAAGCGGACGACTCCTCAAGCTGCTATCCTCGGCCAGAAGCTTGACCTTCGCCGCATAAGGATGCGGGTTTCTTACGGTCAATGCGACGCGGCCGTCAACGCCTTCGGCGAGGCTGCACTTTACTTGATCGATAACGATAAACGTATGCTTCGCCGTATCCACGTAGATGCCGGGAACCTCCGCATAGGCCAGCATAAGAGACGCCTCGCACCAGCAGGAATAGGGGATCACCTCTCCGATGCGGTCCTTTCCTTCCCAATCGCTCATATTGACGCGCTCGCTCATATAACCCGCGGGCATATTCTGTCCGTCCCATCCCATAACGGGACGCTCCTCCCGCGACAAATATTGGGGCAGATTACCCGCGATTTCTCGTAGAAGCCGGATGTAGCGTTCGTTGCCTGTCGCTCTATACAGCTTCAGGAGGGAATCCCCCGACAACGTACAGATTCCGGGTGCGCTATGCTTGTTCTGTACGTTCGCGATAACCGATCCGGTCGTGCGAATGGCCAGTCTCTCGAAGGTCGACCCCTCCGGAAAATCGAAATCGTAGGAGACGCACCAGGTCATCGCCTGCAGCGCGGCTTCTTCGGCCTTCGCCAGCCACTCGCCTTCTCCCGTCTCCTCATGCAGAACGATGTACGATTCAAGCAGCGCGAATGCCGACTCGCTGTCCGGACACTGCAGAATTTCGCCGGGGCCGCCCGTCGTCACCCCTCTCGAAGTAAATTCGCGATAGTAGCGGAGAGCGGCCGCCTGCGCAACCTCCAAATAGGCCGGATTGCCGAAGTACCGCGCGCAGAGCGCAAGCCCCGCCGGAGCGATGGCCCCTCCTGCCGAGCCGCCGATTAGCAGCTCGCCCGTGCTCGTATGCACCCACTGCCCGAACTGCCCGTATCGGCTCCATAACGAGACGAACGCGTCCGCGAGCCGGCGCGTGCCCTCCAGCCATTCCTCAGGCACCACGAATTCGGGACGCAGACGCCCCAGCGCGAGCCAATGCTTCATCAGGAAATAGAGAGCGTCCGCGCTTTTGCGCAAAATATGCCATCGCTCGGGATGCTTCCGCCCCGGCGAATCGTTGAATTCATCTCCATACCATTGTCCCTTATAACACACGCCATGGAAAAATCCAGCCTCCGTCTGGCTCGAGAACATAAATCGCAATGTTTCGAGCGCGCGTTCCGCGGAAAGCTCGTCTCCTTCCAGCAGCAAAGCGTAGCTCGACATTCCTCCGCCAACCCAGCCGATCTGCCAATCCTGATGCTTCATGTCGATCGTCCCTACGGCATAATAGCCAAGCTCGGCATTCCAATTCCTTTCATTGTACTTCCGCTCCTGAACGGCCCACGCCGCCGACAACGGTAGGCTCGGCGCCGGCTCGAACGGCGCGCTTCCCTCTTCCCGAATAACCGCCAGCCTCTCGTAAAGCTCCCGGATGCTCTCGCACGGAAACCGGTAGACGCGGCAGCGGAGCCGTATCTCTTGTCCCGCCGCAAAGTCATGCGCCCGGTCCGTGCTCGGCGCCGTTGTCGTCGCCATCGTGTACTGAAAGGTCGGCCTGACGCCCGGAGCCTGAATCGTGAAACGGGCGGAGCGCTTGTCTGCGCTTTCTTCCAAGTGTAGGGACGTGTCGCCGAGCTCCGTGCCTTGATCGGTAACGAACACCCAGCCGGTCCCGCCCCTTCCGTCCATAATCGCCGCGAGGGGCGTCGCCGTATCCCCTGTCAGCAGATGGAAGGCGGATGGACCTCCGTCCAGCGACAGCCGCGGAACATCCGTGATCAGCGTCGGCACGTCCGGGCCGTAATCGTCCAGCTTGGTCCAGCACGGCGCATACGGCAAGGACCGCGCCTCGAACCGATTGCCGGCGTACACCGCTCCCGGCACGAGCACGTAATGATCCTTGCTCCATGCCGGCCACTCCCATGACAACGCAACGGTCGAAGACGGCGATTCGCCCAGCGCTTGGAAGAAGCACGTCAGCTCCATTCCCGCTCCGTCGCCGGGATCGCCTCTCGTATCCATGACGGCCGACCACAACCCGTCATCCGTTCTCCAATAACGCCCCTCGACATCCGGCATGAGGGCTCGCTTCAAGGCAGGTTCCGTTCCTTCGTATCCGTTCACGCTGCATGACAGTCGCAAGCCGCCGGTCTCCCGTTCATAACGCTCCAAGCTCCCGTTCGCTTCCATACCGAATCGCCTCCATCCTCCCTATCGCACAGCCCCCGCGAATTCATCGCCGGAGGCTGAAGTAAAATTATCACAGCTCTCCTAACCGGTCTACTGTAAAAAAAACGATTCAGTGTACCTTATTTGAAAGCCCTTGCAGCCTGAAATGCGCGGATTTATAACTAATAATATACAGATTGACAGAGGCAGGGGGAATCGGAATGACGAAAGAAATATACGTATCGCCAGAAGGGCGCGACGACCAGCCAGGCACGAAGGACGCGCCGTTCCGCACGGTCGGGAGAGCGCAGGGAGAAGTTCGCGCCGCCATCCGTGGCGGTCTCCGCTCGGAGACGACGGTTTATATCCGGGGAGGCCTCTACGAGCTGGAATCGCCGCTCCGGTTCGACGGCAGGGACAGCGGGGGCGACGGCTCCCCCGTCCGCTATTGCGCCTACCCCGGCGAGACCCCCGTTCTGGTCGGGGGCAAGCAACTAACGGGCTGGGAGCCTTATCGCGACGGCATCTGGCGAGCCCGGACGGAACCGGGCCTGCGGTTCCACACGTTGTATGCCGACGGACGGCGCGTCAGCCAAGCCAGACTGCCGGCGGCGGGCTATTTCGAGACGGACGCGGCCGAAGAAGCTTTGCTGAACGAAGAAACGAACCGCCACGGCATCCGGTACCGCGAAGGCGACCTTCCGGTCGATGGCGACATGACGGACGCGACCGTGTTCGTGTGGCCCGGCGAAGGCGAATGGAACTGGTTCTCGGAGACGAAGACCGTCTCCTCCGTCGACCGGGCTAACCGCAGGCTGACGTTCGCCACCCCCGCCACATGGTCGATCGGGGAAGGCTCCCGCTACTATGTCCAGGGCTCGCTGCAGTTTCTGCAAGCCCCCGGCCAATATTATCAGGATGCGGCGAACGGCTGGCTCTACTACCGCCCCTTGAGCGACGACGCCGATCCGAACGGGCAGTCCATCGTCGCGCCCAGGCTGAAACGGCTGCTTGAAATCGGCGACAAGGACGCTCTGGGACCGGCTGAGCATCTCGTCTTTTCCGGATTGACGCTGGCCTGCACCGACTTCTTCGAGGAATACCGAATGATGGACGACAATGCGGAGCGCTCCGAGCATCGCGAGGGCCTCGTATACGTCAATCACGCGAAGCATGTGCGGATCGAGCATTGCAGGCTGCTGATGTCGGGAAGCTGCGGCATTTTCCTGGACGCCTACGCAAGCGGCATCGAGATTCATCGCAACGACATTAGCCGCCTCGGTTATATCGGCATCAGCCTGAACGGCTTCCCGCCGGGCAAAGGTCCGTTCCGTTCGGCGGAGGAATCCTATACGAACCGCGGCCATCGCATTACGCATAACGTCATCGAGGACGGCGGCGAGCTGATCGGCCACGGGTGCGGCATCTTCCTCTATCAGAGCGGCGATAACGACATTTCGCGCAATCGTATAACCAGAATGCCGAGATACGGCTTTTCGCTCAAAGGCATGCGGTATGGAACGATGCCTAAGGAAGCTTACGGCATCAGCGTCACCTGGGATAATCACTGGGACTTCCTCCACAGCCGGAACAACCGCATCGCCTGCAACGACATCTCCGCCGTGATGGAGGACAGCCAGGACGGAGGCATGATCGAAGCCTGGGGCCCGGGCAGAGGCAATGTCATACACGCCAACCACCTGCACGACAGCGGCATCCACTTTTCGTTCGGCTTCGGCATTTATTTGGACGACGCGGCCGACGATTTCACGGTAACATGCAACGTCATCCGGCGCTTGTACAGCACGGGCCAAGGCAAGCTCTGGATGCTGATCTTCTCCAAAGGGATCGGCAACCGGATCGTCGGCAATCTCCTAGTCGATAACCCGCACGCCATCTCCGCGATCGGCTCGCAGGAAATGGCCGGAGAAGCGAACAAAGGGATCGAAATTTCCGGCAATATCGTATACAATTCTGGGTATCTGTACTATTTCGTCAATTATGATAACGAGCGGTTCGCCTCGGCCGACAGGAACCTGTATTGGAGAGACGGAGCGCCCTGCCTGGTGGCAGGCGAGCTGCCATTGACTCCATCGGGAGACGACGAGCTGGATCGGCATATTTATAGCCTGGACGCGTGGCGCTCGCTCGAATACGGCAAATACGACGCCGCGACGATCGTCGCCGATCCTCAGTTCCGAACGTCGGGCGCGTTCGAATACGAGCTTCGGCCGCATTCTCCAGCTTACGCACTGGGCTTCAAGGACATTGACTTCGAGAGCATAGGGCCGGGCCGTTAATTATTTCAGATGCGGGGGGCTTGAATGGCATGAAAATATTCGGCTTCTACAAATCCAAAAAGTATCTGCAGCGCGTCATGATCTCCATCATGGCGTCCATGGTCGTCATCTTGGTCGCCTCCTCCGTCACGGGCGCTTACATGCTGGAGCGCTCGGTCAAAAACATGCAGGAAGACTCCAGCTTAAAGGTCCTCTCCCAAATACAATACAACTTATCGTACATGAACGAAATCATTACAAGGCTGTCGAGCTTCGTCTTCAAGGACCCGTTCCTGATCACGCTGATGTATAACGACGACCTGCCGGAGATGGATCGGATTCGCGGCCACCGGCAGATGGAGAACATCATGGCGAGCTCGTCGTTCTTGCATTCGATGGTCGTTTATAACAAGTCGCAGTCCGCAATGTACGGCACAAGCGTCAACTTCCTGCTCGACGAAGGCGTGACGGAAGCAAAAATCAAAAGCCAGCTCCTGAATCCCGACAATCCGAAGCCTACGAACCGGCTCATCCCGATGAGTCTCGAAACCGCGGACGGCAGCATCGATACGTTCGCCTTCATCGTGACGGATTCATTAAAGCCGTTCTCCGAAGGGACATCGGCGATCATTCTGTTCATCAAGTCGGACTGGGTGTTCGACAGCCTGCGCAAGATGAACGTGAGCGGCGAGGAGAATCAGGGCGAGGTTTATATCCAGACGGAGGACGGAAGCCTGCTCACGTCCGATCCGAATGCGGCCTATATCGCGGCGGAGGACCGCGAGGCGCTGAAGCGGCTCGTCGACGCCGACAAATCGGCCGCGAACGGGGCATCCGGCTCCATCATCAGCGAGCTGACCCCCGGCAAAAGCATGATCAGCTATATGGACGACGGGCTGGGCAGCTGGACCATTCTGTACGTCCGCTCCTACGACAAGCTCATGGCCGGCGTCTCGGAAGCGCGCAACTCGTCCCTCCTCATGTCCGGAGCCTTCCTCCTGCTTGCCGTCGGATTATCCGTCTGGCTGTCGTATAAGCTTTATCATCCGATCGAGAACATGCTGAAGCAGATCAAGCCGTATTTGAACGATAATCGGCAGGGCGCCGGCGCCCCGCGCGACGAGCTCGGCATGATGAGCGAGAACGTGCGCCAGCTGTCCGACAAGCTGAACGAGATCAGCTCGGAGCAGATCGTGCAAAAATATTATTTGCGCAAATTTCTGACCGACAGCCAGCTGTTCTCCCATCACGACATGCAGCATGCGATCGAGAAGCATCAGCTGAACATTTCCGTTACGGACGAATTAATCGTCTGCGTGCTTCGAATCGACAACTATTCGGCTTACGACGACAATGCCTCTTCATCCTCCAAGAGGCTGTACGTCTTCGCCATCGTCAATATCGCGGCAGAGATTATGGGCAAACGGTATCCGTGCGAAACCGTGGAGATGAAAGGCGATCACGTCGCGCTTATCTTATCCCGACGCGAGAGTGAACGAAACGCGCCCTTCGAGCATGTCGTTCCGCTGGTTCGGGACATCCAGCAAACAGTCGAACGTTATTACGGGCTTACGTTATCCTGCGGCATTAGCGACATCGTCACGCATTATCCGTTTTTATCCGGCGCTTATTCGCAGGCGCTCCGCCTCTGCCAATACAAGATTATTAAAGGCAACAAAGCCATCCTTACCTCGCAGGACGTGAAGGAGAACTTGGCGAGCAAGCAGATGGCCGTCCCCGTCCCGATCGAACGCAAGCTCGCCGAAGCGCTGAAGAAAGGACATCTGACGGACGCGGGCAACGAGCTGGAGAAGGCATTCTCCCTCATTGCCGGCTTCGCTTACGAGGATATGCTTCGCGCCGTGACGAACCTCGCATGGCTGATCAAGAACGTGGCCGACGAAATCAACGAGAACCGCATCGTCTCCTTCTCCATCGAGTCGAATGCGGTGCAGCAAATCGCGCGGGAAAAAGAGACCCTGCAGGAGATGTATCTTGCCCTGCTTGCGTTATGCGCGAAAATTTGCGAAGGCCAGCGCCCCGCCGCCCTGGAGCGGAACGAGATGATGCTCGAAACCGTCAAAGAGCTGATCGAGGAGAAGTTCGCCGACATCAATCTGAGCCAGCAATCGATCGCCAGCACGGTCAAGCTGTCTTCGGCGTATATCGGGAAGCTGTTTAAGGACAGCTACAAGATGTCGATCACGGAGTTCATTAACGAGGTCCGGCTGCGCCACGCCCAGCAGCTGCTGGAGCAAGATAACTATACCATCGCGGAAATTATGGAGAGATGCGGCTACGCCAACCAAAGCTACTTCTTCCGCCTGTTCAAAGGCAAGGTCGGAAGCACGCCGAAGGAATACCGCATGAAGAAATCGATTTCGTGACGATCGCCATATAACGAAAAACAAGGCCCTTCCGGGAGCATGCCGCCCGCGAAGGGTCTTTTTCCGCTTCCGCCATCCGCCGTCTGCACAGAATCGCAATTTGTACACTGCATTCGTACAGTCTTTCGCAGATGTTATTCTATACGGCGGTTCGGCCGTCGTGCCATGATGGGCTCAGCAACGACAAAACGCACAATTGGAGGAGATGACGAGTGGCCAAAACAGATCCTTCTGCTTCCACGGCCGCGCAGCCGGCACGGACCACGAAGCCGAACCGGTTCCGGAAGGAATGGACCCATCTGAAGAAGAACCGCGAACTGCTGATGCTCGCCTTGCCCGGCATCCTATACAAGCTCGTGATCGCTTATATTCCGATGGTCGGGCTCATACTCGCGTTCAAGTACTTCCGCTATGACGAAGGTATTTTTGGAAGCAAGTGGGTCGGCTTCGACAACTTCGAGTTTTTGTTCAAAGCGCAGGACGCCTTCCGGATTATCCGCAATACGCTGGGCTACAACTTCGTGTACATCATGTTGGGCACCGCCGCGGCGCTGCTTCTGGCTCTGCTGCTTAACGAGGTGCATGGCCGGCTAATCAAAATCTATCAGACGGCGATGTTCCTGCCCTACTTTATTTCGTTCGTGCTCGTCGGCTACATCGCGAACGCTTTCCTCGACCACAACGCCGGCTACCTGAACACGATGCTCGGCTGGTTCGGGCTCGAGCCGCACAAATGGTATCTCGAGACGACGCCGTGGATCTTCATTCTCCCGATCGTCTCGCTCTGGAAAAGCATCGGCTTCAGCACACTCGTCTATTACGCGGGCATTACGGGAATCAGCACCGAATACTACGAGGCGGCAAGGCTGGACGGCGCAACCCGCGTCCAGATGATGTGGCGCATCACGCTCCCGCTGCTCAAGCCGCTTGTCATCATCTTGTTTATTCTGGGGCTCGGCAACATCTTCCGCGGGGACTTCGGCTTGCACTACTTCGTGCCGAACAACGTCGGTCCGAACTATCCGACCACGGATATTATCGATACGTACATTTACCGCGCGCTGACCAAGCTCGGCGACATCAACTCCGCGGCGGCCGTCGGCTTCCTGCAATCGGTCGTCGGTCTCGTCACGGTGCTGACCGCCAACTTCATCGTGCGCCGAGTCGACAAGGACAGCGCGCTGTTCTAGAAGAGGTTGTTCAAAAAGCCCACTTTTGATCACGAAGCAACTCAAGAAGCGCACTCGACATCGAATATCGAATTCAGCCGGAACTTCCGGTGCTCACGTAGCTCCCACTACGCTCCGCTCCTCACTTCCTAGCTTCATCCGATCTTCTCGGTGCTGAAAACTGGACTTTTTGAACTCTCAATGATAAAGGAGCTTACCGCCATGCCGTTATCAAAAGGCTTCAACCCGATGAATGCTTGCATCAACGTATTTATGACCGTGCTCTGTCTCTTAATCGCCCTGCCGTTCGTGCTGGTCGTCATCATTTCCCTGACATCCGAGAACAGCCTCGTGCAGAACGGCTACCAGTTCATCCCGGAGGAATGGAGCCTCGAAGCTTATCGGATCGTGTTCGAGAAGCCGGACCCGCTTGTCAGGGGTTATCTCGTGACCGCGTTCATCACGGTGGTCGGCACAGTCGCTTCGCTGCTGCTCACCGCAATGACGGCCTACCCCATCTCCCGGATGGACTTCCGTTACAATAGGCCGATCACCTTCTACATTTTTTTCACCATGCTGTTCAACGGCGGCCTGGTCCCGTTCTATATTTTGATGACGCAGTATCTGGATTTGAAAAACTCGCTGCTGGCTTTAATCATCCCCGGGCTGCTCAGTCCGTTCAACATCATGATCATGAAAGGCTTCCTCGACAAGATCGGGAAGGAAATCATCGAATCGGCCAAGGTCGACGGGGCCAAGGAGCTCCGCATCTTCTTCAGCATCATTCTGCCGCTGTCGACGCCGGCTCTCGCGACGCTCGGCCTATTCATTTCTTTCGGCTACTGGAACGAATGGTACAACGCGCTGCTGTTCATGGACAACGACAAGTATATTCCTCTTCAGCTGCTGCTTGTCCGAATTCTGTCCCAGATCGAATTTCTCGCTAACTCTCCGCTCGCGGAGGTAGCCGATAAGCTCGCTTACGCCAATTTTCCGACGCTGTCCGTCCGGATGGCGATGGCGATCCTGGCCGGCGGACCGATGCTCGTCATCTTTCCTTTCTTCCAGAAGTATTTCGTGAAGGGTATTACAGTAGGTTCCTTGAAAGGATAAGGAACGACTATTGTGCCGATATATACTTTCATAAATGGAGGGTTCAACGTGAAAAAAACAAAATCGTTACTCCGCTTGAAATGGTTCGCGCTGCTCTTGAGCTTCGCTATGCTGGCAGCGTGCTCGAACGGCGGCAACAACGCCCCGTCCGCTTCCACCGAGCCGACGCCGGGCGCATCGAACGAGCCGAGCGCGGCCGCTTCCGAGGAGCCGTCGCTGCCCGAGGCGAAGCTCACCTTCATCTACCCGGTCGCCTCGGATCCCGGTCCGGATCAGAAGCTCGTGAACGATGAAATCAACAAGTACCTCAAAGAAAAAATAAACGCGACCGTCGATCTAAAACCGCTGACATTCGACGAATACGAGGCCAAGCTGAATTCCATGCTGGCGGCCGGCGAAAACTTCGATATCGCCTGGAGCTCGAAGGGCTGGCTTGGCAACTATCAGCCGTATATCGACCGCGGCGCCTACCTCGAAATTACCGAAGACATGATCAAGCAATACGCGCCGGAGGCCCGCGCCAACATTCCGGACAAATTCTGGCCGGATATGCTCGCCGCCGACGGCAAGGTGTACGGCTTCCCGATCTACCAGGTAGCCGCCAAAACCAAAAGCTTGGTTATCCAGAAGCGTTTCGTCGACAAATACAATCTCGATATCAGCTCCATCCAAACGTACAAGGATATCGAGCCGTTCCTGAAGACGCTGAAGGAAAGCGAGCCCGGCATTATTCCGCTCGGCCTGGCTCAAAATTCATGGGGTCTCTATACAGACCGCACGAAGGTCGGGGAAGGTCTCGCGCTTACCTACGCTAAGGACGACCCGCAGCTGAAGATGGTTAGCAGCCTGCAGCAGCTCGACGAGAAGCAGGAATATTTCGACACGATGCGCAGCTGGTACGAAGCCGGCTACATTAACGACGACGCGCCGATCATTCAGAACATCAACGATCTGAAGAGCAAAGGCAATGTCGCGGTCGCGCTGGAGTTCACGTCCAAGCCGGGCGGCGAAGTCGGCGAGATGGCCGTCAACGGAGGCAACGAGGTCGTCTACGCCCCGATCGCGGACAGCTATTTCACGGGAATCGCTAGCGCCATGCACGTCATCAACAAAGGCTCCAAAAATCCGGAGCGCGCCCTCATGCTGATCAATCTGCTCAACACGGACAAATACTTGTACAACCTGATTTGCAACGGTATTGAAGGCAAGCATTATAAGAAGGTTGACGAGCAATATATCGAGCCGATCAAGGATTCCGGCTACGCGCCGAACGGCGACTGGGTGTTCGGCAACCAATTCAACGCCTTCCTGAAGCCGGGCCAAGCGCCGGATACATGGGAGAGAACGATCGAGCTGAACAACAGCGCCATCGTTCCCGCCACGAGCGGCTTCAACATGAACGAAGAGAACGTGAAGGCGGAGGTCGCCAACCTGACGGCCGTCAACAACGAATACCAGGTCGCCCTCGAATCCGGCTCCGTCGACCCGGCCAAGGAGCTGCCGAAGTATCGCGAGAAGTTGATCGCCTCCGGCATCGAGAAGGTAGACGCCGAACGCGAAGCGCAGTGGGAGACATTCAAGCAGGAACGAGGACTTGTGAAATAAGCTGTAAGCAAAAAGCCGCCGCTCAGGGAATGAATGATTCCCTAAACGGCGGCTTCTTGCGTAAAGACTATTTTATTCCCAAGGCTGCTTCACCGATAGGAAACCCGCGAATTGCTTGCTCTCCTCCCTGCGCTGCTTACGCATCTCCGCTCTTCTTGGCGCGGTCTCGTTCAGCTTCCGCTCTTCCTCCGTCTCCGGGATGACGTCCGGCATCGGCACCGGCTTCTTGTCGTCGCCAAGCGCGACGAACGTTAAGAAGGAGTGGGCTGCGATGACCCGCTCGCCCGTCATGAGATCCTCTTTGATGACTTTGACGAATACCTCCATCGAGCTTCTGCCGCACCAAACCACGTACGCTTCCAGACAGACGGAATCCGACGGCCGGATCGGATGCAGGAAATCGACCGAGTCGGTAGACGCGGTGACGACGGATCTTCGGCAATGCTTGGCGGCCGCGATGGACGCGATATCGTCAATATAAGCCATCAGCTTGCCGCCGAACAGCGTATTGTGATTGTTGACGTCGGGCGGGAACACTCTTGCCGTTTTGTAGCATTTGGATTCTCGGACGTAACGTTTTTGTTCCATGCCGTTGCACCCTTCCCGTTCGTTTTTATGAAGATTATACCTCCACAGCTTCTCCTTTTTCCAATCGATCCAACCCTCAAAACCATATGGCCGGCGGCCCCTTTTCTATTAGACCTCCTCTTAGGTCCGGGAGCTTAGGAGAAGCCGCCGAACGCCGTCGTATCCCGCTTCCCTTGAGCCCTGCATCCTATGCTAAAACAGGAGTATTTACATGATATACAAATAAATTTTAAAATTTTATACTTTATAGCAAAGATAGTTTTGAAATTTTATTTCATATCATGACTAAACATTTTGAAGAAGGGAAGTGCCTGCATGTACGTTCATAAGAAAACAAGAGCGCCGCTCGCGATTCTGTTAGCCGTCGCTCTTATGTGGAGCACGTTGACCGCGGGGTTCGCGTATGCGGCCGATGAACAGCCGAACGAGCAAACCGCCGCCGAAGAGAATATCATTGAAGCTCCCGTTCCCTCCGAGTCGGATTCCGAACCCCCTGCTCTTCCATCCGATGCCGTCACCATGAACGCAGTCCCCGCCGCATCGCCTATCGTGCTCATCGAAGACTTCGAAGATCTATCCGACCTATACACCTCCGGCGCCAAAGCCAACTCCGTCACGCTCGAGAGGCAGGAGCGGCCGGGGCCCGTGATGTACGGCCATGCATCGGGCAAGCTCAGCTACGACTTCACGGGCAACGACGGCACCTCCGCCGCCTACGTCTATTTCAATAAACACGAGGACCGCGTGCTGGAAGACTCCCCCCGGAAGATCGGGGCCTGGGTATTCGGCGACGCCGGCAAGCATTGGCTTCGCGCTCAGCTCGAGGACTCGACGGGCGCCAGACACGTGACCGATTTCACCTCGACAACCGGCTTCAACTGGAACGGCTGGCAGTATGTGACGGCTAACGTCCCGCAAGGGCTGCCGCTGCCGATCGAGCTGCGCCAAATTTACATAGCCGAGCTGAGCGCCAACAACAAGAACAGCGGTACCGTCTACTTCGAGCAAGTATCCGCCATCTATAACGACGCGAATCCGGTAACGATCGAGCTTGACGGTCTGCACGGCATGAAGCCGGGCGATACGCTGCAGGCAAGCGTGCTAGCAACCGCTTCCGGCACCTCCAGCCTGACGGACGTAACCGCCGGTTCGACATTCGCTAGCAGCTCGGATGCCGTAGCCACGGTCAGCGCTTCCGGTCTTGTTCAAGCGGTCGGCCTTGGCAGCGCCACCATAACGGCAGTGAACGGAGCTTTGACGGCTTCCTACGAGCTTGTCGTAAGCGTTGCCGGCGCCGCGCCGGCGGGCTTGGAGCTCGAGGCCAGCACCGTGCTGGAGCGAGGCGAATCCGAGCCGGTCCGGGCTTACGTGTATTTCGCCGGCAATGCCGAACCGCACCGCAGCGTAACGGGCGTGTCCTTCAGCAACAGCGCGCCGGGTATCGCGGAGGTATCCGCGGACGGCGTCGTAACGGCAATCGGAACCGGCTCCGCCACGATCACGGCTTCGTATGCCGGTCTGACCGCTGCCTATACGCTAACCGTCAACGAACCGGTTCCCGTCCTGCGAAGCATTCGGATCGCCGGACTCGCTCCAATGACGGAAGGCGGAAAGGCCCAGGCTTCCGTGCTCGCGACTTATAAGCTGCTTGACGAGGAGCTGGTTCGGGATGTGACGAACGAAGCAGGATTCAGAAGCCTGTCTCCCGCTATCGCGGACGTAGACGCGAACGGCTTGATCACGGCCAAAGCAGCAGGTACGGCAAAAATCGAATATTCATACGGCAGCAAGAAGGAGCAGGCCTTAGTCATTGTCAACGCTCCTCAGCAGCCTCAGAAGCGCGAGCTTCGGGCGGCCTGGATCGCCTCCGTCGAGAATATCGATTGGCCGGTCAAAGGCGTAACGACGGAATCCGATCAGAAAGCGGACTTTATCGAGCTGCTGGATGAGCTTGCCGCAACGGGAATCAATGCGGTGATCGTCCAGGTGAAGCCGACGGCGGACGCGTTCTACCCTTCCGAGCTCGCCCCGTGGTCGGAATGGCTGACGGGCGTACAGGGCAAGGATCCGGGCTACGATCCGCTCGCTTTCATGCTGGACGAAGTCCATAAGCGCGGGATGGAGTTCCACGCCTGGTTCAACCCGTACCGCATCAGCATGCATGACGACATCGGCAAGCTGGTCGAGGACCATCCCGCCAAGCTGCATCCGGAGTGGGTCGAGACGTACGGCGGCAAGCTCTATTTCAACCCGGGCGAGCCGGAAGCCAAGGCATTCGTCATCGACAGCGTCATGGAGGTCGTGGACAACTACGACATCGACGCCGTTCACTTCGACGATTATTTCTATCCGTATCCCGTCAGCAATACGGAGTTCCCGGATGCGGACGAATACGCGGCATACGGCGAAGGCTTCGACAATATCTCGGCTTGGCGGAGGAACAACGTCGATACGCTGATCGAAGGGCTGGCGGCCGAGATCAAGGAAAGCAAGCCTTACGTGAAGTTCGGCATCAGCCCGTTCGGCATCTGGCGGAATAAGGCGACGGACCCCGCGGGCTCGGAGACGAACGGTCTGCAGAGCTACGACGCGCTCTTCGCCGACACGAAAGGCTGGGTCGAAAAGGGCTGGCTCGATTATATCGCGCCTCAAGACTACTGGCACTTCGACTACAGCCCCGCCGCTTACGAGAAGGTACAGGAGTGGTGGCGCGGCGTCGTGGACGGCGAGAATGCCCATCTGTATATCGGCCATGCGGCATACCGCGTGCCGACTTGGACGGATTCGCAGGAGCTTTACAACCAAATCGTCTACAACCGCAGCTTCCCGGAGACGGTTCACGGCAGCATGTTCTTCAGCGCCAAAGACGTTATCGCGAACCATCTAGGCATGCAGGATAAGCTAGTCGCCGATCTGTACCGCTACCCTGCCCTCGTGCCGACGATGCCTTGGCTGGACGACGAAGCCCCGGAGGCCCCTGCTCTTCTGACAGCCTCCTCTTCCCGCGCCGGCCAAATCGAGCTTCGCTGGAAGGAAGCCCCCGCGGCGGACGATACGTCTTACTTCGCGGTTTACCGGGCGGAAGGTACAGACGCTCCGAATACGGAGGGTCCGTCTCAGCTTATCGGCACGGTTCGCAAGCAGGCGGATGAAGCCGTGCAAAGCTACTTGGATATGTCAGCGCAAAGCGGACAGAAATATACGTACCTCGTCACCGCGCTGGACCGGCTGCACAACGAGAGCGAAGCCAGCAACGCAAAGACGGGCGTCTACGCACCAGGCAGCGTTCTGAAGGAAAAAATTATGGCCAAGGACGCCATCGCCGGCACGATCGAGCTGGAGCTGTCCGGCGTGAAGAAGCTTGCTTCTAACGTCGTGATCGATCAGAAGCTCGGCGGAATTACGGTGCGCCGTTCGTTTGAAGAAGTGATGGTCGGCGCGAGCAACGCGGAAATCCGCTTGAACGAAGCCGGAGAGGTCGAACATATGACGTTGATCGGCGAGACGGAACGCGACACCATGCGCGTCGGCATACGCAGCAGCATCGCGGACATTACCGACTTGACGCAGCTGAATCACAACCGGATCGAGCTGCTCGCGAGTGCTCCGTTCCGGCTGGTCGACAAAATCGGCGAGTCGACGGTCGAAGCCGCCGCGGGCGTGCCGGTTATCATCACGTCGGCGGAAGGAAAAATCGTTGTCGAGCAGAACGGCGCGGAGCTCCTGAATACAAGCAACCGCGTATACGCTATGCCGCCCGCCGACGGTTCGCTTATCGAGGTCTCCTCCTTGACGAGGGCACAGGGTAAACCGAAATACCGCGGACAGCTGGAATTCACGTTATCCAGCGACGCAGGCAAGCTTCGGCTCGTGAACGAGCTGAGCCTCGAGCAGTATTTGTACCAGGTCGTGCCGAGCGAAATGCCGGCTTCCTTCGGGCTTGAAGCGCTTAAAGCTCAGGCGATTGCGGCAAGAACGTATGCGATGACGGATTATCTAATGAGCCGCTTTGCGGATAAAGGCTTCCATATCGACGACAGCACGCTCAGCCAAGTGTACAACAACAGCGCCGAGAACGAGCTTACAAGGCAAGCCGTCGACGCGACCGCGGGGCAAATCATGCTGAGCGGAGGCATGCTGGTTGACGCGAGATTTTATTCCACTTCTGGAGGCTACGGCGCGTCGAAGCACGAAGTGTGGTCCGACGCCGTCACGAACAAGTTCCCGGGTACGGCCATCCCGTATTTGACGGGCAAGAGCTACACGTTCAAGCCCGGCAGCCAGGAAGAAATGCTGTCGGTCGATACGTCGGACGAAGCGGCGGTGAGCGCGTTCTACAAAGACTTGTCGCTGACCGGCTACGACTCGGATTCGCTGTACTTCCGCTGGAAGGTCGCTCTGACCGGAGCAGAGCTTACGAAGACGATCAACAATAACATCAAGCTTCGCTACGCGGCCGATCCCCTCTTCATCTTGACGAAGCAGGCGGACGGAAGCTATGCCAGCAAGCCGATTCCGGACGACGGCATCGGCAAGCTTCTCGGCATGTCCGTCGCCAACAGAGGCGCGGGCGGCAATATAACGGAGCTCCTCGTCGAGGGCACGACCGGCACTTATAAAATCATCAAAGAATTCAACATTCGTTTCACGATCAGGCCGAACAAAACCAACACGGAAAGCGCGGGAGACATTCTCGCATACCGCGCCAAAGGCGGCTCCACGGATTACGACGCGGCGGCGACGCTCAAAAATCCTAGCATTCTTTATTCGGCCTTCTTCACCTTCGACATCACGGAAAACGAAGCAGGCGATATCGCCGGCGTAACGTTCTACGGCGGGGGTAACGGACATGGCGCCGGAATGAGCCAATACGGCGCGCAAATGCTGGGCAAGTCCGGCTGGACGTACACGCAAATTTTGAACGCCTATTACGCTGGCATGAAGATTGTGCCGCTGAACGCCCCGATCGTAACAAGGCTGCAGGTTGAAGCTGGCGAACGACTGGCGGTCGGAGCAGTAGGCAAGGTTTCCGTAAGAGGCATCTACAGCAATGGAATCGAAACGCCGGTCACGTCAGGGATTGGCTACCAGAGCAGCGATCCGGGGATCGTATCCGTAGACGACAGAGGGAACGTAACCGCCCACCGCGCCGGCGAAGCTACGATTACCGTAACGGTAGGCGCTCTTTCGGCCACAGCCGCGATTACGGGTTACATCCCGCATAATCCTGGTCCTGGTTCCGGCCCTGGAACGAATCCGGATCCGGACGGCGGCGCGGAGGAACCGGGCACGGATCCGGAGCCTGAACCGGAGATCAAGTTCTCCGACATCGCAAAGCATTGGGCCAAGGAAGCCATCGAGCTGGCCGTAAGCCTAGGCATGGTAACAGGCTTCGAGGACGGCACGTTCAGGCCGGATGCTTCGGTCACGAGAGCGCAATTCGTTACGCTTATGATGAGAGCATTTCCGATCGAAGAGCTGTCGACCGGCGAGCAAGCTTCGTTCGCCGATGCCGACGAGATTCAGGCCTGGGCAATGGAGGCGGTCATGGCCGCGGCAGCCGCGGGTTATATCGAAGGCTACCAGGACGGAACGTTCCGTCCGGCCGACCAGATCTCCCGTTCGGAAATCGCCGCGCTGATCGTCCGCTTCGCCGGGCTCGAGCCGATAGAAGGCGCCGGGCTTCCGTTCGAGGACGGCGAGCTGGCGCCGGGCTGGGCCCGCGGATACATCGCGGCCGCCGTGGAAGCTGGTCTGATGCAAGGCAAAGGAAGCGGCACGTTCGATCCGATAGAGGACGCGTCGCGCGCGGAAGCCGTCGTGCTTCTGCTGTCGCTGCTTGAGATGATGGAAGAAGCGTAGCAAACGCAAAAGGCGGCGCAGACCATGTCTGCGCCGCCTTTTGCCGTATTTAACAGTTCGGATGCCGGCAGATTCGATATCTGCCGGTCTCTTCTTCCCTGCTGCGCATCTCTACCCCTCGTAAGCCCGCTTCAGCTCATCGATTACGATCTTCTTCATTCCGAGCATCGCGTTCATTACGCGCTGGGCTTTGACTGGGTCTTTGTCATTCATCAGCTCGCCGAGCGTCTTCGGAATGATCTGCCAGGACAGCCCGAACTTATCCTTCAGCCAACCGCACCGGGACTCCTCTCCCCCGCCCGCTAGCAGCCTCTCCCACAGCTCGTCCACCTCGGCCTGCGTTTCGCAGCTGACGAACAGAGAAATGGCCGGCGTAAACGAATAATGCGGGCCGCCGTTAAGCGCCATGAATGACTGCCCTTCCAGCTGGAACGTGCCCGATATCACTTGATCCCCAGCTCTCGAAATCTGATGAATCGCCGAGTCATGGAAGATCGAGGTGTAGAATTGCATCGCTTCCTCCGCTTGATCATTGAACCACAGGAAAGTCGTAATTTTTTGCATGGGTAATCCCTCCGGCTATTAATGGTCATTCTGATAGTAGTTTATCATGAGGCTTCGGTCATCGTTTCTCATGGATTGCGGGGTTCTTACCTCTAGTCTCGGAATGTCGTTGCCATCCACTCCGCGAATCGTTCCTCTTCTTCGAACTGAGGATAGTGGGCGGAATGCTCATATACGATAAAGGTTTTGTCGGATGCGTCCAGCTCGTCGAAGTACGCTTTGGCCGCGTTCGTCGACGTCATGTAGTCGAATTCGCCCATCACGAAGTAGACGGGCAGCTCGAGCTTCTTCACCAGGCTTGTTATCGGGCTCTCCGCTTCTTCCTCAAGCAGCGTGTCCTGCGACTCCGCAATGCCTCTCGCATACCGGATGACATCCAGCAAATTATATTCCCGGTTCAGCAGAAAGCCTTCGACATAATCTCGGTTATCGTTAATTAGTCTTGCCGCTCCTCCATATTTCCGAATCAGGCTTCTCGGCGTACGCTCGAGCCCCGCCTCTATGTCCTCCCTTATCGCTTCCAGCTTGCTTACATCGCTCTGATCGCCGGCTGCGGAGGCTTGCTCAAGGACATAAGCGAAGCTGTCCAGCTCGCTGGCATGATGATCCGCGACTTGTCCGATCCCGATGTATGCCGCGTACTTCTCCGGCGCGGATGCAGCAGCCTGCATCCCGATATACGTACCGTAGGAGTGGCCGATCAGAATCGCCTTCGATTGTCCCAATCTATCCGTTAAATAGTCCGTCAACGACAACAGGTCCTCGACCAGCACGCCTGCCGTCACGTTCGAATAGTCTTCGCCGAACCGGAACGATTTGCCGCTTCCCCGTTGATCGTAATGAACGATGGTGAAATGCTCCTCCAGCGTCTCTTGGTATTTGCGCACGTAGGGGATTTCGGAGCAGCCCGGTCCGCCGTGGACGAAAATAACGATCGGATTGTTCCGGTCGGCGCCGCGGATCATGACCTCGTGCCAGGCGCCGTTCACTTTCATTTGCTCCAGCGCGGCGATGCCGTTTTCCCCTTTAATTGAAGGCGTCCACGTCGGAAAGACAAGCGCGGCCCCGATAATAGCGACCAAAACCAAAATGATGGACACGAACGTTTTTGTTTTCCTTCGTTTCCGTATCATTGCAGATGAAGCCTCATTTCTTCCATATGATGGATAATATTGCGCTTTTTTCACCTTATAGCACTTCCTCTCGCCCGTCAACAAGTAAACCTAGCATTTTATTTTTATGATGCGAAAAATCACTGACCGTAGCTGTCAGTTATCCCCCCTTATACTGAACAAGTAACGAAAACGACAATTAACGGAGGAATGGATATGTACAACAATTTGGAACAATTCGCAGCGGAGTGGAAAAACGAGTCTAAGATGACAGAGGCGACGCTTCAAGCGTTGACGGACGATTCCCTCTCCCAGGCCATTCGGGAAAACCGCCGGACGATTCAATCTCTTGCGTGGCACTTGGTCGCTTCCGTTGGCTATATGGCCTCGCTCGGCCTGCGATTCGACGCTCCAGCGCCAGACCGAATACCGGATACGGCGGCGGAAATCGCGGAAGCGTACAGCCGGGTTTCGCGCGCGCTGCTCGAAGCCGTCCTTACGCAATGGAGCGATGACCGTCTCGGGGAAACGCAGCATTTATTCGGGGAGGAGTGGCAGAACGGCGCGTCTCTGCGCTTCACCGTCATGCATCAGGCGCATCACCGGGGACAATTGACCGTCCTGATCAGCCAAGCGGGATTGCGGGTGCCGGAGCTGTACGGGCCGACCTACGACAGCTGGATCGAAAAAGGAATGGAGCCGCTCGCCTAATGTATGGTAAGCTCATACCAGAGAAACCGATTACAGAAAAAGGAATGAGCGTTCATGTCCAAATCCGACACGATGCTGTCCATTCTCTGGCTGCTCCGCTCCGGACGCAAGCTGACCGCGAAGGAGCTGGCGGACGAGCTTGAGGTGCACGTCCGCACGATCTACCGCTGCATCGATTCGCTCTGCGCCAGCGGGGCCCCGATTATGGCGGAATCGGGACCTAACGGCGGCTATCAGATGATCGGACAGTTCTCGAATGCCCCTCTTCTGTTCGATATGGAGGAGCAGAAAGCGTTGGCGCAGGCTTCCTTATTCGCGGAAGCTGCCGGGTACCCCCTGACAAGCGCGCTCGGAAGCGCCATCGCCAAGCTGAAGAGGTACACGAACGAAGATCAGCTCGCGCATATCGACCGTTCCAGGACCGGCCTCACCGTCATCGCCGCTCCTTCCTACGCGGATGACAACCGTATACTCCGCGAGCTGGAGAAGGCTTCCGCGCAAGGATTCGTAGTCCGTATGACCTATGACAAAGGCAAGGGATCGGCGCCGGAGAGCCGGGAGTTCGAGCCGTATTCCATCGTCCATTGGAAGGGAAGCTGGTATACCGCCGGCTTTTGCCGTCTGCGCCGGTCGCTTCGGAGCTTCCGGGTAGACCGTATCATGGAGCTTGACCTCACGGATGCCCGCTTCGAACGTCCGGCCGACTTCTCCGCCAAGGAGGTTCTGATGGGGCAGCTGCTGCCAGGGGCCATACAGGCGGAACGGCTGGTGGACCTGCGCATACGCGCCCCCGAGCAGGCGCTTAACGAATTGCAGAAGCATTGGCTGTTCGGCCACGCGCTGCACGAACGAACGGACGGCGAAGCCTTGTTCCGGATGGGAGAATCCGCGCTGTTCTCCTACGTCCCCTACTACCTCATGCCCTATGGCAAAGCACTGACGATTGTCGAGCCGATCTCGTTAATCGAGAAGCTGGTTCAGACAAGCGAAGGCATCGCGAATCACTACAAGGAAATGCGGAGGCAAGCTAACGAAAGAAAGGATGATGAAGATGAGCAAATATTCCATGACAGGCAAATTAACCGCGCAGCCCGGCAAACGGGAGGAGCTGGCGGACATTCTGCTCCAGGCGGCGGAAGGGATGAAGGATAACGCGGATTGCGAGCTGTATCTCGTCAACGTATCGGAGGATGATCCGGACGCGATATGGGTAATGGAGCTGTGGCGCAGCGCGGAAGCGCATACGAATTCCTTGAAGGATCCCGCGGCCATCGCGCTGATTCAGCAAGCGCGCCCTCTTATTGCCGCAATCGAACCGGTCAAGCTTCGTCCGGTTGGCGGGAAAGGCTTCTAAGAATAGGGAAAGGATGATCGGATTGACATCGGCAGGGAACGCTGCGCGAAGACGACACGTTATGCGCGAAATCGCGAGCCGGGCGCTCGCAAAACCTTTGCTTCCAAGCGGCCTGTGGTACCACGGAGATATCCGGGATAACTTTTATGACGCGTCGTATTTGTTCGCGGCAGCGAGGGAAGCGCTTCTGGACGAATCGGATACCGAACGCGCGAATAGCCTCGCCTGCGGCGTATTGTCGCAGGTATTAGCTCTGCAGGACGGCGATTCGGCTAGCCCGACCTACGGACACTTCCCGCTTAACCTTGGGGACGATCCGCGGCAGGCTTCCGCCCACCCTCTGCCCGTGGAGCTGATGGGACCGCTGATGGCGTTATTCGCCCAGAGGTACGGTAAGGACATGCCTGCTGTCTTACGGAATTCGTTCGACCAGGCGGTCCGCCATATGCACGCATCCGGATACTACAAGGCGCCGCTTGCGCTGTACAACCATCATGAAGCCAAGCATACCGCCGCCGGTCTCATATACGCCTCCATTCTAGGAGACGAGCCGTTACTGCGCGCAAGCCATGACCGTCTGCGTTCGACCTTGAACCGGGTTCGCGAATACGGCATGACGGAGTATGGCATCCTCCCTTGGTTCTGGCATTGGGCGCAAGCCTTCGCCGCCGCTTGGGAGCTCGTTCCCGACGAGGCCATCCGCGATGAACTGGACGAGATGCTGGAATGGCTTTGGGAGGAACGCTCCGATTATTATTTGCACGGCGCATGGGTCGGCCCCCATTCCCGTTCCTGGCCGCATGACGCTCCCGCCGATAGAAACCAGGCGATGGATTACGTACAGTTCGGCGATATTCCGCTGCCTTCCGATTGGCCTAGAGTCGAGTATGCGGGATTGCTGAGCTACGAGATTTCGGAAGCTGCTCGGAGTCGGGCATTCAATAGAGCTTATCCGTGCGAGCTTCGCCGCACTTATCCTTTATCGGCCGAACAGCCATCGACTAGGCTTCACAGCTATGTCTACATGACGGAGCGATACGCTCTCGGCGGCATGAAGGAACGGCGGCTGGAGTTCGACAATGAGCAGCGGCGTTGGGACCTGTCCTTCCCCGTTCGGGAAGGATCCGTTAATCAAGCTTACTTCTACTCGCCTGCAGGCGCCGCAGATGACCGGCACAGCAGCGACGCCGAAGAAATCGCGATTTATAAAGGGACGTTGATCGCATTGTATCGCCCGCATTCGCAAGATATTGCGGGAGTGCTGCCGATCGGCGACGGTGAGTGGGTGCTGGAGGAGACATCGCTTTATGGGGTCGTGAATGAGACGTACATAGCCGTGCATGCGAAGCATCCTCTCCGTTTGGAGCGCGGCAAGGATCGATACGATGTTCGTACCGAAGGAGCGGTTGGGAACGTAATCGTTCTGGAGGCCGTCACGATGAAGGAAGCGGCATCGCTTGGCATCGAATCGTTCGAGTCCTTCGTCTCCGGCTGCCGGCTTAACAAGCCTTCGTTCGCCGAGGCTCCACTCGATTGCTCGTACAGTATGCGCGGCCGCGATACGCTGGAGCTGCGCCTCGTGGACGACGGACCGATCGCGACGGTTAACGGTGAAGATTTATGGACTTTGTAATGAAAAAGCGTTCCTGCTCCTGATAGGAGTGGGGACGCTTTTTCACATGCAGGCGCTTCCGCAAGCGCGTTAAGCAGTCGTTCTGATCGATCCCCCCCCTCACGCTGCTCCACCGTAATAATTTCAACCTCAAATCGTAAGTTTGCCTCCTCATCAAGCCGCGGGGATTCCTCTATAGTTGGAATTGCAATTCATTCCAATGTTTAGGAAGGGGTCTTATCTGCAATGATCAACGGAAAGACGAAACAAATGCTGACGCTTGCGCTCACGGCTATCCTGGCTTTTGCCTTGACAGCCTGCAGCGGCAACGGCGGAAGCGGAAACAACGGCAACAACTCGGCGGGCGGAGGCAACGCCTCGTCGGAGCCGTCGGCGAATACCGGCGGCAGCGGCAGCACCGGCGAGAACGTCGAGCTGTCCTTCTGGACGCTTGGCAACGTCAATTACGAGGAGCTAGCCAAGGAGTACATGGCCGAGCATCCGAATGTGAAGATCACGATTCAGAACACGGGCGACCAAACGGCGCATCACAACAACCTGACGACCGCCCTCTCCGCCGGCTCGGGAGCGCCGGATATTTTCCAGCTTGAGATTGGCTTCATGGAACGCTTCATTAACGCGCAGGACAAATTCTACAACCTGAACGATCTCGGCGCGGCCGACCTGAAGGGCGACTACCTCGACTGGAAGTGGCAGCAGGCTTCGTCCACGGACGGCAAATTCCAAATCGGACTGCCGACGGACATCGCGCCGACCGTCGCGTACTACCGCGTCGATCTGGCCGAGCAAGCGGGCTTGCCGACTGATCCGAAGGAATTCTCCGCGGCTATCGATACATGGGATAAATTCGCGGCGGTCGCGAAGCAGTTCAAGGATGCGACGGGCAAGCCGTTCGTCGACTCCCGCGATCTGATCTACAACGCGCTGCGCGATCAATCGGACGGCCAAATTTATTACGACAAAAACGACGGCTCCTTCATCGGCGACAAGAACCCGCAGGTAAAAAAAGCGTACGACTTCACGGTCAAAGGCATTCAGGAAGGCTGGGTAGCGAACTTCGCGCTGTGGGCTCCGGAATGGTCGCAAGCGACGAACGAAGGCGGCTTCATCGTATTGCCGGGACCGGCTTGGATGTTAGGCAACATTAAGAGCAACGGCCCGGATTCGGCCGGACAATGGCGTATCGCTCAGCTTCCGGAGGGCGCGGGCAACTGGGGCGGCTCGTTTATCTCGCTGCCGAAGGAAGGCAAGCATCCGGAAGAAGCTTACGCGTTCATCAGCTGGATGGTGAACAAGGAAAATCAAATGAAAACGTTCGAAACCAAAGGGCTGATGCCATCCATTCCGGCGCTGTTCGAAGAACCTGCCTTCAAAGACCTAACCGACGAGTTCCTCGGCGGGCAGGCTTCCGCTACCGAATTTGCAGCCGCGGCCGCTACGGTTGAGCCGGTTTATTACGGACCGCTGCACGATCAGACGGATTCCTTCATCAAGGAAGCGCTGCAGAACGTGCAAGAGAAGCAAGCCGATCCGGAGAAGGAATGGGAAGCGGCTTTAGATAAGATCAAACGGCTGGCTGCCCGCAGCTAATCCGTATCATAAGAGTGCTCAAGAGAGTTCGCGTGGGTCATCCCGCGAACTCTCCCTATTACCCAACAACCGGAGGTGTCCATCCCCATGCCGCAGACGGCTCAACCGGCCGCGCGACTCGTCCCGAGAACCAAACCTAGTTGGTTAACGGAGCGAAGACGCAGCAGCCTGACCGCTTATCTGTTTATTTCGCCTTTTTTTGTTTTGTTCGCGATATTCGGCCTGTATCCGATTCTCTTCACGATCTACCTGTCCTTCTACAAATGGGACGCGCTTGGCCCTATGACTTACGTCGGCATGCAAAACTATCAATTCGTGACGGAGGATCCGATCTTCTGGACGTCCTTTGCGAATACGCTCATTATCAGCGTCATGGGCACGATTCCGCAGCTGATTCTGGCCCTGCTGATCGCCGTGTTCCTGAACTCCTCCATCACCCGGTTCAAGAAGACGTTCCGCGTCCTCTATTTCATGCCGAACATTACGTCCATCGTTGCGGTCACGCTCGTCTTCAGCGCGATCTTCAGCAACAACGGCATGGGCAATTGGGTAATGGATTTGTTCGGCCTCGATCCCGTGGCATGGAACTCCGGCTGGTGGGGCGTGAAGCTCGCCGTCGCCTCGATGATCATGTGGCGCTGGACCGGCTATAACGTCATTATTTATTTGTCCGGCCTGCAGAGCATTCCGACGGATTTGTACGAAGCCGCCCGCATCGACGGCGCCAGCCGGTTCCAGCAGCTGATCCGGATTACGCTTCCGCTGCTTAAGCCGTTTATCGTATTCACCGTGCTCATGTCGACCATCGGCTCTTTGCAGCTCTTTACCGAGCCTTACGTGTTCCTCGGTCAGACGGGAACGAGCTCGACGCGGGAAGAAGGCTTGACGATGGTCATCTATCTGTATACGGAAGCGTTCGGCAACAACTTCTTCGGCACGGCCGCCGCCACCGCGGTGCTGCTCTTGCTCTTCACGATCGTTTTCTCCATGTTCAACATGTGGGCTTCTCGCAAAATGGGCGGAGATGCGGACGGAGGTGCGGTATGAGAACGGTTCGCGGAGACAGGCCTGGCATTGCGGCCCAAGCCTTCTATTACGTTTTTCTGACGATCGGGGCATTCATCTCGGTATTCCCCTTCTATTGGATGTTCGTCATCGCGACGAACGAGCGCGGCGCGGCGTCCCATATCCCGCCGGTCATTACGATCAGCGACCAGTTTATCGCCAATTTCGAGAGAGCGCTGGACAAAACGGAGTTCTGGACTTCGCTCGGCAATTCGTTGTTTGTGTCGATCATGGTCACGGCGTCGGTCTTGTTCTTCTGTTCGCTGGCGGGGTACGCCTTCGCCAAATACGAATTCAAGTTCAAGCATTTCCTGTTCTTCTTCGTGCTCGCGACCTTGTTCGTTCCCCAGCAGCTCAGCGTGCTGCCCACTTACGTCATCATGGCGAAGCTGCAGTGGATCGACTCCTACAAGGCGCTGATCGTGCCCGCCATGGTCAACGCGTTCGGCATCTTCTGGATGCGGCAGTACATCTCGAGCGCCGTGCACGCGGAATTGCTGGAAGCCGGCCGCATCGACGGCGCCGGCCATTTGCGCATTTTCGGCACCATCGTCGTGCCGATCATAACGCCCGCAATCGCGACGCTTGGCATTTTTACGTTCATGAATACATGGAATGACTTCTTCTGGCCGCTCGTCGTGCTGAAGGACAGAAGCCACTATACGGTCCAGATCGCCCTGCAGCAGCTGTTCACGACGCGCGACGGCCTCGATTACGGCATGATTATGTCCGCGACGTTCATGGCGACGCTGCCCCTTCTCATCGTGTTTCTCGCGTTCAGCCGCTGGTTCATCGCGGGTCTGACCTCGGGCGCCGTGAAAAGCTAAGCTCGTTCCCTAGAATGCTTAGTTCATATTGACAATGTTAAGGCGATGCGGTAAACAGTAGAGGAAGGCGCTTACAGTTAAAGGAGTGAACGGCCCTGAAGCTCCGCCACCATATCATGCTTGCAAACATTCTTCTCGTGTTTATCCCCGTCATCGCCATGGGAGCGCTCTCCTATTTCAAATTTTCGGACGCGATCGAATCGAAATCAAGCCATTTCTATTCGATCTCGCTCCTGGAGACGGATCGCAAGCTGAAGTTTGCCTTAAGCGAAATAACGACGATTACGAGCTCCGCCATGACGCAGCCCGTCATTCAGCAGGCGCTCAAAAACCCGAATCAAATTCCCAGCTACGACATGAAGCAGGAAATCAATAATCTGCTGATTCATCACCCCATGATCGAAGCCTTTGCGTTCTACGCGCAGAACCGCCTTGTCTACAGCTACAATATGCAAGACGCCTTGACGGACCTGCGGCGGCAGCCATGGCACGCCAAGATGGAGGCGGCCGAAGGCCGCCCCGTCTGGTCCGGCCCCGAGGAGAACGGCAGCGCGGCGGCAGGCCGTCCCGCTCTCGTTCATGCCCGAATCGTCAAAGATTATTATTCGCTCGAGAACATCGGCTCGATCGTTATTTATATGAAGCCGGACCTGCTTGACCAGGTGTTCTGGGAGACCGCGACGCTCGAGAAGGGAAATATTCTGCTGGCGAGCCGCGACGGGTCCATTGTCTACGACAAATCCGGGGAGCATATCGGCGAACGCGTCGACTTCCCGTTTCTGCAAGAAGGCGTCCCAAGCGAAAAAAACTACTATATCGACCGTTATCTGAACGTCAAATCGCTTATTACCTTTATTCCCTCGCATAATCCGGAGTGGCGCCTGATCGCCATTACGCCGACGAAATCATTGCAGGCCGAATCGATCCCGCTCCGCAATACGGCGCTCCTGCTCGGCGTGTTCTCGCTGCTGACGGCGCTAGCGTTCGACCGGTTCTACGTGCGTCGGCTCGTTCGGAGCATCAGCAGCACCGTAGGCGGGATGCGGCGCGTCGAGCAGCGCAATTTCACGCTGATTCCGGGAAGCGGCCAGCCCCATGACGAATCCGACATGCTCGTTCACGGGTTCAACCGGATGAGCAGCCAGATTCAGGATTTATTGAAGCAGGTCGAAGCCGAGCAGTCTCTGAAGAAGGAAGCCGAGCTGCAGGCGCTCGTGGCCCAGATCAACCCGCATTTCATATACAATTCCCTGGAGTCCATCAACTCCATGGCCGTCCTGCAGGGCAACAAAGACATCAGCCGAATGGTCGTGTCGCTTGGGCGGCTGCTTCGAATCAGCATCAGCGAAAACAAGGAGCTGATCCCGTTATCCACGGAATTCGAGCATGTCCGCCATTATTTGAACATCCAGAAATTTCGCTTCGAGGATCAATTCGAATACGAGCTCGACTTGCCGGAGCAGCTTGGCGGCTATATGACGCAGAAGCTGATCGTGCAGCCGCTCGTCGAGAACGCGCTTTACCATGCCATTGAACCGATGAAGATGCTCGGCAAAATCCGGATTCGCGCGTCCGAAGGAGCGAACGAATTATGGATTGACGTCATAGACAACGGTCCCGGGTTCGACGCCAGCGTGCTGGCCAGCTTATGGGACCGGGACTATCAAGCCGAAGTGAAGAAATACAAGGACAGCGGGGTCGGCCTCCGCAATGTCCACGAACGGCTCCGCATCCGGTTCGGGCAGCCTTACGGCATGATGATCTGCTCGTCTCCCGAGACGGGCTCCATCATTCGGCTGCGCGTGCCGAAGATTAAGCCGTGATCATTCCTTCGAAAAAGCAAGGAGATGCAGCAGGATGAAATACAAATTGAAGTACGCGGCGCTGTTCGCCCTATATGCCGTAGCGCTCTCGGCCGTCGTCTTATACAGCTTGACCAGCGGCGCGAATTCGGGGGAGCGCGCGGAATCGGAGAAGCTGACCCTGACCTTCCGCCATTTCTGGACGAAGGAGCATGACCGCCCCATTCTGACGATTTTCCAGGATGCCGTACGCGAGTTCGAGCTTGCCCATCCCAACGTGAAGATCAACTTCGAAAGTCTGGACCAGACGATCCATCGCGAGCAGAAGCTGAAAAGCGAGATGGTGACCGGCACGCCGCCGGATATGTTCGTGCTGTTCGGAGGCGCCGAATTCGAGCCGTACGTAAAGTCGAACCGGATGATGGATTTAACGGAGTTCGTGCGGGATAACCGCTTGAACTTCCACGACCTGCGGCTATGGTCGTACGGAGACCGCGTTTACGGCTTGCCTTTCGAAGGACATGCCGAGCCGATCTTCTATAACCGCTCGATATTCGAAGAGCTGGATCTGGCCGTGCCGGAGACGATCGGCGAACTGACGGAAGCTATCCGCGTTTTGAAGCAAAACGGTTACGTTCCCTTTGCCTTGGGCAACGAAGAGCTGTGGCCGGGAACGATCTATACCCACTACTTAATGGACCGGTACGCGGGACCGAAGCTGATCGATCAGCTGGCGGGCGGCGAATCCCGGTCGTCCTTCCAGAACGAGGATTATCGCAAGGCGTTTGCCCTCCTGCAGGAATGGTCGAAGGAGGGGGCGTTCAACGCCTCCCCCTCCGGCGTATCGACCGAGGAAGCGATCGCCTTGTTCACCGGAGGGAAAGCCGCGATGTATCTGAACGGAAGCTGGGACATTACGTTATTCCATTCCGAGGACGGCTCGTCCAGCTTCCAGGACCGGATCGGCGTCATTCCGTTCCCTTCTCTCTCGAAGGATGACGACCGCAGTATCGCGGGCGGCTATTCCATTGGCCTCGGGTTATCGTCGGAATTGACCGGAGCGCGCAAAGAAGCGGCTTTGGAGCTGTTGAGAACCCTTTATACGGAGAAAGTGCAGCAGCGCATCGTCTACGAGGGGCTCCGCCTCCCTGCCATGCCGGTGCCGTTCGATCCGTCGCGCACGGGCCCCGTGTTCGCCCAAGTCGTACAGCTCATGGAGGATGGAGGGGATACTTTCATCGCTTACGATAACGTGCTGTCGCCGGAGGTGCGCAAATCGTTCTGGTCGATTAACGACCGGCTATTGAATCTCGAGCTGTCGCCCGACGAGGCGCTGGCCGAGCTCGATCATGCGTCCGAATGGTATTGGCAGCTAAGAAATCGTTAACAACAAGGAGGGAAATCATGAATTCGAAGGTTTACAAGGTCGTGCTCGTCGATGACGAGCCGATTATATTGCGGAGCCTGGAAGCCGCCATTCCTTGGGAGGAGCTGCGGGTTCAAATCGCAGGCAAAGCCCGGAACGGCGAAGAAGCTCTTCAGCTGTTCCGCGAGCAGAAGCCCGATATGATCATTAGCGATATCCGGATGCCTTCCATAGACGGCATCACGCTGATGTCCGAGGTGATGAGCATCAACCCGAAGCTGATCTTCATCGTCATCAGCGGCTACGGCGATTTCGAATATGCGCGACAGGCGATCCGCGAAGGCGCGTCCGATTATTTGCTCAAGCCGATCGACCATGACGAGCTCACCGGCATGATCCGCAAGTCGGTCGCCAAGCTGGATGCCGAACGCCGGGCGGCCGAGGAGAGCGAGGAGCTGCTCCATTCCATGGAGGCTCTGTCCCTGTTGGCCAGGGAGCGAATGTTCGCGGAGCTGATCGAAGGCAACCCGCGGCCGCTTCAGCATCTGAGCTGGCTGGAGAACGGCCTGCTGGACAGACCGTACGTCATGGCGGTCGTTCAGCTGGATCATTTTGCCGCCATGAACAAGCAATGGTCGCATGCCGAGAAGAGGCTTTGGTTTTTTGCGATACGGAACATTCTGGATGAATTTTCGGCCCACAACGACGCGATCGCGATGTTCCCGTTCCATAGCGGGGAGTGGGTGCTGCTGTTCGAGCATATGCCGGAAGGCCGCAGGCGGAAGCTCGGCGAAGAAATCGTCCGCCTCGTCTCGCAATACGCCAAGCTTTCCTGCTCGGTCGGATTCGGCGTGAAGGCGCAGGGCGCCGATCAATTGAACGCGGCCTATCAAAGCGCATACGAGGCTTTGTACCAACGATTCTATTCGGGACCGGAGAACGTCTTCCTGGATAAAGAGGCCGCAGGCGAGCCGTTATCGGACGCGGCCAGCTTTCCCTACCCTAAGTCGCTCGAGACGGAGCTGACCCGGGCGATCCGCTCGCTGGATCTCGAGAGGCAGCGCGCTTTGTTCGACGAGCTTAGGACGGTGCTGGATCAATCCGCCGCAAGGAGAGAAACGCTGACGAGTTATATGGTAGAGCTCGCTATCGTAGCCCATCGGGAATTCGAGCAGCTGAACGTCGGCGTTCACTCCTCCTCGCGCGAACTGCTGCAGCGCATTCAGGAATCGTCAACGCTGGGCGAAGCAATCGAAGCATGCAAGGACGCATGCTCCGAATGGACGCTCCAGCACCTCGGCGCGCGCCGTTACGAAGACGGTTCGGCCCTTATCGAGAAAGCAAGGCGCTACATCGACAACCATTACCGAAGCGATCTCGGCATCGACGAGGTTTCGGAATTCGTGGGTCTAAGCACGAGCCACTTCTGCACGCTCTTTAAGCAAACAACCGGCTCTACCTTCCTGGAATACGTGACGGAGTGCCGCATCGACAAAGCGAAATACATGCTCGCCCACTCCGAGGTGAAGGTGTATCAAGTCGCTCCGCTCGTCGGTTACCAGGATCCCCGCTATTTCACGCAGGTGTTCAAGAAGGTGACCGGCTTGACGCCTTCGGAATACCGGAACGGGACGCAGGGCTGACCGCTATTTCGCGTTGGTGCGGCCCGGCGTCTGCACGTTAAGCTTGCTAACGCCGCCGAACTTCAGCAGGTAGAAAGCGAGAACGCACACATGCAGCGCCGCAAGCACGAGATACAGATTGCTGAGCACCGCGCCTCCTCCGGACCCGTAAATCGGATTCCAAGCAGCTTCGGATTTCCAATCGGCTACGATGCCGTAAATGCCCGAAGCCATGCCATGCGTGATGAAGCCGCACATCGAGAACAGTCCCATGCCGACGCCGACCTGTTCCTTCGGCAATGTCCGGGATACCGTATTCGACAACGTGATCATCATAAACGATTGCCCGACGTTGCCGAGGACCAGAAAAGCCGAAATGAACCAGGCCGGCGCGGAGAGGAACGACGAGAGCAGCAGCATGCATGCGCTAAGAAGCAAGGCTGCGATCGTATAGAGGAAAGCATTGCCCCGCTTATCCGCGAGCCTGCCCGCTTTCCTCCCGAGGAGCGCGGAAGCGGCCGCGGCCGGAACCATGGCGAAGCCGATCAAATAAGGCGGCAGTCCCTGCTCGCTTGCCAGCAGAATCGGCGTCAGGAAAAACAGGGATACCCCGATTCCGTTCACGAATACGGCAATGACCAGCATCATGGCATATCGGCTATTGCGGAAGAGCTCGGGGCGGACAAACGGATCCTCCGTGCCGCGAATGCGCCATATAAACAGCAATCCCGTTGCCGCTCCTGCAAGCAAGTAAGCCCATGAGCCGTTCGTGAAGCCGATAAGCACGAGTCCTGCGGAAACGCCGAGCAGCAAGCCGCCGAGCCAGTCGAATCGGGCTCCGCTCACAGGCTGCTCGTCACCGAGATAACGGCGGTAGAACGGAATCATGATGAGGAGCGCCAGCGGAAAGCAGAACAGCCATCTCCAGTCGGCGAAGCTGGTAAGAAGCGCGGACAAGACCGGTCCCAGCGCGCTGCCGAGCGCGAGGCCGACCGCCGCTACGCCCAGCGCCGCTCCGCGCCGTTCGGCGGGGAAGTACCGGATCGGAATGAGCATCGAAATGGCGGGGATGGAAGCCGCGCCGGCCGATTGGAGGACGCGAGCCGCAAGGGCCATTCCGAACGATTGCGAGAACAGGCCGAGCAGAGAGCCCGCCGCAAACAGCAGCAGGCCGAACGTAATGATGTTTTTCAGCTTGAAGCGGTCCGACAGCTTGCCGTAGGTGACGGTGCCGACCGCGTAAATAAGCGAATAGGAGGAAGACATCCAGCTTACTTCAGCCATCGTCAGGCCAAACTCCTCGCTAATGCCGGGCAATACGATATTGAACATGAGAGCGCTCATGGATGAGAGCATAAGCGTAAACAGCATGACGCGCAGCAGCTTCTCGCCGCTTTGCTCCGATAGAACAGGTTTCATAACCTCGGGTCTCCTCTGCTAATGAAATTCATACGCTTGAAAGTGAATGCATGTACTTACTTACATTTATCCTCAAAAAAAAGGGCTCGCTGCGCTCAAGCTTTTCATAGCGTGACCGGTTTCGCCGCGCGAAGCCCGCTTGGCGAGATAAGCCGCATTCTTCGGCCTATCTCTCCACGCTTGTCGGCTTCCGCCGCCGTTCGCCGCTTGCGCTCGGCCCGCAGCTCTACGGCGTTAACGCCTTGGCAAACGTTCGAACGCTTTCCTCGATAAACGTCTCGAGCGAAATGAACGAGAATGACATCCGATCCTCGTTCAGCCGACTGACGAAAGCGCCATGGTTCATCCACATGAACGCGAGCGCTTGCGCCTCCGGGTTGCAATCCGCGAGCTTGCCGGCCGCCTGCATGTCTTGAAAATACCGAATAAGCAAATCGCGCAGCTTCTGGGGATGCATATGGGTCGATACTTGAAATTGACGGATGACCTGCTTCTCCTTGAGCGCGATCTCCATCAGCTTCCGATTGCGGTTCATCAGCTCATGGTATCTGCGGCTGATCACAAGCAAATCCTCGTGCAAATCCCCGGTCAGCTTCTCCTCGAACAGCTTCTGCATTTCTTCGGCGTAGTGGAAATGATGGAACGCTTTCTCCAGCAGGTTCAGTTTGTTGCCGAAATGCCGGAACAACGTAACTTCGTTCACCCCGGCGCTCGCCGCGATTTCCTTCGTCGATACGCCGTTATAGCCATGTTCCGCGACCAGGTCGATAACCGCCGTCATCAGCTTCTCCCCTGTGCTTGTTCTGCCTCCCTTGATAAAAACCCTCCTCCCCGTTTCTTTAGCCCGCACTCGATGCGTGCAAGTGGTTACTTTCATTTAAAACCATATTAAGGCAACTTCTTGGAAACCGCAAGCCTATTTTTTACGGACGCGGACGGCGAGCAGCCAATTCGAATTTCCACAGCGATCCTCGCTCGAAACGCTCGGATGCCTCATTTCCGCTCCTCCCCCCTCATACAATGATTAAAAACGCAAGCGGGAGGTGCATGCGGATTGAACGGGACGGGAAGCCGGGCTGCGCGGGAAATCGAAAGGCTGGTCGAGAAGCTGATCGGACTGCAGAAGGACGACGGCTCCTGGCGATTCTGCTTCGATAACGGCACGATCATCGACGCATACGCCATTATTTTATTTCGTTGCTTGGGACGGGACGACGAGCCGCTTATCCGGAAGCTCCGGGACCGCATATTGGCAAGGCAGGATCGGGATGGATGCTGGCGATGGTACAGGGACGAAACCGACGGCAGCTTATCCTCTACGGTTGAAGCTTACTACGCCTTACTCTGCTCGGGTTACAGCCGGCCGGAGGACGAAGCCATGAGGCGGGCGAAAGCTTATATTTGGTCTAGAGGCGGCGCAGGGAAAGCGACAAGCATCTTGACCCAGTCGATACTGGCCGCAACTGGCCAAAGAAGCTGGCCATTGGCCCTCTCCACCATTCCTCTCGAGGTCATGCTCATTCCGGATTCCCTGCCGCTGAATCTCTACTCGTTCTCCGGCTATGCGAGAGTCCATCTGGTGCCGATGCTCGTCATGGCAGCCAAGGACTTCAAGGCGACGGCGGAGCCTCTCCCCGATTTGTCGGAGCTGTTCCATCCCCGCCATGACCAGGAAGAGGAAGGGCGTTTGCCGGACTCGCACGCGGCTACGCGATCGGCCATCCGCGAAGGGATGGCGCGTCTGATCGGCTCGCCTGGCGCCATTCGCGAAGCCGCCGCCGACAAAGCCGAACGCTTCATGCTGGATCGGATCGAAAGCGACGGCACCTTGTACAGCTACGGTACCAGCACCGTTCTTCTCGCGTTCGCGCTGCTTGCGCTCGGCTATGATCGCGACCATCCGGTCATCCAAAGAGCGTGCGAGGGGCTCAAAAAAATGCGGTGCGAATCGTTCACGACGCTCCAAAACTCGCCGCCCGATATATGGGATACGGCTCTGCTAACGTTCGCGCTGCAGCAATCCGGCGTACGGCCGGAGCATCCCGCCATAACGAAAGCCGCAGATTATTTGCTGCGCGCGCAGCATACGCGCAAAGGCGACTGGAGCAGACGGAACCCGAATGCGGCCCCCGGCGGCTGGGGGTTCTCGGAGACGAATACGATCAATCCGGACGTGGACGACACGACGGCCGCTCTGCGCGCGATACGCCCGTTCTCAGGGAGAAGCGATGCTTACCGCGACTCTTGGAACCGTGGACTCACCTGGACGCTCTCCATGCAGAACGCGGACGGCGGCTGGCCGGCCTTCGAGAAGAATACCGATAACAAAATATTGACCTGGCTCGCCATCGAAGGCGCGAAGTCGGCGGCCATCGACCCGTCCGAAGCGGATTTAACGGGAAGAACGCTGGAGTTTCTGGGCAACCACGCGCGCCTCCGCGGCGACCATCGCATGATGCGGCGGGGAGCGTCTTGGCTGATCCGTCACCAGAAGGAGGACGGCTCCTGGTACGGCAGATGGGGCATCTGCTATATTTACGGCACATGGGCGGCGCTGACGGGCCTTGCGGCTGCCGGCTTAAGCCTGGATCACGATGCCATGCGCAGAGGGACCGAGTGGCTCCTCCGCATTCAGAACGAAGACGGCGGCTGGGGCGAATCCTGCAGCAGCGATAAACAAGGACATTACGTGCCGCTTGGCGCGAGCACGCCTTCCCAGACCGCCTGGGCGCTGGACGCTCTGCTCGCGGCGTCCCCCGCACAGTCTGCCGCGATTGAAAAAGGCGTCCATCGTCTGTGCGAGCTGCTTCACGAAGACGACTGGGCTTCGGTCTATCCGACGGGCGCCGGTCTCCCCGGCAATTTCTATATGCATTACCACAGCTATAGGTATATATGGCCTCTTCTCGCCCTGTCGCGGTACCGGGAACGAATCGGAGGCTAATGGGCTGTCCCGGGCTTTCGGCCGGGCGCAAAAAAACCATCGATCCGGCGGGATCGATGGTTTTTGTTCATATGTTCATATAGGTACCGCTTAGTTGTTACTTGTCTTGCCCCGGAGCAGCCGCTTCCGATGAAAATTTCTCTCTGTACATGCGCGGCAGATGCTTGATCTTGTAATCGATCGTATTCAGGCTGCGCTGCAGCTCCTTGAGCTGCTCCTCGACGTTCTCCCTATGGCGGTGGAGAATTTCGAGTCCTTTCTCGAGCACCGCGTCGTGATCCATGCAATGACGAATCAGAATTCGGATGTCCTTGATCGGCATGCCGGTTTGCTTCAAGCAGCAGATCAGATCGATCCAATCGATATCCTGCTCCTGGAATACGCGCGTCCCGTTTTTGCGGTCCACGAACGGAAGCAAGCCTTCCTTGTCGTAATAACGAATCGCGTGTATGGATAAGTTGGTTCTTTGGGCAACCTGTGAGATGGTAAAGCTCATATCAGATCCCTCTCCGTTTGTATCGTTGTTCGGTGCTTTGAGGTTACTAGAGCCCGAACTTTTTGTCAATGCGGGAGATTGCCTGTTGACATAGAGTTCACTCTAGCGTTTATCTTGATAGAGTAAGCCTATTCGAGAGGAGCAGATGACGATGAAATACATAGACATTAAAGGCACCGACTTGAAAGCGTCCAACATTATAATGGGCTGCATGCGCATTAAGCAGCTTTCGGTTTCGGAAGCCGAGAAGCTGATCCGCACGGCCATGGAAGAGAACGTTAACTTCTTCGACCATGCCGACATCTACGGCGGCGGCGCCTGCGAAGAGCATTTCGCCGAGGCGATCGGCATGAACGCGAGTATCCGGGAGCAAATGATTCTCCAAAGCAAATGCGGCATCCGCAGCGGCTACTTCGATTTCTCCAAGGAGCATATCATCGCGTCGACCGAAGGCATTCTGAAGCGCCTGAAAACCGACTACCTCGATATCCTGCTGCTGCACCGTCCGGACGCTCTTGTTGAACCGGAAGAAGTGGCGGAGGCGTTCGACCAGCTGCAAGCCAGCGGCAAAGTCCGGCATTTCGGCGTTTCCAACCATACGCCGATGCAGACGGAGCTCCTCAAAAAATTCGTGAAGCAGCCGCTCGTCGTTAACCAGCTTCAGCTCAGCGTCACCCATACTCCGATGATCGATTCCGGCATCGCGCTGAACATGGATCACGCGCAATCCATCAACCGCGACAGCGGCATTCTCGATTACTGCCGTCTGAACGACGTCACGGTTCAGGCTTGGTCCCCGTTCCAGAAGGGCTTCTTCAACGGGCCGTTCCTCGGCGATCTGGAGAACTATCCGGAGCTGAACAAGCTGATGGACGATCTCGCCGACAAATACGGCGTGACGAACACGGCGATCGCGGTCGCTTGGATTACGCGCCATCCCGCGAACATGCAAGTCGTTACCGGCACGACGAACGTCGACCGCCTGAAGGACTCGTGCCAAGGCTCCGATATTCCGCTGACGCGCGAAGAATGGTACGCCATCTACAAAGCAGGCGGCAAGATCGTCCCGTAAGCCGCCCTTATACGAAAGCCGCCCGCGTTCCAGGACGCGGGCGGCTTTCGTTCTGTTAATGCGCGGACTCCGTTCGGTCCACGTGCCGGATATGCTTTGCATTCAAGCCGATGAACGCAATCGACAGGAGCACAAAACCGGCGCCGACCAGAAACGGCACGCTGGAATTAAAGTGCTCCGCCAGCTTACCCGCCATATACGGGGAAATCGCCGCTCCGATAAACCGAAGAAAGCTGTAAGCCGACGAAGCCGTCGATCGTTCCACCGGAGCCGCATCCATGACGGCCGTCGTAATGAGCGTGTTGATATTGCCGAGAATGCCCCCGGCGCATATGACGGCCGCGATGACCGCCTCCTTCGTCGACGTGAAGATTCCCATGACAAGAAGATCCGCGACAAACAGGACAAGCATAAAGCAAAGCGATTTCAAGGTGCCGAATTTCCGTTGGAGAATCGGAGCGACGTATACGGACGTTATGGCGAGAAGCACGCCCCAACCAAGGAATACGTACCCCATTTCCTTCGGATGCAGGCCCATGACGAACGGCGCGTAAGCCATGATCGTAAAGAAGCCTATATTATACAGCGCGGCGACAATGCCTAATACGAGCAGCGATCGGTGCTGCTTGAGCGCGCGGAACGGAGCGGCAAGAGACGTCTTCGGCTTTGGCGCGTCCGCCCCCGCGCCTTTCCTTGCTGGCATGAACGCCGCAAGCGCAATAAATCCGATGACCATCAGGGCCGAGACGCCGAAGAACGGTCCCCTCCAGTTGATGTCGCCTAGCGTTCCTCCTAGCCATGGTCCGACGGACATTCCGATCCCGGCAGCCGCCTCGTACAAAATAATGGCTTTCGCCGTCCCGGAGCTCGATAGCGACACGAGAGCGGACAGTGCCGTCGCGACGAACAGCGCGTTCCCAAGGCCCCACCCCGCCCGAAGTCCGACAAGCGTCCAAATGTCCCCCGCGAATCCGCCAAGGAACGAAACGGTCGCGATTACGCCGATTCCCGCGATTAACGTCCACTTGATGCCCAGTCTTGCCGATACCGTACTCGTAATGAGCATAGCCACGGCCATTACCGCGTTGTAGCTCGTGAATAACAGCGTCACTTCGCTCGGCTGCGCATGAAGCTTCTCCGACAGCTCCCGCAAAATCGGATTAACCAGCCCCATTCCCATAAAGGCGATAACGCTTGCGAAAAAGACGGCCCAGACGGCAATTGGCTGCTTCATAAGCCCTTGCTTGTTACGACGATCGTCTATTGCATGCTCTGCTGCGTTGGTTATAGATGACACGAACATTCCCTTCTTCCGGTTCATAATAAGGTTGTATGATGCAACTATGTGATTGTATAATACAATCAAATGACTGTCAATGATGAGATCCGGCTATATGGCGCCGGCCGGGTTGACAATTGGATTCGTTCCTTTATGATGTTCATAGACAATCGGATCGGAAGGAAGGAGCTGCAGCATGAACAATGACGCATTGGCAACGATCGAGCTGGAGCTGGCGTTTCTTATCCGCCGGCTAACCTCCATTACGGCCGCCAAGCAGGGAGGCAATTTGGACCGGGCGGCGTATCTCCTGCTTCATCACATCCATGTGCAAGGATCGGCGGGCGTGAAGCAGCTTGGCGAGCAATTGCAGCTGGATATATCCACGGTCAGCAGGCAAGCCTCCGTTCTGGAGCAGAAAGGATACGTGGCCAAGGTTCCCGACGAATCGGACGGCCGGGCATACTTCTATCGCATGACGGAGCTCGGCACCGACGAGCTTCTGTCTTATAGGCAATCGCGACTGGCGAGCATCGCAAGCCTCGTCGAAGGATGGTCGGAGGACGAATGCGGCCAGTTCGCCGGCCTGCTCTCCAAGTTCAATGAAGCCGTCAAGAAGCGGTCGCAGCAGCAATAAGACAATAATCAATGTAAGGAAGAGGTGTGCCCTATGCGCAATCGGAAATCGGGATATGGCTCTCATCATAACCCGGACGGGGGATGCCCGGTAGAATATACGCTCGACGTAATAGGCGGGAAGTGGAAAGGAATCATCCTATACCACTTAATCAGCGGCGAGAAGCGCTTTAACGAATTCCGCAAAATCTGCCCCGCGATTACTCAGAGGGTGCTGACGCTGCAGCTGAGAGAGCTGGAGGAGGACGGCGTCATCCATCGCGAAGCGTACAACCAAATTCCCCCGAAGGTGGAATATTCCTTGACCGAATTCGGCCGGACGCTGGTGCCAATTATTCTGCTTATGCGGGATTGGGGCAATGCCCACAAGAACAGGCGGAACGCCGCGCTCTCTTCGGAGATGGAACAGACGAATACCTCCCATTAGTATCATTCCGGATACTGCGTCACATGAATGTGCGTACTTCCTTTGAGTCAAGGCATGCACTATACTAAGGGCATCAGAGATAAAGGAGTGGACGATCGTGAACAAAGAACAGATTCTGGAGGCTTATCGCTTCCGTCATGCGACCAAGGAATTTGACGCCAATCGCGAAATCTCGAAGGACGACTTCGAATTTATTTTGGAAACCGGGCGGCTGTCCCCAAGCTCCTTCGGCTTCGAGCCATGGAAATTCCTGATCGTGCAAAATCGCGATCTTAGGGGCAAGCTGCTGCCATTCACATGGGGAGCGCAAAAAACGCTGCCAACCGCAAGCCACTTCCTGATTTTGCTGTCCCGGACGAAGACCGGTCTACTCCCTTCTTCCGAGCATATTCAGCACATGATGAAGGACGTCCAGGCGCTGCCCGCCGATGTCGTTCAGAACAAAGGAAGGCTGTATCAGAAGTTTCTCGAATCCGATTTCGAGCTGCTTGGCAACGACCGGGCAATGTTCGAATGGGCGAGCCGGCAGACGTATATCGCGCTAGGCAACATGATGACGGCGGCCGCGATGATCGGCATCGATTCGTGCCCGATCGAGGGGTTCGACAAACGGCAGGCGGAGGAGCTTCTGCGAGGCGAGGGATTGCTGGAGGGCGATCAATTCGGCGTCTCCTGCATGGTTGCTTTCGGCTACAGAGCGCGTGAACCAAGAGAGAAAACAAGAAGGCCGCTGGAGCAGGTTGTACAGTGGGTGGAATAAAGAATGAAGCTCGCATTGCGTGGTTGATACCTCGCGCTGCGAGCTTTTTTATTTTTGTTCGACTCGCTTCATGCAACGGTGAAAATCACCCTTTACAGCAGAGACACCTGCTCGATTAAGCGCTGACTTTTATCCGCCCACCCTAGTTGAACGCCTTTTTATTGGGCTCCCAGCGCGCCGGCGACAGCTTTCCTTCTCTTGCTTGCGTCCGATATTGTCCGGGCGTCATCCCCGTCCACTTCTTGAACGCGCTTTGGAACGCGCTCGGCTCGGAGAAATGGAGGGCGTACGCGATATCCCCGATGGAATATTCCCGCCTCTTCAGATAGCCGATGGCAAGCTCCTTGCGCACGGCCGCCGTTAAGCTGTGGAAGGTCGTATTCTCTTCCTTCAGCTTAAGCTGAAGCGTCCTCGCGCTGGTGCCGAACGACTCCGCCGTTTGCTGCAATGTGGGGAAATTCGTGACCATGTTGTTTTTCATCCATCTCATCACCTGAACGGAGAAGCCCGCCGAATCGGACAAGCTGTCCATCGTCTCTTGCGCGATCGCTTCGAAAGCGGCCAGCAGTCTCGGGTCCGAATATAGGATGGGATAATCGAGCACCTCCGCGTTCATGCAGAGCGCGTTGGCCGTCTCCCCGAATGCTGGAATAGTACCGAAGCTTGCCTCATAAGGCGCTGTGTCCGCAGGCTGATCGTGCTCGAATCGAATGCCCCACAGAGGGATGCTCCGATTGCTGATTCGGCCGATCATCCGATAGACCGAGCCCGCCATATCCTCGACGCAGTGCCTGGACATGCGGCCCGGATGCTGCATGAACAATCGGAGAAGAAGCATGTTCCCCTCCGTCTTCCAGTCCAGGTTAAAGCCGCTGCAAAGGATGTCGTTATATTTCTGGTAAGCCTTCAAGGCATCGCGAACCGTATGCGAATGCATCATGACGTAACCCAGGATGCCCAGATCGGCAAAATCCGTCATTTGCCCTTGATGCAGGCCGAAATGTTCATCACCGGAATAGGCGGCGGCGGCTTTCATCAGCCGCTCAAGCTCCTCCCCTGGTATTCGCGCCTCCACGTCCTGCAGCAGGCGGGCATCGAAGCCGGCAGCTTCAAAAAACTCAGCCGGATCTAATCCTTTTTGGACAAGCGACTTCATAATGGGATAAACCATCGAGATGGCTACGCCTTGATCGGCCAAAACCAGCTCCTCCTTTGCGTGAATTCGCAGCCGCATTGCGTCTCCGATCATTTCGCGGACCGCGGAATCCATTTATGCTAATGATAGTTCTCTATCTCACTATCATATAGGAGGAATTTGCGAATGAAAACGAAAATCGTCATTATAAACGGGCATCCCGATCCGCATAGCTATTGCGCCGCGCTTGCAGGCGCCTATCGCGAAGGAGCGTTGAGCCGCGGCGCCGAGGTGAAAACGATCGACCTTAGCGAGATCGGCTTCAATCCGAATTTGAAATACGGGTTCCGCCAAAGAACCGAGCTCGAGGCGGATCTGCTGGAAGCGCAGCGGCTCATCAAGTGGGCCGACCATCTCGTGTTCGTCTACCCGACCTGGTGGGGCTCCATGCCCGCCGTGCTGAAGGGCTTCATTGACCGCGTGTTCCTGCCGGGCTTCGCGTTCAAGTACCGCGAGAACTCGAGCCTTTGGGATAAGCTCCTCTCCGACAGGACGGCGCATCTTATCGTGACGATGGATACGCCGTCCTGGTACAACCGATGGATCTACAAGCATGCGGGCCATAACGTCATGAAGCGCAATATCCTGAAGTTCTGCGGCATCAAGCCGATCCGTCTCACGGAGATCGGTCCCGTCAAGCCGTCCACCCAGGAGCAGCGGGCCAAATGGCTGGATCGAATCCATCGGCTAGGCTCCAAGCTCGCTTGACTCCCAAGGCAGGCAGCCCGCGATTCGCATCGCGGGCTGCCTGCCTTCCGATTAAACGCCTTCGCTTGCCACGACGCGATTTCTGCCCTCCTGCTTGGCCTGGAGCAGCAGCTGATCGGCCATGACGCAGCTTTTCTCCAGCGAAACCGCGTCCCGGTTCGGACTATAGTAGAGCCCGAACGAAGCGGTATATCGAACCTCCGCGGTCCGGTCTCCGTATTCCGCCTTGACCGGCGTTCGCTCCGCCTCCGCCCTAATCTCCTCGGCTATCGCCAGGCATTGTTCATGGCTGCGCTGCCTTAGGAAAATCAGAAACTCCTCTCCTCCGCTGCGAATCAGCACATCGCCGCTCCTTAGATGCTGCTTGAGCGTCATGGCGAAATGCTGGATCACCCGGTCGCCGACATGATGATTATAGGAATCATTGATCGACTTGAATTTATCGATGTCCGTCACGATAATGCCGAACGGCTCGTCCGACTCCTTCCACTCCTTCAGCTTCGCATCCAAATAAGCGCGGTTCTGAACGCCCGTCAGGAAGTCGGTGTACGCCATCTGCTCGTATTTGTCCCGTTCGTCCCGATCCTTCACGCTTTGCGCTTTGATCAGGTACGACTGGCTGACCAGATAATTAAGAAGGAACAAGCCGAATACGGCCGTCCAGTTATTTTCGTAGAGGAACAGAATCAGCAACCCGTTGGATAGAGCCGTCTTCGCCAAATCCAGCAAGCTTCGCGATTTGACGAAGGAATAAACGTCCTTCAACGTCTTGATGTCGCCAAGGCAGGTGAACACGATGATCAGGAACAAATCCGACAGTACCGCCGTCACGACGATGATTCCGATCATCAGAAGCCAGTAGCTCACGAATTCGCCCTTCGCGTAGGGGATAAGAGCTTGGAACAAATAATACGCGGCGATGCCTTGCAGCGAGAAGGAGCCTACATTGTAAAACGCGTGGGCGCCCTCCATCGGCTCCTCGGTTTTCGTCAGCTTCTTGTATCCGTAAACGAATGCCCGGAAAACGGTTTCGAAGAGCATTAACCCGAAAGGCCCCGCGAACATGACAAGAGAAACGTTATAGTTGATGCCGTATTCAATCGAGGTGCTGCCTTTCTTGCTCGATATCCGAAGATGATAATAGAGGAAGGAGAACAACCAATAGGTGCCGAGCACCTTCGCCATAAACGGCGTGACCGGAAAGAAGGACGGATAAGACATAACCGCAAATCCACCCGCGATAACCAGTAATAGGATCAAAAAGCTAGTAAATACCGTTTTGGAAATGACAAGACGCTCCCCTCTGGTTGATTGCCGAAACTCGTATAGTTTTTATAGCCCAAACCATACTTTGACGGGGTTTATTGGACGGAATTATTTGCTACAATAAGAACGACGCGCATTCATAAGCGGCGCGAACCGAAAGGAGAACGAACATGCCGAAGCAGAACGAACCTTTAGTGACACATATTTATACCGCAGATCCATCCGCGCACGTATACGAAGGCAAAATTTACATTTATCCTTCCCATGATTTGGATCATGAGATGCAGTCCAACGACAACGGAGATCAATACGATATGGAGGATTACCACGTTCTATCCATGGACACTCCGGACGGGCCGTGCGTGGACCATGGGGAAGCGCTCCACCTGAGAGACGTTCCATGGGCTAAGCAGCAGCTATGGGCGCCGGATGCCGCGTACAGGAACAATCAATATTACTTATTCTTCCCGGCACGGGATCATGATAACATCTTCCGGATCGGCGTAGCAACGAGCGCATCGCCTGCCGGACCGTTCAAAGCGGAGTCAAGCTACATTCCCGGCAGCTTCAGCATCGATCCCGCCGTCTTTCTGGATGGTGACAAGGCGTACATGTACTTCGGCGGACTGTGGGGCGGACAGCTGGAGAAATGGCAGACCGGCAGCTTCGCTCCGGACGCCGAAGGACCTGCCGCGGATGCTCCGGCCTTGGGTCCGATAGTCGCCGAGCTGAACGATGATATGCTGACGTTTAAGCAAGCTCCTCAGGAAATATCGATTCTCGACGAGAACGGCGAACCGATCTTGGCCGGCGATGAAGACCGCCGATATTTCGAAGGACCGTGGATGCACAAGTATAACGGACTCTATTATTTGTCTTACTCCACCGGCACGACGCATAAAATCGTATACGCTGTCGGCGAGAACCCCGCGGGGCCGTTCACGTTCAAAGGCACGATCCTCAACCCGGTGCTCGGCTGGACGACCCATCATTCCATTGTGGAATTCGACGGCAAATGGTATTTGTTCTACCATGACAGCTCCTTGTCCGGCGGCGCCGACAACAAACGATCGGTTAAATTCACCGAGCTGAAATACAACGAAGACGGCACGATCGTAACCATCGATCCGTACGGCGAATAATGGGACAGGCAGCCGGCAAACCAATTGCCGGCTGCCTGTCTTGTTGTTGTGGATTATTAAATGATGATTGATATTAGTTCGACAACAATCGACATATCCCTGTTTAATTCGACAATCACATGTGAAAAATAAAGCAGCCCGGTTATGGGCTGCTCCATGATTCTTTATAGCGGAATATGCTTCACTTTATCCGGATTCGCCACGACGTAAATCGCCTGAATTTTCCCTTCCCTTATATCAAAGGAATACACATACGGACGTTGACCGTCAATCGTAAACCGCATGCCCGGCAATCCGTTTACCTGCTGAAACGCATAGGTATATTTTCCATCGTACATACTAATCAAATTACGAAGCAGTCCGAGCACCTTGGCGAAACCGACAATAGGTATCTGAGCCGCCATGACCTTGCCCCCGCCGTCCGACAGCATAACGACTTTATCGCTGACGAGCTCCAGCAGCTTCTCGGTGTTGCCTTGCGCAACCGCCAGCGCGAACTGCGAGATATAAGCTTCCGCGACCGAAACCGTAGGCAATTGTTCGGGATCGAATTGCATGCTCTTCTGGGCGCGATGGAATATTTGCCTGCAGTTGGGGCTGCTTTTGCCGACCATGTCGGCAATCTCCTCATACGAATAGCCGAACAATTCGCGAAGCACGAATATCGCCCGTTCCACGGCATTCATCTGCTGAAGGAGCAGCAGATAGGCCGTCGTAATCGTTTCGCGACGCAAATACAGCTCGGAAGGATCGCCTTCTTCCTTCCAATCGCCCAGAAGCGGTTCGGGCAGCCAGGGGCCTACGTAAAGCTCTCTCTTCTTCGACGACGAACGCAGCAAGTCTAGACAGCGGTTCGTCACGATTTTGTACAAGTACGCTCTCTCGTTCTCTACCTTCTCCATATCGGTTTTCTGACCGTAAGCGAGAAACGCGTCCTGCACGATGTCCTCCGCGTCCATGACGCTGCCCGTCATGCGGTAAGCGAGCGCGAACAGACCGGTTCGATATTGCTCATATAACGACTCTATGCTCATTATTTGCCGTCCTTCCGATTCCCTTGCTTCTGGCTAAAAGATGACTCACGGCTCGTTTGGCGCTTGCCGTGGAAGCATCAACCAATATTTCGCCATGGGACGCCCAATCCCCTGCAACATATAAGCCGGCGATTTCCGGAACGGCGGGGCCTGGCTGCTCCCTGCGCTTCACGTGCGGGAAATCTCCGCAGACGGCAATCCGCGGAAGAAATTGCTTTGCGGCAAGTTCGTCCCTCCAGCCAGGCTGCACTAAATCAAGCGTACCCTCCAGCTCGCGCAAGTCGTCCGCGGGATCCGAGTCGGCCCCCTGATATTTGATGACGCAGACGACATGCTCGCCGTTCTTGCTTAACCGTGCTGCCCGCGATTGATCCGTTAAGAACACAGGTTGGTCGATGCCGTATACGAATTGCTGCTTCGGCTTCGGGAGCTTCCTCAGCGCAACGTCGAGACAGGCCACCGTTACTTCGATCGCCTGCTCCTTCCAGACGCGGAGCGACGTCGCTTCGGCATGTGGCACCATCTCGTGGGCTGCGGCGGGCGGCGCGGCCAGTATAACGGCGTCGGCCATGATTAACGTTCCATCCTCGCAGCGGACAAACCTGACGGCCCCGTCCTCGTGATTGACTTCGACCGCCTTGCTCTTGGTAAGAAAGCGCACGCCGAGCTTAGAAGCGGTCTGTTCCAGCTCCCTAACGATCGAGCCCCAGCCTTCGTCCACGTACAATACGCCTTGAAGCGCGGCTTTGAATTGTCTGAGAACCGGCCCGGCGGTTTGCAGGTCCGGCGCCATGACATAGCTGGTCGTCCGAAGCAGAGAATAGAAGACATGCCGGACCATCGGATCTTTGACGTTGCCCTCCACCCACTCTCTGAGGCTGATTCCGTCGAAGTCGCTTGGATTCATCCTTCCGAGCTTGGTCAGCCACGCCCCGAATTCGATCTTGCCTCGCAAGCCAATGAGCGGCGTCGTCAGCAAGGAAGCCGGCCCTGTCGGCAGCACGTGCAGCTTGCCCTTCCAAATGCCGTGCGCGTCGATGGACGGCTTCTTCCCCCGCAGCGTCAGTCCCATATCCCGGAACGTCGCCATCGCGTCGCTGTCATATAGAGCGTGGCCGCCCAGATTAAACGAAACGCCGTTCTTCTCGTTCGTGACGGCGCGCCCTCCGAGCCGCTGCTGCTTCTCGATCACGACCGTCCGCTTCCCGGCTCTTGCCGCATACACCGCCGCCGTTAATCCCGCGATTCCTCCGCCTACGATCACTACTTCCGCTTTCTCCATGCCTATCATCCCTTTCGGTTGTTTGCAGGTATGACGGGCGAGGGTTTGCGTTTGTGACAGGATTCAGGCGCATTCCAAAAAATTTATCCCCGCAGCTTCATCGCCTGCTCCAACAGCTCGACGAACGCTTCCTGCTCCTCCCCTTCGGCCGATTGAAGGGCCACGCTTCGGATTTCGCGAAGACTGGCCATATCTTCCGGCTCGCTCGCTTTGAGCACATCCGCGAATTTCGCCACCGCAGCCAGAAACAAGGTTTCGTCGGACAGCTTGCCGGACAGACGGATCGGCGCGCTAAGCTCCCGTTGCTCGCGGTTATCTTCCGGGCTCTGGAATCGGATCGTCACATGGCCCAGCTCGCCTTCCGCTTCCTGCTTCAGCTTCACCGCGTACAGTGCCGTAACGGAGTGGCCCGCTCCGACCTCGCCGCCATCAACGCGATTATCGCGGAAGTCCTCATCCGCGACGGCGCGGTTCTCGTAGCCCAGCAGCCGGTATTCCTCCACCTTGGCGGAGTCAAAGTCCACTTGAATTTTGGCATCCCGAGCGATCGTCTGCAGCGTGCCGGTCAATTGCGTGCGAAACACCTTCTTGGCCTCCGCCATATCGTCGATATAAGCGTAGGCGCCGTCTCCGTTATCCGCGAGCTGCTCCATAAGCACGTCGTTGTAATTGTCCATGCCGAAGCCGAACGTGCTCAAATAAATGCGCTGCTCCGCATATTCCTCAATTTGCTCCAAAATGCCTTCCGGCCCCGTCTCGCCGACGTTCGCGACGCCGTCCGAGCACAAGATGATGCGGTTGATCGCGTCCGGATCGAACCCTTCTTCCGCCATCTCATACCCGAGCAGCAGCCCTTCCTCTACATTGGTCGCCCCTTCAATCTCGATGCCATATAGAGCCTCCAGAATGTCATAGCGGTTCGCCACCTCCGTCGGCGGCAGCAGCTCCCGCGCCGTAGACCCGTAAGCCACGATTCCGACTCGGTCGTCATCGTTCAATTGACCGATCAGCGTCTCGAGGCTGCGCTGAACCAATCCGATCCGGTTCTCCTGATCCATGGAGCCGGAGATGTCGATAACGAACGTCAAATTCGCCCGCTGACGCTCCTCGGCGTCCACCTCTTTGCCTTTGATGCCGATTCGCACCAGCTCGTAATCGTCTTCTTCGAAGGGGGAGGCTCCGGTGTCGACGTGGATCGCGAACGTATCCTGCGCCGGCGGCTCGTAGCCCATATCGAAGGCATTGACGTACTCCTCGATACGGACGGCCTCAGCGGGCGGCAGGCTTCCATTCTCGATGTAGCTTCGCGCGATCGTATACGCTCCCGTATCAACGTCGATAGCGAAGGTGGATAACGAATCTTCTTCCGCCGAGACGAAAGGATGGGTGCCGTAATCCTGGAAGTACACATCTTCCCGCTGCTCCTGCTCCTGTTGCACAGGCGCGCGATCGTACTCGGCGGATGACGCGGTCTCGGCGGATGACGCGTTCCCGCCGTCGTTATAGTTCGCCGCGTCGTTGCCCGAGCTGCTGCACCCTGCGAATAACAAGCTTGCCGCCGCCAAAAACGGCCATACCCTTTTCATATTCTTCATCGTAAGTCCCCCTTTTCGAATCTTCGAATCCTCTGGCATTCCTTCATAATAGACACCAGATTTTCCCTAAATGTTGCATTTGTGTTACAAAAATATTTCTATTATGTTTCGACCAAGCTGTTCCTCCATCATAAGCGAGCTTGTCCGCGCCAAATAGTACCAAGTTCAGATAGTACTGGCTGGAGAACAAAATTACCGCCTACATATACACAAAAAAAACACCTCCGAAGCTAGGAGGTGTCATGCAGGGAGCTTCGATAAAACATCACGAAAACGAAATATGGATTTGCACGATTTCGGAGCGCGAGCCGATCCGGATCGGCGGTCCCCAGAAGCCATAGCCTGAAGAGACGATCGAATGGAGCTGGTCCTTCCGCAAATAGCCCCAGTCGTTCTCGAACAACCGTTCCGTGATAAGGTTGCCCGGGGCGATCTGGCCGTGGTGGGTATGGCCGGACACGACGAGATCGACGCCAAGCTGCTGAGCGATGTCGAAGCCGAGCGGCTGATGATCGAGCAGAAGCAGCGGCTTCACCGGATCGATGCCTTCCGTGAGCGAAGCCAATTCGGCTCGCGCCGTGTCGCTGTGATCCTTGCGGCCGATGATCGTCAGCCAGCCGTCCACTTCGATCGACTCGTCATACAGCACGTTCATGCCGCTCTCTTCCAGCAGATCGATCAGCTCCCGCATCTCGCCGTCGAATCGATCGTGATTGCCGAGAGACGCGTATACGCCGTATTTCGCCTCGATGCCCGCCAAGACGCCGCCAATTCCTTTCTCTTTGTACGGTACGATATCGTCGTCGATAATATCGCCCGGGAACAAGACGATATCGGGCTTCAGCTCATTGATCTCCTCGACCATCCGGACCGCGTGCCGTTTGCCCGACAAATAGCCGAAGTGCATGTCCGAAGCCATCACGACGTTCAGCGTCCCGCTTTCGGGCCCTTGCTTGTCCATCTTAATGTCGTATGTTCTGACATAAGGGTTGTAGGCATTGAAGCTGCCGTAGGCCATCAGGGCAATTAGCAATGCGAGCGTGACGACGCCTCCCCATTTGTGAACGGCATGCCGGGGAAGCGGCGAGAGACGGAACAGCCACATCGCGAGATGCGCGATGGGGAGCAGCATAACGAGCAGGCTGAACGCGGCCAGCCAATATGAACCGATGACGCTCAGAACGACCGAACCCGCGAACACCCTCGCAAGGATGAACGAACACGCGAGGAAAACAAGCGCGACGACATAAAAAACGCGAAACCTCTTCGAAACCGCGGGCTTCATCCAACGCCAGCCGCTCCAGCCGATATAGAAGACGATGAGGGCGTACAAAAGCAAAAAGACCAGTCCGATGACAATAAACATGATATCCTCCCATTCTGTGCTGCCTACCATTATATCATCGGAGCGCTCTCTTCAAAAATTCCGTCATTCCCAATGTCCGCAAAAAAGAAACACGCCATATCGGCGTGTTCCTGCTCCCGTTAAGAAGGTCTTACCGGACTTTTCCTAACCGGGATCCAAATCTCGCTCCGGTAAGCCGGCGACGACGTATCCTTCGATTCGTTCCACAGCAGCTCGGGCCCCTCCGTCTGCTCATACCCGGAGGAGGGGAACCATTCGGAATAGATACGTCCCCAAACTTCCTGCAGCGTCTGCGGGAACGGTCCCACCGCTTCGAATACAGCCCACGTCGATGCGGCCACGTCCAGCACGGCCATCCCATCCGGTATCGCGGCCTTCGATGTTGCCGCTCCGATATAATGATCAAGCTCCCCTTTCTCCTCCATCCGTCCCTCGGAGAAATTCGTCGAAGCGCTGATGATACCGCCCGGCTCCATGTCAGACAAGCTTTTGATCGCGAGGATTTTCGCCTCGTCCAAGCTCTGCCACATGGACGCGATCTCCGGATTGACGCCCTCGAATTGAATGCGGACCCTCTTCATTAATCCCGCAATGCGGAACGGTTCTTTCTCTACCAAACGAAATTTCATGCCATGTCCTCCTCGAATCGTTAATTGAAAGGTCATGCGCGGGTAGGCTTGAAGCATCTGTCCCTTCTCCCTCGCTTCGGTCGGCGTCAAGCCGTGAAGCTGCTGGAACGCCCGCGTGAAGGAATCCGGGGACTGATACCCATACTTCACGGCGACGTCGATTACGCGCATCCCGGGATCAAGAAGCTCGAGAGCAGCCAAAGTAAGACGTCTGCGCCTCACGTATTCCGAGAGCGGAATGCCCGACAGGAACGAAAACATCCGCTTGAAATGAAACTCCGAGCAATAGGCGAGCTTCGCGGCCTCCGCCACGTCGATTTCCTCGGTCAAATGTTGTTCGATATAGTCCAATGCGCGGTTCAAATGCTCAAGCATGCTACCGTCATCTCCTTTCTTCTCCAAGATACCATGGTCATTCGAAGCGCTTCCGACATTTCAGAGTCCGATTCTGCCGGATTACCTGTACTCTTACGATACCCTATTCCCGTGAAAGGCCGCGCCACGCAAAAAACTGCCGACTATCGTCGACAGTTCCCGCGGTGCTATTGATGCCGCGAAACGTTTGCTCCGCCTTTACTTAGTAGCCAGGAATTGCTTATGGAAAATATCCAGCATGTACTCGAGCGAGATCGGATCGCTGTACGTGACCGCTTCCGTATCCACCTCGATGACGCGTCCGTTTTTCACGGCAGAGATGTTTTTCCACGTTTCGGACTCGAGGAACGTGCTGTCGCCTTCCTTGTTTTTGCTGAGCACGATGTAATCTCCCGCATATTCCGGCACGACTTCGAGCGACAAGGTGTGATAGCCGGGTCCAAGCGCGTCCTGCTTCACTTTGTCCGTCATGTTCAAGCCCATCGCCTGGTACAAAATTTCCGTGCCGCGCGCCCAGTTGTTGCCGAAGACGTAGAAGCTCTTCATGTCGTATTCGAATACGGATACGGTAGCTTCCGCGCCGATATGCGCTTTGATTTCTTCTCCCGCCGCTTTCGCGCGGGCCGTGAAATCGTCGATCCAGCTTTGAGCTTCTTCTTCCTTGTTCAACACTTTGCCGATTTCGAGCTGCTGCTGCAGGTAATCCAATTTGCCCCACGTATACACGATCGTCGGAGCGATGTCCGCCAGCTTATCGAGATTCTGCATGTAATCTCCCGCAACGATCAAATCCGGATCGAGCTCGATGATTTTCTCCAGATCCGCATCGGATACCGTCTCCACGTTCGCCAGCTTATCCGTGAACAGCGGGTTCTTCTTCGTCCATTCGTCTACGCCGACGAGCGTTCCATCCAGGGACAGAATGTTCGGCGCGTTCGTCAAAGCGACGATTCGCTGCGGGTTCGCGGGAATTTCAATAGAACCGGATTGCGATTCGTAGGTTACCGTCCCCGTCGCATCCTTGCCCGAGTTTGCGCTATTGCCCGAGTTCGCGCCGTTCGCGCTTTCCGCCTTCGAAGGCTCGCTGCTCGGCGCCTGATTGGCGGCGTTATTGCCGCATGCGCTGACGATGAGCACAAGCATAAGAATGAACGGTATAAATGCCTTCTTCATGTGGTCTATCCCCTTTTTCACCTATGGTTTCGTTAATGAAAATGATTATCAGTTTCATGACATTCCTTACTATAATGATTCCGCCGCTTCTTGTCAATAGCTTTCGAAAGCAAAACATTTAGTGATTTCCGCACGCGAAAAAGCCGCTTTACAAGAAAGCGGCTTTTTGCAAACAGCCCGACGCCTTTTGTCGACTTCCGGACACTACGGCGCGGTACCATCCGGGAAACAGACATAATCCTGCTCGAACCCTTCGGGATCCTGTTCGTCCATTCCTCGAAGCTCTCCCGTCCAAGCCTGAAGCTTGTAAATGGTATAACCGGCGAGCAGCCCGATAATATCCTCGAGCGGACGGGATCCGTAGGCATGATACTCGAAGGCGATTATCGGCCGCGAAAGCCGGATCGTCTCCTCCGCTCCTTGCAGTACCTCGTACTCGGAGCCTTGCGTATCGATCTTAATGACGTTCGTTCGCCTCTTCTGATCGCCGGTCAACGCCTCATCCAGCGTCATAGACGCGACCTCGACGCAAGCCGCGTCCTCCGCCTGCGCGATCGCGCCGGCCATCGTCCCGGACAATCCGCGGTTATACGCGGACATAGGCTGCCGATAGAATCCGATGGGACCGCTGGTATGGCCTATCGCGCAGTTCAGCAGCGTCACGTTCGAAAAACCGTTCAGTCTCGCGTTCTCCTCCAGCTGGTTAAAGATATCGGGATGAGGCTCGACGGCCACGCACTGGAAGTCCGATCCCAGGCTGGCCATATATAGAGCGTGGTATCCGATATTCGCGCCGATATCCGCGAACACGCCGCCCGCGCGCATATGTCGCCTTAGCAGCCGGATAAGGCCCGGCTCCCAGGCGCCTCGGTCCCTTATCGTCTCCTCTATAAACCCGGGCAAATGCAGCCGAAGGCGGAATACGTTGTTCTCCGGTCCTTCCAGCTCGGCAATATGCCCGCGCGATTCCGGAACCTCCCCAGCGGAAGCCGCGATCAGCGGCTTCAGAAACGACTGATTGTAAAGGACGTACGGATTATCGGGGATGAGGCTCCGGGCAATTTCGTTATGCCGGTACGACTGCTCGATATCGTTCAGATGATAATGGCAGATACATAGCTGTATATGGGGAAGCCACGTCCAGCAGGACTCGAAATAGAAGCCTTCCTTGGAGGGCGGAGGCTCGATGCGGGTCGCGAGCCGGTACCAATAAGCGGCTTTGGCGTATTCCTGCTCCTCAAGGAGGAGATAGCCCAGCCTGCAGCAAAACTCGGCGCGCGGTACGGCGAACTCGAACGAGCGGAACACGTACGCTTTCTCTTGACTCCTATCGCCCGCCTCCCTGCATAGCTCCGCCGCCGCGTTGCACGCATGCAGCTTCTCGTCTATGGAAGAGGCTTCCCGCCCCAGAATGGAATCGCATAGTTGGAGCGCCATATCCCTGCGCCCGTTTTCCTTCCACTTCTCGATGCCCGACGCAGGCGGATCGTGGAGCTCCGCTAGCCGCAGGAATAATTTGTCGTACTGCCGCGCCATAATCTCATCCGTAAAGCGCCCCATAACATAGGAGCGGAGGTCGGCTGCCGCCGGGAACGCCCCGAGCCGCGTCTTCTCCTCCATTTGCTCTACATCGCGGCACACCAGCTCCGGAAATCCCGCCAGAACCTCCGGCACGGCTCCGTTCGCGAGAGCGAGAACGGGCGTCCCGCTGATCATCGCTTCGATCATGACGAGTCCGAACGCCTCCTCGCAGCAAGTAGGGAACAGCATGCAGCGCGCGTCCCGCAGAAGCCTCCGCTTGGTTTCTCCTCCCACTTCTCCGACAAATTCGATATTCGGATTTCGTTCCAGCGCGGGCTGGATCTCCGACTGAAAATAGGCTTCGCCGAAAACGGGCCCTGCCAGCACCAGCCTCAGCCCGGTTCGCTCCGCGATCCCAATCGCGTGATGGACGCCCTTATGCGGACTCATGACGCCCATATATAGCAGGTAATCGTCCTTCCGCTCCGCATAATCAAATTGATTCGGATCGATGCCGTTATAAATGAATTCCCCTGCGCCTCTTCCGGCCGTATTCAGCGAGCTGTTGCTGATGTACACCGGAAGATCGACCCCGTTGTTCACGGCCGCATGCAGCGTGCAAACGGTCGGGATCGGAAGCCTCAGCCGGCCTATTATGGACGCATGCGTATGATCGTGGACGATGTCCGCATCGGCCGGAAGCGAACGAAGCACGAAGTCTCTTATCGCGTCAGGATCACCCGGTCCATGCTCGTAAGGGATCAGCTCCGCGGAGGTGACGCTGCCGGCCGGAGCGAAGAGGACGACGTGGTGTCCCATCCGGACAAGACGCTCCGTCAGCGCGTGAACGACCCGTTCAATCCCTCCGTAAGCCGGGGGAGGCACCGGGTAGTAGTCGGGAGCGACCTGGACGATCGTCAGCCGGCGAGTAGAGGAATTATAAGGCTTCATTGCGCAACATCCCTTCCAAGTACGTTCGGTTATGACGCACGTGCGGATCGTCCGGACGGTAGCGGCCCGCCATTTCATTGTGGAAATAGGCTTTGGCGAAATCCCCTGCCCGGGAGTAGCAGAGGCACAGCTGCAGATGCGGCACCCAAGTCCAGTAAGCGTCGTGAAGAAAGCCCAGGCAGTCCTTCGGCTTCTCGAGCCTCGTCGCGAGCCGGTACCAGAACGCGGCTTCCTCCGTCCGGCTTCTCGACAGAAAATAAGCGCCTAGCCGGCAGCAGCTTTCCGCCCGGGGTTCGCCGTAATCGAAGGATCGCCAGAGCGAAGCGAGCTGCTTCTCGGGGAGCATCAAGCGCTCGTAGATGTCGGACAGCTTGACGCAGGCGGAGATCGCGTCCTCGGCCCAGCCTTGTCCCGTCCGAAGAAAGCTTTCGTATTCGGCTGCCGCCCTCTCCCACATCCCGTGATCCAGAAGCTCGTTGGCGTAATAATACAGGTCGCGGGGAGAGAAGATCTCTCCCCGGCCCTTCCTGTTCTCGAATATCGTCAAATTTCTTGCGGATTGTCCGTGTGTTCTCCGGTGCGTCACGACGATATCGCTGTTCATGACGCGGCCGGAGACGGCCAAATATTCGTGCACCGGGCCATGCCAGCGGAACCCGTTCGCCCGCTTGACCAGCCGATTGCGCCTAAGACTCAGCGTTACGTTGCCGTATTCGTCGAACGCGTAATGGTAGATCATGGAGATCGCGTCAACTGCCGGATCGAGCTCCGATTTGAGACGGAGCAGCTTCCTCCGGTCCTCCTCGAGCAGCACGTCGTCGGCGTCCAGCCAAAGGATATAATCGCTAGTCGCAAGACTGAAGCAGAAGTTGCGGGCCGCGGCGAAATCGTCGATCCATTCGAAATCGTACACGTTATTGGTGTAGCGGCCCGCTAATGCTCTGGTGTCGTCCGTGGAGCCCGTATCGACGATGACGATCTCGTCGACCGCATCCTTCACGGATTCAAGGCAGTTGCCCAAGGCGGATTGTTCGTTTCTGACGATGAGGCAGAGCGTAATGGATACCATGCCTAATAGGATTCCCCCGTCCGGATTGTCGTAGCTCTAAGTAAATACGATGGCGTTAATCGCTCTTGTTTCCACGGACAAAGCCGTAATGCTGTCGGCCGTAAGGACGGCGACCCTGACTTGATACGTTTGCGTACCCGCGGAGGGCGCCGTATCGACGAAAGTAAAACCATCGATATATCGCTGATTGCCGCTTCCTCCCGTGAAGTTTTCCTCCGTCCGGTATTCGGTCAGCAGCGCGGCGCCTCTGTATAGCCGTATTCTGAAATCCAGCCGCGGATTACCAGCCGCGACGATTGCATTAATTTGCACCGAGACATCCAGCTTGACTCGGTTTCCGGCGGCAGTCGGCACGTTCAGCGTCAAGACGATCGTCTCCGTCCCGTTAATCGCTACGGCTTGCGCGGCCTGCGTCTGGGCGAAGAAAATTGCCGATCCTGATCCGCCCGGTCCCGTGACGCCCGTCGCACCCGTGGCTCCCGTCGGCCCCGTAGGTCCGACAGTGCCGGCCGGGCCGGTTGCACCCTGCACGCCCGTCGGGCCTTGAGCGCCCGTCGCGCCGGCCGGGCCCGTCGGACCGTCTGCACCGGTCGGGCCTGTCGCGCCTGCGGCTCCTGCCGGACCGGTGGCGCCGGTCGGACCCGTTGGACCAAGAGGTCCTTGCGGACCTGTCGGTCCTTGCGCGCCCGTCGCGCCGGCCGGTCCCGCCGCTCCCGCCGCGCCGGTCGGACCGGTTGCCCCCGTCGCTCCCGTCGCCCCTGTCGGACCGAGCGGACCGGTCGGACCCGTCGGACCTTGCAAACCCGTCGGGCCTTGCGGACCTACCGCGCCCTGCGGACCCGTCGGGCCGATTCCGCCCTGGGCTCCAGCAGGTCCCGTAGCGCCTGCCGGGCCGGTCGGGCCCGTCGCTCCCGTCGCCCCGGCGGCTCCCGCCGGACCCGTGGGACCTGCCGGACCCGTCGGACCCAATTCGCCCTGCGGACCCGTTACGCCCTGCGTGCCTGTCGGGCCTTGCGGACCTTGAGGACCCGTCGGACCGGTCGCTCCTACGGGGCCCGGCGGTCCCGTCGGCCCGGCGGCTCCCTGCTCGCCGGCAGGACCGGCGGACCCTGCCGGACCGGTTGCTCCGTCCGCGCCGGTCGCTCCCGTCGGACCCGTCGGGCCTAACGGGCCAGTCGGTCCTTGCGCGCCTGCCGGACCTTGCGGGCCGGTCGGGCCGGTTGCACCCGCCGCTCCGGTAGGGCCGGTCGCGCCCGTTGGACCGAGCTCCCCGTCCGGACCCGTCGGGCCAATCGGACCTTGAGGACCCAGCGCGCCGGTCGCCCCGGCTTCGCCCTGCGGCCCGGTCGGACCTTGCGGCCCGGCGGGGCCTTGAGCGCCCTGTGGTCCCGTCGGCCCGGTAACGCCTTGCGGCCCTTGGGGACCGGTTGGTCCGGCTGCCCCGTCCGAGCCGGTCGGACCGGTCGGACCCGCGGGTCCGAGCTCGCCTGTCGGACCGATCGGACCCGTCGCTCCCGTCGGTCCCGCAGGCCCCTGCGCGCCGGCCGGGCCGGTCGGGCCCTGCGGGCCTTCGGGTCCTGCTTCGCCCTGCAAGCCGGCTGCCCCTGGCGGTCCTGTCGGTCCCACCGCGCCAATGGCTCCCGTCGGCCCCGGATCGCCCTGCGGTCCGGGCGGACCGGTCGGACCAACCTCGCCCTGCGGTCCGACGGCACCCTGCACACCGGTCGGGCCTTGCGTTCCCTGCGGACCTGTCGGTCCCGTCGCGCCTGCCGGACCTTGGGGACCAAGGGCACCCGTCGGACCGCTCTCCCCAGTCGGTCCCGTGGCGCCCGTCGGACCGGTTGCCCCTGCCGGACCGGTCTCGCCCGTCGGGCCAGTCGGACCGATTGCTCCCGTCTCCCCGGTCGGTCCGGTCGGACCCGTTGGACCGCCTGCCGGACCTGCCGGACCCGTCGGTCCCGTCGGTCCTTCGGGTCCCGTCGGACCGGGCGGACCTCCCGCCGGACCGGTCGGACCGGTCGGCCCCGTTGGACCGGTATCGCCCTGCGGTCCCGTCACGCCTTGCGGCCCCGTTACCCCGAAGCCCGTCGGACCGGTCGGGCCTGTTGGACCCGCCTCGCCCCGCACGCCGGTCGCCCCGAGCGGCCCCGTCGGGCCCGTCGGTCCGACGGGGCCCTGCGGACCGGTCGGACCTTGAACGCCCGTTGCCCCCGTCGGACCCGCTTCTCCTTGCGGTCCCGCGGGTCCGGCAGGCCCATCAGCGCCCGTCGGACCGTCAGCTCCCTGCTCGCCTGTCGGGCCAGGCACGCCTTGCGGTCCGGCCGGGCCTTGCGCGCCTGCCGGCCCCGCTTCTCCCGTCGGGCCTTGCGCGCCGGTCGGGCCCGGAACGCCCTGCGGTCCCGTCGGACCCGCTTCTCCTTGCGGTCCCGCCGCTCCCGTCGCTCCGGCCGGTCCCTCGGCGCCTTCCGGTCCCGCTGGACCCGTAGCGCCTGCCGGACCAATCGGCCCCGTCGGTCCTGTAATGCCCTGCGGTCCTTGCGGCCCTGTCGCGCCCTGCTCTCCATCCGGCCCGGTCGGTCCTACAGGGCCTTGCGGTCCGGCTGCACCCGTCGCGCCAATCTCTCCGGCAGGCCCTGTCGGTCCGATCGCTCCTTCCGGTCCTTGCGGACCGGCCGGACCTTGAACGCCAGCCGGTCCGGTCGCTCCCGCCGGTCCCGTCGGACCCTGCGGGCCAGTCGCGCCGTCCGCTCCTTGCGGCCCTGTCGGACCAAGCACTCCTTGCTCGCCCGTGCTCCCCGCCGGCCCCGCGGGTCCTTGCGGCCCCGAATCGCCGGCCGCTCCGGTCGGTCCCGCAGCGCCTTGCGGGCCGGTCGGACCCGTCGGACCCGCGCTTCCCGCAGGACCTGTAGGGCCTTGCACGCCTATCATGCCTGTCGCGCCGACATCGCCCTGCGGACCCGCAGGTCCCGTCGGCCCTGCCGGCCCCGCGGGACCGGCCGCGCCTTGGGGCCCGGTATCTCCTTGCAGCCCTTGCGGCCCCTGCTCCCCTTGGGCGCCCGTTGGACCGATCACGCCGGCAGGCCCTTGCGGACCCGTCGGGCCTTGAGCCCCATCCGCTCCCGTCGGACCGGCCGCTCCTTGTACGCCGGCTGGCCCTTGCGCTCCTGGCGCGCCGGGCTCTCCTTGCGGACCTGTCGGTCCGACTCCGCCGGTCGGCCCTTGCGGTCCCGTCGGACCCGGCTCGCCGGGCAAGCCTTGAGGCCCTGCTTCTCCCTGCGGTCCCGCCGGCCCTTCCAAGCCTGTCGGACCCGCCTCTCCTTGCGCGCCAGTCGGGCCGATGCTGCCCGTCGGCCCTTGCACGCCGGTCGGGCCCGGTACGCCTTGAGGACCCGTCGGACCTGCTTCTCCTTGAGGTCCGACCGGACCCGGAGCTCCCGTCGGTCCGATCGGTCCGGCCGGCCCGACCTCGCCAGTCGGCCCTTGCACGCCCTGCGGACCCGCCGTGCCTTGGGAGCCTTCCGGTCCGGCGGGCCCCGTCGCTCCAGCCGGTCCGATTGGACCGGTGACGCCGGGCGGTCCCGTCGGGCCTTGCGCGCCTGGAGCGCCGGGCTCGCCGGCTGGACCTGTCGCACCTTGAGGCCCCGTCGGGCCGAGCTCGCCTTGAGGACCTGGCGGTCCTGTAACACCAACAGGCCCTTGCGGACCCACTATTCCGGTAGCGCCCTGAGGACCCGTCGGACCGGTCGGACCGACCGCGCCTTGGTCCCCCTGAGCGCCGGTCGGGCCGATATCTCCCGTCGGCCCCGTAGGTCCCGTAGGTCCCGTCGGACCGGTCGGGCCTCCCGCTGGACCAGGCGGTCCCGTTGGACCCGTAGGCCCCGGCGGGCCTCCCGCCGGACCCGTCGGGCCAGTCGCTCCCGTCGGTCCTTCCGCGCCCGTTGGACCCGTAGGCCCCGTCGCTCCGACACCGGTTGGACCGGTTGCTCCCGCGGGACCGAGAGGTCCTTGAACCCCTGTAGCTCCCATCGGTCCGGACGGTCCCGTCGGTCCGACCGGACCAAGCGGCCCCGTCGGCCCTTGCTCTCCCCCGGGACCCGTCGGACCCTGCCCGCCTTCGGGTCCGGGAGAACCCGTTGGTCCTTGCCCGCCTTGAGGTCCCGTCGGTCCAACCGGCCCGGCAAATCCCTGCGCCCCCTGCTCGCCGGGTGCTCCGGTCGGACCGGTCCCGCCGATCGGTCCGGTCGGGCCGGCTTCTCCCGTCGCTCCCTGCGGTCCCGGAGGACCCGTTGCGCCGACAGGCCCCGGCGGGCCGGCCTCTCCCTGCAAACCTGCAGGTCCCGTCGGACCGGTGGCGCCTTGCAAGCCCGTCGGCCCAAGCGGGCCTGTCGGTCCTGCGGCTCCTATCTCGCCGGCTGCTCCCTCCGGCCCCGTCGGCCCGGTCGCTCCGGTCGCTCCCGTCTCGCCGGTTGCTCCAGTCGGACCGGGAGCGCCCGTAACGCCGGCTTCCCCTTGCGGCCCCGTAGGCCCGGCGGCGCCGGTCGCGCCCGCGGCGCCTTGCGGTCCTGCCGGTCCTGCTTCGCCTTGGGGTCCGGTCGGTCCAATCGCTCCCGTTCCCCCAGCTGGCCCAACAGGACCCGGCGGTCCGGTTACGCCCGGGGCACCTGGCGCCCCTGTCGCCCCCGTGGCTCCAGTAGGCCCCGGCTCCCCGGCAGCACCGCTTGGACCCGTAGGCCCTGTCGGCCCTATCTCGCCAGCAGGTCCGGGCATGCCCTGCGCACCCGTCGCCCCTCTCTCACCAGTGGGTCCAGTCAAGCCTTGCGCTCCCGTCGGTCCGGTCTCGCCGGCAGGGCCAGGCAAGCCTTGCGCTCCCGTCGCCCCTCTCTCGCCGGTCGGTCCGGGCAAGCCTTGCGCGCCCGTCGGGCCTCTCTCTCCGGCGGGGCCGGGCAAGCCCTGCGCTCCCGTCGGGCCTATTTCCCCGGCAGGGCCAGGCGAGCCTTGCGCGCCGGTAGGTCCCCGCTCTCCGGTAGGGCCGGGCATTCCTAGGGCACCGGTCGCTCCTCTCTCGCCGGTCGGTCCGGGCAAGCCTTGAGCACCTGTCGCCCCTCTCTCTCCGGTCGGTCCGGGCAAGCCCTGCGCGCCCGTCGGGCCTCTCTCTCCGGCAGGACCGGGCAACCCTTGCGCTCCCGTCTGGCCTCTCTCTCCGGCAGGTCCGGCCGGCCCCCTCTCGCCGGGAGGACCTTGCAGACCCCGCATTCCCGGCGGTCCTGGTAAACCCATTGGCCCGGGAGGGCCCGTCGGACCGGTCTTTCCTCTCTTTCCACGCTTCCCCTCGACCCCTCTCGGCCCGCGCGGTCCTTCGGGACCCGGAGGGCCTGCAATGCCTGGCGGCCCCGTCGGTCCCGTTGGACCGGTCAATCCGGTCGGCGGCATTGTAAGTCTCGTTAATCGAAGGATCTGCTTCCGTTTTTTGTGCAGCTTAACTTTGCTCCTATTGGAATGTCTATCGATGAACTTCTGCGAACGGGCTTGCTTCGCTTTCGCCAGCTTTCTTCTTCGTCTCGGATTCGGAATCGGTCCGCACCTCCTTCCAAACGCTCCATTATTTACATATGTCTTTCGAGGATGCATCATGTCATCCCAGGAAAGCTTCACGGGCCATACAGATCGTCGAACACAAAGAAGACGCCTGAAAATCAGGCGTCTATTCTTGCATGTTTAATTTTTTTTGGAATCCATAGCTCAATCGTCTAAATCAGCTTATGCTTGTACCACTTTTCTCCCTTGAACCGCAAGTAGAAGAAGGCCCCCCTTACTCCCCATTCCGCAACTATGGCCACCCAAACGCCCATCAATCCGAAGCCGAGCGAGATGCCCAGAATATAGCCAAGTATGATCCGGAACAACCACATCGTCAACAGCGAAACGATCGATGTAAATTCGGAATCCTCAGCCGCGAACGGCACGCCGATGTACATGATTTTTTTCAAAATATACTTATGCATGCGAAACGTCTCGCCGATCCGGAACTTCAACGTTTGATTAAACCGCAGCAATTGAACACTCCCGCCACCTAAAGAGTTGGAGGATTCTTGGGTAGTTGCTCCTATCGGGGCAAAGCTGTAGCGATAATTCCTTTCGAAACATCGTACACCAAGCGATCCCTGTGGTTCCCACAGTTCCTAATTCCTTCACTACAAGGCCATGGCTTTTATGTTTTGTGCCGCATTCCTGTCTCGGTCATGGACCGTTTGGCAGAAGGAACACTTCCATACCCGAATGCTTAAATCCTTCACCTCTGCATGCTTGTTTTCACAGACGTGACAGGTTTGACTCGTTGGCGCGAAAACCGGTGTTGCCTTAATGGTTCGGCCATACCACCTAGCTTTGTAATGCAGTTGCCGTCTCATCTCGCCCCAAGAAGCATCTGCTATGTGTTTGGCGAGGTGTCGGTTCTTCATCATACTAGCAATACGTAAGTCCTCGAGACAGATCGTTTGGTTTTCACGGATCCATTTCGTAGTCTGCTTATGCATCGCGTCTAATCGGCTATTTCGAATTTTTTCATGGATGAGGGCAACTTTTCCTTTCGCTTTGGACCAGTTGCTTCCGCCTCGCTTTCTTCTCGCAAGGATACGTTGCCACTTCGCGAGCAGCTTTTCATATCGCAACGTATATCTTGGATTTTCCACGGCAAGGCCTTCCGAAGGTACAGCAAGCTGCTTGATGCCCATGTCTATGCCAAGCATGCCTTCCGTTAAGGGAAGGGGCTGGATGTCCACCTCGCATACCAACGCGACAAACCATTTGCCGCTTGGGGCAAGCCGTACATTAGCCGATAGAATCCGGCCTTCGATCTCTCTTGACTTCGCATAGCGCACCCATCCCAGCTTGGGAAGCTGCAAACGATCACCCCTCACCGCAATATTCCCGTTCGTATACCGCGTCGTATAGCTTTGTACGGGATGCTTGCGACTTTTGAAACGAGGTGGATCATTCTGTTTCTTGAAGAAGCGCTGAAATCCGTCAGCCAAGTTTCGCACAGCCGACTGCAGCGCAATGCTGTCCACTTCTTTCAACCATGGCCACTCGCGCTTCATAGCAGGAAGCAGCTATGCACAGGTGTTATAGGACAAGCCCTTGCGGTGGCCTGAAAAGTCTCATTCCACTTCGCTAGAAGTTGGTTGAACACAAAGCGGCTGCAACCCAATGTTTTGCGCATCTGCATAATTTGTTCTTGACTCGGATAGATGCGAAATTTGAATGCTTTATGCTGGATCATCGTCTGATTCATCACCTCGCTACAAAAGAGATGGATGTTAACCCATCCTAATTATAGCACATACGTTCGTATTTATTCACCAGCAAAATTCCCGATTCATCCCCTGCCTACACTCTCACTTCGTGAGCAAGGTAGTTTAGAGGCAAGAGTATTCTCGGTGTCTTTGATAAACGCCGAATCCACGAAGATAGGAATGATAATGCCGAAAACTTGCTTATAATCCATCGAGCTGCCCGAAAAATATCGGGACAAAAACGCGGCGCTTGGCCGTTCAAGCTTCGCTTGCCAACCATTCATGACGACATACCGGCTTTCTATGTTGTTATTTTTAACTGCTTCCGATCCCGCTTCCCGACCGAAGTATAGGGAATGCGATCCACCATCATGATTTCTTTCGGCATCTGGTACCGCGCAATCCGGGGCTGCAGCCATGACCTTAGCGACTCCTCCGTCAGCTCCGCTCCTGCGGCGGGCTGCACGGCGGCCCTTAATCTCTGGCCGAACGCCTCGTCGGGGATGCCGACTACCGCAGCGTCCTCCACGTCCGGATGAAGAAGGAGAACCTGCTCGACATCGGACGGGAATACGTTCTCCCCGGCCGAGACGATCATGTCGTCCTCTCTGCCGCACAAAAAATAACGCCCCCGTTCATCCCGGTACCCTCTGTCTCCCGTCTCGAGCCATCCGCTCCGACGGTCGCCGAAGGTTCTCCTCTTGCGCAAGCATAATCGTCCAATTTCCCCTGCAACAGCCGGGCTGCCGTCCGATCTTAGCACGCGGAGAGGCACGCCGGCGATGCGCTTCCCGACGGTGAGCTCCGCGGCCGACAAATCCCGGGGCGTTGCAATGGTCAAGAGGCCGCCTTCCGAAGTGCCGTACAGATTGTACAGGACGTCGCCGAGCGTCCGAGATACCCGGCGGGCGAGCTTGGGACTCAGCTCGGCTCCGCCCGAAGCGATGCAGCGAAGGGAGGCCAGCGCCCCGTCATCCGCATCCAGCATCTTATGGAGCATAAGCGGCACGACGGCAGCGACTTCAACCCGATGCTTTTGGATAAGCTCACAGGCCTGTTCCGCGCGGAAGACGGACGTCAGTACCGTCTTGGTTCCGGTCGCCACGAACAGCAGCAGAAGCGCGACCCCGTAGCCATGATAGATCGGCGTCGCGACGTAGCCCGTTTCGTAGCGCATGAGACGAAGCCTGGACAGCATCGCGGTGAACGGGGCCAAATACGTGAACAGGGATGGACGATGCGGGGCCTGTTTGGGCCGGCCCGTCGTCCCGCCGGTCAGCAGCATCAGCCTGCCGGACCGGCGCCTCCCTAGCCGATCCCCGGAGCTGGCTCCAGAGGCCGATAAGCTGCTGACAGAAGGCTTTTGCTCGTGATAGCTGAGCAGCGTCTCGCAGCGGTATGACGTTTGCCTGAGCTTCGTCGCCCAATCCTCGTCATGAATGAGCAAGTCGAAACGGTATTCCTCAGCCAGACGGTCATATTGCCCTGGACTCATCTCCGTATTTAGCAAGTACAGATCGGCTCCCGTATAAGTCACGGCGAACACCGACTTCGCAAGCGAAGCGTGATTCCGGCATAAGAGCGCGACCTTGCGGCCGGGAGCCAAGCCATACTTGTCGCGAAGGGATCGGGCGAGACGTTCCGACGCGTCCGACAACTCCCTGAAGCTAAGCGTCTCCCGGTCGTCGGCGAGCGCGTCGCGCGCGCCGTACGTTCTCTCCGCGAGCTTGAGCAGGGCCATCACATTTATGCCGTAACGGCAGATGACGGCCAGCAGTCTATAGAGTCCCGCAGGATGGCCTAATCTCATCTTCGCCAAGGCGCGTAGGAGCTGCAGGATGCCCATTACTCCCCCTCCCTCCGGCGGAGCAAATGCGGCATAGCCCATTCCCATAATCCTCTGCCGATCAAGGAGGCCAGCTGCCCCGGCGGCAGCCACCAAGGCGCGATCGTCCTCCGGTTCGCCAGCACCGCCGCCGCGATCCACCTCGCGGCATGCTCCGGGCTCATGGCCGGCAGCTTGCGGTAGGCCGCGGTCGGCTCGATCATAGGCGTTCTGACAAGCGGCAGATAACAGGACGTGACCCGGATGCCGCGGGCGTTCAGCTCCGGCGCGGCCGCCCTCAGCCAGGTGTCGAAGGCCGACTTCGAAGCTTGGTAAGCCGCCCAATAAGGGAACGGAATAAGAGAAGCGTTAATCGTAGACACGTTCACGATATGTCCGCGCCTCCTCTCCAGCTCGGGCAGCACGGCGAGCAGCAGTCTTACAGGGGCGAAATAATTAACGGCCATCGTGCGCTGAAAATCGTGAAACCGGTCCAAAGATTCCATGACGGGGCGGCGAATCGATTTTCCCGCGTTGCTGAAGACGATGTCAAGTCCCTGAGGACGCTCGCGCAGCCATGCCGACAAAGCATCCAGCTCCGATTCTTCTCGCAGATCGGCTGCATATACGCTTACCTTCCCGCCCTGCGACGCGATGGCCTCTCGAATGGCTTCCAGCTTGTCCATCCTTCTCGCCACCAAGACCAAGCAGGCATCCGTCCGTCCAAGCAAGTAGGCAAGCTTCTCTCCGATGCCCGAGCTTGCTCCCGTAATCAGAATCGTCTTGCCCGCCATGGACCTTCTAAGCCCGTCCTCGTCGAGCCGCGGTTTCGGGAACAGCAAGCTCTCGATAAACCGATTACGACTCATCCCCTAGCTCCCGCCCTGCGACGCCCAGCGTCAATACCGTCATTCTCGGCTTCATTCTGACATCGCCCCTCCATGAGTGTCGTTCTATATCCTTGCATTTCAACTTCTCTTATTTTCCGATATAACCCGCAGACAAGCAACCGTATAGCCGAAATACTCATAAAAAACAAGCCGGTCACAAAACCGGCTTAGACGTTCGTTATTTCCGCTCGAGCCCCAAGTATCGTTCAGCCTCGCTTGCGGGTTGGGGTCTCGCGAAATAATAACCTTGTATATAATCGCAATGCAGTTGCTTCAGCAGTTCAAGCTGCTCCGGCGTCTCGATTCCCTCGGCGACCGTAACCCCGCCGAAGCTATGGGCAAGCTGTATGATCGCCTTTACCGTAGCCAGGTTTTTCGGTCGGTCCAGAATATGCTGGATGAAGGAACGGTCGACCTTGATCTGCTCGAAAGGCAGCTCGTTCAGCACGCTGAGCGACGAGAAGCCTTTGCCAAAATCGTCCAGGGCGATCGTCACGCCCTGTTCGGTCAGGAGACTCAGCTGCTCTCTCGTATGATCGACATCGAGAAGAGCGGTGCTCTCCGTCACTTCCAGACACAAGCGGTCGCTTGGAAGACCGGACTCCTCCAGAATGCGAAGGACGCAGCCGGCGAAATTCGCCAGCATCAGCTGCTTCGAAGACACATTGACGGATATGCTGCCTTCATACCCTCGCTCCATCCATCGTTTGCACTGTCTGCTGGCTTCCTGCAGCACCCATTCTCCCAGCTTCACGATAAATCCGTTTTCCTCCGCTATCGGAATAAATCGGTCAGGACTGATCAAGCCGTATCGCGGCGACTTCCAGCGCAGAAGAGCTTCCACGCCCAAGGCCTGCTGCTTCGCGACCTGCAGCAGCGGCTGGTAATAGAGCTCGATTTCGTTTCGTTCGAGCGCCTTCCACAGCTCGCTCTCCAGCGTAAGCATGTCCAGGGCCGCGCTGCTCATGGAAGCGTCGAACCGGCGAAGCCGGTTTTTGCCCTGAAGCTTGGCTGCGTACATGGCGCAGTCCGCATGTTTGGTCAGCGTGTGGATGTCCTTGCCGTCCTGCGGGTAGAAGCAGATGCCCGCGCTTGTCGTAATGCGCAGCTCCCGCTCCCCGATCGTCATCGATTCGCTTAGCCGCTGAACGATTTGCTCGCCTGCGGCTATCGCATCGGTTGGATTAGCATAGCCGGACAACAGCACGATGAACTCGTCTCCGCCGTGTCTCGCAACCATCCCTTGACCGTCCACGATTTCGGTTAGCAGCCGCGCCGTAGCTTGGAGCACCTGATCCCCCGTCTCGTGGCCTAACGCGTCGTTAATCGGCTTGAAACGGTCCAGGTCAAGCAGCAGGACGCCGATGGGTCCACTCCGTGAAGCAGAACCGGCCAGCTCGTTAAACGTTTGCTCCAATTTCCTTCGGTTGCCGAGACCGGTCAACGCGTCGTGATAAGCCATATGGACGATTTGCTCTTCGGCCCGCTTCAGCTCCGTGACGTCGCGGGTCATTATAAACTGAATAACGCCGTCCTCCGTCTCGATAAATTCGCTTTCCACCGCCAAAATGTACGTATGCCCTCTCTTCACGTGAATATCGAACTCTTCATTGTGGTAAGGCTTTCTTCTGTCGAAGTTGCTCGTATAGATGTCCATGAAAGCTTCTTTCGTATCGTCGGAAAGCCAGCCGGTCACGGATAGTCCGTTCAAGCCCTGCACGCCGAACATGCGGTGGGCTACCGCATTTGCTTCCAGCACGACCGCGTTCCGGTCCATTAGTAAAATACCAAGAGGCGAGGACTCGAATACAATTCTGTACTTCCGCTCGTCCGTCGACAAAAAATCATATTTAAGCATGCAAATCCGAATCGCTATCATCCATAAGAGCGTCCCGAACGCAAAGAAAAAGGTCGGCGTGCCGCGGTTCCAGCCGAGCACCTCGAATACGATGCCGAACAGCACGACCCACACGGATAACACGCTGCTGCCGATAAACAGCACCCTGTTCCGTTTTTTAATTTTGTCCGTGGTCGCCTTCTTGAACGCCTTATACAAGATGAAGGTATTCGCAAGCGTGTAGGCGGCGATGGCCGCGATCAGAATCGAGTAGCCTGCCGGATCCGGCACGAACTTATTCCATGGCCCGACCTTCTCGACAGACGGAAATATGTAGCGCGTTCTGTCCGTAATGATAATAAAGAGGACGAGAAGAAAAGGCAGGTAGCCTGCGGCGTTTAAAATATAGGAGCGATTCCGTTCGTTCGGCTTCAAAAACATGGAATGAAAATGGTTGCCGAAACACATAGCTAATACAATGGCGGGTCCTGTCCAAATATATAGCAGCTTATGACTATATTCGAGCGGCAGCAAGGCGCGGACGTATTCCCCGATAAAGAACAAGAAGTGAGTGAACATAAGCAGGCTGGCCAGCCTTGTTTTGTTATCGGCCTTGTTGCGGACAAATACCTCGATCGCCAAAAATAAAGCTAAAAAAGCACCCGGTACATACATAAGCGAGATAATGAGTAGATCTTTGGTCATATGGATGGGCGCTCCTTATCAATGAACTCTCTCTGACAGCATAAACGAACACTCTATATATCGTCAAAACGGGCGCCAAAATTGGGTTGAAATTTATGGGAATGCAGAAACGGTTCGACAGCGGGGGCGTAATAACGGGTATCCATGAAGCAAAGGAGAATGAGAATATGCTGATTACGACAACACAGACTGTAGAGGGTTATCCCATCAAGCAGTATTTGGGTATCACGACGGGCGAGGTTATTATGGGGGCGAATGTCGTGCGTGACTTCCTAGCGTCGATCACGGATATCGTCGGCGGCCGTTCAGGCGTCTATGAAGGCAAGCTCCAGGAAGCAAGAGACGCCGCTTTCTCGGAAATGTCCCATAAGGCCTCCCATATGGGGGCGAACGCCATCGTCGGCGTGGACATCGATTACGAGGTGATCCGCGACGGCATGCTGATGGTTGCCGTCAGCGGTACGGCGGTCATTATTTAGATCAAGAAGCAACGCGCTTCGCATTGCCAAAATCGCATACAAACAAACTATATCGCACGCTTGTATGGTGCGGTCGGAACATCTATTCTTATGAGAAACCCGATCATTGGAATGGAGCGTGCCCCTATGTTTCGCCATCGTTTATCGATCAGCAGCTGGAGTCTTCACCGGTGTCTTGGCCCTCTGCGCTGGACCGTGTGGGACGAATCGAGCCAATCGCAAGGCTCAGCGACGGAGGCTCAGCCCTCCGAATTTTCTCTCCTCGAGCTGCCGGCAATCGCGGCGTCGAGAGGACTTTCGTGCCTGGAGCTGTGCCACTTTCACTTTCCTTCGCGCGATGATGCGTATCTGCGCCAGTTAAAGCAAGCGTTCGCGGAAGCTGGCGTCATCTTCCATACACTTCTGGTCGACTACGGAGATATCTCTTCGCCTGACCCCGTGCGCCGCGAGTCCGACTTTCGTTATTTGAAGGAATGGGTGGATGCCGCGGCGATCGCGGGAGCTTCCGCCGTGCGGATTGTGGCAGGAGAGCAGTCCCCGGATGACGCGGCTTCCATCTCGCGCGGTACCCAGGCTTTGCTCGAGCTGAGCGAATACGCAGCCGGCAAGCAGGTGCGGATCGTCACTGAAAATTTCCGCAGCCTGACGTCTACGGTAAGCAGCTGGAAGGCTGTTATGGAAGGCGCCGGCCCGTCCATCTCCACGATCGTCGACTTCGGCAACCTCGCCAAGCACGAGAAGGAAGAAGGCATTCGGTACGGAGCCCCCCTCGCCCACTCCATCCACGCCAAGCCGGAGTACGAGGAAGACGGCTCCATCCGCGAAGATCGTCTGCTTGAGCTGCTAAGAATGGCCGGACAGGCGAATCGCGAAGCGCCCGTTTCCATTATTTTCGACCGGGAAGGCGATATGTGGGAAGGCATTGAACGGATCAAAGCCGTTATTTTGAAGCTCGACGAGCAGTCCCTTCGCTAATACGACCGCCGCTTGAAGCATCCGCCTCATCGGCAAAAAAGTTGGCCCCGGCATCGAATGGATGCCGGGGCCTTCTGCTGATCGCTGAGCTGACGCCTCATATGCGACGCCTCAGGTAATGGGCTAGGGCGCAAACGTCTCGAGCGGTACGCTGATGACGTTGATCTTCGAACCGTCCTTGGCGCTGTACTCGAATAGCTCGAGCATAAGCGTGCCGTTATCCGGCAGCTTATCGGGCGGAATGTCCAGCTCCAGCGTAAACGGTGACCACGCAGGGGCGCCTTCGTCCAGCATGTGGAAATCCTCCAGCACATAATCATGGCCATCTTCGACCGCGTAATTCATGACCGCTTCGAATACTCTCGCTTCCCCTGTAACCGTATATTGTCCCCCGGAGCCGCTGACCTTGACGTTGCAGAACGCGTCGTTGCACAAATGCTCGCCGTTTGATTGGATGACGACCTTCCGCTGCGCCGCGTCCCAGGCCACGTTGGCGCCGAGCAGATCGCCGACCGAGCGGAGCGGTACGTACGTGTTGCCTTTGTAATTCAAAACAGGCAGCTCCGGATCGAAATAAGCCGCGCCGTTCACTTCGACCTCGTAGGATGCTTCGGTCAGCGTATACGTCGTTTTCTGGGTCGCGGCCATCGACGGCAATGCCGTCATCAGCATGCCGCCCATTGCCAGCCCGATCAGAAAGCCTCGATATTTTCTCAACAAGCGTACAGGCACCTCGCTTTCGCATATTGGCCATAAGGGCCTTAATCCAGCATATGCGGCGAAAGCGCGGTTCAGCCTTCCTTGGCCAAGCGCTGCCTGTTGTTACCGAAGGACATACTGGTCCAGGAAAGCGTTGCGGAACTTGCCGGCCGGATCGCACTGAGCCGCCAATCGTTGGAAATCGCTCAGCTTCTCGTACAGCGGCTGCAGCTTGCCCGGGGTCATCGTGAACAGCTTGCCCCAATGCGGTCGGGCCGCAAGAGGCTCCAGCTTCGCTTCGATCAACGGCAGCACCTGGCGAACCGCTTCCCATTCCGGCTTCCAAGTGAAATGAATCCCGACCGAATCCTGCCCGCGGCATGGACTTAACCACAAATCGTCGCTCGCGATCGTACGCACCTCCGACACGAACAGCAGCGGCGATATATGCGCCCGAAGGCTGTCGATCGCGCACAAGGCTTCATAGGCGTTGTCTCGGGCCACAAAATATTCGCTTTGCAGCTCCTCGCCCGCGCTTGGCGTAAAATCCATGCGGAAATGGGACAGTCTTTCGTGCCAAGGACCAGCCACGCCCATCTGCTCGCTGCAGTTGTCCGCCGCGCAGCCCGGCACGGGATGCATCTTCGCTTTCGCCGGCATCGCCCCGAAATAATCGGAAGGCGAGCTTTCTCCCCCCTCTTCCGAATGGAGACGCTTCAGCCACACCTGATTGAACATCGAAGACTTCCAATCGGTAAACAGACTGACGCTGTAGCCGCCGCCAAATACCGCTTCGAACCGCTCCCGGTCCTGCAAGCTGCCGAGCGGCAGGTTCTCGTAGACGGTTTGTCCGATCTCGAACGCCGGAACAACCTCCAGCGTCAACTGCGTCACGACGCCAAGCGCTCCCAAGTTCACGACCGCGCCGGCAAAAGGCTCCTCGGCCTCCTCCCTGGACAGCCGTATTATCTCGCCGTTCGCTTTGACAATTTCAATGGCGCGTACCGCCGTCGCGAGACTGCCGTTGCGATCGCCGGAGCCGTGCGTAGCCGTCGCGCACGCGCCTGCTACGGATATATGAGGCAGCGAGGCCAGATTCCGAAGCGCGTACCCGTTCTCGTGCAAATAGCTACCCAGCTCGCCATACCGTATGCCGCCTTCGACCGTGACGAGACCGCGCTCACGATCCAGCTTCACGACCCGGTTCAATCGCTCCAGCGAGATATGGGTGCCGTTCGTGTCGGCGATTCCGTTGAATGAATGACGGGAGCCCAGCACCTTCACGATTCGACTGCCGGCTACCAGCTCTTGCACCTGTTCCGTATTCTCCGGCGCGTGCGTCTCCGCCGCGCCGTATATGTAATTGCCAGCCCAATTCCGATTCATAGGGATAATCAACAGCTCCTTCGAAAATAATGGTTGTCTGACCCGAGTATAACACGCGCTGCGCGAATGTAACCATCGAACCGCACGCCCGTACTAAGAGTGCTGGTTTCATCCGAAATAAGGAAATACACTTTCATGGAGAAAGAAGTGATCGCGATGGAGCAATGGATATCGAACATCATGACGCAAAAGCGCGTCAGCCGGTTTGCCGGCTTGCCGGATCACCGGCTCTCGATTGCCCTTCTGACGAACGAAGGCAACCGAGTTTGGACAAGCGGAAATACAGCCTCAGACGAAGGAGGCGTATACGAGATCGGCTCGCTGACAAAAACGATGACCGGCCTTCTGCTCGCCATCGGGGAGCAGAAGGGCCTTTGGAGCCGATCCGATACACTCTCCGATCTCATTCCCGAATGGTCCTCCAGCGCCTTCGCCGCGGGAACGACGCTGCTCCAGCTGGTTACGCACACAGCCCATTTGCCAAGGATCCCGGGCAACTTCCGCGACACGGTTACGGATAAGATGAATCCTTACGCGAATTATTCCGATCGCCATCTCGCGGAAGCCGTGCTGGCGGAGCAAGCCAAGCCGCAAACGCCGAAACATCTTTATTCCAATTACGGTTTCGGCTTGCTGGGCTGGGCGCTCGCCCAGAAATTAGGCATGAGCCTTCGCGAAGCGCTTGAGCAATGGATCTTCTCTCCGCTCGGCATGACCGACACGCAGCTGCGCGCGCTGGATCCGTCTTCTCCGGCTGGCCTCGTTCCCGTGTACGACGCGAAGGGAAAGCCCGTGCCGCATTGGTCCTTCCATGAATCGACGGCAGGCGCGGGAGCCGTATGCTCCACGGCGGCCGACATGCTGCAATACGTCAGAGCGAACCTCGGTCAAGCCGGGGAATCGGTAAGCTCGGCGATCGAGCATGGCCAGAAGGAGCATCATGCCATCTTCAAGAGCAGAGGAATCGGCGTCGGCTACGCATGGATGTTCTATAAAGAAAAGGACGGCTCGACGACGCATTGGCATAACGGGGGAACCTACGGATCAACGAGCTTCCTTTCATTTAATCGCGAGCAAGGAAAAGGGTTCGTCATCCTGTCCAACTACGGCACCGATGTCCGAAGTCAAATTCCCCTAATCGGCATGAACAGAATGAATGTGGATAAGCTCGCGCGAGCATTCTCGAATAGGCTCTACCAGAGCTGAGCGTGAACAAGTTTAACAAAAAACCGGCTGAGATCCTTTGGGAACCAGCCGGTTTTTTTGCCATGCTTTATTTATTTCGATTGAACAGGCTGGCCGTTCGGAGCTTCCATCCAATTGAAGTGGAAGGTGCCTTCCTTGTCGACGCGCTTGAACGTATGAGCGCCGAAGTAATCGCGCTGCGCTTGCAGCAGGTTAGCCGGCAAACGCTCTGTACGGTAGCTGTCGAAGTAAGCCAGCGCGCTCGCGAATGCCGGTACCGGCACGCCGTTCGTCACGGCTGCCGCGACAACCTCGCGCCATGCGCCTTGGTACGATTCCACTATTGTTTGGAAGTACGGATCGAGCAGCAGGTTGCGCAGCTCCGGATCGCGGTCGTACGCGTCCTTGATGTTCTGCAAGAAGCGCGCGCGGATGATGCAGCCGCCGCGGAAGATCATCGCGATGTCGCCGTAGCGCAGATCCCAGCCATACTCCTCGGATGCCGCGCGCATCTGCGCGAAGCCTTGCGCGTACGAGCAGATCTTGCTCGCGAACAGCGCCTTGCGGACCGCTTCGATGAATGCCGCTTTGTCGCCTTGGAACGGCGCTTTAGCA
>NZ_JANIPJ010000016.1 GCF_024623455.1 Paenibacillus soyae | reverse complement strand
GCGGATTGGGATCATTCGTGCGAAGCATAAAAAAACACCGCGCTTTCTGTGGGATGGTTACTAACTACATTATACCATATTAACGCGGTGATTTATTGAAGTTTATAACTTTCTCAACAGCCTGAAAAATGCAGGAGTTTTATCGATTATCCCATCACATGCTCCAAAATCAAAAAAAATCCTGCACTTTTTACAGGATTTTCCCCTGCACACGTACAATCAATAGCAAATGATGTACCAAGTGCAGTATTTATCTGTTTTACCCTTAATCTCTTACCGCTTGGGCTTCGTTAACAGTCTGAGCATCCCGGATCTAGTCCAGGATGCTCTTTTATTACCCGATATTGTGGATTCGATTATCGATGAGGGAACACGGTTTTCTCCGCCAGCTCCACTTCGTATTGGATCACCTCGTCATAGCCGAGGCCCTTCGCCTTTGAGATCATCTCTTCCTTCAGCTTATTATATTCGTCATCGCTCTTCGCGTAGATCATTTTCCAGGAATATTCCTTGATGATCTTGCCGATGCCGGTTGTCTTCTGCTGGATATGGGCTGACGGGGTGGCAGGCGTCTCCGTCGTGAAGAACGGCTTCGATACTTCGATCATATCGTTCTTCACGAAATAGTCCTTCGCCGTCATGACGCCCATCGCTTCCCGCCAGCTCTTGGTGACCGGATCCGGATTGTGGTTCAGCGTGGAATTCCAGATGTTGTAGTCGTAAGGCTCGCCTGTCTCCGGATGAATGTTCGTCAGCTTCAGCGTCGTATTGTTAATCTGATTCATGCCGTCCTTGAACGTGCCGCCGCCGTATTCCGCAGGCACCGGCTCCGCGTTGGCGGGCAATGCCTTCCAGCCGAACTCCGTGACGAACGGCTTGCCGTTCTCGTCGATATCCCAAGCCAGACCTTTCGGACCGTAGTTCGCTTCCATCACGCCTTCCGGAGAGTACAGCCAGCCGAGGAATTCCATGATTCTGCCCGGATCCTTCGCCTTCGAGCCGATCGCCCATACCCGGTTGCCGCCATAAGGGCTTTGACCATAGGACGTAATCTTCTCCTCCGAGAATGGCACGAGCGCCAGTCCTTTGCCCTGCGCCGTGCGTTCCGGCGTGTTATAAGCGTTGTCTACCCACGGGAAGTGGGAGAACAGAATTTGACCGTCCTGGAACTTGCTCGACACGTCGGAGAACTTCTGCGTCAGGGAGTCCGGGTCGAGCAGTCCCATCTGGTTGGCGTCGTAATAGAACTTCAAGCCTTCCAGATAATGCCCGTCCTCGTCGAGCACGCCTTGATATTCATCCTTGTTCTGATGAGTAAGAATCAAGCCGGCCGGGTTCAGGCCGTCACCCTCGTTGTATCCGTAGAACTGCGCGACAACCTTGGCCAGCGTCATGTAATTGCCGTCCCAATCCGACCATAGGGAGATGCCGTAAGTCGGTCGTCCGGATTCACTCTTGGGCTCCAGCTCCTGCATCTGCTTCAGTACCGGCAGGTAGTCGTTCAACGTCTTGATCTCGGGACTTCCGAGCTTCTGGTACAGGTCCCAGCGAAGATTGGGTCCGTACGTCATCGTCGCGCCTTCGGATGGACCTTCGCCCGTTCCGACGTCGAAGCCGATTCCGTATACGGCCGTGCCGCCGCCGAATTGTTTTTTGTTCGCTTCGATTGCCTCGGGAGCGTTCTCCAGCATGCCTTGCCCGTATTGATTAAGCAGGTCGTCCTTCGTCCAGTCGAGGAGCAAGCCGGCTTTGATCGCGTCTTGGTAGTCCTTGCCGTTGCTGCCGAATACGACGAGGTCGCCCATGTCTCCGGAAGCCATCATCGTCGCGATTTTTTGCTGGCCGCCGGCCAGGTTGGAAGCGATGATGTTCAGCTTGATATTGAATTTGTCCTTGACCAGCTTCGCGAACCAGCCTGGCTGCTCGCCTGCGTAGTTGGCAAGCATGGAGAACACGTCGATCGTAATCTCCTCTCGCTCCCCGCCTGCCGCGTTATTGCCAGCCTCGGCGCCTGTCCCGGAGCTGTTCGAATTGCCGCCATTATTGCCGTTGCTGCATGCGGATGTAAAGATCATGATGGCGCAGGTCAAGATCAGAAGCGTGGAGCTCACTATTCTCTTTTTCATGTGGACATATCCTCCCCTTGAATACGTAGCGATCACCTTTATTAGGTCAAGCCTGCCTTACTTGGAATACCGCGCGTCGCGCTCAAGCCTCACCTCCTTTATCGAAATTAGCTGACAAGAGCCATTACCCTTTAACGGCGCCGATCATAATGCCTTTGACGAAAAACCGTTGGAAGAACGGATACACCAGCAAAATCGGCAGCACTACAACCATCGAGACAGTCGTCTGGATCGAGGTCGGCGTGGCCATGTTGCTAATATCCACCATCGCGCCGGTAGACTGCTTCATGAGCTGGGCGATGGACGTCGCTTCGTTCATATAGCGGTACAGGATGAACTGCAGCGTGAACAAATTTTGATCCGTAATCAGGAACAACGTGTCCGTGAAGCTGTTCCACTGGGTCACCGCGGAGAAGATCGCAATGGTTGCCAGGATCGGCGTAATTAACGGAAAGATGATTTTGGCGAAAATCGTAAGAATGCCGGCCCCGTCGATCTGCGCCGACTCCTGAAGGGCAAGCGGCGTCGATTCGACAAAGGTTTTGACCAGAATGATGAAGAACGGCTGTACGATGGCCGGCAATATATACGCCAGGAAGTTATTGGTCAAGCCAAGCTGCAGCATCGTCAAGTACCACGGAATTAGGCCGGCGTTGAAGTACATGGTGATAACCAGAAACCGGTACCAGAAGCTGCGTCCCCACATTTGCTTAGTGAACAGATAGCCGAGGAACGCCGACGCCGCAACCGTCAGAACGGTGCCAAGCACCGTGCGGAACACCGAGATGAGCGCCGCCTGTCCGAGGCCGGGAATTCGGAACACGTCCGCATAGTTCGTCCAGTGAATGTCCTTCGGATAGAACATGACGAGCCCTCTGCTGCTCAGATCGTTGTTGCTGATCGTGTTGATGAACAAATAATAGAAGGGAAACACGCAGATCAGCGTAATCATCGCGAACGCGGCATAGTTCACGAAGTGGAACATCGTAAATTTCTCTTTGACGGGCATAGGCTGTATGTCTCCTTTATCTAAAAGATGCTTTCGCCGCGGATGACCTTCGACATGCTATTGGCGATGAACAATAGGAACAGGCTGACCAGCGACTTCAGCAAGCTGACGGCCGTCGCGAAGCCGAAATTGGAATTCGTCATGCCGATGTTGTACACGTACAAGTCGAGAACCTCGATATTGTGCATGTTCATTGCGTTTTGGAACACGTAGAACTGCTCCATGCCGTTATTGATGAAGTTGCCGATCGAGAGCAGCAGCAGGACGAAGAACGTCGGCATAATGCCCGGGATCGTCACGTGCCACATGAGTCGGAACCGGCCGGCGCCGTCCACTCTCGCCGCTTCGTAAATTTCCTGATCGATGCCCATGATGGCGGCAATATACATGATCGCGCCCCACCCGAGACCTTTCCATACGCTCCACAGGGTCATGCTCAGCCAAGTATGGTCATCCGAAGCGAGAATGTTGAGCGGCTCGGAGATCCATCCCAGATCCAGCAGCAAATTGTTGATGAAGCCGTTATTGACGGAGAACAGCATGAACGCGAACGAATAGACAAGCACCCAGCTGATGAAGTTCGGCAGCGTTGTGAGCGTTTGCACGAGCTTCTTGAACTTGGCGCTCCGCAGCTCCGCCAGGAACACCGCAAAGATAACGGGCAATACAGAAGTCAGAATATTCAGAGTACTTATGGCAAACGTGTTCCGTAATACTCGCATGACCTCTTCTCTCTGCACCTCGTTGGATACCATGGAGGTGAACCACTCGAAGCCCATAAATTCCGACTGAGCTAACGGGATACCGGGCCGGTAATCGTAGAAGGCATAAATCCATCCGTACAGCGGCAGATAGCAGAATACAAAAGCCAGCGCCAGGAATGGCAACGCCATCAGAAAGAGTCGATATTTATCTTTTATCATCATGTTGCTCCCCCTCGTTCTATTGCCGTATGGGTATTTTGGGCATAACAAAATAAGCTGCCAGGCCACTTGTTTTTTTTCCGAGTTTATCGAAATGTCCACATTCCGAACTCGCGTTTTATGATTTCAGTTGAGCTACTTCTAGAAGGATCTGCTCCCCGCCTAACCGCAGCCACTCTTCGGCAAACTGGTCGAACGCATCAAGCGGAGCAACGCCCATAATGATGCTGAGAAAGGTCTCGTATTCCAGCTCCTGCAGCTTCTCCCACCTTCTCTCCATCGTTCCCGTCTGCGAGTACGTCACGCTGTACACGCCATTAATGTCGTTGTCAACGAGCGGAGATCCCCCAACCATCAAGGCGTACGCCCGGATCCACATCGCCCTGTCCTTGGCGGGATCCCAGTATTGAATATCGTACATGTCATGAGGCTCCAGCTTCACGGGGCCGATCTTCTCCGCGTCAGTTATCAGCATTTTGTATTCTGGCTTATCTCCGAAGTCCCGTGCTGTTTTCCTGCCGGCCAATACCTCCCTAAGTGCCTTCACTTCATATTCCGTCTCGTCGGAAGCGGCATAAGTCATCTTTAATGGATATTCCGTAGGCCCCCTCTCGGTAGTGAAGGTCCCTTCGCTTTCGCCCAGCACCAGGTTGTTGAGCATTTTCATGACGGCTTCCGGATGCTCGTAGCCCTTGCGCACGACAACGAACTTCGTGGTGGAGGTGCTCATATGCGGACTGAACTCGCCATTCCGGTCCAGCGGCAGAGCGTACGCCTGCCAATTCGCCTCCGGGTTGTTCCGGATCGCGTCGTCGATGGGTCCGTAAGGCGCCCACCACGGCCCGAAGAACATGCCGGCTTCTCCGTTCGCGATCGGCTTCCACGGCTCCTGCCGCACCCCGATTTCCTTATCGATCAATCCTGCGGCATAGAGCTTCCTTAATTGGCCCAAGGCTTCTTTGGTTTCCGGCTCAGTGGAGCCATATACGACCTTTCCCTCTTTCTCCAGCCAATAACCCGGATAAGCATGATAAGCGGAGAAGATGCCGTCGAATCCGTATAAGTTATTGGTCGATTGAAGAAAGCTCGCATATAACGCTCCCCTCGCTCCCGGTCCCGCCAGCCCGATCGTATCCCGTTTGCCGTTGCCGTCCGGGTCTTGTTCCACAAAGGCTCGCGCGACGGCTTCCAGCTGCTCCACCGTCGTTGGCGGATCCAGCTCCAGCTTCTCCAGCCAATCCTTGCGAATCCATAAGAGATGAATGCCGTCCGCTTGCAGCTGCGCGTTCGGCAGAGCCATTATTTTGCCGTCGAACGTCACGCTGCGAAGAGCCTCGCCGCCTGTGCTGTCCAAGATCCTCTTAATGACCGGGGACGCATATTGCTTGTACACTTCCGTCATGTCCGCCAGCTGATCGGCTTCAACCATTTGCTTCAATTCCGCCGGACCTACGATCATAGCGTCAGGCAGATCGTTGCTGGCTATCGCCATGCTGACCTTCTGATCGTAATTCGTAGGCGATGCCTTCAAGGAGTAGTCGACGATGATGTTCAAGTTCTCCCTAATGTTGCGGGTGTATTGATTATCCAGGAGGGTTTCCCCCTCCAGCAGCGATTTGGTCGGCTCTACGATCGTAGCCACACGGATGGTTACGGGCTCCTCGTATTTCCCGAAGGGATGCGGAGGCGGCTTCAAGGCTTGATCGGTCTCCTTATTCGATTCATTCGAGGCGCTGCACGCGCTTGCCGCCAGCAGCAGGACGACCAGAGCCATCAACATCCATTGCTTTCTGTTCATATACCATTCCCTGCTTTCGCTCGTTTGGCCTCGTGGGCTCAGTATAACACGGCGGAAACCACCCTCGTGAGAGACCGCGGTTGCCAGTTTAGGTAGAGAAATGGGGGAAGCTTCGAAGAATTCGGAAGACAAATGTCCCCCTATGAATCGGACATTTGTTTCTCAGACAGGATGAATTGCCGGAATTCGCTGGGCAGCATTCCCGTCTTCTCCTGGAAGACCCGGCTGAAATATTTCTGATCGGCGTAGCCCGTATTCTCCGAGATCCACTGCACGGTTTTCTGTGTATATTGCAAATACTCCTTCGCCTGCTCTATCCGAATATGTCGCAAATATTCGTTGAAGGGCATGCCGACAAGCTCCTTGAAGCACTGGCTGAAGTAGCTTCGGCTCATATTGACCCGCTTGGCCATATCGGAAGCATGAACCTGGCCGGATAATTCGTCATGCATGGCTTGAACGGCTCTGGCGATACTGTCCTTCACCTCATCCGAATAGGGGGCTTTGCCTGTGGCGGCAATGAACCGCTCTCTTACCGCGGTTAGCCATTCCTTCACATCCGTCCACGAATGGAAGGCGTCCGGCAGCTCGATGTTCTTCTCGGTGACGGAGCTGTAGATGCGGTTCCAGACCATCATTAGCGACTGGAGGAACGTCATCAGCTTGGCAGGGGGCAATTGGATTTGCCGAAGCTCCTCGAGGAAGGCTTCGAACTCGGACAGGTTATGCACCCAACCAAGCGATTGTCCGCGCTTCTTCAGCTCGGAGAGGTTAGGCTCGCTTATTGCTTCACCATCAAGCGCGCTCGCCCCTTGACTGGGACAAGCCTCATAGAACTTGACGTCCTTGCCGTTCTTCTCTTCATGAAACCCGTTAGCCGCTCCTTGTTTGCGCCGCTCCTCCCCTATTCTTGCTTTCACCCGGCTCATCACTTCGCCGAAGCTGTCCTGCTCCATCTCGACCTTGGCGATATAGTCAATGGCTCCGAGTCTAAGGCTCTCTTGGATATATTCGAAATCTTGATGCAGCGTGAGCACGACAATGAAGATATGAGGGTATTCTTTTCTTACGATTCTCATCAATTCCATGCCCGTCATCACGGGCATGGCCAGATCGGTCAGCAGCAAATCGACGGGATGCGAGGCCAAAAACTCCAGCGCTTTTTCTCCGTTTTTGGCTTCGCCCACTACCTCCATTTCATACTGCTCCCAAGGCAGGATCGCCATGAGCCCTCTTCGAACCAGGTTATCGTCATCCACGATCAATACTTTGATCAATGCCAAGCACCTCCCTATTCGGCAGCTTCAAGTAGACGGTCGTTCCTTTGCTCCGCTCGCTTCTGATGTCCAGACTCGCTTGATCGCCATATTGATTGTCGATCATCCGTTTCACGTAATTGAGTCCGATGCCCATGCCTGCCCTCTGCTGCTCGACTTGCTGCTCATTCAGCAATTTCTCGATCTCTTCTTCGGATATGCCCGCTCCGTTATCTTGAACGGAGATGACGATGCTGCCCTCATGACTTGCGACATCCACTTGAATATGTCCATCGTCATCTAGCCCGTGGTAGAGCGCGTTCTCCAGAATCGGCTGCAGAATGAATCGCGGAACCTCAATGTCCAGCGCCCGATCGTCCACTCGAATCCTCACGTCGAATTCGAAATCGTACCTGATTTTTTGCAGGGTCAAGTACTGCTTGATGGAATCCATCTCCTCGCGGATCGTGGAAGCCTGGCCCCTCTTGCCCAGGTTATAATACAAGAGCTTGTTCAGCGACAAGATCAGCTTGTCGAGCTCCTTGTTGCCATTAAGGGCGGCGAGCCAATGGGCCGTATCTAGCGTATTCATCAGGAAGTGCGGGTTAATCTGATACAGCAGCTTCTCCACCTCCAGATCCGCTCGCCGCTTCTCTTTCTGCTCCACCTCGCCAATCAGATCGGTAATTTGGAGCTTCATATTTTGCAATTGCTTGATAAGGAAATCGAATTCCGGAATGTTCGTGGCCAGCTCGTCGCGCGGCGGCGTGTTTTTCTGCGTGATCGATTTAATCTCCCGATTGAATTGGTGCAGCGGGATATAGACCATCTTCCACAGCAGCCAAGCGATCAGCAGCGTGACGGCAAGGAACAGAATGGACAAATACATCATCTGAGTAACCCAACGATTTTTCTCCTGATTGTATTCGTCCTTCGGGATCAGGGATACGATGCTCCAGCCTTGGTTGCTCGTGCTCTTGAACCAATAATAGCCGTTCAGCATACCCGATTCGCCGGCCCCGCCGGAATCATCGAAGTAATCATTCATCGGGAAGGCGGCAGCCGCGTCGCTGTACGCGATTCGCTTATCATTGTCCAGGATCAGGTACGAGGAGAAGTCGCCTACTTTATTTTCGAAAATATGATGGGACGTCTCGAAGCCCGATTCGACATAGACGTATACGTCGTCAAGCTCCCCCGATACATCCATTCTCCGGAGCGCGGAAATGACGAATTCATCATTATAACGTTCGTTGCTGACATGAGGGCCGAAGTAGGAGATTCGGAAATATTCGGCGAGAAGCGGCAAACCGTCTATCTCGTAATCTTCTTTCACGATGGTGTTATTGAACATGAAGGAGCCGTCGTCTTGCGAATAATACATGACCAGGCCGATAGTGGGGTTGGTGAACGAGATCAGATTAAGCTCGGTATGAATCTCCTCCGACAGGACCGTTCTCTCGAACGGATCGCCCGAGGACAGCAGCGCGTCCACCTTCTTGCCGATGCTCCCTTGGAACGCCAGCTGCTGCGTCACATGGTTAAGATTGCTGATCGTGCCTTCGAACGCGAGCTCCACCTGCTTCAGATTGCTTCGGACGCTGTTCTCCAGATTGCCGGATAAAATGTTCGACATCGCGTGATAGGAGAGCAGCACGACGCAAGTGAACGGGACTAAGGTAGCCGTTGCGAATATAAACATAATTCTTTTCTTCATCGTTGCCTGCTGAATAAATCGCACCCACAGCCGAATGACCCCTATCATAGGTTTGCGTCCCTTCCCCGCCGTTAATTGGTTAGATGCACCCGAATGACGATATCCTGATCGTGGTTCCCAAAGCCCGCTCCGTACAGCGTCAGCCCGCCTACATTAGCGCTTTCCTCGTCAACGCTGAATCGAAGCGTCCAGAACGGCTCCTGCAGCCCGATGTCAGCCACGGTTACGTCCGACATCCGCTCCCCGTCTATAGATGTGCCTGCGGCGTCGATGCGGATCGTCTTGAGCAGCCCGTATTGATTGACGTTGCGATGCCACCAATCCGGCGTAAATCTGCCGCGCGCCGCTCTGCCGAAATCGGCGGGGCTTGTCCAGCTGCCCAAGGTGACGCCGTTGAACGTAAACGTGATGTCCGAAGGCCAATGATCGCTTAAGCCCGGCGCCTCCGAAGCCAGCTCCATCGATATCTCGACGGCTCCCGCCGACTGGCCGGGGAGCAGATCATTTGCCGTCTTATATTCGACGTAGCCCTTGCCAAACCACAGGATCGACGCGTGAACCCGCTCGGGATCCAGAAAGTAGCGAGGGTCGTCCCAAATGCCGATCTCCTTCTCTCGTGTACCAAGCCCGCAGGTGGGATAAACTTCAAATGCGGTATAATGCCCAACCGAGATAGCCTGCTCTCTAACTCTTGCGTTTTTGGTCGCGGACGGCAGCTCGATCTCGATATGGTTCTCTCTCAGAAAGCACAGCTTATGCGTGCCGCCGTACAGGCGCGCTCTGCGGCTGCCGATGAGCCCGGCTTCCTCGAGCTTGCGAATATGCATCGTCACGATGGATGGACTTAATTGTAGCGCGGCTGCAATATCCTTGACGTTCATCTCGTTGCCGGCAAGCATGTCCATCATTTTCCACCGGACCTCGCTTGCCAGCGCTTCATACAACTTCATATAGCGTTGCTCGCCGTTTGCCCTAATCATTACAGAATTCACCTGACCTTCGAAAAGGTAGTATAAAAAGTTAAAATCACATTTACCTTCATTTAATGATTTTCCTTTGTACCTACAACTTACATGTATTGCAAGCCAATATGCAATAGTGTTTAATTTCTATATCTGCACGAATCCGACTGGATTCTTATGTTTGTGAATTCTACAAAATTGAGGTGTAACCATGAAATTCAACAATCCCGTCATTAAGGGATTCTACCCGGATCCAAGCATCTGCAAGGCGAACGGCTCTTACTATCTCGTCTGCAGCTCCTTTCAGTATTTCCCCGGCGTGCCGCTGTTCGAGAGCAAGGACCTGATTAACTGGACCCAAATCGGCCATTGTCTTACCCGCAGGAGCCAGGTGCAGCTGGACACCGTGGGCAGCTCCGGCGGCGTGTTCGCCCCGACCATCCGTCACGACAACGGGCGGTTCTACATGACGACGACCAACGATACGACGCGGCAGAACTTCTACGTATGGACCGACGATATATACGGGGAGTGGTCCGAGCCGATCTTCGTCGATCAAGGCGGCATCGATCCGGATCTGTATTTCGAGGGCGGCAAGGCCTACTTTATGAGCAACGGGACGGACGATCTCGGCATCGGCGGGATCGTCCAGTGCCAGATCGACATCGAGACGGGCGCCAAATTAACGCCGAGCCGCTCGCTATGGCAAGGAACGGGCGGACGGTACCTGGAGAGCCCGCATATGTACCGGATAAACGGGCAATATTACCTGCTTGCGGCGGAGGGCGGCACCGAATACGGCCATATGGTCACCTATGCTCGCGGCGAGTCCGTTACCGGTCCGTTCGAACCGTATCCGCATAATCCCGTGCTGACCAACCGCAATCTGGGCGGCTACGAGCTGCAAGGAGTCGGTCATAGCGACCTCATCCAGGATGATGAAGGCAACTGGTGGCTCTTCCATCTGGGCTTCCGCCAGATCGGCCGCTGGCTCACCTTCCATCACCTTGGCCGCGAAGTATTCCTGGCGCCGGTTACCTTCGGCGAGGACGGCTGGTTCGAAGCCGGTCATAACGGCACGACGCTGACCAGCTTCGAGACCGACCGCATCCCGGACTCTGTCGTGCAGCGGGAGAAGAAGGTCCTCACGTTCGAGAACACGGATTGGAATCTCGACTGGTGTTATCTTCGCCATCCGGCACCGGAGAACTATAAGCTGGAGGAAGGGAAAGCGACGCTGAAGGGAACAGCCGTAACTCTCGATGTTCCTGCCTCCCCGACCTTCATCGGCATCCGCCAGGTCGACTTCGAGGCGACGATTGCCTGCGATGTCCGTATGACGAACGGAGAAGCCGGCATTACACTGTATATGGACGAGAATCATCATTACGATCTGGCGATCCGCAAGGTCGAAGGCGGGTATCAAGCGATCGAGCGGCTGAATATCGGCGATATCAAATCCGTCGAGCGCGAGCTGGCCCTCGGAGCCGAGGGGCATGCCACTCTAATTATACGAGCAGGTCATGAACGCTACAGCTTTTCCGTGTTGGCCGATGGAAAAGAAACTCCGCTTGGCACGGCCCAGACGAGATACCTCTCGTCGGAGGTTGCCGGAGGCTTCACGGGCGTCGTCATAGGTCTGTACGCCTGCGGGGAAGACTCGTTGGCCGAATTCACGAACTTCAAGTGCGAATATCGTTAAATGCAGCAGCTTTAACGCAGCGAAAAGCAGCCGATTTTTTTAATCGGCTGCTTTTCGTCAACAATTTTACAGCTCCACTATAGCCTTCATCACCTTGGATTCCGGCTTCAGCCATTCTCCGAACGAATCGATCATGTTGTTGAAGGGCGAGCGGTGCGTGACGAATTTCTCGATATCCAACGCGCCGCTGCCCAGCACCTCCATCACATGCCGGAAATCGTCCCGCGTAGCATTGCGGCTGCCCATAAGCGTTAACTCGCGTTTATGGAATTCGGGATCGGAGAACGCGATGTCTCCTTTGACCAGGCCGACGAAAACCAGCTTACCGCCGTGCCCGACCCATTCGAACGACTTCGTCATGGAAGCCGCGTTGCCCGTAGCGTCGAATACGGCGACCGGGAAGTCTCCGTTCGTCCATTCGGCTAAGCGTTCCTTCGCGTCGGCCTCGAGCGAGTTGATCGTCCGGTCCGCGCCTGCCCATGTCTTGCAGAACGCGAGCCTCTCTTCATTAATATCCATCGCGATCACATACGCTCCCGCTTGCTTGGCGAATGCCATTACGCCAAGGCCGATCGGTCCCGAACCAATGACGAGCACCGTATCACCAGGCTCGATCTCCGCTCGCCGCACCGCATGCGCCCCGATGGCGAGCGGCTCTACCATCGCCGCCTCATCGAATGTCAGCCCTTCGGCTTTCAGCAAATGCGAGACTGGCACGGCGATGCGTTCGCGCATCCCGCCATCCTGATGAACGCCTAGCACTTGCATGCTCGTGCAGCAGTTCGTGCGGCCCCGTCTGCAGGCGAGACATTCGCCGCAATGAAGGTACGGAATAATGGCCACCGGATCTCGTGCCGCAAGTCCTTGTTCGTTCGCCCCGATCTGCTCGATCACGCCGGACAGCTCGTGGCCCAATATTCTTGGATAGTGGAAGAATGGCTGATTTCCCTTAAACGCATGGTAATCCGTTCCGCAAATGCCGATTCGCCGAAGGCTGACGATGGCATGTCCCTCGGTTAGAGCAGGCTCGGGCAAATCGTTGGCGAACCGGAATTGCCCAATCTCCTCGCACACGATTCCTTTCACCGTACATCCCTCATTTCTCTGCTTGATCGTTGTACAACGGAATACCGCTGACCCACGTCCGGTTATGAATCGGCTTCAGGATGGCGAGCACCTCATGGAGAAGCTCTTCATCCAGAGGCTCTTCCGTCCAAGCCGCGTTTTGTGTAATATTATCCGGGTTAGCCGTACTAACGAGCGTAGTCGGAATGCCGGCATGGCTGGTCGAGAACTGGACCGCCAGCTTGGCGATGTCCGAGCCCCGCTCCGCCGCGTGCTTGGCCGCTTGAAGGCAGACCGCCTTCGTCTCCGCATCGGCTGGATGCCAATCGGGCGTTCCGCGCGTGCTTAATAGCCCCATCGACAACGGCGAAGCATTGACGAGACCGACGCCACGCTCGTTCAAGAGAGGCAGCAGCCCCAGCAAAGACGTGTCGTTAAGCGAATAGTGGCAGTACGAAATAATAGCATCCACCTGAACCTTGGGCAGCATCTGCTCGAACAAAGCGAGCGGCAGACCGCAAATGCCGGAGTAGCGGATTTTCCCTTGCTGCTTCAATCGTTCCAGAGCGGGTATCGCTTCCTCCAAAATGATGTCCGGCTGAACGAATTCGATATCGTGCAGGAACAAGATATCGACGTAGTCCGTCTTCAGCCTGCGCAGGCTTTCCTCCAGGCTCGATTCGATTCTCGCCGCGGAGAAATCGAACGTATCCGCCCCGTAACGGCCCGCTTTCGTGCTCAGATAAAACCGGTCGCGCGAGGTCTGGCTGATGGCTTCTCCTAATACGGCCTCGGCCTTCGTCGCTCCGTAATACGGCGAGACGTCGATGAGATTGATCCCTGCATCGAGAGCCGCATGCACGGCGCGAATGCCTTCGGCGTCATCCGTCTGCCGGAATACGGAGCCTAAGGATGATGCTCCAAAGCTAAGACTCGAGACGTCCAATCCTGTTTGGCCTAAACGGCGATATTCCATAAAGACACTCCATTCCTCTCAAGTATTGAAATTGCGGTTATCTCAATTTATAAAATGTCCTTGCGTTTTCTCCGTACAGCTTGGCCCGCTCTTGCCCGCCCCATTCCGCCGGCAAAGCGGCTTCCAGCACATCCACCACTTCATCGTAGCTTGCGGCCAGCAAACATACCGGCCAGTCCGTTCCGAATAAGATCCGCTCCGATCCGAAGACGCGAAGCACATGCTCGATGTACGGCTGGAACTGTTCCGTTGTCCACGAATCGTGCTCCGCCTCCGTTACCATGCCGGACAGCTTGCAATAAATGTTCGAATGTCCGGCCGCCCGCTCGATGAGCGCGGCCCACGGCTCGAGAGCCTGCCGCGCGATTGGCGGCTTGCCGATATGATCAATGACGCCGCGCAGGCCGGGCACCGCGTCGAGCAGCTCGCAAAGCACCTCCAGCTGATCCGCCTTCACGAGCAAATCGACGGGAACGTCCAGCTCGGCGTAGCCGCGAAGCGCTTCCACGAATGCCGGCTCGAGAATGACGCTTGCATCCGGCATATCTTGAATCATGATCCGGAACCCTACGAACTTCGGATGTTCCTTGAACCTCTCGAATTGCTCCCGATGATGGGATTCGAACAGATCGAGCCAGCCTACGATGCCGAGAATAGAATCCGATCGATCGGCTAAGGCCAGAATGTATTCCGTCTCCTCGATCGTCGGAGCGGCCTGCACGACGATCGTTCCGTCGATATTATGCTTCCGCAAATGGTCTTCGAGGTGTTCCGGCAAATAGTCGCGGTACAGCACCGGAAGCTCTTCCGTTATCCAGCCGTAATCCGTACGCTGCATCGTCCAATAATGCTGATGGGCATCAATTCTCATAAGCGGCCTCCTTCTGTCTTGTTTATGCTTATTTTACTATTATAATAGGAAATAGAAATATCATAATGGAATCATTTTATGTCCGATTATGATACTCACTAAGCATGTAACGGATGGTGAGGCGTACCCTATGCTGCCTATTCGCAAACCTTTTTATCTCGATCCGGACTTCCCGTTAGAAGTGGTCTATCGGGGCGTTCGGTATACGGAGAACGAGCTTCCCGATCATCTGCACGATTTGTACGAGCTCGTGTACATCCATGAAGGCAGAGGAACGTTTTTTGTCGACCATGCCCTGTACGACAAAGAAGCCGGCGATCTGTTCCTGATCCCCGGGAATACCGTGCACCGCGCGTTTCCGTCCGCCGACGAGCCGATCGTGTCCACCGCCGTTTTCTTTGCGCCGTCGCTTCTGCATGCCGTCTCGCCAAGGGATGCCTATGATCCTCTTCGATGCTTCGATACCGCGCGCAAGAAGAAGCAATACAAAATCATATTGCCGGTGCCGGTCAAAGAGCGGATCGAAGCCGCGATCCACGCCATGGGAACTGAGGTGAAGAATCGGGAGCCCGGCTATCGCCAGGCCTTGTCGCTTCATCTTCAGCAGATCTTGCTCGAGCTGTATCGGCATCCCGCATTAAAGGACTCCTCTTCGCCTGCAATCGGCTTCGCTCCCCCGTGGCTGCTGGAAGCCCTGCGGGATATTAACCGCGATCCCGTCGGATGCGGAAGTCTCTCGGCCTTATCCGCCAGAGCCTGCGTGAGCCCCGGCCATTTCTCGCGGGCGTTCAAGCAGCTGACGGGCATGAACGTCACGCAATACGTCAACACCCAGCGTCTGGTCCGCGCGAAGGAGCTGCTTCTTTCGACGGACGACACGATCGAATCGATCGCGATCGCCTGCGGGTTCCAGGGCATGCGGCATTTTTATCAAAACTTCAAGCAATTAACCGGCGTCACGCCGAGGCAATACCGGAACGGGAACTACTAGAGCCTTTTTTATCCCCTTCTCTTATACACCCTCATGGCAAAGATATAAGCGATAATCATAATTCCTACGCACCACGCTAGCGCAATCCAAATGTCGTTGCCCACCGGCTGACCGGATAGCAAGGCGCGAATCGATTCGACGATCGAGGTCACGGGCTGGTTTTCGGCGAAGACGCGTACGGCGGTCGGCATTGAATCGGTCGGCACAAATGCCGAGCTGATAAAGGGCAGGAAGATTAGAGGATAGGAAAAGGCGCTCGCGCCATCGACGGTTTTGGCGGATAGTCCGGCAATGGCCGCGACCCATGTTAAGGCTAGCGTGAACAGAGCGAGTATCCCGGCTACGGCTAGCCAAGGCAGCACCCCTGCGGACGAACGAAACCCCATAAGCAACGCAACAAGTATGATGACGACCACCGACAGGGCGTTGGATACGAGCGAGGTCAGCACATGCCCCCAGAGCAAAGCGGAACGCGAAATCGGCATGGTGTGGAAACGTTCGAATATCCCGCGCTGCACATCGGTGAACAATCGGAAAGCCGTGTAGGATATTCCGCTGGCAATGGCCATCAGGAGTATTCCGGGCAGAAGGTAATTCACATAGTTATCCGTTCCCGCTTGAATGGCGCCGCCGAATACATAGACGAACAGCAGCATCATCGCGATCGGCGTAATGGTGACCGTGATGATCGTGTCCATGCTGCGGAAGATGTGACGCATGGAACGTCCCAGCATGACGCTAATATCGGTAAAAAAATGTTTTTTTGCCGTTTCCATTACTTCTCCTCCTTTTTGCCGACCATTGCGAGGAAGATCTCTTCTAACGACGGCTGCTTCTCGACATACTCCACCTTGGCGGATGGGAACCGCTGCTTCAGCTCTTGGAGCGTGCCGCTGGCGATAATCCGGCCTTCATGCAATATGGCAATCCGATCGGCGAGCTGCTCGGCTTCCTCCAAATATTGCGTCGTAAGGAATACGGTCGTCCCGCTCTCCGCAAGCCCCTTCACAATCTTCCATACTTCGATCCGCGCCTCGGGATCAAGCCCGGTTGTAGGCTCGTCGAGGAATATAATCTGCGGATTCCCCACGAGGCTCAGAGCGATGTCGAGCCTGCGGCGCATGCCGCCCGAATAGGTAGACGCTTTACGGTCCGCTGCGTCCGTTAGACTGAATCGTTTTAACATATCGTCCGCAACCTGGCGCGGATGTTTGAGATATCGCAGCTTGGCGATCATGACCAGATTTTCGCGTCCGGTCAAAATTTCATCCACGGCGGCGAATTGCCCGGTGAGGCTGATCGCCTGACGCACGTGTTCCGGCTTCGTCGCGACATCGTATCCGTTGACGGCGGCGGTTCCGCCATCCGGCTTAAGCAGCGTGGTGAGGATTTTGACCACCGTCGTTTTCCCTGCCCCGTTCGAGCCGAGGAGAGCGAAAATACGCCCCTTTTCCACTTCGAAATCGACGCCCTTCAGCACTTGATGCTCCTTGTAGGCTTTCTGCAGGCCTATTACTTGAATCGACTTGGTTTGTACGGTTTGCATCGGATTCCCTCCTAAAAATTAGATGACAGTCACTTTCGATACGTTGGCATCCATCCCTTTGAGCAGCGCATAGGTCAGCTTATCCATCGTCGCGCCGTCAAAGCAGACGGTTTTGATCATCCGATAGTACTTTTTCGTCAAAGTAAAACCCGGTTGGAACGAAACATTTCTAAACGCAGCGCCTCTGAACGAAACGTTGTTCAGTCCCGCTCTTTCGAACGTAACGCCGATGAACGTCTGTCCGTCGAAGCAATGTCCGGTCAGGTCGGAATATTTGAAGTCCACTCCCTCAAATAAGCAGCGCTCAAAAACCGTTTTTCTAAGATCCGTGGTTGATAGTGTCACGTCGGTCAATCTCACTCCCGTGAATTTGGCTCCGTCGAGTGCCGAGCTGCTGAAATTCGTTCGAACAAGGATCGACTTGTCAAAGCTTGCATTCGTCAGGTCAAGCGCGGAGAAGCTGCAGTCCGTCAGATTCGCTCCGTCAAAGTTGGCTTCGCGCACATCGCTGCCCTTAAACGAGCTGCCGGTCAAATCCGCGCCGGAAAAGTCGGAGCCGTGCAGGGCGCTGCCGTTAAACCGTCCTTTGTGAGCTTTGACGCCCGCAAAATCGCTTTGCGCCAGGTTGCTTGCGCTAAAGTTTGTCAGAACTTGCCGCTCTAGCGAAAGAGAGAGGCTCGCGACCTCCAGGATCGTTTGCTCAATGTCGCCGATACTCTCCATCGTCATCGCGAACGCCGTTTCATCGTCCTTGCCCTCCGCCCGGAGCTCACGGTAGCGCTCCTGCAAATCGGAATGTAGATCGGCCTTTAATTCGGTGACGCTTCTCACTCCGTCATATGGCATGAAGACGCTGTTCAAGTGGTTCGTCAGCTTCTGATTCATGATTTCAATCTCCCTTACAATAAGTTTTCGATCACGCGTTTGGCATACGCCCACTTGCTTTTGTTCCGGACGTAAGAAACTTTGCCCCGCTTCGTAATTCGGAAATATTTGCGTCGTCCTCCCTGGGTTTCGTCGCCCCAATACCACTCGATATCTCCGTCCGCTTCAAGCCGTCTGAAGCTGGAGTACATCGTCGCTTCTTTTAATTCATACTCGCCCCCCGACCGCTCGGCAATCAGCTTGACAACCTCGTAGCCATAACGGTCGGCTTCGGACAAGAGCCGCAGAATCATCGTGTCCGTATGTCCTCGCAGCAGGTCGGATGTGATTTTGCTCCCGCTCATTTCCTCACCTCCATATCTGCATGATAAAGCATACTACTATGACTGTCAAGGTAGTATTTTAAATTAAATACTTTGCCTAAAAATCTTCAGTCCAAATAAAAAAACCGCGCATCGCGCGGTTTCCATATCATGAGTATTATCGCTGTTGTTATTCTATTCTACTCCTCCATCTGAATCGAGAAGGTCACCGCTATGAACAGAATAAAACTAAGCAACAGCGCCGTTCCGCCCGCAATAAACGCGATGAGCGTGAACGTTTCGTTCATGCGGAACGGATTGATCGTATAGAACAGCATCCCGACCGTCAACCCGACCGAACCAATGACGGCCAGCCACCCATGAGCAGTAACCAGCTTCTTCGCCTTGATATGAAATACTCGATAGAACAACCCCCAGACGAACACCGACAACCAGCCCACCACAAGCATATGCGCATGAATGGCGCGAAGCTCATAATTTCCGCTCCCCGCCATATCGGCACCAAGAATAGCCCCGACGAGCCCGAAGACCGCTGCCAACCGAATAAGACGCAAGCTCCATGTTTTCTCCATAAAAAAACCTCCATACCTGTTGTATAGAGGCAGTATACAAGGCCAATCTAAACTGTATCTAAACGATCCGCCCCAGGCATGATGGGCAGAGTCACCGTGACGCAAGTTCCTTCGCCCCGCGTGCTCGATATTCGGATTTCGCCTTGATGCAAGACGACCGTTTCCTTCACGATAGACAGCCCAAGGCCCGTTCCATTCGTCGAACGCGAGGCATCCGCGCGATAAAATCGCTCGAATACATGCGGCAAATCCTGTTCCGCGATTCCGATGCCGGTATCCTCGAAGGTCACGTTCACCTGCTTCCTCTCTCTTTCGGTTCGAATCCGAATCTTTCCTCCGGGCTTGTTGTATTTGATCGCATTCGTCAGCAGGTTCTCCCATACATTCTCCAGCAAAGCCTCGTCGCCATTCAAATATAGAGGATCGGTGTCCAAGCTTATCGAGATCTCTTCTTTCTCCAATAGCCAGCGGTACTTCATTACAATGCGTTCGATTTGCTCGTGTAACGCATAGGACCGCCGGGTAATGGATTTGCCGCGCTGATCCAGCGACGTTAACAATAGCAGCTGCTTCGTCAAATTCGATAACCTCATGGCCTCATTTTCGATTACCGCCGCATACTGCCGGCGGGACGCTTCATCCAGCTCCTTCTGCTTCAAGAGAGCCGCGTACCCTCCTATATTCAGAAGAGGAGACTGGAAGTCATGCGACACGTTCCGAATAAAGCTTTTCCGTTCCGCTTCATTGGCAAGAAGCTGCTTGGCCATTCGGTTAAAGCTTGCGGCAAGCTCCCCAAGCTCATCCGAGCGGCTTATCCGAACATGGGTTTCGAAATCCTCCGCGGCTATCCGTCTCGTTGCCGCCGTCAGTTTTTTGATCGGACGAACCAGATACCAAGCAGCGATGATAATCGCCAGCAAGCTAACGACGAGCATGAGAAGAGCCATCCCGCCCATCATGGTATGCACCTCGCTGAATAACAGACGAATATCCGGGCGGACGAACATCGCATAACGCTGCCCTTCGTGCACGAAAGGAATGCCGATCGAATTCCGGATGTCATTGGCAAAAAAGCCGGTCACGAAAAGCTGCTTCCGATAATCCCGCATGCCGTGGTAGACATCTCCCGCTAACACGTCTGCGATAATCGAGCGTTCAAGCTCCTTCCGCCGATATTCGCCGCCGTAGTAACCGGAAGCTCCGCTCTCGTTCACGACATAGATCTGGTATCCAGCTTGCCCCAGCATGGACAGGTGTTCCTGCAAGTTCAGCTTCGATTGCCCGGAAATATAAGCCGCCATGCGGCTGGCGATTGCGGTGTTTTTGGCGTCATTCTGCTCCTTAAGCACTTGTTGGTAGTACATATTCGTTGCCAGGAAAGCGAGCACCGTGCTGACCGACATAATCAGCAGGGCTACGACAAGGTATTTCACGTATAGGGAAGATTTCAGCTTCATGGCGAAACCTCGATTCGGTACCCAACGCCGCGAACGGTATGGATGCGTACGGATGAGCCGAGTGAGTCAAGCCGATCCCGAAGCCGGTTCATATGGGTATTCAGCGTATGATCGCTTTCGTATTCCAAGCCCCAGACTTGTTGCATCAGATACTCTCGTTCGAACACTTGTCCAGGCCGCGATGCGAGAACGGCAAGCAGCTCGAACTCCTTGAGCGGCAGCAGCAGCTTCCTCTGTCCTCTGACGACCTGGAGCGTCGGGCGTCTAATTTCCAAATCCCCGGCCGAAATCGCCGCATCCGTCGGCTTATCGTATCTCCTTAATATCGCCTGAACGCGAAACAGAAGCTCCTCCGGCTCGAAAGGCTTCACCATGTAATCGTCGACGCCGGCCATAAACCCCTCGCGTTTATCCTCCAGCTCTCCCTTGGCGGTCAGCATGAGGACGGGAAGATCCCAATCCTTCTTCAGCTTGTCCGTCAATTCGAATCCGTCCAAGCCCGGCATCATGACGTCCACGATGGCCAGATCCACCTTCTCGTTCATTAGGGCCAAGGCCGCCTCTCCCGAATTCGCAGTCCGAACTTGATATCGCCATGAAACCAAACGCAGTCTTATCAGCTCTAGTATGTTCGGGTCATCATCAACAACCAGTATGGTTCGCATTCCATCCCCCGCATTACGATGGGCATCAGCCAGCCTCCATGATATCATGCATTCTTTGTCATTATAGCGGATTGAGGCAGAACCCGGAATACGAGCGTTAAATAATTCGAGCTGTCCCTAGCGCAAAGTGATGCCACAATATCTCTTCCACGAGGTCCCCTTTCCCTTCTTCGCATTCCACGATGAATATGACATCCGGATGTTTCCCTCGTAACGCGCTACGCTGTTTCTTAATGACCTTGTAATAGAAAAGGTCGATCATGAGCCCCAAGAGAAAGCCGCTCGCTGCTCCGATCAGCCCCCAATAGATCGGTCCCCACTCCAGTTTAAATCCGACGCTGGCGCCGATGACGGCCAAGGCGGTTCCAAGGGCCGCTCCCGTACTAATGAGCGAGATCCCATCCGCATTATGAATCGAATCAAACAGCCTTCGGTTCGTTTTGCGGTTAGTCAAGGGGACGGCAAACATGGCATGTTTGCCAATTCCGTTCTTCTCCAGCGAATTGATCGCCAATTCTAAATGGACCGAATGCTCGAAAGCCGAAAAAATCTGCATCATGTTTTGTCCCACCGCGTTCCCTTCCTTAGTCGAAAGTCGGAGCTTTGAAAGTCTTTAATCAGATAGCTTTTCTGTTCGGAATCGAACAGCTTGTTATTCTCGACCGTATTCATGTAAGAATCGTAAACGGCAAACCCCCACATGGAAGGCATATATAAGAGCCATTGTATATCTAATACTCCTGTAGCTTTCGCAATGTTTCCGAGAAACAGATGGTGGACGGCGACAAGCGTCTTGGAGAAGTATAAAAATATGATCGTCCAGACTAAGGAGAAGAAGGCCGTTAACAGCCGGTGAATATGCAATTGCCCAAGTCCCGGCATGAAGAGCGACCATAATACGGACATAACCGGATTCCGCTTATCCAAATAGTTGATTTCGAGAGCGCCGATTGCAAATGAATTGAAAGGGGCATTCTCCCTCTCCGTCAGCAAATACACGTGGTTCATGTCCACACAAGTCCGATAGCTGTCCCATATCCCGAATAAATAGACGGGGATATACATCAACATCCACCTGACCTCAAGCGTATCCTTTGCCAGTTCAATATTTCCGCAGAAGCTATGCACCATGGCAAGGTTAATCTTGGCGTTGTAGTTTACAATAACCTCCCAGATAAACAGAACGAGTCCGCGCAAATATTTGCTTAACAATAGATGTCCGAACCCTGGAAAGGCCGCTGACCACCAAGCGATCACGTATGGATTTCGAATATGGAACTGGGTTGTTCCGGCAACACTCACATGAGCTTTGTAGCGCCGGAATTTATTATCGATGTTTCGGTAATTATTCATAGGTCCCCCCAGAGAAACGCCGCTCAGAACTTGGTTAGTTTAACCAACTTAGCCTGAAAAAAATCATGAAACGCGAAACGGGGAGCAGTGAACCCGCGCTAAAATTTATCCACCTGATTTCATGGAATCATCCTACCCGAATTCCGGCCTTCCGCCAAAGGACTGCAACCGATGAAAAGAAGATAGAAAATTTTCGGAACGAGTTTCTTTTTTGCATAATAATCGTCCTCACTCGCAAACGATCTCTACCTTGGCATTATTGGGGCGGTGGTATATTTAAGGGGAATATTTCACCATGGGTTGCTTGGAAATCTCGGTGAAGAATGGGGGCGTCGCGATCATGCGAAGAAATCGAATAGCTCCCTTTGAAAGCGGTTTCGACGAGGTCATCTTACCATTAGGCGGTGATGTACACGGCACAGTATGGAAGTAACAGTCTACGTTTTTCGTGAAAGACTTTATCATTATCATTTTATCCATAAGGAGATTGAACATTTCCATGAAACAGACCCATCAACTGAACCGAAAACGTTTCCTTAGTCTGCTTCTTGCTCTCGCGCTGATGGCCTCGGTCTTCGCCATGCCGACGGCCCGGGCCGAAGCTATAACGGATGCGCCTGCAACGGCGGCAGCCTCCGCGGCAAGCGGCGCCACCCCGGAACGTATCCGGGACGGCGTTATCCTGCACGCCTTCGACTGGAATTTAAATGTCATCGAAGAAAATCTGCAGGCTATCGCCGACGCCGGGTATACGGCGATCCAGACTTCGCCCATTATGGGCGTTGGCACTGGGGAAGAATGGTATGCGGCCTATACTCCCCGCAACATGATCGCTGGAGGCCTAGACAACCGATACGGCGACCTGAACGCCTTTAAGAGCCTGACCTCCGCCGCCGAAGAGCTCGGCATCAAGATCATCGTCGACGTCGTGGCTAACCACGTGAGCGGCAGCGCGCATGAGCCTTGGAATGCTGACACCTACATCCACAATGTGAGCGGCAACGTAGGTTATAATGACCGTTTCCTTCTGACCCAGCCGGAGATGATCCCGGGGCTAAGGGATCTGGACACGCACAACCCGTTTGTTCAAAACGCCTTCATCGCGTACTTAAAGAGCATGATCGACGCCGGCGCGAGCGGCTTCCGCTATGACGCCATCAAGCATATCGAGCTGGACGACGACGCGCCTTCCCCGGCCAGCATCGCCGCGGGCGCAACGAATGCGAAATATCCCGATGGGAATTTCGCAAGCGATTATGTGAAAAACGTGACCGGCGCCGCCAAAGCCTACTTCGAGGAGAAAGGCAAGGTTAACTTCCAGTACGGCGAGGTGCTGCAAGGGGGAGACCCGAACAACGACAGGATGGCCGGCTATGCCAAATATATCGACATGACGGCCTCCATGTACGGGCATGACGTGCGCGGCGTCCTCGAGGTAGGGGACATCGGCCGTCTCGACAAATGGGCGGATTACGCCGCCGAAGGTTTGACGGCCGACCGGTTGGTGCCTTGGGTGGAATCCCACGACACTTACAACAACGAAGGAGAATCCCGGAGCTTCAGCCCGAAGCAGATTAGACAGGGCTGGGCTATGATCGCCGCCCGCAAGGACGCATCTCCCCTCTTTTTTGCCCGCAATATCAACGCTGACGGGACACAGAAAATGAGCGTGCGGACCGCAGAGAACGTAAACAATAACCGGCCTCAGTGGAGCCATCCCGAGGTCGTGGCCGTCAATCAGTTCCACAACGCTATGGCGGGACGGGACGAGAATCTGGTAAGCCTCGGCAACAATGCCGTCATGATCGAGCGCGGAACAATCGCGGACGGCGGCGGAGCGGTGCTAATCAACACCAGTACAACCGACCGTGTTCTGGGCAGCGTGGAAGTGGAATTTTTGAAGGATGGCTATTATGTTAACGCGCTGAATCCGGCCAACGTCTTTACCGTATCGAACGGCAGAATCAGCGGTACCATACCCGGCAACCCTGCCAAAATATCCAATACCGACACCAATGCCAACCCCGGCCTTGTGGTCCTAATGGACAGGGAGAACGCAAATCCCGCCATTCTTGCCGCAATGCCAAGCGATGACGACGTGATCGCCGGCAATAGCTTTACCGGCAATCAGCTCCGACTCAGGATGTCGGCTGCTAATGTGAGCAATGCCTCCTACGCCATTAACAACGGCGACGCCGTGAGCTTTGCCCATGACGACATCATCACCGTGAGCGGCAACTACAACGACCCTATCACCGTCACGTTAGTGGGCCGGGCAGCCGGAGGGAATTGGATCACCAAAGCATTTACCTACACGCGGGTCGAGCCTGAAGAGGAGGTCGCCCCGCCGATCGAGGAACCAACACACGTTAACGTTTATTTTTCCATCAACCGGAATGCGGGCTTTCAAGCCTGGGCCAGCACCGGCGTGTGGGCCTACAGCTTCAACCCCGAGTTGTTCGGCGGATGGCCCGGCGGCGCTATGACAAGAATGAAATACAATGGCGCCGACACTCATTGGTACAAGATCGAAGCGCCGCGGGCTGCCGTCGGCGGGATCATATTCAATAACAACTCCGGGCAACAAACCGGTCAACCGGCGATTACCGCCACCATGCTTAATAACGAGCAGCTTTATTTCTATGGCACCGGAAACTCGGGCTTTGGCATTAACGGCTCCTCCGACAGCGGCGCTAACGCCCGCGCCAACTGGGACACGGCCTTTGCCGCAGGCAACAATATCGGCTTCGAAGCCAGCGGCGTTTTCCCGCCGGGACGCAACGGCGTCATTTTCGATACGTCGGGCGGCAGCGCGGTCGCGAGTCAATATGTGCGGGAAGGCGAACAAGCGACCCGACCGACAACCGACCCGACTCGCAGCGGCTATTTGTTCGACGGAAAATGGTACACCGATCCGGCCTTCACGCAGGAGTATGATTTCAATGCTCCCGTGGTCAATACTCTCGGCGACGATCACATCTACGCGTTGACTCTCTACGCCGGATGGATCGCGCTGGAAGCCGACAAATTCCTCGTCCATTTCGATTCCCAAGGAGGCAGCCCGGTCATGTCCATTCCGAACGTGGCGGGGGGCACTACCATTACCGCACCGGTACCGCCGGTCAGAAACGGTTACCGTTTCGAGGGATGGTACAAGGATTCGGCTTACAATGAAGCTTGGAGCTTTGACACGGATACCGTGACGGCGTCGACGACGCTCTTCGCCAAGTGGGAGATTACATCTTACTCCATCACCTATAGGGACGGCGAAGCTGCCGCCGCCATGCCGGACAGCGCAACGGACACCTATACCGTTGAAACGACGACATTTGATCTGAGCGAACCGAGTCCGAAGGAAGGTCATACCTTCGCCGGCTGGTTTACCGACCCGCAATTCAAGCCGAGCTCCAAGCTCGCCAGCGTCGAAGTCAACTCCGTAGGCGATTTGACTCTCTACGCCCGCTTTACGCCGAATGCCTACAGTATAACTCTCGATCCTCAGAGCGGGTCAGGCGGCACGGCAACCGTGTCGGTCAACTACGGCGGCAAACTGCCGCTTGGAATTACCCGCCCCGTAAGGGCCGGCTATTCGTTCCAAGGCTTCTATGAGAACACCGGCGGGAATGGCGAGCAATACTACAACAGCGACGGCGTCAGAGTTTTTGAAGACAATTTGTCGGCCGCGCCCGTCACCATCTACGCTCACTGGTCGCGAGCGAATCCTCCTAGCCAGCCTGGATCATCGACGCCAGTGCCAACCGTACCAACGACTGTAATAAAGGATGGAGACAAAGCGATTGTGGAGCTTGGCAGCGGCATAACGTCGAAGTCCATTCCCGTACAGGATATCGGCGGACTAACCCTCCAGGTGAAAGCCGCGAATGCGGTTCTAACCGTTCAAGCAGATGCGCTGAAGCAATGGCTGACTCAGGCGGGCAATCCGTCCGGAGCAAGTATTGAAGTAACCGTCGCGCCAGTGGCTTCAGGCGAGATCGCGAATGCTCCGGCTGAAGGCGGTCGAGCTCGCGTTGAAGTTGCAGGCGCGGTCTACGACATAACGATTGCGCTGAAGTTCAACAACCAAATTATCGACATCAGCGAAGTAGACGGCGGAGTCAAGGTTTCCTTGCCTTATCGCAATGAAGCCGACGAAGAGCTTCTCGGCATCTATTATTACAAGGAAGAAGCCAAAGAGTGGGAATACGTTGGAGGAAGCGTAGACGCGGACAACAATAGCGTGACGGTGACTCTGGAGCATCTGAGCAAATATGCGGTTCTGGAGTACACGAAGTCATTCGCTGACGTTCCTTCGAACCACTGGGCTGCCCGGACGCTGGAAGTACTAGCGGCGAAGCATCTCATTAACGGCACAAGCGATACGCTCTTCTCGCCTAATGGAAAGACGACTCGCGCCGAGTTCGCATCCTTGGTGGTGCGGGCTCTAAGCTTGACGAAGGCTGCGGGCGCCGTTCCGTTCGACGATGTTGGGGCGGAAGAGTGGTATGCGAATGAAGTCGCGATCGCCTATGAGGCGGGACTTGTCTCGGGAGTATCGGATAACCGATTCGATCCTAACGCGGAGATTACCCGCGAACAAATGGCGGTACTGCTCGTTCGCGCCTATGAGTACAAGAACGGCGCAATTGAAGAGACCGGCCAAGAAACAGCCGAACTCGAGGATGGATCAAGCATCTCCTCATGGGCTGTAGATGGCGTGAATAAAACCATCGCCTCGGGACTTCTGCAAGGCAAAGGAAACGGTATCTTCGATCCCGCTTCCGACGCCAACCGCGCCGAAACCGCGCAAGCCATCTTGAACTTGTTCCATAAGCTATAAGATGGAATAGATCGATGAAGGAAGAGCCTGTTCATCCGATTAAGCGGATCAACAGGCTCTTTTGTGGTGTCATGGCTTATGCCGTTCGCCGAATTCCCTGCTGAATTCCCTAAAGCTTGATCGATATTTCGCCGGAGTCGTTCCATGCTTCCATTTAAACAAACGCACGAAGTAGTTCAGCTCCATCCCCACCCTCGCCGCGATTTCTCCGATAGACAGTCCCGAATCCTCTTCTAGCAGCTGAATACCCTTAAGCAGTCTAAGCCGCTGCAAATAAGGTTTGGGATTCATGCCGTATAGCTCCTTGAACTTCCGCTGAAAATGCTGCTTCGAATAACCAACCGCATAAGCTATATTCGCCAGGCTCAAGTCCTCCATATAATGCTGCTCCATATATTGAACGGAAATGCAAAGCTGCTCCTTTGTGCCCGCATGGCTCCGATTAGAAGGGACCGGCTTCTCTTTACAGACAATCGCAGCGATATAAGTTAATAGATGATAAATTTTGGTCGAAGCCTCGCGATAGGCATTCTCCCCCTCCCGCTCGCTCATGTGCCAGAGCTGCCGAAGCTCCGATTCCAGTTGAACGACCTCATGTTCATTTATTGCTATTGGTTTCATCATAGGAAGCCGAAGCGCGCCAAGGAAGGAATCCGCGAAGGACCCCTCGAATCCCATATAACCTAAAATCCATGGCTCTGTCTCGGATGGACTGTATGAATGAGCAAGCTTGCTTGGCACGAACATGAGCTCTCCCCTTCTAAGCTCTATGGAAGGAGTGCCTTCCAATTGAAAGGTCCCAGATCCGGCAAAGCAAATCATGCATTGAAACGTTGGATATCCGATCGGTCTATCAATAGCATGCTGGGGATGTAAGCCGCAGCTGTATAAGGATAAGGGCAAATCCAGTTCGCCTGTATGATGAAAGAGTCTGAACGGTAACATGCCTGCCTGCCTCCTTCGTATCCTTCTATCTTGTCTCCATCTATTATACATCTATTATGGAGTCATGTTCATTTTCTGCTATTTTTCTATTGCGAAAATCCTAACGGCATGGTCGCCGGCTAAGCTACAATGTCATCAAAGCAGGAACAAGAAGGGATGGCGGCTATGTATAGATTTAAGGCGTTCCAGCAGCCGGCGCTGCTGGAGAATCATTTGAATCTCGGAGGAGAAAATCCGTCCGACGAAAGAATCGATGTGACGAGCTTATATTTTACGCGCGGAGGAAAACCATGGATAGGCGTGATGGGCGAGTTCCATTTTTCCAGGTATAACTGTCATGACTGGTATGAAGAGCTGTGCAAAATGAAAGCAGGCGGCATTACGCTCGTATCTACTTACGTGTTCTGGATCTACCACGAAGAAATCGAAGGCGAATTCGACTTCGCCGGCGACAATGATCTGCGCGCTTTCGTATTGGATTGCAAACGGGCTGGACTCGAGGTCGTTATTCGAATCGGCCCTTGGGCGCATGGCGAATGCCGGAATGGCGGGTACCCGGACTGGCTGCTCCGGAAGCCTTTCAAGCTGCGTGCAAATAATCCTGAGTACCTGGAGAAAGTACGAATCTACTATGAGAAAATTTCGGAGCAGGTTCAGGGACTTTTCTACAAAGACGGAGGTCCTATCCTTGCCGTCCAACTGGACAACGAGCTGACGAACGACGCCGAGCACTTGGCCACCCTCAAGGAAATGGCCGTGAGCTGCGGGATGATTGCGCCTCTCTATACGGTTACGGGATGGAATGCGGTTGCGGGTGCCCAAATTCCCGTCGACGAGGTCGTTCCCGTATTCGGGGGCTACTGCGACGCGCCGTGGGATGACCGGCTCACTCCGCTGCCTCCGTCGCCCCATTACTTTTTTACCGGCATGCGCAATGATACGGGGATCGGAGCCGATCTGATGCCTGCTCGGACGGAAGAAGACGGAGAATGGCAGCTCCCGTATGAACGGTATCCTTTCGCTACGTGCGAGTTAGGCGGCGGTCTGCAATCGACGCATCACCGCAGATACATCGTGAAGGGCATCGACATCTATTCCTTATCCCTTGTCAAGCTCGGCGACGGGAATAACTTGATCGGCTATTACGTCTATCATGGCGGCACGAATCAGATCGGCAAGCTCTCGACGTTCCAGGAGTCGAAGGCGACGGGGTATCCGAATGATTATCCGATTCTCTCGTATGATTATCAGACGGCCTTATCGGAGTATGGCGAAGCGAGAGAGCAATACCGAATGCTGAATCTCCTCCACTTGTTCGTTCAGGATTTCGAAGAAGCGTTCGCGCCGATGGTTAGAGTGGAAGCCGAGCATAGCGTGAAACGGGACGACACTTCCTCGCTGCGGTACGCGATGCGTACGGATGGCAGCAGCGGATTCGTATTCGTCAACCATTACCAAAGACTCGCGAAGCTCGATGACATTCATGCTGCGGTGATCGATACGGGCATCGTGACCTTCCCTCCCATTGACGTATGCGGAGATATCAGCTTCTTCCTTCCATTCCGGATGAATTTGTCGGGGGATGTGCTGGAGTATGCAACGGCGCAGCCTGTATGCAAACAGGGAGATACGTATTTCTTCGTGCAAATACCCGGCATCGCCGCGGAATATCGATTCGCCGATGGTCGTAGCTTCAAGTCTGAGGCGGGACTTGAATCGCTCGTGAAGGCGGAGCGCGCTTCGATTGTCACTCTCACCTGGGAACAAGCCCTATATTTGCGCAGGCTGGATGGCAAGCTTTATATCGGCGAAGGCTGCGACCTGTACAAACAGGATGACGAAATACGCACGGTTGCGGCTGGAGACTTCCGAATGTGGCGTTGGAACGGGGAAAGCTTCGAGCAAGACTCCATTCACCGGCCTTATGCGGAGCCTGTCGTTACGTTCGAGAATGTAGAAGGACCTCCCTTCGATCCGCAGCATACGGACGAGCTGCATATTGGCGGAGAAAGGAAGATTACCTGGCAGAAAATCGCGGTGAAAGGCTCGCAAGGCTTTGTCTCTATCGATTATTACGGCGATGCCGCGCAGATCTATGCGGATGGAGTATTGATCGCCGACAGCTTCTATTACGGCGAGGTATGGCGGGTGCCGGCAAGGCTGTTGGACGGGAAAGCCTGCTACCTGGCGGTATCCGAAATACGAGATGATTTCTATAGGGAGTTTGAGAAATAAACGCTAGCAGCAGGATAATGCTTCTCTAGAAGCGAATATATTTCCCGACATCTTTCCCGAACAATCGGGAAATCTCCTCTATTGGGCAGGGACGCTGTTCCGATAAGCTGATCTCATGACCAATGAGAGGGGATATCACGAAATGAATTTGAATTTGAAAACGACGATGGAAAACCAGCCCAAACGCTGGAAGCGGATCGGCTTCGCCGTTGTCGCGGTACTGTTTACGCTGTTTGGATTTTTCTTCCTGCAGGGGGCCACGGAGGCCTTGGAGCCTTGGCTGCCGTCGGACTGCGGCGCGGGCTGCGAAGGCGAATCGTTCGTACCCGATTCCTATCGCTGGCTTGCGGCCTCGCATGGCGCCCTGCTCGCCTTCCTGTTCGGCGGAAGCCTGATCGCCCTGCTGCGCCGGCCTTTCGAGAAGCCGATGCTGCTGCACTTCTATATGGCCGGCCACCTGGTCTTTCTGGCGACATTTGCCGTTACCGCTCCGAAGCTTGCCTTGATGAAAGCATTCGTATTCGTCATGTTTCTCATCACGCTCGCGGTGTTGTACGCGTTCTATCACAATCGGTCTTCCGCGGTGCGGCTGGAGCCCTCCGCCGGATACTCCCGTCCGCTCCTCGTGTTGACGGCCATCGCTGCGATCATTCTGCTGCCGGTGGCCATCCATTCGGGCATTCAGCAGTGGTCGGAGACGGAAGAGCAGTTCCGCTGGGGCGAGCATGCGGCGATGCTGATTGTATTGTTATACGGCGGATGGCTGGCCGCCTCGCGGCGAACAGGTTCGTTCGCGCTCGGGCTAATCGTAAGCATCACTTTTGTGTACCTTGGCGCTTCGGCCCTTGCGGTTCCGGGCCATCCGGGCAGCTGGGGCATCGCGGGCGGGATCGCGTCTATCGTCTACGGCATCATCCACGCCGCCGCCGTAGTTCACAGCAAACGAATGAGGTGAAAGCATTCATGACGGCTTTACAGAAGCCTGTACTCCAATCGCATATAAGGAAGCACGGCCACCGGCAATCCCGGTGGCTCTTTGCGTTGCATATCGGAATCGTCGCGAGCTGCCTGTTCCTCCTCTTAAGCTATTTGGCCTCGCTGCCTTCGTATTTCGACTATCTTCAGAGCTCCTGCTTCAGCTCGTCAAGAGAATGCTCGGATACGACGATAAGCCCTCTGCCAGCCGATTGGGGCAAGTCGCTGGGATTTACCGCCTCGGGCTTAGCCGCGCTCCATATCGGAATGGATTTGCTTTTCTTTGCTTGTTATGCCCTTGTCGCTGTCCTGATTCTCTTGTTGAAGCCGAAGGACGTCGTCGGCTCCATAACGGCGCTTGCCCTGATCGCGTTCGCGTTCGGGGATCTTGCCTTCAGACAGTGGGGCGGCTCGGAGCTCCTAACTCCTCTCGCGCAGAGCATCGGAATGCCGGGCTTTATGTTATTTGCATTATTGTTTCCGAGCGGCCGCATGACCCGCAAATGGCTGGGAGCAGTAGCCGTCGCCGCCTTCGTTGTCCGATATGTGCCCGATTACTTGCCCTTCTCCGGGATTCACACGAAACATTGGCCGTTGTGGCTGTCGTTAAGCTGGGTTATCCTATTTTTCGGCACGTTGGCGTACAGCCAATTCACGCAATATCGCGAGAATGACTCCATTGAAGCAAAACAGGCGATCCGCAAGGTCGCATTCGGATTTATCGGGGCCTTCGTCGCCCTGATCTGCGTCAACCTGCTGCTGTTAATTTGGCCGCATCTTTACGGGAACAGCGTGTTTTGGCTGGATCTTCTGGTCCGTCTGACGATACTGCCCATTCCGTTCTCCCTTGGCGCGGCCTTGTTAAAATATCGGTTATGGGGCGTCCCCCCCATCGTTCGCAAAAGCGTTGTCTACGCGCTCCTCCTTATTCTGGTGTTCGGCATCTATATGGCCACGGTCTGGTATCTGACTCTTGTGTTCCAAACCAAAAGCGGTATGTATCCGCTCATCGCGACGGGGCTTGTCGCCGTCTTGTTCAGCCCTCTGAAGGAAAGCCTGGATAAGCTGGTTAACCGGATTCTGTATGGCAAAAGAGAGAATCCCGTCTCCTTCCTGGTCGGACTCGGCGACCGGTTGAAGGAGCCCCATGCGCCGGAGCAGGTCCTCGGCACGGTCGTCACAACCATTAAAGAGATGCTTCGGCTGCCGCACGCTTCCATTACGATTCTCGTGAACGGAATGGAACGGGAAGCGGCCGCGGCCGGATCCCCCTCTGAAGAAGGGGCCATCCGATTCCCGCTGGTCATGGGCGGCGAGGAGCTCGGCAGCCTGATCGTCACGCCGCGAACGCCGGATGAGCCGCTGAGCGCCGCGGATCATAAGCTTCTTCAGCTGCTCGGCAGGGAGGCGTCCCGAATCGTGCATGGACTGAAGCAATCCCTCGATATTAACCGCCTCATGCAGGAGCTCCATAGCTCCAGAGAGAGGCTCATCTACGCGCGCGAAGAGGAGAGACGGACGATTCGCAACAATCTGCATGACGACTTGGCCCCCCGGCTCGCTTCCCTCGCGCTATTCGCTTCGGCGGCGAATAAGCTGATCCGCAAGGATCCTGCCAGGGCCGAAGCCATTGCCGGGGAGCTTGAATCCGACATTCGGGTCATGGTCAGCGACATACGCGATTTCGTTCATAATCTGCGTCCGCCGGCTCTGGATCAGTACGGACTCTTGGGAGCGATCCGTCAGCAGGCGGAACGTCTGATGTATATTCAGAACGCGAATGGATACGGCGAACGGATCCGATTCGAAGTATCGTCTCCCGATACGCTCCCCCCCTTGCCCGCCGCGGTTGAGGTTGCCGTATACCGCATCGTATCCGAGGCGCTGGCCAATGTCGTTAAGCATTCCAAAGCGAATACATGCCAGGTTACGCTTGCCTTGCAGGCAGGGCCTCAGACCGAAGAGCTGTATGTGGAAGTTATGGATGACGGTGTAGGCATCCCCCTCGCGAATAGACCCGCATCGAGAGCCCAGGCGGGCGGAGTGGGATTAACCTCCATCCGGGAGAGAGCCGAGGAGCTCGGCGGAAGGAGCCGGATCGGCAATGCCGAAGAAGGCGGAACCCGGGTATCGACATGGATTCCTGTGCAAATACATACCGATTGGAGTGTCGTTGATTGAAAATATGGAAAATCCTCATCGCCGATGATCACCCGATGTATCGCAAGGGGCTAAGAACGATCCTGGAGACGGTGGACGATATGGAGGTTGCGGGGGAAGCGACGAACGGCGAAGAGGCGATTGCGCTCTGCGAGCGGGAATCGCCCGACGTGATCTTAATGGATATCCGGATGCCCGGCATGAACGGCGTGGATGCCGCCCGGCATATCAAGAAGCATTATCCCGACGTGCAAATCCTGTTCTTGACGATGCATCAGGACGATACATCGGTCCTGTCCGCCCTGAAGACGGGCGCTAGAGGCTACTTCCTCAAGGACGCCGATAAAGACGAGATCATTCGGGCCATCCGCGCGGTAACCGCGGGGGAAGCGATCTTCAGCGCGGAAGTCGCCGCGCGAATGATCGACATCGCGACCCGCCCCGTATCCCGTCTGGACCAGTTCTCCCAATTAACCGCCCGGGAGAAAGAGGTTCTGCATTACATGGCCGAAGGGTATTCGAACGCCCAGATCGGCGCCGCGATGGACCTCACGGCGAAGACCGTCTCCAATTACGTGACGTTAATCCTGAACAAGCTCCATGCCGCCGACCGGACCGAAGCCATCCGCATGGTGGAGAAGGCGAAGAACGAAATATAATCTCCGGATTAATTTTTGGGATAAATGTGCAAATTATCCTTAACAATTAACGGGAGGACAATATTTATGTCTAATCAAATGAAAATGAGCGCGGCGGAGCTCGGCGCCTTATGGACGACATACCACAAAAAAACGATGATTCTTCGGATATTGGATTATTTTATCGAGAAAGCTGACGATTCCAAAGCAAAAGAGCTGATGTCGGAGCTGCAGGAGAAGCTTCATGAAAAAGTGATTACCATTAAAACGATGTTTAAGAATGAAGGCGCGGCGACTCCGATCGGATTTACGGAGGAAGATGTACATTTGAATGTGCCCAAGCTGTGGGACAACGGCTTTGATATACTATTCTGCCGCGTGCTGAAGGAAATCAGCATGGGCATGTACGTGCTGCATATGACGATATCCTATCGCGAAGATATTGTTAAGCTCTACAAGCAGCTAACCGAGCTGACGCAAACCTATTATGAGCATTTCACGCAATACCTTCTTGCCAAAGACTACCTCACGCAGCCTAATTACACAACGATGCCTACTTCCGTCGATTACATAACGAGCAAGGATTACATGAAGGGCACGAATCTGTTCGGGCACAAGAGAGCCATTAATACGGTGGAATACGGGATTATGTATCTTAACTTGGAAACCAACAGTACAGGCATGAAATTAATGAAAGGCTTTGCGCAATGCTCGAAGGATGAAGAGGTGAAACAATATTTTTCCAAAGGGCTTGAGCTTACAAAAGAAATCATGTTAGAAACGGAGCAAGTCCTTGTCCAGAGCGACATTCGGCCGCCTGCCTCCCCGGGCGGTACAGTAGCACCCTCAACGGAAGCCCCTTTTTCCGAAAGGCTGATGATGTTCTGTACCTATCTTCTAGGCGGCTTTAGTCTCGGCGGCGTAGGCTTCAGCGGCGCGTTCAATTTGCGCCATGACATAGCGGCGAAATCAGCAGTATTCGCTAAAGACATATTCGAATACACCATGCAAGGCGCGGAGCTGATGATGACCAAAGGCTGGCTGGAAGAGCCGCCAAGAATGAATGTGTAACCGTAACGAAAGGCCGCTTCCGTCCGAAGCGGCCTTTCGTTATGGTTATTTCCGCAGGTGTCTCGTTCTCCCTGACCCCCGCTTGCGATAGGCACGCGCTCTGCTGCCCGGCATATAGTATATAGGCATCAAGTCAGTCGCTTACATGGCAGAAGCGCAATAATTCGCGAAAATGAGGTGGGATCATGCCAAAAGGCGGTGTAGCTTATTTCTCGGCAGAATTCGGGCTTGACGAATCCTTGCCAATTTATTCGGGCGGCCTTGGCGTATTGGCAGGCGATCATATTAAGGCGGCCGCAGATCTGAATATTCCGCTTACGGGCGTAGGCCTATTTTATAGTAAAGGGTATTTCCAACAAAGAATCGACGAAGACGGCGCGCAGCAGCAGCTTTATCCCCCTATCGACCCGGATGCGAGCATCTACCCTGTTCAGCTTGTGAGGGATGCCGAAGAGAAGCCGCTCGTCATCGAAGTGACGATAGACGGCAGGCAAGTATATGCGAAAGCATGGTCCGTGCAGGTGGGCTCGGTTACGCTCTACCTGCTCAATACCGACGTGGATTCGAACAGCGGCGAGGATCGCCGGTTGACCGACACGCTCTATCCGAGCGATCCGAATGTACGGATCAGCCAGGAGATTCTCCTCGGAATCGGCGGCGCCAGACTGCTTGCCGCGCTGGGCATTCAGCCGGACGTCTGGCATATGAATGAAGGCCACTCCGCGTTCCTGGCGCTTGAGCGCATCCGCACGCTTTCCGCGGAAGGCGTGCCGTTCGAGACGGCGCTCGAAGCCGTCAAGGCGAGTACCGTTTTTACCACGCACACTCCGGTTCCGGCCGGGCACGACGTCTTCCCCATCGACCTCATAGACCGTTATTTCTCCCACTATTACTGGCAGCTCGGGACGGACAGGGAACGGATTCTGTCGCTTGGCCGGGTGGACGGCGCGTTCAACATGACGCGGCTTGCGGTCAGCACGTCTTCGAAGGTGAACGGGGTGAGCAAGCTGCACGGCGAGGTCACGCAGGACCTCTTCCACCGCTGGATGCCGTATATACCGAGGCAAGACATTCCCGTAGATTCGGTCACGAACGGCGTTCATATCGGGACGTGGCTGGCTGACGGGATGAAGAGGCTGTTCGACCGGCATCTCCCGTCCGGCTGGGCCGTCCGCACGCAAGAGCGGGACGTATGGTCTTCGGTTCGGGATATCCCGGCCGCCGAGCTGTGGGAGGAGCATCAGAGGGCGAAATCCGAGATGGTTCGCGAGCTGGACCTGCCGATTGATATGTCCGGCGACGGGCCTTTGATCATCGGTTTCGCGAGGCGGTTCGCGACTTATAAGCGGGCGCTGCTCATCTTCCGCGACCTGGAGCGGCTCGCGCGCATTGTTGGCGATCCGCAGCGCCCGGTCTGCCTTGTGTTCGCCGGCAAGGCGCATCCTGCGGATGGACCAGGCAAGGAGCTCATTCAAAAAATCGTGGAGCTATCCCGGGAGGAGCGGTTCAAAGACCGCGTGCACATCGTGGAGAACTATGCGATGGATAAGGCGAAAAAGCTCGTTCAAGGCGTTGACGTCTGGCTGAACACGCCGGTTAAGCCCATGGAAGCCAGCGGCACAAGCGGGCAAAAGGCGGCCATGAACGGCGTGCTCAACTGCAGCGTGCTGGACGGATGGTGGGTGGAAGGCTACAACGGGCGGAACGGCTGGGCCATCGAAGGCGCGACGGACACCTCCGCCGACCTGCAAGAGCAGCAGGACAGCGACACCCTCTACCGCCTGCTCGAAGAAGAAATTGTTCCGTTGTTCTACAAGCGGGGCGAGCGCTCGTTCCCGATGGAATGGACCAATAGGATGAAGGAATCGATCTGCTCGCTTGCGCCCGTCTATAATACCCACAGAATGGTAAGCGATTACTGGAACAACATTTACGTACCGGCAACCGCAAGGGGAAGACGGTTCGTCGCGGATCAGTTCGAGGTCGCTTCTAGAGTGGCCGCCTACAAGCAATTCATCCGCGGCCATTGGTCTGCCGTCCATGTCAGGAAGGTGGATATTCTGGATGACCATAGCAGCAGGATCGGCCTGAACAAGGTCGCCTTCCGCGCGGAAATCGAGCTCGGCGTGATCTGGCACAAGGACGTTCGCGTGGAGGCCGTCGGCTCCGACGGCCGTCGCGGCATCTGGAAGGCGAAGCTGGATCCCGTACAGCAGCTGGCCAAGGGGCTGTACGTCTATGAGGGCGTTGCGCCGAGCGTCCCGATCGACATTTGGAAGGCTAACGTCAACGTGCGCGTCACGCCGGTCAGCCCGGATTTTGCGAGCGATTTCGAGATGGAGCTTGCCGCTTGGGGAGGCGTTCCTTGCCCGTCTTAATCCGTTATTCTATATAACACGTCAGAGACAGCCGGGAATTTACCTGGCTGTTTCTTTTGCGATCTCCATATCCACTGTTTAATCACAGTGGAAACTAGGGTACTCCATCAATAAAGCCATTACGATGAGTACAAAGGAGATGACCCCATGCAATTAGAGAGCATCTACCATTCCCCGAGCCACAGATGGGCGTATGCTTACGATCCCGATACCTTCCACCTGCGACTAAGAACCAAACGCGACGATGTCGAGCGAGTAATTGCCGTTGCGGGAGATAAATACGACTGGGAGCATCATTGCCAAGAAATCGAAATGGACCATATCGCGACGGATAGCCTGCATGATTACTGGGAGGCCGTCATCCGGCCGGAATTCAAGCGGTTCAGCTACGGCTTCCGCCTGCACAGCGGCGAGGAGACGGTCTGGCTGACCGAAGACGGCTTCTCCTCCGAGCAGCCTGCCCCGGCAGCCGGGTATTTCGAAGGGCATTACATCCATGCCGTCGATCTATTCGACGCCCCGGAATGGGCCAAGGAAGCCGTTTTCTATCAGATCATTCCCGATCGTTTCGAGAATGGGGACCGCTCCAATGATCCTGATGGCACGTTGCCATGGGGAGAGAAGCCGGAAGGCGATTCTTTTTTCGGAGGAGATCTACAAGGCATCATGAACCGCATCGGCCACTTGAACGAGCTGGGCGTCAACGCCGTTTACCTTACTCCGGTCTTCCGCTCCCCCTCGAACCATAAATACGACACCATTGATTACCGCGAGGTGGATCCGCAGTTCGGGGACAAGGAGATATTGAAGAAGCTGGTCCAGATGTGCCATGACCATGGCATACGCGTCATTCTGGACGCCGTATTCAATCATGCGAGCGAGCGGTTCCAACCTTTCCAGGATGTCCTGGAGAAAGGCGAGCAGTCGGAATACAAGGACTGGTTCCATCTGGGTCAATTCCCTGTCGAGGTACGGGACGGCGTGCCGAATTACGATACGTTTGGCTTCTATGGCCATATGCCAAAGCTGAATACGGCTAATCCGGACGTCAAGCGGTATTTGATCGGTACCGCCGTTCATTGGATGAAGGAGACCGGAATCGACGGCTGGCGGCTCGATGTCGCCAATGAAGTGGATCACTGCTTCTGGCGCGATTTCCGAAGAGCGGTCAAGAAGGCGAACAAGGATGCGTTTATCGTAGGCGAGGTATGGAGCGATTCGCTGCGCTGGCTGCTCGGCGACCAGTTCGATTCGGTGATGAACTATCCATGGACGGAGCTGGTGCTAAGCTTTTTCGCCGATCGGACGATCTCGCCGGCCCAATTCTCGGACCGGATGAGCAAGCTTCTGATGCGGTATCCGCAACAAACGAATGAAACGCTGTTTAACCTGTTGTCGAGTCATGACATTCCGCGCGCGATGACCCGCTGCGATGGCGACATCGGGCGGCTGAAGCAAGCCGTCGTCTATCAGATGACGACCATGGGCCTGCCTTGCGTGTATTACGGCGATGAGTTCGGCATGGACGGCGGCGATGACCCTGACTGCCGCAAATGTATGGTCTGGGACGAGGACTCGCAGAACCGTGACCTCTTCTCCTTCTACAAGATGCTTATCTCTCTTAGGAAAGAGCATGCCGTCCTGCGCGGCGGCCGGTTCCGCATATTGTCGGCTGAGACGGACGGCGGCTCCCTCATTTACGAACGGATGGACGGCAACGAGCATTTTACCGTATGGATGAACCGTTCGGATGAGCATGTGGAGCTGTCGCATCCCATGATAGCCGGCGGATGGCGCGACGCGTTAACCGGCGAGCGGATGGACAACCCGGACGGCCGGCTGGCAATCGGGCTTGAGCCGAACGGATTCCGAATCGCATGGCGTCAGATCGAATAATACGAAAATAACGACGCGGATGATGTTTCAAATGAGGGAAATAACGTGTAACTACATGCTAACAAGGCTAATCGGCGAGAGCTGCCTGCCAATAAGAAGATCTGGAGGAAAAGCCAATGACTCAAATGGATTGCATCGCCATGCTGCTTGCGGGCGGCGAGGGCAGACGACTCGCGCCGCTAACCGCTTCGCATGCAAAACCCGTCGTCACGTTCGGGGGACGGTATCGCATGATTGATTTTCCGCTTAGCAACTGTCTAAACTCGGGAATTCGCAGGATTGGCGTATTGACCCAATATTGCGCCGACACGGTTCACCGCCATATCGGCGATGGAAGCGCATGGCTTCACGCCATCCCATCCAAGCATCTTGGCGGAATCGAGATGCTGCCGGCTTCCGAGCATTCTCCGGATGGCTGCTACGCAGGAACAGCGGATGCGATATTTCGCAATCTCTCCTTCATCGAACAGCATAATCCGCAGCATGTGCTCCTATTGTCCGGCGATCACATTTATCAAATGGACTACCGTCCGATGCTGGAGGCGCATATTCGCAGCGGCGCAGCCGCTACGATCGCGGTGAAACGGGTACCCTGGCATGAAGCAAGCCGTTTCGGCATCCTGCATGCCAACGATGACCGCAGCATAGTCGAATTCGAAGAGAAACCGGCCCGCCCAAGAAGCAATCTGGCTTCCATGGGCATCTATATATTTCGCACGGACAAACTTAAGGAAGTGTTGGCGCAGGATGCAGCCGACCCGGCTTCCAGCCACGATTTCGGCAAAGATATTATAACGAAGCTGCTGAAGGAAGGCTCCCGCCTGACCGCGTATCCTTACGAAGGATACTGGCGGGACGTTGGCACTGTTGACAGCTTGTGGGAGGGCCACATGGATCTGCTCGACGGCACTCTCCGCCTATCCGAGCCCCGTTGGCCGTTGTATTCGGGAGTAATGCCGACTGCCGTCCGCCAAGCCTGCCGGAGCGGCGCCATCCGCCCTGACTGTATCTTCGATAAGGATTGCCGGATGGAGGGCAGCGCGCAGCGCTCGATTATCGGCGCCGGTTCGTATGTCGGCAGAGGAAGTCTGGTCTCCGAGAGCGTCATTATGCCTGGCGCGAGGATTGGCCGTCATGTCCGCGTTCACAAAGCGATAATCGGCGAGAACGCCATCATCGAGGATGGAGCCGTCATTGGCGCCCCGCAGGCTGACCGTATTGCAGTCGTTGGGCCGGGTGAGCATGTCATAGCGGAGCGCAGAACGGCGTCCCCGGGCCGCGATTCGATTGCGGCATGGCTGTCAGGCGCCGAGCGCCGCGATCGCGAACGGCATGCAGGCAAAGCGTCCAGCTATTAGTGCGTTACGATAAGGGAAATTGAAAAATGGTCAATCGGCCGCCGCGCTTGGGTTCGCTATGAACGCCGCCAAGCTATGGCGGCCGCTTTGCGTCTTTGCGCCTGCCATATTGTACGCCCGGTTTGACCGTGCTTATAATAGACTTAGCTATCCTTCAAGGAATATTGACTTGACGACTCCACTTGAAAGCTAATAATGACAAAACGAGTAATAAAGGAGGACCGGGGACACGTGACAGCAACGAATACAGGCAAGCTGGCGCTCGCGCTTGAGGGGGGCGGCGCCAAGGGCGCTTATCATATGGGTGTGGCGAAGGCCTACCGGGAGGCCGGCCATACCTTTGACGCCATCGCCGGCACCTCGATCGGCGCCCTGAACGGTGCCGTCATCGCGCAAGGGGACTTCGAGCTCGGGTATCAGGTGTGGGAACAGCTGGACGCCCGTTCGATCTTCGATTTGAGCGACGAAGAATACCGCTTGCTCATGCGGCGGAAGCTCGATACGGCCGCCTTGCGGCACTTGGCCGCCCGCACGAAGAGGCTGATCGCGGACAGAGGCATGGATACTCGGAAGATGCGCCTGCTGATCGAATCCCTCGTCGATGAAAGCCGGCTGCGCGCTGCCGCCGCGGACTTCGGCCTCGTGACGGTCTCCTTGACCGATCGGGCGCCGCTCGAGCTCTATAAGGAGGATATTCCGCAGGGCCGCATGGTGGACTATCTGATGGCAAGCGCCTCTTACCCCGGCTTTCAGACGACGTTCATTGACGATAAAGCGTTCATCGACGGCGGGCTGTACGACAATTGTCCGATCAACATGCTCGCCCTCAAAGGCTATAAGAACATTGTCGCGGTCCGAACGTTCAGCTTCGGCGTGACGCGTAAAATCCGCTATTCCGACCTCAAGATTACGACGATCTCGCCCTCCGAGCCGCTGGGCGGCACGATGAGCTTTAACCCCGAAGCGATACGCCGCAGCATGAGCATGGGTTATTACGACGCGATTAGGCTGCTGAGGAGCTTGCAAGGCCGCTATTACTGCATTGATATGGACGGCTTAACCGAAGAAGCCTGCGACGAGCTGCTGGCTTCGCTTCCCGATGCCAAGCTGCTTGCGATCGGGCGCATGCTCGGCGCAAACGGTATTCCTGCACGGGAGCTGTGGAGCAGGGTCATCGTGCCAAAGCTGTCCGGCAGCATGCGCCTCGGGGCCGACGCCTCCTCCATCACCTTCATCGTCCGTCTGACGGAGGCGCTGGCCTCAGCCAAAGGGATGGATAGATTCGCCGTCTACCGCTTTCCCGATTGGGCACGCTCCGCCATCAACGGCCCCCTGAAGAACGTCCAAGGACTCGGCTACCGACAATTGGAGCTCTGCATGGCGGCTCAGCGCATTTTGGAGGGCATACGGTTGGGATGATGAAAGAGACGCCTGCTTCCCAAGGAAACAAGCGTCGGATTATTTCGCATCGCAGGCTTAGTTTAGAATCGTCGGTTAGGATCGGATAACCAACTGACTTCTTCGCAAGCATCCGTGTATTCTTCTATATTTTCAAAAAAGCATATGCTGGATGGCGGAACGCTGCTTGACATATACTCGTACACCATCACGGCTCCGCTCTCGAGTCTCCATGCCGTATGAACGCGTTTGACTTTTTTGTCATGGAGCATATGCTCGTCGCTTATTTCCCTAATGACTAGTTTATTGCACAGTTCTATCTCCGGAGAGAGGATTAACGGGTTCATATCTCGTTCCCCTTTCTTGTATGTCAGGCTTTGTATTGATCGTCGCTGACTTTCTCCAGCCAATCGACCGCCTTGCCGTGAAGTCGCTCTTGGATCGCAATGTGAGTCATAGCCGTCGTCGGAGATGCTCCATGCCAATGCTTCTCCCCTGGCGGGAACCATACGATATCTCCGGGATGAATCTCCTCAATCGGACCTCCCCAGCGTTGAACCCGTCCGCTGCCTGCGGTTACAATTAGCGTCTGACCCAGCGGATGGGTATGCCATGCCGTCCGTGCGCTAGGCTCGAACGTTACGCTCGCTCCTGCCGCGCGTGCTGGTTCAGGCGCCTCAAACAGAGGGTCAATTCGAACCGTTCCTGTAAAATAGTCGGACGGTCCCTTTCCGGAAGGTTGAGAGCCGATTCTTTTGATATCCATATACATGACCTCCATTTTATTGATTGTCTATCTTCCCGATGTCGACGACAATGTTATCTTTATTGACCGGCTAACCGCCGAGCGGGAGCAACCATGTAATGTCTCAGCAAAATCGTGACCATGCCGACTATCACAGAAAGCACTCCTACCCATAAAACGTATGGCGTGCCCATCTGGGATATAAACAACCCGCCTATGGCTGCTCCCACCGTCGTTCCCACATTGCAGGCCGATATAAATAATCCATTGGCGAAATCGGGCGCTTCTGGCGCCGAAGAAGCAATCAGATATTGATTAATATTCGCCATGATTCCTCCTGCCAGTATGCCCCAGAAGACCGTCGTTACAGCCATGGGCACGGCGAATGGTCCCGTGAAGAACAACACGATGTAGACGGCGGCCAACAACAAAGGAAACGCGATGACGGATTGGGCGGCGCTGCGGGCAAGCAGCCTTCCCGCGACGATATTTCCGATCATATTGGCTCCGCCGAAAAGAAATAACGTTAAACTTATCGTATTGGGCGACATATGGGTGACGGTCCTCAAATACTCGGAAATATAGCTATACACTCCGAATACGGACGAGTTTAATAAAATGACGGTCACGATGGATATCCATAACATGGGTTTCTTCAAGACGGAAAACTGCATGCCGTAAGAAAGTCTTTCCTGCACGGGCATGGAAGACACAAAGAACAATGTCGCTATGAATACAAGGACATTTACGACGCCGAAGAAGGCCATCGCCATCTCGTAAGACACGGCGCTGTCGATAAAGCTTGCGATCGGCACGCCGGCTACCATGCCGGCCGACACGCCGATAAACACCTTGGAGACGGCTTTCGGAGCCTCTTCCTCGCTTACCGAGGAAGCCGCTACCGTAAACGCCAAAGAGCAATAAATGGGATGGAAGAGCGCCGGTATGATACGGGCAATCAACAGGACGGTAAAGTTCGTTGTAAGGAGGGACACGATGTTGCCTGCAACGAAAACCGCCAGCACGAGCAGCATGACCTTCTTGCGGTCTAAACCCGAGAACAATAGAGGCATGATCGGGCCGGAAACCGCGATGCCTAAGGCGAACACGCTCACCAGAAGTCCGGCCTCGGTGACGCTGACTTCAAACCGTTCGGCAAGGGAAGGCAATAAACCGATAACCCCCATTTCGGTATTCAGAATACCGAAAACGCCTACGGTTAATATAAAAATCAATAAATAATTTCGTTTACCCAAAATGAACAACTCCTGTCCTCCAATGAAAAGCATTCGTTTAAACAACTTTTGTCTAATATTATAGGTGGAAGACTCTCACATTCAATGGTTAAAAGAAGGCGGATTGTTCATATCTCAACACCGGCCAACCGAATTGTTAATTATCTCTGAAAATAATAAAACGCGAAAAACCCGATTCCGTTATAGAATCGGGTTCTCTTGTTTGATCTTATTCCCAATAAAATGGCCCATAGTCCTCCGCGTCCGGCCAGTCCCACACATATTCGCCTCCGGTCCCTTCCAGCCTCTTCAGCATCCGATCCAAATAATCGGGCTTGAAGTTGTTGAACGAACCCGAGTACGTCCCGAGATTAATCCGGTTTTCGTTCAGGTCGTAAATGCGGATTGCCATCATCTCCGGGGCGTCCAAGCGGACTTGGACTAACTGCTTGTCGAGCAGCTCTTCCAATTTCATTTGTTCATAATCGCTGTATTGTTGGTTTTGGCTGATGATCGCCTGGTGGACAGTAGGGTTTAACGTAATGTAATCGGTAATTCTGTACATATCGTTCACTCTGGAATCCAGCCGGGCCAGCACTTGTTCCGTGGTCAAGAAGTATTGACGGCTCACTTCGTCGTTGAAGAGGGACAGGTGGATCCGATACGTTATAAATCCGGTGATGCAAGCAATGACCAAGTTGGCCAACGACAACGCGATAATCAGCTTGGTGCTGAACTTGAATATTTTATGAAACGGGCGCCGCTTCTCGTTCTCCATTCGTCCCCTCCCTCTCACCCGACCAACTATAATATAGCATACTATTAAAAATCAAAAGCTCCCCCTTTCCAATTGTTCGGAGACGCTGAATCTCAGACTCATGATGACCAGCGCCAAAGCAACGAGGGCGAGCAGCGCGCCAAGCAGCTGAAATCCCGCAAAGCTGAACGTTCCTCCCATCATGATTCCTGTCAATAATGAGGATAAAATCGTGCCCAGATACCGCGACGTATTGAAGAGTCCGGAAGCGACGCCTATCATTTCTTTCGGCGAGCTCTTGAACAATGCCGCCTGCATGCCGACGGCGTTCAGCCCGTTGCCGATCCCGTATGCCGCGAGCGCCAAGCACACATGAATGACCGGCGACGATTCTTTCAAGACTACGAGCCACGCCGAGCCTATCATCATCAAGATGGCGGACACCGCCATGGCGGGCTTAGGTCCCGCTCGGTCGACCCATTTGCCTGCAAGGGGTGACGCGATAAGCGAGCTCGCGCCTAAGGTCAGCATCAGGATACCGGTTTGAAGCTCGCTGACATGACGCACGATCTGCAAGTAGGAAGGAATCCCGAAGAATAGCGAATAGAAAAGAAAATTAACCAGCATGAACTGAACGTTGACCAAGGACATGGCCGGATATTGTCTGAATGCGCGGAGCGGAATGAACGGCGACGCCGATCTTAATTCGTGTCGTATGAATGCTCCCAGCGCCGCGAGGCCGATCACCACGGCCATCCCATTCCGTAACGAGACATGACCCGAAGAGCTGACCGACAGCAAGCCGGAGAGCAGGGCAACCAGACTCACCGTGAACAATAGAATCCCCAAGGCATCAATCATGGTCAACCAGCTCCGAATGGATGAGTGGCCAGCTCCGGAAGCGGCCGGTGCGTCCTTTGGAATCATTCGCCAGGCGAGCAGGAAGCTTACCGCCACGAAAGGAAGATTGACCATAAAGATTGCCGGCCAATCCCACCACTTCAGCAAAACTCCGCCGGCAAAAGGACCGATGGCCGCCGCTCCGGACAGGAAGATCGACAGGACGGACAATGCCGTCGCTTGTTTCTCCGTAATATGATAACGGACTAGGGCCATCCCCACCGCCATCATCATGCTTGTCCCTATCGACTGCACGACGCGCGACGCGATGAGGCAACCGAAATGGGGCGAGAAGGGAGCCAGCAGCGAAGCGAAAAAAGAAATCACGAGTCCGGCGAGAAATATTTTTCTTCGCCCGAACAAATCGCTCATCTTGCCCATGACGGGCTGCGCGATCGCGCTTGCGATGTAGAAGGAGAAAATAAGCCAAGAAACGGTCGTATACTCCAGTCCAAACACATGCTGCATTCTTGCGATTGCGACCGCGATCATCGATGAATTTAACGGATTTAACAGTATTCCCAGGCCAACGGCTAGCATTAGCCATCTGCTTCTAGCGCTCATGGCAGCATCCCCTTGCTTTCTTTTAACGCTATCTTACTTGGAAAGCATGCATTTACTCCAACGCATTTCAAGGTATGATATCATGTATGCAAAGGAATGAATGGAGGCTGTTTGGAATGGAGCTGCTTCAGCTGCAATATTTTCTCACGGTAGCCCGCTTGGAGCACATGACCGAGGCCGCGCGGGAGCTGCACGTTACGCAATCCTCGCTTAGCCGGACGATTCAGCGCCTAGAGGAGAATGTAGGCGTCCCTCTCTTTAATCGAACGGGCCGTAACCTGCGATTAAACGAGTTCGGCGAGCGCTTCCTACGCCGTGCGGAGAGAGCTTTGTTCGAGCTGGAGCAGGGGCGGCAGGAGATCCTTGATTTGGCCGGCCCGGAGCAAGGCACGCTCGAGCTGGCGGTCACGACCGCCAGTACGCTGCCCGGTATCCTTCGCGCGTATCAGAGGAAGCGGAACCATATGCAGATACACGTGCAAATGTTAAACTTGCAAGAAATGGTCGCTCTCCTGCATCGGGGAGATGTCGATTTCTGCTTATCGTCCCCGCCCGTCCATGAAGAGGACATCGAATGCCGAATCGTATGCGTTGACCCGATCCAGGTAGCCGTTCCAAGCGGACACCGGCTGGCGCAACGAACCCGCGTGTCGTTGCCGGAGCTCAGGGAAGAGCGGTTCGTCGGGGTGAAGAGCGGCTACGGGATCCGCGATACCGTGGACGCGGCCTGCAAATCGGCCGGCTTCGAGCCCTATTACGTATACGAGGGCGATGAACCCGCGAGATTAAGCGCGCTCGTGGAAGCCGAAGTCGGACTCGCCTTTATGCCGAGCACTGCGAGAGAGGATAGAGCGCCGATCCGCTTTCTCGAGATCGAGGGCCATACGATAGAGAGGGAGATCGCGCTGTTATGGCACAAAAGCCGATACCTTACGCGGAGTGCTTTGGAATTTCGAGAGGTCGTCGTAGACTATTTCGAGGGGCTGTCCAAGCAGAGTGCGCAGCAAAACTAAACGCATATGGGGGGATTCATCATGAAGCAGCCCGGGCAATTATTCACCTCTAACCCTGCCGGTCTCAAAAAGCTCAATGTTGATGCCGCTATCCTGCTTATTACGAGAGCAGGTCCCGAATTAACCCAAGTGGAAATCGTCAGAGATCTGGCCCCCTCCCCCGGACTTTTCCAAGCCCTGCTAAGCATGCGGAAGGATAGCGACGATTTCGATTGGTGGCCGGAATTCGAGGAGAAATTCAAGCTTGAACTGAAGTCCAACTTGAAGCTTCAAGCGCTCCGGGAGGTATATAAGCGATTGCGTAGCGGCGAAAACGTGGTTTTGGTCTGCTTTTGCAAGGATCATCGCTATTGTCACCGAAGGCTTGTCGGACAGTTTTTTGATGAATATGGGTTTACAGCCACGGAACTTAATCCGATTACGGTTGAACAAATGACGCTGTTTTAGCGGACGGATCAATCGACCAGCACAAAAAACCGATCCCTGAACCTAATCAGGAATCGGTTTTTCTGCGATTGTCAGCCGTTAACCGATGCCGAGCGCCACTTGCTCCGAATTTGCTCCACAGCGGCCAAAGAAGCCTTATCCTCCAGGATCTCGCCCGGCCGATTCGCTTTGCCCAGAATGTAGCCTTCAAATCTCGTGCCCGTAAATTCGAAAATATATTGGAATTGCTGGACTAGCGGTATCCCCTTAAGGTGAGGCTCGTCGTCGCCGACGCCGATCACCCAGGCCGATTTTTCGGAAAATTTCTCAAGAAACCCGTCTTTGTCTTCCCTTAGCGACTGGGACCAACGATCAATGAAGGTCTTCGTAAGCCCGGATGATCCATACCAATAGATGGGCGTTGCGAACACAAGGACATCCTGCGCCAGCACTCGTTCGATGACCGAACGGTAATCGTCTTCGGGATACGGTTCTTTATCAGCATGCCGATAATCCTTGATCGGCTCGATCCTGTAATCGGCCAGAAAAATATGATCGGCTTCAAACCCTTCCGTTAACAGCCTAGCTAACTGTTCCGAATTCCCTTTTTTTCTCGAGCTCCCGTAAATAACGGCTATTCCCATATGCTAGTGCCCATCCTCTTCTTATTGAAATTGTTCAAAGCGGCCCCTCTTTCGCTATGCAATCTCTACCGTTTGGTTCCGGTAAACGACTTTCAACCCGTCAAGCAACGAAAGCGCCAATCGTTTGGCTTCTTGCGGCGTATCGCTTGCTACGATGAAATAAGCAAGCCGGTCATCCGAGCTTTTCGCCTGGAACACTTGATCGCCGGGTACCGCCGAGACATGCGCGCGTACGACAGCCGGATGCTGGGGCAGCAGCTCGAAGCCTTCAATTCGTTCGAGCACGCCGTCACGTTCCGCGGTGACGTAAGCGATCGATGCCGCCCGAATATGCTTCTTCCCGATCGAGACCGGATGGTCGAGATAATAGTTGACGGTCGCTTCGAAAATATCGACCCCGAAAGCCAGCACCAGCAGATCCGAAGAAATGTTATCTCCGCCGGGTCTGCCGTTCACTTCGATAATGCGGGGACCGGACGGCGTAAGCTTTACCTCGACATGGCTCGGTCCGTTCGTTAACCCGATCGCTTTGAGCGCATCGACAGCCGTTCGGATTATATCTTCCTGGCGGTCGGTATGAGACGGGGATGGCAGCGTATGGAGCGTTTCCACGAAATAGGGCAAAGGCGTCGTCAGTTTTTCGGTGACGGCAGCGAATAATGGCTCGCCGCTCTGCAAAAACAACTCCACGCTGAATTCCGGTCCCTGCAAATATTGTTCGATCAAGTATTCTTCTCGCACCTTGAAATCCATATACGTCACTTTGAAAGCGTCAATGTCGTCCATGGCTTTGCGCAGCTCCGCCTCGTCGTGAATAAAATAGACGTTTTGGCTGCTGGCGCAATTGGTCGGCTTCAGGACGACCGGATACCCGATCTCTTCGGCCGCAGCGGCCGCTTCCTCGAACGTTTTTACTTTGCGGAATTTCGCGCTCGGCACGCCGTGTTCGGCGTAGGCCTCTCTCGCCAAATCCTTGTTCCGCGATTTTAGCGCCGCCTCGTACGGCACGCTCCGCAGGCCAAGCCGCTCCGCGACCTTCGCCGTCAAGTGGGATGCGTAGTCCGTTGCCGGAATTAGCGCATCCAGTTTGCCCGCATAGGGCGATTCTGCTATCGCCTGATAGAGCGAATCCTCGTCTCGTATATCCGCAACGATTAAATCGTGGTAGATGCCTTCATACCCGTATTTTTTCGGATTGTCCTTGGACGACACGATCGAAATGACCCGATGCCCCTGTTCGTAGGCTGCTCTGGCGAAGCTGACGCCGTAAAAGCTCGGCTCGACAAACGCAACCGTTTTGACTGTTGACATGTTACTCACCTCTCATAAGTTTTGCTGCGCCTCTATCGTTTGTTTCTGCGCCGACTTGCTGTTCAGTACGTAATAGACGATCAGTCCGGCGAACATCAAGCCTGCCATCAGTATAAATCCGAGTCCGGGCGAGTACCGGTCGATGAGGACGCCAAGCCCCGTGGCCGAGACGGTCTGCAGCAGCAAGGAAATGCCCATCCAGACCGAGGTCGCGCGCCCCATATACGATTTCGAGACCGATTCCATGAGCGTTGTCGTGATCAGTATGCGCAGCGAGGAATTGGTCAGACCGATGAGCACGCAGCCGATGTAGAGCAGAATGACGGTCGAATTAAAGGCGATAGCCACGAGATTCAATACGGATACGAGGAAAATGATCAGAATCGTCCCGTGCTGCGACAGCCTTCTCGCTAGCGGCGCAGCCAAAAAGCCGGACAGCAATCCTCCTATCCCGTAGCACATATCCGACAATCCGAATACGACCGAATCCCCTCGAACCGACGTGCTGACATAACCCGGCAGCACTACGTTGAATACCATCGTCGTCACGAGCGGAATGATGGACACGATGCCGAGTACGAATAAAGAAGGCCTCTCCGCCAAATATTGAATGCCCGCCTTAAACGATTCGAAGAACGAGGCTTCCGCTTGCTCGACCGTCATGGCCGAATAGGAAATTCGGCCGAGGAAGAGGCTGCTTACGAGAAAAGCCGCGGCGTTCAACAACAGAATCGCTTCAAAGCCGATGTATTTGTACAGGAAGCCGGACAGTCCTCCAGCCATGAACATGCCGACCTGCAGGCTGATCTCGATCAAGGAATTGCCGTGGATCAGCTCTTTCTCGGGCAGCAGCTCCTGCACGAGGCTGCGCGAAGCCGACATGTAGAGCGCCCATCCCATGCCGTTGACCACGGCAAACGCGTACAAATATTCAACGTGGAATCCGGTTCCCAAGAAGGCGCCCGCAATCAGCAGCAAAGCGGCGGCCCTTACGACGTTCGCCCAAAGCAGAATGGTCTTCCGATTCCATTTATCGACGAACGTTCCTGCGAATGCGGATATGAGAAATCCGGCAATCACATTAAGAGAGAGCATAAGCCCGACGGCGGTCATCGAACCCGTCCGGTCCATCAGATACCAATTGGCGCCGATCGTGCTCATGCCCACGCCGAAGCCGGATATGATGTCCGCGATAAAATAGTTGCGAAACCTGTTCGTCTTCAGCACGCTAAATACCATCCGGACCTCCTAATAGGGACTGGATTTGCCGCCGCAGCGGTTCCAAGCCAAAACCTAAATCGGCAAGCACTTCCGCATGCGTCCCCCCGTAAGTCGGCCACCGTTCTCCGCAGTTATGGGAATAAACCGGATGCTCGGGCATTAGCAATGCCAGATAGGAAGCCGTACCGCCTGTCGCCCGATGCTCCTCGACGACGAGGAAACGATCGGCTAATGTCTTTAACGGCTCCACGTAAGCTTTCAAGCTTTGACTATCGACGTAGCACGCATGAGCGTGCGCGACGAATTCGTATTCCTCGGTCAGCTTCTTGCATAGCTCCGTTGCTTGTTCCCCGACGGAAATCAGGCAAAGACTTGCCCGGGCATCCGTTGCCCTGTCTTCTACAAGCAGATCCCTGCAAGATCGTTCCGAGGCGCGCGGCAAGCTTTCGAACGCGTCATTGCGGGACAGACGAATATAATACGGTTCCGCGGATGCGGCCGCTTCCCGGATGACCCTCCTCGTCTCCTCTTCCCCATGCGGACATGCCATCCGGATATTTTGGAAGGACTGGATGACCGCGATGTCCTCCAGGGCATGATGGGTCGTTCCGAACCATCCGCCCGACACGCCGCCGTATGGAGCGACGAGCTTCACATTTTTCCCCATGTAGCCCATCGACAGCTTCACGCTCTCCGATGCTCGCAATGCCGCAAAAGCGGCAAACGTCGAGATGAAGGGGACATAACCCGCTTCGGCGAGCCCTGCCGCGATGTCGACGCCGGCGAGCTCCGCGATGCCGAGATTGAGGAACCGATCCGGATGCCGGCTCTGGAACGGATGGTTTTTGCCCCCTAGATCCGCCTCGAGGCAAATAATTCGTTCCTCGGTTTCCGCGAGCTGGGCGAGCTCGTCTTTATAGGCGTCCCTGCCTGATAACGCCGTCGTCACGATAGGTTCACCTTCCATCTTTTCGCCAAATTGGCGGGAATTTTGGCGTAATGCGCATCCGGATTCCCTTCGAAGGCGGCAACGCCTTTTCCTTTGACCGTCCGGGCTAGGACGGCAAGCGGCTTCTCCTTGTCCGGCGTAATAGCGGAGAAGATGGCGTCATGACGGTGACCGTCAATCTCCCGGACGGCGAACCCGAACGCCTCGAACCGTTCCTTCAGATTGCGGATCGGCGAAATATCGTCAACGTATCCGTCGTTCTGCCCGCCGTTGCAATCGACGATATAGACGAAATTCGTAAGCGACCGCGCCTGGGCGATCTGGGCCGTCTCCCAGACGAGCCCTTCCTGCAGCTCCCCGTCTCCCCCGATCGCGATGCCAAGCCCTCCGGTGCCTTGCAGCTTTTGCGCCAGCGCCCAGCCCGCCGCGTAAGCGACGCCATGCCCCAAGCTGCCCGTCGCGAAAGGAATGCCGGGAAGCTTATGGTTCGGATGCCCCGTATAGAGCGAGCCTTGCTTGCCGTAGCTTTCCGCCGGATTGGAAGGCAATTTCCCATGGACGTATAGCGCGGCGTAGAGAGCCGCCGCCGCATGCCCCTTGCTCAGGATGACGGAGGTATTCTTGTCATGGCCGTACTTCGCATAGGCGACGACCAATAGATCGATAGCCGACAGACTGCCTCCGACGTGGCAGCCGGTTGGCGTGGCCGCCATGTCGAGAATCAGCTTCCTTGCCTCTGTTGCCCGATCGGCCATTGACGGAATCGGAAGGTCCCGTTCGCTATATGCAGGTATCGATTGCTCCATTTAATCCTCCGTTCGTAACCGGAACCATTCGTTAACGGCTTCTCTCAGAATGGCTCGCGAAGATTCGACTTCCCCATAGCGCAAGTATTCGTCATTCGTGTGATCCAAGCTGGAATCGCCTGGCCCGTAAGCCACCATCGGAACAGTAGTCCATGCCGACGCCAGCGTGTTCATGTCGCTCGTTCCCCGTTTCTTCAAATAGCGAACCGACTTCCCGTGCTTGGCGAAGCTGCGGACGAAAGCTTTCACCAGCGTATCCGAACGCGGATTGGCAAAGCCCGGCGTCGCCCGAAGCACGTCGACCGTCACCGCTTCGCCGAAGGACAAGTCGACCTTGTCCGCGTAGCCGCTGCCGGCTTCCGGCGAAACTCTGAAATTCAATATCGCGGTAACCGTTATATAGCCGCGCTCGTTGCGATGCTCGATGTCGATCAAGGAAGACAAGCCCTGGGGATCGATATCCCGGACTCTCCCGCGAATGTCGGCCGCGACTTGATACAGCTCGTCGATGGCGCTTACGCTGTCCTTCGCCGCCGTATGCTCTTGCGCGCGTCTAATGGTTATCCGCAGCTTGAACAATCCGTAATAGCCTAGAGTCAAGCTGTCTTCGCCGCTTGGCTCGCCGATGATGACCGCGTCCGCACGGTAATGGTCCCGAACGTAATACGCGCCCTTCGAGGACGAGATCTCCTCCTCCACGGCGCCGATGACGAGCAGCGAACCGTTCTCGGGCACGTCCGCTTCCCTCAGCATATGAAGGAAGTTGACGAAGCTGCCTTTGGCGTCCACGACGCCTCTTCCGGCAAGACCGCCATCGTCCGAACGTACCGGCCACACGTATGGCACCGTGTCGAGATGGCCCAGGAGCAGCAGCGTATGAGGACCGCTGCCTCTGCGGAACACGATGTTGCCGGCTTCGTCGACGCGACCGGTCACCGACGGATCTTCGATCTCCTCGAGCAAGAACCGGGCAAGCTCGTGTTCGTCCTCGGAAACGGACGGAATGCGGGCAACCTTGTTCAGCAGCTCGAAGGCGGCTAGCCCGCGCTCCGCTTGCCAGAACCATGTCCGGCCGCCGCGTTCCAGCGAATGAGGACCTGATATGTTCACGTCGCAGACTCCTTGGCCGGCAGCCAGCCTTGCCGCCCTTACCTTCTGCTTCATGCGTCCCTGGACGGATGGAAGCTCTTCGTCCCCGTACACATCCGCAATGGTCGAGCCTTCGTCTCCGATATCCCGCAATAGCCCTGCCGTGCCGGTCACGAAGCGTAGATGATGCGCTTCGAGCTCGACCGCAAGCTCGGCAGCCAGAACGTCGGCGTCGATATTAATGTACGATTCGAGCTCGGGGTCCCAGATCGGAGGCGTCAAGCATACGATATCGAAGTTTTTCAGAGCGTCATGCAGGAACGAGGAATGGCTGCCCGTATATTGCCCGAATAACGAATCCCGCACGATAACGGTTTTCTGGCCTTGGATCGCCTTTATCGGCTTCGCCTTTCTGCCTTGTACAAGCCCGTTGTCGCCGCCAAGCTGCGCAAATACGCTAAGCCCTTGTTCCTTCAATCGCTCCCGGACCGGCGACAATATATTTTCGTAATAAGCGTCGCGGATATAAGGCATCTCCTCCGGAGAGCAATAGCGTACTTCGTCGCCGGACGGCAGCGTCAAGAAGGGCATCGGCCGCGACAGGTCCTCGTACTTCCGGCGTATCGCCTCCGCTCCGCCCGCGACGAGCAGCACTTGATTCCCTCTGCGCGAGATGCGGCCAATCTCCTCGAAGATGCGTGGATGATGGACGATGGTACTGCTGCCAAGTTTGATGACATATAAATTTCCTCTGCTCATTATGGCCACGCTCCTTCCCCTTCCCGGGGCAAGCCTTCTTCCTCGGGAAATCCGAAATACAGATTGGCCGCCTGAACCGCTTGGCCTGCCGCTCCCTTGAGCAGGTTATCGATCGTCGCCAAGGAAACGCAGTTTCGGCCATCCACGTAAGCTCCGATCTCCGCGAAGTTCGTCCCGTTTACCGTCTTGATCATGGGCGTGCCGCTGCCGGCCGGGAGAAAGTGAAGGAACGGCTTGGCGCCATAGGCGCCGTAGAACGCTTTTCTCACATCGACGGGGGTAACGCCCTCCTTGAGCAAGGAATACGAGGTCGCCATAATGCCCCGCGGCAAATCGAGGCTGTATACCGAAAATTGAAGATCGACGGTACGCGCCAAATGATAGGACAGCGCATGTTCGATTTCCGGCTTATGCCGGTGGCCGTGCACTTTGTATGCCCGGAAGTTGTTCGTGCGTTCGGCATGATGCTCGCCCGCCTGCTTCCCCCCGCCGCTTGAGCCCGTCTTGGCGTCCGTAATGACGCGTCCCTCGATCAGGTCATGCGCCACGAGCGGATACAACGTATAGATCGTCGCCACCGCCATGCATCCCGGCAAATTCACGACCTTCTTGCTCCGGTCGATCTCGCTGAATTCGGGTACGAAATAATGCCAGCCGCCTTCGAAATCATGCTTCAGCGTATCCGGGTAATGCCGCTGCAATAGCGCGGTGTCGGCAAGCCGATAGTCGCCGCTCACGTTGAAGATGTAATCCGCATGCTCGGCGACCCGCCGGATGATCTTCGGCAATTCGCCCGTTGGCAGGCATGAGAATACCGCGTCGTAATGGCCTTCCAGCTCGGAGACCCGGCTGAACTTCAATCCCCCCGGCTTCTTCCTGTGAACCGAACCCGCGTAATATTTGTCCACCGGAAGGCCGGCGTTCGACTCCGAAGAAATAAACGTCACTTCGAAGCCGGGATGCCTGCGAAGCAGCCTGTACAACTCGGCGCCGGTGAACCCGCTGCCGCCGAGAATGGCCGCTTTCTTCCGTTGCGCCGCGCCGCTCATCCTAACCTCGCGTCTCTTTCGTAGACGACCTTCAAATCGCCGCTTCTCTTCGCGAGCTCGCGTATCTTATCCGGGTTCGCGTCGACCTTCTTGAATGCCAGCGCGTAAGCCTGAATCCGCTCGTATTCGATCGGCGTCCGGAGCTCCCTGCAGATCGTGAGCGTGCTGCGAAGCATCTTCAGCGTCTCGGGGAACCGGTTCAGATCGTAACCGAAATCCTGCCGATCCGACAGCGAGAACGGATAGCCGTTGCCGAAGCCTCTCCTGTTCTTGAACGGGAGATGGCCGGGAATCGGCACGTTCTGCCATTCCCTCGCGAAGACGCCTTCCGCTTGGATGAGCTGCTCGACCGCGTGTTTGACCCGGTAATCCTCCAGATCCCCAAGCCCGAGACGCTCCGGCGACAGCTTAACGCGATACATATTGTAGCTGTGCTTATAGCCTTCCGGGACGAGCGGTCCGCTGAACAGCTTCGTTTCCTTGAGCGCGTTCGTCAAATAAGCGGCGTTTCGTGCGCGGATCGCATCGTAATAAGGCAGCCGCTCAAGCTGGCTTAGCCCGAAAGCCGCGGCGATCCATGACATGCGGTAATCGATGCCCGACGAATCCAGGAACGCGAGCGCGCGCCGGTAGTCCTCCTTCTCCCGGAAAAACGCGATGCCGCCTTCGCCGCCGACGGGGAAGTTTTTGTCCGCCATCAGGCTCTGCCCCGCGCCGTCCCCGATCGAGCCGGCCACTCTGCCGTCAATCGATGCGGAATGGGCGTGAGAGGCATCCTCGACCAGCCGCAGCGAATGTTTATCCGCCAGTTGACGCAAGGCTTGCAAGTCGGCCGGCAAGCCGTGCACATGAACGGGCATGATCGCTTTCGTCTTGCCGGTGATCGCTTCCTCTACCTTCAAAGGATCGAGGCAATACGTGACGGGATCGATATCCACGAATATCGGAATCGCTTTGGCGGCAACGACCGCTTGAGCAGTTGCAATAAACGTGAATGCGGGCACAATGACTTCGTCTCCGGGCTGCACCCCAACTCCGACAAGGGCTAAGTGTAGACTCGATGTGCCGCTGGAGGTGGCAATGGCGTAATTGGCGCCCACGTAGCCGCGGTACGTTTCCCGAAACTCCTCGACGACGCTTTCGCCGTCTTGTTGGATGGAGACGAGCATTTGGATAACGTCTTCTTTCGTAATAATGGGAAAATTAGTCCTGCGGACGTCTTCGGGAATGATGGACGGTCCTCCGTCGATCGCGAGCGGAGACCGGATCCATTCCTCGTCGGGCAGCTGCAGCGGTTTGCGGATAAAATCGGTTTTCATTAGGCCGGCTTCCTCCTTAATAACGAAATCTTGACGCATGCCGCCACGAGCGGGCTCAGCCTGTAATTGAATTGGACGGCCGGCTGAAGCTCCGGCTCGCTCTCCTCCTGCGTCCACATCGTCTGCAGGTCGAAGGCGCCGAATATTTTGAGCCGCTCCGCTTTTTTCCAGACCAGCTCGTCATTCGTCGCGATCGCGGCGACCGGGCCAAAGCCCAGTCCCGTAAAATCGAGGACGAGGACGGGCGCCTGCCCGGCGGAGCTTCGAGCCTCCTGCTCTAACCGGTGGAGATTATGACCGTCCACCGCAATGGCGGAATAAGCGATTTCCGCATAGGGATCCGTCGTGAGCTGAATGCCAAGCCACTTAGCGAACTTCCTTTCCTGCTCGCCGGCGTGCTCGAGACGCGCCGACGAACCGTAGCCGATGTCCTGCCCCCAGAATGCTCCATGCACCGCGCCCGTAAAGCTATTAAGCAAAGAAACGTATTGGGTATTCGTGAGTTTGGCAATCGCCTTCTCCAGTCCTTTTAACTCATGGTCGTTTTTTTCGATGCTCATGATAACGCCCGAATTCAGCACTCTGGACAAAACAAACGATAATGAAAAATAATGCTCCTTCGCGATCGGCGCCTCCGGTTTCGTTAATGTATCTCCCATCCGTAAATGATTCCTCCCCGCATTCTATGAATGAACCGTAACGTTTACCTTATTTGTCCTGCCGATCTTCTCCTTTACGTATTCGGCGATATGATAGGCGACATCGACGCCGTGCACCTTCCACGATTTCGCGAATTCCGGATTCTGATTCACTTCGCATACGACATATCGAAGCTGCCCATAATCGAAAAACAAATCGGCGCCGTAAATCCCTTCTCCTAATACGTCGACCAAATCCCCGCAAATCGCGGCGATTTCGCCGTTAATCTCGATCGGTTCGATTTCCGCTCCCAGATGCGTATTCGTCTTCCAATTTTCAGCCGATACCCGGCGAAAAGCAGCAATCGGCTTGCGACCGACTATCACGACGCGAATGTCGTAATCGCCTTTCTCCACGTATTCCTGCACAAGGACGGGGAACGATTGATGGCTCGGATCAACGGATTCCCTCGCGGCAATCCATCCGTCCAGGCATTCCTTTCCCGTCATCCTTGCGATTCCCCGCCCCCATGAAGACGTTGCGGGTTTAATGACACATAGATCCCCGAAGTCCGAAAGCGCATCGTATAACTTCGCCGGGGTGAAGGCGACTTGGTAGCGAGGCTGCGGAATGCCGTGTTTTTCGAAGACGATCGCCTGATGGATTTTATTCGTGCAAATGGCGATGGCTTTGGCCGAATTCAACGTTTCATATCCGGCAAGCTCGAGAAGCTGGGTGCGGCTCAGCGCGTTCTTTTGGGACAGGCACCGAATGAGAGCAAGCCCGTATGGCGGGACGCCGCCCCCTCCGACAGGAAGATCCATGGAGTCCAAATTCACTTGAACGCGGATGCCGAGCCGGCTAAGATGTTCGACGATAAGCTGCTCTTCTTCCCTAAGCTTCGTGACGCACAACAGAATGGCGCTCTGGTTCTCCATGTTCTCTACACCTACTCTCCCCAAGTTTCTTCGATTTCGGGTGCCAAAGCGATCGTAACGCGGCTTGCTTCAACCTGGACCTCGTGCTCCTGGCCGCAGGAATCGCATTCCACGATTTCTCCCGTGGTCGCCCGCTCTTCCACCTCAATGTCCGACTTGCATACGAGACAGCTAAGTTCTGCCATTCTCCTTGCACCTCCTAATGGAATTGGTAATGATTTATATAAAGTATGTGTTCAAAAGGCCCAGACTTCCCGATACGCTTCGTGATCAAAGGCGGGCTTTTTGAACAACCTCTATAACGGAATGAATCCCTTATAACTTACTTGACGGTCAAGTCCCATTCGTTCACGTTGTTGAACGTGCCGAGGTTCAGCGGTCTGCCTCCGAGCACTTCCTTCGATACGACTTGCAGCCTCTTCTCGGAATAAACGGCGAGCGTCGGCACGTCCTCGTGCAGCACCTCCTGAAGACGGTCGTAAATCTCGTGGCGCTTCGCTTCGTCGATTTCTTGCTCGCCTTGGGCGATTAATTCGTCGACGACCGGATTGTTGTACCGGATGACGCTTTCGGGGTCGTCGCTTTTGTAGGTCGTGAAGTAAAGGCTGGGCTCGATGTAATAATCCCTTGTGAAAATCGTGATATCGTGTTCGCCTTTTTCGACTTTATCGATAAGCGTAGGAAAATCGTATTTTTGGACATCGATTTTAAGCCCAACGGCTTCCAAATTTTGCACCAAAATATCGGCAGCCTGTTCGCGGACTTTGTTGCCGACCGGAATGAGGAACGCAAGCTTCCGGTTCGGGTCCCAGCCGGCTTCCTGCAGCAGCTGCTTCGCTTTCTCCGGATCGTAAGAATAAGGCGCGATGTCCTTGTTGAAGTAAGGATGCCCGCTTGGGATGCCGCCGTCGATAATTTCCGCTTGGCCCTTGAGCAGCTGCTCCACGATAAGCGGGCGGTTCAGGGCATAAGCGATCGCTTGACGGACTTTCTTATCCGGCAGCTTCTCGATATTGAAGAATAACTCGGCCGGTTCCGAGGCTGCAGCGGATGTCACGTTGACGTTGTCGAAGCTTTTCACTTTGTCGTAATCCGTAATCGGGACGAGTCCGACAGGCAGCGAATTCATATGAACTTCACCCGTCTGCAGCTGGGCAACCAGATTAGCCGCCGGCAGCACCTTAATGAAGATCGTATCGATCTTCGGAGCGCCTAAGTAGTACTGATCGTTTTTGGTCACTTCGACATATTGTCCTTGCTCGTAAGCGGCGAATCGGTATGGTCCGTTCGTGACTTCCGGCTTCTGGAAATAGGGATGGGTCGACAGTTGTTCGGGATTCACGTCTTTCAACAGATGCTCCGGCAAATAATAAACCTTCGCGCCGAATCGTTCGTTGAAGACGAGCGGATCGATCGGCGTCTTGGCTTTGATCTCGAACGTATGCGGGTCGATGATGCGGAGTCCCGCGATTTCCGTAACGCCCTCCTCCAGCTTGCCGAAGTCGTTCAGCCCTTCGATGAAGCTCAGCTTGAACGAAGTTTCGACCTTGGGATGAAGCGCGAGCTTCAGCGTGAATGCGACATCCGCCGTCGTGAACGGCGTCCCGTCGTTCCACTTGGCATCCGGACGCAGCTTGACGGTGAACGTCTGCTTATCCGTCGTTTCGATCGATTCCGCCAGCTTAGGGACGAACTCGGCCGAATCCGTCACGTCGAGCAGCGCGTCGTTAAGCAACCCGATCGGGGCCAGCGATGCCGAATTGTCTTGCGTGTTAATCTGGTTTAACGTGACCGGCGCGTTGACGATGCCGATCGTCAGCTTCTTCTCGGCTTGCGCCTCCTCTGTCGTCGCTTGCGGCTTCGGCTCGGCCGGAGCGCCTTCGTTCGCGTCGTTCGATTGGCTGCAAGCCGCTATCAAGAGGGTCGCAATGGCCGAAGCAATCAACAGGCCCATTCGTTTGTATCGTTTCATCCTTTTCCCACTCCTTCTATCTTCCTTCTCTATTTAGCGAAACATGATCGACCGCCGATTACGCCCTCGCGTCGAGCGCGTCGCGCAGCCCGTCTCCGACGAAGTTGACGGCGAGTACCGCAATAAGAATCATGCACCCCGCCGGCATCCAAAGCCATTGCTGCTCGGTCAATACGGTCAGGGACTGCGCGTCGTGGAGCATATTGCCGAGGCTCGCCTGCGGCGACTTCACTCCCATGCCGAGAAAGCTGAGTCCGGCTTCGCTTAGGATCGTCCCGGCTACGCCGAATGTCGCGCTCACGATAATGGGGCCGATGATTGTCGGCAGCATATGGCGGAGCAGAATGCGCGGCGCGCGGAACCCGAGCGCGACGCCCGCTTTGATGTAATCCAGCTCCTTCGCGGCCAATACGCTTCCCCGCACAAGCATGGCGACCGTGGGCCACTTGAATAAAGCGAGCACGATCATGATCGTGGCCATATCTGCTCCCAGCACACTGACGATCACGAGCACGACCAGCATGTAAGGGAAGCTTAAGAAAATATCGGTGATTCTCATGACGCCCATGTCGAGCCATCGGCCGTAATAGCCGGCGGCCATGCCCACGAAAGTCCCGAACGTCACATAGATCGCGACGGTCGCAATGCCGATGAACAGCGAGACGCGGGTTCCGTAGAGCAAGCGGCTTAACACGTCCCGTCCCACTTGATCGGTACCCAGCCAGTGGTCAGCCGAGGGCTTGGCGCCGAACGCGTTCATGACTTCATTCGGCGGATAAGGCGCAAGCCACGGAGCGAACAGGGCGATCAGGACCAGCAGTATCGTGACGGCCAGCCCCCAAACCGCAGGCTTGTGCCGGAGAAACCTCCGGCTAACCTGCCGGACGTAACCTTCGATCCTTGTATTCGGCTGTTCCCAAGGCAGCGTTGTCGCAGACATCGATGCTTCCTCCCGTCATCCGTAAGTAATGCGCGGATCGGCTGCGGCATACAGCATATCCGTCAATAAATTGGTCAGCAGCACGACGCATGCCGCTATGAGGTTCAGTCCCATAAGTATCGGGTAATCGCGCGACAGGATGGCTTCCATCGTCAGCTGGCCGATGCCCGGCCATTGGAACACTTGCTCGATGACAATGCTGCCGCCGAGCAGCAGAGGGATCTCCGCCCCGACTACGGCAATCACAGGAATTAGCGCGTTGCGCAGCGCGTGCTTATTCGTCACCGCGAGTTCCCGCAGTCCCTTCGCCCTTGCCGTGCGCAAGTAATCTTGACCTAATACTTCCAGCATGCTGGCCCGCACATACCGCACCTTCTTGCCCGCGATGGCGGCTCCCAGCACCGTTACCGGCAAGATCATATGCAGAAGGACGTCACCTGCTCCTCCATCTCCGCCTAAGGTCGTCATGCCGCCGGTCGGCAGCCATTTCAACTGTATGCCCGCCACGTAGATGAGCCCGAGTCCTAAGAAGAATGGCGGAATGGAGATGCCGAGGAAGGTCATTCCCGTCAGGAAATAATCCAGCTTCGAGTTCCGCTTCACGGCGCTGATGACGCCGATCGGTATCGCGATAAGCAATCCGAACAGCAGAGATGCGGCAGCAAGCAGCAAAGTCGGGCCGATTCGCTCTCCAATTAACCGGGAGACGGGGGCATAGCTGCTGAAGGAGTATCCGAGATCGCCTTTGAGGACGCCGCCTAGCCAATTCGCGTATTGCGCGTAAAGCGGATCGTTCAGACCTAGCCTCTCCCGCTTCAGCTCCAGCAGCTCCTTCGGAATATTGGGATTGATCAGCATGTCTACGGGATTGCCGGGCGCCAAATTCATGATGAGGAAGCTGAGTACCGTAATGCCGAAAAAAACGGGAACGGCGATGAACAGCCTCCTGACGATATAAGTGCCCATTTTCTTCGCTTCCTCCCTCTCTTTCTCTCATGCAAGCGGATAATGGCAGGCGACGCCATGCGCGTCATTCGTTAAGCTTGGTTCCTCCGTCCGGCACCGTTCCCGGGCGTACGGACAGCGGGTATGGAACCTGCAGCCTGGCGGCGGGCGCGACGGATCGGGCACGTCTCCGCGGATAATCGGACGATCCATGCCACGGAGCAGAGGATCCGGCGGATGGTATGCGCCGAGCAGCAGCTTCGTGTAAGGATGTCTGGGCTTGCGGAATAGGGACTCCGAAGGGGCCAGCTCCACAATCCGTCCCAAATACATGACGGCGACCCTCGTGCTCACCTGCTTCACGGCGCCGATCCCGTGGGCGATGAACAAGTAAGACAGCTTCAGCTCATCCTGCAAGTCCTGCAGCAGGCCCAGGATTTGCGCCTGAATCGAAACGTCTAGCGCGGACACGGGCTCATCGCACACGATCAGCCTTGGGTTCATCGACAATGCCCTAGCGATGCCGATCCGCTGCTTCTGGCCGCCCGAAAATTCATGCGGATACCGATCAGCCGCGGCACGCGGCAATCCTACCAGCTGAAGCAGCCTTTCTACTTCGGCCTGAACGTCGCCGCGCTTCGCCAATCGATGGGCGATCATCGGCTCCGCCAACGTATCGAATATTCGCAATCTAGGATTAAGAGAGGCATAGGGATCTTGGAAGATCATTTGCATTCGCATCCGGATAGGCCTCAGTTCGCTCTGCGAGGCATTCGTAATGTCCTCGCCTTCGAAGAGAACGCGCCCCGCATGCGGACGCTCCAGCCGGACGACAGAACGGCCGATCGAAGATTTGCCGCAGCCCGATTCGCCGACAAGCCCGAGCGTCTCCCCCTCGTAAAGCGTCAAGCTGACATCATCTACGGCTTTGACGAAACCGGAGGTCTGGCCGAATAACCCTCGGCGAACCGGATAATACGTTTTAAGATTCTCGATCTGCAGCAGCGGCTTCGGCATCGCTTCCCGCGTCGTCATACCGTGATCACCGCCCCCGGGACAGGCTGCCCTTCCGGGGCAAGGCTGGACGTATGGGCAGCCCAGCATCTGACGCTGTGGCGGTCTCCTATCCTTTGCAGCTCCGGATTCTCGAGCCCGCATCGATCGATCGCGTACTGGCAGCGAGGGTGGAAGCGGCATCCTACGGGCATTTCGCGAGGTGAGGGTACCGCTCCCGGGATCGGCTGCGCCCGTCTCCTTGCAGCGCCGTCAATGGCTGGAACCGCTCGAATCAGTCCTTGCGTGTACGGATGCCGCGGATCCCGGAATAAGGCATAGACATCCGCTTCCTCTACAATCTGTCCCGCATACATGACGATGACTCGATCAGCCATTTCCGCTACGACGCCCAGGTCATGGGTGACGAGCAGAACAGCCATGCCGCCTTCCTCCTGCATTTGCTTCATTAGCTGGAGAATTTGCGCTTGTATCGTCACGTCAAGGGCTGTCGTCGGCTCATCCGCGATCAACAGCTTCGGATTTCCCGCCATTGCCATGGCGATCATCACCCTCTGGCGCATGCCTCCGGACAAGGCATGAGGATAATCCTTCGCAACGGCTTCAGCCCTTGCGATGCCGACCTTGTTCAGCAGCCCTACCGCGACCGACTTCGCTTCCTTGCGGCCGCACTTCCGGTGAAGACGCAGACATTCACCGATCTGCTCGCCGATCTTCATGACGGGATTCAGCGACGTCATCGGTTCCTGGAAGATCATCGCGATTTCCTTCCCCCGCAGCCGGCGCATTACCGGTTCTCCGCAACCCGTTATGACACTCCCGTCAAAGCGGATTTCCCCATGGGTAACGGCTCCGTTTGCGCCTAGCAAACCCATAATGGAGAGCGAAGTCACGCTTTTCCCGCAGCCCGACTCCCCGACGAGCGCTATGGTTTCGCCGCGTCCCATCGCGAAGCTGACTTCGTCGACGGCAACGACTTCTTCGCGTTCGGTTCGAAAGGCAACTCGCAGCCGATCGACTTCGAGTAATCGAGCCATGCCTTTCACCCGCCTTCCATTCCTATTGTGAATGAACAATTCTGATAATTCCTACCTGTTTAATAAACTTTGCCTACTAAAAGCATACCTGAACAGGATGCGTTTGGATAATAGAAGAAATCTATTTGCAAATAGAAGAAATCTAAATAGCTCTTAAAATAGGTTCGCACAATGACGATGGCCGCTATCCGCTCGCGGCCCTTCGGCCAACTAACGGACAGCGGCCATCGAAAGGGCGGCATGTCAACTATGCTGTTCGACCGATCGGGAAGCGTACCGGTTCTCCGGAATACGGAGCTCCAAGTGTCCCCGCAGCGTATCCGAATCGTATTCCGTCCGGAAAAGGCCGCGCTCCTGGAGGATCGGCACCACCAGTTCCACGAAATCGCGCAGCGAAGTCGGAATGGGGGAGCTTACGATAAAGCCGTCAGCCGCTTCTTGTTCATGCCATTGCTCGATCAAATCGGCGATTTTCTCGGGCGTGCCGACGAACGGGGTTTTCGGGGACGCGGCCTGCAAAGCGACCTGCCGTAGCGTCAGCTGCTGCTCCTTGGCCGTTCTCTTGATCCGGTCCGTGCTGCTGCGGAAGCTGTTGCTGCCGATGTCGCCCAAGTCGGGGAACGGCTCGTCAAGCGGATAACGGGAGAAATCGTGGTGGTCGAAGAAGCGCCCCAGCACTTGCAGGGCAAGCTCGATGCTTACGAGGCCGGCGAGCTCCTCGTACTTCCGGTCCGCTTCTTCTTGCGTTTGCCCGATGATCGGTCCGATGCCGGGAAGGATGACGATGTCATCCGCCGAACGGCCTGCAGCGACGGCACGGCTTTTGACTTCCTTGTAGAACCGTTTCGCCTCCTCGATATCATCATGACCCGTAAAGACGGCATCCGCGCTTGCCGCCGCCAGCTTAATTCCGCTTTCGGAGGAGCCTGCCTGGAAGACGACCGGCTGGCCTTGCCTCGACCGCGCAATATTAAGCGGCCCCTCGACCGAGAAATAACGGCCGCGGTGGTTCAATCGGTGCATTTTCTCCGGATGGAAGAAAACGCCCGTCTCCTTGTTGCGGACGAACGCGTCATCCTCCCAGGAATCCCATAAGCCGCGAACGACCTCAAGATGCTCCTCCGCGATTTGATAGCGCTCGCCGTGCGATGGATGCTCGATTTTCCCGTAGTTTTTCGCGGATCCTTCGAGCGGGGAAGTGACGATATTCCAACCGGCCCTCCCTCCGCTGATATGGTCAAGGGACGCGAACTGTCTGGCAACGGTGAAAGGCTCGCTATAGGAGCTCGATAACGTGCCGACCAGCCCGATCTTGGACGTGACGCCAGCCAAAGCGGATAAAATAGTGAGCGGCTCGAATCGGTTCAGAAAGTGAGGAATTGATTTTTCGTTAATGTACAAGCCGTCGGCAATAAAGACAAGATCGAACTTTCCGGCTTCGGCAATCTGAGCCTGCTCTTTGTAGAATGGAAAGCTCACGCTCGCGTCGGCGGGGACGTCCGGGTGGCGCCAGGCCGTCACATTCCCTCCCACGCCGTGAATCAAGGCGCCTAATTTAATCGATTTCCGTCTGCTCATCTCGTCCCTCCTATCGAGCGTTCCGTTTCCTTCAGCCGGATGCGGTAGCTCTTCACTACCGAGTCTCCCTTCACGATGTCCTTCTCGCCGGCCCGTTCGAAGCCTAACCGCTCGTAAAGCCGAACGGCGGATTGCATCATATCGTTCGTGTGGAGATGGAGAATGTCGGCTCCCCATGCGAGCGATCGTTCGATGCTCCCCGCAACCAGCGCTGCGGCGATGCCCCTTCCCCGGGCTCTGCGCGTAACGGCGAGCAGGCGCATAATCGGACCGTGAATGTTCAACTCCGGCAAGCCGTATGCGGCAGCCGACGTATCGTACAGATACACGCTCCCGAGAATAACGCCCTCCTCATCGGCAACGAGACGGGTTTTCACGTTGGCGTCCGTCAACGAGAAGGCGATATTCTCCTTATAAGCCTCCCACCGCTCCTTGGGCATCAGCTGTTCGTATTCCGCGTAAGCATCCTCCAGCACCGCTCTTATCGCATCGGTATCCGACGGCTCCGCATCCCGTATGACAACCTTCCGATTCGTCATCCCGCTCCCCCGCTTTCGTGATTCCGGATTCTGGCGATTTGCTGCAAGTGATGCTCCAGATGGGCGACAAAGCCGCGAACGACAGCCGATAACGTGACCGTCTCGCCCTTCGCGTTCGTTCCCGTCTTCTCCCAATCCTCCGGCTCGAGCCGCTGAAACAACAAGCTGTTGTAGTCGAGCAGCGATTTGAAAGCGGCGAGGATGTCGGCGGCATGCCCCTCGTTCGCTTTCTGCCCGGCCACCCAGGCATCTTGGTTGAACGCGGGCAGCCTCGCCTCGGAACGGGCCAAGATTTCCCTAATCCGGAACGATACGATCAGGTTATGATCGGCCAGATGGGCAAGCACCTCCGTTACGCTCCACGAATTCGGAGCGGCCTTCCATCTCAGCCCTTCGTCCGTCAACCCTTCTATGGCCTGCTTCAATTGTTCATGCGTTCGCAAATACGTATGGACATCAATCGCCAATTGGCTCATCGTGTCTCTTTCACCTCTTTCTTCCTTCGTGTTATCCGAATCTAAAAATTGCTTCAACGCGTCAACGGCAAGCGCGGCAAAAAAAGAAGCGCCATGCTCGAGCGCACGTTCATCGACGTCGAATGCGGGGTGATGCCATTCCTGCGGGCCGTTTGTTCCGAGGAAGACGAACAAGCCCGGCGTTTCCTTTAAATAGAAGGCAAAATCCTCCCCCGCCGGCGAAGGAGCCGGAGCGATCACGCGCAAGCCGAGCTTCTCGGCCGTACTTGAAGCAAGCTCAGCCCATCTTGCGTCATTGCGCACGGCCGGAGGTCCGTCAATCCAAGAAACCTCTGCTCTTGTTTCGAAGGAGCCGGCAATGCCCGCGACGATTTGTTCGAGCCTCTCGCGCACTCGCATCCGTACGCGCGGATCGAACGTGCGCAATGTGCCGTCAAACACGGCTTTATCGGGTATGACGTTCCATGCGGTCCCGCTCTGAATCCGGGTCACGCTAATAACGGCGCTGTCGAGCGCGCCAACGTTGCGGCTGACGATGGACTGCAGCGCGGTGACGATATGCGCGGATACGACAATCGGGTCGAGCCCGGCTTCGGGGACGGCCGCATGGCTCCCTCGGCCATGCACTTCAACGACGAAGCCGTCGGCGGCGGCCATGATCGGCCCGCCTTTGATGCCGATCGTGCCGACCGGCAGATCCGGCTTGTTGTGCAAGCCGAATATGGCCTTCACATCCCGAAGCGCTCCGCTTGCTATCATTTGCCGCGCGCCTTTCGCCTTCTCCTCCGCGGGCTGGAACAAGAACCGGACTGTTCCCCGCAGCTGGCTCTCCTTCTTCTTGAGCAGCAGAGCGGCGCCAATGGCGGCCGCCGTATGAAAGTCGTGTCCGCACGCATGCATCTTGCCTTTGTTCACGGAGGCAAACGGCAGACCTGTCTCTTCCTGCACAGGGAGCGCGTCGATATCGGCGCGGATTGCGATGACCGGGCCTCCCCATTCTCCGCCGACTTCTGCGACGACGCCTGTGCGCAGAGGATATTCCGCTATGCGGATATCCGCCTCGGTCAGCCATCTCCGGATGGTCGCCGTCGTTTCGTATTCTTCATAGGAAAGCTCGGGATTGGCATGCAAGTGCCTTCTCATGGCGATCAGTCGTTCCCCGAACGGCTCCAGCTTCAAGATGCTCATCGCTTCCCCTCCCCAAGTCGCGCCGCCTCTCATCGCGAAACGGCTATTTCCTCGAAAGCTTCTTTCAGCAGCGCCACGGAACGCGCGCGTTTCTCGTAATCGCCGACCACCGTCGTGAACACGAATTCCTCGACGCCATACGCTTCGCCAAGCTCAAGAATGCGGCTTCGGACCGTCTCCTTCGTGCCTTTCGTCACGTCGGCTTCGCGCACTTCGGCCGTATAAGACTCCCCTGCCTGCCTTGCGAATTCTTCCGCTTGTTCCAGCGTGCTGACGTTAACGGTTTTGCCGCTCGCGAGCGTAACTCGAACGCTTAATAGATCGTCGGCGATGGCCGCCGCCTCTTCTTCCGTATCCGCCGCGATGACGGATAAGGCAAGAATCGCCTTGGGCTTCTCGCCCGCGCTTCCGTTGAAGCTCCGGTGATACGTATCGAATGCCTGACGAGCGGCTTCTGGATCGTTGTTGATAAATAAAGCGAAGACGTATGGCAGCCCCCGCTCCGCCGCAAGCTCCGCGCTGGCCACGCTCGTGCCGAGCATAAAGACGCCGGCCGGCTGACTGGGCAAAGGACTCGCCTGCAGGCCGGGGAGCGAATGGTCTTCACCTGCCGGTCCTCGAAGAAATAGCTGCAGCTCTTCCAGCTTGTTTTCGAGCTTTTCCGTTTCCGCCGCCTGCAGAGCTCTCGTCGACCGGGGCAAACCTCCCGGCGCGCGTCCGATGCCGAGCTCCACTCTTCCCGGGGCCAGAGTGGCAAGCATGTTGAAATTTTCCGCAACCTTGTAGGGCTGGTAATGCTGCAGCATGACGCCGCCGGAGCCGATCCGTATAGACTCGGTTTGGGCAAGCAAATAAGCGATGAGCACCTCGGGCGACGATCCTGCCAGACGATCCGAATCATGATGCTCCGACACCCAGAAGCGCTCGTAGCCAAGGGATTCCGCCAGTTGGGCTAACTTGACCGTGTTATGCAGGGCATCCGCCGCCGTCTGTCCAGGGAACACAATGCTTTGGTCCAATATGCCAAGCTTCAAGGCCATCGATATCTACTCCTCGCGATTAAATGGAATACGCGCTTTCCGGCGCGAACCTCTTCAGAAACTGCTTCGTTCTCTCTTCTTTTGGGGCGCGGAAGATTTCGTTCGGCTCGCCCTGCTCGACGATCGTACCGTGATCCATGAAGACGACATGGCTCGCCACGTCTTGGGCGAAGCTCATTTCATGGGTAACGATGATCATCGTTATGCCTTCCTTCGCGATTCTCCGAATGACGGAGAGCACCTCTCCAACAAGCTCCGGATCGAGCGAAGAAGTCGGCTCGTCGAACAGGATGACCTTCGGCCCGAGCGCAAGCGCCCTTGCGATCCCTACCCGCTGCTGCTGTCCGCCGGATAATTGGCTTGGATAAGCATCCAGCTTATCGCCAAGCCCCACCTTCTCGAGCAGCTCCGCGCTTCGAAGCCGAGCCTGCTCCTTCGGCTGCTTATGCACGACGACGAGTCCTTCCATGACGTTCTCGAGAGCCGTTTTATGCCGGAACAGATTATATTGCTGGAACACCATCGCCGACTGTTTGCGCAAGCGATGAATATCGGCTTTGGTCGGACGCTTGCAATGGACGGTGAAGCCGTCGATCGTGATTTCCCCGTCGCTCGGCCGCTCCAAATAGTTGATGCAGCGGAGCAAGGTCGTTTTGCCCGAACCGCTCGGTCCCAAGATGGCGACGACATCGCCTTTCCCGACGGTTAGATCGATGCCGTGCAGCACCTGCTGCCGTCCGTACGATTTTTTGATTTGCGACAGCTTGATCATGATACGCCTCCCCGGTTATACATTTGGAATCGCTTCTCCGCCATGGCGGTTACCCGCTCGATCAGGAACGTCAATCCCCAATACAGGGCGGCGGCCGCGATATACGCTTCGAAAAACTTCCAGTTGGAAGACGCGATGATCTGCGATTTGGCGTTAATGTCGACGACCGAAACCGTGAACACCAGCGTGGAGCCGTGCAGCATGCTGATCGTGCTATTCGAAAGGTTGGGCAATAAAATCGCGAAAGCCTGCGGGAATACGATTCGGCGAATCGCCTGCGAGGTCGTCATTCCGACCGAATAAGCCGCTTCGATCTGGCCCTTGTCGACCGCGAGAAGTCCCGAACGGACAACTTCGGACAAATAGGCGCCTGCCGTAATGGAAAACGCAATGTAAGCAAATCCGATCATCGGGATCGACACCGAGCGGAACGGCCAGCCGAAGCTCTCGCAGACCGCGTCAATAACGAAGGGTAATCCGAAATAAACCAGCAGCAGATGAGTCAGCATAGGCGTCCCTCGAATGAAAGTGACGTAGGCGACTGCGGCGGCATTCAGCACGGGCACCCGGTTGATTCGAATAAGAGCGACAACCGTGCCAATGGCAAGGCCGCAAACGACGGATACCGCGGTTACGGCAAGCGTAGTCGGAATCGCCGACAGCAGCTGAAGAAAAGCCGTCCATATGAACGAAAGGTCCAGCTTCATAATTGCGCCTCCTTCCTTCGCCATTTCGAGGCCGCCACATCTTTCCGAAGAAACGATATTTTGACCAAAGAATCCTTCGCGGCTGCCGGTTCATGACGAAGAAGTCTCTTCTCGAGCCGGTCGAACAGCTTCTGCAGCGCAAAGCTGATGATGAAATAAAGCGCCGCGAGCGAGATATAAATTTCGATGAACCGCTGAGAGAGCGTGCCCATCGTCTGCGCTTTGCCCGTAATGTCCAGTATGCCGAGGGTGAAGGCGAGCGACGTGTCCTTCAGATTGCCGATTACGATATTGCCGAATACCGGAATGGAGATGGACAGCGCTTGCGGCAGAACGATCCGGCTGAATGCCTGGAACCCGTTCATCCCAACGGCGTACGCGGCCTCCACTTGCCCGCGGTCTACGGCCGATACCGCTCCCCGGATCACTTCGGCGATGTACGCTCCGCTATGCAGCGAATACGTGAGAATGACGAAAAATAAGGCAGGCGTTCTCGTCAGGTCGACGTAAACGAGCTTCAGCACTTCCGGGACGCCGTAATAGAACAAAAATAATTGGATGAGGATCGGGGTGCCTCGAAAAAACGATACGTACAGCTGCGACAGTCTCCTCAGAACCGGAATGCGGTACAGCTGGGGCAGCGCGACGAGAAGCCCGACTATCGTCCCGAGGCCGATGGAGCTTCCCACGATGAGAAGCGTAACCTTGAGGGACGGAAGCAATCTATAAAAATATTCGAATACGTAGGCAATCTCGAATTGGTGTTGACCCATACTTCGTATTCACTCCTCCCAGCCGGACTCGCATGCCGCTGGCGTCCTCTTATTGCGAGAAATCTTGGCCGAGCCACTGTTCGCTGATTTTTTTGAGCGTCCCGTCCGCTTTCAGTTCTTTGATCGTGGCATCGACCGCGTCGGACAGCTTCTTGGACTCCGGATCGTTTTTGCGGAATACGTACAGGATATTGCCTTCGTTCAGCGGCTCCCCAACCGTTTTCAGCTTGCCTTGCGGGTCTTTGATCGGGAGCAGGAAATCGGCTCCGAGCGTTGCGTACACGCGCCCCGACGTAATCTGGAGCACTTCGTCGTTCGCGTCGTTCTGCTGATAGACGATTTCGATCGCGTTGTCGTTTTCCTTGTTATAGTTTTCGAGCAGCTGGGCTTGCGCGCTTGTCGGACCGATAAGCACTTTCTTGCCTTTCAAGTCGTCCAGCGTCTGGATCGGATCCTGGTTATCCGACGCTACGATGATTTTGTTCCGCCAATAGGCGTACGGCTCTTGGTTAAAGTCGAACTTTTCGGCCCGTTCCGGATTTTTCTCGAAGAGATGGGCGGCGATATCGACCTTTTTGGTTTCCAGGCTAAGCAAAATGTTGGAGAACTCCAACGTCTGGAATTCGAACTCGTATTGCTCCAGCCGTTTGTCGATCTCGCGAATAAGCTCGACGTCGAAGCCGGTCAGGTTGCCTTTATCGTCAAGGAAAGCGACTTGTTCGAAGTCGTTTGCCGTACCTACGATAACTTTTTTGGCGGTTTCGCCGTCAGCCGAACCGCTGGCGGGTTCATTGCCGTTGCTTCCGCATGCGGAAGCAAAAATGGCAAGGGCAAGCGTTAATGCAACTACCGTAAACTTTTTCATTGTAAAGACCTCCATGTTTTTGTTTTTAACCTCATAATACCTACTGGTTAAGTATGAATTATGAGCTGATCTAACTGTAGCATCCTGCTTCCGGGAAAGATAATAGAGAAGTTCTATTTATTTATATAACAATTCAATATCGTTTTTTTCGCCGTACAGCTCTTTGCCGATGCCCATGATCGCTTCGATGAACGGCGCATGCTTACCATGGCAGGATACGATATTCGTCTGCAGCGTGATCGCTTCCGCCTCCTGAATCGGAATCGGCACAAGCTTTCCGCTTCTTATTTCCTCTTGCGCGCTGAGACTGGGCAAGAAGCCGATGCCCGCTTTCCGGATGACCAGCTTCTTGGCCGTCTCCGAATTATCGGTAAGGAACTGGATATTCGGAGGATGATCAAGACCGCCGAACATGCGATGCACCCGAAGCCAGTCGAGCGCGCCGCATTCGAAAAACACGAGCGGCTGAACGGCGATTTGCTCGATCGTTATCTTCTCCATGCTTAAGAATGGATGTCCTTCGTAGACGTACAATCGGATGGGATCCTCGTAAAATTTGGTGGACTGCAAATTCGGATGGCTGACATTTCGCACGAATCCGATATCCACCTCTTTATTGACGACCTTCCCGATGATATCGTCCGTTGTTCCCGTGACGAGCTTGAAGTGCGTGTTAGGAAAACGCTGCTTCAGCCTTGACAGCACATCCGGAATCGTGTAATTCGAGACCGAGACGGTACACCCCAGTCTTAGCTCTTCCGGCAGCGATCTTTTCTGATTGATATGAAGCTTGCCCTTCTGGTACGTCATCAATATTTGCTGCGCATAAGGCAAGAATCGCTTGCCTTCCTCCGTAATTTGAATTTGTTTGCCAATCCGGTCGAACAGCTTGCAGTTCAGCTCGCGTTCCAGCGACTGGATCCGGGCGCTTACGGACGGCTGGGATAAGAATAGGATGTCGGCCGCCTTGTTGTAACTGCCGTAATGGACAATGAATACGAATGCTTCGATGTTATCGATATTGATGGCGCACACCTCCGGTTCGTCTCGAATGGTAGATTGTTTCGAATAAACAAAAGAGACCTCCGCAATCATAGGCATGAAAGAGGAAGGTCTCCGGTGATCCGGTAGACGCGATAGAAGGGAACAATCGCATCAACAATATTCGGTTGCTTATCAATACTACACTATTCCGATTAACTTACTTGTATTTGTTACAGGATACCATCGTCATACAAAATCTGTCAATAGGGCCACGCAAATAAACGCAGAGCCGCTGGGCAACCCTTCTGCTTCGCGATCTTCACTGCTCTCTATTGCAGCTTTCGGTAATAATCCTGCACGAACGCTTTGAATTCGCGGGCCGCCTTCGTTATGTAACGGTCGGCATACCAAGAAATTTCGATCGAACGTTTACTTACCGGCTCTTCGATAGAGAGAAGAACGACGGAGGAGCCCTGCGAACCGCCCCATGTAACCGACGGAATAAAAGAAACGCCAAGTCCCGCGCGGACCAGGCTCCGAACCATCGAAGGCTCGTCGCATTCATAAATCATTCGAGGCTCAAAGCCTGCCGCGCGGCAGAGGGAATCCGTCGTATCGCGCAGCTGCTTGCCCGGCTTTAAGCTTATGAAGCCGTCCTCCGACAGCTCGCTTAGGCGAACGCTCTTGCGGCCGGCCAACCGATGTCCGTTCGGGACCGCAAGCATGATTTCCTCTGTTAATAAGGGGATGGATTCGGTTCCCGGCATTCTGAACGTCGATGACGAAATGCACAGATCGAACGCCGGAGAAGCGGTACGATCCTGATCATGCTGCAGCAGCTTGAACTCCGCTTCCGGATGCCGCTGCCGGAATGAAGCAATCATATCCGGAAGCAAATAAGATCCGACATGAATCATGACCGCGATAGTCCCAATCGGTTTCGCGGCCAAGTCTATCAGCTCCGTCTTCCCATCCTCCAACGTTTGAAGAGCCAGGTCGACCTTCGTAAGGAACCGTTTACCGAACTCGTTGAGCCGAATGTATTTCCCCGTGCGGTCGAACAATTGAACGCTTAATTCCGTCTCGAGCTTACCAATTAACTTGCTTAAGGCCGGCTGGGATATTTGCAGCTTCTCCGCGGCCTTCGTCATGTTCTCCAGCCGAGCCACCGTTTGAAAATAACGAAGCGAATGCAGATCCATCATCTTCCCCCCTTTCAATCGATAACCAAATGAATATATATTTTATATCAAACAATATATTTTTCATTATCGTAACAGAACCCTATAATGAATGAAAGCACAATGAAAAGGGGTTTGTTCATGCACGAGAACGATACGAGGAATGAAATCGTCACGCTCCCTTGCGGCCAGCTCGAAGGGCTCCGTCTGACGGAGGCCCGGTCGATCGCATGGCTCGGCGTTCCTTATGCGATGCCGCCGGTGGGAGGACTCCGATGGAAAGCACCTCGCGAGGTCGAGCCTTGGGGGGATCGATTGTCCGCAAGGGATTTTCGAAGCAGCAGCGTCCAAATGAGTCCGCAGGGACCTGTAGGGAGCGAGGACTGCTTATACCTGAACATCTGGCGGCCGGATCATGCAGAGGATGGCTTGCCTGTACTCGTCTTTCTGCACGGCGGCGGCAATGTTGCGGGTTCGGGGCGGGATTTCCAGGGCTGGCAATTGGCGCCCGAAACGAATAGCATCGTCGTGACGGTGAATTACCGTCTAGGGGCGATGGGTTTTTTCCTCCATCCCGCACTGCGTACAGGCGATCCATTGGACGATTCGGGAAACTACGGGCTCCTCGATGTCATCCAAGCTTTGAAGTGGGTGCACCGGAACATTACTTATTTCGGCGGGGATCCCGCCAACGTCACGTTGGCGGGCCAGTCCGCCGGCGCAAGAAACGCGTTAGCCGCTAGTCTCTCCCCTCTGTGCAAAGGACTGATCCACAAGCTATACGTGATGAGCGGAGGGTTAACGACCGCCGACTCGAAATTAGGGGAGTCCAAGGCGAACGAGATACTTAGCGCGTTGTTGCTGGAGGATGGACTCGCGAGTAACCCCATTGAAGCGGAAGAGTGGATCTCCAATCAAACCGTAGAAGAGATTTCCGGCTTCCTTCATCAGCAGAACGCTGCCCGCTTCGCTGAAGCGATCGGCGACACCGGTCTCCGGATGAACGCGTTTCCCCATTTGTTCGAGGACGGCACGGTCATCCCGATTGGAGGGTTCGCGAACCTCGGGTTACCCGGGCACCCTTGCTTGCCTATCGTCTTAGGAAGCACCGCAACCGAATTTTCGGGGTTTGCTCTGGGGGATTCTTACTTTTCGAATCATATGCAGTCGGGACTTTTAGAGAGTCAAGCGGAGGAGAAAAACTTGTATGAGGCAGCCGTTCAATACGGGAGCGAGCTGTATGCGGCGTTTAATGTAGAGGAAGTGGCGGACAAGTGGAAGAAGGCGTCTCCCGACAGCCCGATCTTCGCCTACCGATTCCGCTGGGGGCTGCGCGATGGCGTGATTGATCCGTCCATCCGCTTTCAGATTGGCGCCAATCATGGCGCGGATATCCCCTTCTATACCGGCGATTTCTCGGGAGTTATGCAGAACTTTCCGGCGGGCGTCGTCACCGAACGTAACGAGCCGGGGCGCAAACAGCTATCCGATTGGATGCGCTGTTATTTGCGGGGCTTCTTGCACATGGGAGATCCGAACGGCGAAGGTCCGCCGCCTTGGAATCGGTGGACCGCCGATCCCCTGTCCCCCGACATCCTTGCGCTCGATGCGGATGAAGAGCAGGCCGTTGTCCAAATGGACAAGAAGCTTCTCGCGCATGACATTCTCTCTGGACTGATGAAGGACTCTAGACTAACGGCGGAACAACGGGCTTGGCTTCGTACCTATTTGTTCGCTGGTCGTTTTTTTTGGAAAGAGTAACGCAATACGAATGCAGAAAGGACTTCCACGGTGTTCACATTTCTACTTCTATTAGCTATCGGGCTCTTGGCCGGTCTTTCCGGCTCCTTGGTCGGTCTTGGCGGAGGCTTCATCGTCGTGCCCGCGCTCGCCTTCCTGTTTCCCGATATGGAGCCGTCGCATCTGGCCGGTACATCTATGGCGATGCTGCTCTGCAATTCCGTCTCCAGCACTTACGTATATGCCAGACAGAAACGAATCGATTATGCAGCCGCGATCCGGTTCGCGGCCGCCTCGATCCCCGGTTCGATTATGGGCGCCATCTTCGCGGAACGAATAGAAGGACGACTTTTTTTCGTAAGCTTCGGCGTCTTCTTGATCGGTATAGCTCTGCTGCTTCTATTCAAGCCGGACCGGCCGATCGGCTGGCCTTTGGCTCCAACGGCGACGCGGAGCTTTATCGATCAAACCGGCAAGCGGTTCGACTATTCCTATCACATGCCTACCGGCATCGTCATCAGCTTTCTTGTCGGCTTCCTGGCAAGCCTGTTCGGAGTGGGAGGCGGAAGTCTCATGATTCCAACCATGACCTTGCTGCTTAGCTTCCCTCCGCATATTGCCGTCGCGACTTCCATGCTGCAAATTTTCCTGTCCGCGATCGTCAGCACGTCCACGCATGCCGCTCTGCACAACATCGATTGGTCGATGGTGTTGTTCCTGGCGCCCGGCGCGATTATCGGCGGGCAGCTCGGCGCGCGCTTGGCCAAACGCCTGCCTGGCAATCTGCTGCTGAAGCTATTGGCTGTATTTCTCGTTTTGGTTTCCGTTCGGTTGATGATGAAGGGTTAAAAAGGACACAAACACCGGCTATAAGGTGTTTGTGTCCTTTTGAAAACCGTTATTTGCCGCCCGCATCCAAATAAGCTTGGACTTGAGCCTTGATTTCGGAGCGGATGGTATCGAGGCCGAGATTATTCAGCTCGCCGTTCAGCTTGACGGCTTCCGCTTCCCAATCCTTTACCTGGCCGGCTTTCAGCGTCTGGATGAACGGATCGGCCTTGGATTGAACGTTCGCGAACTCGCCTTTCACGTTTGCAGTGTCGAAGGCGAACTTGGCCAGCACCGGCGCGTAATAAGTGTCCGCCTGTGCCGAATATTCGAAGTACTTCCGCGCGGACTCTTCCAAATCCTCCGGCAGCCGAATCATGGTCGGATTCCAAGTGAATTCGTAGCCCGGGAAGATATAGTTTTTCGACTCGTCCAGCAGTTTCAGCTGGTTCTCGCCGACCGGCTCCCAGTGCTTGCCCTCGATGCCGTATTCGAACAGGTCATGATTCTCGCGGCTCTGGAACAGCCAATCGAAAAATTTCATCGTACGGTCGATGTTTTTGGAGGATACCGGAATCGCGAGCGAGTTATTCGCCTTGTAGCTTGTCGGAATCGCTTTCGGCTCCATATTGCGAATTCTCTCTTTCAGTACAAAAAATTCCAAGTCCGCTCCGGCAAGCGTCTCCTGCAGCAGCTTGCGGTCAGCGGCGAACGAGGAGATTGTTCCGTAATAAGACGCGGCTTTGCCGGACATGAAGTAAGCCTTGTGATCCTTCTGGCTGAGAACGTCCTTCTCGAGGTATTTGCTCCACTCCGCCCATTTGTCGTATTGCGCGAACGTCGATTTCATCGTATGGAACGGAGCCGGCAGCTTCGCCCATTCGGAAGCCGGATCGCCTAACGCCAAGACGTTCTGTACCGACTTCAGATCGTCGCTCAAATGGACGAAATACGTGATGCCGCCCAGGTTAAGCGGACGAACCGTGTCCAGTTCCTCACGCTCCGGAGCCAGCATTTCCTGGAAGCCGCCGATTCCTCTAACGGCCAGAGGCGTGATTCCTTCGCCGGATGCCAACACCTTCTCGTAGTACTGCTGAAGCTCGTCGTAGCTCGAGATCGGCTCGGCGAAGCCCAGCTTCACCCGCAGATCCTTGCGGATGTACACGACCGGAATATCGTAGAAATATTGCGTAAACGGAATGGTGTACAGATGATTGTCGTAGCGCTTGTTCATCTCGATAAACTCGGGGGAGAACGCTTGCTTAAGCCCCGGATACTCATCATTGTTGAAATATTGGTCCAATTGGGCATAAGCGCCCTGCGGAATGAGCTCCCTCAAGTTTTGGAAATCCGCGTCGAAGACGAAGTCGACTTCTTCGCCCGCGGTCATCATCAGCTTCACCTTCTGCTTGTGGTCCGCGGGTGCGTTCCATTGAATCTCGAGCTTCGTGTTCAACGTGTCCTTCGTGCGCTTCTCGAATTCCTCCAGCACCAGCGGCAGATCCTTCGGCGCGTCGCCGAAGAGCATGCCCGTAAGCGTAACCTCTTTCGGCGCGGCAGGCGTCTCCGACCCATTTCCGTCGGTTGCGGCAGGCGCGTTCGTCTCGTTGTTTTTGCCGCTGCATGCGGCCAAGGAGCCCGCAAGCGCCACGGATAATACTACGGTTGTCCATTTTTTCGCTTTCATGCTGCTTGTTCATCCCCTTTTCTTGTTATGGATTGGAGTCTATACTAAACCGCCCGTAAGCGGAGTTAGCCTTTGACGGCGCCTACCATGAGTCCCTTCACGAAGTACTTCTGCAAGAACGGATACAGCAGGACGATGGGCCCGATCGTGACGACCGTCGTCGCCAATCGGACGGTCATGGCGGGCGGTATGAAGTTCGGAATGCTCACGTCCGCCGATATTTGGTTGATATAGTCCAGATTGTTCATGATGCGCTGGATCAAGTATTGGAGCGGATAGAGATCCTTGTCGTTGATGTAGAGCACCGCGTCGAACCATTTGTTCCAATAGCTCAAAGCGTAGAACAACCCGATCGTAGCCAGCGCCGGCAGCGAAATCGGCAGAATGATCCGGAACAGGATGTACACGTCGTTGGCGCCGTCGATTTTCGCGGACTCCGCGATCGAATCGTCGATCGACGCGAAGAAGTTCCGGAGCAGGAACATGTTCCAGGCGCTGAGCAAGCTCGGGATAATGAGCACCCAAATCGTGTCCTTCATGTCCAAATATTTGGATATAAGCAAATACGTGGCCACCAGACCTCCGTGGAATAACATCGTAAAGTAAACATAGAACGCGATGTGATTGCGATATTTGACTGACTTTACAGACAGCGCGTACGCCAGGGCGCTTGTGAGGATCATGGATATGACCGTTCCCGCGACTGTGACGAACGTCGTCACCCCGTACGCCCGGTAAATGGTATTATCGCTAAAAATCATTTTGTAGGCGTCCAGGCTGAAGTCCTTCGGCCAGAAGGTATAGCCGTTCTTCAGAATGGATGCTTCGCTGGCGAACGAGCTGGCCACTACGGACCAGAACGGCAGCAGGCAATAGACGGAGAACAGGCCGATCGTCAGATAGAAGAGGCTCTTCAGCAGCCGGTCCGGCAAGCTTTCCTTGATCATGGATGGTTTCACTTCCTTATTAGAAAATGGCGGATTCCGGCGCGAGCTTCTTCGCGATGGCATTGACGCTCAAGACGAGAAGGAATCCGATCAGGGATTGCATGAAGCCGATTGCGGCGGACATGCTCATGTCGCCAAGATCCATCATCGCCCGGAACAGATACGTATCGATGACGTCCGTCGTCGGATAGAGGGGAGGGTTGCGCCCGATAATCGCGTAGATCATGCCGAAGTCGCCGTTGAAGATGCCGCCGACGGCCAGAATGAGCAGCAGGATGACGGTAGGCTTCAGCAGCGGAAGCGTGATGAAGCGGATCTTCTGGAAGCGGCTGGCCCCGTCGATGGAGGCCGATTCGTAGATGTCGGGATTGATGCCCGATATCGTCGCCATGTACACGATCGAAGCGAAGCCCGCTCCGTGCCAGATCTTGAGCAGCACGAGAATAAACGGCCAATACTCCGGCGACGAAAGAAACTGCACGGGGGGTATGCCGAACGCGGACAGAATCTGGTTAATGAAGCCTCCGTCCGTCGCCACGAAGGCCATGACGAACATCGCGACCACGGTCCACGACAGGAAATGCGGGAAAATCATGACCGACTGGGTCAGCTTCTTGAACCATTTGCCCCCGAGCTCGGTGACCATCACCGCGATCGCGACGGCCGCAAGCGTATTGAAGACGATGAACAGCACGTTCAGAAACAGCGTGTTCGTCACGATTTGAATCCAGTCGTTCGACCGGAAGAAAAATCTGAAGTTTTTCAGACCGACGAACTCGCTGCCGGCAATGCCCTGCATCGCCTTGAAATCCTGAAAGGCGATAATGATTCCGCCCATGGGCAAGTAGGCGAAAACGAAAAACCAGATCATGCCGGGCAGGGCAAGCAAATACAGAAACTTATTTTTCAATAGTTCAAAGATGAAGGCCCCGATCGCGCTTCGTTTTTTGGACGGGGAATAAGCTTGTTCGGCGTAGCCGGCTGGGGTAGCGCTCATTGTTGTCGTTCCTCCTTCGCACTCGTTGCTGATGTCATGCTCCCACTTTATCGCCTCCGCCGCGAACGCAAAACCTCAAAAACCGTCCAAAAAGCATAAAAGACACGGAAACCATGGGTTTGAAATGCAATCATTCGATTAATTCCTGCCGAAATGGGAACGAATGAGCCCCCTATTTCTCCGAAAAAGGGGGCTTGTTCCGCTATGCTTCATGCTTCTTCCATCCGCTCGCCGCTGCTTTTCCGGAAGTGATCGGGCGTTTTTCCGCAGTGCTTCTTGAAGGAAATGTAAAAGTACTTCGTATTGTCGAACCCGACCATCTCGCCGATCCGATTGGCGGGCAAATCGGTGGTCAGAAGCAGCTCCTTCGCCTTCTCGAACCGGTGGTCCGTCAAATACTGGTTCAAAGAGACGCCGACGATATCCTTAAAAATTTTCCTCATATAGTTGACCGACAGCCCCGCGACGTCCGCCAGCATGTCCACGGTCAAGTTCGGATTCTCGTAATGGGCATGAATATGGCGCTTCAGCTTCTCCACGATCATGACGTTCTTCCGGGAAGACTGCCGATCCCTCAGGCTGATTGCCGTCTCGCCCAGCCCGATGAACCATTCCTCGATCTCGTCCAGCGTCTCCCACCTGTACAGCTGCTGGCCAAGCGTGCCGATATCGAGGCTGAGCCCGCTCAAATCGCCCGACGCCATCGCTTTGGAGGCTCTCGTTACGGTGAAGAGCAGCTGGTTCAGCAATAACATCGTTTCATCGTATGGCGCGTGGCGCAGCAGACCGAAATATTGCTTGAAGGCATCCGCCGTTCTTGAGGCGTCGCCGAGCTTCATGCTGTCGGTCACCTGCTTCTCCATGCCGGCGGACTGGCTGCCTTGGATCGACTCCCGGCTGGTCTCGATATCCGCGGGGATAAAGCATTTCCGACCATAGGCCAGCCGGTAACGCGAGCCGTTGTAAGCCGACTGCCACGACTGAGGAATTTGCCGGATGTCATCAACGTGCATGCCAAGAGATGCCGTGACCGACAGCTGCAGGAAACGCTCCGCGTTCCGTTGAATATCGAGCATCAGCTGCCTGAGCTCCTCGTCCTCGCCCTCCGGCTTCAGAAACAGAATAACGATCCGGTCCTCTCCTCCGTCGAAGCCGAACGATTGGAACCGCGGGGCTCCGAGCTCGTCCGCGATATTGGATACGCCGTATTTAAGCAAATACAGATCATTGGGGCTGTAGGCTTGCCTCAGCTCTTCGTAATGGTCCAGACGAAGCATGCCGATCTGGAACCCCGGAGCCGGAAGGCGAATGCCGAGCCGGGACAATCTTGCGGCCATGTCCGGCTCGCTGCTCCAGGCGCCCGCCGCAAGCTGGCGCAGCGTCTCCTCCCGTTCCGCATGCCGGTAACCGGCCATGCTCGTCTGCAGATCCTGCACCCTTCGCTCCAAATGCCGGAACGTCTTCGACAGCGTCTCGAATTCACTGGCCGACTCGGAATCCGGCGCCTTGGCGATATGCTTAAGCAGTCGGTGGATGGGACCGTAAATCATTCGCGTGAAAAAGAATCCGCTGACCATAACGGCGACCAGGATGACGGCCGTGACCGACAGGATGTACCCTCTGACCGCATTCACTTTGCCGAGCAGGCTGCCATAATTGACGTCGCCGATGAAAATCCAGCCCAGGCTGTCGGACTTGATGTAGAACAAGCGATGCGCGGTTCCGCCCGCTTCCGTCTCCACGACGCCTTGGGAGGCCTCAGCTTGCAGGATGGATTGAATGGCCGGCAGCTCAGAAACGTCCGTTTGGATCAACGCATCGTCCGAATGCGAGATGACGACGCCCTGCCGGTTTACGATCATTGACTGGAACGACTTGCTGCCCGCGCCGTTCATCATCATAGTCTGCAGGACCCGTTGATCCAAATTCAGGATCAGCGCTCCATTCGAAGCCTGATCGTCGCGGGTGCTCATGTAGGCGACGGATATGAGATTGCCGCTAAACGGTTTTGTATCGTGCACGAACGACGTATGGCGGGGAATGAAGATGCTCCCTCGCAACGATTGGGTATTTTCGAGCAGATGAAGAATTTGCGAATCGTAAAACTCGTCGAACGACCGGACGGTCGTCAGCGACGAGAAAGCCAGCTTCTGCCGGGTGTTGAGCAAATAAACGGAATGGACCATCGGATTCGTATTGGCGAGGTCCGTCAGGGTGCCCCCGATTCTACCCATCATGGCGGTGTCGAACGAATGCGCGTAGAAGCCCGCTTGAATGTCCGGCGAAGCGTAAGCGTTTGCAAAATGCCGGTACGTCGAGCTGAGCAATATATTCGCCGTATTATAGGATTGCTCCAGCGAGCGGTCCGTCGACTCGGTCAATTCGTCCTTCAGGCTCTCGGAAACTCTTGATGTGATGGCAAGGGTCAGCGCCGCAAGGATGATCAGGCCCACGAATAGATAGGATAAGATAATTCGGACTAACAAGCTCTTCCTAAGCAAAAAGCCGCGAACGACGTTCATAAGCTCCTCCTTCGTCTCTGTTTCGTTGTACCCACCATTATAAAAACAAGCCGGCATGCTTTGTATGCGGTTTTTTTGGCGAAATGTACGGTTATTTAAGATTCCACGCGAAATAGACATGAGACGCGCGTCTCATGCCTTCCTTTCGTATCGGTTTGCCATGACTTACTTGCCTTCCGCCAATTCCTCCCGGATCAGCATGCCGTTCCGGAATTCCCGCAGCATTACGGAGTTACGGTCCGAATCCATGTGCTGCACGGTTATCGCTTGCGCGCGTCCGTCCCGGAGCTCGACTCGCACCGTATTCTCGTCCAGGGCATGGACCGACTCGACCATTCGTCCGGCTTCGTAAGGCTCGATTACCGTAACGAATCGTCCGGTTCGGCCCGTCGTCCGGATGCCGTAAGTGACGCGTCTCTGCGACTCGTCTCCCGGAAAGGCGTCCGCGCCGATCAATCCGACGAACCGGACGGCCTGAAGCTTCGTTAAGTCGACGCGAATGACCGCCTCCCGGTCATGGTCGACGGGGCTCGTCGGGATCGCATGGGGATATTCATTCCCTACGATCGTGACGCGGCCGCCCTCGTAATCCCGCCCGATTCCGAAGCCCGGATCTACATTGACGTATTCGGGAGACAGCTCGCTCAGAAGAAGCTTCTCGCCGTCAGCCGTCTGGATAGAGGCCTCGCCCCAGAACAGTCCTTGCCTGGTCCGCTCGGGGTATCTTTGTTCGGTATAGGTCGGGTAGTTGCGGACGCGCAGCGTCAAGGTTTTCGCGCCTTCTTCGATTGCCGCATCGACCTTGCCTTCGCCAAGAATCCACGCCCCGAAGCCGCCTTCCGCTATGGTGACGCCATCCGCCTCCACCGCGTATTCCATCGGTATTGTAATGCCGTGATTCTCGGCGGCCCGGCCGACGATCTGTACCGTCCGCCTCGGCCATGCGGTATGCACATCCAGCTTGAGCGGACCGGGTTCGTTGTAAGCCGTCCGGGTCCCTCTCAAATCCTCTCCTTCGCCGAATAACGTCTCGAAGCGCGCGACGCTCGTCCCTTCCGCTTCGTACCAATGGCATTCCGTAATGAACTGCGCGTCCGATAACGGATGGTCCGACCACTGGCTTGTATGGTTGGTCCGAACCAACCGTTCCGCTGTCAGCTCCTTAAAGCCTTTGATCTGGAACAAGCAGTCGTATTGATGCTCGATCTCCCCTTGCAGGAAGTCGAACAGGACGATGAAATCATCGGTTACGGCCATCACCCGTTTCTGCCGCACGGGCTCCGTGTATGCCGACAGCTCGCCGTATTCGGCGCCTTCCGGCGCTTCCGGGAGATAGCTGGCATTCATGGCGCAGCGTTCCTTCAGCGTTTCTTTCTCCCGGTAGACCATGCCTCCGTAAGGCGGGAACGCCCAGGCGGAGGTCGTCTCGACCGCCGCGGCCTGGATCGCTTGACCGCTGTAGAATAGAGTCCTTCTGGAATCGGCAGGCACCTGCATCTTCCCGTCGACGACGACCATGTTCTTCGTCATGGAGTTCTGCACGTAAAATTTGTACATGAAATGGGCGTAGCCCCACCAGACATGCTCCGGGTTGAAGAAGCTGCGTCCGTAACGCATGACCGACAACAGGCCCGTCCGGTCGAAATGTCCGTGCGCGTAACCATGGGAGCCGTAACGGAGCACCGCCTGGATCTGCCGCCGCCGCTCCCTTCCCGGCGCTTGGCTCCGAAGCATCGCGATGCCCACGTTATCCGCGAACGAGTTCGCCATCGCGCGAGGGGACGCGGTTTCCGGCAGCTCCGCGTGACCGAATATCGGATCCGTCTCCCCGTTCATCCGGATGACCGGGACGTATTGGGGATCTTGATAATACAGGTATGCCAAATCGTACGTCGACCCGAAATGAACGCCCTCCAGCTTCCTTTCCACGGAATCGCTGATGCCGAACAGCACGCCTCTATCATCTAAAAAGGGCAGCGGAGCATCGAACATGTCTTTTATCCGGACATAGCTTTTGCGATTGCCGCCCCACCTTTTGTTCACCATTCCGAAGCGAACCTCCGCATCTCTGCCGCCGAACGTGCTGTTCACCTCATCGTTGAACGGAACGGCGAAATGCTCGTGCAAAATATTTATGCCGAAGGGAAGCAGCGCATGCGCCGTATGGATGTACATCGACGATACCCACGTGTTGTAGCTGACCGAGCATTCGTACCACCAGCCGTCGTTGAACACGCCGTAACGCAGCTGCTCGATGGAGCCGCCCGGTCCGAACACGAACCGCAGCGCCCTCTCCATGTCTTGAATCGCGAGGGCGCAGTAGAAGGCGCCCGTGATCTCGGACAGCAGCCAGTTGGATATATACCCTCTGCGGATGTGATGATCCAATATATCCATATAAAGACGGAAGCATGTTTCCACGCCTTCGCGCTCCTCCGGCGTCAGCACGCCCGCATCATGGATAATGTCGTACGGGATGGCGAGATGCTGGAAGAAGTGCCCTTCCTGCACGTAGCTTTGGCTGCAGCCCTTCTTCTTCCTTGGATAGCCGCTGTTCTCGTCGATGAAATAACGAAGGAACTGCGCTACTTTGTCCGCGTACCGCTTCTCCCCCGTCAAAGCATAGGCGTAAGCCGCGGACATGATGTAATGCTCTTCGCTCGTATCATAGCAGTAATCCCGCTCCTCTACCGGAACAGGCGGCTTCACGACCCAGGCCTCCGCATCCGCCAAGATGCGCGCATAGCCTGGGCGGAAGCATTCATATCGGTCAATCAGCGCCCTGCGCTCCGCCCATTGCTCCTTGTTCCAATAAATATACGGATGCGCAAGCTTGCGCATCGTCTTCAGCTCCACACGGCTCTCGCTTCCGCCGTCGCCGTTCGCGACGAAGCCGAGAACGGTCGTCTCGTGGCCGCCGGGCACCATGGAGTCGCGCACCGTCAAAGAAGCTGTTATGCCACGGCTTTCGAAAGGCTCCAAGACGAACTGCCTAGGCGTTAGTTCCGCATGCAAGGCTTCCCAACCGTCATACTTCTGGTTGACGGCGACGAGCTGGCGGCTATCCGTGCAGTTATGGACGGTTATCTCGTAAGCGACCTGTTCGCCGGCTTCGCCCGATTTGCCCCTGATGTCCGCTTGGACAAACAGCTTCTCCCCGCGTACCAGACGCGCCGAACGAAGCACTGCATTGCCTTGCAGCTCAAGACGGTTCAAGAACCGCCAAATATTGGACTTGGCCGCTTCGATCTCGAAGTCCTCCAGCCTCACCCTCAGCTCGTGACTGCCGGCTCCGGCGACGGATAGCTTGGCCTGAAGCTTCCGATCGTCCGCGAAATGGGCATGAAGGATAAGCTGTGCGGTTTCATCCTCCGTATGCAAGTCGAGCAGGAAGCCGTACCAGCCCATTGCATCCAGCGCGCGGTCATTCCCCCGCTCGAAGCCGATCGGATACCAGCCTGCGGCGTCGTCCGGCGCGGGGTATTCGAGTACCAGCTTATCCTGCAGCCGGTAGCCTGAGTCTGCAGCTGTTCCGCTCACCTTCCATTCTTTGAGTAAATCGATGCGAACCTTCATGGTTATCTATCTCCTTCCTGGCCCTGCCGGAGAAATCGGATGCCGTAATGATCGTCTGCCGGCGTCAGACTTATCGATTCATTCCCTGCTTGGACCGTAATCGTACCGCTCGGCTCGACTGCGATTGCAAGCCCCGGCGCCTTCCTCTCCTTCGGATGCAAGACGGTCAGAAACCCATCCTTCGCGTCGGCGACGGCACGGATATAGTCCATCATGGAGAAGCCCTCATCCCCGCTGTCGAAGAATGGCGTCGACCGCCCTTTCTCCAGCCTAATCTCCCGAACCGGAGCTAGAAACGCCGTCTCGAGATCGACTCCGTACGTACCCTCCGAATAAAGCCTGCTCCCTTCGAGCTTGGTTTGACTGGCGGCTACGGGCAGCGAGAATAGCACCTTCCCGTCGAAATCCTCGACCGTGTCGCGGATGACATACAGCTCCGGTTCCTTCATATAAGAAACATGCCGGATATGGCGACCTTTCCCTTCGGGATTGGCAATCTCGATCGTAATGCTTTCCACCGAATCGCCTAGCGAGACGTTCAGCACCCGGCTGGTACGGGGCACGTCCACCCAGCCGCGTTCCAGGCTGTACGTCCCCGCGGACAAATTGATCATGCCCTCTCCGTGCTTCGAGATATCCGAGCGGGTCGTCGCAAACTGCAGGCAGGCATGGGAATAGGAGCTGATATGCCAGCTGGTGCTGCTGTCGAAGTAGCCTTCGATTCCCGAATCCATGACGAGAGGAACCGAATTCTTATACAGGATGAACGAGCCTTGATCCAGATGGCCGTGGCCGATAGGCTCGGGACTGGACATGATGGCGAAGTAGCTTTGCTTCCGCTCGCCGAATCCGTTCCGGAATATATAAATGCCCGCGTCGGGGAAGCGGTCCGTGGAGCTTAGCCGAAGCGGCTCGGCAGGCAGACGGATGTCCGTTTGGACCAACATATTTTCCAGTACGATGCCTTCCCCCCACAGCTTCTTGAACGGTCTGCCCGCCGCCGTCCATGTCTGGTACATCCGGCCCGCCAGCTCGGGATCGAGCCTTGCGATCTCCCCCATATAGACGGGGAAGCTGCCGAATTCCCCGCCTCCGCCGAGCGCGTGATCGCCGAATGGCGGCGTTCCGACGCGCCCGGAGAAGAAGTCGTAGCCCGGGGTCTGCATCTCGATGCTGAAGCCGAACATTCTCGCCAGCGGCGTTGTTTCGAACCAATTCTCTCCCATGACATGGTGCAGGACCTTCGCATAGCCGGCGAACCGTTCAAGCGCGGCATGATGGTAGCGAATCGATTCGGGCCAGGACGAATCCGGGTTCACGTTCAGCTCGAGCTGGGCCTTCAATACCGCGTTCGCGTTGTACAACCACGCATGCCGGTTCGGGAAATCGGGCAGCGCCATCATCATGAGCCCGGTTCCGGCGCACATGTCCGTCTGCCAATTGGTGCAGCCCGCCTGCGCTTGGTCAGGCGTCCATTCGGTACGGTCCCGGAGGTCCAGCATGTAGCGGAGCAAATAATCGACCAAGCGATAGAATCGATTCTTCTCTTCGCCCGAGAAGACGTCCGCTTGCCGGATCAAGGAATAGCTGACGGCCGCGCTGCTCAGCAGCCTGCCGCCTTGAACCGCGCCGTAGCTGTCGCTTCCTTCCGGGCGCAGATTCGTCGCCATCCAATGCTCGGCGCCCTGACAGAAGTCATGGAGAATATACAGGATCGCGTGCTTGACCTTGCGCGCGTGTTCTATCTCACCCGTCATCGCATACCGGACCGCATCGCACTGCATGGCCAGCTGGAATCGGCCTCCCGGGATAGAGGATTTCCGGTTGAACCGATGCTCGAATTCGCCAACCAGCCTACCCGCCTCGTCCAGAAACGCGATGACGGTTTTTATTCCGCTCTTCAGCTTGCCGTCCAGCTTCGCCGCGAACGTCAGCGTATACCCGGCTTCGGCCTCTATCTCGAACGTCTCCCCGTATCGCCAGGAGCCTTCGTCTTGCCGGGTCGGATTACAGATATACAGAGAACGTCTGAGGCCGCCTTCGGCATAACGCGCCGAGGTTTGCGAGGACGGATTGGCGGATTCCGGCCGGAGCCGGTCGCCTCCCCCGCAGAAAGGGTACTCCCGCTCCCATTTCATGACGGGGTTCCCGCTCCGCGCTTCCGGGACCCAGCCGTCTGGCGCGTCGCCTCCCTCGTCGAACCCCGCGTTTCGAATGGTCAGACTTCCTCCGCTTGCCGACAGGATATCCAGGTCATCGATCCACACATGGCCAAGCCCGTCTTCCTCGTTTTCTTCCGATGGCAGCACGAAGGAAATCGTCGCCCGAACGGCATGCTTCGGCGTTCGGAAATTAACGATTTTGTCCGTGGAGCTCCACAAATAGAAGTGTTGATTCAATTCGCCGTAATCCGCCTCGCCGTCCATCATCATGGCGCAAGCCTTCTGAATATATTCGAGGCTGTAATGCTCGGAGATCCGCAGCATCTCCTCATACTGCCTTTGCACGAGCGCATCCGATTCGACCGTCTCCTTTACCCGCTTCCGTCCCTCTTCGTCGAAGTACAGGGATGCCGATGGGTCCACATCCGTCCGGAGCACGCGGGAATGGCGAAGGTCGCGGGTCCGGTCGGCGACGTTCACGACGGCCAGCGCCAATGCTTCCTCGGAATGCTCCGACCCGAGAGCCTGTTTGGCCGACTCCAGCACAAGAAGCGATTCCCGCAGCTTCCTGCCTGCCTCTTCGTTGCAGCAGCCGACCTCCGTCCCGTACTTCGCTTCCGCGAGCAATTCCTTCGCCTTCGAAATCGCAAGCTCCGCTCTGCTTAGGAGCTTCTCCCTGCTGCCTCCGAGCAACTCCTGCCGTTCAAACCATTCGAGCGCGGGCTCCAGACCGTATTCCGCGTACACGCTGCCTTCTTCCTTGAAGGGCGGCACCATCGTAAACCGTTTGCCGGCAAACCGAATGGCCTCCTCCTCGCGCTCGCGCGGAGCGTAAAACTCGCGATTACGGGAGAACGGCAGGGTCGCCTTGCCGTCCAGCGCTTCTCGCGCCGCTAGCAGCATGTCCTTCAATGCCAGCTTCGTTCCTTCCGTGAAATACCGGCCCCTCGTCTCCAATAATTCGGCCGCCCGGTCCGCCAAAGCCTGAAGCTTCTCTCGATCACCGGTTTTCGTTGCCTTCGTCACAACGCTTCCCCCCTTGTCGTTTGCTCCATTTTCCCACGGGGTCCATACGGCGGGTAAGCACGGAATATTAATGATCGGGTTAAGATGTAACGATTGTCGTCCGCCTGCCATGCGGCAAGTCTGCCTTCCGAAATTGGCGATGCTCAAATTTTGAAGATCGTAAGAATCCATGCTTCTGCTTGTGCTACTTTGTCGGAGGGAGGTGAAGACGCAACGAATATTGTTGCAACCGTTTACAACCGTTTGAAATGACTGATCAAAAAAGGGAGGTTACCCCCGCAATGCACAAAACATTATGGAAGCGCGCCCTTTCCACCACTCTGGCAGCCAGCATGGCTCTCAGTCTGACGTTGGGAGCTGTTCCCCCTGTTTACGCAGCCGATGACCCTGCTCCAAGCACGGTCGTGGTCAAGTTGAGCCCGACCGACGACGCCAGCGTCAACGCGAGCAGCAGCGCGGTGAATACGAACTATGCGTCAGGCACGCTTATCCTTGGCGCGGGCAGGCAGTTCATGATGAAGTTCGACCTGTCCGGCATTACGGACCCGATTACGGGCGCCACGCTCAAGCTTTACAAGACGAACACGAACGCCGCCACTTTCTCCGTATACCGCAGCGAAGCCGACAGATGGTCCGAGGCCTCGGTCACTTATGCCAATAGACCTGAAGATCCTGCCGAAGACAGTCTCATCGAGAACGCCTGCGGAAGCAGCCTTTGCGCGGCTAACGGCGGAGCCGGCACGTTGGTGCCGATTCAGCTGACGGATGCCGTCTTGGCCGAATCGGCCGGAGACAAGCTCCTCTCTCTCGTGTTTAAGAGGGACAATATCGCGGCCACCCCCGGAGCCGACCTGGCCTCCAAAGAACATGCGAATGCCGCATGGAGGCCGGTTCTCGAAGTTTCGACGCTAAGGCACTTGACCGACACCGAGCGCGTAGCGAATGATAAAGCCCGTCTCCTCGAGCAATTCGACAATCAGACGGTAACGGACAATTTGACGCTTCCGGCCGAAGGCGAGACGAATACGGCCATCGCTTGGAGCTCAAGCCATCCGGAGATTCTGAGCGAATCGGGAGTCGTCGCCAGACCGGAATATACCGAATCCGACGTGCAGGTGACCTTGACCGCGAACATCGCCTTCGGGTCCGTCACCGACACGGCCGATATGACGGTGACGGTGCAGAAACAACCAACGCCTACCGACGATCAGCGGGTCGCTCGCGACAAAGGGCTTCTAATCGGCGAGTACAACAATATGACCGTCTACGAGGACGTCATCTTGCGCTCCGTCGGCAGCTACGGCTTCTCGGTCATCGGATGGTCCTCCGACAGTCCTGACGTTATCACGAATGCCGGCAAGGTTACCCGTCCCGCCGCTGATGGACAGGACGCCAATGTCAAGATGAGGGCCGTTCTTACGTATGGCACCGTATCCGAGACGATTGTCCTGAATATGCTCGTGCCCAAGCTCGGCGAGCGTACCGACTCGAAGGAGCAGCAGGCTCTGTCAGATATGCTGGAGCTCGCCGCCCGGCTGAAGGATCGTTACTCCGTCGGCTCGAATCCGGGGCAGGTTCCCCAGTCCGCTATGGATCAATGGACCGCGCGGATTGCGTCAGCGCAGAGCGCGCTTTCCGATCCTGCGGGCGATCTGGAGCTCGGCATCAAGCAGCTGCGGGAGGGCGGCACAGCGTTCCTGAAGAGCATCGCGGCCTCTGACCGGGTCATTGACGCCGAGGCGAACAAGCTGGAATTTTCGGCCTACCGGAAGGAGCTGATTGCCCTTGTATGGGAAGCGGAAACGCTGCTGCTCATCGATCCGGAGATGCATACGCAAGCGTCGAAGCAAGCCATTCGGGATCAAATCGATCATGCCGAAGCCGTTCTGGCCGGCACGTACGAAGTGCCTTTCGTTCGCCACCGGGAGTTCTACAAGCCTAGACCCGATGAGGATATTCAATTCGCCATCGAGCATTACTCCAAAGCGTCGCATCCGTATTCCCAGAAATACGGTCTCAAAGAGCTCATCGCTTTGTATCCGGACAGCCATATTCTGGCCGGCACGTACCAGACCGTCCGGTTGCAGCCGACGGACGACGCCTTCGTCTGGACTTCGGAGAAGACGACGACGCACAACGGAAGCAGTCTGATCTACAGCGAAGGACGAACGGCCTACATGAGGTTCGACCTCTCCGGGGTCGCCGGCGCCGTGAAGAAGGCGGAGCTGCGCGTCACGAACTGGAAATCCGACCGCAATACGACCCAAGTGCATTACGAAGCCAACGACGATTGGCAGGAAAGCACGCTTGTCTACCCGGCAACAGGGGAGCCCGAGTTGGGACCGATCGTGAAGACGTTTATTCTAGGCGCCAAGGATGCAGCGGGCACCGGTTATGCGGACCTGACGACGCCGGTGAACGTCGAGCTGCTCGGGGATCAAGTATTGACCCTTGGCTTCAGCAACGTCCCGGGTACGCGCTGGGCTTCGGAAATCCACTCGAAGGATACGGCCAATCCGTCCTATCGTCCGTATCTGGAGCTGAGCCTGAACCAAATCGTGGATGCCAAGCTCCAGGAGAAGTTCGATCGCATCGTCGGGCTGGCGAATGAGCTTGCCGGGAACGCCGTCGTTGGCGATGAGGGCTGGCAATATCCGCAGGCGGTCGTGGACGCGGTGAAGGCAAGCGTTGCCGCCGCGAAGCAGGCAAATTCGGAGGGCGATCCGGAGCGGACGGCTGCCGCGTTGGTTCAGGTGTACGACGCGATGAAAGCGATGCGCGACGCTCAAGTTCTGCGAAGCGAAGCGGAGCCCGGCTCCAGTCTTTATTGGACGGAAAACGGATTGCAGGAGCTGAGAGACAAGATTGAGCAAAACCCCGATCTGAAGACCAAGTACGAGGAAGCAAAGCAAATCGCGGATGAGCAGTCCTTGGAGGATATCCTGGCTCAAAGATCGTTCTTGCAGTCGGAGATCGACTATGATGCCGCGAATGACCGTTACAAGCTGTGGAGCAGCTCGGAACCGCTCAATTTCACGCCCCCGGCCGGCACCGCTTCCATTCGGCTGCAGTTCACATTGGACGCCGCGGACAACGAAGCAGGCGGTCTCGGCCATGCTTGGGTGGACAATGTGAAAATATCCCCTGCCGACGCGGCGGACCTGAATATCCGGAACGCCGATTTCGAAGAGGGCGAGCTGGCGCCGGAGCATTGGACGCCAACCGCCGTCAAAGGCAATCCCATTATGAAATGGGAGAATCGCGCCAATTACAGCAGCACGGGTAATCGCTCCCTGTATATCGAAAATCCGACCTCGAGCGATCAAGGCGCATGGACGTCCCAGCAGGCGATTGCCGTAGCGCCGGGGCTCTCCCATACGCTGACGTTCGCCGCCAAAATCGACGGCAAGCTCAAAAGCGGCGTGAAAGCTATTATTACTTATAAAGACGCGAACGGATCGACGCTCGGCTCCGCGGAGCTTGTCACGAACCGGAAATCGACGATCGCTCCTCCGTCGAATCTGGCGGTACAGGCGAACGCGCTGACATACGCCATAACCGGAGATATCGACTACGCCCGCAAAACGAAAGAGCTGGTCGATCTCAGGCTGAACGACTTCCTGCAAGGAGCCGAGCATTGGCTGGTCAAGGACTCCAGGCCGGATAACATCGATGCTTACGGCAAGGTACAGGGCGGCCGCGTCGCCTCGATCGTCGCATCGGCATTAACGTTCATTAAGGACGCAGAGGTTTATTCCGACGAGGAATATCGCAACCTGATTCGCAAGTTGAATTACTTCATGCTGTTCCTGAACGACGGCAGAGACCGGAACGAACTGGACGATTATTCGGTGCAGCTCGGCGCGTCCAACTGGGAATCCGACGCCGTGCTCGGAGCAAGTATGCTCGCCATGGTGTACCCGGAGCTGGACAACGCCAAGCAGTACATCGCGAACGCCAATAAACTGATCAAGGCACAGCTGCAGTATGCCGTAGGCGACGAAGGCGAATGGCCGGAATCCGTCCGTTATCACTTCGCCGTGCTTCAGCGGTTCGCGGCTTACGCCAAGTCGCTGCGCAATCAGACCGGCGAGGACTGGTTCGCGCTTCCGAAGCTGGTGAAGATGTTCCAGTACAACATGGAAGTCCAGACGCCGGCTTACGCCTTCACCGGCGGTTCCATCAATTCGCCGGTATTCGGCGACGATACGATGACCGCGGGCAACGAGTTTTCGCTTCTCGGCATTTATTACGACGAGGTGGCGAGAACGAACGAGACGCTCGCGTCGCATATGTACCAGACCTGGGTGAAAGCGGGCAGCAGGCTGCCGGCCAACGGTGTCGAAACGATCCTGCTCGAGAGCTTCTTCGCCCCGCTCGATGACGGACCGGCTCATTCGCCGCTCGCGCTTCAATCGACGGACCGGTATAAGGGCGTCGGCCTCGTCATGTTCCGCGATCATTTCGGGACGCCGAAGGACACGTTCATGTCCATTATGGCGAACGCGGCGCCGCTCGGTCACGGACATTACGACCAAGGCAGCTTTACGTTGTATGCGGACAGCACGCCTCTGGTGCTTGATCCCGGCATCGAAAGCTATTTTGCAGGAACCAAATCCTGGTACGTCGGTTCCGCTTCGCACGCCACGGTGCAATTCAGGAAAACGGACAACTGGTCTTACCTGAATACGCCGGCGGTCAGCACGAACCACGCTTTTACGACGAATGAGCATTTAGATACGATGTCGCTGCGAATCGCCGATTCGAACGCGAATTCCGCGGGCTCTCAGACAAGAACGATCGCTTACGTGAAGGATGGCCTCGAAGCGTTCCTGATCTGGGACCGGATTCAAGGCTCACCATCGGCCGAGACGATCTGGAATTTGCCCGTCGCCTCCGCTGCTCTGTCGGATATCGACGGCAACAAAATTACGTCGACCGGCCATTTCGGCATGGATCTGGAGACCACGATTCTTCAGCCGGCCAACCCGTCGATTACTCAGGAATGGGGCCGGGCCACGAATATGGTTCCTGCCGTCGACGGCGAAACGAAGCTGGAATATATTCGCGTAACGAACGATCCGAATCAAAACTACTTGACCGTGCTCTATCCGAAAGCGAAGGGCGCGGAAGGACTGAAAAAAGCCGAAAAGCTTCCTATCGGCGCGGGTCCCGTCGATGTGTATTTGCTGGAGACGGCTTCGGGACAGCAGGCTTACGCTGTCGTCAATAACGGCGATGCGGATGCGCAAATCGTTCTCCCATCAGCCAAGTCCCTCGCGGACTTGAAGACCGGGACGGGATATCCTTCAGTGGGTGGCGAAGTGACCGTAACGGCGGCGGCCGCGAGTCTGACCGTGTTCAAGGCGCCGGCCGAGCAGACTCCGGATATTCCGGACGGCTCCGGCATAGGCATCGTCCTTCCAGGCGGCCAGGATCTGCTCAACATTGGCCAAGACGGCGTAGTGGATGCCGGGACGCTCGGGGACGCCTTGAAGCAATCCGCGCGCGTGACGATTCAAACCAAAGGGGACATCGTCATCCTTCCCGCTTCCGCTCTAGCCGAGACTGCCGAAGGTTCTGACGCAGAACTGGAAATTATAACCGCGAACGGTACTTACCTCTTGCCGCTGGCTGTTCTTGATTTGCAGAAGCTTTCGGCGGAGTTTAATGTGCCAATGACCGAGCTTAGTATTCATGTCGGCGTAACGAAGGTGGCAGGCGAAGCGGAGCAAGCCGTAATCGACAAGATGACTTCCATAGGAGCTTCGGCGCTTGCGGATGTGATCGACTTCAGCCTGACCGTGCGATCCTCGGTCGGTAAGTCCGTCGCCATCGAAAGCTTCGGCAGTTTGTACGTGAAACGGACCATTCCGCTGAGGGAGCCCGCTTCTTCGTCCGCCACGGTCGCTTTATTCGACCCGGCAACAGGCATCTTCTCCTTCGTGCCGAGCCGGTTCGGGGAGTCGGAAGCGGAGTTCTACAGGCCGGGCAACAGCATCTATACGGTGCTGGAAGTAAACAGAACGTTCGAGGATCTGGTTGGTCACTGGGCCAACTCGGATATCGAGCAGATGGCCGGCAAGCTGATCGTAAACGGAGTGACGGCCGCGTCCTTCGCTCCGGAACGGGAGATAACGAGAGCGGAATTCGCGGCGCTGATCGTCCGCTCGCTAGGTTTAACCATCGACGGTGACGGCAAAACCGGCTTCAGCGACGTCGGAAGCGGCGATTGGTACGCGGCTGCCGTCGCGACAGCCGTCAGCGCAGGCATCGTGAACGGCTATGCCGATGGAACCTTCCGTCCCGAAGCCTTCATCACGCGCGAAGAGCTTGCGGCTATGGTCATCCGTGCCCTGAAATTTGCCGGAAATCCGGCTGAAGAGCTTTCTTCGGATGAGCTGGCGGACATCTTAGGGGAATCCAAGGATGCCGATTACATCGTCTGGGCGCATCAAGAGCTTGCCCAAGCGGTACGTACCGGCATCGTGATTGGGAAGGAAGAATTCATGCTGGCACCGAGGGCCTTGGCAACTCGCGCCGAAGCCGCGGTTATGATAAAGCGATTCCTGAAACAAGCCGAATTTATCGACTAACTGTTCTTTTGGGATTTCTGTTCGATGCAGAAAGGGACGCGATTCGGATCGCGTCCCTCTTTTAACATTCTTTAATATCAACATTCAGCGTCTTACAATTTTCAATCAAGTACGACTCCCTAGTATCTTCGTTCAAAGCGCGAAGTCTCACGCCCTCCAGCTCGAGCCTGTCCACGCCGCGGATATCCATGAACGTAGTGCGGCTCCATGTCGGGTAATAGTTTTCGGACACTTCCTCCGGATGCTCCAGCCGCATATCCCATACCTTCGGATAATGCGCGGGAATGTCCTCCTTGTTCACTCCGCCGATACACGTATAGGTCATGTTCCGAATCGTTAGATCCCGTATCGGATGGCTCTCGCAAGCATCGACCCGTATGCCGTTGAAGGAAGGACTCCCCATCACATCGTCGGTAAAACGGTAATGCGTGCTGCGCATCTCCTCGTCGTCCGTAGCGATAATGTCCGATAACATAATACGCTCCAATTCGCCGATCTCCGGCATCTCATCCAGTCCGATCGAAGAGCCGATGACGTCGAGTCGATTGTTCAGAATAATGAAGATGGGGCGCGTCACATTCCTCATGACGAGACCTTGCGCCGCGATGTCGGAAATTCGGCCGCCTTCCGTGCATTCAATCTTGATCCCTTCCCGCCATACATTCTCGAACGTGCAGTTTTGTATCGTTACATTCGAAATATCGCCTACCGATTTGAGACCGATCCGGACAGCCGCGCAAGTCGACGTGAAATGGCAGTTGCTTATATGCACGTTTTTCATGGGGTAGTCTTTGCTGCTCGCCTGCAAACAAAGATTATCGTCGGTACCCAAAATTTTGCAATTGGAGACAAACACGTTCTGGCATCCGTCATAATCAAGACCGTCTCCGTTATACCTTTTGTCGTTTCGGATGTCCAGACTGTCGCACCAGATGTTTTCGCTGTCCAGGAATGCCGTGGTCCAAGCCGTCGAATTATGCAGTCGCAAGTCCCTCACATGGATATGGCGGCAGCGGAGAAACCGCATCATCATCGGGCGATAAATGCTGCCTTCGTTCGGGAACGCTTCGGCGTTTCCGTTAATTTCGCCTTTACCGACCACCCCGATGTTTGAAGCGTCTTCCGCGTAGATCAGGCATTTGTCCATGTCCTTTTCATTGACGTATCGGTTGTAATGCGTACCTTCCGAGTAGTCCCCGATATCCGGATTGGCAAGCAGCGTCGCGGACGGATTGATTTGCAAATAAACATTGGACTTCAAAAAAATCGTGCCCGATACGAATGTTCCGCCCGCCAAAACGACATAGCCGCCGCCAGCCTCATGACAGGAATCAATCGCGGCTTGAATCGCTGCCGTATCTACCGTCGCGCCGTCTCCCTTTGCCCCATACTCCTTTACATGAAACAGATCCAGCATGTCCTGATTCCCTCCAGCCTCTTCAACTCTGAAATACGTTTATTGTAGGATAGGAATAAGGCGATGAGAACGAGGTTTTTATAGACAAAAAGTCAGTTTTTTAAGAACTTCAATCCGAATCAAAAAAATACCCCTCTCTTCGTCATAGACCAAGAGAGGGGCATGTTCGAAATGCGCTCAGTATGGATTCGTCGCAATGAAGCTCGCCGTTTTCACATAGATGCGCGGATTCAGCTTCAGCTGATTGACGATGACTTCCGCGATGTCTTCCGCCTGCATGAACTTCGAGTCGTTGTTCTCCTTAATAAGATTGAGATCAAGCGCCAGGTCCGTGGCTACGGTGCTAGGGTTCAGGGCCGTTACGCGAATATTGTTACGGCGCACCTCTTGCGCCAGCGATTCCGTTAAACCGATTACCGCAAATTTCGATGCGCTATAAGCGCTGGAGGTTGCCGCCCCGGCGAGTCCGCTTGTGGAAGAAATATTGATGACGTCTCCGCTATTCTTCTCGATCAATTGAGGCAGCACCGCGCGCGTGACATAATAGGTGCCCAGCAGATTCGTATCGATGATCCGTTTCCACTCTTCAGGGTCCATCTCCAATAAAGTGCCGAATGTCGCAATGCCGGCATTATTGATTAGAATGTCAGCCGAGCCTAGCTCGCTTCTCAGAGCTTCAACCGCTGCTTCCGCTTGCTCCTTGGAGGATACATCCGCCGTTGCATAAGCGGCTTTAACGCTCAATCCCTCCAATTCGGCGGCCACTTCCTTCAAAGTCGCTTCATTCCTGGCAATCAAGCCGACGTTAACGCCTTCTTTCGCCAATGCGACTGCCGTCGCTTTCCCAATTCCTCTTGCCGCGCCTGTTACGATTGCTACCTTTGCTTTTAACGATTGCGCCATTACTGTGGTCATCTCCTTTTATTTGCTTTATTCTTGTTTCTCGTACGCGAATTGCTCTCGCAGGATGACATCGCCGTATATGAGCTTTTTCTCGTACGCCGACCCCCTATTCGCCATTCGCCATAGCAATTGGTCCACGGCCCGCATGCCTAGAAGCTCTTTATTCACGTTCACGGTGGCCAGAAGAGGGAGATGGACGAACGTATTGTCAAATCCCGTTATCGCGCAGCTCTGCGGGATACGAATCCCGCGTTTCTCTAGCGCTTCGATTGCGAATTGAGCGTGCGAATCGTTCACGCAAACCAGTACCTCCGGCAACGCCTGCTCCGGAAAATTCTCCATCAGAAGATGCACGTCCTTGGCCTCGGGCCCGATGAGCTCCGGGATGGGCTGATACGGCAGGCCGGCTTGATCCAACACGGTCTTAAAGGCGATATATCGCTCCAAAAAGCTTTGCGCGTCGCTGATATCTCCAAGAAACTGAAGATCCTTATAGCCTTTGCTGATCAGCTTGGCGACGAGATCCCTCATGCATGAAAAGTTATCGGAGAAGATGGTATCGCAACGATATGCCGGATCCTCATGATCGACCATGACGACCGGAATATGCAAGCGCCGCATCTCGAGCAAAATCGCGGTGGATATGGATCCTACCGTAATGATCCCTTGAATCGCATCCGGATTCAACAGCGAGAAAACATGGTCTCTCGAGGGCTCGGTTAGGGTTAGAATATCCACCCCTCTCTCGTTCAGTCGAGCTTTGATGCCGTCAAAGACCGGTCCCCAATACACGGATTCATTGTTTTGGAAACGAACGTTAGGAAACAGCACGACGATGGTCCCATAAATCCTTTGATTGTCGTCGACCGGATCGACCGCGAATTGCTTCGCATCGTCCTTGAAATAGCCCAGCTGCCCAGCTGCGCGGAGAATCATTTCCCTTGTCTTCGCGCTGACTCCGGATTTGCCGGATAATGCTCGCGAAACCGCATATTTGGACACGCCTGTCATATCGGCTATCTCTTGTACGGTGACTCTGCCTTTGATCGCCATTGTCCGAACCCCTTTGTTATGCTAACCGCATTAAATGTTATTTTACAACATAACGTTAGGTTATTGAAGCCTCGCCCACACAACGAGACAAAGAACTGCCCCAAACAGAGCAGTTCTTCATCATTCGTTATATCGGTTGACTACTCGCTGAACATTTCAATCCGTTCGTTCAGCAATCCCTGGAACTGCTCTTCGAGCTCTGGGACGCCGATAGCGGTCAGCTCGGCTTGGAACGAATCCCATAGTCCGTCGAAAGCATCCGGCTTGGCCATAATCATCTCCGGAATCCGCTTTCTAACGACTTCATTCAGCTTCTGCATCGTGATCGCGCCGTCCGAGTCCTGCGGAATGTTGATCTGCCAAGCAGCCCCCCACGGCTTAACCGGGAACTCGTCGACCTTCGGGTAAAGATCCATCCACATGGTTGCGCCGTAATTTTTCAAAACCTCTTTTTCGATATCCGTATATTTCCCGACAATCTGCTCCTTGGAGTCGATCTTGTAGGTCTGACCGGACGAGTCCTGAACCCCCACGCCATATTCAGGGAATGGATACAGGTACGTTCCGATGCCCGTCTTCTTGCCGTATTGAGGATCGGTGAGACGCTTCTGCATTTCTTCCGGCGAAATGACGCGTTTGCCGTCTTCGATCGTGTAGTGCTCCCCTTCGATTCCCCAGTTATTCAGAATCTGGGCTTCTTCCGAGCACAACCAATCCAGGAATTTAATAATGCGAACCGGATCCTCTGCGCTGACCGAAATGCCGACGCCCGTACCGCCGGAGTAGCCCGGACTTTGGAAGTTGCGGTTCTTGAAGGTTTCGTTCAAGACGATCGGATACATGCCATACGTCCGTTCCGGCTTACCTGCCTGCAGAAGCGCTTGTTCGGGCTCGCGGAACTGCCATTCGGAATCAATGAGGCCAAGTACGCGTCCGGACGCGATTTTTGCTTTATATTGATCGTACTTCTGCACGAAGCTGTCCGGATCGATCAAACCGGAATTGAACATATGGTTCAGCCACTGGAAATATTCCTTTTCTTCCGGGCGGGTATAATGGATGACCGGATCCTTGGACTCGTCATCGATGTACCATTCTCCGTCATCCGATCCGCCAGTGGCGAATACGGCCGGGTTGGTCACGGATTGAGCAATTCTCCAATCGTCCGCAAGCAGGGACAAACCGAGCGTAGGCTGGCCATCGATGGTAGGATACTTCTCCATGTAAGCGCGGATCGCGTTCTCGAAATCCTTCACCGTCTTCAGCTCCGGATAACCCAGCTCCTTAACGACTTCATGCTGGAGCATGAAACCGTCGCGCGGCTCCCACTGCACTTCATTGACGCCATAAGTTCCAAGGAAATAGATGGCGGGATCATCCTTGCTCCATTTTAGACGGTTCAAGTAATCCCCGTAAAGCTTCTTGATGTTCGGTCCATGCTCCTCAATGAGAGGCCTCAGATCGATCAGTCCGCCGGCATTGATGATCGTGTTCACGTTATTGTTCGCGAAGATCAAGTCCGGGTACTCGGCGCTTGCGGCCATTAGCGACAACTTCTGCATCGGATCGCCAACCGGGAAGTCGGGCTTCAGGGTGACGCCCGTAAGCTCTTTGATTTTTTGACCGACGGGGCTCTCCATATCTTCCCACTGGGTGTTCGGCTGAGAGCTGAACATCGTAATCGTAATTGGCGATAAGGCGTCTGACGCTTCACCTTCCTCGCTTGCCTTGCTGCCTTCTGTGGCATTCTGATTGTTCCCATCCGAGCAGGCAGATAGGAAGACAAGCGATGCCGCCAGCGGAAGCGCCAACCAATTTCCAAACTTCTTCATGCTGTAACCCTCCGTTTTTTTATATTGTAGCAACAGTTCCCTGTTAGTACCAAAAGTCAGCTCTTCACCGCGCCCAGCGTTAATCCTTTGACGAAATACCGTTGAAGGAAAGGATAAACGACCAGGATGGGCAGCGTGGCTACCATCGTAATGGATGCCCGGATGGATTCCGGCGAAACCTGATTGGCAAATTCGGAGCTGCCGAGTCTGGCCTGCGAGCTGTCGCCGGCCTGCGTGTCCGACAGAATCTTCATCAGCTCGTATTGCAGCGTCGTGAGCTCTTCGTTCGTGCTGTTGTACAGGAACGTATCGAACCAGGAATTCCACTGTCCCACGGCGACGAACAACCCGATGGTCGCAAGCACCGGCTTGCAAAGCGGCAGAATAATTCGGAAGTAAATCGTAAGATCGCTGGCCCCGTCAAGCTTCGCCGATTCCTGCAGGCTGATAGGGAGCCCGTCCACGTAAGAACGGATCACGAATACGTTCCATGCGTTCACGATGCCCGGCAGAATGTAAACCCAGAAGCTGTTAATCAAGCCCAAGTCACGCATCAGCATGTAAGCGGGAATTAGTCCGCCGGAGAAATAAAGCGTCAGGACAAAGAACAAGGAAATCGGCTTGCGCGCGATAAAATCTTTGCGGCTAAGCACGTAAGCCAGCATGGAGCCGCTGAGGATGCCGAGAACCGTACCCAGCACGGTGCGAAGCACCGAGTTTCTGAACGCGGTCAGCAGATCGTTATACATGAAGATCTGCTCGTAATTGTTCCAAGTGAACATCCGCGGCCATACGTAGATTCCGCCCCTAACCGTATCAAGAGAATCGTTGAGGGAAATGGCCAGCAGGTTCAGGAAGGGATAGATCGTGACGATGCCGATCAACAACATGGATCCGTACAGGAAAACGTTGAAGGCCAGGCTCCCCGGTGTCGTGCGATAGTTCATCATAGCAGCCTCCTTCTAAATAACGCTTTCTTTGGTGATGCGCTTGAAGATCCAGTTGGATAAGAGCAGCAGCGTAATCGCGACCATCGAGTTGACGATGCCAAGCGCCGTACCGAACGAGAAGCGTCCCATTCCGATACCGTAATTGAGAATGTAGAGATCGAGCACTTCGGAGTAGTCGAGTACTAGGCTGTTCCCCAGCAAATATTGCTTCTCGAAGCCAATGCTTGTCAGCCATCCGATGGAGAGGATCAGCATAACCATCATCGTCGATCGGATGCCCGGCAGCGTAATATGCCAAATGCGCCGGAACCGGCCGGCTCCGTCAACCGTCGCGGCTTCGTACAGCTCCGGATCTATGCCTGCGATGGCGGCCAGGAAGATGATCGAATTCCAGCCCATCTCCTTCCATAGGTCAGAGAGCGTGACGATCGTCCAGAACCATTCGCCCTTGGCCATGAACTGGATCGGCTTGTCCGTGATGTTGAGCCACATCAACAGCTCATTCACGATCCCGTCCACGGAGAGCATCTTCGTAATAATGCCGGCCGCTACGACCCATGATACGAAGTGCGGAAGATACGAGATGGTCTGGATCGACCGTTTGAAGAAGGCAACCCTGATCTCGTTGAGCAGAATGGCGAACAGGACGGGCACGGTATAACCGGCAATCAATGCCATAAAGCTCATCGCCAGCGTATTCCGAAGCACGAGGTAAAATTGCGGTTCCTGGAATATCGCGATGAAATTTTTGAAGCCAACCCAATCCTGCTCCGCGAAAGAGAGTCCTGGCTTAAAGTTTTGGAACGCCATCGTCCAGCCCCAGAGGGGCAAATAGTTGAACACAAACACCAGCACGACAAATGGAAGCGACATCAAAAACAGATATCGCTGCTCGATTGCCATTCTCCAAAGCGATCGCTTGGATCGGAGGTTTGGCGCGAGCGGTTTTGGTGAACTTTCGATTTTCATCCGGTTAAACGCTCCTTTGTTGATGTAAACGCTACATTTCTAACTATAAAGAAATTGCAGCGTTTTCAATACGAGGCGATCCGGAGGTCCTTCATATAAAAATTAGACATTCGTCATGGTCGAGTGTTCCCTCCCCATCTGTCACGGAATGCGGACGGCGATTCGCCCTCCAGACGTTTGAACTTCGCGTGAAAGTAGTCTACGTTCGCATAGCCTACGGCCTTCGCCACCTCATACACCTTGGCCCCTTGCGCCAGCATCCGTTTAGCCTGTTTCATTCGAAGTTCATCCACATACGCGTTGAACGTTCTCCCCGTCTGGGCTTTGAATAGCTTGCCAAGGTAAGAGCTGTTGTAATGAAAGGCGCGCGCTAAGCTTTCCAAGGTTAAACCCGCTCCGTAATGGTCATTAACATAGTCGAGCAGCTGAGCGAACGTATCGTGCTTCCGCCCTCTTCCCCAGCTCTCCATTAGCCGAAGCAGCTCTTGCTCCGCATAGCCGCAAGCCTCCCGGAGCGTGCAGCATATTTTCAGCTCCTCCACAAACCGATGGAGAGGGAGCGCGTCATTCCGTACGTTCTCGTCGATCGCGGCCAGCCGTCCGACAGTCTCCACGTAGAACGCGGCATATGCGGCCTTGATTCGCGCTTCCTGCCATTTCGATTGAATCGTCGCCTCCTCCAGCCTGCCGATCAATCGTCCGATTGCCGCGTTATCGCCGGCCGCTATTTGCTCCGCGGCCATAGCGGCATAGCTTTCGATGGGGACATCGGTTACGGCCGCCTCGTTCCAACGGGTCAGCGGCACAATCGCGCACCCCGATCTGCCGTGAAGAAATTTATCCTTCATCAGTCGAAAAGCCGACTGGTACGCAAGGTGAATCTCGGATAGCTTCGACGCGGGCTCTCCTTCGGCGACTACGATATCCATGAGGGGCAGCTCCAGCTCTTCATCCGCCAGGCGATCGACCAGCCCGCTAACGTCTGTGTTATCCGTTAGAACCACGAGGCAGGGCTTTACAAAACCGGTGACGCACGGTCCAAGGGGAAGAAGCCGACTTTCAATGGCTTCCTGCACTTCCCTCCACGCGGATAGCGGAGACTCCTCCCGCTCTTCGCCAAGCAGAAATACGCGGTACCGCGGCCATGGTCGTCCATCCGGTGTCATGAACGGGGCCAAGTCCGCCTCCGCCGCCTGCCATGCCGCCGTTTCCACCTCGCAAAGCTGCTGCAGCATGCGTTCAACGCGCAGCGGTACCGCGGCTTGCCACTGCGATCGGCGCCTGTCTCTCTCCTCCCATTCGGCGCGAAGCGTTTTTAACTTCGCTACGAGCTGCGAAGGCTCGATCGGCTTCACTAAGTAGCTTCGAACGCCGAATTCGGTCGCCTTCTGCGCATAGGTGAAATCGGAGTATCCGCTCAGCACGATAAAATCCGTCTGTATCCCGAGCAAGCGGGCTTCCTCGATCAGCTCGATTCCGTCCATGCCCGGCATCTTCAGATCGACGATCGCGATATCCGGCTTCTCGTCGCGGCATAGGGCCAGCCCGTCCAAGCCGTTGTCGCATTCGCCGCAAAGCTCGATATCGAAGCTTGCCCAATCGACAATCGTCCGCAAGCCTTCCCGTATAATCGGTTCATCGTCAATAAGGACTAACTTATACATGAGAGTGCTCTCCCTTCGGAAATGTCAGAATGACCGTTGTGCCATGTCCCGGCCTGCTCGTAATTAGCAGCCCGTATTCCGGACCGTAATGCAGCTTCATTCTCTGATGGACGTTCCTCAGACCAATCCGCTTGCCGGAATCATCCTCCGGATCGTCCAGCGACGCGACGAGCTCACGAAGTTTCCCCGCCTCGATGCCGACGCCATCGTCCTTCACCGCAACCAGCATTTTTTCCGGCTCCATGACGATGCAGACATCGACGAGACCCGGGCCAAGCTTCCGTTCGATTCCGTGTACGATTGCATTCTCGACAATAGGCTGCAGAAGCAGCGGCAGCACCTTGATGCCTTGGACCTCCGCCGGATCCGGAAGACGGTACGCGAGCTTTGCCCCGAAACGGAAGTGCTGAATTCCGAGATACATTCGGGTCAGCTCCAACTCCGATTCGAAAGACACGTCGCCTTGACCCGCTTCCAGATTGTTCCGCAGCAGCGTGCCCAGAGACTTCACGATGTCGGCAATCTCCGCCTCGCCGTTGCAATGCGCCTTCATGCGCACCGTTTCTAGCGCGTTAAACAAGAAGTGGGGATCTACCTGATTCGCCAGCATTTTAAACCGGATTTCTCGCTGCTTCAGCTCCAGCTCATGACGGGATTCGTCCGCCTTGCGGACCTGACTCATCAAATCGTCTATATTCTCGACCATATGATTGAAATGACGGGAGAGCTGACCGATCTCATCTTGTCCCTGGATGAGCGAATAATGCTTGAGATCTCCCCGCGCCACTTTCCGCATGTCCTGACTTAGAACGCTTATCCTCTTGCTCATGGCCGACGAGAAGATCAGAATAAGCGCGCAGGAAGCGAGTAAGCTGGATGCGACAATGGCATACGCAATCAGGCTAACCTTCCTTGCATCCTTCAAGATCGTCTCTTCCGGAACGATGCTAACCATGTGCAGACGGTCAACGCTGGATTCGAATTCGATCGACTCGACCAGCAGCTTAGCCGGCTCTTCCTTTAAGTCTAGATAATCCTGGATGGGCTTTCCGATCCACGTCCTGTCTTTTGCCGCGACGACCTCGCCGCCGTCCGTATAGATCAGCGTTTCGAACGGCTCCTGCTCCAGGATCGCGTACAGGGAGCCTGGTTTCACGCTGATTACGAGCATCCCGATATAGTCCATGTCGAGCTTGAACACCTGTCGCACGAGACTGAGATGCTCCTCCTGTTCTTTGGTCGGATTGGGAACATGCTCCCATACGATGTTCCCGCGCCCCTCGAGTCCTTTGCGAAACCACTCCGAGGCCTCCGTTGCCGAGTCGGTGCGGAAGATCGACCAATTCTCGAGCAGCGTCTCGTTATTGACATACAGTCGGATATCCGCGATATCCTTGTACAGCTCCATATAGGTAGTAAATGAATCATAGCCGCGGTAAGCCTGGAACACCTCGGATTCCGATTCATAGGCATGCGATACGATTTCCATTAACTCCCGGTCGAAAAAAATCGTGTTCGAGACGCCTTCAGGAATCTGCAAGGTTTCTTCGATTTGCCGTTTTATTTTGTTCATATTGTTGGCTGCCTGGTCTACCGCATGGTTCACGGCTTGCTCCCGCAGCGTGTTCGTCAATAGGATTCCGACGACGAGAACCGGAAGGAAAACGACCAATAGATAAGAAAACACCAGTTTTTTTCTCGTGCGGACATTGTTCATATAGGCTGTGAAGGCGTCGCGGATGCGACTCGGAAGTCCCTTGCTTGGCATATGCATGCTATTCCTCTCCCCTTGGTTAAAAACGAGACGAGGATGCCTGCAAAGCATTGGCTTTGCAGGCATCCCCCATTTGCCGAAATGATCCCCTGTTACTAGCGTACTGCTGTCAGCCTAAACCAAGTGCTGGCGTAATCGCCCTCTAGGCGCGGAACGGTCAAGCCCGCATGAAGCAGGCGGTCGCCGCCGAACGTTCCGATCATGCCGTCCGGTCCGTCGATCCGATAAACGAACGACTTGTCGATCCCTTGGAGCCTGAGTATCTCAGGCGCGGGATTCGGCTTGGCAAGGACTCGGAAGAAGAAGACTAACGCTTCCGAACGATCCTCCGTCACGAACATCCAGGCCGTCTCGTTGCCCGCGAACGGGCTGCGGAGCCGGTATAGATCGCCTTTCTGCACGAGGGAACGAATCTCTTTGTACATCTCGACCTGCTTCTTGACCTCGGCTTTCTCCTCATCGCTGAATTTCGTCAGGTCGAGTTCGTAGCCGAAGTTGCCGGACATGGCCACTTCTCCGCGCATTTTGAGCGGCGTCTCCCTGCCGACCTGATGATTCGGCACAGCGGATACATGAGCGCCAATTGTGCTTACCGGGTAGATCAGGCTGGTGCCGTACTGGATCTTCAGCCTCTCCACGGCATCCGTATTATCGCTGGTCCAGGTCTGCGGCATGTAATAAAGCATGCCAGGGTCGAATCGCCCGCCGCCGCTCGCGCAGCTCTCGAACAGAATCTCGGGAAATGCCGAGGTTAACCTCTCCAGCAGCTCGTATAGCCCCAGCACGTACCGGTGCGCGATCTCCTGCTGACGCTCCGCCGGGGCGGCCGCGGATCCTATCTCCGTCAGTCCTCGGTTCATGTCCCACTTCACGTACGCGATTGGAACGTCCGCGAAAATTCGGGCAAGGGACTCGTACAAATAATCCCGCACCTCCTGCCGGGATAGGTCGAGCACCAGCTGCCAGCGCGCTTCCGTCCGTCGACGGCCCGCGACATGCAGGCACCAGTCGGGATGAGCGCGGTACAGCTCGCTGTCCGGCGAGATCATCTCCGGCTCGAACCACAATCCGAACTTCAAGCCGCGCCGGTTAATCCGTTCCGCCAAATCCCGAAGTCCGTCCGGCAGCTTGCGCCGGTCCTCGAACCAGTCGCCGAGCGAGCTGTTGTCGCTGTCGCGCTTGCCGAACCAGCCGTCATCCAGCACGAAAAGCTCGATCCCCAATTCGGCTCCCGCCTCGGCGATCTTCTCGATTTTCTCCGCCGTAAAGCTGAAATACGTCGCTTCCCAATTATTGACGAGTATCGGACGCTCCCGGTCCCGGTGCGCTCCGCGGCAGAGACGCTCCCGATAGAGGCGGTGATAGGCTCGCGACATCCCTCCAAGACCTTCGGCCGAATAGACCAGCACGGCCTCCGGCGTCTGGAACGACTCTCCCGGCTCCAGCATCCACGCGAAATCGAAGGGATTCACGCCTACCGCCAGCCGGACGATTCCGAACGCGTCGACCTCCGCCTCGGCATGAAAGTTGCCGCTGTACACCAGATTCATGGCGTACACTTCGCCATGCTCCTCGTCCGTTCCGGGACTGATAACCGCGGCGAACGGATTATGCTGGTGGCTGCTCATCCCGCGGCGGCTGCCGAGGCTCGTTCCTCCGGGTCCAAGCGGCCTGCGCTGGATATGCGCCTCCCGGGTCCAATGGCCGGCCAGGTAAAGCAGCTCATAGTCGCTTTTGCCGAACAGGTCGACGCTTGCGCTAAGCGCGCGCAGCAGCTTCAGCGAACCGCTGCCGTTGTTCGCGAACCGTGCCGATCGCGTGATCGCTCCGCCCGCGAATATCGTGTATCGCAACCGCACCGATAGGCCCGTATAAGAATCCTCCAGCTCCAGCTCCAGCGTATCCGCCTCGTCGTCCGACTCCGTATACACGGAGGGCAGACCCTCGAGAGCCGGCTTTCCGGCCATGATCTCATACCCCTTATAACGAAGCTCCGTGATCCGGCTTCCGTCCTCGAGCTGCACCTGGTAGGCAGGCGATCGGAAATCGCCGGACCCGTATTGCGGAAATTCTTGAGGCGTCGTATCGAGGAAGGCTTTGTCGGTAAACGGCGCAAGTCCCTCTAGATTTCCGTCCGCCCGAAGCCGTCGCCCCCAATATGCGTGTACGGGGTATCCGTCTATGATTTGAATCACATAACTGGTATCGCCTGCTTGCATATGAAACATCTGTTGCTCTTTATTCACGTAAATGGCCATTTTTTCTGCTCTCCCTTTTGTTGTGTATGAAGATTTAGGCATTAACAAAGCCTACATGCACGAGCAGCCGCTTCATCAGATCAACCGCCTCGGCCCGATTTACCGTTTTTACCGGAGAAATTCGGTTTGCCATTATTCCCTGCATTAGTCCGGCTGCCCATGCTTGGTTTGCCGTTGGTATCGACTCTTCGCCCGCGAATGCGGCGGCCCTAGCGAGAATAAACGCCATCTGTTCCCGCGTGACGGGAGCGTCCGGTTTGAATGTGCCGTCTCCGTACCCCAGCAGAATCCCCGCTTCACGCGCGGCTCCGACTGCTCCAGCGTACCAATGCTCGCTCGCCACGTCGGGGAATTTGGCCGATTCAGGCTTGGGCGTCAGACCAAGCGCTCTAGCGACTAGCGCCGCAAGCTCGGCACGCGTAATCGAGCGGTCCGGCGCAAAACGTTCGTCGTCTATTCCTTGTACGACAAGCTTGCTTGCCATGAATTCGATGATCTCCTTCGCCGGGTGGCCCTCTAGATCGGCAAACGATTTATCGAGCCCAACAACGGTATACATGCTGTTCCCGTTCCGTTTGATCGTAACGATGGTTTTCCCGCCGGCTTCCTCGAATAACGCGGGCACGAAGCTCATACCGCCTGTCGCCGGCTCAAGCACGACCGCCGTCAGCTTGTTGCTTGTCGTTTGAGGAAGCTCGATCGTACGGGAGACATAGGTGCTGCCGAAATCGTTTATTGCAATGGACGCCTCATCCGATTCGGCCGTTAGGCTGAACTCGATCATGTCGCCGATGAATGAAACGCCGGAAATCTTGATCCGGGTTTGAATGGCCTCCGCTTCCCGCTCCCCTATTTTTTCGATTTTGACCGCAATGCGAACCTCCGAGGCTTCCACTCCCATCCGTTTCGCAATGGCGTCGACATCGATCAGATGAATCGGAAGCCGGTACGAGGCCGTATCCGCCTGAATGACGATGGTTATATTCGGCATTATATCCGCTGCAGACGAAAGCGCCGACGCCGGAAGGATCACTTCCGCCGTATCGGTATCGCGGACCTCAATGACGTATTGCTGCTCTTCGGCAGGCAGGCCGCTCAGCTTGCCTAGCTCCTCCGCAAGCCTCGAGCCATCCAACTCGATTCGTCCCTTAACGCCTGCTTGGGCCTGGTTGCCGCCGTGAATCACGCTTCCCCCTGGAGGTGCGGATCCATACAAATCCGACGGAAGCTCGTCGAGCGTCACGACATAATCGTGATGATAAACCTTGTTCAAATGCTCTACTGTATTCGTGTTGCCGTCATTGATGAAGCTCCCGGCCCAGGTGCTGAAGAAGCTCCAGTCGGCGCCGTACGCCTGCAGCAGATCCGGATCCGGAATCGGACCGTTCTCCGCCAGCCCTACGACCTTCTTATCGTCCACCAAGGAGACCAGACCTTCGTACCTCGCGATGCTCGGGTTATAATCGCCGGCCGGATTGTAAATATCGACGCTCGCGATATCGACGACCTCGTCGCCCGGATACCACTCCGGCTTCTCGGAATTCCATACCCATATGAGATTGTTCAGGCCGTGATGGTTGGTTAGCCGGTCATACATCAGATTCCACAGCTGCTTCGTTGCCTCCGGCCCCTTCGCGCCCCACCAGAACCAGCCGCCCTCCGCCTCGTGCAGCGGACGCCAAAGCACGGGTACGCCTGCATTCTGCAGTCGTTTCAGCTGCACGGCTATCGCGTCGATGTCCCGAATGAGAAGCCGGTAATCCTCCGAGTCCTGATTTTGAAGCGCGTATTCTACATCGAAGGTGGTGTGCTCCGTATAGAAGCCTCTCCACCATTCATTGCCGGGCTCGTCGCCGCCGATTCCCTTCGGCGCGTTCCAATGCCAGCAAAGCGCCACGATACCGCCCCGATTGTACCAGTCGATCATCTTCTCCACCTCGTTCGACGTCGCGCCGTTCTCGACTCGCGAAGGGGAATAATCCATTAGGTCGGTAGAAAATAAAGCCGGGTATTTGCCTGTCTGCTGCTTAATCCATTCGACATCCTCGATCGTTTGCTGCCCCGCAATAATCTTATGGCCGTATTGGCTTGCCAGGTAGGACATCAGAGCCTTAGCCCCCGCCGTCGCATTCGGATTCGTCAAGATGCCTGTTACGTCATGGCCAACCTCCTGGGACGCGGCAGTCAGCTTAACATAGTCGATATTGTACCAGCCCCAATTCGGCAAAAACTCGATCGTGTTCTCCCCTTCGCCCATCAGGGCTTTGCCGGCGGAAACCTCAATGAAATTCGCGGTTTCGGAGAACGTAATCTCCGTCGTTTGTCCGTTAACGACCATGCTCGTCTTCTTCTCTCCGTTCGGCGAGCTGTAACCGACGACGATGTCGTACATGCCGGCCGAAGGAGCATTGTATGTTAGAACAAGGGAGCCCGTCTGCTGGAAGGCTGCATATCCCTCGCCGGAATAGCCCGTCCCGGCGCCCCCGATCGATACGCCTCCCGTCATCATGCCGTCCTCCGCCTCCAGCTTGTCGCCAGCGGCATTCGCCGCGGCCGGTTCGACCTTGATATACTCGATGCCATAGTAGCCCCAGCCTCGCGTAATTTTGACCGTATTACTGCCGGCGTTCAGCATCACCTTGCTGACCATCTTCTCCGCGCGCACCGTCCCGGCAGGCGGAGCGTCCAGCATCAACTCTCCCGTTCCCGTGCCATTGACCTGGATTCCGGTTGCTTTGCCGCCATAGCCTTCCGGAATGTAGTAGCCGACGCTGAGCTTATACAACCCCGCCTCTTCGGCGTCCACCGTGAACGTAGCGTTGCCGACCGGCTCGGCAGCGCCCGCATCTTCGGCGAAGAAGTAGGAGATGTAGCCGTCGCCGTCATAAAGCGCATCTTCGTTCTCCTTGACGGGACCTTCTCTCTTCTCGATTCCGTATCCCTCCAGAACAGCGTCCGCATAGCCGACCTTCACACTGTCCGCCGTATCGCCAGGCGGCGTCTCTACCGACGTTCTTGCCTGTAGGCGGACATTGTCCACATAGATGGGGCCTTCGTAGTCCACAAGAGAATTTTTGGCGAGCTTGATCACGAGCTCCTTCTGGGTCGATTCCGCCGGTATCGCCACGGTTTCGGAGATGACTGCATAGGCCTGACCGTTAATGGTCGTTTTCGGGGCTGTCGTTATGTCATGGTTACTCATTCCGAGATCCCTCCACTCCCCATTCATCGCGGCAGCCAGAACGAACGCGCCTCCGAAGGACGAGGGAACATAGACGTCAAAGGATAAGTTCTCGTAGCTTCCCAGCGCTTCAGCCGAATACATCCGGATAGCCGCCTCTTCCCAGCCGGCACCGCTAAAAGCCGTATCGACCCGTAGGGAATACGTATTGCCAGCTTCCGCCAAGTCATCGCTGACCGCAGGCTCCTTGTCTCCGTCGAAGCCTTCTCCCCAGCCTCTCTGCCAGCCTCCGGCAGTTCCGTCTTCAAAATCGATCACCAGATCGGTTTTGGTTTCCGACGCACGAACGACATCGCGATTACCTAACGAACCTAACAGACTGAATAATAATACCATACACATGAATGCAGAAAAAAGACGCTTATCCTTTACAAACACCCCTATCCCTCCTTGGATTTTCGACTCATTGCTCAAAGCCATCTTAATATAAACCGCTTTCAAACACAATAAGAAAAAATAATTTTGTTATGAATTTGTTTTTAAACTTAGATAACAAATTTTACGTTTTTGTTAGGACGGAGAGATAGAGCCGGCCAGCAATGTCATCCCTAACTCATAGGCTTCGACGATGTTGTTCGAAAGCATATGTGACCTTGCCAGTCCGAGGATTAGGCAGAGCTTATTTCACTTCTAAGAATGCCAGCACTTAATTCCTTACTTCAAGATGCAAGTTTTGAAATAAACTTTGCTTTTTTTGTTGTGTGCTATAGGTGTAAACAATTAAACTAACGTGTAGAGGAAGGTGATGAAGTTGAAGGAGCGGCAGCATCCCAAATACCAAGTCGGAGAGCAGGACTTTACGATTCAATACATGTCGCGGAACGGCTCGAGCAGCATGCCCCGTCCTCACGAGCATCCTTTTTTCGAGCTGTATTACTTGCTGGACGGAGAGAGAGTCTACTTCATGGACGATAAAGTGTTCACCGTCAGGAAAGGCGATATGATGATCGTCCGCCCGCATGATCTGCATTCGACCGCAAGCACGGATAAGCCGAATTTCGAACGGGTTCTGATCGGCTTCTCCAGAAGCTTCATCGAACAGGGGGATGCCGAAGTAGCACGGCTGTTAGACGGAGGAGCATCCAGACTGATGCGGATTCCGCTCAAGGACCAGCCGGAGATCGAACGCTTGCTGCGCTCGATGCTTAAAGAATGCGAGGCGGAGCAGCCGCACTACTCTTCGCTCATTCGTTCCATGATGAACGAATTGCTCATTCGCCTTCACCGAATCGAAATCGCGCTGCATCACCAAGCGTCGCTCGAGAATGAGCATCCGATGCACCAGAAAATTTCGGAAATCGCCCAATATATCAAAGCGAACTATTACGAGAAGCTCACGCTGGAGCAAGTAGCCAAACATTTTTTTATAAGTCCTTCCTACCTCAGCCGGCTATTCTCCAAGCTGACGGGCTTCCACTTCCGCGAATATCTGCAGGTTGTGCGGATTCGGGAAGCCCAGAAGATGCTTGTGAACGGCCGGGAATCCGTACAACTCATCTCGGAGCAAGCCGGCTTCGAGCATATTGCCCACTTTAATAAAACGTTCAAGAAGATCACCGGTACGACCCCGCTTCAATTCCGCAAGCGGCACGGTTAATAATTGGGGTGATCCAATCGCTCCCGTTTCAGCCGAGATGTTGGGACCTAAAGAGTACAAACGCATGTTCACCAATGAGCCGACAGGGGCCGAATGCTAGAAAACGAGAAGTTTTGTTTGAATGCTCATAACCCCATCTTATGACAAATGTACCATATTTCTATAGTGCAACTAGCAGATTAACAGATTTCCGTAATATGGTAGATTTAAGGTAGATTAGAGATGGGAGTGAAGCTGGATGAAACGACGGTTTATGCTTTTCGTTTGCGCCTTTCTTTTGCCGACGTTGCTTGTACCTTATCAGGCAGCAGCCGCTGAGGCCGGTTCCGAGTTGGCAGTAGAGAGTTGGGATTCGGGAGCAAGGATGGTTTCAGGAGGAACGGATCATACTCTTGCTATCAAAAAGGGCGGAACGGTTTGGGCGTGGGGAAGCAACTATAGCACCGATGGAAGCACGACAGACCCTCATTATACGCCGGTTCAAATGGAGTTTCTCGATTTTGCGGCAGACATCACGGCGGGTTCTTCGTATAGTTTGGCACTCATAGGCGACGGTTCCGTCTGGTCATGGGACGGAGCAACCGGTTCTTCTCCCGTTCATTTAACGAATCTTAGCGCCGTGGTCGCCATTGCTTCAGGGCATCAGCATAATTTGGCGGTAAAAAACGATGGGACGGTATGGGCGTGGGGGTGGAGTATCCATGGTGTACTTGGCGACGGAGAGTGGACTATGGGCGATGAAAGCACAGAGGTTCATACCCCTATTCAAGTACAGGGCCTCGATTCGGTAGTCGACATTGCCGCGGGCCATCTCCATAGCTTGGCGCTTAGAAGCGACGGAACCGTCTGGGCGTGGGGGAACAACGACTCCGGCCAACATGGTGTGCCTGGCGGCTTGACCTTCAACGACGGGCCCTACACAACCACTTACCGTCATACTCCCGTTCAAGTCCAGGGTCTCGATTCGGTGGTAGCCATCGCGGCAGGTTATTCGCATAGTTTGGCACTCAAAAGCGACGGAACCGTCTGGGCGTGGGGGCATAATAGTTCCGGGCAATTGGGCGATGCGAGCACAACAAACCGTTTTACCCCCGTTCAGGTAACCAATCTCGGTTCGGTGACGGCCATCGCCGCGGGCTCTTCGCATTCTTTGGCGCTCAAAAGCGATGGAACCGTCTGGACGTGGGGCCATAACGCTTCCGGGCAACTGGGCGATGGAAGCACAACTAATCGTTCTTCCCCCGTTCAAGTATCCGGGCTCGATTCGGTGTCCTCCATCGGGACGAATGATGGTTCGCATAGTGTGGCGGTGAAAAGCGACGGGACCATTTGGGCGTGGGGGGCTAATAATGCCGGCCAGCTCGGTGACGGAACTACGATAAATCGTTCTACTCCCGTAAGAGTTGCGATTCCTATAGCGCCAGAGTGGCCTGGGTACGACGTGCTGGCGATTACCGATGTGACCAATAACAGCGTGCAGCTGAATTGGCAGCACGCCGCAGACGAGACAGGTATAGACAAGTACTTAGTCTACCAAGACAACACGCTGCTGGCTTCCTTGAACGGGGACGTGAACACCTATGAAGCGAATGGGTTGTCGTCAAACTCGACATACCTCTTTTCACTGGTCGCCGTCGATACCGAAGGCAACCAAAGCGTGAAAAAAGAAGAGGTCGTCACGACTGCGGCAAATCACCCCGTACCAAAAGGAGAAGCGCTGCTTTACCGGATTAACGGGACCATTCTCGACCTAGACCAAAACCGCATTTTGTGGAAAGAGACGGGCGATGAATCGCTTTGGCTGTACAACCGCGTCGATAAAAGCACGGAAAAGGTATACGACGCCAACGGTTCCAAGCACACCATTCGTACGGCTAAGCTATCCGCTGACGGCGTTGTGTATTCATCCGGCGCCGGGACTCATTATTGGGAGGGCGGGACGGTTCGCCATAGCTGGGCCGGTGAGAGCCCGTACGAAGTAAAAGGGAATTTCGCGGTATCCCGCAGCAACGTTGTGAATGTGAAGACGAAGGAGTCCCGTTACTTGCCGAATGCGTTTTTTAGCACGAGGAACTCGTTCGATCTGTCGGCTGACGGAACGCTCGTTTACGAGTACAATAATGGCATTCGCCGCCACCTCGCCGACGATACGTTCACGACGTTTAATCCTTCTCCGGCCGGGTATCCCTATGTATACAACGGGCCTTTGACGGACGGAACAAACATACTCTACAATGCATACACGGAGCAAGGTGTTTACGCGAAGTGGTCGCTCCAAGTTCGCGGCGCCGATGGCCAGGTTACCGAGATCGCCTTGAACCCTATCGAGAATGGGGATCATTATTCGACCGACCCGAGAACTTCGTACCAGATTCATAATGGATGGATTGCCTACAAGGAATACAAGAAGGAAATCGAGCGTTGGACCTTGAACGTCCGGTCGCCGGAAGGCGAGAAGAAACAAGTGTATACGGCCCCCAAATGGTGGCAGTTGACTGGCGTTCCTCTCTCCCTCAAGCAGTTGGGACCGGACGGCACGGTCGCGTACACGTTTCAAGATACGACCTACCTCTATTCCGCCCAGGATGGCAAACTGCTGCATTCTTTCAGCGGTCCAGGCGAGCTGCACTACCGAGATGGCGTATGGTACCGTGTGGACGGCGGTTCGCTGTATCAGATTGATCTGAATCAGCTCCAGCTTGCCGACTCCGTCTCTTATCAAGCCGACGATTCCTATTATGAGTATTCGTTGTATCACGGGTACATTTCGTCTCCTGGACAGGAGCTGAGCGGTTCTTGGAGCCCCCCTGAAGGGTTCCATGGCGTCGTCAAGGTATCCATGGTTTCGCCGGAAGGGGAAGATTATGACCTTAGTCTGGAGATCTTGGACGGCGGGGGTAACCGATTGCCGGAAAATACGACGAAACTCCCGGATGGTACCGAGTACAGTACAGCCGAGGTACCCGAAGGCTACACGGTTAAGTGGAGGGTTAAGGGGCATACGGACATGGATTACAGTCCGGATAAGAAGGTTGTCGTCTACGTGAATATCGTATATGACGATCACTGAAGAATCGCTAAGTTCTCGGAAATCTAAAGACCGGCCGCGGGATACTACCGCGGCCGTTTGGTTATCATTTCAGTCTCGAATTATTTCGCCTGCGCTTCATCGTCTTTTGGAATGGTTATATAATGAGCAGGTACTAACAATCCGACACCCAGCAGCCCGAGCATACCGAAGAAGAAAACATATATGGCCATAGCATCCATTATTTCGCGCCTCCATTCAAAGTTTGACCGGTCGGAAATGCCTTATCGATCGGTTCCATGTCCAATGCTTCCTTTACAAGAATGCCTAGTACAATGAGAATGGCTGCGCTGAATCCCATAATGATGAACATAACTTCCATTAATCCCACTCCTTCGCGAATTTCTTTCTAAGACTATTGTAGCCTTGCTTCAATGTTAGGGATGTGATTATTATCACAAACTAAAATAATTTTCTTCGCTTCCAGAGATAACGCCCATGCTCGTCGTAATTAGACAAAGGAGAGAGGCAGCTAGCTGCCTCTCTCCTTTGTCGTAAAGCTGTTCACGGGGAACTCGCTAGGCCATTACCATTCAAAGATCATGCGGGCCATCATAGCCAAATCGAGAATATCGATCCGGTTGTCGCCGTTCAAGTCGAAGCCTTTCACTTGCTCCCATCCTGCATCTGTTGAAGTGGCGCCATATGCCTTAGCCAGAATCGCCAGGTCGCCAATGCTGACCTTGCCGTCGCCGTTGTGATCGGTTGGAATCTTCACGATCACGGAAGACTGGAAGGCTAGTAAAGCAGCGTTCAACTGCGTGGCAGCCGCATCGATCTGCGCCTGTGTGGCTTTCGGGTTATTCGCTACGGCCGCCGCTGCATCGATGGCAGACTGCAGCGTTGCTTTGGAGCCTACAGGGTATTGTCCCACCAGCTTGCCTTCCACTGCTTGATCATGCGCGCTTTGCGCCTCGGCAATCAGCGCGTTCAGCCCCGCCTTGTCGATGACGTCGATTTGAACGCTGTGTACCGTGCCGGAATGGACCGTTTCCGTGCCAGCGCTATCCGCCGTCACCAATCGCGCGACCTCAATGTTGGTCAGACCGGCTGGTGCCTGTTCTTTCGCCCGGAACGACAACTTCATCAGATCCGCATTCGGATTGGTTTGGCCGGCGCCAAAATGAACGCCAAGAATGCGCAGTGTTCCGGCAGGTTCTGCCTTGTAATCGACGACGGCGAATTTCGCTTCGTCCGTCGAGACCGGCGGTGCGGCCAGCTCCAGCTTATCGGCATCGTAAGAGATCGTCACATCTTGAGCCAGCACGTTGCCCTGCACGCGGCTCAAACCGTAGACAAGGTCGAAGGAGCTGCCGGCCGTTACCTGATCGGAGCCGGTTAACCTTACAGGTGCTTTCGGTCCACCGATCGAATAGATGCCAAGATCGCCGAGGTCGATCGCATAGTCGTCCTGGAGCTTCTCGTATTCCCCTTCAAAGAAATCATCTAGATAGGAATGCCCAAGAATGAATCGGTCCGGATTCACGGCGCCGTAGTAGCCGGCGTTAGCATTGCTCTGACTATCGAACAGCACATAGCTTCCCTGCCATCCTGATCCAGCTACGCCCCAGCTGATGATGTGATCGATGTACGGGGCGAACTTGCCGAACAGTTTATACATCAGCGCGTACTGATAGCCAAGGGCGTCGGACTGTTTGACATTGAGCACTCCGGGAGCGGTTGCGCCGCCGCCTGGGGCGCCGGTCGGCAGCTTAAGGTCGAATTCAGAGAAAGCAATACCGGATAGCAGCCCTTGGTCAACCAGAGAGGCATAGAGGGCCATAGCATATTGGTTATCGCTTGCAAGGGTTTCTTTGACCGCATCGTGTCCTTGGATACCCATGTCTTCAATAAGGGGTCTTCCGTCATACAGCGGATCGGAGAGCCATGCGGTGTTCAGCTCGCGAATCATGTTGTAGGCCGTCCTCGCCTTTGTCCGGCTGGAAATGTCGTAATCGTTGTAGGTCAGCTTCGGCGGAGTCTCGACGATATAAGCGTCGATGCTTCCGTCATTGTCGTGCCCGTCGAGCTTCATGTACTCGGGGAGGTCCGCATAGTTGGCTTTGTACGCCGCCGCCATCTTGGCGTTCGGAGCCGCGATGTGCGCGTATTTGAACAGCAGGTAAATGTAATGCTCTCTGATGTCGCCATCAATGAGATCATCTGACATCGCGACAAGCCAGTTGGTGTGCTTGAGGCTCGCTCTCCAGCTGTTCGGATCCGTCGGTATGGTTTCGCTGTGGCGGCTTTCGTGAACCTCTTCGTTCAGTACATCCCATGAATTGAAGGGAATGACTCCGCGGGCTTCGCTTGAGCCATACTTCGCGTCTGTGGTCAGGAAGTGCCGCATCACCGTCATGGTGTGGTTAAACTGCACTCTTCTGGCGCTTTCTTTGTCTACCTTAACCGTGGTTGTAACTCCGTTGCCCAATCCGTAGAATCTGGCTGTGCCTTGATAACCGGAGGGAAGATTCGCGGGAATAATCTGTCTCATCCAAGCAGGAGCCTGGTTGTACCATGCCAGAACATGAGCGTGAGACTTATACTCTCCTGGTGTTCCGGAATCCCTGATCGCTTGATAAGAGCCGGTCGGGAAATTGTATTCGGCTAAGCCGGGAGCGGTGGTTGCACCGTTCAGCGGCTCGCCAGTCACGCTTCTCAGCCAGCTCGGGCCGCGGGGATGCGTGGAATCGGCCTTGAGGTTGTTGCCGTCGACAAAAATTTCATAATGCCGGGCTCTGGTTCCGGTTACGGGTCCTGTTCCGATCGAGCCGACCATGAAATGACCATTTTCCCTGTTGTAAACACTCTTGAGAGGCGCTACGGCACTCTGGTGCTCCTTATTAACTACGTCGGGAAGCGCAATGCCGCTCGGATCGGGCTCGAATATTTTGATATTCGCCACAAGCAGCATGCCGGTTTCGGCCGGACGGCCGTTCTCGCCATGGAGCTCGAGAATGAAGTTCGATGAAAGGCCTGTTGAGGCGTTAATGCTGTGGTGAGCCTTTAGCCAAGTTTCACCGTTGTAGCTACCAACCCAGTCGGGGTTAAGGTTGTTGTAATCGTAACCCCTGAGGTAGGAATCGAGGTCAGCGTTGTTCGTTCTGATTCTCCACCTCATGAATTTGCCTTGCGCGCTCTTCGGGTAGTACACATCAAACTCAATCGTGGAGCCTTCCTTCACATTTACGGCTGGGGACAACGGAGCTGCAAGCGTGATTCCGCCGAACGTGGTTTTTCCGTTGTGGGCATAATTGATCTGGAGCACGTCTGATTTGCCTTGGGAATCTGCAAAAGGATACGGGATCACTTGGTGCGTGCCGCCGGCAAAGTCGGCGGGGACACGGTTGTCAAGCGGCGTTCTTGTTGTCCAGACATTGGTAGGCGCCGTAACTTGTACAGGTACTTTACCAGGTCCCGGATCAAGACGGAAATAGGGATCCGAACCGTCCGCTTTGATCTGTCCAGAGAAAATTGTTATGGCGTCTTCGAGGCTGGCAATGGCTTCGCCGGAGGGAGTTTGCGGATTGCGCGCGAACTCAAGCGCTTTATCCAGGTCTTCGAGTTCGTCGGCGTACACCCACGGTAAAGCTTGGTTCACATCGGATCCGTCGTCGGTGCGGCTAATCTGGAGCGGGAATTCCTCGTTGCCGGCCTTTAAAGCTTCGGCTTGCGCAATGAGGTCGTTCAGTTCAAGCGTCGGTCCGCCTTCGGACGCGGCGGCCGGGCCTGGATTCAATGCGAATGAGGTAAGCAGCATGATGACGACGAGGATGCGGGAGACATGGATGAAGAGTTTATCACCTATCATCTTAATTTTGCTCCTTTTCTTAAGGCAACCTCTAAAACCTCGTTCTAGAGGCTGCCCAAATTTTTTCTAATAAAAGTCAAAGCCTTCTATCGAACTCACAGGCTTTTGTAAATCCGGAAGATGACGACTGCCGCTTGCGCGCGCGTAGTAAAGCCTCTTGGATGAATGGAAGAACCGTCACCTTTAATGATGCCTGCGTCAATCAAAGCCGCTACGCTTTCTTGCGCATAACCCGCGACGCTTGAAGCGTCCAGGAAGCCGTTCAAATCATCCATGCTTCCTTCCGATGACAGCTTGCCGGCGAGCTTGAGCGCTCTTGCGACAATGACCATCATATCCTGCCTCGAAATTTCTCCGTTTGGATGAAAGTTGCTGCCGTCCACGCCCGTTACGATGCCTAGCTGCTTCGCAATCAGAAGCGACTCATAATAATAATCGTCCTCGCTAATATCCTTGAAGCTTTCATTGGCGTCTACTTCAGCTTGCAATCCCAGCGCTCTAACCAGCAGGACGACAAAGTCCGCTCTCGTAATATTTTGATCGGGACTAAAGCTCGTTTCGGACGTGCCTTTAATGACGCCGTTGCCATATAAGGTATCGATGGCTTCGGATGCCCAGTCGTACTTGCCGTTGCCTACATCCTTAAAGCTATGAGGCGGAAGCGTCGGCTTCGGCGTCGACTCAGGGCTCGGCGTCGGTGTCGGACTTGGCGTCGGACTTGGCGTTGTTGTTGGCACCGGTGTTGGCGTTGGACTTGGCGTTGGACTTGGCGTTGGCGTCGGCGTCGATGGCGGAGGCGTCGACACGGCTTGCGTCGTCACGCGGACCGTCGGACCATCGCTGCTCAGGTTGCCTGCAGCGTCTCTGGCTTGCACGGAGAAAGTATACGTCGTATTGGGCGCAAGACCCGTCACTTGCCTGGATCGCACATCTCCCGCTACCTCCGCTACCTCCGCTGCGCCATTATAGATCGTATATCCCGTGACTCCCGTGTTGTCCGCGGCTGCCGGCCAAGTCAAGGTAAGGCTGCCCGTCGAGACGGAGGATGCCGTCAGCGCGCTTCCTTGCGCCCAAGTCGGAGCTTCGGCGTCTACAACCGCCAACGTCGTTACAGTAACCGATGGACCGTTCGTGCTCCAGTTGCCTCCGCCGTCTCCGGCTTCGACCTTAAACACATACTCGCTATTCGGCGTTAAGCCAGCCACCTCGTAAGTCAATGCCGTGCCAGCTACTGTCGCAATCTCCTCTGCGTCTTTAAAGATTTTGTACGCGGTGACCGCGGTCTCGTCCTCGGCTGCCGTCCATGTCAGCGTAAGCCCCGTCGTTCCGACATTGGATCCCGCTAGTTGATTTCCCGCCGGCCACGCCGGCGCCGTCGTATCGGCCGACGGCAATGTCGTCACCGTTACCGCTAGACCGTCCGCGCTCCAATTGCCCGCTTCGTCACCTGCTTCAACCTTAAATAGATATTCCGTTTCCGGCGCAAGTCCGATAACCTCGTAGGAAGTGACCGAACCCGGCAAGGTTGCCAATTCCTCCGCACCCTTGTAGATCTTATAGCTTGTAACGTCGTTGTTATCTTGCGCGGCAGACCAGGTCAGCGTAAGCGTGGTCGTCGCCAGATTTGTTGCTGCAAGCGTGCTTCCTTGCGCCCACGTCGGTGCGTCCGTATCCGGCAGCGTCGACGTTGTAACGGACTTGGAAGGTCCGTCCGTACTCCAATTGCCTGCCGCGTCGCCTGCTTCGACCTTGAACGTATATTCCGTTTCCGCCGTTAAACCGGTGACCTCATACGTGTTGACATTTCCTGCGAGATTAGCGATCTCTTCTGTTCCCTTATAGATCTTGTATCCTGTAACCGCCACGTCATCCTCTGCCGCGGTCCATGTCAGAGTTAGTCCGGTACTGGTAACATTGGATTCGGTAAGCTCGCTTCCCGCCCCCCATGTCGGCGAGGTCGTGTCCGTGCCGTTGCCGCCTCCCGTAATGGAAACGGAATACACAGTGATCGCCGAAGTTCCTTTCGCGAAGGTTAGGTTAAACTTGCCATCCTCGTACGAAACGGCGACGGTTACGCCGAGCGATGCCAGTTCCTCGTTATTCCCGAGGTATTCTTGTGCCAGCGTTGCAAGCAAAGCGGGCTGCGTCGCGCTTGTATCCGGTACCGTAATCGTCCCGCCGATCAGTACCGCCGCCTGCTCTACCGCTAATTGATCTTCGCTCACTGTCGCGACGCCTCTTGACTTCACGAGCGTCACATCGTTGTAAGTGACTTGCAAGTCGGCGGTGCCCAAGTTGCTTCCGTACAAGAGTATCTTGCCGTCTCTAAAAAATTCAGGCGTAAAGGTTGTCGGAACGGTCGCTCCGGCTCTACCGCTCATGATGGTATAGCTGGTGCCGTTATTCGTTGAGAAGTAGCCTTGTACGTCATTGCCTGTTTTTACGACGCGAAGATAATAGTTCGTGCCTGACAGACTCGTTTGACCGGTCTGGTTGTTGCTGGTTGTCGTGCCGGACAAGCCCGTGCTGATGACTTTGATGCTGTTGTCTACCCGGATGGCGCCGAGTCTGAAAAATTCGCCGGAAGCGGCATTGCGGATGCCGATGCCCACTTGCGTAGCGTTCGTAAACGCTGCGTCGCTTAGCGCTTTATCCACTGTCAGCCTTGCCGTCAGAGTCCAGTCTCCTTCGGCCGAACCCGGCAGCTGCAGGAGGTTTGTGCTGTTCGGATAGGGCGGATCCTGTTTAACCGTATTTAGCGTTACGCTTCCGTTCGAATTGTAGGTGAACGCTTCTCCGCTCGGATTGCCGATGCTCCAGCCGGCAGGCAGGCCGTCTGCGAAATCAATTACCTGCGTCGTGGAGAACGCCACCGTAAACGTTTTGACCGCCTCCCCTTTTATAAAGCGGATGACAGCCGTGTCGCTCGTGCTGCTTGCTTGCGAAATGCTTACCTTGACGCTTGGATCGTTAGAAGAAGCCGTAACAACCGGAACGGCCGTTCCATTGACCGTATACGTGTAGTCCGTCCTGTCTTGCGAGAAGTTGGCCGGCAAGCTGCCGTCAACAAAAACGTTATAGGTCGTAATAACAGGAGGCGTCAATGATAGCAAGTCGGCATACATGATGTTGGAATCCTTGGCATATACAGCCAACACAACCTTGGCCGTACCGGCAGGCTCGCTGTAGACAAAGGATCGGCTGTCGCTTTCGTGCCAATTCGCCACCTTCACGTTGACGGGCTGGAAAGAGGTCAGGCTAAGCGGCCCGCCTTGCAACACCCGGCCTACAAATTGTCCGCTGCTATTCCAGTAGCCGGCATCGCCCGCTTCGCGAGCCTGCAAAGGCTCGGGCATATCTCGGCCGCTAATCGGGGTCAGCGCCAGCTGCTCTCCCTCGTTATCGTAATAGACTAACGCCACTTCGATATCGCCCGGATTCTCGGCCGCGACGTCATAGCTCTCCGGACGATGCTTCATGGACATAAAGTGCCCTTTGAAGTCATAGCTTTCTCCGACGGTCAGCTTGCCGGTCACTTCTTGCCAGATGCCGTCGTACTGATTGGCGGCGTCGATCCGATTGGCCAGCTTGGCGGATCCCGCTACTCTGGACGTGCTGTTGTTTTTGAGGTATCTGGACAGGCCAGTGTAGCTTTGAATCGTGTCCGCGGTAAGCGCCGGACCCGTAACGGATTGCTGGAACGTCCCGTTATCGTAGCGGCCAGCGGACCAGTTGTTCGTGTTGGAAGCCGTCGCCGTGTCGAAATCTCCGCCCAGCAGAATGTTGCCCGGAATGGAAACCGTTGAATTGTTGGCGGCGGTACTCCAATCGGAATCGTTGGCGCCGAACAGGAAGCGGTCTACTGCGATGGAGCCGCCGCCGCTTGCTTCCGAAACGATGTAAAAATCTTTATGGCCGTATGCGCTAAGGTCACCCGTTTCCACCATGTCTTGGTATTTGCCATATCCGTTATTGGCGGGAACGGCAATGCGGGCCACTTCCCTGCCTAACGAAGCAATATCGGCGGAATCGCTAACCGCTGTTCCTACCGGAAGCACATAAGCGACCAGATCTCCGCCCTTGGCCGATTTAGCCTGCGCCGTAAGATAAAGCAAATGTCTGCGTACAACGCCTCCGTTTGCGGAGCCGTCCGCAAAGTTGACATTGTTGTAAGCCAGATAACCGCCATTATTTAGAGTGACCGCCTCGTTGGCTCGGCCGGCATTGCCCGCGGCGTCGCCTAACACGCCATTGTCGTTTCTTTCCGCCTCGAGGGTAGAGAAAATATCCCGCTCGCCGTCCAGTCCGTTATAAGTCGCGTAAGTCCCTTCGGACGGCACGATCGTGACGATGCTGGCCGACGGGATGTCGATGACGAATTTGCCGTTGACGACGGGGATCGTGCCCACCTTCCTCTGATTCTCGTCGCCGGAGGTCCGGAACACGGTAACGCTGGACGTTCCAACCGGGAATTGATTAAGCGTGAACTCCAACGGCTGAACGGAATCGTCGTTCTTGGCGTTGGATACCGTAATCGAGAAATCCGTATTGCTTCTGAAGCCGACGATATGAATGTCCTGCGCGGGTGAGCGCGTTACCTCGAAACGCTTGTCGCCCGGATTCATAAAGCGGGAGTAGTGGCCAAACCCGTAGAAGCGCTTGAACAGACGGTATTCGCCCGTCAATGTAGCCATTCGCCCAGGCTCTTGCTGCGAGTTTGTTGTTACGAAACGTATCAAGTCGGAGCCGTCGACGCCGTTGTTGTCCCACATGCTCCACCAGATGAAGCCATTAAAGCCGGGATTGCTTGTGAACATGTTGGTCATCAAATTGGACCATCGAACGGCATCGTAAATGTTCTGATTGCCATAACGATTGGTGTAGGCGCCGGCAGAACCATCGCCGGTATCCTGGTTCATAAATTCGGTTTGCCACAGCTTATATTTGGTCAGGTACTGCGGATACGTATTGCCAGCCGTCGTATAGTCCATCGGAGTTTGCGAGAAGCCGCCCGTATGATACAGCTTGGTCTCGTCCGTGCCGATCCCCGTCGTACCGTACAAATGCGTGGAGAATACATCCAGGTACGGATTTTTCATGGTAGCCGTCGCTTCGTCGACTTGGGAAAACATTTGGCCGCCCCTGCTTATGGAAGCATTGAGGTTCGTGCCGTCCACGGCTACGAGCTGCGGCGTAAAGTCAATGATTTCGCCATCGGGATTCTCGATGTCGTACAGAGCGCCGCCCGGCTCTACCGCTGCCTTTAATGTAGGTCCTACATATTCGTTGACCAATTCGGTTACATAAGCCGCGCTTCCGCCTGCCAGATCGACTTCGTTAAAGGGACCGACATGGGTAATCGGAATACCATATTGCTCCCACATGCCCTTTACGTAATGAACCAAATAATCGGCAAACGCCTGGTAATAGATTTTGACTTGCTTGCCATCGATAATAGCCACGTCGTTTCGAATAATCTTGCTCGGCGCGTTGGACGCCGAGTTGCTCATCCAGTAAGGGACCGTCCATACGCAGGCGTAAAATTGATCGACGCCATATTGCTGGGCCTGCAGCATCGTCCATACCTGGTCGAAGTCGAACAATTCCTTGCGAGTTCGCGCCGAGTCTTTCATGACGACGGGATCCTCGCCGGGAGCGCTTAGGAGGCTGGTCGGTCCGCCGCTATCACTCGGGATAGGCTGATTCCAGGATGGATGCTGCCAAACGAAACCTTCGAGCGGCACGAGCGTTCCGGGGTCATGCTCCGGTTCGTTCGGCCAAATGCTGTCGGTATTGCCATCGTAATAGCGATTTTCCGCTTCGATTTTGTAGCCGTACTGGCCTGCTGTACCGCGCATCGGAATTTTATTGCCTTCGATATCGAAGCCCGGATTATCGACATCCGCAAGCAAGGAAGTCACGGGATTAAAGCCGGGGCTTGCCGCCGTGCCGCTGGCGGTGAGGCCGCCGTTGTCGCCGATGATGACGCGCACGATATCGTGCCCCGTGCCGTTCTTCTCGTCGAAGGTTAGATCAAGCAGATGCCTTACCGTATCCTGCTCCCCCGCTGATGCAAGCTGCATCATATTGATGGAAGGCGTATAGGCATATGCGGCGCCGGCGCCATCCATTTCCTGATAGGTCGTATACCAATTGGCCGTGACCGGAGCAGCATCCGTCGCGGCCTGTACCGTACTGGAAAGAGAAGCTGGCGCAAAGAGAGATACTGCCAGCGCGCTCACCGTCAAATGCGCAAACGCCTTTCTCCTAATCCGTTTCACCATAATTTTGATTCCTCCCTGTCGCATGGCTCATCATGAATGAATGCGTTTTCATTCTTTTGCAAAACATGGAAGCCATTTTGTCTTCGTGCGGTGCCCCTGCTTCTCCCACGTTGGGAAGGAGAAGCAGGAATTCGCATGTTTCATGCTTACTTGGCAGCTTCGAAGGCTTGGCGTTTCTCGTCCATCACTTCTTGTCCGCCGATTTTCATGTAATCATTCACTTCTTTGTCGTAAAGCTTGTCGAAGTCTTCCGGTTTTGCCGTTATGACCTTAACGAATATTTCATCCGTTTTCTCTTTAAGAGTCGTGGCATACTTGATTTCCGCTTGGATCGGAGTCGTCACGCTTGGCTTGATAACGCCGTCCTTGCTGCCCAGCTCGATGCTGGCAATTGTAAATTCCTTGTGTTTCGGGTCGGATGCATTAGCGGCAATATTGAGGCTTTCATCCGTCGTGCTCACAAGCTTGCCGTTCAGAATGATCGCGTAGTCCGGATAATTATAAAGCGTTTGCTTGGCTTCTTCGTTGTCCAAAACTTGCGGCACGCCGTCTACCATCTCGTAGGTTTTGCCTTCTGTTCCGTTCTGAAGGGCGATAAAGTTCTCGGGCACAGCCATCCAGTCCAGATATTTCACTACGGCTTCGGCGTTCTTGCTTGATTTCGGCACGAACATGTACAGACCGTTCGGGGAGTAAAGCGCCTTCGGCGTTTTCCCGTCAGGTGTCGTGAAGGGATCGATCGGAACAAGCTTTGCGTTGGCATCCGCTTTGTATACCTCGGCCAGGTAACCTTGATAGACAGGCTCATTCGTGTTGGCCGTGGCTGCTCCTACAATGCCGTTGATCAAATCCTTCTGGTATTTTTGCTCATCCTTGTTCATCGATAGCGGGAAGTCCGGATCGATCAAGCCTTCGTTGTACAGCTTGTTCAAGAAGCGGAACGCTTCTTTGTTGCCCGGCAATAACCAGTCCGGGGTTGCGTACAGGTCCGCGTCCGTAATTTTATCCCACTCCCAGAACGAATATTGCAGCGGCTTGTTATGGAAAGGATCGATATGGCTGTAAGGAATGACTTTATCCCCGGATTTTCCCGGTTTCTTCTCTTTAAACGCTTTCAGCGTTTGATAGAATTCGTCCGTAGTCTTCGGGATCGGCAGGCCCAGCTCATCCAGCCAATCCTGGCGAATAAAGGTCGTGCTCTCCGGAAGGAGGACGCGGCGTGCCGGAATCGCGTATTGTACGCCGTCGAATTTGCCGTAATTCAATACGGTGTCGCCAAGAACCGCCTTCAGGTTTTGGCCATACTGATCGAGCAGCGGGCCAAGATCGGTTAAGCCGCCGTCTTTTACGTACTTCTGCACCGTCGGCGTATCATACGTATAGACGAGATCCGGTGCTTGGCCGGCAGCCATCAGCACGTTCAGCTTCTCGACCTCTTGCGAGCGAGGCACGGTTACGAATTCGACCTTGATATTGTTGGGATCGCCGAAGTTTTCCTGCACGTACTTGGTCATAAAATTGTCCGTGATGGGCGGTGCGCCGGTTGGCGTATTATTGCGGTCGAACAACTCGATGCGCAACGTGATGGGATCGCCCTTCGGCGCTTCCGTTGCCGGATTGGCCGGTTGATTGGACGGCTGGTTAGAAGGATCAGCGTTGCCTCCGTTATTGGTGGAACAACCTGCGAGAATGCTAGTCGATACGGCTACGGCCATTAGGCCGGCCGACCATCTTTTGGACTTCCTGTTCATTTGACCCTCTCCTTAAGTTTTGTGTAATGAAGTGGAACAAAACCGCTTCGGAAGCATTGGCTTAATTATTATAATCCATCCTTGCCTCTTAACCTTTGACTGCGCCGATCATCATGCCCGATACGAAGTAGCGCTGCAGCCACGGGTACACTAACAAAATCGGAATCGTGGCAAACATGATGGATGCCGCTTTAAGGCTTTCAGGTACCGGCACGGTAGTGCCGATGCCTTCGAGCATGCTGTTCACCTGGCTGTTCATCACCATCTCGTAAAGCCTGAGCTGCAAGGGATATAAGTTGGAGTTCGTAATGTAAAGCAAAGCGTCCATAAACCCGTTCCATCGGCCGACGGCATAAAACAAGCTGATCGTCGCCAGCACGGGCAGAGAAAGCGGTAAAATAATGCTTGTTAATATGCGGAACTGACTTGCGCCGTCCATCCTCGCCGATTCTTCAAGCTCCGCGGGGATGGAGCTAAAGAAGGTTTTGACGATGAGCAAATAAAACGCGTTAATGGCACCCGGAAGAACCATTGCCCATATGGAATCCAACAGATTCAAATTTTTAACGTTCAGATACTCCGGAATCATTCCGCCGCTAAAAAACATCGTAACGACGATCACGAATAGAAAGAAATCGCGTCCTTTCAGATGCTTTTTGGTTAAGGGATAAGCCGCTATAATCGTCAACGCCATCGCGATAACGGTATACAAGCTTACCATGCCTATCGTAAATCCAAGCGAGCGTATCATCTGTGCGTTGCCGAAAACGGCCTTGTATGCCGTAAAATCGATATCGAGCGGGATCAGCGTAACCTTGCCGGCCATAATGGCGCTGTTCCCGCTAAGCGACAATGCCAAAATATGAACCATTGGCGCCAAACAGAGCAAGCTTGCGATCGTGATCGCAAGGATCAGGGCGATATCCAACATTTTGCCGCTTGCGCTGCTCCCAATGCGGGCGTTACTCGGGCTTGTCATGATTATCTCCTCCTACCATATGCCCTGGTCGTTGACCTTGCGGGAAATCAAATCGGCAGACAAGAGGAAGATCAAACCGATGACCGCCTGGAATAATCCAATAGCGGTTGCTATCGTATAACGCGCCGATTGGATACCGGTTTTGTACACGTACGTACTAATGACTTCCGATACATCCGTGACAAGCGGATTGCTTAACACGAACGGCCGATCGAAACCGATGCTGGCCATATGCCCGATATTGATGATCAGCAATATAATGATGGTGGGCTTAATGCCCGGCAACGTAATATGCCATATCTTCCGCAATCGGCTGGCTCCGTCCACATCGGCTGCCTCATAAAGATCCTTGTTGATGCCGGTCAAAGCCGCAAGGTAGATAATGGTTCCCCAGCCCGCGCTCTGCCATATGCCGATGCCAAGATACGTAAACACCCAATAGACCGGCTCCGTCAAGAAAGGTATGGCCTCAAGGTTAAGCGATTTCAGCACGTTGTTCACGATGCCCGTATTGGTCGCGAACAACTGAATCGCTATGCCGCCGATGATCACCCAAGAGATGAAATGCGGCAGATACAGCACCATTTGGGCGCCTCTCTTAAACCATTGAATCCGCAGCTCGTTAAGCACGATAGCTAATAGAATCGGAAGCGGGAAGCTGACTAGCAAATCCAGCAAGTTCAACATAAACGTGTTTCTTAACGCCAGGTAAAACCCTTGCATTTGAAAAATCTCTTTGAACGTCTCGAAGCCCACCCATGGACTTCCCCAAATGCCTTTAAAAATGTTGTAATCCTTGAATGCGATCACCGCGCCAAACATCGGTACATACTTGAAGGTTACGAAAAACGCCAAGGGTACCAGAATTAAGATGTATAGCTGCCAGTCGCGGAGCAAGGATCGGAACGGCAGTCGTGGTGCCGTTCTGCGCACCGGCTTGGTTGTTATGGCCATCTACCTCCTCTGAAGTTAATCATTGCCTTCGCCCATGCATGGTTAGGCGCTGCTTACGGGCTTAAATGTACCATCCCGCCGCTTCGCTTGAACATTGACAATAATTTAAGGGCTAACTTCGCTGCTCTTTACCTTTATTGAACGGCTAACAAGCAGCGCTTGCTCCTACACATTTCGCTGGGCGCGATAAATCACCCGAAATTCGCCCGGCGGAAATCCGTAAATCTTCTTAAATGCCCGATGGAAAGAAAGGACGTGGCTGTAGCCCACTTTCTCGGCAATGATCCCGATGGCATCATCGGAGTCGACCAGCATCTTGCGCGCATGCTCCAGACGAACCTTTAATACATAGTCGACAAACTTTTCGCCCGTCTCCTTCTTGAATAAAATACTTGCGCTCGCGGCGGGCATATCAAACGTATCGCTTACGCCAACCAACGATAAATCCGGGTCGGCATAATGATTATCGATATAAGACTTCATCCGCATCGCTATGGATTTGGTGCTATTCTCTTCCCGCTGCAGGACCAAATGCTCAGCTAATTCTTCTAGCAACGCCAGCCCATCTTGCCCCCACTCCGCCAACGTTTCCGTCTGATTGGACAAGGTCTCGAAGCGAGATTGAAAGTGCATTCTCCACATGTCCGGCGAGATTGACAGCATTTCCTTTTCCAGCATCTGCGTCAGGCTGCTGATCAGGTCCGATAATTGCAATCTTCCCAGCCTTTTGTCGTAAAGCTCGTTTATCATTCCTGTAAACTTGCCCCGCCAAGCATGATCGCCTTTTTTAAACAGATGGATCATGGCCGGCATGACATCCAGAAGCGCGTACGAGCCGATGTCCGACTTTTGCTTGGACATCTCGTGATCGATAACGCAATTGGTGCCGAAGACGGCTTTCAGTAAAACGTTCGATTGGGCAGCCCGATACGAAGACGCCATATGGATCATGCCATCCCTCGTCTTGCCGATGCCCACGGTTACGGTAAACTCTACATGTTGATGTATCCATTTGCGATAGTCGTCGCACATCGCCCTAATCGTGTCTTCGTAGGGAATATTGGCTTGTTTAAGGAACAATACGACTGCTATTTGATGCTGATCCGTCCATACGCAATAAAGCGCGATGTCTCTTTCGACGGCGGATTCCTTAATGGCGCTTTCCAAAATATATTTGAGCAGATGTTGATCGCCGGGTTTATAGTTTTCGGCGAAGTCATGATAGTGGTCGATCTCGATGGAAATCGCGCATACGCATTCGTAATCAACGGGCATTCCCAGCACAGCCGCTTCTTTTCTCCATTCCGTGTCGCTCATGACGCGTTGTCCGGCCAATAGCTCCTGGATCAGGATTCTTTTGCGATGAACGGCCTCCGCTTCCTGCAAGGAATGATAATCCATCGTTTTCTGCAGCAAAGCATCAATCGTGGATTCAATGACATTAAATTCGTTCAAACGCGATTTCATGCCGTTACTCGCGCTCTTTCTTGCCCCGATTGAAGAATTGATTTTTTCCACGATTTGATGAATCGGCCTGTAGTGGACATGCGTTATAATCGTAAACCAGAGGAGTGCTAGCACGATGACGATAAGGACGATAAGGATCCAAATATTGGACAGCATCGAGATCAGCGTGTAGCTCCCTGCATTCACGCTTACCGCCGAATAGGCCCATCCGGTGTACTCCGATACGGTTCTAACATGGGAAGCCGTGTCTTGATCGCTGGACGTGCCTTGAAAATCGTTGCCTTCGGCGTCCAAAATGCGAATTTGGGTCTCCTCTTGCTGACTAAGTTGATGTAAGTACTCCATTATGGAATTGACGTAAATATTAATGACCATAATGCCGGTTTGCTGGGTGGGATAGGTATATGTTTTCATGAGGGAAACGACTTTTTGACCATTGCGATCAATGGTGGACAACGTATAGTCTCGCGGTTCCGTCCATTTGGCTTGTTCCCTCTCCAATAGGCTTCTCTCCAAAAAATCGCGATCCGCAAAAGAGGCAAACGTGTAGGTATTGGAGTCGGAGAGGATCATATGAGTGGGTTCGTCATACAAATAGATGGAGCTTACGAAGGGAAACGAAGATTTGAGGTCGATGAGTTTTTTTTGGATGACGAAATAGTCGTAGACTTCTTTGCCGCGGCTAGAAAAATAATCGTTGATATAGGGGTCCGTTAGGAGCGCGCTAACCGAATTCAGCTCGATCAGCTTGAGGCTGACCTCCGTATTCTTCATCATCTGCGTCACGATCGACCTGTTGGTTTCGATGTACCTGTTCTCGGATTGTTGATTTAGCGTTGTAAAAAATACGATGATGACCGAAGAAATCACAACGAAAAAAATAGGCGTGTACGACAACATCATACGGTAATACCAGTTTCGTTTCATTGTAATAGGCCTCCTTATCATTTCCCTCCTACTAAACGGAAAGAGGGCAATGGAATGATTGCCCTCTCCCTCTTCATCCAACACTTTACGTCCGTTTCGTTAAATCCGTTGGATTTATGCCGATATATTTTTTAAACAAGGTGCTGAAGTAAGGGACGTTTTTATAACCAACCCGATTCGCCACTTCGTAAACCAGCATGTTTTTTTCCAGCAGCAGCTCCTTTGCTTTCTCCATTCTTACTCGGGTCAAATAATTGTTGAACGTGTCCCCAACCATGTTCTTAAAAATATCGGATAAGTAATTGCGCGACATATGAACCTTGTCCGCAAGCTCGCCAAGCGTCACGTCTTCCGCATAGTTATCGTGAAGATATTGCAGCATGAAGTCCACCGCTTGCCTATGTTTGCTGTTCCCCTTCCACTCTCTGCCGGAGCATATGGCGTTTACCGTTTTCGCAACCCATCTCTCCAGCATGTCGAGAGTTGTCAGCCATACAATTTCTTGCTGCGGAAGCTCCTCGGGAGATCGCTCGTCCCACACAATGCCTGCCTCGTACAGACTGTAATTCATTATTCCCCACATCTCGCCCGCAAGAAGCTGTATTTCCGTTGGGGTAAATCGGCCTCTGGCGGCAAGAAGTTGAAATTGATCGGCAATAATGCGGTTAGCGAGCCCTGCCTGACCTGCTTTAACGGCGCTTATTAGCTCCTGGTAGAACTTCACGGGACGCGTTAGAGGAGAGAGGTCCGGAGACGCTTGCGTTCTATCCCATTGGAATAGCTCGCAGCCTTTCATTGCCGGAGATTCTCTTAGCTCGATGGCCCGGAAAGCCTCTTCCGTTGAATCCGACATTTGCAGCCAATTATTTTTTAGACTCCCCAGTCCGATACGAAGATTGATCTTTAAATATCGACTCACGCTTTCGATTACATCGGCCCCAAGCTGCCTTAGCTTCATCCGAAGCTCTTCTTGCGGGGGCGGGGGATCCAGATGAATGACGATCGCGCATCGCGTGCCATGCAGCTCCGAATACGAATAGGAGTCAAAGATCGCATTCGCGATTTCCTTGACGATATTGCCGACGGCGAACCGAAACAAATTCAAATCGGCAATAGAAACCGCGTTTAAACGGATATCCCTCACCATTTCGACGCCGATAACGAGGTGATTGGCCTTTTTCCAACTCTCAAACGGAACAGGAAGCTTATCATCCTCCCGATAAGAGGGCTCCAGCGTGCCTGAAACGACGGATTTCACCCATTCTTTTTCTATGAAGGGTTGAAATTGGATAAGCTTCTCATTCAATTCCTCTTGCTCCCGGCTTTTCAAACGCTCTAGGTGCAGCTGGTCTATCACCTTCTGCAAGACGGATTTGAGGGTGGGAACGCTCACCGGTTTACTCAAATAATCGATGACATGTAAACGCATGGCCTGACGGGCGTGTTCAAAGTCCGAATATCCGCTTAAAATAACGATTTTCCCGTTAAATTGATCGGTTCGCAGCAACTCGATCATCTCCAGACCGCTCATGACGGGCATGTAAATATCCGTAATGACAAGATCCGGGTTGACCCTTCGGATCAGCTCGAAGCCTTCTTCGCCGTCTGTCGCTTCGCCGGCCCACTCGGCACCCAATTCCTTCCAGGGTATGGCTAGCTTCATCCCCTGCAATACGTTTCGGTCATCGTCGATAATCACGATCTTCCACATGATGTCGTCCCCCGGCTTATCATGAATTATTTGCCGTACTCTTTTGCCAGCTTTTGCAGCGCGTCGAATGCTTGCTCCGGCGTTTTTTTGCCAAAGCTGAGCTCGTCGCGGACAAGACTCCAGTCTTTGTCGACCCAATTCGTCCAGCCGCTTGCGCCGGGCGACCATTGCTGGCCATGCTTCTGAGTCGCGTTATACAGCTCCATGCCTGCCCTGTCCGCATCGCTTAAGGAGGATTCGATGGCGGCAGCAACCTTGGCGTTTACCGGTACCCCGCGGCTGGTCCCGAGAATTTCGCCGGCCTCTTGACTGTTAATGAACCAATTAACAAACTTTTTGGCCTCTTCGGCGTTTTTGGAGAAAGGCGAGATTCCAAAGAACAGAGAAGGCTTAAGCCAGCCGCCCGCCTCCTCCGCCCGGGGCATCGTTACGAGAGCGTACGCGCCGGGATTCATGCTGTCCCAGGCTCCGAAACTGGAGTTAAAGGCAAGCCTGATCAATATGTTCCCTTTCACCAGCAGATCGGCGGCCGGATCGAATTCCTTGTCCGAGGCATTCACGTCGGCGGGCGGTATGACGCCATCCTCGCGTAGCGTCTGCCAACGCATGGCCCAATCCAGAAACGTTGTCCTGTCTACGTTGAATTTTCCGTCGTTTGTGATGAGCTGGCCTTTGCCGTGAGCATATTGATAGGCGCTATAGGCAAAATAATCGCCGGCGTAATCCTTCGTTAGGTATTGGTTTCCTCCCAGCTTTACCTTGGCATCTACGGCGTATTGAAAAAACTCGTCCCATGTCCAGCCCATGGAAGGTACCGATAAACCCAGCTTTTCCATGGCCGCCTTATCGTAGATCATCCCGTGAGCTACCGATCCCAGAGGTACGCCGTACAACTTGTTATCGATGTAGCCGATACTCGTCAGCTTGGCATCGATGTTTGTCAGATCTATGGCATCCGTCATATCAATCAACTGATTTCGAGAAGCCCAGTCCGCTACCCAGCTGGGGTCGATCTGGAATATATCCGGAGCATTCTGAGCCGCGGCTTGCGTGGATAATTTATCCAAGTACCCGTCCATCCCCGAATACTCGGGTTCAAAGGTTACATGGGGATTGGCTTTTGTATAAGCTTCCAATGCCCTTAGCGTCACTTCATGCCGGGATTGTGCGCCCCACCACATGATGCGCAGCTTAACGCTCTCTCCGTCTTGGGGCCTAGTCGGTATCGTATCGTTGCCGGATGAGCATGCCGAAAGCACAATGGCCAAAAATGCTGCCGCAGCTAGATAAGCTATTCGTCGCCGCATGACCATTTGTTCATCTCTCCTATCCCGTTACATCATCATCTTAACAAGTCTACTGGACCCGTTATAGCAGAAGGATGCACAATTTGATTTGATATTTTCCGATTTTTTCAATATCACGGTATATTGCGGAGTACGGGAAGCGTCAGCCGTATCGTGGTCCCCCCTTCATCGCGGGGCCCATACTCGACTCCGTAAGCGTTGCCAAAATGAGCTGAAATACGTTCCTTGACATTGCGTATGCCGTAGCCTCCCGTTTTTCGATGCGTCGTCCGGGCCGGCTGGTACCCTTGTCCGTCATCCTCTATAAGGATGGAGAGCTTCTCGCCTTGCTGCTTCATGGTAATCCAGATCGTCCCATGGCTCCGATTGTGGAAGCCGTGTACCACCGCATTCTCTACAAAGGGCTGCAAGATCATTTTTGGAATATATAAAAACGGGATGTCCTCTGGGACTTCAAAATAAAATTGCAGGGAGCCCTTATAACGAATTTGCTGAATTTCCAAATAGCAGCTTAAATGCTCCAGCTCTTGCTGGATCGTAATATATGTATTCCCGTTGGAAAGGCTGATTCGAAACATCCGACCCATAAGCTCCAGAATGCGGCTCATATCCCCCTGATCGTTGGCAATGGCAATCCAATTTAACTGGTCCAACGTGTTATACAGAAAGTGGGGGTTAATATTGGCCTGCAATGCTTCTATCTCGGCCACCCTTTGCAGCTCGTGACGTTCGCGTAGCGACTGTATAAGCTGTTCGATACGCTCGTTTTGCTTGCGATATCCCGCATAGAGGTAACCAAACTCGTTGGAATAGTCTTCCGGCAGCTTCATGTTTTTGCCCTCGATGGAATAACGATTCATCGCGCCAACCAGCTTCTTGATCGGCCTCGTAAACTGCATGCTAAGCAGCATCGTAATGACTAACGTTAGTAATATGGATATAACGCCTATGATCGCAATGACCTTTGCAAGCTTCACGCTTCCTTGCGTGATCTCGGACCAAGGGGTCAGCTCGACCAAGGTCCACTTGGAATTATTGTTGCGAGCATACACGATAAGCGACGATTCGGCCCCTCCCGTATCGTTTTCGATTCGAAATACGCCGGAGGAGCCTCCCATTCGCGCCCTTAAGCTTGCCCACGTCTCCGCGTCCGGAACATTGCCGATTTGGAGAATGGGCTGGCCTGATACATCTAACATGATCCTGCTCACTTCCACCGAGGAATGGCCCGCTAACACGTTTTTTAACATATCCGACTTCACGTGAATAACCAAATACCCGATAAGCTTATTGTTGTACAAGATGGACCGCGCGAAGCTAAGCACGGACACCTCTCCTCGAAACGATGACCGTTCATACTCATCGCTCCATGCAAAATCGTTGCGCCTGATGCTTTCCGCCCAATAATGATTCGAAGCGTCCTCCAGCTCCAGAAATTGAATATAGCTCAAGGAGTCTCCATAACTCGGCCTGTTCATAAACACGTCTATGCCTTCGATAAGCGGCATTGAGTTTGTTAAATTGGCAAGAGATTGCTTCACCTCGTTAAACCCCTGGTACCGGGAAAATTCATCCTGATCTCTAGCCCCCGTCAATAAGGCGAGCAGCGAATTATCTCTGGACCTTGATAATGAAATTTGTTCAATGGTTACCATTCGCGTCGTTATCTCATTGTTCAGTTCATTAAGAAGCTTCTGCTGGTTTGTAGATGCCGTAGTCGCCAGCTCTTTGGAGGTCAAGCTGTAGCTTATCCATATCGTTATACTGAGCACAAGGATGATTAACGCGGCAAAGCTGCCAAAAAACAGATGATCGATTCTGTACTTCTTAAAAGGATTCTTCACTGAGGGCACTCCTTCTGAAGAACGAATAATTCGCAGCTATATAACGATTGGGCTCGTCCCTTCCATCCTATTACTTCATGCCTGTCGTCGCAACGCTTTCTACCAATTGCTTTTGCGCAGCCGCAAACAATAACGTTGCCGGCAAAATCGAAACAAGCGACATCGCCAGCAGTTGTCCCCATTGCTGATTGCCTTCGGAATCGCTGAGCATCTTGAGCGCAAGCCCCACCGTATACTTGTCGACCGAATTAATATACAGAAGGTGACCCAAGAAATCATCCCAATTCCAAAGAAAGCAGAAAATGATCACCGTTATAAGGGCAGACCTCGTTAGCGGCATCACGATAAGCAAATAAATGCCGAACCATGAGCATCCATCGATCTTCGCCGATTCGTCCAGTTCCTTGGGTACCCCCCTAATGAATTGAACGAGGAGAAACACAAAAAATGTTCCGCCCGATCCTCCGGCGAGAAGATGCGGAACGATAAACGGCCAATACGTATCGATCCAGCCAAACTGGTGAAACATCGCGTATTGCGGAATGACAAGCACCTGTGCCGGAAGCATCAAGGTCAACAAAAGGATGGAGAACCAAAACTTTTTTAAGGGAAAATCCAGCCTGGCAAACCCAAACGCGACCAGGGTACAAGAAACAACGGTCGCGTTAATAACGGCAAGCTCGAGCATAAACGTATTCAGATAAAAATCGGTGAAGGAAAACCCCGGAATCGCGTTCCACCCTTCGCCGAAATTGTTCCATAGGGGAACCAACGGAAATGGATAGGGAGAGCTCATTTCCGCATTTGATTTTAATGACGACCCCATCCACCAAATAAGCGGATAGATCATAACGAGACTGAAAATAAAGAGAAAGCTATGTCGAATGACGCTGAAGATCCGTCCACTCATTTACCTTTATCCTCCTTTTGATTCCGTTTCATAGAACACCCAGTATTTGGAGGTTAAAGCGAGAATGCCGGCAATAACGGCTATCATGCTCAACAGGATCCAGGCAAGCGAAGAAGCGTATCCCATCTGATAGCGATTAAACGCACGTTCATACAGGTAAACAGCATAGACCATCGTGGAATTCATCGGCCCGCCCCTAGTAATGACATAGGCCGCGGTGAACATCTGGAACGCTCCGATTACCGCCATTATAAGATTGAAATACAATACCGGGGTGAGCATGGGCAACGTAATCCTCCACGACTGCGTCCATCGACCGGCTCCGTCAACGGATGAGGCCTCGTATAGCTCTCTCGGAATTTGCTTGAGGCCGGCCAAGAAAATAACCATGGCCGAACCAAACTGCCATACCGTAAGCAATACCAGCGTCCATAAGGCCGTTTGGGGATCGCTGATCCAGCCTCTGCCTTGAATGCCGAACACGCCAAGAAACCGATTCATCCAGCCATCGACTCCGAAAATGGTTTCCCATAGCATGGAAACCGCGATGCTGCCCCCAATGAGAGACGGGAAATAGATAGCGATTCGATAAGCGGAGATGCCTGTAACCGCTTTGTTTAACGCCAAGGCGATAAGCAATGCAGCCAATAAACGAGCCGGTACGGATACGACTACAAACTTAAAGGTGACGATAAGAGACTGAACAAACTTGTCGTCTTCCAGCAAGATGTTCTTATAGTTGTCGAAGCCTACCCAGTCCATCCCTTTCATTAAGGTATAATCCGTAAAGGAGTAATAGAGGGAAAGCATCATGGGGTATAACGTCAGCGCAAAAAAGCCAAGCAACCATGGTGAAATAAAGAGGTAGCCCGCCAGCGGGGACTCCCATCTTTTTAAGGCCTTGCCGATAGACTTTGAATGCGGACTTCGGTGAATGAGAGGGTTCTCGTAGCGGCTCATATCGTCACTCCTGCTTGGATGTTGCCTATATACCAAGTATAGAAGCAAGGACAGTCCGGTCATAGAAGGCAATTTCACGATTTCTTTCAAAATAATCCGAAATCGAACATGAACCACTGTCACTGATCGCAGAAAACGCCACCTTTCACCAGGTGGCGCTTTTGAACGATATTAGAGTTCCGCTGTATTCTTATAATCAATCAACCTTAGAATTAAGACAACCGCCTCGGCGCGAGTCGCGTTAGCCGCAGGCACGAACTTATTGTTGTCTCTGCCCTTAATCAGGCCCGCTTCGGCAGCCGCAGCAACGGACGGCTGCGCCCAGACGGGAATGCTGTCCGTGTCGGCGAAAGCGGGTTTCCATCCTTCGTCCATCTTCGTATCTAATGTCCGCATCATCATGGCCGCCATTTCGGAACGGTTGATCAGAAGGTCTGGACGGAAAGTCGCATCCTCGTAGCCCGTTATGACGCCTGCCGTTTGGGCTTCCAAGACAGAAGGCTTAGCCCAGTCCGGAATACGGTCCAGATCGGCAAATGAAGGATCTGCGCCGCCCTTGGGCTTTAGCTCCATCGCCCTGGAGACCATCGTGGCAAACTCCGCTCTCGTTACATGGTTCTGCGGGCGGAAGGTGCCGTCGGCATAGCCAGCCACGAAACCAAGACCGGCTGCCCGCTCGATCTCCTGTTTCGCCCAGTGTCCGTTAAGATCGTTGAATGTCTTTCCGGCCGTCGTAACGTTCAGGCTAACATTCGCGGCATGATTAGTGACGGTCAAGTCGCTTTTTACGAGCTCCACGTTTGTTAACCCAATTGCCGTTGGCTTACTGCCGGTACCGCCTATGACCTTGAATTCTATCGTAGCCAAAACCACTTTTCCGCTCTCACCGGCAACCTTACCTACCTTCGTATGGGCGAATACGAGTTCACCATCCTTAGGCGCCATCGGCACGGAGAAGCCGGTCATCGGACTTTCCGTCTTCACATATCGCAAGCGGCTTGGTTCGTATGTCAAGTTTATTTCATATCCGTACACGTCGGTCAAGTTGTTCCCGGTTACCACAACCTGAATATTCTCGCCGACTGCGGGCCGTTCATTGTTTAAGGTCAGGGAGAAGGAAGCATCCTTGGCCAACACGGTATAAGGCATTAAAGAAAGCGATACCCATAGAGATAGACATAGTAATAGGAATTTACGCTTCATAGGAGGATCCATCCTTTTCTATATGGTAAGAGCGTTTAACCTTGCACGTTGCCCACTAACAAACGGAGGTCGGCATAATGCCGGCCTCCGTGTTGTACATTCTGCAGTTACTCCGACAGCCAGTTTACGGCAATCATTCTGGCAACGGCGGACAATTCGCGAATCGTGATTTCTCCGCTGCCGAACAGGTCTGCCTTCTCGACATTCATCCAATCCGTATCGTTAGATGTCGTACCGTAGTACTTGGCCAGGTACGACAGGTCGCGAATGGTTACTGCCGTTTGACCCGGTACTAGCGTAATGATTTGAGCTGCGAAGACGTCTACGGCTTCATGAAGAGCGGCAGTTGCTTGGTTAACCGTAGACTGTGATGCAGATCCATTATTCCTCACGGCCACTGCCTGCTGAATGGCAGCTTCCAGCGCGCTTCTTGCAGCGGAGGAATATTGCCCGATTTTATTACCTTCCTCGGCACCATCCAGCTTTGAAGTCGCGGCTTCAATGGCTGCAATCAATTCCGATTTATTGACGCTTGGATCAGGAATCACGCTGCTTCTGAACGCGGCAATCGCTTGATTGAGCGCTGTGATCGCTTGCGCGATGTCGCTTTCGGTCGAGGCCCCGTTATCCCGCACGTTAATCGCCGATTGAACGGCACCTTGCAGTACGGCTTTGGAACCAACCGGATATTGTCCAGGCTGCGTGCCTTCTGTAGATGTGTTCAGTAATCCTTCAGCCTGTTCAATAACGGCTGCAAGCGCCGAGCTATCCGCCAATTTCACCGTAATATCCAATACGGCATTTGCTGTGTTGATGTTACGAGCGTCAGCTTGCGCCGTTACAACGAAGTCGGCAAGGGAAACGCTGGTACCGCCCGCAGACGCGCTGCCCATCGCTCTGCCGTTCAGCACGAACAGTTCGCCGCTGTTTTGGTCCAAATGACCTGTTGTTGAAGCAATGATGAGAATCTGCCCCGTCTGTTGCTTGACAGCCGTTGCAAGGATGGTCAGATCATCGCGCACATTTGTTAATGCACTTGCCGCCAGGCTGACGACTCCGTCTATATCGGTAACGGTCTCGAACTCGAATTTCTCCGGATCGTAATGAACTTCGACGGACATAGCGTCGAATCCTTCGGCCAGATTGTCGATACCAATGGACAGGGCAACAGGGTGTCCTGCTATAACCGTCGATGGACCGCTGATGTCAGCATTCTCGTCATCCCCGCCCGATGGTTTAAGAAGCGTAACCACACCCCAGTTTGAACCGTTCATCCAGGAGTCTCCGGTCTGGTCATGCCACATGACAATATCCTGACGGCTGCCGCCTGCATTCGCGTCATTGATCTGCAGGTCAAATCCAATGACATGATCTTCCGCGGGAGCAACGGCTTTAAATGGAATCTTCGCTTCCATGTAGTAACCGCCGTCCACGACCTTGGCGAATGACTCAAACCCCGCACTGATACTGCCTGGATTAAAGCTTTGCTCATTTAGATAATTAATACGGTATTGTCCCATACCTGCGCCGTAGGACGTTTGCTTACTGTTGCTCTCATCCACGAAGATCTCGACCGAATCCTTCTCATGCGCGTTGCCGCTGCTGCTGTTCAGCACAGGGTCTTTGACACGCACCAGCACATACAGGTTTTGATCGTCCCATAGCACTTTAGCGGAGCCGTCCGCCGGACCGTTCACCATCGTCAGATGCTTAAGGATCGGCAGCGCGACGGTCGTATTCCAGAGCGGGTCGAGCTCGGAGCCGCCGAGAACGGGCGTACCGTATGCGGCGGTCCCGACGCCGCTAGGCAGCAGCTGCAGCGCTTTGAACGCGTTACGCAGCGCGAAATACGAATGGTCCGCTGCTTCCTGACCGATCTCAGCATTCGATGCTGCAGCTTTGGCCTCACTTAAAGCGCTCGCAAAAGCCATCCATGATTCGTTGGTATAAATCGCGTCGTCTAGGTTATCTGCGTCCTCAATAAGGGCGTTCAGCAAAGTTTTGTCGACCGCTGCTTCGCCAATCGGATTCGCGGATCCGCCTCTGCCGGCTTTCACCTCGTTGAAGTAGGCTTCGATCTTGGTAACCTCTTCAGCAGTCAGCACTCTGTCGTAGATAAGAATCTGCAGCACTTCGCCCATGAAACGGAATGGAGTGGCAGACGCCATCGTGTAACCTACGGCCAGATCCGCTCTGTTCCCCTTCAGAGGCTTGGCGTTCGTTCCAGGGGTGCCGATGACGTTGTTATTAACAAAAACAGTTCTCGTGTTTCCGTTAAGCTGCGCCCGAACGCTGACCAGACCGTTTGTGGCCGTGGTTGAAATGGATTGCCCGCCGCCTCCGACGCTGCCATCCGCGTTACCGAAGCGAAGATTCACTCGATTTGTTCCAACGCCGAGATTGATACCGCTCCAACCGTCGTTGGCAGCCCATGTCTGGTAAGACTCGTTCAATCCGAAGTAAACAAGACCGCTTTGGTCGCTGGAGTTGTTGGCTGTCGTCGTTGGTTTCACCAGCGTATAAATCGTCATATCCGTTTTGCCGTTATAATCTTTAAAGCCCGCGGCTTTTAACGGCCTTGAATTCGCGTCGAATTCGACAGACTCGTAAACGCCTTGTTTGATTTTAGGGTTGCCGCTTGGCGCTCCGAGACCATCACCCCCGCTGCCAGGAACGTTCGCCGGAACAAGCTTTGCCGGAACGCCTCCCATATTGGTCCATCCCGTTACGCTGCCGCTGCTATCCCGTTCCACGCCCTCATCGGCCTTCAGCCATAAATCAAGACCGTTTCTAGGAATATCGACAGGCGTCATATCCCTTACCACAACACTAGCATGCGACTGGCTCAGTACTTCGCCGTCTTCCGCCAGTACATAAATGACGTATGGCCCCGGCAGCACGGGCGCTTTCATCGCGATTGCATCGCCAGAGGCTGCTGTTTCATCGTCGCCTCCATCAAAGTGTCCGCCGCTCGACGAGGAGATCCATATCTTCTTGGTCGCGTCGTCCAAATCGTACGCGAACCTGACAGTCCCGCCGGGAGCTACCGACACGTCAGCCGAGAGCAGTTTGTTTGCCGCCGATACTGTGGTCGTAAAGCTGATGGTTCTGGAAGTCGTCCCCGACGGAGCGCTGACGACCAACGTCCAGCTTCCTTCGGCGAATATTTTGTGACCGCTTACAACAGGATTTCCGTTAAGCGTATACGTATTGTCATCGCTTAGGGAAAGCTCAAGAGGACGTGACTTTGAGACATCGTAAGTCTGCCCGTCTTCCACATTGATCGAGGACATGCTCAGGTCGACGTATAACGTATACTTAGAAGCAGCGGTTTCTCTGCCGTCTTCATATACGATATATAGCTTGTATTCCCCTGGCACAGACGGAGCATCGATGAATGGTTCGTCGCCGGCAGCTTTGGTCATCGTAGCGCCTTCATGAAACACGGTTGTGTTCGCAGGCGCAAGCCACACTGTATCTTCAGGCTGCAGCAGGCCTCTGCGCGGCAGCTTCTCCCCCTTCCCCATAATGACATGGGACGCAAGCTCAAACTCGGTGTCGGCAATGAGGCTTCTTGGGATCATATGGGTATATTCGTTGGCAAGACCCGAATTCAATACGATTTCGTTGCCTCTAACCGGCCAAATGCGGTCTTCGCTTTTATAATTGTCGAACGTTATCCTAGGGGCGCCATTCTGGTTGTTGTTTCCGTCCACGTAACCTTCGATGGCAATCATATCGCTTTTGCGCTTCCAGTTGTTGAACTCATAAAGCCGGCTTTGTCCGGGAGCATGCGAGAGCTTGGATTGCACGACGTTGCCTATCATCTTAATGAACGTGCTTCCTTCGTCGGGATGGAACCCGTTCGTCCAGTTGTTGGAGGTTGTCGGTTTGCCCGTTGGATTCGGGTCGAGGAAGTTGTAGTTCATCTCGGTGTAATTCGTCCAGTTGTCGGGATGCCAGTTGCTATTTTTGTCGGTAACAGGGCTGTTCGTCAAATCCTTGACGGTATCCCATGTCCCTCCGCCCGGCAAGTTACCCGGGTCTCCCTGCCGGCCCAATGAATAGATGGCGCCAGAGTCATTGACGATCGTACAGATTTCTTCTATCCGGTTATAGTTGATTTTGTTATTCCTTGAGGTCGTCGTCAACTCCGGAGACCTTGCGAGACTCGTCTCATGCGTACCATGGTAAGGGCCGCCGTTCTTGTCCGTGCCATGAGCGGTAAAGCCGAACCCGTCGTACTCGTCCCAGCCCCAGCCGATGCTCATGGCGCCGTAAGTCGTATCATAAATATAATTATGAAGTACCTGCATATTGGTCGTGTAGAAAGAGGCTAATGCGTTGGCGCCCGGGAATCCGTAACAGGTTCTGTGCAGGAAATTATTCGTAATATAAATGTTTTCCGGCACGGCTTCCGTACCCGCCGCAAATTTTTCTTTATCAACGCCCGCCCAGTCCCTTATTGGCGTCCCGGAGACCGAAGCGCTGGATTCATGCTTAATCGGTTCATCGTTCTCATAAACATGATGCGGATGTCCGACCACAATGCCGGAAGCGAGCGAGTCTACGATATAGTTGCCCGTGACTTCGATCTCCTTGACATCGTTTTCCACGTGGATACCGTTAAATCCGGTAAGTCCGATCTCGCCATTCAACACCTTGATGTGCCTTGCCGCATTAATCATGACCGCTGCCGGCGGTATGTCATAACCGCGGTAGAACGTCTCATGCCAGTTGATGCTGCTTGGAAAGTAAGCGGTGTTCACGATGGAGCCCTGAACGGACGCATAGCCGCGGGAAGTGGTCGTCACCGGACCGGATCCATCGCTGAGCGTATAGGTGCCCGTCAGTTCGTACAGCTTGTAGTCGGTATGGGCAAACTTCAGCCCGTCGAAGGTGACGTGTCTAACGCGTCCATCATCCGAGTCCTCGATTGGGCTTAGCCGATCACCTACAGGGATCCCTCTTACGTCGAGAACCGTCTCCAGCTTTGGAACGACCACATCGGCGGTATGGATATCCTCGCCTTCAAGCGGGATGTAATATAGCGTGCTTTCCGCCTGGTCGAAATAGAAATCGCCGCGCTTGTTGAGGAACTCGAAAGCGTTACGGATGACTTGATTGTTATTTGGATTGTATTGCGTGTTATTGCTCAAGGATTGTGAAATCGCCCCATACGGCATTTGGAACCGGAGCATGACGCCTCCTGGCTTGCTGCTGGCTGCCGGCGCCTCTTCGATCGACGCGAAGGTAACGAATGGCCTCGCCCATCTGGCGGTGGAACCGCCCATGCTTTCGGCTTCGATGTTTTGAGGGTTTTTCGTATTCTTCGTCAAGCCTACGCTGGAGTCGAAGACGATAGCCGCCCGAATGTTGCTGCCGTTCTGCCACGCCCAAGGATTACCTTCAGAGGTAAAGCTGACTGTCGGAGTACCGTTGACCGTTCTGTTAGCCGAAGCGATCTGCGGACTCACTGTCATGTTGGCGCGCTTGTCGTTTACATAGATCGCGCGCAGCTTATCGCTCCGGTTAAGAGTCGTTTTGTACGCGGTTAAGCCGCCCGTCTGGGTAAGGCCGACAGCTTCTGTCCAAACGCCTTTTTCCAGCATTTCTCCGCCGCTGATGACCGGCTTTGCCCCCGGTGCCGCCTCATAGCGAATCGTGCTGCTTGCCGTTCCGGAATCCTCCGCCGTAAAAACCAGGGTTTCTTCAAGCGGATAAAAGCCATCTGCAATTTGAACGACGATATCCCCGCCGGTCTTAGGCAAAGTCCTCACTACTTCTTTAGCTTTGCCAATCGTTTTGTACGGCTTTTCTTTTGTTCCGTCGCCTGTGTCATCATTGCCGCTTCCCGCCACATAGATCGTCTTACTAATAGCAGCGCTTGGCGAGCTATCCGCCGCGGCTACCGACCCTGCTAATGGCATCATGGAGAGTACCATTGCCAAAGCCAAAAACCAAATAAATGCGCTTTTTCTCACCTCTCAAAACCTCCTTGGATAATAGTAAAACTATACACATACCGCCTGAACGGTATTGGTGCCGGATCCGTTCCGTCATCGTCTATTTCAAAATGGCGCCCGCGGTTAAAGCATTCTCGATCTTCTCGTTACCGATCATATAGATAATGATCGTGGGCAAGCTTGTCAGCATCATGGCTGCGCCGATGTATCCCCAGTGAGAAACCCCGACACTGACAAAGAAGCTATGCAATCCCACGGTCAATGGTCTGAACTGGTCTCTCGCTCCAAGAATAAAGGCTAGAGGGAATTCGTTCCAAACTCGCATGAAGATGAGAACGGTCTGCGTCACTAGCGCAGGCATGACAATCGGGAAGATAATTCGAGAAAACGCCTGATACACATTGGCCCCATCTATACAGGCCGCTTCCTCCAATTCCTTTGGCAGCGAACGGAGAAAAGCAAAGAGCATGAGCACGCATGAAGCCAAAGAGAAGCCCGTGTAAGGCAAAATCAGCGCAAAATAGGTATCCTTGATATGCAGCGATTTCACTAGTTGGAATAATGGAATGATAACGACCTCAATAGGGACGATTAATCCCAAAGATACATAAAAAAGCGCCAAGCCATTGAACTTCCAGGACATGCGGCTCAAGCAATAGGCGAGCATCGTACCTGCCACGAGCGTAATCGCGATGGTGCCGCCCGTATAAATGACGCTGTTCTTGAAATATAAAGGGAAATCGTATTTGGATAATACTTCCATGTAATTATCCCACGCCCAGGCCTTGGGAAGGCCGAACTGATTGTTATAGGCCTCTGACTTGGACTTTAAAGACATCGAGACCATCCAATACAATGGAAATAGAAATGAGCAGCCGACGACGAACCAAAATAGACGAATCCCGTTTTTCATGTCCCATGCCCCCTAGAACTCTACTTTTTCTCTTGCTACGAAGCGTTGTATGAGGAAGGAGATCACAAGACATTGCAAGATAAAGATAACGGCAATGGCAGTTCCCTTACCAAATTGCGAGGTATCAAACGCCGTATAATACATTTGGTAGATGACCGTTCTTGATAAGTCACCCGGTCCGCCGGCGGTCATCACCCGGACATGAGCATAGAACGCCATAGAACCTAAGCTCGACAGGATGAGCACATATTTCATGACATCCTGCAGCAATGGAATCGTGATGCGGGTGCTGACTTGAAAGGCATTCGCTCCGTCAATTAAAGCGGCTTCATAATAGTTTTTGGGGATGGTTTTAATCCCTGTATACAATAAGATGGCATTCAATCCGATATACTGCCATAGAAACGTCAAACCGATGCTTATCATCACAGTCTTCTCATTCGTAAGCCAGGAACGAGTCAAGCCATCGAGGCCAATAGATCTCAAGATGGTGTTGAATAATCCCCAGTTCGGCTCATAAAAGGCTACCCATATTTGGGAAACGACAATTACGGATAGAATGGCGGGAAACATCGCAGCCGACTTAAAAAACCTGCGCAATCTAGGCGTCTGAACATCAATAAAGAGTGCGAATACCATGGACAGAGGCAAACCAATCAATACCGAAATCGCAACAATCAAATACGTGTTTCTATGAGAGACCCAGAACGATGACGACTTCATTACACTCCAATAATTATCGAAGCCAACGAAACCAAGATTCTGAAAGCCATTATGATTATGCAAGCTCATCCATAATTGAGGGAGCAGCGGGTAGACGCAAAAAACCGTAAAAAGCAATAAAGCGGGAGTAGCAAAAACAGCTATAGACATCTTGGTACTGAAAAACTTGTTCATAAATCACTCTCCACTGTCTATATAGATGGTCAGGCATGGCCCGCTGGACCCCTCTTCCAGCGGGCTGCCATTCTTCTCTATTTCCGTTCCGAGATTCCTTAATTGCCAAACCAAGTATTCTCTTCCCACTCCTGATTAATCACCTTCAAGAATTCGGCTGATGGATATTCGCCAGTCAACAGCCTTGCGCCTTGAGTCGATAGCTCCGCAGACATACGTGCGTCTACCGAATTCAGCGCAAACGAAGCAATCTTCACATCGGCGGCATTGTACCAGTTCAGAAACTTCTCCATTAATGGACTCAGATTCGCGGCAGTGTTTCCCGTTTCCAGGGCAATAGCAGAACCGACGGATTCAAAGTATAGAGCATCCTGCATAGCCAAGAACTCAGCTACCTTAACCGCTTCGTCAGGATGTTCCGTCTTTGCGCTGACTGCATACCCGTTGAGTGGAGAGCCCCAGAATTGAGCTACTTTATTGGGATCGTACTTATCGCTCGAGCTCGGGAACGGGAAGAAATCAACGCTATCGATTTTCGCTAGATTCGGCAGCTCCCAGGTGAACATCCACAGCATTGCCGACTTTTTGGAAGTAAACATTTCCATCGCCGGACCGTAATCAATATTGGCAATACCATCCGCGAAGACGCCTTCCTTCGCGAGTCGTTCAATGCGTTCTACCCCCGCAATGACGGAAGGGTCGTTGAAATCCGTCTCATTGTTTACCAGCTTCATCATGGCCTCGGGGTCTCCGGTTTGGACCATTTGCTGCAGCATAAACAGCTTAAGCCCCCAACCGTCTTTACCCGGAGTCACTACCGGAACGATGCCCTCATCCTTAAGCTTCTTCGACGCCTCGATCAGCTCATCGAAGGTTTGCGGCACTTGTACGCCCGCTTGTTCGAATAGATCCTTGTGATAGAAAATAACCGGCGTGAAATACGTATCCGCTCCAGAGGATAGGCTGTATATTTTTCCATCAAAATGCTTTAACGCCTCCGGCACCTTGTATTTATTCAAAAAACCGTCTTCGGTAATGTAGGATGTCAAATCCATAATATTGCCTGCTTGATTCAAGGAAGTGAAGAAACCGGCATCATTCCAGAATATATCCGGCATATCCCCGGAGGCATTGTAGGTTTTCATCTTGTTGGCCATATCCTCGCCGCCGCCGCCCGGCTCGAATTCCACCTCTAGATTGGGGAACTCCTTTGCAATATTCGGTTTAATAAACTGCTCCATAATGTTATTGCGGTTTTCGTCCGTCGTAATGGTCATGATGCGCAGTTTCACTTTTTCCCCGTCCGTTTTCCCGCCGCTTGGCTGCTCCGAAGCGCCTGTCGAAGGCGAGGTTGAAGGAGAAGACGAATTGTTAGAGGAGCATGCCGCTACAGCCACCATTGTCAGTACAAGCAAAGCTGTAAAAACTATCCTGATCATTGGTTTCATTTTATGACCTCCTGATTTTTTTTGTAGGATGATTGGCGACTCAAGAAAGCGTTACCATCTACAGGCTTTATTGTATAGGGCTGCCCTAACCATGGACAGAGACGATTATAGGTCAGGAAGGAATATTGTACGCAGTTCTGCGTGATCCACAAAAAAACCGCCTGCCGGAGGAACCGAAAGCGGCCGCCTCTGACTGACGATTCATGGTCAAATCACTGTTATTTGCCGATATAGCTTATATACTTGCTCGGAGTAATTCCCGCATACTTTTTGAAGCATTTCCCAAAATAATTGGCGTCCGAGTAGCCGACCCTGCCCGCAACCTCTTGAACGACAAGATAACCCTGATCGAAGAGCTCTTTGGCCTTTTGCATTCTTACTCGTGTTAAATAATCATTAATCGTGCAGGATGTTTCTTTCTTGAACACATAACACAAATGGTTATAATTCATATGGACGCCTCTAGCAATGTCTTCTATCTTCATCTCTTCATTCACGTAATTCAATTCAATAAATGACTTCACCTCTTCCACGATTATGGCGGATCTGCTGGACTTATTCGCGTGAACATGGGCCATGAGCTTCCGAAGCAGGCTGCGTATCCACTCCTCGAATTCACCGAAAGCATTCATCCGTTCGATGAATCGAAACAGATCCGACTCCGTTTGGCTATCGAAGATCTCGTTTATGTCTCGCGATGTTTCCTCCAAAAACTCCATGCAAGTGGAGAAAATTTCAAACCCGGCAACAAGAAGCATCTCTAAAGAGGCTTGTTTCAAACGGGCATTGTCAAAGAAATCGTTAAGCCATGCCTCAACCTCCCGCATGTTTCCTGTCCTCATACTCATCAACAATTTGCTTCTCTTATCTACCGAGTACAAGCTCACCTTGTTGGCGGTCCGAGTCGCTTCAGAATAAGAAATGATCTGGTTGCCTTCCAGAATGAACCGGTGCTTCAGAGCGTAAAGCGCTTCCTTATACGATTCGGCAACACCCTCGAAACCAGCATATCCACTGCCCAGCCCAATCGTATAGGTATAATCGTTCGTCGCCGCCATCATGTGGCGGATGGAATCGCAGAGCTCTCCGACTTCGTCGAAATCATTGTCATTCGAACCAAAAATGAGCACGTACTGCCCTTTTCCGTTCAAGCATCCTTCACACTTTAATGACTTCGTTACGGCATGCTGTACAAATGCTAAACCTACATTCACAATCGTTGTTTTATTCTGCTCCATGGAGCGCGCATGCTCGGCGTTTGCCTCGATCGCCATAACCGCTATCCTATAATACGGTGAAACGATGTCCAATCCCAAGCTCAACAGGCGTTCTTCCTTATGCTCAGGACCTAAGTTGCCAAGCAGCCAATCGTTTACTACCTGGTTTCTTAGTAAGGTTGCTTTTTCCACCGCCTGCTTTTTCAGGTTATCGAGCTCTACTTTCGCACTTCTCTCTTTGTTGAGTACTTTCTTAATCTCACATAACGAGCTTCGGATTTCATCCTCGTCAATCGGCTTCAACACATAATTAGACACTCCAAGCTGTAACGCATGTTTGGCGTAAGCAAATTCGCTATGACCGGTAAGAACGATAAATTTGGAGTTATGCCCTTCCGCCTTCGCTTCCCTAATAAAGGTTAGGCCATCCATGATCGGCATATTAATGTCTACCATGATAATGTCCGGATGCAGCATTCTCGTTTGTTCCAGCGCATCCTCGCCATTGTTCGCTTCACCTATCCATTGGAGACCCCATTCTTCCCAAGGAAGCGAGATTTTTATAGCTTGTCTAAAATAATATTCATCATCGACGATCAACACTTTATACATGCCCCTACCCCCTTCTTCTATAACTCTTGGAGAGGAAGACGAATGGTGACTTTGGTATAGGAGCCCGAAACGCTTTCGATTTCCAGCCCATATTGGTCCCCGAATAACATTTTGATTCGACTGTTTACGCTTCGGGCGCCGAAGCTTACCTTTCGTTTATCCTCCTCCGCAGGCTCCAACAATTGCTCCATTTGTTGTTTGTCCATGCCTACACCGTTGTCATACACCTCTATAATGATTTGACCGTTCCGCAGGAAGCCTGCGATTTGTAATGTCCCCTTCTCCTTTTTCCACTTTAGACCATGGTAGATCGCGTTCTCGACAATGGGCTGAAGCATCAGCTTGGGGGTAGCATAACGCATAATGTCTTCATCTATATCCATGCTATAGTCCATATACTCCACGTATCGAAGCTTCTGTATTTCCAAATAGCTTTCCGTCAATTTCATTTCTTGCCGTATGGAAATGACATCATTTCCTCTGCTCAATGAAATATTGTAAAAGTTAGCCATATACTTTGCCGCTGCAATCGCTTCCGTTTTCATATTCAGCTTAATTAAGGAGATGATGGTTTCAACCGTGTTATATAAGAAGTGAGGTTTGACTTGAGACTGAAGCAACTTGAATTCGATTTCGCTTTTCGTTCTTTCCTCTTCCGCGTTTTTGGCCACAAGAGCTTCGATGCGATCCATTAAACTATTGAATCCGTCGCTTAAATGTCCAATTTCATCCATGGATTGGTAAGCGCTTCGAACATTCATTTGTCCGTTTCTGATTTTCCTCATGGTACTGGAGAGTATGAGCAAAGGTTTCGTAATGGAGCGGGACAGAAAAAAAGAAATAGCCATCGCAAATATCAGACACAGTATTCCTGTTCGAATAATGAGCTGATTAATTTTCTTATTCTCGACCGTAATCACATCTAGCGGAATAACACTTATAATGGTCCAGCTCAGGGGTTCAAAATGCTGCGTAGATACCAGTAGCTTCTCGTTCCCTTTGCCGAGGATGAAACTCGTTTCTCTTTCATCCAGACTCGGGAGCGATATAGAGGTCATATTCGTAAAATCATGATATAAGAGGGACTTATTGCGAGATGAGATGATCCGATGCTTAGCATCAAGGATATAAAACTCGCCTCCTTGATAGTTTAAGCTGTTTTCGTAAATAGCCGCGATAACGGATTCTTTGACATACAGGGCGACCATTCCAATCGTTTTCCCGAATTCCTTATGAACAACAGCCTTTGATACCGCAAAGACATTGCTTTCCGTTGCATCATATCGAAATTTAAAGGGGACAAGTTCCGTCCAAATCGGCTTATTGTTATTTTCAAGCTTCATCGCTACAGGCTCCGTGCCGAATAACCTGGCAGCGTATTCGTTATCGGCATAACCGACGTCAGCCCACTGAATCCGCGAGGATAAGACGCTCGCGGCTTTAACCTTCGTATTCGGTTCGACGAAGTTGCTTATAATCTCCGAAAGCTTCTTCCTCATAATCAAACTCTCGAGTCCGCCCTCCGGCTTACTCACTGACATATCGGTGTATAAAACCTCCTGCAGCCGATAGTCGGTAGCCAGCATTTTGGAATAGTCCTCGACATTCGTAATTAAAGTCTCAATGTTATTGTTAATGAGAACAAGCTCCCGAAGGGAATTATTCATTGCCTTTTCGATAATCGCTTTCCGGGAAACGTTATTAGCAAAAAAAGCAAAAACCGTGATGGAAAGGACAACCAAAATAATCATGGCGGCGAATATTTTATTTTTAATAGAGATGCTGTTGAAATACGAACGATATTTCATGTTCCACCCTGGTTCTCCGAACGGCGCGGAGGTTTTGTTCTATAATATAGTACAAAGTTTCATAATATAGCTATATTAAAACCTCTAGCGAGACCTCTCATGGATGAGTGGCCGCGAATAGAGGTAGGTGGGTCGTTTAGAAAGGGATTCGACGTCTGGTTCCTCATTCCTGCCTGCTCGCAGAATTGCGAATATACGAATATAAGTCTCTATATCCAGGATCTCCGCCGAGTCCATCCCGTTCTCGGCGGAGTTAGACAAGCTATCCTTTCACGGCACCTGCCGTTATGCCTTTGATGAAGGTTCTGCTCCCGAGCAGGAAAATGATCAAGACCGGCAGCGTCGCCATGGCGAGCGCGGCCATCCGTGCGCCGTAATCCGTCCGGTGCACGATACCGAGCGTGGAGATGAACACCGGCAACGTAAACGATTTGGCATTATTGATGGTCACGAGAGGCAGCAGGTAGTTGTTCCACGACCACAGGAAGACCAGCGTGGACAAGGTGGCGATTCCCGGCTTGATCAGCGGCATGGCGATGCCGAACAAGATTCTCGGCTCCGACGCGCCGTCGATTCGGGCGCATTCCAGAATTTCAGTCGGCACCGTATCCCGGATGTACTGGACCATGAAGAACGCGCCGAACGACCAAGCGCTCCAAATGAGAATGACGGGCATCAGCGTGTTACCAAACCCCATATGGCGCATCTCTATAATGTAGCCGATTAAGCCTACCTGCGCGGGTACCATCATCGTGATGATAATAAAGTAGTTCAGGAAGCTCTTCAGCTTAAAGTTAAACTTCGCCACCGCATAACCGATCAGCGTACTGGTCAGAACGCCGAGTATCCCTGCAGCGAAGGAGACCGTTAGGCTGTTCGCGTACACGCGGATAAAGTCGGTTTTAAATACCGTCATCAGATTTTCGGTCAGGTAATCGGACGGCGATAGCGGCAGCCCCTTGAAAATATTTTCCGAATAATACGTCGACATCATGATCATCACGTAAAAAGGAAACAACGATACCGCCGTTACCAGCGCGATAAATATCCATTTGACGACTTTCATGCCTTATCCCCTTTCCCCGCGCTGATCCGATAGCTGAGAAGCGAGAACAGCACGATAATGACGAAGAGCGTGTAGGCAAGCGCCGAGCCGTAACCGAATCGAGTTCCCGTAACGAAAGAGTCGTTCACGAATTTCCAGATCACCGTCAACGCTGCGTTATCCGGTCCTCCCGACGTACTCGCCGACCAGCCGCCGTAGAGCAGCTTGGGCTCGTCGAATAGCTGTAACCCCCCGATGATAGAGGTTACGATCAGAAATACGGTTATATTTTTCAGCATCGGCAGCGTGATTCTCGTAAACGTATGCAGGCCCGTGGAACCGTCCACCTTCGCCGCTTCGTAAATATCCTGCGGGATCGCCGTCATTCCCGCAAGATAGATGGCCATGAAATAACCTAAGTTTCGCCAGATAATCATCAATGCAATGATGCCCTGGGCCATCAAGGGATCCTGCAGCCAATAGTAGCCCTCCGTCATCAGCCCCGTTTTAATAAGAAGCGCATTCACGATACCCGTCTGCCAGTCGAACATGAAGGAGAAAATAAAGCCGATGGCCACCGGTGTCGTAATATAGGGAAGAAAATTCACGGTCTGGAAAAACACTCGGCCCTTCGCCAGATGAAAAATCAGATAAGCCAGCACCATTCCGAGCAGAATCATCAGCGGGACGGACATGAGCATGATGATGAAGGTATTGTACAGAGACTTGAAGAAGAGCGGGTCTTTCGTCAGCAGCGTGACGTAGTTACGCAGGCCGATGTACGTTTTGGCCCCGATTCCGTTCCAGTCGTGCATACTCAGCCAGAACGAGTACAGCGTCGGGTAGAGATGAAACGTCATGTAAGACAGAATGAACGGCAGGGCGAACAGGTATGGCCACACTCGGACCCCCGACCATCGGGACGGCGCCACCCTGGAAGACGCGCTCGATTTCGAGACCGTTTCCGTATTCACGTTGCTTCCTCCTTGGCTCCGATTAATGAATGGTTGCTTCCGGCGCCAGGTTCTTCACTTCGCTCTTCAGCTTCTCAAGCGCGGCGTCAACCGTGATGCTGGTGTCCTTCATCCAGAGCGGATACAGCGAGCTGTAAGCCGTCTGAACCATTGCGTTGTATTTGGTCTGCGGATCGGCTTTGACCGTCGGAACGATTTCCTCGATGAACGTCTTGTTCAGGTTCTGACCAGCGAAATACTTGTCATAATCCGTACCCGCTTCAATCCAGTCCTTGTGCTTCTCGAAAAACTCCTTCGTGCCGGCCATATTGCCGAACTCCTTGTAGCTGATGGTCATGCCTTCGTCAGACATATAGGCGAATTGAATGTACGCCCATGCGGCTTCCTTGTTTTTGCTGCCCTTATATACGCCTACCGAAGTACCGCCGTACGTATAGCTGCCTTCCGGTGCCGGAATCAAGCCCCAGCGTCCAATGCCGTCCTTGTCGTTGGCAGCGATGTTCCACTTCGCGCTCCACGGCGCCATCGGGTAGAAGATATTGTCTCCCTTGGCGAACGACGCGTTCCAGCCCGGCGTGTAGGCCTCATATTTGCCGAGGATAGCTGCGTCTCTCATCTTGAATACCGTCTCGAGCGGCTTCTGCAGCCGGTCGGTCAAGTTGACCGTCGTACCGTCGACATACGGCTTCGAGTTCTGCTCCCGCAGTACGCGGTAAGCGTCGTCAAAGCTCGCGAACATCGTGACTTCGCCGCCGCTTGCCTCCTGTACTTCCTTGCCTTTCTCGATAAAAGCATCCCAATTGGCGAGCATGGCTTCTACCGCTTCCGGATCGTCCGCGCCGAGATACTGTTTCGCGAGATCCCTGCGATAAGCGAGACCCGCGGGCGTAATCGATTGATCGACGCCTACCAGCTCGCCCTTCGAATTGGAAAGAATCGAAGGCAGATAATCCAGCAGCTGGTCGCGTGAAAAGTTGTATGGATCCGCCTCAAGGTTATCCAGTACATCCAAATCAAAGAGCTGGCCCCGATAGTTCATCTCACCGAGAATAACATCGGGTACGTCGGAGCCGGATGCGATGCCGCTTTGCAGCTTCTGCATGTAGTCCGCGTTGTTGACGACGGTATATTCGACCTTGATTTTCGGGTAGAGCTTGTTGAACTCCGGGACCATTTTCGTCAGAAATGCCTCGTCCCAGTCCCATACCTTGATCGTACCCTCCAATTCCGTTACCGGGGCGCCATCCGTATTAGTGGTCGTACCCTCGCCACTGTTCGTTGTTTTTCCGCCTTCGCTGCCGCTGTTGTTCGTGCCGCTGCAGCCGGTCAGTGCCATAACCAAAACCAATGCGAGCGACACCGCCGTCGCGAGCCAGGATCTGTTTCTTCCCTTCACCTTAACCCCTCCATTTATTGGAATGAAATCGCTTACGAGTTCATGATAGCGTGTTCACGAAAGAACAGAAATGAAACGAAACGGTTATTTTGCTCACAATCCGGCTATTCGCTTATGCGGTATGTCCTCGCCGAGGATGCAGGGAATCCGTATTGTGACGGAAGTACCTTCGCCAGGCTGGGAAACAAAATCAATCCCGTAAGCTTCGCCGAAATGAAAGCCGATACGCTCCCGGATATTGGCTAGACCGATTCCCTTCGTCTGGCCCGTGTGCACGGGACTGCGCTTAAGATCGAGCGAAGGCGGTCTCTCTCCCAAGCCGGTTCCGTTATCGGAGACCGTTACCAGCAGCGTCCCTTCGCTTACAAGGGCGAAAACCTTGATCACACCCTCCTCTTCTAAATCGAAGATACCGTGGAAAAGCGCATTCTCGACAAGAGGCTGGATCATGAGCCGAAGCACGCTGCACGCCCCAAGCGGCTCCGGAATGTCCCACTCCATGTGAAATCGGCCTGGATAACGGTACTGCTGGATGCAGACATACTTTTCAACCAGTTTGCGCTCCTCTTCCAGCGTCGAGAAGAAAGCCTGCTCGCCGGTCTTGATCGTATCCTGCAGAATGTCGATCAGAGCTCTGGTGATCGTAATCGTATCCTTGCTTCGCTCGGCATGGGATAAATAGATGATGGTATTGAGCGTATTGTAAATAAAATGCGGATTGATTTCGGATAGGAGCAAATTGATCTGCATGTTCCGCTTCATTTCCTGCTCCCGCAACGCGGATTTCATCCACGTATCGAGTTCATGCACCATTTGGTTGAAGCCGTCTCCGAGAACCTGCATTTCGTCGCCGCTGCGAATCGTCACGCTGGTATGCAATTCACCTGCGGATACTCTACGCATGGCGCGCGCCAATGCCGTGATCGGCTTCGTGAAATTTAGGATTAAGGTGGGGATGATAAGCAGAATGAAGAGCAGTCCGGCTATCACAATTAAGAGGTAGAAGAAGAGAACGGGACGGATGCTCTCGTATAACTTGCTTTTGGAAATGAATGCTTCTTGACTCCATCCTTCGCTCATGGCCTCATAGCGGATCGTAATGGCGTCGCCCGAACGTTGCATCGCTTCTGAGACTGCGGCCGTCTCGGTATCATAGATCGTGCTGCCGTCGCTGCCGGTCAGCACGATGCGTTCGAAATCCTTCCTGCTTTCCTTAAACAACTTGCCGACTTCATCCAGCTTCACGTCCATCACAAGATAATAAGGCTTCTCATGGGATGGGGCCTCCCAATTCCGGTACGGGATGACATAGCTGATGACATCTTGAGGACCGTTCATATAGCTGAATTTGTGAACCTCGGAAAACCGCGGACCGCTCCGGCCGTCCCGGAAAGGAGCAAACCACGCTTCTCTCAAGTAATACTCATAATAGCTGTCGTAACCGCTGTAGTTGGAGAACACCTCCTTATCGGGACGGACGATCATGATGTTCAGCAGGCTGGAATCCAAGGCAACAAATCGTTGCAGCTGCTTCATCACGGCAACTTTATTAAAGTACTCCTCCTCCATGGACGCTCCGGGCTCGCGAATGAGATTGGCATTGATATCGGAGTCGGCGATGATGGTCTCCGCCGTTTTGAATAGCCGATCTTGCATGCGGGTAAGGGATGACGAGTTCTGGGCAAGCTTGGTCATGTTATCCTTCAACGCCTGTTCGCGTACGATCCTCGCCATATAGGAGAAGGTAAAATAGCTGCTCAGTATTAACGACAGTGACACGACGAGCACCGTACTACCAATAATTTTTGTCCGAATGGTCGCTTTCATTGTTTGGCCCCCTTTGTTTCGGCATAATCAAGCGGAGACATGCCGACGGCTTTACAGAATACCTTACTGAAATAGTGACTGCTCTTATATCCGACCCTATCGGAAATTTCATAGAGCTTGTAATGTCCGCTCGCAAGCCATGTTTTTGCTTTCTCGATTCGGTACTTGGTTATGTAGTCGTGCAATGTCTGTCCCGTTTCCTGCTTGAACAGATGGCGAAGATGCTCTCCGCTGATGCCCAGGTTCATCGAGATCGAATCCGCGCTCAAATCCTCGGCGAAATGAGCAGCAATATAGTCGATGGCGCTTCTGACTTTGCGGCTGTAGCCATGACTCGTACCAGATGACAAGGTCTCTTCCATCTTCGTTATCAGCCAAGCTTGGATGCCTTTCAGTGTCCGCCACCTGGCAGTCGCCTCCTCATTTAGTAACTCGCTCAGCGATGGCAGTCCCCGTTTGTACCGTAAGGCTTCTAGAGCGGATGTTAGAGCTTCGCAAATATCCGCTAGATAGGAGATGCTCCGTGTTTGGGCAGCTTTCTCGAAGCAGACATTTAGAGACGCTTCGACGGAATCCGGATCGCCTTCCTGCAGCTTGTCCAATGCCTCGCGGAGTAAAGCGGCATGGTCCTCGGTCAGTGTCAACCTTCGGGCCGAAGCCGGGCCGATGACTGCCGCTCCGTCGAACAGCATCCCGGCGGTAAGCTGTTCCATCGTTGCGCGGTGTATTCCCATCAGATCCTCCAGCTTGTAGAACGGTGCGGAATACGCAGCAACAACCCGCTGTTTCGTACAGCTAGCCTCTATAGCACGGCATAGGGCGGACGCGGCTTCCGCGCAGCGCCCGACGGCTTCCCGTCTGCTTGCGACCGGCTTCGCGGACAACAAATAACCGATTCGTCCATCCCTTAGGTAAGCAATCTCAACGTCGTGCATGGGCAGCTGCGGAAGCTCCGCGTTCCGAATATCCTCGCTTTCGCGATTCGTTCCCGGCAGAACCGCAAAATAGTCATCAATCGACAGGATGACATAGGCGAACTCCCTGCCCTTTACGATTTCTTGTCTCGAAACCGTTGCCGAAAGCTCCTCCGACGGGCGGTTCCCACTGGTCAATTCCTTGAGATATTGTCGAATGAATACCGCGTTATTCTTCCGCTCTTCATGGATGGCCGCTTTTACCTTTACTAACTCTCTACGTAAGGTATCCGGCTCCAGATCGTGCTTGATTAGATACTCGGTAACCCCAAGCGATATCGCTTCTTTGACATACTCGAATTCTTTGTAAGCCGTAAGAAGAACAATTCTGCAGCGATGCCCCGAGGCGAATACGCGCTTGCTGAATTCGATCCCATCCAGATGGGGCATCCGGATGTCTGCGAATATAAGATCGGGCTTTAGTCTGGACACCAAAGAAAGCGCTTGCAGAGGACGCGCGGATTCACCGACAACCCTGAATCCCTCTTTCTCCCAATCGACCATTCGCTTAAGATGTTCAATCGCCAAGACCTCATCGTCCACAAACATGACGGTTAACGTGTTCATTAAGCACTCCTCCTTTGGGTTCATGATATAGTAAATACGCGTTTTGATGAACAACAATCGTATCCATCATGCGCCCCGGAAAGCCATACCGAACAAGGGTTTGGTCTATCATCGTCTATTTCATAGCCCCAATCAGACAGAAAAAGCCGGCATCGCCGGCTTCTCATCAAGAACGATATTATTATTTAGTAAAGTTTTGTAGCACTTGACGTACTTCATCTGTTGACTTCGTTTGCATGAGCTCATTTTTCAACTCATCTGCCTTATCAAATCCATGAATATATATCTTGAAAAAACGAAGCAAATGAACAAATGGTCTCGGTTCTAGTTCTGTTGCAAATTTATCATATAAATCAATATGGTAGTTTAATAACTCCATTTTTTCGTCTCTGCTATGCTCTCTAGGCGTTTTCTCAAAAGCAAATGGATCTTTAAATATACCTCTACCGATCATAATTCCATCAATTCCATATTGTTCTGCCAGCATTAAGCCTGTTTTTCGATCAGCTATATCTCCATTAATCGTTAATAAGGTATGGGGTGCAATCTGATCGCGAAGCTGTTTAATTTCAGGAATAAGCTCCCAATGAGCAGCCACCTTGCTCATTTCTTTCTTGGTTCGTAGATGAATAGAAAGATTGGCAATATCTTGTCGCAATATATGTGATAACCACTCGCGCCACTCATCAACATGTGTATAGCCAAGTCTGGTTTTTACGCTTACAGGCAATCCGCCTGCTTTAGTCGCCTGTATAATATCTGCTGCAAGCTTAGGCTGCAGGATAAGTCCGCTCCCCTTAGCTTTAGCTGCGACGCTATGAGCAGGGCAGCCCATATTAATATCAATGCCTTTAAAGCCAAGCTTGGCCAAACCTATACTCATTTCCCTGAAATATTCAGGGTTATTCCCCCAAATATGCGCAACCATCGGCTGTTCATCTTCCGTAAAGTATAATCTCCCGCGTTCACTATATATTGCATCCGGATTACAGTAACCTTCCGTACTTGTAAACTCAGTGAAAAAAACATCAGGTCTACCCGCTTTACTCACAACATGACGAAATACGACATTCGTTACATCTTCCATAGGAGCAAGTACAAAAAACGGTTTAGGTAATTCCTTCCAAAAATTTTCAATCAATAATTCCATTCCTCTCGTCAGCATACGATAACCCTAAAACAAACAACATTATAACATATTTTCATCATGCAATTTTCACGAAGGCTGGAAGAAAACAAAAAGCGTGGGAGCCAGGGAGGAAGCACCCTGCTCTCACGCTTTTCCTTGCGACTAAAGCGTCAGCCCGCCGTCGACCGCGACGATGGAGCCCGTCATGTAGCTGGATTTGCCGCTTGCAAGGAATACGACCATCTCCGCGAGCTCGGAAGGGTCGGCGAACCGGCCCATGCGCATGTTCGGGAACTCCTCGGGCATATAGCCGCTGTCCTGCATCATCGCGGGAACGCCTTGCGTAAGCGGCGTGTCTACGCCGCCCGGACAAATCGCATTGACTCTAACGCCTTTCTTCACGTATTCGATTGCGGCGGCCTTCGTCAATCCGATTACCGCATGTTTGCTTGCGGTATAGACCGCCATGCTGTGTTCGGCGCGAAGACCGGCTGTCGAAGCCGTATTGATGATCGAGCCGGCCCCTTGCTCCGCCATTACCTTCAGGACATGCTTGAGACCCAGGAACGCGCCCCGGACATTGACGCTCATAATTCGTTCGTATTCCGACAGCTCGATGTTCTCCAGCAAAGAAAACTTCTGAAGAACGCCGGCATTGTTCACGAAAGCATCGATTCGTCCGTAAGCTTCGACCGCCGCGCCAACGTATCGTTCGACGTCCTCGTTCTTCGATACGTCCGCTTGCACGAACAGCCCCTCCCCGCCTTGCTCGCGGATGAGTCGCAGCGTCTCCTCGCCGGTTGCCGCGTTATAGTCAACGACGACCACCTTGAAACCTGCCTCTGCCAGCTTAAGTGACGACGCTCGTCCGATACCGCCTCCCGCTCCCGTTACGATGGCTACGGACTCGCCGGAAGCCGAAAATGAAGCTTTCGGACGAGAGTCGGCTGCCGGCGTTTCATCAGCTGCTTCTGCAGTCTCATCGGCCTGTCCGTTAAGCACCGCCAAGTCGGCCACGATTGCGCGAATCAAATCCTCGGGCATATTCGCCTGAGGGATGGCCGACAGCTGCTTTAGCGACATACCTTTTCCCATGCTGGCCATAGGATTCGTGGATATACCCGGCAGATGCGTCTCCAGTACGGCCGCGGCTTTCGAGTCTGCCAGAAGCTCGCCTAATTTCGAGTTTTCGTTAAACATTCCATTCCTCTCCCTTCGATTCCGAAGTTCTCCTTCGCCCTGAACGGCTTCATTGAACTGATTGAGCAAGTAGCCGAGCGTCTCCTCCGTCATCTGTCCGCCGGAGAACGCAAGCAAGGCCCTAAGCGGCATATATTTCATCATCGCGCCCATCATTTCTTCGGAGACGGCATCCGATGGCGCCGCCGATTCGGGAGCCATGCCTTGCAGCTGGGCAAGAATCGGCGCCGTCTTCGGATTCGCCATCAGCTCGCCCAGCGTCGTGTTGCGATGAAAGCTTGGCACGATGTCCGTCGTGGATCGCACCGTCACGACCTCGCTTAGCATAATCTCGCGAGACGAGCCTCCGACGGCTACCTCGTATTCGCCCGTCTCCGCATGCCAATCCTTCAGAGCCGCGTCGTAATAAGCGAAGCTTCGTTTGTCCAGAGTGAAATGAACGGTTTTCTCTTCACCTGGCTCCAGCGAGACCTTCGCGAATCCTTTGAGCTCCTTCTCGGGCCTAATGACGCTCCCGTTCCGACTCTTGATATAGAGCTGCACGATTTCCTTGCCGAAGCGCTGCCCCGTATTCTTCACGGTGACGCTCGCCTGCGCGGTCTCACGGTCGGTCATCTCGCTTCGGTCGAGTTGAAGAGCAGAGTACTCGAAGGTTGTATAGCTGAGGCCATGACCGAACGGAAACAACGGCTCGATATCCTTCGCGTCGTAATACCGGTAGCCGACGAACAACCCTTCGCGGTATTCGGTGCGGTCGCCTTCGCCCGGGAAGAACGGATGCGACGGACTGTGCCTCAGACTCTGCGGGAACGTCTCCGCCAGCTTGCCCGATGGGTTCGCCTCGCCGAACAATAGATCGGCGATCGCCCCGCCTAACGCCTGACCGCCCAAGTAGGCCTCGAGCACGGCCTTCGCTTTGCCCAGCCATGGCATGACGACAGGCGCGCCATTGCTCAGGACAACGACGATATTCGGCTGAACGGAAGCGATCTGTTCGATAAGCTCGATCTGATTGGCAGGCAGGTTCAAATGCGTGCGATCGTAGCCCTCCGATTCGTATCGGTCGGGCAAGCCGACGAACAACACCGCCGTGTCGGCCTCGGCCGCCGTCCGCTTCGCCTCGTTAAGCAGTGCTTCGTCGCCGGCATCGCTCTCCAGCAAGTAGCCTTGCGAATAGAGGATCGCCGCGCCGCCCGCGGACTTCCCGATCTCGTCCCTGATACTGTCGAGTCTCGTCGGGTTAATGTGGGAGCTGCCGCCGCCTTGATAGCGGACTTGCTCGGCCATCGCTCCGATTATCGCCAACTTGCCCGAAGGGCTGAGCGGGAGGAGATGATCGTCGTTCTTAAGCAGCACCATCGATTCCCGGGCGATTTCGCGGGCAAGCCGATGATGAGCATCCTTGTCATAGACGGCTCCCTCTTTCCGGTTATCCACGGCTTTGAATATGACGTTCAAAAGACGCGCAACCGCCCGATCGAGCGCCTGGGCGGACAGCTCTCCGCTTTCTACCGCCGCTATGATTTTACGCTCGCCGATGCCATGGCTCGATGGCATCTCCAGTTCCATTCCTGATGCCACGCTTGCAGCGGCCTCGTTCACAGCGCCCCAGTCCGAGACAACGAAGCCCTCATGTCCCCATTCTTCTTTCAGAATGGCGGTAAGAAGCGTCTCGTTCTCGGAGCAATAGGTGCCGTTCAATCGGTTGTAAGCCGACATGACGGTCCATGGCTGCGACTTCTTGACTGCGATCTCGAAGCCGGTCAAATAAATTTCCCGGAGCGTACGTTCGTCGACCACGGCATCCGTCGTCATCCGCCGATGCTCCTGATTGTTGACCGCGAAATGTTTGAGCGACGTTCCGACGCCTTGGCTTTGCACGCCTTCGATATGCGCGGCCGCCAGCTCCCCTGTTAAATAAGGATCCTCCGAGAAGTATTCGAAGTTCCGGCCGCAGAGCGGCGAACGCTTAATATTAGCGCCGGGTCCGAGCAGGATCCCTACGCCCTCTGCCTGGCTTTCCTTGCCAAGCGCCTCCCCCACCTTGCGCAAGAGTTCTCGGTCCCAGGAGCTGGCCATCCCCGCGGCGGTCGGGAAGCAGGTAGCCGGCACGCTTTCGTTCAGCCCCATGTGGTCAGCGTCGCCGGCTTGCTTGCGCAAGCCATGCGGGCCGTCGGTCAACAGGATCGAAGGTATCCCCAGACGCTCGATCGCTTTCGTTGTCCAGAAGCTTTCTCCCGAGCAAAGACTTGCCTTCTCCTCCAGCGTCATGGCAGTAAGGATTGCTTTTATTCGTTCTGTGGTCATATGATCCTCCGTTACACGTTATGAAATGACTTGAATCTCCTTCAATTGGAGATCCAGATCGAGCACATCTTCGCTTGTTAATAAGCCGCCGCCGAATTCAATAATGGTTCTAAGGGGAACGCCCATCGCATCCTTCAACTGAGGACTTTCTTCCAACATAGGCAGCTTCCCGAGCACCAGCCTTCGGCATGCGTCGTTCTTCCACAAGACGCCCAATTGAACATCGATGCTATATTCCGCGACAGTCTCGCTCAGCAGGACGGAATCGCGATCGGCGGCAAAATCTCCGAATTGGTTGCGCAGCCAGGCCACGCATAAGCCGAACCACTTGGCCGCGTCCGGATCCGACAGAGAACGCATGCCGCCTGAAGTGACCGGTCTGGACAGCGACAAGCCGTGCGCTCCGTTCTGGAATATATGCAGTTCGAACGGCCGTTTCTCCCGATCCATCGCGGCTGCCATGGCCAGAGCGTTACCGACGGGTACAAGGGTATCCTCATATGTGTGGAAAATATAGGCCGGCGGCGTCAGCGAATTGACGGCCTCGTCTACTCCGGGAATGGGAGCGGGAAGTATGCCTCCCATCGAAGCAACAACGCATGGATAACAAAGTATCATGGCATTCGGGCGGACTCTGCCCATCGTTCCGAGCGCCGCGGCCAGATGGCCGCCCGCGGAGAAACCGCAAACGGCAACCTTCCCGGGATCGACATGCCATTCTTCGCTGCGCATGCGGATCAGATCGAGAGCTTCCTCCGCATCGTTCAGCGGCTTTGGGAAAGGGGCATCCCCGTTCAGCGAATAACGGAGCACGAAGGCATGGTAGCCTTCGGCAAGGAAGGCCATGGCGACCGGCTCCGCTTCCCGGTCCGAGCATGCGCGGTAGGCGCCGCCGGGGAAGATAAGAACGGCTGGTCTTGTTCGAGCATTCGGCATTTCATTCGACGCGTCGAGCACGTAAGCGGTCAGCGTGACGCCAGCATGGGTTAGATCAAGAGTCGATATCCGCATTCGAGTTCACTCCTCGCTCGTATCTTGTTAGACCGGAATGGCTTCAAGCTTGGCGTCCAGCTCGTCGAGCATGCTCGCTTCCATCGGATAATAAGCGGTTAAATCCCGCAGCGACGCGTCGCCGATCGAGGCGCCGAGCGTATCCGGATTAAGCTCCATGCCATGCGGGAGCAAGCTGCCGATCAACGTTTGGGCCTGTGCGTTATATAAGAGCTCGACAAGCGGAGTATGCGTACTGAAGCGCTTGATATAGCTCCTCGTCGGGGTGTATCGGATGTCGTAGCTGCCAGCGTCTAGCTCCAGCCTGAAGTCTTCTCCCATCTGAAGGCTCGAAACACCATTGGCCGCGATCGAATTGCCATTAAGCGTGATCGCCGCCGCGTCGGCCCGCGGCAATCGGACGGTTGCCGTAGCGTTGAAAGGAATTTCGAACCGGAATGCGAGATTCCCCTCATCATCGAATGACCATTCGCTCCTGTACAAGCCGGACGCGGTTTCCACACCGGCCTTGGCCGACCTCAAGCGGAAATCGGGCTGCGGGGCCAGCTCCGCCCGGCGGAAGCCCGGAGCTTCCTCGGAAGGGTTGATGCCCGCGACAACGCGGTACATCCATTCCGCTATGGCTCCGTAAGCATAGTGATTGAGCGAGTTCATGCCCGTACTGCTAATCGATCCGTCCGGCATGATGGAATTCCAGCGTTCCCAGATCGTCGTGGCCCCCAGCTTGACGGCATAGAGCCAGCTCGGATAATCGTCGTTCAGCAGCAAGGTGTAAGCAAGATCATTGCAGCCTTGGGCGGACAGGACCAGATTCAGATAAGGCGTGCCGACGAACCCGGTTTTCAGATGATTGCGGTCAAGCTTGAGCCGCTTGCGCAGCGCTTCGACTACTCTCGGCCGGTAAGCGTCCGGCACGAGATCCATGAACAAGGCCACGGCGTATGCGGTCTGCGTATCCAGAGCCAAACGGCCGTTCTTGCTGAAAAACTCGTCCTCGATAGCCGACTTCACTTCCTCGGAGATCTGATCGTAGTAGTCTGCCAGATCGGCCCGGCCTAATACTCTGGCAGCTTTGGCCGTCAACTGAGCGGAGTAACGGTAGTAGGCCGATGCGATAAATTCCGTGTCCGTGCCGCCCATCGGAGAATCCGAATTGCTGCCGTCCAGAGCAAGCCAATCGCCGAAGTGGAAGCCTGTCGTCCAGAGCCGCCGGCCGCCCGATTCCTGGTCCGCCTTGATGATATAATCGACCCATGCCTTCATGCTGCCGAACTGCTGCTCCAGAATCGATCGGTCGCCGTAGTGGAGGTACACGTTCCATGGAATGATGGTCGCCGCGTCCGCCCAAGCGCTGGAGCCGCCGCCCTGTACGTTCGTCGCGGGAACGACCATCGGTACCATTCCGCCTCGTTCTTCCTGCTCTCGTCCCATATCGTATCCGTACTTGCGGAAGAAAGCGAACGAATCCATATTGAAGCATGCCGTTCCGGAGAACACTTGCGCATCGCCCGTCCAGCCCATTCGTTCGTCGCGCTGCGGGCAGTCCGTCGGCACGTCCAGGAAGTTGCCTTTCTGTCCCCATAAAGCGTTTTGGAATAGCCGGTTGACGAGCGGATCGCTAGTCTCGAAGCTTCCGATCTCCTCCAAGTCCGAATAGAGCACGCAGCCCGTGAAATCGTCGGGATTCAGCTCGCCGTGCCAGCCTTCGACCTTGACGTAGCGGAAACCGTAGAAGGTGAAGAACGGACGGACCTCTCGCTCCCCGCCGTCGGCCGTGTACACGTACTCCGCCTTCGCCGTTCGCAAGTTATCCCGATAGAAATTGCCATCCTGCAGCACCTCGCCATGTTGAAGCCTTATGACTGTACCTCTTGGCGCATTCGTTCGGAAGCGGATCCACCCTACCATGTTCTGTCCCATATCCAGTACCGTCTCTCCTGCCGAAGTTTGTATCACTTGAACGGGCTTTAACTCTTCCTTTATGATGACCGGCAAGCTAAGTCGAGCCATAAGACGCTCGTATCCGAGATCGCCGATGCGTACAGAGAATATTTCCGCCGATTCGAAGGTGGCGTCGTAAGTCTCCCCGTCATACAAGTTGCCGCCCATGACACGACTTCTTTTCGCGGACCACGTCGTATCGGATGGAATGACGACGCTAGAACCGTCAACATATTCGACGACAATCTCGCACAATAGCGCGAATTCGCTGCCGTATAGTTCCGCTGTGTGGCCGCTAAACCCGAACCGGCCTTTGTACAGACCGTTACCGAGGCTCACCTCCACCTGGTTCGCGCCTTCCAGCAATAGTTCCGTCACATCGTAGGTCTGATACTGAAGCCACTTCTGATAGGCATTGAAGTGAGGGGCGAAATATTCATCTCCGGCCTTGGCTCCGTTTATCGTCATCTCATATAAACCTAAACCGCAAACATAAGCTCGCGCCGACCGGATGGGATCGGAAAGCTCGAACGTTCGGCTTAAAACCGGATGGACCTCTCGGTCAAGCTCGGGGACGATCCACTCCGCCGTCCAAGGCTCGTCCTGCTTTGCGGTTTCGAACCATGTCACTTCGCTTAGGCCATGATCGCCATTGTCCGCCCATACCTCCACCCGCCAATAATAACGTGTCCGCGGCTTAAGCTCGATCGGGAGTTCGAAGGCAAGACTGTCGATATCTTCTCTTCTGCCGCTGTCGAACACCATATTCGAGAAGCTTTCATCCAATGCGACTTCAATACGAGCGGCAGCCTGCTTCTTTGCTTCGGTTTCCGACACGACATAAGACAATTGAGGTTTACCTAATGTGAAGCCCAGCGGACTCACCATCCGATTTGTTCTTAAACGGGAGATTTTCATCGGGATCTTCCTTTCTGATCGTTGCTCGAATGTTATGATTCTGCTTATTTCAAAAATATCAAAATACCGACTCGCCATACTATGTGCTATCGTGCCAATCCTCAGGCATCGAGCCCTTGATAGCGATGCCTGAAAGCAGCAGGCGTCATGCCGCAATAGCTGCGGAATAACCGGTAAAAGTAATTCATGTCATAAATGCCGACGGACTCCGCGATCGATTGGACGCTTAAGCGGGAAAATCGAAGCAGGCCGCAGCTATGACGAATACGGATCTCCTGCAGCATCTGAATATACGTTTTCCCCGTAATGGATTTAAACGTACGCTGGAAATGGCGGGTACTCATCGCTACGCGCTTGCTAATCTCCGCTATGGAAATCGGGTGCATAAAACGATAGCCCATGAAATGGAGAGCTTGCCTGATCGGGGTCTCGTCCTGCTCGAACGTCTGCAGCTCGGCATGTTCGGGTCTGGATAACAGAAAGTCCATAAAACGCGTCCAAGCAGACAAGCGGTTTTCCGAGCAAGATGCCGAAGGTTTATTCGCCGCTCCGGCTATCTCGCGGAGCAGCGCATGCATCTCTTCGAGATAAGCTTCTTCGATGCGCCATTTCATCGGAAGAAGCGGGGCGGCCATCCCCAAATCATCGGCACGAAATGCGCAATGGACGACACGCGGTCCCGAAGCCCCTTCGACTCCGTTAAAGAATGGAGCAACTGGCTCGTTGAATGGAATGACGTACAGTTCTCCTCGAGCCGCCTGAATGTTCGCGGACCCAATCGTGCATGGGCCTTGACCATCCTGAATGAGAGCGACAATCAAAAAATCTTTTTGAGCTTCCATTGCAAGCCCCCCTTGAGCCGTTATCCGATTTGTTCTTTCCTGTTCTCGAGATCGTCGAGAATCTTGGTATACTGTTTTTCCAGCGAGAAGAACATAAGCAAGACTCCAATTCCTATATAAATAACAATCGGGACATAGATATTGAATGCAATAATCATTTGTTTGGCCGAATCAGGCTGTAAGGCAGCCCCTTCCTGGTAATGACCCCATGCCAGAAACCAACCGATCAACGCCGTGCCGAGCGCCGTGCCGATCTTGCCTCCGAAGCCGTTCACGCTATTCGTTAAACCGACAATTCGTTGCCCATGCTTCCACTCACCGTATTCGATCGTGTCTGCCGTCATAGGGGAGAGAACAATCATGAGCGGAATCATCCCGAAGGCTTGAATCAATGATCCTGCCAGACCAATCGGGATGCTGTGCGGATCGATTAGACGAATCAGAAGCCCCAATAAGCCGATTCCCAGTCCGAGTACTGCCGTATTTCTTTTGCCTACACGTTTCATGACCGGTCCAGATAACAGGAATACCACGATAACCGGAATCAAACCAATTCCGCCCATAATGCTGACCAGATTTACATCGCCCCAGATATATTTGGCGTAATACATGCCGCTAGTCGCGGAGCTTGCAAAAAGAATATTAGCGAGCATTCCCGCCGATACTACAATTAACCAATACCGATTCGTGAATAACAGCTTGATGCCCGTACGGAACGGAAGCGTCTTCTGTACCTCACCGGACTCCTTCATCTGAATCGTACTGTACCTCTCCTTCGTTGAACGGAATGCTGTATAGATGCCCGCTGCAGCAATCGCACCGAACACCGCAGCCAGCAAGGTCCATTCCGAACGGCCTCCGCCCATGGCGTTGACAATCGGAACGAATCCGATTGCCACGACCATCCCCGCCAAATAGCCGAATCCCGCACGATATAACCCCATTAGGGATCGATCCAACGGACTCTTCGTTGTTAATGCCATTAGGCTTAGATAAGGAATGGAAATTGGCGTGTAAACGAAAACAAAAAATACGAGATTGGTCGTTACCGCATATGCGATTTTCGCCGAAGAACTTATATCGGGTACGCAAAATAGCAGTAAGATCGAAGCAAATACAGGAACTGTCATCCAAAGGAGCCATGGCCTTGCTTGTCCGTGCCTCGATCGGGTACGATCGACGAGGACGCCCATGCCGATATCCGCGAATGCATCAAGCGCTTTCGTCAGCAGCATGATCGTGCCGACTAGACCGGCTGATACGCCGACAATGTCTGTATAATAATACGTAATGATACCGAGCAAACCCGTTGCTATGTTTAAGGAAAACTGCCCCATTGCATCCCCGGCCAACGCTTTATTCGATAATTCTCTCTCCATATAATTGCCCCCCATGATGGTCATGCTTCAAGTTTATCGAATCCCTCCTTCGCTAGATATAACGCGATCTAAAGGTAGAATAATCCGATCTTAACTTGCGGTTTGGGAAGAGAATGTTTCGAAAACAAAGAGGCCGGCTCAGCCGACCTCAATTCTGCTAGTATAGAAGCTGAACTGGACCGACAAGGCCGTGAGGCTCAGGCTTCCGATGAGGGTCCAATTTAAGGAGTGCATTATTTAATGTCGTCGCGACCTCGATCTCGATTAGGTTGACGCCGGTCTTCAGCCATTTCCCGATTCGAACGCGACGATCGATTTGGTTAACCGCGTGAAGAGGAGTTCCATTCACCTGAATTCGGAACGTATCGCTTAATTGTCCGATCTGCAGGATGGCCTCCGGTAAGCGTTCTTCGGACTCGGACAGCACAAACGACGTCCGGTAGCATCCGATTCCAGACTTATTTTCAAGCTGTGGAATGTCCGTCCAATCCTTTAGTCCCTCACCAAGCTCAAGCTCGATCTTCTCGATCCGCGTCTCGAACGGAACGGAACCAGGCGTCCAGCTATTGACCGTTAACGTCCAGTTGTCCAACTGGAGGATGTTCGGATTGTCGCTCGGCGTCATCTTGAGCTTCTCTTCGCTTTCGCCCAAGTCAAGCGGGGTAACGAGAACCAATGCCGATTCATTCGCCGCCAGCCGAAGAGGAATGGCGACTTCGCCGTCAGGCGCCGACTCGGCTTCCAGAGGATAAACCGAACCATCCCAGGCGTCCAGCAAGTATGCCCTTCCTCTGCCGCCGACAACGACTTCGCCTTGGAACTCGGATTTGAGACTCGAGTTGTACACATAATAATAATTGTCCCCTTGGTCATATCGGCGGAGGGCGATGAGAGGCGAGCTCGCGGGCGTCCTGACCGCCGGTAAGACGGACAGTTTACGGAGCGCCTCGACTACGCCCTCTTGATTCGGTACATGTCGAACGTTCGGCATTGTGCGCAATCGCTCCAACTTTTGCCTGAGCTCATCATCCTCCCTCTCCATGACGTTGTAATCACCGTTATAGGATAAGACCCCTGAGGCTCCTTCTCCTACAAGAACGATAGGAAGTCCTTCCTTGGCGTATTCCAACAGCCGATCTGCTATATCGAGGGGCATGTAAGGGGACCAACGCCAACTACCGTCCGAATGAACGCGCGTATCTACGATTAATGTTTTGTAAGCAGATCCGTCTGCGTCTAGAACAGGTTGACCGTCGAACATCCCTACTTTCGCCGTCTCTAGATTTAGCAATGCGGGACTTACATAATCGTACGAGTATCCCGCTTGCTCGTATACGGTTGGTTCGGTTAGGATGTCATGATGAATGCCATCGATATGATAACGATAAATCGCCAGATCCACCTTGGCCTTGCCCATTCGAAGCACATACTGATTGCGTGCGATATAATCGGCGATCCCCCTCGAATGCCGGGAGATCGGTTGGCGAGCTCCCCACTCGTTGGAGAACATGGATCCCATTAAGGACATGCCCGGCCATTTGAACATATCCCGGAAATGCCCCGAAGCCGATGTCGATTCGTAGGACATGCCGTGCAATACCGCCTGGTTAACTCCGGACGCAAATCCCCGATGCAGCTGCCACAGCAGCCCGTACTCCTTGCCCGTCCAAGTCTGCTTATACCCGAAGCCCATTACCGCTCCTACTTCGATCGAATACATTTCTAGATTCTTCATATGGACCGCGCCCGATTGCAGGCGATATCCGTCCGTGCTGTCTTTGAAGCCAAGAGATTCAGTTTCGGGAATGTCTACTTCTAGTAAACCGTTCGTCAATTCCGTCGGTAACCCGTACGTTTGATAACGAAGCCGCATGTTGTGACGATTGGCCCATTCTCGCAGCACTCGCACGTGATTATCGCGGAACATCTCTGTCAGAGTGAGATGAAAATCGTTGCGGATCCGCCGATTGGCCGATCGGTCCTCAAAGTCAAACTCCGCGTCTTCATCCGCATTCCGTACGCTTAATTGATAAAGACCTTTGATGAAGATAGATGGCAAATATGGCGTAAGATCATAACCTCTCCGCTCTCGAAATTCACGCAGAAGCTCAGGCGTCCAAATCGAGACCGCTAGCGGCTTCGCGCCATACATGCCTCCAAGCATCGTTGCATTCAGCTCGATCGAATCGCAGAATAGGCAGCCAGCATTCTTCTCGTACAACATTCGCAAATATGGATCTCCGAGCAAGCGTTCATCCCAGTAGCCGGTAATGGCATCCACGGCATCCTTGGAGAAGTGATCCACGACGGGAGCGCTAATGGAATCATTCATCTGACCGTTCGTCTGGCTCCAGAAAGCAAATAGATACCATTCCCCGTCGTCAGGAGGTGACCAGGCAATCCGTTCAGTCAAGATATCAACACAACCTGCCTTCATCAAATCAATCGCCGATTCAAGGTCGAGCGTCGCCGCCTTGCCGATAGTCGCCGCTCCGTTGTACAGGCGGGCAGCCGTAACGGCAACCAGTTTGCGAGGGCGCTCTCCGTCGATTGTTTCGGCGCCCGGAATCTGACCATGGTACGCTCCAATAATCGCCCTTGTCCCAAAGTGAAGTCCATGAACGCAACGATCATCCTCTCTGTCCATAATAGCTGGCGTGGCGATCGGCCATAGCGGACCAATCGTGAAATCCAGCTGGAATCCGAGCGGAATGGCCGTCTCCAGCGCAGCCTTCATCCGATCGTTCCACTCGTCGGATCCGAATCCGTATCGAACATATTGCTCAGGCTCGACGTCTTCCGTCGGTATGCCGAAGAAATGAATGATTTCGGCGCCTCCGTAACCTGCGTTGGCAAGCCATTCAATCTCCCGTTTAATTTCATCATTCTCCATATAAGCCCCGGGCAGCCACCATCTCATCTTGGGACGATACCGGTTCTCCGGAGATTTGAATGTCTCCCGCATGAACATATTCAAAGCTCACCATCCTATGTGCGAATTTGCCATTAATATAACAAACCGTACAGGTAATCGATATGTGGATTCGCGCCATTTCCTAATCATAGGCGAACGACAAAAGCGGCTTCGGTACTCGCCGAGGCCGCTTCGTCCAATCCCTTATTATTTAACGGAATCGTACCATTCGTTCACTTCTGTCGTAATGTCGTCGCCGCCGGACGATTTCCATTTTTTCACGAAGGAATCGAAGGCATCTGCGCTCTGCTTGCCGTAGATGATTTCGGTGAACGTATCCATCTGCATCTTCTTCAGCAGTTCGTTCCGGGAAGTCATCGTAGACGTCGCGGGACCTTGGAAATATTCAGGAACATCGAACTCAGACTGAGTAGAAATGACAAGTAAAGCCTTATTGCCGATGACCTCTAACGGATTACTGTTATCGATCGACACGATGCCCGAGGTTGCGAATGCCGCGAGCTCTTGGTTCGTCAACTCTTCTTCTTTGGCGCGCTTCAGGGAAGCCTCCAGCAGCTTCGACTGATAAACCGTCTGTGCCCCGGAAATCGTATATTTCATGGTTGCCGTCTTGCCGCCTGGGATTTGATTTTGGTCATAGATGACAGCCCCGTCCTTCGTTAAGTAATCATAGCCTTCTTGGAAGCCTTTGAAGAGGAACGGATCTTCGCTGTTATACGACTCATACAACGCATTCTGATAATGGAAGAAAGCCTGCAGCGCTTCTTCGGAAATATCCTTGTTAATGAGAATAGCGCCCGTATATGGAGTTGCAACCGTTCTCATGTTGTTGCCGTCAAGCCCTTGCGGAAGAGGATACGGCGCATACATCGCCGTGGGATTGGTCGCCAGCATCAGGGAGCCCGGATACACCATCAGCCAATGCTCGCCGCCTAGAATCCCGACCTTGCCGGACGCCACGTTCTCCGTCACTTTATTGAAGTCGTGAAGCGCGATATCTTCCGCGATATATCCCTTTTCTTTCCATTCACTAATCTTCTCCAGGGCTGTCTTAATCTCCGGCCGAACGGATCCGAATTCAAGCTTTCCGTCTTCTCCAGGGTACCACCGATCCGGAATCGCTCCGAACAATCCGAAGATCCACGAAGCGTCGCCAATCGGATATCCGATGAATTGATCCTTCATGCCGAATTCAAGGGCAATGGTATCCTTCTCTCCGTTTCCGTCGGGATCCTGGTTCGCGAATGCATCCATGACCGCTTCCAATTCTTCCAGGTTCGTAGGCGCTTTCAGGTTCAGCTTGTCCAACCAATCCTGTCTGATCCATAATGGGGATTGCGTGCCCATCGTAGGGCGCAGGATCGGGATCGCGAATTTTTTGCCGTCCATCATGAACGGATGCCATGCTTCCGGCACTTCGGCCATCGCCGCCTTCCATGTATCGGAAGCATATTTCTCGAAAGCTTCTTCTACGTCCAGCAGCTTGCCGGATTCGATAAACATATTCGTCGTGTTGGACTGCGTCGATACGAACAGATCAGGCAATTCTTCGCCGGAAGACAACATAAGCTTCAGCTTCGTGTCATAAGAAGTATCCGCCGAAGGCGACGACCACAAAGTTTCGAGCTTCACGCCAAGCGTCTCCTCCGCCCAGCGAGTGTGCACGTTGTCCTCGTAGGTCTCCCCGTTTTTGAAGGTAGCGGTAGGATCTTCGCCCCGTACCAACGTAATCGTTACCGGCGGTTCGATCTTGCCGTTCACGATGTTAAGCTTGGATTCGGTTGCTTCGCCAGTGCCGGCATCATTTCCTTTGTTGTTACCGTTCCCGCTGCTGCAAGCCGCCAGCGAAGTCAATAAGACTACCGTGGCAAGCGATGCGGTAAACAACCTTCTCTTTTTCCCCATATCGAACCCCTCCTGTTAGTCATGCCTGTTCTCTTACATGTTCAGTATAAAAGCGCATACAAATCACCGATATAGCGCATCTTAAACTTTGAATAGCGCAATCTTAACTTTAGATAACGACCTGCTTCTTATTCTTTCACGGCGCCTATGACAATTCCTTTCGTGAAAAAACGTTGTAAAACAGGGTACATAAGCAAGATCGGCAGCGCTCCGATCAAGATTTGGGCAGAACTGATCGACCTGTTGTTCAATTTTGCCGCATCGGCTGCATTGGAAGCATCAATGACAGGTACGGCTATAATCGATTTAAGGAACGTGCTTAGCGGTACATTGTCCGCCTTCATATAGATTTGGCCCATCAGCCATTCGTTCCATTCCATCACCACAAGGAATAACCCTACAGTGGCCAATACGGGAAGCGAAAGCGGCAGGAACAAGCGATAGAACACCTGCCAATGATTCGCTCCGTCCATGAACGCCGCCTCCTCCAGCTCTTTCGGCAGTGCCTTGAAGAAGTTCATGATTAAGATTAAATAAAAGACGTTTACGACGCTAGGCAGAACGAGAGCCCATATCGAATTGTACAGACCAAGCTTCGTAACGAGCAAGTAAGTTGGAATCATCCCTCCGTTAAAAAGCATCGCTACGATAAAGAACCCTACGATCCCTTTATAGCCCGCAATTCCGTCTCTTCCGCCTCCCTTGGACAGGACGTAGGCGGCCAGACAATTGACAAGAAGCCCCAGCCCCAAGCTCAATGAGGTTCGCTGCACGGATATCCAAACGGATCGGATGAGTTGATCGTCCTCCAGCGCCTTCTCGTAAGAGTAGAAATTAAGTCCGATCGGCCAGAACGTCACGCTGTTGGAAGCAATGGCCGGACTCGAGCTTAGCGAAATCGACACAACATGGATAAGCGGCAGGACGCAAATCGCCGCCAGAAATAGCATAAACACATTGTTAATGATGTGGAACCAACGTTCCGAAGCGGGTATGGGCTGCATGCTGTTCGCTCCTTAGAATATTTTGTATCCGGCGACTTTATAGGCAAGCCGGTATCCGCCTACGATGAGGATTAGACCAACAACCGACTTAAACAATCCGATAGCGGTGCCGAAGCTGTAATTCCCCCCGATTAAGCCAATGCGATAAACGAACGTGTCGATGATGTCTCCTTTCGCATAGACGAGAGGATTGTAGAGATTGAAGATTTGATCGAAGCCCGCATTCAGCACCTGACTGAGCGACAAAGTGAGACAAACGACGATCGTAGGGACCAGCGCCGGCAATGTAATATGCCATATTTGCTTCCATTTGTTGGCGCCGTCCAGCTGGGCTGCTTCATAGAGCGCTGGATTAATTCCCGCCAGAGCCGCCAGGAATATAATCGAGCCATAACCGAATTCCTTCCATACTTCCGTGCCGACAACCGTTGCGAGAAACCAATTGTTATCCCCCAAGAAGAAGATCGATTCCATACCCAGTACACCTAGCAGTTGATTCACGAGTCCGTGCTTCGGATCAAGCAGTTCGATGAAGATGCCGCCAAGTACGACCCACGACAAAAAATGGGGGAGGAAGACAAAGGTCTGAACCGAATTGCGAATCCACTTCTTGCGCACTTCGTTAATGAGCAAGGCAAACGTTAGAGTAGCGATCGTTCCGAAAAAAAGCTTGAGTACGGCAATGCGAAGCGTGTTCCATATCACTTGGGAGCTGTCGGGATATTCGAACAGGAACTCGAACTGATCCAGTCCAACCCATTTGGAACCGGTGATGCCGAGGTAAGGTTTGTATTCCTGAAACGCCATGACAATGCCGCCCATCGGCACATAGACAAATAGTAGAGTCAGCGCAATGGCAGGAAGGATCATGAGGTACAAGTGCCAGCTGTCCCCTCTTCGTACGATCTTCTCCCTCTTCTTCTTCAGCGTTTCTTGTTGAATGGCAGTCTGCATATGGGCCTCCTACTTGGTATCGTTTTCTTGAGCTAATTGTACGTCCTAGGAATACCGGTCCGAAATAACGGAATCCAAACTTGAATATCGCAATCTTAAGATTTCAGTGATTTGGCGCTTTCGCTCGTTGTAAATGGAGTTCGTGACACCTACAATGAGAAGACAATACACCGCAAAGGACTAACCGCCATGTACAAACAATATCGCACCTTCATCGGCATGTTATTGGTTACGCTGATTTCAATCCTGACCGTTATGACTATGTACGCATATACGGTCAACACCAGCCTGGCAACTGTCCGGGAAGATATTCAGATGAACAATTTGAACCGTATCCGATACTTAATTAATAATCTGGACCACAATGTCGAACAGCTCAGCATGCTCGCCATGACGCTGGAGACCGACTCCAAGGTCGGTTTACTCTCATCCGTTCATCTGATGGACACCTATGATCAGGTCCAGCTGCAGCTTGACCTAGCTGATAAAATAGGGCTGCAAAGCTTCTCGAGAGGATGGGACAATAAGATCTCCATCTACTCCGAGCTGATGGGGAAGTGGATCGGGACGACAAAGATTCAGGACTCTCTTCCTGGAGGAGGGAGCGATGCTCAATGGGAGCTCGACTCCACGGGCGAGCGGTTTGTCTACGATCGAAGCTTGAACGGCTATACGATTCGGGTTGCGTTCCCGAAGAGCAACTTGCAAGGCCTGCTTGAAGGCTCCAATATCGACGGCAACTATTCTTTTTTTTATCATCCGGACCAACCTGTCATCTCGACCGCGGCGCAAGAAATAAAGGAAAAGGACAAAATCATCAAAGCTCTTATTCCAATCCTGGAAGAGAGAACCGAAGGAACGGAAACGATAGCGTTCGGCGGCACCGATTATATGGCGACGTTCATGAAGGCCGAGTCGTTAGGCTGGTATATGATCGACTGCGTCCCGCTGGATCAAGCCTTGCAGCCGATCAAAAGAACGCAAGTCTTTTTCTATATCGGCTGCGTGATGATTTTTCTCGGAGGAGTCGCCACCCTGCTTTTTCTCTACCGGAAAGTACAAGTGCCGATCGTGGCACTGCTTAAAGGCGTTCGGCTGCTCAAACACGGCGACTTCTCGGTTCGCATTCATAAAGCGAGCCGGAACGAATTCGATATTTTATATGAAAGCTTCAACGATATGGCCGAACAGATCGGGGATTTGATCGATAAGGTGTACAAGGAGAAAATCGTTTCGCGGGAAGCTATGGTCAAGCAGCTGCAGGCGCAGATCAACCCGCATTTCCTCTATAACTGCTTGTTCTTCATCGACAACATGACCCGCTTGGGCAACGAAGAAGCCGTAACGGCCATGACCAAAAATCTGGCGGAGTACTTCCGGTACACCACGAGATTGGACGAGCCCGTGACGACGCTGGAGAAAGAGCTTGGCGTTGTGGAAAATTATTTGAAAATCCAATGTTTAAGAATGAATCGGCTTCGTTACGAAATCAACGTCCCTGATTCCATGAAGCAGTTGCCCGTCCCGAAGCTTCTCATTCAACCCCTGGCAGAGAATGGAGTTATTCACGGGATTGAACAGAAACGGCAGGCATCCTGCATACGCATTACCGGCGTAGAGGAGAGCGCAAGGTTCCGGATTATCGTAGAAGATGACGGGAAAGGCATGACGGAGACTGAAATTTTAGAATTGCTGGGGCGAATCGAACAGCCGCTTGACGAGTCAATGGGCTGCGCCTTGTGGAATATACGCCAGCGTATGAGCATTTATTTCGAGCAGCCGGCCGGGATGGAGATTGGTTCAAGCGAACTCGGCGGTCTTCGCATCCAGCTATATTGGCCAAGAAGCATCGATTAGGAGGATTCTTTTTATGTATCATTTATTAATCGTGGATGATGAAGCGTCGGTTGTCGAAAGCTTAGCGCTAACGATCCCCTGGGAAGAGCATGGCATTGAGGAAGTCCATCTTGCCTACTCGGCCGAGGAAGCGCTGCAAATTGCGGAGAAAGTGCCGATCGATGTCATGATTACCGATATACGGATGCCGGAGATGGATGGACTCGAGCTTATCGGACATATGCGCAGTCTGTCAAGCAAAGTCCGCAGTATCATTTTGTCCGGGCACGATGAATTCGAATACGCTCAGAAGGCGATTCGATACCAGACGCTTGGTTATCTTCTTAAGCCCGTGGACATTGGGGAGTTAATAGACGCGGTGCGCAAAGCGATTGTCGATATCGAAGAAGAATGGGCGGAGATCAGCTCCTATCAACGGATCAAACATACGCTCCATGCCAATATGCCGCTGCTGAGGAACCAACTGCTGAGCGATTTGCTTCAGAACAAGCCGATAGAACCGAAATGGCTGGAGGAGCGGCTCGACATGATTGACGTTTCCTTCCGATTAGGCGACCCGTACCTGATGATGGTCGTTCGGCTGGAAGAGGATTTCTCCGGATACGACTTGCACTCCCTCTCCTTGCTTGAATACGCCGTCAGCAACATTGCCGAGGAAGTGTTCGAAGAGCTGTTCGAGCTGTGGCATGGCGTCACCGAGCAAGGCTACTTGGTCTTTCTGATCAAGAGCGGAGCTGCCGATGGGCTTGTCCGGGCGGATTCCTACGCGATAAAGCTTCAGAATCACGTACACAAATATTTAAAAGGCTCGTTATCCGTTTGTTTGAGCAAAATCGGCACTTTCCCTTCCAAAGTGGCGGATTCTTATCAAGCCTCCGTAGCCGCGATCAATCGAAACGTCGGGAAAAATAAAAGCTATTTCATCACGGTTGAAGGCAATTCGGTCCAATCCGAAGATTCAAAAGTCATCCAATTGTATGAGCCGCCGCTGCTTCCGGTACTGCTGCAGTCGGGAAGCTGGGACGAAGCGTCCGTCAAGATCAGCAGGATGCTGGCGCTGGACGACCCGTCCAGCGAGCCCTCCCGCGATCATCTGCTCGCCGTATTTCTCTACCTCTCCTCTTCGTTCACGACCATCATGGCTTCCGAAGGGCTGCCGATCGAGGAGACCCTCGGGGAAGAATTCGATTTGCTTCTGCGCAAGAAAAGCCAGCTGTCCAGACAGCGCATTTTCGAATGGGCGGACAAAATCATTGCGTCGCTTAAGGTGAAAGCGTCGAATCAATTGGAGGATTCGCACCAACAGATCGCGTCCAAGGTCAGAACCTATATTCAGGGACATCTGGCCGAAGGCATCTCGCTGCAGACCGTCGCCGATCACGTAGGATTGCATCCAGTCTATCTGTCCAAAGTATACAAGAGCGCCACGGGCGAAACCATTGGTGATCTTCTCTATCGGATTCGGATGGAACGCGCGGCGTATCTGCTTCGAAACACGGATATGAAAATTGCCGAGATCAGCTCCGAGCTCGGGTTCCTTGCGGCTCCTCATTTCATAAAGATCTTTAAGAAACATTATGGGAGCACGCCTCAGGAATATCGGAACAAGTCATGACCGCTATAAAAACCACGGAGAGCTGCCGCATAAATGCGACAGCTCTGCAGCTCTTATCGTATATCTAACTGCGTTGTTCAGCCGATTACAGCCTCCAGAACGCCTTCTTCTCGCGCGCTAACCGATACGTAACCTCCAATCTCTCCCTCAATCGGTTCAAGTTCGATTTCCGCTTCATGCGAAACACTCCAGTTGTTCATGCTCCGTAAATCCGGTAAGTACAATTTCGATTTTCCATCTTTAACGGCATTCCATGTCACCGTTAGCCGTTTTTGCTCATAGTCGTATCGATAGGCGATCAAGCGTCCTGCAATATATACGGGGTATCCTCGTTCCAAGCTGCTATAATTCTCGTCGCCTTCCATTCCCGCAACATACTGATGATAAGTGCTGGACCAATGATATTGCTCCAAAATTTCTGTCATATGCTCGATTAAACTTTTGGTAAAGGCTCCGCTTGGGAAATTCCCCCATTCTCCGACGATAACCGGAAGCTGCAGCTCCAATTGGGATAATCGCTTCTGGGCGAAAATCTCCGTCACGTGTTCCTTGTTATATTCATCGTAACGATCGGTATCGACCACCGTATCATAGCCGTGCGGCGCAAAGATCTGCTGGGTGTCAACGACGCCATTTGAGTCTCTAACCTTTTCAATACCCGTTTTGACGGCCGTCCCGTATATGTTGCTGCCGGTGACGATTGGAATATTACCTACCTTGCGAATCGCCCTTAGCATACGATTATAGAACGGCATCAATATTTCCTTATCAAACGTTACGAAATGCTCGGTAAGGATGCCCATCATTAACTCGCGTTCCGATGGAGTCGCGGATTGAGGCGAATTCGGATCAAAAGAAGGATTGTTCTGCATAATCGCCCCAAATGCCTCTCCGAAAGCTTTCGGCGCAAGGCTTCCAATGTAAGGCTCGTTCATCGGCTCGAACCCGATGATGTTAGAATACCCATGGAATCGGCTGGCGATATGCTCCCACATCGCTTCATAATGATCAAGCAGTCCGACTCCGTCGACCGCTGGATGATTCCCCCAGAAATGATCCGCGGCACGAATAACGGCCGGACTGCTGAGATAAGCCTCATACCAGATTGTCAGCTCCTCCGGATGATCCAATCCATCGTCCAATGTCGCCCACTCCGGTGCTCCGTCAATAAACTTGGCCGAGAACAAATCCTGATGCATGTCAAGGAAAACGTATAGACCTACTTGCTCGGCGAACCGTACGACTTCCGCTACCCGATTTAAGTAATCATCATCATACTTTCCAGGCTCCGGTTCGACACCATCCCAAAAAATACCTAAGCGAATTACATTAAATCCCCGCTTGGCATAGAACGCCAGCTTGCTTTCGATATTCGGCTCCAAGTACCCCTTATCTTTATCCCTGCATATGAAACAAAGACCGTTCAGTAAGACTTGATTTCCCTTTTCGTCGACGAGATTCATACCGGATATTTTAAGACGTTTCATGACCAATATCTCCTCCTCTGCATCAGTAGTGGATTCATCAGGAATCATTCCTAGCATAGCAAGCCTTCAATAAGGGCACGATAGGTAATTGCGCCATTCTTCTAATCACCAAGAAAAGGCGCCGGAATAGTCACTATTCCGCGCCTTGTCCTATTATTATTACATATAAACAAATGGCTCTCACGCTCGCATAACGCGTGATAGCGATAGCGCTTTTGCTTTCTCCCCACGACTCAATCTAGCTTTATGTTTCCGTAATGTTGCCTCCCGCGCCGAGGATCGGAACGGTATTGAACATTCACCCGTAGGAAATAAGATAGTGAATCCCCACCATGAAAAGGATGAACCGCCTCCTGGTAGGGATCCAATTTCATGATCCATTCATTATTTTTTAAAACTATTTCTTCGCCTTATAAAACTCATGATACAGCTTCATAAGCGCCCGCTTCTCAATCCGACTCACATAACTCCGCGAGATCCCCAGCTCCTTCGCAATCTCCCGCTGCGTCCGCTCATCCCCGCCATGCACCAGCCCGAACCTTCCAATAACAACTTCCTTCTCCCGGTCGTCCAATATGTCCAAATTCTTATAAATCTTGCTCTTCTCGATCTTGAGCTGCACTTGCAAAGTTTTCGCAGAAAACTTACTTCGGAAGCATAAGCTTAGCCACGTCATCGGACTCCGTGCCGAGGATGTCAATCAGCGTGATTTCGTTCCCCTCTTTGTCCGTGCCGATCGGGTCGTGCAAGGATACGTCCTTGCGCGTCTTCTTCAAGCTGCGAAGATGCATAAGTATTTCGTTTTCGATACAACGGGCCGCGAAGGTCGCGAGTTTTGTGCCTTTGCCCGTTTGGAAGCTTTCGATCGCTTTGATCAGGCCGATGGTGCCGATCGAGATTAAATCCTCTAAATCCTCACCCGTGTTATCGAACTTTTTGACGTTGTGGACACAACCCGATGTAAAAAAATAACCGATTACAGTCAAAAGACTTAATCGGTCTAATCCTCTAAGTTATTTCGCTCTACGAGCGCTCGCTCAATCATTTCCACCCAATCCGGCAATTCTGGCGTGTACTGCTTTACTTGCGTCCAATCCGCTTCCATCACAATTTCTCCACCAGCACCACTATTATCAATAATAATCAAATGATTAATGAGTACCAAATGGTTAAGTAAATTGTTCATAGAAGTTTGTTGTCGACGTAGTATATCTGCTGTTTCAATATGATGTCCACCATTTCGAACACGCGCAGCCACACGCTCAATGTTAAGACGAACATCACCAAGACCTACGTAGAACATAATGATTTCAAAACCATTCGCTTTCGCCTCACGCATTTGACGGATTACATTGCCGCCTGCAAGTGTTGTCTTTCAATATCAATACCTCGCGCTAACGCATCAGGATCAATATTTACGCTCACACCTAGTTTATCAATTATAAGGTTTCGAATCGTACTCTTTCCGCTGCCATTATTTCCTGCAAACACAAACATGGTAGCCAAGGGATCATTCATGTTGGAAATCCTGATCGTTCATTCGAACTATATCGCCATTGCTGTATTCTTTTACAATTGTACCTTCCCTGGTTTTATAAACGATGTAGGTGTCATTTGCTTTTGCGTCTAATTTTGCACGGTCTCCTGTCAGTTTAATTAACTTACCTAGGTCTTGTGTGCGATTCATATCAACCTCAGCCTCCAGTGCAAAGCATATATTCGAATTATACCATAGCAGCGATTATGCATGCAGACAGAAAAAGCCGGCATCGCCGGCTTCTCATCAAGGCTATATTTTCACTTCTTAGCCTTATAAAACTCATGATACAGCTTCATCAACGCCCGTTTCTCAATCCTACTCACATAACTCCGCGAGATCCCCAGCTCCTTCGCGATCTCCCGCTGCGTCCGCTCATCCCCGCCATGCACCAGTCCGAAGCGGCCAATGACGACTTCCTTCTCCCGGTCATCCAATATGTCTAGGTTCTTATAAATCTTGCTCTTCTCGATCTTGAGCTGCACTTTGTCCGCAACGTCATCGGACTCCGTCCCGAGGATGTCGATCAGCGTGATCTCGTTCCCCTCTTTGTCCGTGCCGATCGGATCGTGCAAGGATACGTCCTTGCGCGTCTTCTTCAAGCTGCGAAGATGCATAAGTATTTCGTTTTCGATACAACGGGCGGCGAATGTTGCGAGCTTCGTGCCTTTTCCCGTTTGGAAGCTTTCGATCGCTTTGATTAATCCAATCGTGCCGATCGAGATCAAATCCTCTAAATCCTCACCCGTGTTATCGAATTTTTTGACGATATGCGCCACGAGACGCAGGTTGTGCTCGATGAGCAAATTGCGCGAGTGAGCATTTCCCTCCGCCATAAGCGCAAGATGCTTGGCTTCCTCGTCTTCCTTCAGCGGTTGAGGAAACGCGTTATTTTTCACATACGACACGAGCAGCGTGAGCTGCTTAATGAACAAAGCGACAGCCGTAAAAAATCCCATGCTCCGTACCCCCCATGCTGTATTGGCAGGACAACCGGCCCGGAATAGCAAGCCTTCGTCCGTGCTCGCAAGAACGTCAGTTGTACATTGTATGTGGGCAACGGCCTATGTGTGCATGACCAACTCGTTAATAAATACTCATATACAAAGAAAACGACCAGAGCTACTCCGGTCGTTCTATCATTGCTTCTATAGACTCTGCTCTCAGCCATTCCAGAATCCGTTCGCGATCTCGCTCTTCCACAAACTTATAATAGCGTTTCACTGCCGTAGCGTCCGAGGACAACGCATCTTTATATCGCCGAAACACTTTTTTGCCGCCATTTAAAATGTGATACAATTTTTCTCTTAATTTCTCGTCGTCCACCGTATCCGCGAATTTGCTCATGTCCTCATATCCCTCGTACGATTCCTTATGAGGCACCTGGTAGTAAACTTCGTCAAGCTGCTCTTCGATTCTCCAGCTTAATCGCTCATCTTCCTCATCCATGTCTAACGTATTCAGAATCTCGACATCACCCGTTTCAACATTCAGGTAATGCTCGATTCCATCGACGTTCATGTCGTAAGCTTCGACCAGCTCCTGAAGCTGGCGTTCGGTTATTTTCAATGGAATCATTCGCACTTCCCCTTGCAAAGTTTGTCCATCCAATTGTCCATTCTGTTCCGCTTCATGCTCTTCCCAAGTGATGCCATTCGGAAAACCGCCTTCGGTATACCCCGCAATAAAATAAAAATGCTCGTCCTGCTCCATCGGAAAGGCAGCCTCTATTCTCGGACCTTTCTTTTTCTTCTTTCCGCCGCTCACTAATCGTCACCTCTAATCCCGATCCAGCTCCGCATGAAGTTCGACCAGAGCATCTTGAAAACCCCAGCCAATACCCTCCGTATCCGTGACGATCTTCTGCAATCGATCCCCATACTCTTCCAATAATTCACCCATCGGATCCTCGTTCGCCATGCCGATGACATCGGCGTACACGGACACCATGCTGCGATAGAACCGCTCGTCGATATCGCCGTAGGTTACCGTGAAGTCGACGCCCGACTCGACGTAGATCAGCTTCAGCTCGAACACATGCTTCATGCTGCCCGTCAACTTCTCGAACTCCGCTATCGCCTTCTTAGCTTCCTGTAGACGCAGCTTTGGCTGTCCGCGATCCGGGAAAAATTCATTTTCAACCTTCTTGCGGTATTCCTCGAACAGCGACTCCGCGGCCTCTTCGCCGAGTATTCGGACGGACAGAAACTTCTCCATGTCTTTGCTCACGCCAAAACAATCCTTGACCAGCCCGATCAGCTGCTCGTTGCTTAGCTGCTTCAAATGTTTGTTCAGCGCGGTTTTCGTCAGCTTCGCGGGCTTGCCGGCCGTGTCACCCGTAATCTTCTTGCTCCCGGCTCCACCCTTAGCAGGCTTGGGAATCAGCTTGTCCTTCATCTGCCGGAGCAGGACATTCGTATCCTGAACGGAGAAGTGCTCCGGGTCGAACTCCTCCCCGGCCCATTCCAGCATTTCCTCGCGCTCCGGATGGTCGGGCGTGCCGAGCACCTCCAGCAAATGCTGATAGCCCCACACTCCTCCCACATCTTCAGGCGGGCAAGCTCGCGCGCCATCCAGGCACACGGGCACAGGATCCGATTGCTCCATGTCGATGCTTTTCAGCGTAATCGTGTGCTCCCAACCGTCGCCGAAATCATAGAGGTATGAAAAATTTGCTCCCTCCATGCTGACATGCTTCTGAACGATTTCTTTGCGCGCGTCGAGCTCCTTGCTCGTTCCCCTCTCGAATGGCTGCATTTCCGGATCCGGCACGCCGATCGACTTCTTGTTCACCTGAAACTCGTACAAATGATAATCGCCCCACCCCATGACCTCTTGGATCAAATGATGCAGCTGGTGAAACGTCAATTCCGGATGGAACCGGAACTCCCGCCAAATCTTCGGAGTGATTTCGTCAAGCTCGATTCTGCATACGTAAATCATCATGACCCATTCCCTTCTGCCGATGTTTCTCTTGTTCCATTCTCCATTACACCCATTATAACTTATCGGAGTAAGGCTCTATCTCTCGTCCCGCCGCGAGCCAAGAAAAAAAGCGTCCAAAGGACGCACAGAATGTCGAGAAACCCGCATCTTTTTAAAGATGCTCGGGTTTCTCTTTAGTTTTCGCACGTAATTGAGGAGGGTTAGGGGCTGGTCTAGCCCTCCTTCGCCTTCCTTTCCAGGTGGAAGGCGATC
>NZ_JANIPJ010000015.1 GCF_024623455.1 Paenibacillus soyae | reverse complement strand
GCATTTGCCTCCAGCTTCCTTCAGATTCCGCCTCGCGACGGACACCCTTGCTCTTGGCTAACGGTAGGCGTTCGCCAGCCCCCGTTCGGGACTTTCACCCTAGAGATGACGCCCATGCTGGGCGTACAAAAAGAAAACGGCCCGGGCATTTGCCCGAGCCGCTTTAAAGGAATGTCATGCTAATTCTGCATGACGAAATCCTTTTCCGCTTTGTCCATATCGTTAAACATGCGCAAAATATTATATTTCGTATCGCGTTGCGCGGGAATTTTGCCGGCTTCCCGGATTAATTGAAGGATAAGTTCGATATTGACCTTGTGCGTCGTGCCCGCCGCCGACACGACGTTCTCCTCGATCATCGTGCTGCCGAAGTCATTGCAGCCGTACGATAAGGATAGCTTGCCCATCTCGGGTCCCATCGTCACCCAAGACGATTGGAAGTTCGGAATATTGTCCAGCATGATCCGGCTGGCCGCCACGATACGAAGGTATTCCTCGGGCTTCGCTTTCTCGAGCTTCAGATTCGTGTTATCCGGCTGGAACGGCCACGAGATAAACGCCAGGAAACCAGGCGAAGGATATCCGTTCGCCAGCACTTTGTCCTGCTCGTCGCGAATGCGGAGCATATGAAGCGCGCGCTCTTCGATCGTCTCGCCGAGACCGTATACCATCGTGGCCGTCGTGTTCATGCCATGACGGTGAGCGGCGTTCATAACGTCCATCCAATCGGTCCAGGAACCCTTCAGGCGGCTGATCTTCCGGCGCGTGCGATCGTCCAGTATTTCGGCGCCGCCGCCAGGAAGAGAGTCGAGTCCCGCTTCGTGCAGCTGCCTCACGACCTCATCCAGAGACAGGCCGTCAGAGACCACCTTCATCTTCTGTATTTCGGCTGGCGAGAAGGAGTGCATCGTAATCTGCGGGAATCTCGCTTTGATCTTCCGCAGCAGATCCGTATAATACGAGAACGGCAGGTTCGGGTTCGTGCCGCCCTGCATCAGAATTTCCGTTCCGCCTACGTCGACGGTTTCTTGAATTTTATTTAGAATAACCTCGTCATCCAGCACGTAACCTTCCTTGGAGCCCGGTGCCCGATAAAACGCGCAGAAGCGGCAATAAACGTCGCACACGTTCGTATAGTTCACGTTCCGGCCCACGACGAAGGTCGTTATCGGCTCGGGGTGTTTCTTCATCATGATCTGGTTCGCCGCGTGCCCCATCTTCTCGATCTGATCGGAAGCGAGCAGCTCCATTCCTTCTTCCAGCGAAATGCGCTCGCCGCGCAGCGCTTTATCCAATATCCGGTCTATCGCGCTCATCCGCAAGACCTCCTTAACGTTCATTCGTAGTATGTCGCAATACTTAATCCTAACATAGATATGGAAGACTAGTCATCCACCAGGTTGCTGGCCATTATGGCAAAAATGCGAAAGTTGGTTTGCGCCGATGAAGCTGAAATCTATTGACTCAGCTTCAGGGCCACTGCGCAGTCGAATATTCTTCCGATCGCTGTTGTAATCGGGTTCCTTGAACAAGCGGCAAGGTTGGAACCCGAATTACAAAGGCGAGCGCTGCCGCTTCTCCAGAACATTCGTCTGCTCCGTTTCTGCGAAACTGGAGTCATAACTAAACAAAACCTTCAATCTTTCCTACACGATCCTCTATTCTGCCAATCAGCTAGTCGTTTACGGTTAACCATCGACAGTATCGCAAACGTAAAAAAGCCGCACAGCAATTCGACTGTGCGGGCTTCGCTTTACCCTGTTGCGGGTGGTTATCTTTCGTCGATCTCCAGCTTAGCCGCGCTCAACGCTTGATCGAGGTCGGCGATCAGGTCGTCGACATGCTCGATCCCGACGGAGAAGCGCAGCAGGCGGTCGTCTACGCCGATCGCTTGGCGGATTTCTTCCGGGATGTCGGCATGCGTCTGCATGGCCGGGTACGTCATAAGCGATTCGACGCCGCCTAGGCTTTCGGCGAAAGCGATCAGCTTGATATGACGCAGAATCGGCTCGACGTAACGGGCATCCTTCAGGCGGAACGAGAAGATGCCGGTGTTGCCGGACGATTGTTTGTTCTGGATGTCATGTCCCGGGTGATGAGGAAGCGCCGGATAATACACTTCTTCGATCGCCGGATGCTCCAATAAGTATTCCGCGATTTTGGTCGCGTTGTATTGATGTCTCTCCATGCGAAGCGCCAGCGTCTTCATCCCTCTCATCAGAAGCCAAGAATCTTGAGGACCCAGCACGGCTCCGATCGAGTTATGGAGGATCGCCATCTGCTGCGACAGCTCCTCGCCTTTCGTCACGATCAGTCCCGCGAGAACATCGTTATGACCACCCAAATATTTGGTCGCGCTGTGGATGACGATATCCGCGCCGAGCTCGATCGGACGCTGCAAATAAGGCGTAAGCAGCGTATTGTCGACGATCGTCAGCAGTCCTTTGGATTTCGCCCAGGAGCAGACGCGCTCCAGATCCGTAATCATCATTAGCGGATTAGTCGGCGTCTCGATCAGAACCGCCTTCGTGTTCGGCGTAACGAGAGTAGACATGGCGTCAATATCGTTCGTATCGACATACGATGCCGTAACGCCGAATCTCGACATAATCCGCTCAAGCAGCCGGTACGTGCCGCCGTACAAGTCCAGCGATACGATGAGGTGATCGCCTTGGCTGAAGTACGCGAAAATCGTTTGCAGCGCCGCCATGCCGGAGCTGCACGCGAATCCGGCATCTCCGGATTCCAGCTGAGCTGCCGCCTCTTCAAGAACGGCGCGCGTCGGGCTTTTGGTCCGCGCATAATCGAAGCCCGTGCTTTGACCTAGCTTAGGATGGCGGAAAGCGGTCGACTGGTATACGGGAAAGCTGACCGCTCCCGTAACAGGCTCCTTTTCGGAACCGATATGGGCCAAATGACTTTCGATTTTCATCTTCGATAAGCAACTCCTCTAATGGTAGTAAGGTAAGCTTTCTATATTAGATGCCTGCGCCCAGATCATAAGGCGTTTGCTGATACACATAGTAGTTGAGCCAATTCGAGAATAACAAATTCGCGTGCGCTCTCCAAGTCGACAACGGCATGCGCGCAGGGTTATCGCCCGGGAAATAATTTTTGGGCAGCGCGATCTCCAAGCCTTTGGCCACGTCGCGGTCGTATTCGAACTTGAGCGAGGCCGGATCGTATTCGGAATGGCCCGTTACGAAGATTTGCCTGCCGTCGCGCGAAGCTACGATATAAATGCCCGAGTCTTCGGATTCCGACAAAATCTCCAGCTCCTCGATTGGCTCGATATCTTCTCTCCTCACCTCGGTATGGCGGGATTGCGGCACGAAAAACAATTCGTCGAAGCCTCTAAGCAGCTGCGTATTCCGTTTGTCGCTCGCCACCGTATGCGGGAATACCCCGAACACCTTCTCGTCCAGGTTGTATTTCGGCACGCCGAAATGATAATACAGACCCGCCTGCGAAGCCCAACATATATGGAAGGTCGAGGTGACGTGGCGTCTGCTCCATGCCATGATTTCCTTCAATTCATCCCAATAATTGACCTCTTCGAACGGCAAATGCTCGACGGGAGCGCCCGTAATGATCATGCCGTCGAAATAAAGATGCGAAATCTCGTGGAACGTTTTGTAGAACGCCTCCAGATGCTCGGAGGACGTGTTCTTCGACGTATGGGTGCGCGGATGCAGCAGCACGACCTCGACCTGCAGCGGCGTGTTGCCGATGAGGCGGAGCAGCTGCGTTTCCGTCGTTTCTTTGGTTGGCATTAAGTTCAGGATCGCAATGCGCAATGGTCGGATATCTTGATGGTAGGCTACGCTTTCGTCCATGACGAAGATGTTCTCGTTGTTCAAAATTTCTTTGGCTGGCAAGCTGTCCGGTACTTTAATCGGCATTTTTGTCACGCTCCTAATGAAGTAGTGTATTAGAAGTCGGCAATAAAAAAAGACCCCTTCTGCGTGAGAAGAGGTCGTATGCTCGGGAAAAGTAGCCATCCGCCTCTCTCATCTCTCAGAAACTTTACGTCTCCGCAAGAATTAGCACCGTGCTCATTACGCCGGTTGCCGGGCTTCATCGGGCTAGTCCCTCCGCCTGCTCTTGATAAGAAAGTAGTCTATTCAGTTATTGCGGTTCCAATTAATTTTACTTTAATCCATTCCGCCATTCCCGTCAAGAACCCACTTGCATATGCTGTTAAACCGGGATCCCTGCAGTCATTTTTCGCTTGAATGTTCTCCTTGCGCGGGAGTATACTAGACAAGGATTGGGACGTTCATTCATTCGTTATTCGACATTAAACGATGATGTTCAAAAGGAGTGTAAAAGGACATGGAAGGTGATCGACCGAAGCCCGAAACGAACCGCATAAGGCCGCTGTCGGTCAGCCTGAAGCAGAGCCGCTTCGCCATGAAGTCCCGGCGCGTTGTCCAATAAACTCTGACAACGAAACGCCGCGCTCGCCTAAGTCCTGGCCGGCAGTCTCCTGCAAGACGAGAGAGGAGATTTGCGAATGAAAATCAGACATGTTAACAACGGCTTATTCACCACCGTCGACCAGATCGAGCAGACGTTAGTCGCTCCGGCGGAAGGATTTTATTGGATCGACGCGGACGTCGAGGACTTAGCCGTCCTGCAGCCCTTATTCGGCATGCATGATCTGGCCGTAGAGGATTGCTTAAACGAAGAAGAGCAGCGTCCGAAGATCGAAATTTACGAAAATCATTATTTTATCGTAATCAACAGCATTCGCTTCGATGATGAAGAAATTTTCTTAAGAGCCTTGAACATCTTTTTAGGCAAGCATTACATCATCACGGTCACGAAGCAGAAGATCAACGAGCTTCGCTCGCTCAAGCCTATATTGTGGGAGCAGGAAGTCAGCCGACCGGATCAATTCCTCTACTATTTGACCGACCTTGTGGTTGATAATTATTTCCTTGTCGGCGACCGGATCGATAATCGGATCGAAACGCTCGAAGAAGCGATTCTGATGCATACGAAGAAGTCGCACCTGAACGAAATCATCGGCCTGCGCGGCGAGATTTTGTGGGTTAGAAAGGTGCTCGGCCCGCAGCGCGAGGTCATCTTCACCCTCAACAAGAAGGAGCTTCGCCTCATCGACGACCAGCTCCAGAAATATTTCAGCGACGTCTACGAGAACGCGCTCAAAATCGCGGAGTCGTTCGATACGTATCGCGACCTGATGGGCAACTTGCGAGAGGCTTACCAGTCCAGCTTGTCCAGCCGCGCCAACGAAATCATGCGCGTGTTCACGGCGATCACGACCATCTTCATGCCGCTGACGTTCCTGACCGGCATTTACGGCATGAATTTCGATATATTGCCGTTCGTTCATGCCGGCTGGGGAGCCTACGTGCTGCTGGCCATCATGCTGGTGCTTGGCTTCTGCATGTTATATATTTTCCGCAAGAAGGAATGGCTATAGCGGCCATTCCTCTTTTTTTGCCGCAATCTGGCTAATCGGATATACTAGAAATATGGCTATGAACGCCTCGGAAGGGGGAATACCGGACATGAATATCAGCCAGCTGGAAACGCTGCTTACGATTTCCAAGACGATGAGCTTCCGCAAAGCGGGGGAGCTGCTCAATCTGACCCAGCCGGCCGTATCCGCCCAGATCAAAAGTCTGGAAGACGAGTTCAAAACCGTCCTGATCGACCGCAATCAACCCGTTACGCTCACCGATCACGGCCGCGTGTTCCTGGATCACGCGGGACGCATATTGGATATCGTCGAAGAATTGAAGCAGAAGCTCGACGATTTGAACCATACGCCGCAAGGCCATATCTTACTCGGCACGACATCATCCATCGCCATTCAAATTTTGCCCAGGGTCTTATCCTATTTCCAGAACCAATACCCTCATATCAAAACAACGATTCATACGATGCCGTCCTCCCAAGTCATGCACTGCGTCGAGAATGGTTCGGTCGACGTTGGCATAACCTATCTATCGGAGAAAAATCCGAACATTGCCTCATCCGTTCTCTATTACGATACATTCGAGCTGGTCGTATCTCCGGAAAACCCGCTGAGCAGCCTTACGCATACTACCGTGGACAAACTCAAAGACGTGCCCATGATTATGCTCGCGCCGGACACACTCGGCAGAAAATTCGTCGATGCCCTGTTCCGCAAATACAACATACAGCCGAATATCGTGATGGAGCTGTCCAGCAGCGAAGAGGTGAAACGGATGGTCGAGATTGATCTCGGCGCCGCCATCGTCTCCAAGCTGTCAATTCCGACCGAGCTCAAGCACGGCACTTTGAAGCTTATCAAGGTTCACGAGCTGGAGACGACCCATCCCGTAGGCGTCGTATACAAATCGGGACGTTACCTCAATACGGCCATGCAGCAATTTTTGAGCGACTTAAAGGGGATGCCGGAGCATCAATTCATTAGCAGCGAGTAGGAGTGAATGCAATGAAATTCGATTTACATACGCATCATTTCAGATGCGGGCATGCGGACGGCACTATCGAGGACTACATCGTCGCCGCGATGAATGCCGGCCTTCAGGTGATCGGCATCTCCGACCACTCCCCCTACTTCTACCACGAGCAAGACCAGCCGTCTCCGGGTGTGGCCATGGCAAGAAGCGATTTCTCGAATTATGTGAACGAAGTGCTCAGGCTGAAGGAAAAGTACGAAGGCAAAATCGAGGTGCTGCTCGGCATCGAATCGGACTATTTCCCCGACTACGTCGAAGCATATCGGGAAGCCTACAAGGGCATACCTTTCGATTACTTGATCGGCTCCGTTCATCAGGTGGGCGGCGTCAGCATCTTCAATCGAAACCGATGGAAGAAGCTGGACGAGAAGGGCCATATCAACGAGAAGAAGAGCTATTACCAGCTTATCGAGCAGTCGGCTCGCGCCGGTATGTTCGATATACTCGGTCATATTGACGCCATGAAAGGATACTATCCGGCATTCTCGGACATTCCGGCCCATGAGCATATCGACAACGCGCTGCGGACGATCGGCGAGTGCGGGGTATCCATTGAGATCAATACGTCCGGCAGCACCAAGGACGTAGGCGGCTGGTATCCTTCCGACGACATATTGGAGCGCGCCCTCCATTTTGGCGTGAACGTGACTTTCGGTTCGGATGCGCACGTTCCTTCCAGGGTTGGAGACGAGTGGGACTTGGTCGCCAAACGGTTGAAGGAAATCGGCTTCTCACAGTGGGTGTTTTATCGGAAGAGGCAGCCTGTTATCGTGCCTCTGTAGCTTATGCGGAGGAGAGACGTTACGACGTCTCTCCTTCTTCATTGCGCGGAGCAAAAAAAGTGGACCCGCACGCGGCAGGTCCGAAAGAGATTATATAAAAAGGGGGTCTTGTTTATTATATTAGCCCCTGGATGTGATAACGCCGTAACAGAAACATTTCAGTTGTGTAACAATTTCGGGAGAGTGAAGTCATGTGGTTGTGGACGGCCATCGGCAGCGCGGTTGTATTCGGTCTCGCAGGCTGGTGGATGAAGGTTTCTCAGATGAAAGGCGGTTCAACAAGGACTTTGCTTCAGGGGTTATATGCTTCCGGGGCAGCCGGCTTCGGCATTCATTGCGCGGTCGAAGGACGCTTCCATGATTTGCTCCAGCTTGAGGTTTGGATCGCGGGCATTCTAATCGGCGCCGGCTCGGCATGGGGGAACTCCCTTTTCATGAAGGCGCTCGAGCACGGTCCCGCCAGCTTAACGTCGCCGCTTACCAATATGAACATCGTCTTAGTCGTCGCGATGTCGACGTTCTGGTACGACGAACCGTTAAGCTTCGTGCAGGGTGCCGGCATTGTCTTGCTGCTTGCCGCCGTTATGCTCATCGCTTACAAACGCAAAGAGCCGCTCACGATTAAGGAGAAACGCTGGTTTCTGCTGGTTGCTTTGGCGATTCTCATGTTCGCGCTCCGGAATGGCGGGCTGAAGGTTACCGATGAGCTTGGACTCGCTAGTGCACCTGTTTTGTTCGTTGCATACGCCCTGTCGTTCGCCTGGTTTTTAAAGCCGGCGGTCAAGGAGCATTCCGCTCCTTCCAACAACAGGACGGGCCTCATGCTCGGCCTTGCCGCCGGATTGTTCTCCTATGGAGGACTTCAGCTATACGCCGTCGCGATCGCAACGGGTCAAGCCAATCTGGCTGCCCCGATATTCGCGACAAACAGCTTAATCGTCGCCATCGGATCAATTGCCTATTATAAAGAACGACTTACCTTCATTCAGACGACGGCTTTTATGTTCTTGTTAGCGGGGCTGATCGTCATTCGGCTGTAAACGTCCATTTCCATCGCGCTTTATCGAATTGCACTTACTTTTAGTTTGTCCATATGCTACAATAGAACTACAAAAAGCGGGGTGATTCTGTTGGATTATTCGACAATGTGCCCAAGATACGAAGCTGCGGCTGACTTGTTAGGCAAGAAGTGGACGGGTAGAATCATAAGGGTGCTGCTTGGCGGCCCGAAGCGGTTTAAAGATATGAAAGAACAGATTCCCGAGATGAGCGACAAGATGTTGACCGATCGAATGAAAGAGCTCGAAACGATGGGAATCGTCATTCGTCAAGTATATCCGGAGATGCCCGTGCGCATCGAATACGAATTAACGCCCAAAGGAAGAGATTTGCAGCCGGTTATCGAGTCCATTCAAAAATGGGGAGAGGCTTGGATGTAGCTCTCAAAAAAAACGTCGGGGATGACATCCCCGACGTTTTTTTATGTTCATGCTAGCTCCTTGGCTTAACCTGAAGGCTTCGGATCGAACAATTGTCCGGACTCGGCATTATGCATGACTTCCTCCAGCCATTCCTTCTCCGCCAAGCTGAATTTCAGCATCCCCCGAATAAGCTGCACGGCTCCCCCCGGCAATGCGCCCTCCTTCTTGGCCGAAACTCCCTTCAGCATTTCTAGTCGAGCCACACAAGCTTCGTATTGCTTCTTCAGATGAATTCTCGTCTGGTCGCGATCGCCGCGCGCCAAGAAAGGCAAAGCGGCAAAAATAGGATGCTGCGGGAACGCCGTTTGGCTCATCTGCTTATCCAGAAGCTCCAAAAACGCAGCTCTGCCTTCCTCCGTGATACGGTACACGGTTTTGTCCGGGCGGCTGTCCCCCGAGTTCCGAATAATCTCCGCCGCCTCGATGAACCCCCGCTCCCTTAATTGATCCACGGCATAATACAAGGAGCCATCCTGCACTTTGAAAGTCAGATGCCAATTCCGTCCTATGATAGTCTGACGGATATCGTAGGGATGGCGGTCCTTCTCCATCAGTAATCCAAGCACGAGCAGTTTGACCATCCTAACCCCGCGATGGCGAAGGCTCCGCCTTGTTGGTTCCATGCGCTGCTGGTTTCGCCGCTTCCTCGAGCCGCGCTCTTCCCATTAGGAAAACAAACACAAGAGCCGCCGCCGGCAGAATAACGGACCACTGGAACACGAACACGATGGAATCGGCCAGCTTGCCGAGCAGCACTTGGATGATTTCCGGAGTCAGACCCATCTGCGCCTGAATCGCAGGATCAAGAAGCGCTTGGCCGCCTTTGATTTGTTCCGCCGTCTCCGCGCCCAGATTCGGCAGTTCTTCGACGCCGGACTGGAAGCTGGACTTCTGCAGCACGCCGAATATCGTGACCCCGAGAGCGGAGCCGATCGTTCGGAAGAAGGTGATTAGAGATGAAGCCGAGCCCTTATATTGCGGCGGAACGGAGCTAAGCGTCGAAATGTTAAGAAGCGAGAAGGATACGCCCATACCGAGACCTATAATAACCATATACACGGTGATCATCCATCTGCTGGTCTCCGCATCCATCGCGAAGCCGAGCAGCGAGGTACCGAGAATTAAGGTCAGCGCCGAAACGAGCATAATATTGCGGAACGGGAATTTGCCCGCGATTCTGCCGCCGATCTGGCTGCTCGCGACGACGCCAAGCATCATCGGAATGAGTACCGTACTCGTCTGTGTAGCGCTTATGCCAAAAACGCCTTGGATGAAAATCGGGATATACGTTGCTCCCGCGATCATCACTCCGCCGTAAAGAAGGCTGATCATCATGCTGCTTGTGAAGAGCCGTCTGCCGAACAAGCTCAGCTTAATAATCGGATCCTTCGCTTTCGTCTCCGCGAATAGGAACAGCCCGAGCAGAACGGCCGAACCGACAAACAACGAAATCGTCTGAACGGACTGCCAGGCCCATCCGTCCGTCCCTCCCAGCTCCAGACCGAACAAGAGGCAGAGAATGGATGCCGTAAGAAGAATCGCGCCGGCCCAGTCTATGTACTGCTTCTTGCTGTTACGGCTCTCGTGGTAAGCGCGCCATATGAAGAAGAAGGACAATATTCCGATCGGAACATTAATGTAGAAAATCCAGCGCCAGCTGAAATTATCGGTAATGGCGCCGCCCATAATCGGGCCGAACACGCTGGAGATGCCGAATACCGCGCCGAACAGCCCCATCATTTTGCCGCGTTTCTCGGCCGGGAACAAGTCGAAGATGATCGTGAACACGATCGGCATAAGAGCGCCTCCGCCAATCCCCTGAATCGCGCGGTAGATGATGAGCTGTTCCATGTTCTGCGACGTGCCGCAAAGGACCGACCCCACGACGAATAGAAATAAGCCCAGCAGAAAAAATCTTCTCCGTCCGTACATGTCCGAGAGCTTCCCGAATATTGGCGTAGCGACGACCATGGCAATCATATAGGCCGAATACACCCAAATAAAATATTCGAAGCCGCCGAGCTTCTTGATGATCGTCGTCATCGCCGTCGATACGATCGTCTGATCCAGCGCGGCCATGAACAATCCAAGCAGTAGTCCCGCGACGACTAATTTTACATTACTTTTATTCGCATCCAATTGCAGCCCCTCATTCCGTACTCAAATTTGATTACCCTCGTATATTGTACTCCAAAAAGAGTAAATTACAACCTGGTTGACTTCGGCTTCCAATTCCAGTAAAATTACTATTGATAATAATTATCAATATCAAAAGAATTAAAAAAAACTGATCCCAGAGGAGCGTGGCCCGCTCCGGGATCAGTTCGCTGTACACCATAATTGCCGCTAGATTACATGCCAAGCCATTTCTTGAACAGATGTTTGGTTGTATCCTTGTTCATCGCCGCGATCGAAGTCGTCAGCGGGATGCCCTTCGGACAAGAGCGTACGCAGTTCTGCGAGTTGCCGCAGCCTTCGATGCCGCCGTCCGTCATGAGCGCTTCCAGACGCTCTTCCTTGTTCATCTCGCCCGTAGGATGGGCGTTGAAGAGACGAACTTGGGAGATTGCCGCAGGACCGATGAAGCTGTTCCGGTCGTTGACGTTCGGACAGGATTCCAGGCAGACGCCGCAAGTCATACACTTCGACAGCTCATATGCCCACTGACGCTTCGTCTCCGCCATGCGCGGACCAGGACCCAGATCGTAAGTGCCGTCGATCGGGATCCAAGCTTTTACTTTCTTCAAAGCGTTGAACATACGCTCGCGGTTGATGACGAGGTCGCGTACGACCGGGAACGTGCGCATCGGCTCGAGGCGGATCGGCTGCTCCAGCTGATCTACCAGCGCGCTGCACGCTTGGCGCGGCTTGCCGTTGATCACCATCGAGCAAGCGCCGCAAACTTCTTCCAGACAGTTGGATTCCCAGCATACCGGCGTCGTCTTGGAGCCGTCGGCCGTAACCGGGTTACGCTGAATTTCCATCAAGCCGCTGATGACGTTCATGTTCGGGCGGTAAGGCAGCTCGAACTCTTGCGTATAAGGCTTGGCGTCCGGCGTATCTTGGCGCGAGACGATAAACTTGACCGTTTTCTTTGCCGTAGTCGTTTCAGCCATGATTATTCTCCTTTCTTCTTATCGGTGGAGTAATCGCGTTTACGAGGAGCGATGAGGCTAACGTCGATATCCTCGTACGAAATTTTCGGTCCGTCCGGCGTCCAGTCCGCGATCGTCGACTTCATAAATTGATCGTCGTTGCGGTCCGGGAATTCCGGCTTGTAGTGGGCTCCGCGGCTTTCGTTCCGCATGAGCGCGCCAAGCGTCATTGCTTCCGACAGCTCAAGCATGTTCCACAATTGGCGAGTGAACGCCACGCCGGCATTGTTCCATTGCGCCGTATCGTTAATGTTGATGTTATTGTAGCGTTGCTTCAATTCTTTGATTTTGCCGATTGTTTGCTCCAGCTTGTCGTTGAAACGTACAACCGTCATGTTATTCGTCATCCACTCGCCGAGCTCTTTGTGGATCACATACGCGTTCTCCGTGCCGTTCATGCCGAGAATGCGGTTGTATTTGTCCGTTTGTTCCTTCTTGTAACGGTCGAATACGGAAGACGATACGTCCTCAGCCGACTTCTTGAGGCCTTTGATATATTCGACGGCCTTCGGTCCTGCCACCATGCCTCCGTAAATAGCGGAGAGCAGAGAGTTCGCGCCCAGACGGTTCGCGCCGTGATACTGGTACTCGCACTCGCCGGCAGCGAAGAGACCCGGAATATTCGTCATTTGGTTGTAGTCGACCCACATGCCGCCCATGGAGTAGTGAACCGCAGGGAAAATCTTCATCGGAATTTTCCGCGGATCGTCGCCCATGAACTTCTCGTAGATCTCGATGATGCCGCCGAGCTTCACGTCCAGCTCCTTCGGATCCTTATGCGACAGATCGAGGTAAACCATGTTCTCGCCGTTAATGCCGAGCTTCTGGTCTACGCAGACGTGGAAGATTTCGCGCGTCGCGATGTCGCGCGGCACGAGGTTGCCGTAAGCCGGATATTTCTCTTCAAGGAAGTACCAAGGCTTGCCGTCTTTGTAGGTCCATACGCGTCCGCCTTCGCCGCGCGCGGATTCCGACATAAGACGCAGCTTGTCGTCGCCCGGAATGGCCGTCGGGTGAATCTGAATGAATTCGCCGTTCGCGTATTTCACGCCTTGCTGATACACCGCGCTTGCCGCAGTCCCCGTATTGATGACGGAGTTCGTCGTCTTGCCGAAGATAATGCCAGGGCCGCCGGATGCCAGAATAACCGCGTCGCCGCGTACGGTAACCACTTCCATGGAACGCAGATCCTGAGCGGAAATGCCGCGGCATACGCCGTCGTCGTCCATAATCGCGCCGAGGAATTCCCAATGCTCGTACTTGGTCACAAGGCCGGCTGCTTCCCAGCGGCGTACTTGCTCGTCCAGCGCGTAGAGCAGCTGCTGGCCGGTAGTCGCGCCCGCGAATGCCGTACGGTGATGCTTCGTGCCGCCGAATCTGCGGAAGTCAAGCAAGCCTTCCGACGTGCGGCTGAACATAACGCCCATGCGGTCCATCAAGTGGATGATGCCGGGAGCGGCTTCGCACATCGCCTTAACCGGAGGCTGATTCGCGAGGAAGTCTCCGCCGTATACGGTGTCGTCAAAGTGTTCCCATGGCGAGTCGCCTTCGCCTTTCGTGTTCACGGCGCCGTTAATGCCGCCTTGCGCGCACACGGAGTGCGAGCGCTTAACCGGCACGAGGGAGAACAGGTCAACGTGAACGCCGGCTTCCGCCGCTTTAATAGTCGCCATCAGGCCGGCGAGTCCGCCGCCTACGACGATAACTTTATTTTTTGCCATTACGTTTCGCTCCTTGTCTTCGGTACTACTATCCGATATTCGTCCATGTCAAAGCGGCATTCGCTGCTTCTTTGAACTCGTCGCCGCTGAAGGCAACCAGGGAAAGAATGAACAGGGCCGATACGATCACGAAAACGCCCATGCAAATATAAGAAGAAATACGCTGCGCGCGAGGGCCGATCGTAATGCCCCAGCTGATCAGGAACGCCCACAGGCCGTTGCTGAAGTGGAACACGGCAGCCAGCACGCCGATTACGTATAGCGCGAACATAAGCGGACTGCTTGCGATGTGGTTCATCGTGGAGCCGAGCTCCTCATGCGTGATGTTGCCCAAGTAAACCTGAATCCGAGTCTGGTACACATGCCAGAACACGAACACGAACGTGATGACGCCGGTCACGCGCTGCGCCGTGAACGCCCAGTTGCGGCCATATTGGAAGCGGCCGGTGTTGGAGTTCGATTGGTACGCGACGTATAAGCCGTAAATACCGTGAAACAATAGCGGGAGGTAAATGCCGAAAATTTCGAGCAGCGGCAGCACCGGCAGGCTATTGATCGTCTCCACGCCCTTCGCGAAGCCCTCAGGTCCCCGTTCGAAAGCTTGGTAGTTCGTGAGCCCGTGCACGACAATGAACCCGCCGAGCGGAATAATCCCCAGAAGCGAGTGCAGCTTGCGCGAGAAATACGAATTTCCTTTCATTTTTCCTTCTCCTTTCAAGACTGTGAAATGCCCATTTCGTTACTAGTTCGTGTTCAAAAAGTCCGGTTTTCAGCACCGAGAAAATTGAAAGAAGCTAGGAACTGAGGAGCGGAGCGTAGTGGAAGCTACGTGAGCACCGGAAGTTCCGGCTGAATTCAATTTTCGATGTCGAATGGGCTTCATGGGATACTTCGTGATCAAAAGCGGACTTTTTGAACAACCTCTGCAAAACAAACCATTCTACATTGTAACGCTTGCATGTACCCCCGTCAACAAAACTCGACACACATTTGCCACACTTCCATCCTACTCCTTTTGAGCTTATAATGGAATTGCTTATTTTTTATAATTTCTTATAACAAAATGATATAAGGAGATCTATCCGTTATGTACGAAGAGCTACACGTCTTCACGGTCATCGTGGAGCAGTCCAGCATGAACAAGGCATCCGCCCTGCTTAACCTGTCTCAGCCCGCCTTGTCACGCAAGCTGGCCAAGCTGGAGGACGAGATCGGCGTCGAGCTGTTCCGCCGCATCGGCAAACGATTGGAGCTGACGCGCATCGGCCAGTTAACCTACGAATACGCTCTCGAGCTGAAGCAGCTTCACCGCAGCTACCTGCAGACCGTCTCCGAGTTCACGGCTACCGGAAGAACGACGCTGACGATCGGCGCCAGCTTGACGACTCTCCAGACAACACTGCCCGACTTGATCCAATTGCTGACCTCCACCCATCCCGAATGCGACATCAAAGCGATAACGGGCAAAACGCATGAAATCGTCTCCTACGTCAGGGAGCACCGGGTCGATATCGGCCTCGTTGCCTCCAGCATCGACGACCCTTCGCTCCGGTGCGCGCCGCTGTTCGACGATCACTTGCTGCTCGTGCTGCCGCGCAACCATTTCGTGACGGACAAGGGCTCCTTGCATATCCAGGATTTGAACGGCCTGCCCATGATTCTGTTCTCCAAGGGTACTTGGTACCGCATTCTGACGGACGAGCTGTTCGAGAAGCATCATATCTCGCCGGATGTTCGCATGGAGATCGATTCCTTCGAAGCGATTCTCAGGCTGCTGCATACATGCCGAGCCGGCACGCTGCTGCCGAAATCGTACATGCGCGATCAGCTACTCGAAGATAACGATCTGATCGCGGTCCCCATTCGGGAGTTAGAGGAAGCGAAGCGTACGACATCGCTTATCCACGTCGCTCCCGCGGCGCTGAGCCCGACGGTTCGGGAGTACATCAACGAAATTACGGCTAGATATAATTGATTACATTATTGCCATAACCTGAGCCTTGAATCCGCGGCGGCGCAATATACGAAAGGATGGATAATTTAGACAATCATGTGATATGGTAGGGTAAGGTTATTCTCAATTTGTCATGCAGAGGTGAACGAATGGTTGAACTGATTAAACGGAACGAATGGAAAAAGTATTGGATAGCCGCGCTCCTCTTCGTAATCGTATTTGCCGTCGCGGAAATCGTTCCTTCCGTTCAGTCCGTCAAGGAGAACCCTTACGGAGGCGAAGTCATTGCGAAAAGCTCGGCGGAGGAAGCGGCCGTCGCGTTCGTGGAAGAACAGACCGGATCCGAGGTCGAAGCTTCGCGTGTTGTCCATCAGTCCGACAAGCTGCTAGCCGGTTACTTGTCCAAGGAAAAGCTGCTCAAGGACTACGAGAAGCAATATGACGAACAGTTCCCCGTCGATACGTTCCAAGTCAATTTGGCGTTTGAAGACGGCAGCGGCGATTATGGCTTCGTTTACGTCCATATGTATACGAACGAGATCGTCGCTTGGAGCTATTACATAGGAGCGGAGCTTCTGGATCCGGAGGAAGCCCAGGAAATGGTTGCGGACTACTGGAGCGAAAAGCAGCCGCAAAGCGGTAAATGGTTATTCTCGGGAAGAAATGAGGACGGCGATCTCACAGCCGATCTGGACGGCGCCTCCATCGGCGAAGCGCGCCTGACCCTGGATACGAACGCGCAGATCGTGAACGGAGCTCCCGTCCTAACGAAATTCAAGCCGGTCTTCGATGTGCCGGACGATTATAAGCGTTACGTGGACAAACAGGATTCCATCGCAGGCTGGCTGACCGGAATCGGTTACGGCTTCATGAGCTTCGTGCTCGGGGTGCTTGCGATTATCTACGCTATTCTATATCGCGGGTGGACATCCTTCACTTACGGCATCGTGCTTACCGTCGTGTTCTTCGTTACTTACGTCATTATGAATCTCGGCGTCATGGATGGCGTCATCGCGTCGCAAGGCGAGCTCCATTTCGGCGGCGGCATCTTGGAAATTTCCGTTGTCGTCACGACCATTATCTTATCGGTCGCTATGGCCGCTTCCGTCTACTTCTCGATTGTGGGAGGCGACGGCTTATGGAAGGCGCAAGGGCGCAGGCTGTGGCCGCGATTGAAGGATGCCGGTTATGGCGATTACATTTGGCGAAGTATGGGCCTCTCCTACTTGTTCGCCGCGATCCTGCTCGGCTTGCAGCCGCTGATTTTCCTGGCGCTTGGAAAGCTGATCGGCACTTGGGGGGCAAGCGACGTCGCCATGTCGCCATACAACATGAGCGCATTATGGCTTATGCCCGTGCTGGCCTGGGCGGCCGCCATCTCGGAGGAAGCCGTCTTCCGGTTTTTCGGCATCGGCTTATTCCGCCGATGGTTCCGCCATACGTTTGCTGCCGCCATTCTGCCTACGTTGTTCTGGGCGCTCGGCCACGTCATGTATCCGTTCTATCCGGCTACCACAAGGCTGTTCGAGCTGATGGTCGTCGGCTTAATCTTCAGCTTTATCTTCGTGCGGTACGGCTTCATTACGGCCATGTTCACCCACGCGATCTTTAACAGCGTCGCGGTCGGCAGCTCGCTGTTCCTGATCGGGGGAACGGTGAATATCGTATCCGCGATCGTCTTCATCCTGCTGCCTGTCCCCATTGCCTATATCCTTCGGGAATGGAGCAAAAGAAAAGGGACGAATCCGCCGACTAGGTCGACGATTCATCCCGCAGAGCAGCAATAATTTCGCCGGCGAGCTTCTCGCCGATCGAGAGAGGCCTGAAGTCTTCGACGGAGGCCTCTCTTATTTTTTTGAGCGATCCGAAATGCTTCAGCAGCGCCTTGCGGCGTTTCTCGCCAATGCCTGGTATGCCGTCGAGCTTCGACTCGACCATCGACTTCGCTCTCTGTTCGCGATGGAACGTGATGGCGAAGCGATGCACCTCCTCCTGAATCCGCTGGAGCAAATAAAACTCCTGGCTGTCGCGCGGCAGCGGCACGATCTCCGCCGGGTCGCCCGTCATCAGCTGAGCCGTCTTATGCTTCGCGTCCTTCACAAGGCCGCAGACCGGAATGAATAAGCCCAGCTCGTTCTCCAGCACGTCCAGCGCCGCGGCGATTTGGCCTTTGCCGCCGTCCACGACGATCAGATCGGGCCGCGTCAGCCCTTCCTTCAGCACTCGCTCGTACCGTCTCCGCACGACCTCGCGCATCGTTTCGTAATCGTCCGGCCCTTCGACCGTCTTCACCTTATATTTGCGGTATTCCTTGCGGTCCGGCTTGCCGTCCGTGAAGACGACCATCGCGGAAACGGGATTCGTGCCTTGAATGTTCGAGTTATCGAACGCTTCGATCCGCTTCACATGCTCAAGACCCAGCCATCCGGCTAGCGATTGGGACGCCTTGACGCTGCGCTGCTCGTCTCTCTCGATCAACCGGAACTTCTCCTCCAGCATGACCCGGGCGTTGTCGAGCGCCATGCTGACGACCTCGCTCTTGCGCCCCCGTTGCGGCATAAGCACCTTCACCTTCAGCCAGCTGTGAAGGGAAGCGATCACCTCTTCTTCATGCTCGGCATCCTGCTCGGGCGGATGCGGGAGCAAAATTTGCTTCGGCAGCGCCGGATTATCGCTGTAATATTGCGTCACGAACGTCATGAAGTCATCGTATTCTTCCCCATAATAAGGGAAGGTTGTTCCGTGGCGTTCGGTGATTTTCCCTTTGCGCATGTACAGAATTTGCACGCACATCCAGCCCTTATCGACCGCATAGCCGAAGATGTCGCGGTCCATCGCGTCGGACATGGAGATCTTCTGCTTCTCCATGACCGCGTCGATCGCGACCAGCTGGTCGCGAAACTCCTTGGCCCGCTCGAACTCCAGCGCTTCGGCGGCCGCCTGCATCTTGCGCTCGAGCTCGGCCTTTACGATATCCTCGCCGCCGTTCAGGAACTTGGTAATCTCGGAGATCATCGCGTCGTAGGTCGCTTGTTCGACGTCATATTCGCAAGGCGCCACGCATTGGCCCATATGATAATATAGACAGACCTTATCCGGCAGCGTGTTGCATTTACGCAGCGGATATAGACGGTCGAGCAGCTTCTTCGTTTGCTGGGCTGCGAAAGCGTTCGGGTAGGGGCCGAAATATTTGCCCTTGTCCTTCACGATTCTTCGCGTGACCTCCAGCTTCGGATGTTTTTCGTTCGTTATTTTAATATAAGGAAAGGTTTTGTCATCCTTAAGCAGCACGTTGTACCGCGGATGATGCTGCTTGATCAGGTTGCACTCCAGAATGAGCGCCTCCATATTGCTCGCCGTTACGATGAACTCGAAATCCACGATCTCCGACACGAGCCGCTGCGTTTTACCGTTATGACTTCCTATGAAATAAGAACGGACTCTATTTTTTAATACTTTGGCTTTTCCTACATATATAATGACGCCGTCCCGGTTTTTCATCAGATAACAGCCCGGTTTGTCCGGCAGCAAGGCGAGCTTGTTCCGAATCCGCTCTTTCGCGGCCTCGGCATCCATTATTTGATTGTTCCCCATCTCTTCCGCCATTCTCGGCCTCCTTCCGGTCCCCATTCGACATGCTCACATTTTATCACACTCGGCCGCGGTTTTGTCTTATAAATCACGTTCAAAAAGTTCAGTTTTCAGCACCGTGAAGATCGGATGAAGCTAGGAAATGAGGAACGGAGCGTAGTGGAGCTACGTGAGTACCGGAAGTTCCGGCTGAATTCGATATTCGACGTCGGATAAGCTTCCTGATTTGCTTCGTGATCAAAAGTGGACTTTTTGAACTACCTTACAATTGTCACTGGTTCCTTCTTTACATTTGTTCGAAAGTTTGGGTATACTATTGAAAGAATCTTGAGCGAATGCTTACGGCGAATGGTTTGCCCTGCAAGCCTTGAAGGAGGACGTCAACGATGGAGAATGTAAGAGACCCGCGCGAACATTATAACGAAGAGCCGCGCCACGACTTGATGGATGTTGTTTTCGGTTTCGGCGGCATGCTGATTTTTATGACCGTTGTATTCGCGGTCGCGGTTATCGTGAAATTCATCATCTCCTAAGAGGAGAGACAAGAAGCTCCGCGCTTGCCGGGTTAACCGGTCGGCTGCGGAGCTTCTTTACGTTCGTATGGATAATGGCTATTGCGCTGCTTTCCATTGATTATTATCTTCCGCGGCGCTTCTTCGGCGTTTGGCGTCGGCAGAGCCTGACACCGCGGAGGCTTCCGCTGGCTGCTGCTTCTGGGCTGGCGCGGCGTCGTACCTCGTTCTCTCCGTACGGTCGATCTGCACGATCCGGCCGTCGTGAACGGTAATAATGACTTGCCCGTACTGCATGCCCGCTACCTGACCCAAAATACGATCTTGCCACACTTCATCCACTTCGAACGGTTTTGCCATAATAATCCCTCCAATTTTGATCAGGTAAGTCGGATTTACTTGTAAATGATATGCGGATATCAATGAGAAGATGATTTCCGTTCTACAATCGCTTTGACAATTAACGTGACGACGGCCAGCATGACGAGCAGAGAAGCGACGGCAAACGAAGCCGAGAACTGATACTCGTTATACAAAATTTCGACGTGCAGCGGCAGCGTATTCGTCTGACCGCGGATATGTCCGGATACGACCGATACGGCCCCGAACTCTCCCATTGCTCTAGCGTTGCTGAGAATAACGCCGTACAGCAGTCCCCACTTGATGTTCGGCAGCGTTACCCGCCAGAAGATCGACCAGCCTTTGGCGCCGAGCACCGAAGCGGCCTCCTCTTCTTGCACTCCCTGAGCTTGCATTAGCGGGATCAGTTCCCTCGCGACGAACGGAACCGTGACGAAGATGGTCGCTAACACGATCCCAGGCACCGCGAACATGATCTGAATGCCGTTATCGCTGAGCCACGGACCGAAAAAACCTTGCGCCCCGAACATCAGCATATAGATTAGCCCCGCTATAACAGGCGACACGGCAAACGGCAAGTCGATCAGCGTGATCAGGAAATTTTTGCCGCGGAACTTGAATTTACTAATAGCCCAAGCGGCTGCCACGCCGAAAATCGTATTCGCGGGAACCGCGATGAGCGCCACGATCAAAGTCAGCTTCAAAGCGGACAAAGCATCGGGCTCCGTCAACGCATCGATATATACGCCGACTCCTTTGCGCAGAGCTTCCACGAATACCGACGCGAGCGGAAGCAGAACGACCAAAGCCAGGAACAATAAAGCCAGACCGATCAAAAGCCATTGGACGACGGGATGCTCCGTGCTGTGCTTCGGCCTCTTCACATCCTCTTTGCTGAACACGGTTACCGCGCCTGCCATCGGCCGCACCTCCTTGCCGCTATAACGCCGGCAGCTTGAACTCGATTCCTGTTAAGCATTGGCGGCCGCCTTTCTCTGCATGCGCCATTGCAGCAGGTTGATGATCAGAAGCAGGATGAACGATACGATCAGCATGACGGCCGCAATCGCCGTCGCTCCCGCGTAGTCGTATTGCTCGAGCTTCGTCATGATGAGAAGCGGCGCGATCTCCGTCTTCATCGGCATGTTGCCGGAGATGAAGACGACCGATCCGTATTCGCCGATCCCTCTGGCGAACGCCAGCGCGAAGCCCGTAAGCAAGGCGGGCATCAGCTCCGGGAGAATGACTTTCCGGAACGTTCGGAACCGATAAGCGCCGAGGGTAGCCGCCGCGTCCTCCATCTCTCTCTCGAAATCCTGAAGGACCGGCTGGACCGTCCGGACGACGAAGGGCAACCCGATAAAAATAAGAGCGATCGTAATGCCCGCCTGCGTATACGCGATCTTGATGCCAAGCGGATCGAGCAGCGAACCGATCCAGCCCGACTTGGCATAAATCGTCGTCAGCGCGATGCCGGCTACGGCTGTCGGCAGAGCGAACGGAATGTCCACAAGGCTGTCGATCAGCTTCTTGCCCGGGAACCGGTATCGCACTAGAACCCAAGCGATCAGCAGGCCGAATACGGCGTTGATAAGACCGGCCCAGAGGGCGGAGCCGAAGCTGATACGGTACGAAGCCAGAACCCTTGGATTCGTCACCGCGGCCCAGAACTCCGCCCAGGTGAGCTCAAACGATTTGAAGAAAATGCCCGCCAGCGGGATCAGCACGATCAGGCTCAAGTAGAACAACGTAAAGCCCAACGATATGCCGAAGCCCGGCAGCACCTTTTTATTATTGGAACCTTTCATGTGAAGTCAGCTCCGCTCTTTGTTGAGATCGCCATTACGCGCCCGGCGTATAGATTTGGTCGAAGACGCCTCCGTCCGCGAAATGCTTCGTCTGCGCTTCCGTCCATCCGCCAAAATCCTTGTCGATCTGAAGCAGCTCGAGCTCTGGGAACTGGTCTTTGAATTCCGCCGCTATCGTTTCATTCGTCGGTCTGTAGTAGTTTTTGCCCGCGATTCGTTGGCCTTCTTCGCTGTACAGATACTGCAAGTATGCTTCAGCCACTTCCCGCGTTCCGCGTTTGTCCACGACTTTGTCGACTACAGCTACCGGCGGTTCGGCCAGAATGCTGAGCGAAGGATACACGATGTCGAATTCATCCGGACCAAGCTCATTAATCGAGAGGTATGCTTCATTCTCCCAAGCAAGCAGCACGTCGCCGATGCCGCGCTCTACAAACGTCGTTGTGGAACCGCGCGCTCCCGTATCCAGTACCGGCACGTTCTTGAACAGCTTCGTCACGAAGTCCTTGGCGGCCGCTTCGTCGTTGTTGTTGTGCTTCAGCGCGTACCCCCATGCGGCGAGGTAGTTCCAGCGTGCTCCTCCCGAAGTCTTTGGATTCGGGGTAATGACTTCGACGCCTTCCTTCAGCAGGTCGTTCCAGTCCTTAATTCCTTTCGGATTGCCTTTGCGTACAAGGAACACGATTGTGGACGTGTAAGGCGAGCTGTTTAGCTCGAACTGCTTCTGCCAGTCTTGATCGAGCAGCTCCTTTTCCTGCAGCGCGTCAATGTCGTAGCCAAGCGCCAGCGTCACGACGTCGGCTTCCAGTCCGTCGACGACCGCCCTGGCTTGCTTGCCGGATCCGCCATGCGATTGATCGATTTCGACCTTCTGATTTTTTTCCTTCAGCCAATAGTCGGCGAATGCCTTGTTGAACTCCACATACAGCTCGCGAGTCGGATCGTAGGACACGTTGAGCAATTTCACTGGAGGCAATGGCTCTTTATTATCGGCAGGCGCTTCCGATGCGCCGCTTGTCGGCGATGGCGAAGCTGCGTTCCCCGTCACTCCGCCGTTTCCGCCATTCGAACCTGCGTTGCTGCCGCATGCGGCGAGCAGTACTGCCATTACTACGAATACGATTAATGCATGAAGACGAACCGATTTTGTTTTCATCATCTCTACACCCCTATGAATATTTGTTTAGAGATAGGCCGACGTTAATTCCGGTTCGTCCGGTCATTAAACAATTATTCCTACCTGTTTAGTTGGTTATGAATGCATATTACAGCCTACACCAATTCCTGTCAATCCCTATTTCAAAAAAAATAATAAGCGCCATAAGGTTTGATTATAAATCAACCTCATGGCGCTTTCGCATATATAATTCCGTGTTACTTCTTGCCTCGCTTATTCTCGCCGGCCACGATGACCGTCTCCACATAGGGACGTATCCGATCCATGATCCGTTGTCCTTTGTGAAGCTCGTCGCCGTCCTTGCTCGTGAAGCTGAAATGCTTCTCCAGAGCGTCCAGATCGTAATTGGATGTATAGAAGGTCGGCTTGCGCTCCATCCTGTAGTTCAGAATCGCGCCTAGCACGTGGTCGCGCACCCAAGGGTTCAAGTTTTCCGCCCCGATGTCGTCGAAGATGAGCAAATCCGTGGATTTCATCATCTCGACCGTTTCCTTCAGCTTTGCCGGATCATGCATCAGAACCTTCAGATCCTCGACGAAATCGGGCATATAGACGATGACGCCGGAGTAACCGGCCTTCGCCAGCTCTTGAAGCAGGTAGCACATGAGGAACGTCTTGCCCGTGCCGAACCGGCCGGCCAAATATAGCCCCTCCTGGCCAAGACCCGTCTCCCGGGTCCGATCGATATAGCGAAGCACCTGCCCGACCGCCTTCGCCCGTTCCAAATCCTTGGTCAATATATCATCGGAAGAGTACACTCTCCGGAGCGCGGCGTCATCGACATAGAAGCTTCGAATCCGGCTGCGTACCGCGTCTTCCGTCTGCCTGGCCAAATACTTCTTGCACGACACTTTGCGGTCATACATCTGCGTGACGCCGTGAAGCGTCTCGGCGGACAGCAGGGTGTAATGACCCTCATAATCGTTCGGGCAAGCGTCGAGGCCAGGGCAGCTCGAGCAATTCCGGTATTCCGTCACGTATTGATGCACACGGTTCAGGTTCAGTCGAATGGTCGATTCATCGACCCCGGGATATTTGTCCATAAACTTGACGATCAAAGGATCCTCTATCAGCTCCGCCAGCTTGCTCTCCGCGCGTTCCGATATCGAACGTCCTCCCGGCCAAGATTTCAGAAGCTCTCCTAACGATTCCATGTCCTTCCCCCCTGCTGTTAAGATTTGCCGTCAAGCTTCCGAGCGAGCTTGCGCAGCTCCTCGAGCTCATCCGCGGATACCGCGCCCGCCGGCTGGCCTTCCGACACAATCGGGATCGCCGGCTTGCGCGAGACGCCGCGTCCGCCGCTCCCCGCTCTGCCGCCGCCGCGGGAAGCGCCATAACCGCTCGCGCCCGCTCCAGGCTGACCGCTGTCCTTGCGACGATCCTTCGTCTGCTCGAGCATGGCTTGCTCCCTAACGTATTGGACCGCCTTCTCGAACGAATTGATACCCTTCATCAGCATGTTCGAGGCTACCGTATCGATAAAGTTCCGGGTCACGCGGGCCGAATCGGTCCCGCCCAGCACGTAATGAATCAGCACATTAATAACCGGTCCTTCCAGACGGTAGTTCAGATCGATGCGTTCGAACACATTATCGACCCAATCCGGCACGGCGCCCGGGAAAAACCGTTTCAAGAAGCGCGTATGAGGCTCGTTCCGCATCAGCATATTATACTGCTGGATATCGCAGCGCCCGGACAATTGATTCGGCACGGGGAGATAATCCTGCTCCCGAACTTCGAATTCTTCGCCCGGATCTTCTTCCTGAGACGCTTCTTCCACCATTCGCACGGCCGTATGGGATAACGTCCGCTGGCGCTCGCCCTCCCGCTTCTTGTCCTGCCTGTACAGTTGATTGGCTCTCAGCTGGAGCTCGTCCATGTTCACCTCGCCGCTTGGCGCGAAGACTCCGTCTTCATCGAGCAGCCGGCAGACGCTTGCGACGGACAAATGATATTTGTAAGCGACGTAATTGATCTGCGCCATTCCTTCGGCGTCGTTCCGGAGCCGCTCGACGTGCGAGCGATTGGCGGAGCCGCGCGGGAACCGGAGAATGAGCTCCCCGTAAGGGATGCCGGCCGAAGCAAGCTCCGTCTTCGCCGAGGTCTGCCTGGAAGGCGCAACCTCGATCAAAGCCTGCTCGAGCTCGGAATCGAAGGACTGCATGTTCAGCTTGAATAATTCATAGAACGGCACCGATATATTCTCTTTCTCCAGGTTGGCGTTCGCAAGCTCGTCGGGCTCGCTCGCTCCGAATGATTCTCGGAGCGCGATGACCGCGTATTTGCCTACCTTGTCCCGAAGCAGCATAGCTAGATGCATGTTCCGGAAAAATTCGGTCGGCGACAGCGGCTGCGCCAGCTCGTATTCATAGATGACGTCCGGATGCTCCGGTCCGCCGAGCCTCGAGGTCGCGAGAAGGCCGACCGCCTCCAGCTTCGACGTCTGCTCGATGACGAACCGGCGGCTCTTCTCGTTCATTTCGAGGCCGAGCCCCAGGAATAGCTTCCGGTGAGGCTCAAGCGGCGAATAGCCGGCTTTGTCCTCCGCTATGCCGTGATAGAGCTGCTGGTATAAGGAGATAGCAAACGCGCCTATCATCGGTTGATAGATAAGCGAAAGCATCTTATAGTCCAAGCTGCCGAGAGAAAAATCACGGAATATGTAATAACGGTGATGTTCCGTAAACTGCAATATATGATTGATGCGCATCGCACCGACTCCATCCTTAGCTGTCTTTCCTATCATTCTAGCACAATTCGAGGCAAGAATGGCGATCCGGACAAATAGAAAAATCCCCCGCTAGAGGGATTTTTGTAGGTCCGATCAGAACATTTTGTAGCCGCCCTTACGCAGTGCGCGAATGGCCCAGCCGCTGACGTAAGCGCCGATCAAAGCGCCTGTGATCGGGATATAGTAGATAATGGTGTAGTCGCCGATATTGTCGATCGTCGGATTGGAGGCTTCATCCCAAGGCGACCAGATAGCAAGTCCGATCAGCACGATGAAGAACAGCACGATCGGGAACCAGGTGGTCTTCAGCAGCATGTTCAATATGAATCCGATTCCGAACATCATGACGAAAAACAGCACCGTCGCCACGCAAGTTTGGATAATATATACGAGTAAATCCGGCATTTCCATACTCCTCTCGAGCTTTCGCTCATCCGCTAACGTTTTAACCATTTTTAGTTTAATGAAAGCGGCAAATGAAGTCAATCGAGAAGGGGGATTTGTCACAAGTCCGCCATTTGCTCATCGTCTTGGCATTAGCTACAATAATAGAAGCTTAAGGTACAAGCCGAAAGGGGATTTTTAGAAATGAGTGAAGCCGCACAAACGCTGGAAGGCTGGTACGCCCTCCACGATTTCCGCAGCGTCGACTGGACGGCATGGCGACTGGCCGACGAAAGCGAACGCCAGCGCGCGCTGGACGAGCTGCATGCCTTCCTGAAACAGTGGAACGATGTGGAAGAGAGCAAACAAGGCAGCACGGCCGTTTATTCCATCGTGGGCCAGAAAGCCGATTTCGTATTCATGCATCTTCGCGAGACGCTCGAGGAGCTGAACGAGATCGAAACCGCGTTTAACAAAACGACGTTCGCAAGCTTTACATATCCTGTCCATTCCTACGTCAGCATAGTCGAGCTCAGCAACTACATGGGCCAGCCGGGCAGCGATCCGATGGAGAACCCGGAGGTTGTCGCGAGACTGAAGCCGATCCTGCCGAAGTGGAAGCATATCTGCTTCTACCCGATGAACAAACGCCGCGCCGGAGGCGACAACTGGTACATGCTGAGCATGGACGAGCGCAAAGCGATGATGCGCAGCCATGGCATGATCGGACGCAAATACGCAGGCAAGGTCAAGCAAATTATTACGGGCTCCGTCGGCTTCGACAACTGGGAGTGGGGCGTTACGCTGTTCGCGGACGACGCGCTGCAATTCAAGAAGCTTGTTTACGAGATGCGCTTCGATGAAGTAAGCGCCCGTTACGGAGACTTCGGCGACTTCTACGTCGGCAATTTCCTGGACGCCGAGAAATTCGATAAGCTTCTTTCGATCTAGAACCCAAGGGCCGTACATGAGATGGTAACAGCATCTCATGTACGGCCTTTTTTTGCCGCCGCGCCGCGCCTCAACCTTTAATCGCTCCGATCATGACGCCTTTCACGAAATATTTCTGCAGGAACGGATAGACGCACAGGATCGGAATCGTGGCGATAATAATCGTCGCGTATTTAATCGTCTGGCCGATCGGCATCTGATCGCCCGAGCTGACGCTCGTCAGCATGCTGCCCGTATCGTTCGAAATCAATATCTCGCGGAGGATCAACTGCAGAGGGAACAAGGCGCGGTCCTGCAGATAGATCATCGCGGAGAACCACGAGTTCCAGTGCGACACGCCGTAGAACAGCAGCATGACGGCGATTACCGGCAAGGACAGCGGGAAGACGACCGACCAGCAAATCCGGAAATCGCCCGCTCCGTCGAGCCGCGCCGATTCCTCGAGCTCCACGGGAACAGCTTGGAATGCCGTTCTCATGATAATGAGATTAAACGCGCTGATCGCTCCCGGGATGATGAGCGCCCAGCGCGAATCCAGCAGCCCCAGATTGCCGACCAGCAAGTAAGACGGAATGATGCCCCCGTCGAAGAACATCGTGAAGACGATCATGAACATAATCGCGTTTTTCCAGAAAACATCGCGCCGGGAAAGCCCGTACGCCGCCATGGAGGACAGCGCGATATTGACGGCCGTGCCGGCGAACACGTAGAACAACGTATTCAAGTAGGCCGTTCCGATCGACGGATTCATGAACACCATCTTGTATGCCTCGGTCGTAAAGCCTTTCGGAAGAAGCAGCAGTCCCCTGTTCTGAACGAGAAGACCCGGATCGCTGAACGACGCGAACAGGACGAATACGAGCGGATAAAGCGCCGCAAGCGAAAGCAGAACCAGAACGACGATATTAACGGTTTGGAACGCGCGTTCTCCGGCCGTTAGTTTCATATGGCACCTCTCCCTCTCCTTACCATAGCTTGGTCTCGCTCACCTTGCGGGAGATGCTGTTAGCGATGATCAATAACGAGAAGCTGATGACCGCATTGAACATACCCACGGCGGCGGCATAGCTGTAGTCCGTCTCCAGAATCCCTTTTCGGTACGTATAGGTGCCGATCACATCCGCGGTTTCATACGTAATCGGATTGTACATGAGCAGGATCTTCTCGTTGCCGACAGTCAGCAGCTGCCCGATATTGAGAATAAGCAGAATGATGATGGTCGGCGCCATGCCCGGAAGCGTGACGTTCCAGGTTTGACGCCAGCGGCTTGCGCCGTCGATCTTGGCCGCTTCGTACAGCGAAGGGTCGATCGTCGCGATCGCCGCGAGAAAAATAATGGAGCTCCAGCCGATGTTCTGCCAGATGCCGGAGCCGATATAGAGGAACCGGAACCAATCCGCCTCGCGCATGAACGAAACCGGCTCGAAGCCGAACAGCGCCGAAAGCAGCTGATTAATCAAGCCGTCGCGAGCCAAAAAATCGAACATGATCCCGACGACGACGACCAGCGAAATAAAGTGCGGCATGTACGTAATCGTCTGCACCGATCGTTTGAACCACGTGCTCCGGATCTCGTTAAGCAGCAATGCCAATATAATGCCCGCGGGGAAAGCGAACAGCAGGCTGTATACACTAAGTAAAATCGTGTTCCGCATAATCCGAAAAAAATAAAAGTTATTAAAAAATTCCTTGAAATGCTCGAGTCCCGCCCAAGGACTTCCCGTAAATCCAAGATGAATCGAATAATCCTTAAACGCGATTTGCATGCCGTACATCGGCCCGTAGTGGAAAATAAGAAAATACAGGACGGCGGGGCTCAGCATCAAATAGATCAGCTTGTTCCGGCGAAAATCCTTGACGATCCGCTGCATGTCGCTCGCATCCCTTCTTCGTGGTCTTCGGCTTTCGCGCGCCGGCCTTGCGGGCGGCCGGCGCGGCGCCTACGCCCTAACGCTGGTCGAACCGCTCCAGCGCGGCCTGCCTGATCTTAATGACTTCCTCGATGCCCATCGCCTTCAGCGTCTCCACGTATTCTTCGAATTCCGAAAGCGGCTTCGAGCCCATAATGAACCGCAGCATCATCTCTTCGTGATAGACGTTCAAGTCGGTCATGATCGAAGCGATCTTCCTGCTCTCCTCCGCCGTCGGCGTCACCATCGGCAGCCTCATCGAATTGTCCGCCTTCTCCCAATTGACAAGCGCTTCCTGCTGGGACGGCAGCACCAAATACTGCTCGATATAGCCCGGATCCTGGATGAACGGTCCGTTATAGACCGCCCGCTGGTATTGAGCCATCGCTTGCGTGACCGGCAAATCATCCGGATTGTTCAGGATGACGTCGGTATAAGCAGGCTTGCCGTCAACCAATTCGTAGCTCTCTCCTTCGATGCCGAAGTTGAACAGGTTATGACCCTCCGGACTGTAGGCGTAATCCAGCCATTTGACGATTTGCTCCGGATTTTTGGCCGAAGTCGTTATGGCCGCTCCGATGCCCGTATACGGGAAGTCCTTCTGCCCCCAGAGCGGTATGTCCCCTTCATTCAGAGTCGGATACGGCGCGGACACCAGCTCGAACTCGGGATCGTTCTCCATGAGGCCCATATATTTGCCGATGCCGCTGCCCGTGTAGCCGACGAAGGCGAGAATTTTCCCCGTTGTCGTCTTCGAATCTCTTAACTGCGTATCCATAGCCGCAAATTCAGGATCCAGCAGCCCCATCTCGTACCAACGGTTCATCAAAGTCAAGTAATCCTTGTATTGCGGCTGCATCGAGCCGTATTTGACTTGTCCGTCCTCCACGTAGAACTCGAGCGGGATCCCGTACGCTCCGATGAAGGCATGGCCGATCTTCAGATCGGAGATCGTCTGCATGAACGGCGGCTCGCCATTGTTCATCTCCTTGAACTTGATCAATGCGGCTTCCCATTCCTCGATGGTCGTCGGCACCTCGAGACCCGCTTTGTCCAGCCAATCCTTCCGGATGATCGGACCGAAGAACACGTTCAGCTTCTCATGGCCGCGAATGAACGGGAAGGAATAGATGTTGCCTTCATCCGTCATGACCATCTTCTTCACTTCCGGATTCTCGTCCAGGTAACGCTTCAGGTTCGGCGCATGCTTGTCGATCAGCTCGTTCAAGCGGAGGATCGTCCCGCTGTTAATCGCGTCGTCCGGCCCCCGGGATACGGAGAACCAGTTGCGTTCGATCACGTCGGGAAGCTTTTTGGACGCCAGCATCAAATTGAACTGCTCCTCGATTTGGGCGCCGTCGCCGGAAGGATGCAGCCACTCCACCTTCGTCCCCGTAATGCGCTCCAGCTCTTGATACATCTTGCTTTCCCCCAGATTCGTCATCGTGGCGGCGGCGTTGGCGTTAAGTCCGACCCAATAGGACAACGACTCCGGGAAGTCAACCTCTCCCGTCTCCACGGAGGCGCTTGCCTCCGGCTGCTCCGGCTCGTTGTTGTCCGATCCTCCCGGATTGTTCCCCGAACAGCCCGTCAGCAATACGGCCAGCAGCGTCAGCACCGTGAGCATCGGTCTTAGCCTGTTGATTTTGCTTGTTTTCATCATTCGTTCCCCTCTCCTCTCGTCCTCGTTCATCGTCAGCCCATCCGGCTGATTCCATCGTAACGGGACGATCTCTTTGCGCCTACGGCCGCTATTTTAGATCAACTGCCGTTTCCTTAGATCGGGGGCTATCCATTTTTCAGATGAACGGACGAATTTTAGGATTGACTGACCTGCCGCCTTGCGTTCCCGTCCGAGATCAGCTCCTTGTATTTCCCCGGCGTTACGCCCTCGGCCTTCTTGAACACGCGGATCAAGCCTATATCGTTGGCGAAACCTACCCTAAGCGCGATCTGCGTGACCGTCAGCCCGCCTTCGGCAAGATATTCCTTAGCTCTCTGTACCCGAAGCGCCGTGATATATTCCGTTACGTTCTGCCCGCACTGCTTCTTGAAGAAGGTCGACAGATACGACGGATTGAGACCGCAATGGTCCGCGATCGAGGTTAAGCTAATATCGTTCCTGTCGTAATGCCCTCGGATATAATGTTCGATTCGCCCGAACAGCCTGTCGCTGTGATCCGTTTTCTCGGATTCGACTTTGTCGCAGACGGCGGCGTACAGCTGGAGCAGCTTGATTTTCATCTTCTCCGGCGTCTCCAGCTTCATCAAGAAACGATCGCCCTCCAAATACGGCTTTTCGTCCATCTGCATCGCGCTGAACAGCTTGAGCACGGTACCCTGCAGCTCGTAGCGCAGGCAGCGGCCCATCTCCGGCGATATGGCGCGGGTCTCGAAGTTCACTTTGAAGATGGAGTCGAGCACCTTGGACAAGCTTGCGTAATCGCCGCATTTGGCGTAATTGATCAATTGGGCCTCCGTCTCCATCGGATAATAGAAATAATGATGTTCGGCATCCTTGATATCGTCGTAATAAATAATCGAGCCGTGGTCTTGGATGAAACGGTAATCCAGAGCCATGACCGCTTCTCCGTAGGCCTCCGCTATCGTTTCGATCCCGTGGCCGAGGCCGCTGACCGCGATCGTCATGCCGGTCCTGAACTTCTGCCCGACCTCAGCCCTCAGACGCTCCAGAAGCCCCTCCAGCTCCGGACGGCACTGTCCCGTTCCATTGTGGTTAAGCAGGATGCAAACGCGATCCCTCTCCATCTCGATCGCATACCCGCCGTCCCCCAGAAGCTCGCTGCTCAGATTGATCAGAATGAACCTTATAAGCGTCCATTCCCGCTCCGTGTCCTCCTGAATAAATTGATGGCAATCGTCGATCTGCAAGACGATAACCCCGAAGCCCGCATGGCGAAAGTGCACGTCCATAAAATCGAAATCCCGCTCTGACAGCGCTTTCGTATCGACGTAGCCTTTAATCATTCTTGCTATAAAATCCGCTTGGATAACGGGCGCCTGCTTCGTCAGCAGCCCCCGCATATTGCGTTCCCCGTCCATCGAGGTCATCAGCTCGCTCCGGATAAACGCGAACTCGTTCCGGATGTCGACCTCCCTCATGTTTTTGCCGTTCAGAATGGTATGGATCAGCTCGCGGATCGGGCGATGGTTCTTGTAGGCCAAATAATACGAGACGGTCACGCCGGCCACGATGCAGACCAGCATCAGCATAAGAGCGAGCGACTTCGTCTCGTTCACCTTCGATAACACCACCCCCTTGGGCAGCATGGATACGTACGTCCAGTTATTCGGCTCGGATCGCGTATAGGAGATCATCATGCTTTCGCCGTCGACGACGGCTTCGAAGTCCCCTTGCGTCCCGCCGAACTTTGGCAACAGGCTATGCATGAGACCATTTCGAGGCGCGGTCGCGGTCAAGACCTCCCCCTGCTCGTTCAGAATGTAATAATCGGCGTGCCGGTTCGCTTCTTTGCGCAGCAAGCCCAGAATGCTGGTCTCGTCGATCATGACGACCAGCGCCCCTTTAGTATCGCGCGACTCTCCAAGCGGCAATGATTTGACGTACGTGATCATATTTTTTTGCTTCAAGCTATACTTGACCGGTTCGGCCGCCATATAGGTGCGGAGGTGGTAACGGGAAAGCTGGTCCGCCATATCCTTCTCCGTACGGTTAGCGTACTTCGTCATGTAATTAAAGAACATGCGGCTATCCGTCTTGACGCTGGTCGTCAGAATATGTCCGGTATCCCGGATATAGACGTAATAATCGTCGATAATGGGGCTGACGTTCCGGTAACGCTTGAAGCCGTTGATTAACTCCACGTACTTGTACTCGTCGAAGTTTTCCTTATTCTCCTCCCCGTAAAGAAGAAGCTGCAGCGTCGGATTCAGCCCGACTTGGACGGCCAGCTGCTCCACCTCGTTCATTCGGCTGTCGATGGACAGCCGCGCCTGCTCCAGCAGCGCTTGATTGGATTCATTCGCGTTATCGATCATCGCTTGCTCCATCTCGTTGTAAAGCAGCAAGCCGATGAGAACGGGAATGAGCAAAATGCACATGAAAGACATGAGAAGCTGAATAAATACGGATCGCCGGAACATCTTGCGGCCCTTCGAGGCGACCTGACGGTTCGACATCAACGTTCCCCCCTCGTTATGAAAGTCTGTCTTTACAATTCCTTTTCCTGCCACCCATTCCCTTTTCGTTTTTTCCAGATGCGCTTGTGATTTCTTTAGGAGGAACGATAATACAGACCTTGATAACCATCAAGGCCTGCTCCTTCAATACATTCGGGTGTTCATAATGGTTGAATATCGTTCATCATAGAGCACGAGGAACAGGCTGTATACCGCCGCTATTTCAGATCGTTAGCCCTTTCGTTGGGCAGGGACTATCCGTTTATTGGGCGGACATTCCTATCTTTGGATCACCGCGCATGGACACAAAAAAAGCTTCCACCGAACGACGATCGTCGTTCAGCGGAAGCTTATTCCTACTATTGTTATTCTTCATCCTCGTCTAACTCTGCAGCAGCCTGCGCTTTCGCTTCCAAATATTCTTGGGTCGCCCTGTCTCTTGCCCTTCCCTTGTCCTTCAGCCTCTCGATGGCAGGCTGAATGAGAAGGTCGATCTCCTTCTGCACCGGATAAGCCAGATCATGGCGCATCTGCGATTCCAGGTAGGAGCCTACTTCAATCAGGGCGTTGTAACGATCAAGCTCGTCTCTCGTCAACAAGCCGCGGACTTGTACGCTGCAGTGTCTCATTACAGGAATTTACCTTTGCGCAATACGAGCGGAATGCCGCCGATAATGAACAGGTAACGAAGGTCGATCAGCTTCTTCAGCCAAGCGGCTACGCGGCCTTTGTATTTCTTGCCGAACGCGATGCCGATCGCTTCGCCTTTGCCGAGGGACGCCACGGTGCCTTTGTTCGAGAACACGAACGTCTTCAGCGGCTGGTTGCGGATCGAAGCAACCAGGTTGTGCGCGCATACGACGCCTTGCTGCATCGCGATTTGCGCAGTCGGCGGGTATGGACGGCCTTCCGGATTGAACATCAGCGAGTTGTCGCCGACGATGTAGATGTTCTCGCTGCCAGGGCAGCGCAGGAACTCGTCAACCTTCACGCGTCCGCGCATCGTTTCGAAGCCCGCTTCTTCGATCAAGCGGTTGCCGCGGATACCGCCGGTCCAGATGACCGTAGCGGATTTGATTTCTTCGCCTTCGCCGACGACTACGCCTTCAGGCGTGCATTCCTTGATCGCGGTACCGATGCGGAACGTTACGCCTTTCTTCGTCAGCACGTCCATGCCGTACTGAACGAGCTCCGGATCGAAGCCCGGAAGCGCCGTTGGAGCCGCTTCGATGTTGTAGATCTTCACGAGGGAAGGATCCACGTCGAATTGCTTGCACAGCTCAGGAATGCGGTCGGACAGCTCGCCCACGAACTCAATGCCCGTGAAGCCCGCGCCGCCTACGATGAATGTCAGGTAGTCGGTACGGTGCGGCTCGCGTTTGAAGCGTGCGAATTGATATTCGATATGCTCGCGGATCAGGCGAACGGAGTTGATGCTGCGAATGTTCATCGCGTGCTCGGCCAGACCAGGAATGCCGAATGTTTCCGGCTCGCCGCCAAGGCCGATTACCAGGTAATCGTAAGACAAGGTGCCGTCTTCGAGAATAACTTTCTTGTCTTGCGGACGGATTTGAACGACCGTCGATTTAACGAAATCGATTTTGAATTCGTCGATCAGCTTGGAGATGCTGACGCGGGCATTTTCCGGATTGTCCGTGCCTGCCGCAGGCATATGAAGATGCGTCGTAATGTAGTGATAGTCATGCTTGTTCACCAGCGTTACGTCCGCTTCGTTATAATTCAGTTCTTTCTGAAGGCGGAGCGCCGTCAGAACGCCGCCGTAGCCGGCGCCGAGGATAACAATTTTCGGTATGTTGCTCATCGTAGGATCCCATCCATTCCTGATTTTTCTGTTTTTGATTTGGCGATATGAAAAGCCCCGCCGCCTGGCGGGTTCGCATAACAAACATAATCGTACAGCTGCTGCTCTAACGCTGTGCGGGCAATCTCGCGACAGCCTTGTGAAAAATTACACAAACCGAGTCATAAATTAATGTTTTACTAAGAGTTTGCGCTTGAATAAGTATTATTATCACGATATGCAGCGTGACCGCGTTTCGAGACAAATTGACAGCTTTCGCCATAATCTTCGAAATGCAATTTTCTATTATATACATCAGACATATTACAGACTTTTCATAAAAAGTTCAAGGGTAATTTATACGAAAAACTTTAGAGTCCTGCACAATTAAAATATTTCCATCCGAATTGCCTAAAGTTTATAATGGAAACCGTAAAGGCATTTAAGCGGGAGGTGCACTTCGTGACAAACATTCAACCATCGATTGAAACCGTCGATATCGCCATCATCGGCGGCGGCCCGGCCGGTATGTTCGCCGCCTTCTATGGAGGCATGCGCCAGGCAACCGTCAAAATTATCGAAAGCATGCCTGCTCTGGGAGGTCAGCTCGCGGCGCTTTATCCGGAGAAGTACATTTATGATGTAGCCGGCTTCCCCAAAGTAACGGCTCAGGAGCTGGTAGACCGGCTCAAAGAACAGATTAACTTGTTTAAACCGGAAATATGTTTGGAGGAGAAAGTCGTTGGCGTCGTCAAACGAGACGAAAGACTGTTCGAAGTCGTCACGGATAAACGAACCCATTACGCCAAAGCCGTCATTATAACCGCGGGGGTCGGAGCGTTCGAGCCCCGTCGTCTGGAGCTTCCGGAAGCGGCGCGCTTCGAAGGCCGGAATCTTCATTATTTCGTAGGAGACCTGCAGCGCTTCAAAGACCGGCGAGTGCTCGTCAGCGGCGGCGGCGATTCCGCCGTGGATTGGTCTCTTATGCTGGAGCCGATCGCGAAGAGCGTTACGTTGATTCATAGGAGAGACAAATTCCGCGCCCATGAGCACAGCGTCGAGAATTTAATGAAGTCTAGCGTGAAAGTGATCACGCCTACGGAGATAACCGCTTTGCACGGTGACCAGGACATCGCGAAGGTCACGTTGACCGATGTGAAAACAAAAGAAGAGACGGCTCTGGAAGTAGATGCCGTCATCGTTAATTTCGGATTCGTATCCTCATTGGGGCCTATAGCCGACTGGGGAATTCACATTCAAGGGGGATCGATTGCGGTCGATACGCGGATGGAGACGAATATTCCCGGCATATTCGCCGCCGGCGATATTACGACGTACCCCGGCAAGCTGAAGCTGATCGCGGTCGGCTTCGGCGAAGCGCCTACGGCCGTTAACAACGCCAAGGTTTATATCGATCCAAGCGCCAAGCTGTCGCCTGGGCATAGCAGCAATATGAAGCTGTAATGGAATGGGAAGCCATTCCGAAGGGTAACCTAACCGCGTCTGATAACCACGGCCGGGAGGGATACCCTTATGCTTTGCCCGTTATGCAACGGACTTGCCTCTTATCATCAATCTTGCTCTGCCTGCGGGGGCGATCTGTCGGATTACGGCCGCTCGTCCGATTGGACGGGACCGTACGAACCGTACGAGCCGCTTACCAGCCAGACGCCTTCTATTACCGCATCATCTATACAATTAGAGGCTGTATGCTGTCACGTCTTCTACTGCGCAGCCTGTGATCAATCAAGTGAAGTCTGTCTCGCACAATGGGAAGGCGGTTAGAGGAATTATGCTGTATGCTTCTGCGAAGCTAGTTCCACGCCTCTGCGCTTCATCTCGTCCGCCAGCATTCGGATAAAATCCGGCTCCAGCTTGTATTCGACAGCCGCGTAATACGTATCCACGAGCAGTTCGTCCGTCAATTGGTCCATCATAATCCCTCCTCTTAAACTTTTTTGATAAATCACGGCTTCTCTCGCAAACTTCCGACAATTTTCTATGCCCTGATTTACAGTTTTTAGTGTAGCACGCGGTTTAGAACCGATACAATAACCCCCTCTGTGCACAACCTGCTGTGGATACCTTGTGAACGGGATGTGCATAAAACGGAAATATACGGAAAATATCGGAGGGATAATGTGGATAGGTTTATCCACATCCTGCCAATATGTTTGTTTCCATAAAAAACTTTAATGACAATCTATAAAACTATTAACGAAATATATCACAGAAAAAGAAGCCTCCGGCCAATCTGAACGACGACCCAGCTAGGGTGCGATCAGCTGCCTGATTGAGGCTTCTTCATTGCGCCGCCACATCAATGCGGACGCGTATTCACTTCGAAAATCCAGATTTTCCCTTGTTGGTCGATACCGTAATCGAACCCGAGCTGCGAAATGCCGGGGTATCTCTGCTCTAGCACTCTTGTTGCAATCACTGTCAACTCTCTCATTTTCCGTTTCTTTTCTTTCACGGAGGACGGACCGAGAGACGCTCTTATTCCTTCTCCCGCCAGCACCATATCTCCTCCCTGGCTGAGGTTGGTCACGAATAATCCGCGTCTGGCAATCCTGCCGACAAGCGCCCGATATTCCCATCCCCGGAACGACTTCACGTATTTCACCCGGTAATCGATCGGTCGCCCGTTCACTTCCGCCAAGCGTATTCCTTTCTGGATCAAATATCTCCGTCTCGCCGTCCGGCCTCGGAGCGAGTTCACCAAGCCGCCGAAGCTAGTGAATCGCTTCGTAGTCTCGCGGTGGGTATAGGCGAAGCCGCCTTCCGATTTCGTTACTTTGATCACGCCGCTGCCGCCCGAACCGACAACCGGTTTGATCACGACAAAGCTATGCACATCGAGCATTCGGCGCAGCTGCGCCGGGGAGTAGCGGTTTGTCTCCGGAACATGATCTGCCAGCGCGGGATGAGAGAGGAGCGCTTCCGTCTTGGCCCATTTGCTGGCCAGCTGCCTTCCTGCATGATCAGCCACTGCTATCCAACTCCTTTCCAGTCGCCTTCTCCCTATAGCATATGGCGCGGGGAGCCTTGGCTCTTGGATGATTGACGGGTGGATAGATGAAAGATAATTAATCCGGCTTCTTCTCGAGCGCCGCCTTCAGCTTATCAGCCAGGCTGTTCGTAAGGGGCGCGCTGTCGCTGAACTGTTGAATGAGCTTCTGCTGCTCCCTGCGGTTCATGCGGCCTCCGTCTTTGTCGCCGAGCATTTCGATGACGTTGCACGGGCGGCACTGCGCGTATTTGCCGGCTTTGCCGTCATGCATCTCCATCTTCTTATGGCATTGCGGGCAGCGTTTGTTCAGCAGAATCGGGTCCGTGTTGCGGCGATACCCGCACTCCCGGTCGGGACACATGAGCGATTTCCCGCGCTTCCCTTTCACCTCGAGCAGTCGTTTCCCGCATTCGGGACAGCTGGAGTTGGTCTCGTTATGGGGCTTATAGTCCTTCGTCTCCTGCTTGACCTGCGCGATCCACTTCTTCGCTTGCTCCCTAATGCCCTTCATGAATGCGGCAGGATCGGCCTGGCCCTTGGCGATGCGTTCCAAGTCGCTTTCCCAGCGCGCGGTCAGCTCGGGGCTCCGGAGATCGTCCACGACGAGGTCCAGCAGCTGCTTGCCCTTGCCCGTCGGAACAAGCGAGCTGCGCACCCGCTCGATCGTATCCGTCGACAGCAGCTTCTCTATAATATCCGCCCGGGTCGCCGGCGTCCCGAGTCCATGCTTCTCCATGCGCGTCAGCAGCGACGCCTCCGTGTATCGCGTGGGAGGCAGCGTCCGAAGCTCCTTCGGCGCGGCGCTCTTCAAGCAAACCGCCTGCCCGGACGACAACGCAGGCAGCAGCTGCGAAGGCTGCTTCTGCTCCGTCGACCGGCTGGCTCCGTCCTCTTCTTCCTCATCGTCATCGTAAGCGGAATTGCCGCCTTGGTATACTTCCTTCCAGCCCGCGTCTTTTTCGGTTTTGCCTTTTGCGTAGAAGCGTTCCCCGCCGGCCTCGAGCACGACGCTCGTCTCGTCGTATCGGTACGGACCGTAGAACAAGGCGATAAACCTGCGGACGATGAGATCGTACAGTCTTCTCTCATCGTTGCTCAAGGCGCCGAGATTGACGAACTGCTCCGTCGGGATAATGGCATGATGGTCCGTTACTTTGCTGTCGTCGACGATCCGCTTCGTCACTTGCAGCGGCGCGCGAAGCAGCTTGCGCGCCAGCGGAGCGTACGGACCTACCGCCACGCTCTCGAGCCTGCCCTTCAAAGTCGGCACCATGTCGCTGGACAAGTAACGGGAATCCGTCCGCGGATACGTGACGAGCTTATGAGCCTCGTACAGCTTCTGCAGCACGTTCGAGGTTTGCTTCGCCGAGAAGCCGAGCTTCCGGTTCGCGTCCCTCTGCAGCTCCGTCAGGTCATAAGCATGAGGGTGCGGCTCCGACCGTTCGGACGTGCGTAAGCCAACGACCTTGGACGTGCCCGCCTTCGCCGCTCTATCGGCTATCGCTTCCGCCTCCGCGCGATCCCATATCCGGCCGTCATGGTCGTCCTTCTGCCGCCATAATCCTTGGAAGGCGCCGAAATTCGCCGTTACCGTCCAATAAGGCTTAGATTGGAACTCCGCGATTTCGCGCTCTCGCTCCATAAGCATGGCAAGCGTCGGCGTTTGTACGCGTCCGGCTGCGAGCTGCGCGTTGTATTTGCTCGTGAGCGCCCTCGTCATGTTGAGGCCGATCAGCCAATCGGCTTCCGCGCGGCAGACGGCCGAAGCGTACAGCGCGTCGTATTCTTTGCCGGGTCTAAGCCGCTTGAATCCTTCCTTGATCGCGCCGTCCGTCTGCGACGAAATCCATAGCCGCTTGAACGGCTTGCGCCAATGAACCAGCTCCATAATCCATCTAGCGACCAGCTCCCCTTCGCGTCCCGCGTCCGTCGCGATGATCAGCTCCCCGATATCGTTCCGTTTGCATAATTGCGCGACCGCCTTGAACTGGTGCGAGGTTTCCTTCATCACCTTCAAGCTCATCTTGTCCGGCAGCAGCGGCAGATCCTCCAGGTTCCAGGTCCGATATTTGGCGTCGTAATCCTCCGGCTCCGACAAGGTGACCAAGTGGCCGAGCGCCCAGGTAACGACATAGTTCGGTCCTTCTATATAGCTTTTTTGCTTGTTCGTGCAGCCCAGCACTCGGGCGATTTCTTTGGCTACGCTTGGCTTCTCCGCCAGCACCAATGCTTTCATCGCGTTCCTCTCCCACTTTCGTTCTTGTATGGAGACAAGATACCACAAGCGGCGAGAGGCCGCAACGAGCGCTTATTGATTGTTCGTAAACCTTACATATCGCGCCGCGCCCCGTCGTATATTCATCTCGTGCAGGTTGCCATAGAAGGCAGCTTGCCTCGAATCTAGCGGGGTTCGCCCGCGGGGAAGGTGATATGCTATAGTAGATTCATTCTTATCTATGGATCAGAAGGAGCTCGAATCTGCAATGAAGCTGAGATTTATTCCCGTATTTGTTGGATTTCTCGCCTTATACGGCGCTTTGGCGGCTTATATCGGCTGGAACGGCTGGCTGTTCCTCTCGCGTACGACGGGGATCGACAGCCCCCTCGTTTATTCCGTCATCGTCGCCGTAATGGCGCTTGGTTACGTACTGGGCCGAATCGGCCAATCGACCCCGCTCTACCCGCTGGCCGAGCCGCTTAAGCTGCTCGGATCGTATTGGCTGGCCATTCTGCAGTACGGCATTCTAATTCTTCCGTTCGCGGATCTTGCAGGCTTGCTATTGATAGGATTTGGAGTTTCCCAAGATGCGGCCATTGTATCGGTCGGCGGCATCGCGGCCTTGCTCTTTGCCGGCATTCTCCTCCTCGGCTCTCGCAACGCATGGTCGCCCGTCATCCGCAGCTACAGCGTCGGCATCCCGAAGCGCGCGGGCAAACGAACGAACCTGACGATCGCCATGGCGTCGGATCTGCATCTCGGCACGGTCATCGGCAACGGTCATTTGAACAGGCTGGTCGGCAAAATAAACGAAATCAAGCCCGACATCATCCTGCTGCCCGGCGATTTGCTCGATGACGCTCTCGATCCTTTCCTGCGCAAAAACATGGCCGAATCGCTCGGACGGCTGAAAGCGCCGCTCGGGGTATATGCCGTTACCGGCAATCACGAATATTACGGCGGCAAGGTTCCCGAATTCGGCGCGGCGCTGGACGCGATCGGCATCAGGCTGCTCATGGACGAAGCGGCTGTCATCGATGACAGCTTCATCGTCATAGGCCGCAAGGACCGGGCGGCGAACGCCGGGGGCCAAGGCGGTCGCCAAAGCATCAAAGAGCTGCTGCAGCCGCTCGATACGTCGCTTCCTCTTATCATGATGGATCATCAGCCCTCTGACTTGCCAGCGGCCGAGGCAAGCGGAATCGATCTCAGCTTGTCCGGCCATACGCACCGGGGACAGATGTTCCCCAATCACCTGATCACAAGAAGAACGTTCGAGCTGGACTGGGGCTACAAGAAAAAAGGGGGCCTGCATGCTATCGTCTCGTCGGGCTTCGGCTTCTGGGGACCGCCGATCCGGATCGGCAGCCGCTCGGAAGTGCTGCGAATCGACGTCAAATTCGAAGGAGCCGCTGACGGATCGTAATCGATCCGTATCGCGGCTCCTTCTCTGCGTTAACCTCTATTCCGAGAGCGGTACAGTAAATAGATGAAGAACGGCGCTCCGATCGCCGAGGTGAAGACGCCGACGGGAATATCGAGCGGCAGGAACACCGTTCTGCCGATCAAATCCGCCGCCGCCACCACAATCGCGCCGAACAGCGCGCTGACGGGGAGCACCCGGTTCATGACGGGCCCGACAAGCCGTCTTGCCACATGCGGCGCGATCAAACCGACGAAGCCGATCGCGCCGCCGATCGATACGGCGGAGCCGGCGAGGCCCACGCAGAGCAGCACAAGAAGCAGCCGATGCCGCTGTACGGCGGAGCCGATACCGGCGGCCAGCTCGTCACCAAGCAGCTGCGCTTGTATCGTGCGCGTATGGAAGTAAACCGCGATGCCGAGGACGGCGGTCCACGGCATTAGCGTCCACACATGCTCCCATGACGAACCGTAGATCGTGCCCGTCAGCCAAATATAGGCGGAGGTTGCCGAATAAACCGGGCTGAACGCCAGCATGAACGAAACGCCCGCCGACAGCAGCGAAGACAAGCCGATGCCGACCAGCACGAGGCGAAGCGAGCTGACTCCGCGCTTCCACGCAAGTACATAAACAAGCGCGGCCGCGCAAACCGCTCCGATAATCGCGGCAACAGGAAGCAGCCGGATGCCGACCGTTCCGGCGAATGCGGTAATGAAAATAACCGCTCCGAAAGAAGCTCCCCCCGTTATGCCGACGACGTCCGGCGCCGCAAGCGGATTTCGGATGATTGCCTGCAGGATGGCGCCCGATAACGCCAGAGAAGCGCCGACTAACAAAGCAACGACCAAGCGGGGCGCGCGAAGGGACTGCACGATCATCGTGCCGTCCTCCGTCCCGCTCCCCCATAAAGCAAGCCATGCCGTAACCGGATCATACATCGTCTCCCCCATCATCAAATAAGCGGCAGCCATTACGAGTAATACGGCAGAGAGTAGGGAAACCGCCTTAACCGTAGGGCGATGCGCTCTGGCCGGCCGCCCCGTGGCCGGAGCCGTCAATTTGGACGCGTTCATTCCTTGGCACGCTCCTTCCGGGCAATATAGATGAAGAATGGCGCGCCGAGAGCCGCCGTCATCACGCCTACGGGAATCTCAATCGGATAGTTGATGAATCGGGCCGCCAGATCGGCAAGCACCAGCAAGGTCGCCCCGATCAGAGCGCTGAACGGTAGAAGCCATCGATAGTCCATGCCCGAGAAGCGCCGCGCGATATGGGGAACGATAATGCCGACAAGACCGATCGGTCCGGCCACGGCAACCGCGCTGCCCGCAAGCAGAATGACGATGACGCCGGCCGCCGCTTTCACGAAGGATAGATGCTGGCCTAGTCCCTTAGCCGATTCCTCGCCCATCGCGATGACGTTCCAATGCCGGGATAAGACAAGCGCCAATACAATGCCGACGGCCATATAAGGCAATGACGGCAGCAGCATTTCGGTCGTTCTGCCTGCTACGGACCCCGTCAGCCAGAACAGCACTTCCTGCAGGCCGTTCTCGTTATGCGCAAGCATCCCCTGCGTCACCGAAGAGAACAGCGCGGTTAACGCGGCGCCCGCCAAAATGATTTTGAGCGGGGATAAGCCTTCACCGCCAAGCGAACCCAACGCGTACACCATAGCGGCCGCCATTGCGGCGCCGCCGAACGCGAACCACATGAGAGCCTCCGATTCGCGAATGCCGAGGACGGTAATCGCCGCCACGACCGCGACCGAAGCTCCGGCATTGATGCCCAGCACGCTGGGCGAAGCGAGCGGATTCCTCGTCACGCTCTGCAGCACGGCGCCCGCTAAAGCAAGCGAAGCTCCCACGGCCGCCGCGATCATCGCCCGCGGCAGCCTGGCCGTGCGGACGATAACCTGGTCCATCACCGTCTCGTCATAGCTCGTGAAAGAAGCAAGCATGTCCTTCCAGCTGATCGCGATAAAGCCGAAGCATATGCTGGACACGATACTGGCCAGCAGCAAGACGCCGCTGGCTAGGAGTCCCGCGCTCCGGTAAACGTTTATTTTCGTATTGATCTCCATACCCGTGCCCGCTTCCTCTCCCGCTTCGTATACGCAGCAAAAGAATGAGCCTAATCGACTCATTCTTCCGCTATGCGCATCTTATTTCGTCCTAGCCTTATTCCAAGTCGAAGTAGAAGTACAGGTCATCCAGCATCAGCTTCGCCGCGAGCGCTCCGCCCGACAGGTTCCACGTCACGGAATTGACTTTGTAGTAATGGTTGTTTTTAACGCCCTTCAGGTTTTTCCACAGCGCGCTGGACGTCCATGCCTTCTGGTGCTGCAGCACGGCACCGTCGCCGTCCCAGTCCGTCGTGAAATCGAAGATATAATCGCCGTCAAGCAGGGACACCTGCTCCTGCGAGCTTACGGTAATAAACTCTTCGCCTGTCGCGAGCTGCGCTTTCGGCGTCGTGAAGCCCAATTCTTTGAAAATTTTGTACGCGAAGCCCGCGTTGTACGCGCGCGCCGTTCCGTTCGGGTTGATGCGGATGATGGAGATCGCCGCGCCTTTAACGCTGGAAGGCAGCTTGCGCTTGAAATCCGCGACCTGAGCTTTCCAATCCGCCATGAACGTCGATGCGATCTCTTCTTTGTTGAACACCTTGGACATTGTTTGCAGGTTTTCTTGCCATGCGGACAAATCGTTCATAATGACCGTCGGAGCGATCTTGTTCAGCTGCGGATAAATTTTTTCGTGGCGCTCGATTGTTCCGATAATAACGTCCGGCTTAAGCGAGGCGATCGCTTCCACGTTCGGCTGCGTCTCGTCGCCCAGCGTTTTCGTTCCGATCAGGTTCGGACGGATGTATTCGTAGAATGGCTGTTGAATGTAAGACTCAACGGCGCCGACCGGCTTCACTTTGAGCAGAACCGAGATGTCTACTCCGCCGTTGAACAGCACGACGACGCGCTTCGGCACTTTGTTCAGCGTCGCTGTGCCGAGCTTGTGCTTGAACGACCGTTTTGTTTCCAGCGCGGCCGTGGAAGAAGAACCGTTCCAAGTCACCCACACGCCCAGCGATTCGCCCACGAAACGAAGAGGAACGAGCAGCGTGCCGTTCACGTTAAGCGGAGCCGCGTCAAGCGTGACCGCGCTGCCGTTGATTTTCGCCGTGCGGCTGCCTTGCGTCAGCTCGACAGTCGAGCCGCTTTTTTTGATTGTCGCTTTTTTCGCTTTCGCGTCATAGGCGACCGTGCCGCCGAGCGCTTCCGCAATCGCGCGATACGGCACCAGCGTGCGGCCGTTGACGACGCGCGGCGCTACCGAATAGCTTTGTTTTTTGCCGTCGATCGTGACATTGATCGTTTTCGCTGCCGCGGTTGCCGCGGTCGCAGGCGCAAGAGCCGCCACGAGGGCGATACAGAGTAAGAATACGAGCCATTTTTTTCTGGAGAACATGTTTGTTTCACCTTTCCCTTATGAAATTTGCAAAACCGTCTTCACGTCCCGGAACCCTTGGTAAAGCGAATAATCGAGGTCGACCAGCCGAGCTTTGTCCCAGCTCTCGGCATGAACCGCTTCGAGCAGCCCGCCGAGATCGGCATTCATCTGGTTCAAGCGATCCGACTGCTCTTCCGGCATACCTTGGCTAAGCGATTTCCAGATCGATGCCATACGTTCCGCCTGCGCGATGGCGTCATCCCGGTTGTCCGACTCCACCGCCGCTTTGAACGTCTTGATCAAGCTGGTCATCTCCTCCGCCGCCGCGGCCGGATCGTCGATCGGAGCCGCCTCTATATGGCCAAGTGGATCACCGGCCGATTCGACCGACGCGGCTTCCCCCGCGACATGCTTGCTAGCCTCTTCCTGCCCGCCGGACTCGGCAGCTCCGCAGCCGGTCAATAGCAATACGATGAACAATAGGAGCGATATGTACCGAACCGTTTTCCACAACCCCTTACCTTTGTGAATGATAATCATTTTCATCAACTATTGTAACCATCGGTATTTTGGTTTCCAATACACGTTATTGTCATTTTTTTATGGACAAAATTTTCAACATGGGTGGTTTGTGCTCCCTCCCCGCGGTTTTTGACGCAAAATCTTTATTGCCTATAAGCTCCGAAATTGTTAATATCTTAATTGATAATAATTATCAATATCATAATGCGAAGGAAAAGGCTCATGTCGACAAGCGATTACATTACCTGCTATCCCATAGCTTTAAGTCTTCATCATTATAAAGAAGGCTTCCGCTCGGAACCGATGGAAAGCGGAAGCGGTCTCATCGGCATCGTTCAGGGCGGCAGCGGGAAGCTGTTCATGAGGGACGGAAGATCCAGCGCGCTCAAGGAAGGCGCGTTCTTCTTCGTTCACGCGGGGGAGGAGAGCTTCGAGCTGATGGCCGATCCGGGCGGCAGCTTGAAGGCGACCTTAATCTCGTACAGCGTCCAGACCACCCAGGAGAAAGGGGCGGGGCCTCATAACCTTGCTGCTATTCTAGGAAATGGAACGGTTCACCGCGCCGCCCCCGCACTTACCGAGTCTCTGCTCTCCCAGCTCCGTCAAGCGATGGCCGAAGAAAGCGGAATCGGCCTCTTGCGAAGACAGCACGCGCTGCTGGAGCTCCTCCTGCATCTGCATGCTCATCAGCAAGCGCCCGACCGTATCGGGAACGACTCCATCCAGGCGACTATCGAATATATGGAGCAGCGCCTGGCGAAGCCTCTCCAGATCAGCGAGCTGCCTGAGCTTGCCGGCATGACCCCGAGCTCCTACAGCAGAGCCTTCAAGAGGCTGACGGGCCTGACGCCCGGCGGATATCTGACAAGGCTGCGCATGCTGAGAGCCAAGGAGCTCATGGCCGACAACAACGCCTCGCTCCGCGATATCGCGGTAAGCGTCGGCTACCAGGACGAGCTGTACTTCAGCCGCGTGTTCAAGAAGACGGAAGGGATCTCGCCGTCCGTCTATCTGAAGCGGCGCGATCGGCGAATCGCGGTCGTCAGCAGCTACTTCCTGCAGGACCACTTGCTGGCGCTTGGCATTCTGCCGATTGCCGCGCCAAGCTATCCGAATTATTTCGCCACGCCGTCGGGCTTCCCCAGCTATTTGCAAGATCGGCTGAGCGGCACGGTGCCTCTCAACGCGGAGAGGCCGATCCGATCAAGCGACGTCGTGAGACTGTCGCCGGATCTCATTCTTCGAACGAAGCTGCTGCATGACCTCGCCGACAAGCATTGGGGCGAGGAGGGCGGCGCCATCTTCATCGACCATTCCGCCAGCTGGGAGCAGTATTTCCGCACGGTTGCCTCCAAGGTCGGCAGAAGCGCCGAAGCGGAACGGGTTATCCGTTCCATGTCCCAGCTCGAGCAGGACGCCCGCCGCAAGCTGGAGCCGTACGTGAAGCACGGCAAATGGACCATTATCCGCCTGCTGCCCGGCAATTGCCGGATATACGGGGTCAAGGAGCATACGTTCACGGAGCTGTTCTATAATCGGCTCCGGTTCAAGCCGGACGACCGCATTACGCATGGCACGTATTTGGACAATGCCTTCGACAGGCTGGTCGAGCTCGATCCCGAGCGCATTCTCGTCATTTGGAGCCATGAAGCCGCGATACAAGAGTTCGCGTCGGATCCGAGATGGCAGCAATTAAGGGCGGTGAAGGAGAGCAGGGTTTATTACCCGGACAGCAGAGAATGGGACCCTTGGGGTCCCATCGGCAGAGAGCATATGATCAAAGCGATGCTTCGATTTTTCGGAAAGCTGTAGCGCCAAGTATAGGATTCGGGGCTGCGGTTCTCCCTGTCATGCCCGCTTGTTCGTTTCACGCGAAGGCTTCCGCGCGGGCAGCCAGATCCAGATCGACGCCGCGCCAAGCGCCGCGAAGATGAACGGAACATAGCGGAGACCCCGCAGCCAGCTAGTCGGACCGATCATCGCCAAGCCGGCGATCGCCAGCAGCTCCGATACGATGATGCCGAGCACGAACCCGCCGATCAAAGCGGCGATGGACCAAATCGTTTTTCTAATCATAGTAGACCTACCTCCTGAATGTTGAATGCTATTAATCCGGCAAGTTGCCGGACTTCGTGCCGACCCGGTAAGGCGTCGTAACGCCCTCGTAATTGACCATCATGGACATTCCGTTCGCCGCGTGGCCGAGATTATGGCAATGCTCCATCCATAGCCCCGGATTATCCGCTTGGAACGCGACCTCGTATTCGTCGCCCATGAACAGAAGAATGCTGTCGGCATAAATCGGACTGCCGGTTAACGGCTTCCCGTTTTTGGTGAGCACCTTAAACAGATGGCCGTGCAGATGCATGGGGTGCTCCGCCCCGAGCTTATGCTTGAATTTCACTTTGATCCATTCGCCTTCCTTGACGATGATCGGCGGAATCTCATGGAATCTCTTGCCATTGATGTCGATCGGACCGAGAACGAGCTCGTACGTCCGGTCGAACTTCATGTCCGCCGTAATGCCGTCGTCGACCGGCTTGCCGTACGCCGTAAAGTCGAATGCGGGCGCGTCCTTATCCAGCCGCGCAGGCTCTGCGCCTTCGCCGACCCTGGCGGTTAAAGCCGGCTTCTCTCTGCTATAGACCTCGACCTGACCGCTCTCCGGCATCGTGAACAGAACATCGTAACGCTGCCCTCCGCCCACGGGGATCCATTGTCCGCTTATGACATCCGGCTCGTTCAAATCCTGGCCGTCCATCGATATGACCCGGAATTCCGCTCCCGCCACGCCCATCCACTGCACCTCGCTTGTGCTGTTAATGAGCCGCAGCCGGACGCTCTCTCCCGGGGCCGCCGTAAGATCCGCTCCGCCGCGACGGCCGTTCGTCAGCCAATGCTTCCCGTTCAGATGCTGGAGCGTGACCGCGTAATCCTTGTCGTAGCGGAACGCGTTCTCCCGCGGCTCGACGATTAGCCGGCCGATCAGGCCATGCGTCGCCTGCTCCGAGCTCTGCTGATGCGAATGATACCAGTACGTGCCTGCGTGCTTCGCGACGAATTCATACGTGAAGGCTTCGCCCGGCCATACGGCATCCTGCGTGACACCCGCGACGCCGTCTTGCGAGCACGGCAGCACGACGCCATGCCAATGGATCGTAACGCCTTTGTCGATGTCCTTGTTCGTCAGCGTCACGACGATCCGTTCGCCCTGCTTCACGCGAAGCTCCGGCCCGGGCGTCGTTCCGTCGAAGGTCCACGCATCCGACGTCTTACCGCCGCCGATATCTACCTTCGTCTTCTGCGCCGTTAATTCGAATGCGCGAACAGGCGCGTTCGAGGCGGGCTCGACCATTTCCGCGCAGGAAGCGGCTGCCGTCGCTGCTCCAGTGCCGCCGGGTTCTGCGGCAGCGCCATGAGCATGCCCGCTGTGGGCGCTCATATCGGCCATATTGATTTCCTCGGGAAATTTCAGCTTATAGTAGCCGCAGGCTGCCGTCAGAAGGGGCAGCATGGCGATGACAAGCGCCAGCGCGATCATTTTGAACCTCGTCGATTTCATTACCCTCATCAAGTTGTTCACTCTCCATCCCTTGCGATTTGCCGTTTACGAGATTCATACTACCAGCAAGATGTTGTGAACTTGTGACGATGATGTGCGTTTGGCGTGAAATTTGCTTTTGCTGTGGAAGGCAGGAGTTGATGACGGTTAAAAAGATTGGGCGAAGGCAACATTAATCGGGCGGCCGGTTTCGTGCCGCATTCCAACGCAGGAGGACAAGATGCTGATTTTTTTTGCTTTCGCGCTGCTGTTAATCGGATTGTTTGCCGTGAACGGAATCTTCGCATACCAGGGGAAGCATATCGATCCCGCCTTCTGGTCGGTCTTCCGTTACCAATTGAAGCTGCTACCGGTCTTCTTCGCAGCTAACCTCATGATCGGATACGGGATCAAGTGGCTGTTCCAATCATTCGGCAATTTGACGTTCGCTTTGACGGTTTCGAAGGGGATTGAAATAGTGGTTTGCGTCATACTCGGAGCGATCCTTCTAAAGGAAGCTCCCCGGTGGCAGACGTACGTCGGACTAGGGATGGTGCTGGCCGGTTTTTGGGTAACCAAATGGAAGGGATGAGATTCCCGAAGCAACCCAGTGAAGGAAACGCATCAGCGGATGATGAGTAACCCGCGGAATTTCCGGTTAGAAAAAAAAGAAGACTGCGCCTCTCGGGCACAGTCTCTAAGTCGTTATGCGCTTGCGCCGCTGCTCTCCGCCGCGGCGTCATCCGTTTGGTGCTTGCTCATAGGTCCGCCTTTGCCTTTGTGACCGCCTTTTCCGTGACCCGCTCCGCGGGCGGGCAGCTCGCCGTTCGCCGCTTGGGTCAGACGCTCTTGCGCCTTAGCCAGCTTCTCGTCGAATTGCTCCTGCGTGATCGTCCCCGCTGTCAGCTCCTCCGTCAGCTTCTCCTTGACCACCGCCAGCTGGGCATCGAAGACGGTTTGCAGCGCCACGCCTTTTTCGGCCGCGATTGCCGCGATCGTTTTGCCCTCCTTCAGTGCTGTCTTCAGCTCATCTTCGGTCATGCCGAGAGCGGCCGCCGCGGCTTCCGAGCGAACGCCTTTTCCGAAGCCTCTGCCTTCCGCGCCGCTATGTTTTCCTATTCCCTTCGTCTCTGTCGACGCTGCCTGTTTGTCCGCCGCCGCCGGCGTCTGAGCCGTGTCCGTCGTTTCGAGCTCCGCGGCGTTCGCCTGCTGGCTTGTCCAGAACGCGCCGCCTCCTAGCGTCAAAGTTAGAGCAAGCGCCCATGCCGCTGCCGTTTTCAGGTTCCTATGTTTCATCCTCAATCTCCGCCTTTCGCCGTTTGTGTGGTACGGCTTCAGTATGGGCTTTGTCCCTTAATCTACCTTTAATGCCCGCTGAAAGTTGACTGAAGATCCAGGGTTCACTACCATACGAATTAGGAAGATCGCGCGGAAAGGGGATGCACATGAGGGCACAGACGCTGCTGCTTGTCGACGACGAGCGCAAAATGCTTGATTTCATGGAGCCATATCTTAAGGAAGAAGGATATACGATCGTAACCGCCATGACCGGTCCCGATGCGATTAAGCTTGCCAAGCAGCATGAACCCTCGCTTGTTCTGCTGGATTGGATGCTGCCGGGCATGAGCGGAATCGATGTTTGCAAGGAGCTGCGGCGTTCATCGAAGGCGGGTATTATTATGGTCACCGCTAGAGCGGAAGAAACGGACAAAATTATCGGGCTCGAGGTCGGCGCCGACGACTATTTGACGAAGCCGTTCTCGCTGCGCGAGCTGCTGGCCCGCATTCGGGCCGTCCTGCGAAGGCTCGGCGATCATCAGGGCATACAGGAGGAAGCGGCGCTGCAGCGGGGCGAGCTGACCATCTCCGAATCCAAATGCAGCGTCCGAAAGCGCGGACAGGACATCCCGCTCACCCCGACCGAGTTCAAGCTTCTGCTTACGCTTGCCGCAAGGCCCGGCATTGTCTACAGCAGGCTTCAGCTCCTTCAGGCTGCGCTTACGGACGATCTGCTGAATGACGAGCGGACCGTCGATGCGCACATTAGCCGCATCCGCAAAAAAATCGAAGACGACCCGTCTTCTCCCGTCTATATAGAGACCGTGTTCGGCTTCGGCTACCGGTTCGGCGGAGGCGGCTCGTGAGCGTCAGGGGCAAGCTCTTCCTGGCCATGGCGGCATTGATCGTGAGCATTTGCTTCATCTCGATCCTAGTCACCGTACTAGTCGTGAACGGAACGATTCGATCGATTGAAATTACGGACCGCAGCGAGCAGATGGACCGGATCGAAAGCCGGCTGCTTGCCTTCTATGAGGAGAACGATGAAGATTGGGGAACGGAGAAGGATTGGGCGGTCGTCAAAAACGATCCTTTCATGCAGGCTGCCGGAAGCTTCCTTGTGCAAACGGCGGACGGCGATCGTCTGCTTGCGGGCAAACAGAAGGAAGGCGTCATCCTAAGCCTCGGTCTAAAAAGAGACTTGTACTGGGACGACGCCAAAATCGGAAGCTTGTTCTATTACGATCCGGAGGCGGCTGGCGTGCGGAAAATACAGCTCGGAGTCGGCAGCTCCGTAACCGTCATCCTCGTCGGCTTCACGCTTGTCCTCCTGCTTGTGTCGCTAATCGCCGCTTATTTGGTAGCAAGGCGGGTGACGGCGCCGCTAAGGCTGCTGCTTCCCGCCATCGAGCGGCTGGGAAGCGGCGGCCTCGGCACGCAAGCTCCCGTCCTCAGCCGCGACGAATACGGCAAGGTCGCCAGCACGTTCAACGAAATGTCCGTCCGGCTGCTGCGGGCGGAACAGGCGCGCCGCAGCCTCGTGGCGGATGTCGCCCACGAGCTGCGCACGCCGCTCTCCATCCTGCAAGGGCAGATGGATCTGTTCCAGCAGCGAGGCGGCGCGATCGAGACTTATAAGCTGCTGCCGCTGCAGGATGAGCTTATCCGTCTCGGCCGGCTGGTGGACGATCTTCAGCTGCTCTCGCTTGCCGAAGCCAGGCAGCTTCAATTGCGAATGACAGTCTGCCCCGTCTCGGACTTGTTAGCCCGGGTAGCGGATCGATTCGCCGAGGACGCGGCCGGCAAGGCGCTCCGGATCGAGCTCATCGATCGAACGGGCCAGCCGTCCATCCCGCTCGACGAGCATCGAATGACGCAAGTATTGTTCAATCTCGTCGGCAACGCCGTACGGTACACGCCGCATGGAGGACTAGTCGCGATAACGACCGAGATCGAGAGGACTGCCGAGCAAGAAGGGGGGCGGCGGCGCTGGCTGACGATCCGTATTGCCGACTCGGGGCCCGGCATCGGCGCGGAGCATCTCCCGCATATATTCGACCGGTTCTACCGGACGGACGAAGCGAGAGCCCGAACAAGCGGAGGCATGGGTCTTGGTCTCGCCATTGCCAAGGAGCTCGTCCTGGCTCATGGCGGCTCCATCGAAGCGCAGAGCGTTGTCGGGCAAGGGACGACGATGATCGTAAGGCTGCCGTTTGAAGAATAAGCCGTCAGGCGCTTGAGCTCAACGATAAGAAATAAACGCCGCCAATGAAAGGACTGAGCGTTTAATAGCTCTAGCGCCCCTGCATTCGTCTTCCGCGGCTCGTCAGTACGCCACGCCCGTCTGCGCTTCGCTCCAAGCCCATAATCGCGCCGCCTCGACCTCATCGCTCGCGGCGGCAGTGACGCGCGCCGGATTGCGGTCGATGAAGTAAAGGCCTGTCATCCGGGACACGTCGGGACTGGACGCGAGATAGATGGCGGTAGCCGCGCCTTGCTGGGGCGTCCGGAAAAACGGCCGCAGCATGCGATGAACCGATTTGCCGAAGCCCGATTGCCGGTCGACGCCGATCGCGGTGGAGACGGCGCCGGGATGAAGCGCGTTAACGGTGACCCTCGTGCCGCTCAGCTTCCTTGCGAGCTCTTTGGTGAACAAGATGTTGGCGAGCTTGGATCTTGCATAGCCGTTCACCACGTTCACGCCGTTCATCATCGTATGATCGTCATACCGGATGCGGCCGGCTTTGTGGGCGCCGGAGGACACGTTGATGATCCGGCCTTGCTCCGCGCGGAGCAGACAGGGCAGCAGCTCGCCCGTGAGCAGGAAATGGCCGAGATGATTGACGCCGATCATGATTTCGTAGCCATCCTCCGTCGCTTGCCGCTTAAGCGATACGACGCCCGCGTTGTTCACGAGCACATCCAGCTTATCGAATTGCTTCCGGAACGCTTCGGCGAACGTGCGGATGCTGGCGAACGAACCCAAATCGCACAGCATAAGCGTAATGCTGCCGCTTCCGCTTTCCTCCCTCGCGCGAGCAAGCGCTTCTTCCCCGCGGGTTCTGCTTCTGCAGATCATAACAACTTCCGCGCCCATCCGCGCAAGCTCCACGACGGTGGCGAGTCCCATACCGGAGTTCGCGCCCGTCACGGCGACTAGCTTCCCTTCCATAGGCTGAACCATTCTCATTATCGCTCCCCTTTGCGCGCTATATGATACCTATATTTTACCACGCCGAAACTTTCTTGTCCGGGATTTGGACCGCTATAGCCGAGACCAACCTCGCGGAGCGGCTATATATTGTATGTGAGACTTGAAAGCAAGCATCTTGAAAGAAAGCATCGCGAATGAAAGGTCGTTGATCGTGTGAACAGCGGATTATTACAGAACGGCGGCAATAGGCTGCTTGCCATATCGGACATCCACGGCCATAAGGAAGGACTGCTTCGCCTCCTGCAGGAAGCTGGCTACGATCCTTCGAAGGACCGTCTCGTCATGCTGGGCGATTACATCGACGCGGACAATCCCGTTTCCTGGAGAACGATCGATCTCGTGCGCGAGCTCGAATCGCAGGGGGCCGTCGCGCTTCCCGGCAATCAGGAGCTGAAGTTGGTCTCGGCCTACAAGCGCAGCCGAAGACGAAGAGGCTTCCGCGCTTCGGGCAGACTTGTCTCTTACGTGAAATGGATTCAATCTCTGCCCCTCACCCATATGGAGGACGAAGTGTTGTTCGTGCATGCCGGCATACGTCCGGGCATTCCTTATGCCAGCCAATCCGTCCGCGACTTAACGGAAATACGCGAGGAGTTCCATACTTACCCGGTTGACGGGCTGGCCTCTCTTATCGATGCGGATCCGGCCAATCTTCCGGCCAGACGCTTCAGCCGCATCATGTTCGGCCACACGCCGACATTCAAGCTGGGGGCCGCGCCCGGGGAGATATGGGCGGATGAGCGGCGGATCGCTATCGATACGGGCTCGAAGCACGGGCATCGGCTCACGCTCCTTGATACCGGAAGCGGCGTGACGTTCTCCTGCCGGACGGAAGCCGGCTACAGAAGCATGGATTTCCAAGTAGGCACGGCAAAGGACCGCCTCCGCCGGCCATAATGGCCGGGAGACGGTCCTTCGCTTTTTGATCTATTCCGTTACGCGGCCGAGCCGCGAAGCATGCTTTTCATGTAGCTGTTGCTCGCCAGCAGGAAGTACAGCGTCTGCATGACGATATAGATGCCGATAACCACGAACGAATAGATCCAGTTGGACGTATTCATCATATTGTCGAGGGAGCGCATCGCGAACAATGCGTGGCTTATGCCGACGACGCACGGGATGAAGAAGACGATCGCGATCTGCGACACGACGACGCGGCGAATTTCCTTGCGGGTCATGCCGATGCGCGAGAGTCCTCTGAACTGAGCCTGATCCTCCTGTATTTCCGTGAACAGCTTGAAGTAGATCATGCTTCCCGCCGCGATGAAGAACAGCAAGCTGATGAACATGCCGATGAACAGCGTCAGCGATATCGTCTCTTTCATTCTGGCGAATCGCTCCGCCCGGCCGAAATCCTTATCGCCCCCCCGCTCCTCCGAGATCATGCCGTCAAGCTTCTTGACCAGTCCGGCGGATTCCTCCCAATTGTTAAGCTCATAGCCGTAGAAGACGCGCTGCTGCTCTTCCGGCACGCTGGCGAGCAAATTCACGAAGCCGAGATCATCCATGACGAGCGTTATCGCGTTCGAATCCAGCCAATTGTTCAGCATGCTTACGTTGATGGAGCCCGATACGGGCAGCTCGACCGGCTCACCGTTGATCCGGCCTTTCGCCGTGCCGCTGCCGAACGTGGAGTCGTCGAAGCTGCTGTAGAGCACGGTGAGCTTACCGCTCTCCGCGACTAGCGGCTCCCTGCCCGCCTCCCCCGCAAGCTTATTGTAGTCGGTGACGGATATGATCATGGCATCGGATGTGTACCGGTAATCCGGGTCATCTCCCCAGCCAAGCCGACTAGAATCATCGCCTGTAAACTCGATCACGTATTGATCGAGACCGACCCCTACGATTTTCGATTCCCTTGCGACCGTAAAGCCGTCCTCCGCAATGGTCCGCTTCAGCTGGTCCGGATCGATAACCTCATGCGCGTGAAGCCCTCTCTCCACATAGGCAATCGAGAACGGAGACGTCTCCAGCATGTCCTGTTTGCCTTGGATCTGCATTAAGTACACCGTGCCGAGCGCCGTCATGATGACCGCGCTAAGAATGGACACGACGAACAGAATACGAGCGTTGTCCCGGATTTTGTAGCCGAGCTGCGCGACAATTAGCATGTTTGTTCGATTGTAGTACACCCCGTGCCGCTTCTGAACGAACCGGAGAAATACGATGCTAAGCTGCGTGAACAGAAAATAAGTGCCTGCGACGACGGTAACGAGAATAGGCAGCGAAAGGATGATGAACGTGTAGGAGTTCATCACGAAAGCCATGCCGTACCCGCTGACCAGGCACAGCGCCCCCAATACAACCTGCCACTTCTTATAGGTTAGCTTCCCCTTCGGCTGCCTCGCCGCTTTCAGCAGCTCGATGATCTGCTGCTTGCCGATTCGGAGCACGGACCAGATCGAGATGATAAGAAACAGAGCAAAAAAACCTCCGGCCGTCAGCCAGACCGCATCCATTGGGACCGCGAACGAAATCGTTTCATCCATGCCGAGCAGGGCGGCAAGCGCCATAAAAAACAGCTTGCTGAACAAAATGCCGAGGCCGATCCCCGCCGCAATGGCCAGCACGGCGATCACCATATTTTCATAGATAACCAGCTTTCGCAGCTGCGACCTCGTCATCCCGAACAAGGAGAACAAGCCGAATTCCTGCTTCCTTGTCTTCAGAAACGCCGAATTGCTGTACAGAATGAACAGGAACGAAAAAATCATAATGATGTACAGGCAGTACTGCATGCCGATCTTCACCTTGGAAGCGCCGATGATTTGGCCGCTCAGCACGTCCGGATGATTCAGAAACGCCGCATAAATATAGAAGATCAGAACGGAAAACACGCTGCTGAGAAAAAACGCGCTGTACGAGCGCCAATTGCCACGGACGTTGCTAAGGGCGAGCGAACGGAATGTCATCGAAATTCCCTCCCAGCACGCTCAGCGCGTCCAAAATTTGTTGGAAGAACGCCTGGCGGTTCGAGCCCCGGCGTATTTCCGAGAAAAACTTGCCGTCCTTGATGAAGATGATGCGCTGGCAATAGCTGGCGGAGAACGGATCATGCGTTACCATCAGGACGGTCGCCCTGAACACCTCATTCATTTCCTTCAGGGAGTCCATCACGTCCTTGGCCGCTTTGGAATCCAGGTTGCCCGTTAGTTCGTCGGCCAGCACCAGCGTCGGCTTATGGATGATCGCCCTCGCGATCGCCGCTCTCTGCTTCTGGCCGCCGGACACCTCGTACGTTCGTTTCCCGAGGATCGATTCGATCTGGAGCATCTCGGCGATCGGCTTCAGCCGGTCCTCGATAATTCTCGGCTTCTCGCCCTCCATGACGAGCGGCAGAATGATATTTTCTTTGATCGACAGCGTGTCCAGAAGGTTGAAATCCTGGAACACGAAGCCGAGCTCGCGCCTGCGGAACAACGCCAGCTTGTTGTCCGTCAGCTTGGTCGGATTGACGCCGTTAATTTCGATCATGCCGGAGGTGGGCCGGTCAATGGTTGCCAGCAGATTAAGAAGCGTCGTTTTGCCGCTGCCGGACGGTCCCATGACGCCGACGAACTCCCCTGTCTCTACTTCCAAATCGATATTTTCCAACGCTTTATAAACGAGATTTCCTTTGGTGCTGTATAGTTTGCCAAGTCCTTGCGCTTTCAGTACGCTCATCGCGGCGGGTCCTCCTGGGATATTCGTTCTGGTGTAAAGTGATGTGTCTAGTATATATCCGAGATCGAGCCGAACCCATCGATTTGCCTTTCAATATAGAGCGGCAATCTTACAATATTGTCATCCTGCCGCTACTCGTCCAGGACATGGATGCCCCGGGTTTGAAAGGTAAGCGTAAACGTCGTCCCTGCGCCGAGCTCCGATTCCGCGCCGATCCCGATGCCGAGCCGGCTGCAGACCTGCTTGGCCAAATAGAGGCCCATGCCGGTCGATTCGCCGGTCGCGCGCCCGTTCTCCCCCGTGAAGAACGGCTCGAATATTCTCGGCAGGTCGTGGGGAGCGATGCCGATGCCGGAATCGATTACCTGCAGACGAATACCGCTTCCATTCCCATCCGCAGCGTACAGCCGGAACAAGAGCGTCTTCACGCCGGGCTTCTGCTTGCTGTATTTGATCGCGTTGCTGATGAGCTGGTTCATGACGAACATCATCCACTTGTCATCCGTCTCCACCCATGCTTCCCCTTCGATCTTCGGAAAGATCGAGTAGCGGATGCACAAACGCTTATGGGCGTTGACCGAGCTCCGGATCAATTCGTGAAGCGCCGTCCTGCGGATATGCAAATCAAGTTCGAACTTGTCCAGCCGGGCCGTATGGAGCATTATCTCAAGCGCCCGCGTCTGCCGCTCGGTCTCTTCTTGAATGCTGCCGATAAGCTCCAGCCAGCCTTCCTCCCCGGCCGGCGGCTGACGGCGGGCTTCCTGGATGAGCAGATCCACTACGGAGACCGGCGTCTTCATATGATGAACCCATTGCATGACGAAATGATTATGCATCTCCTGCTGCCTGCGATATTTGTTGAGCTCGTTCAGATACGCCCTGTGCTGCTCCCTGATAAGACGCGTTACGAGCTTCTGCTCCTCCGTCGCAAGGGATTGTATGATCGTCGCCGCTCCAAGCTCGTCCGACCTCTCCAGCGCTTCGTTTACTTGTTTGAAATAATAGCGCTGGCGCATATAGTCGATGGACAGCCACGCCGCATACACAACTACAGCGAGCAGGACAAAATAAAGCATCGTCGCGGTCTCGATCAAGCCGGGATAGCGGACGTTCTCCAGCATATACAGGCAGCAGCAAAGCCCTATCAGCATGATAAAACAAAGGATGTTAAGCAGCCTGTCCCGCATAAACACAAGCAGCGGCCGGCTTCCGCCATGTCTATCCATTAGATGGCGCCGCCTTGCTTTCGTTATCGAGCGACAGCTTGTAGCCGAGTCCCCTTACGGTTTCGATCGATTTCGCGAGACCGATCTCCTCCAGCTTCTTGCGCAGCCTTGTTACGTTCACCGACAACGTGTTGTCGTCCACGAACTGCACGTCATCCCAGAGCGCTTCGAGCAGCGTCTCCCTTGCGACGATCGTTCCGGGACGGCGCATCAGACATTCCGCCAGCAGGCTCTCGTTTTTCGTAAGCTCGACACTTCTGCCGTCCCATTCCAGCTCGTTGCGGCTTAGGGACAGCTTAAGTCCGTGGACGATAATTTCGGCGTACCCGGCTGCCGCTTCCAACGCCGTGTCGCCGCGCTCCGCGTTATCGGGTCTCGCGTATTCCCCATATGCTCTCCTCAGCACGCCGCGCACCTTCGCCATCAACAGCTCCAGCTGGATCGGCTTCGTAATATAATCGTCGCCGCCGTTCTCGATCGCCATCACCTGATCCATCTCGCCCGCCCTCGCCGATAGGAAGATGATCGGAACGCTGGAGCGCGTTCGGATTTGCCTGCACCAATAGTATCCGTCGAAATACGGCAGGTTAATATCCAGCAGCACGAGCTGCGGATCAAATGACGCAATCTCCGGCATCAGGTCCCGAAAATCGGCGGCAGCGGCGGCCTCGTAGCCGTATTGCTCCATTTTGTTCCTCAGGATAGCCGCGATTTTCTCATCGTCTTCCACAATAAAAATCCGGTACATCGGTCGTGTACTCCCCTCTTCGCCAAAAAAACCTCCCCGGCGGCTGTCCGCAGGAGAGGTTTGTTCGCGTTAACGTGTTACGATTAGCATTCGCCCTCGGCAGCAGGCTTGCCCGCATCGGTCGCCGTACGGAACGACGAACCGCAACCGCAGGTCGCGCTGGCGTTCGGATTCTCGATCGTGAAGCCGCCGCCCATCGCGGATTCCTTGAAATCGATGACGAGACCGCGCAAATATTTGACGCTGTCGTTATCCACGACAACCTTAAGGCCTTGCGCCGTAATGACTTGGTCGTCTTCCTTCTGCTCGTCGTCGAAGCCCATGCCATAGGAGAAGCCGCTGCAGCCGCCTTCCTTCACGCCTACTCTTAGGAACAGGTCCGGGGAAGCCTCCTGCTCCAGCATTTCTTTTATTTTTTCGGATGCCAGCTCGCTGATCGTGATCATCCTACATCCCTCCATTCGCTTCACTTCACTTACTTATCCATAGTATACCCCACATCACCCTCCCGCTCAAGGGCTTGAGCGCAGCCTCCAGTCCGCCCCAGGTGTGACCGCTTGCATGACTTTCTAGTTGCCCCTGCTACGTGTGAGGTTTATAATGGTTACAGCTTCTTAGGCGTTATCGCAAGTTATTTTTTTCACATACTTATTGTTTGAACTACCACTGAAGGAGGACTTCCCATGAATGTCATCATCCCTACACAAGACAGCAGAATGGGTGAAATTATCGAAAAAGTACGTCACGGGCAGCGTCTGACGCTGGAAGACGGCGTCTTCTTATATGAATCCGACGATCTGCTGACCATCGGCCAGCTGGCCAACGAGGTCGCGCTCCGGAAGAACGGGAAAAAGGTTTATTTTATCGAAAATATGAGCTTGTACTTCACGAACGTGTGCGAAGCGCATTGCGCCTTCTGCAACTTCCGCAAGGATGAAGGCGATCCCGGCGCATACACGCTGTCCGGCGAGCAAATGATCGAATACGTCGAGCAGCATATTCACCCCGGCGTGCGCGAATTCCATATCGTCGGCGGCCATAACCAGCATGTACCGTTCCAATATTACGTCGATTCCCTGAAGGCGCTGAACGAGAAGTACCCGGACGTCACGCTGAAAGCCTACACAGCCGCCGAAATCGACTTCTTCTCCCGCATCAGCGGGCTGAGCTACAAGGAAGTGCTCCAAGAGCTGATGAAAGCCGGCCTCAAATCGCTGACGGGCGGCGGCGCGGAAATCCTGTCCGATCACTATCGCAAGAAGATGCGCGTTACCAAAGCCGACGTCTCGCAATACTTGGACGTTCATCGCACCGCCCATAACCTCGGTCTGCGCACGCATACGACGATGCTGTACGGCTCGATCGAAACCAAGGAAGACCGCATCCGCCATCTGATGCAGATTCGCGAGCTGCAGGACGAAACCAACGGTTTCCTGGTATTCATTCCGCTGTCCATGCAGCCGATCAACCCGAAAGCCGGCATACGCAGACGCAATTCGGCGTTCGAGGATCTGAAGACGATCGCGATCAGCCGCCTCATGCTGGATAACTTCCAGCATATTAAAGCGTATTTTATTAACATTGGCGTTCAATTGACGCAGGTCGCGTTAACGATGGGCGCTTCGGATGCTCACGGCACGATCGTCAAGGAGAAGATCAGTCACGCGGCGGGCGCGTTAACGCCGGAAGGCATTACGAGAGAAGACTTGATCTGGCTCATCAAGGGAGCCGGACGAATTCCTGTCGAGAGGGACACGTTCTACAACGAGATCAAAATTTATGAATGATTAATCTAAAGGTCGTAGGCGCAACCTACAACCAACATCATGAATCGTGGAGCTGGGAAATCGTATGAGAAAACTAGTTATATTGGGCGGCGGTTACGGCGGAGCAGCCATCGCGAACGAATTGCTCGAAAGCCAATTGCCGCATGACGTATCGATCGTGTTGGTCGACAGAATGCCCTTCCAGGGCTTGAAAACCGAATATTACGCTCTTGCGGCAGGCACGGTTTCGGATATGGATCTTCGGGTGAAATTCCCGTCCGATCCTCGTCTGAGACTGGCATTCGGAGAAATCAAGGACGTTGACCTGGAGCGGCAGCTCGTATTGATGGAGGATCAGGATCCGATCTCGTATGACTGGCTCGTCGTTGGGCTTGGCTGCACGGACAAATATCACGGCATCGAAGGCGCGGAACAATTTTCGACCAGCATTCAAACGTTCTCAGCCGCCCGGAAAACCTATGCGCTTCTTAATGATGTGAAGCCTTATGGACAAATAACAATTGTCGGCGGGGGACTTAGCGGCGTCGAAGTCGCGTCCGAGCTGCGCGAGAGCAGGCCGGATTTGAACATCCGCATATTGGACAGAGGACCGCGCGTATTGTCGGCATTCCCGGGCAAGCTGCAGGATTTTGTCGCGGAGTGGTTCATGGAGCATCAAGTGGAGATGAGAGGGCATGTCGGCCTGACTCGATTGGAGCAAGGCGTATTATACGACGGCAACAATCCAGACTCCCCTATCTATACGGACGTCACGGTATGGACGGCAGGCATACAGCCCGTGGAGATCGTTCAGCGGATGGAGCTGCCGAAGGATCCCCAAGGTAGGCTGATTATTAACGCGCACCACCAGCTCCCCGATTACAACAACGTGTTTATCGTCGGCGACTGCGCGTCGCTGCCGTTCTCGCCAAGCGGCCAAGCGGCCGGAGCTCAAGGCAAGCAAATTGCCGAAGTTCTCCAGGCCATGTGGGAGAATAAGACGCCGCGCCTAGGCAAAATTAAGCTCAAGGGCGTGCTCGGATCGCTTGGCAAGAAGAGCGGCTTCGGCATTATGGGCAGCACGCCGATTCTCGGACGCGTGCCGCGTCTGGTCAAGAGCGGCGTGTTATGGCGTTCGAAGCATCATTTGGGATAAGCTAGCTTATAAATCATCGAGGAGCTTGTCCAGAGCGTCGCGATCGGCCTGCTGGCGCTTGATCGCTTCACGGATACGTTCCGAAAGCTCTTCGACGCTGTCGGCGCCTACGATCGTCCCGTCCACGAGAGCGTAGGGCCTGGCGTAACATTCGCCGCAATTACCCAGACAGCCGTATTCGATAACGTCGACGGAATCGTCAAGCTCCAGCTCCTGCATGAGCTCATCCGTTCCGTGATGCATATTGCTGGCGCAAAATTCGATCATTGGTTTTATCATGATGGCCTATTCACCTTACTTTATTGGAATGCGTTTGCGAACCATTTTCAATTGTATCGCTTTGTACTATAATAGGGGAGAAAGGAGTTGATTGCAATGAGTGAACAAGTACAAGACACGATGTATGACGAGGTGCTGGACGTTCTTGACAAGCTGCGTCCATTCCTGCAACGCGACGGCGGCGACGTGGAATTGGTCGACGTGGAAGACGGTATCGTTAAGCTTCGCCTGATGGGTGCATGCGGCAGCTGCCCAAGCTCCACAATCACGCTGAAAGCCGGTATCGAGCGCGCGCTGCTTGAAGAAGTAGACGGTGTCGTAGAAGTCGTACAAGTATTTTAATGCAAAGAGTCTTATCCACGGCGGCCATCCGCATGGATAAGACTCTTTTTTTGCACTAGAACATGCGCGTTAGAACATACCTTTAATATTGGCTCTGATTGGGTCGAAGCCTCCGGTCACGTCAATGACGTTGCCCGTCAGGAAGCTCGACTGTTTCTGGCACAGGAAGAGGATAACCCTTGCGACATCCTCCCCTGTTCCGGGACGCCCGAGCGGCGATTCGGCGTCGTGTTCGTTCTCCGCTTCCTCAATTGACCGCTCCTTGTTCACGCCGCGGATATCGCCCGGCCCGATCAGGTTCACGGTAATCCCGAATGGCGCTTCCTCGACCGCCAGCGATTTGGTGAATGAGACGAGTCCCGTCTTCGCCGCGGCATAGACCGCCCGATGAGGCCAAGCGCGCGCTTCATTCGCATGACCGAAGCCGAAGTGGATAATCCTTCCCCATTTCTTCTCCCGCATGCGAGGCAGCAAACGATGATCTAGCAGCATGACGCTAAGCAGATTGCCGTTCGTCAGCCGGATGATGGTCTCCTCGTCATATTCGCTGAACAGCTTCCGCTTACGAACGAAAGGGCCGGCGTTGTTCACCAATATGTCGACGCCGCCCGCCCACTGCTCAGCCGCGTCCGCGAGCTTATGCGCTCCCTCGATTGTGGCGATATCCGCCTGCACCGTTATAGCTTTCGCTCCGAGCTTCTCAATGTCCGCTTTCACCTGCAGCGCTTCCTGCTCGCTCTCCAAATAGTTAATGATCAGATTGCAGCCCTGCTCGGCAAGCTGCATCGCGGTGCGCTTGCCAAGTCCCTTGGCGCTGCCGGTCACGAGTGCCGTTCTCCCCATTAGCTCCACTGGATTCACCCTCCCGGGATTATAGGTGATGCTGCCTCTCGAGCGAGACCGCATATTGAAACGTCAATCTTAGCGATTCGGTCGCCATATGCAAGCAGCGCGTCAGATCTTCCGCTTGAAGCTGAATGTTCTCCAGTTGGATCTCCGCTCCGTACATGCGCTGGCTTTGGATCAAATCATCCTGCATTTCGGAATTCATATAGTGAATCTCGACGTTTCTTCGTTTGCGGAGGCGATTCGTGGAATCCTTGTAGTGCTCCTTGATGTCGTTAAGACGCCAGGTCAGGTTCGGGTGCGCATTGCGCTCCCTCATATTCCGAAGGACCGTGAAATAGGAGAAATGAGGCTTAATTCTCTCCGTTCGCATGCCGAGCAGCTCGTTCAGGAACGTGCCCAGCTTATCGAGTAAGGAAAATACGCGGATGAAGCTGTTTTTGTCGAAATACACGTAACGATCGTAATCCAGGCGTTCCTCGGGGCTCATGTCCGAGGCCGAGCCCGACTTGATCCTTTCCTTGAAACGAATGGCGGCGTAGTGGCTCTGCTCGAGCTCGATCAGGGACGAGCGCAGGCCTTTGGTCCACACCTCGTATTTGCGCAGCTTGTTGTCCGGGTCTTGCCCGCCGCGGATCCGTCTCGACAGCGCTGATACGAATTGATCCATATACGAGCAGGTTTCAGCGAACGCGCCGTCCGGCATCCTCTCTTCTTCTCCGAACATGAAATGAAGCATGGTCATGCCGCCTTTCCGCTTTCGGCCGTTACAGCCGGATAGATTGCACCTCGCAACACGCGCGGCTTATGGCCTTGCGCGTCCTTCCCTGAGCCTCCATGAACGAATGACTATATCGAGGAGTAGTCCAAATAAGGCTACAATAATTAAGTTATGCAGCAAGCTCGTAAATATAAAAACATCTTCATTGCCGACGGTAACCGTCAGATAGGCTCCGCTCAGCACCTGTGCCACGACGAGCACAAGCACCCACCATGCCGGCTTCGTAAGGCCCGCTCCGCCAGGGCTTACCCTTCTAATATGCACATACAGACCCGCGATCGCGATGCCGAGAATGAGCGCGGCTACCCGGTGGATGAATACCGCGGCCGTGGCTCCTTCCATCTCGGGAATGACTTGTCCGTTGCATAACGGCCAGCCCTCGCAGCCTCCCGCCGAATCCGTGTGGCGGATGAACGCGCCCAAATAAATGACGACATAGCAGTAGATGGCCGTAGCAAGCGCCCTTGGATATATGCTGCTTGGCACAAGGAACGTCTCCTGCCGCTCGCTGCGCGCGCGGTACGTCCAGATGACCAGAAGCATCGTCGCGGCGAAAGCGATGATCGAGATCCCGAAGTGAATCGCCATGACGGGAGGCGACTGATACCATTTGACCGCAGCAGCGCCCATCAGCGCTTGAATGATCGTGAACGATAAGGCCGCCGTCGAATAATAATAAGGCTCCTTGAAGCGTTTGGCATCCTGCTTGTACTTCCGGTAAATCGCGATGTGCACTCCAAGAACGAGAAGACCTTCCAGCGCGCTCACGACCCGATGCGATAATTCAATCGCCGTTTCGAACGTGTACGCGGGTATGAATTTGCCGTGACACAGCGGCCAATCATCTCCGCAGCCACGGCCGGATTCGGTATTCGTAACAAGCGCTCCGGCTAACAGTACGAGAAGCATTCCGATGCACGATGCGATAGCAAACGCGCGAAAACGGCCGGTTACCATTAGAAATCACCTATTTTCCGTAAGTTATGACCCTTTCAATTATAGCGATTAAAGCCCTTAAAAGCCATGTTGAAAATGTGACGATATGCGTCCGAATTGGTTACATTTCCGGCAAAAAAGGAAAGCCCGCACGCGGGAAGGCGTTTGAACGCCGATCCGCATACGGACTGCATAAGTTATGATAAAAATGGAATGCCGAGCGTTTATGCCAATGCGTCGCTGACCGCGATCGCTTTGTCGACGAACGATTCGATTTCCTCGCGCGATTTGCGCAGCTTGCTCACGAAGCGGATGAGCTCCTTGCCCCCTCGAAAGGCGATGAAGCTCGGTATGCCGAGAATGTTAAGCTCGGAGCACAGATCCGGCAGCTCGTCGCGGTCGATCTCGAAAAATCGGGCGCGGCCTTCGTAATGCTTGATCAGCTCGGGCATGAACGGGTCGATGAAATGGCAGTCCTTGCACCAAGTCGTCTTGAATACGACGATCGCAAGCTCTTCGCCGGCTATCGCTTCGCGGTAAGCGGCGTCCGTTGTTAATTTCTCCATGATGCTTCTCACCTTCCTTATGTTTAGAGTTCCCGTTCGATCGTAAGTATATTGCTGCCTTCGTAAAACGGTTCCCATTCGATCTCCGCTCCGAGCGCTTCGGCCAGCTTCCGGGCCGGCACGTACGTCGTCCAGTCGATGACCATGGTCGGCAGCGGCCATACTTCCGCCTTCCCGTTCACGATGACCTGCTCGCTTCCCGGCGTGAATACGATCGTCGTATCGGTCATCGGATCCGAGACGGTTACGCGTCTAGACTCTTCGTCGAATTTAATCTCCGCGCCCAGAGCCTCCGCCACGTCTCTCACGGGAACGATTGTGATATAGCCCGGCATCAGAATCGGCGGGTTGATGTAATCATCCGTAAATCCGTAGTAGCTTTGACGATTCAAGTGGAACGTATCCTTCAGAAGCGCGTGCAGATCGGAATCCTGGTCAATCAGCTCCAGGAATTGATAGCCATGCTCGATTTCCTCAAGCTGTACGGCGTTGTCCGCCTTCGCCGGCTTTTCCGCCGCGACCGTACCGTTCACGTTCCATTGTTCGGTTCCAGCGCGAAGCGTAAATCCGGTAATCGGGAGAAGCATCTCTTCCTCGAAGCCTTCCCCGGCCGTATACGACAATTCGAAATCCTGCTTGCGAATAGCAAGCTTACCATCCACGTAGGTGTCGACGTTCAATTGCAGCTCGTCTCCGAGCAGCAGCTCAAGCGACTCCCGATCCTCGGTGCCGATATACTCCAGCTCCTCCTGGATATACGCCAATTCTTCGGCAATAACGTCCACGGCATCCGCCGCGACGTCGTCCAGCGTCGGCGCGTCGAGTACTCCCTTCTGAACCGGGTTAACCTCTCCTAATAGCTCCCATAAACCGGGATTCGCCTCGAGCATGTCGAAGACGCCATTGACCATCGCTTCCAAGCCTTCGCGGTCGGAGACCAGCGCCTCGACATATCGATTGATCCAGTCCCACAGCTCGTCCCCGTCCATCGTGAACGACACGCGCATCAGCTGCGTATCTGCGCCCCCGATCGGCAAATTCACTGGCGTTACGTTTAAGCTTTGCGGATTCGGGAGGTTGCCGATCCCATAGTTTCCGACGATATCAATGAGATCGAATCCGAGCTGCGTCAACGTCTCGTCGTCGATGGAAGGCTCTTCTTCAATGTCGTACTCCTCGAACAGCTCCGTTCCCGTAACATCGAACACGAACGGCGCCTTCGCGTCTTCCAGCTCGATGACAAGCGTCTCTTCATCCATCTGAACGCCGAAGTCAACGGAGATGTCTTGGTCCTGTCCTAGTACAAGGCTGCCTTCCAAGGACATGCTCGTTTCATCCTGCAGCTTCGCTTGATGCAGCTCCAGCTTCATGCGGGAGAACAGCTGAAGCATCTCGATTTCCTCTTCTTCGTAATCCTCGAACGTTTCCTCGTTCAGGTGAAGCTCCAGCTCATAGCTTCCCTTGCTTTCGCTCGACGTCACCATCAGCGAGTTTTTGATCGTTTGGTTCAGATCGACTCCGCCGTACGATTGACAGCCTGCCGCAATCGCCAAAATCAGCGTCAGCAGAAGCAATCCAAGCGCTCTAGCCTTCCCATTCCTTTTCATTCGTCCATTCTCTCCTTCGCCAATTACGCATATCGTAGATTCATAGGTTGATAGATTCATCTATTGTACTAAAGTTCGCACTCCGTTGTAAATGAATGGGATTCCAATAGCGGCAATAAAAAAGGTTATCCTCCAGCCGTTAGGCGAAAGGATAACCGTATTGTTCATGCTGCCAGCTAAGCGGTGGCAGCGCCGCGCTGAAAAATGCGCAAAAGCTTGTTCATAGGACCTCGAAGAGCTCTCGGGAACGAGGCTACATCCTCCGGCGTAATGACTCGAAGAGCCAGCAGCAGCACCGCGTAAATGCCGCCTACGACGATGGTTGCAACGGCCGCCGCCGCGAGGAACGATAGCTTATCGGCCCAGCCGTCCGTAACGGCCAGCAAACCGACCTCCGCTCCCCAGCCCGCAAGCGCGGCAAGGGCAACGGCCAGCAAATACGGAAACCAACGTTTACCGAGCACGAACAGCTTCACTTCTTTATTGATCTTGGCGAGATTCAGCAGCGTGACGATTCCGAAGCAAACGGTCGACGCCAGGATCAAGCCATACACCCCTAAGAACGGCGCAAATGCGACGCTGAACACGACTTTAAGCACTAGGCCGATAATCGTATGCCTCATCGACAGCCGCTGCTTGCCCATGCCGTACAGGATGGAGTTCGACGTCATCATCGTAATCTGCAGAATCGTCGCCGCGGACATCGCCGCCACCGCCCCGCTGCCGCTTGGGCTTGCAAAGATAAGCCCGGTGATGGAATAAGACGCCACCGTCAGCAGCAGCGCGAACGGCACGCCCGTGAAGCAGACGATCCGCATGACCGTCGACGACTGGCGCTGCACCTCGTTCATCCGCTTAAGCGAATAGGCGGAGGAGATAACCGGGATAATCGACGAGCTGAGCGCGATGGCCAGTATCGGCGGAATGCCGGCAAGCGACACAGCCTTGATGCCGTAATCCGCCAGCTCCAGAGTCGCTTCGGCTTCCGTGTAGAACCGTTCCGTCAATCTCATAAAAAACGTGACGTCGAACAAGTTAATGAAATTGATCGCTACGGAGGTAATTAGTGCCGGGATAGACATGCTCAATATTTCTTTGTAGATCGTACGGTAGCGCAGCGTGCTTGCCGGCATTCTCGAAGGAGCCGGTCTCGACGGCATGAACGCGGCCGAAGCCTCGGCGTTATACGTTCTTCTTGACCCGGCGTCCTGTCTTTTCAGCTTGCGTCCGAACCGAAGCATAACGGTGAATGCCGCGATGCCGCCGAACACGCTTCCGAACGTAATGGCCGCCGCGGCCCATCGGTCGCCCCAGCCGAGCACAAGAACGATCCAGCCCAGCAGGAGACCCAGAATGACGCGGACGAACTGCTCAATAATCTGCGATGTTCCGCCGGCGGACATCATCTGCCGCCCTTGGAAGTAGCCCCGCATCATGGCGATGATCGGGAAGAACAAGAGAGCCGGCGCGATCGCCCGCACCGCCAGATCGATGCCGGGCTTCTTCGCGATCGTCGCGAAAACGGGCGCGAGCACGAACAACGAGACGGCCAGCACAAGGCCGGCCACCGCGCCGAACAGCAAGCCTGCACGGTATATGCGCTGGGCTTCATCCGGTCTGCCGAGGGCGTACCGCTCCGAGACCATCTTGCTGATCGCGCTCGGGAAGCCCGCCGTGGCGATCATGAGCACGATCATATAGACCATATTGGCGGCGGAGAAGGCGATATTGCCCTCGTCCCCGAGCATGTAATCAAGCGGAATGCGCTGGAAGAGACCGAGGAACCGGGCGACCAGCGCGGCGGCAGCTAGAATTAGCGTTCCTTTGATGAGTGAATCTTTCTTAAGCGTGGCCACTGCGCCATCCCCTTACGATTTGTTCGCGATCGGTTCAAGCGGCTGGTGGTTGCCGCGGACGGGAGCCGCCGCGCCGGATGGAGCCGCCCAGCGGACGCCGTTCTGAATCACCTGCAGAATTTGCGGATTATAGTAGGTCGGATATGTCTCATGACCCGGGCGGAAGTAGAAAATCTTGCCTTGGCCGCGGCTCCACGTGCAGCCGCTGCGGAATACTTCGCCGCCCTCGAACCAGCTGACGAAGATCAGTTCGTCCGGAGTCGGAACATCGAAATGCTCGCCGTACATTTCTTCGCGGTCCAGCGTGATGTATTCCGGCAAGCCCGACGCGATCGGATGCGCGGGGTTCACGACCCACAGGCGCTCCTTTTCGTTCGCTTCGCGCCATTTCAGGTCGCAGCTTGTGCCCATAAGCCTTTTGAATATTTTCGAGAAATGTCCGGAGTGAAGCACGACGAGCCCCATGCCCGCCCATACGCGCTGCGCCACGCGTTCCACGATGGCGTCGTCCACTTGGTCATGGCCCATATGGCCCCACCAGATCAGTACGTCCGTATTGTTCAAGCGCTCCTCGGTCAATCCGTGCTCCGGCTCCTCCAGCGTTGCCGTCGCAACCTCGATGTCGCCGGCCGCAATGCCTTTGGCGAGGGCGTTATGTATGCCGTCGGGATAGACTTCCTTCACTTCTTCATGCTGCTTCTCGTGCAAAAACTCGTTCCATACCGTTACTTTAACCATCTGCGTACAACCGCCTTTACCTTAAATAGTGTCTACCTTAGAATACTAGCCAGAGCACGAACAATGCAATCATCACGCTCTGAAGGATGATTTTCACGACGACGCTGGTGAATAACCCGACAAGCGAGCCCCAGCCGACCTTAACGGATTTCTCGAAATTCGAGCCCGCCATCATCTCGCCGATGACGGCTCCCGCGAACGGACCGATAATGAGACCGAACGCCGGTATAACGAACGGACCGAAGATAAGTCCGATCGTGCTGCCGATCACCGACGCCCTCGACCCGCCGAAGCGTTTGACCCCCCAGGCGCTCACCGCGTAATCCGCGATGAAGAGGACGATGAATATTAACGTTTGCAAAATCCAGAAGATAATGCCAAGCTCGTCGAATGAAAAGAAGAAGCCGTAAACGAAAAACGCCGCGTAAATCGCGACCGATCCCGGCAGTATCGGGTAAATCGTGCCCGCCATTCCGACCACGAACAGCAGAATGACTAATGACCAACCTAATATATCCATTGTAATCGCTCCTTTTCAGGCTTCGAATGGCCGCCCCCGGCCCATTACGCGGACTACAGCACGTAACGCTTGATCAATTCCGCCACCCCGTGCTCGTCATTGGTCAGCGTTACGACATCCGCCGCTTCCTTCACGGCCTCCTGCGCGTTGCCCATAGCCACGCCGAGCCCCGCTTCCCGGATCGCCGCAATGTCGTTCAGGCTGTCTCCGGCCGCCACGACCTCGGACATCCCGATGCCCATCCAGTCGCAGAGATCCCGAAGCGCGCTCGCTTTGGACACGCCTTGCGGATTAAGCTCGATATTATTAGGGGACGAGTTGCTGATTTCCAGCGCTCCCCAGCTCTGCACTTCGGCCAAAATCAGCTCGCGCGCGCGGTCGTCTTCCGTATAGTAGCCGAACTTCAGCCAATGATGGGAGTCATAGCTCTCTCCGGCTCCGAACCAGCGTTCCTTGTTGTAAATCGCAAGAGTCGTATAAGCCCAGAACCAAACCTCGGGGTAGGACTTTGCCAGCTTGTGCAGCCGCTCCACGTAGATCGGGCTGAGCTCCGTACGCTTATGCAGCACGTGCGGCTTCGTCCAAATTTCCCCGCCGTTCACCGTTATCATGGGCGAATCCAGCTTCAGCTGCTCCGCGTACGGCAGCGCGCTGACGAAGCCTCTTCCGGTCGAAAAGCTGACCGTAACGCCCGCTTCCCGCGCCCGCCTGATCCATTCCGCGTTTTCTTCGCTTATTTCGCTCCGCTCGTTAAGCAGCGTCCCGTCCATATCGAGCGCCAGCAATTTGTATTTCGGCATGATGTTCATCTCCTTTATCTCTGTCGCCGTTCCAAACGCACAACTTATTTTAACACATTATGGTCCGGAAACCATACGACTCGGTTGCGTGCTTGCCTTGATCTGCTGGGGCGTACCTGCACTCGGTAGTACGTGCTCAAAGCAAAAACCGTTTCTCGTACCGAGAAATGGTTTTATAACACAAAGCAAAACCGTTTCTCGAACCGAGAAATGGTTTTATAACACAAAGCAAAACCGTTTCTCGAACCGAGAAATGGTTTTATAACACAAAGCAAAACCGTTTCTCGTACCGAGAAACGGCTTTGCTTGCCTCTTATTTAACCATTCGCGGCGGCCGCGAGCGAGCGCTGCCGAAGCTTGCGGCTCACGAGCCCGTGCTTCGGAGAGAACAAGAACGCAATAATGAACAATACGCCAGCCGCGCATACCATGCATCCGGCTATCGAAGCGTCCAGCCAGACGGACGCGCCATATCCAAGGAAGGTGCTTGCTATGCCGACCGCGACGCTCAGGACGATCATCATCCCGAGCCGGTCCGTTAGCAGATAAGCCGTCGATGCGGGTACGATCAGCATGCCGACCACGAGGATGGCGCCTACGCTCTCGAAGGAGCTGACGGTGGCCATGGACACCAGTCCCATGAGCAAATAGTGGAAGAAAGCGACCGGGATGCCGATCGCCGCGGCTAGAGCCGGATCGAACGAGCATAGCTTAAATTGCTTGTAGAGCAAGCCGATGACGGCGACGATGACGAACAGCGTGAAGCCTAGGAGCCACACCGCCTTCGGCCCCATGCTGACGCCGCCTATCTCCCATAGGTTCCAATGCACAAAGGCGATCTCTCCGTATAGAATCGCGTCTTGGTCCAGATGCACCTGACGGGCGAACAAGCTGACCAGAATGACGCCAATCGCGAACAACGCGGTGAAAACAACGCCGATCGAGGCATCCGATTGAATGCCCCCCCGCTCGAACATCCCGATCAGAAACGTGGTGAAAACGCCGAATACGAGAGCGGCGAACATCATAAGCAGGGAATCTCTCGAGCCGCTCATGAGGAAAGCGATGACGATGCCCGGCATGACGGAATGGCTGATCGCGTCCCCGATCATCGCCATCTTGCGCAGCACGAGGAACACGCCTACGATTCCGCAGCAAGCCGCGACGAGCGAGCCGGTTAACAAAATCCAGAAGTCGCTCATAACGCGGTCTCTCCCTTCATCGGCTCCGCGCGAAGCTCCTTCTCGAGCAGGAAGCTCTTCTTCACGCGTAGTCTGACTAACCGCTTGGCGATCAACCCCCGCTGAGGTCCGAACAGCACCGAGACGAAGAAGAACAACGTCGCGGCCAGCACGGTTACGGGTCCCGTCGGCAAATTCGTCACGGACGAGCTGACCCATGTGCCTAGCGCGCCGCTCAGCGCTCCGAACAGGCCGGATAAGGCGACCATGACGCCGAGCCGATTCGTCCAATATCTGGCCGATACAGCCGGCGTAATGAGAAGCGCCGCGATCAGCACGACGCCGACCGCCTGAATGCCGACAACGACGGCGACCACGATCAGCAGCATAAGAAGCTGCTCGAGGAGCGCGACGGGATAACCGATTCCTTTGGCAAAACCGGGGTCGAAGGAGATCAGCTTAAATTGTTTGAAGAACAGCGTGCAAATCGTGACGAGCGATAAACAGATGACCGACATGGTTACGACATCCGAGCCGACCATCGCGGCCGCCTGCCCGAACAGAAATTTATCAAGGCCCGATTGATTGCCATAGTCGCCATGCTGGATGAACGTAAGAAGTACGATGCCGAGTCCAAAAAAAACGCTGAGCACTATGCCAAGCGCCGCATCCTGCTTGAGCCTGGAATGCCTTGTAATATAGCCGATCCCGAACGTCGCGATAACGCCCGCGATGCCCGCTCCAATCAGAAATATGCCGATCGATTTGACGCCCGTCAGCATAAAGGCGATGCATATGCCGGGCAAAGCCGCGTGAGCCAGCGTATCGCCGACCAGACTCTGCTTGCGTAAATACGAGAAGCTTCCGATTACGCCGCTGCTAAGACCGAGCAGCAGGCAGCCGAAGAAGATCCACTGCATGTTGGGATCGGCGAGCATGGCCATAAAGTTCAACATGTCCGATCACCTCTATCGCAGCTTTGGCCGCTTCCCCCTTGGATCAGGCTATGATCCAGAAACGCCAGCCGCCCGCCGTACGTGCGCTGCAGCTTCTCCTGCGTGAACGTCTCGGCCGTAGGACCGTACGCCTGAAGCTCTACATTCAATAGAAGCACCGAATCAAAATACTGCTGCACCGTCGCCAAATCATGATGAACGACGATTACGGTCTTGCCTTGCTTCTTCAGCTCTTGCAGCAGCGTAATAATCGCCTTCTCCGTGGCGGCGTCGACGCCGGCGAACGGTTCATCCATGAAGTACAGCTTCGCGTTCTGAGCGAGCGCCCTCGCTAGAAATACGCGTTGCTGTTGGCCGCCGGACAGCTGGCTGATCTGCCGGTCGGCGAAATCCGCCATGCCGACCTTCTCCAGACATTCGAGCGCCTGCGCCTTCTCCTTGGCTCCCGGACGGCCGAACCAGCCGAGCCTGCCGTAGGTGCCCATTAACACAACGTCCAGGGCGTTCGTTGGGAAATCCCAATCGACGGATTCCCGCTGCGGCACGTAGCCGATCAGCTTGCGCTGAGCCTTGACCGGCCTGCCGTATACGAGAACTTCTCCGCCAATCGATGGAATTAAGCCGAGCGCCGCTTTCATCATCGTCGATTTGCCCGCGCCGTTCGGTCCGATGACCCCAATTAATTCGCCTTCATTCACATCGAACGTTACGCCTTTCAGTACGGGCTTCTTCTGATACGCGACGCTGAGGCCGCTCACCGAGAGCGGAGCAGGACCTTGTTCCTGCCGAAGATGCTTTGCCGCTTCGCTCATGACGTTCACATCCTTTCGCGTTTGATCCCGACGATCGTTATTTGAGCGCGCTCACGATCGTGTCTACGTTATGTCTCACCATGCCGAGATAAGTGCCTTCCTCCGTTCCTTCATCGCCCATGGCATCGGAGAACAGCTCCCCGCCGATCCTCACTTCATGTCCCAGCTTCTTGGCGCCTTCAATGACGGATTCAATCGACTTCGTGGACACGCTGGATTCGACGAATACGGCTTTGATCCCGTTCTCGACAAGGAAATCGCGCAGCTCGCTAACATCCTTCGAGCCGTATTCCGACATCGTATTCATCCCTTGCAATCCTGTGACCTGCAAGCCATACGCTTTGCCGAAATAACCGAACGCGTCATGCGCCGTTACGAGAATCCGGCTCTTCTCGGGAATGGACGCGATCTGCTCGCGCGCGTATCCGTCCAGCTCCTCCATCTTGGCCAAATACGCTTCCGCATTCGCCTTGTATTGCTCCGCATGGTCCGGATCCTTCTCGGCAAGCGTATCACGAACGACTTCCACGGCCGACATCCACAGCTTCACGTCGAACCAAATATGCGGATCGTGCACCGCGCCTCCGGTCGCTGCCGGATCCGTCATCAATTGCGATTCCTCCAACTTCGAGGAGATCGCGACGACGGGCTTGCTCTTCTCCAGCTTCTCGAATATTTCCCCCATCTTCCCTTCCAGATGAAGACCGTTGTAGAAAATGATATCCGCGTCATCCAGCTTCTCGACATCTCCTTGCGAAGCTTTATACAAATGCGGGTCGATACCGGGCCCCATCAGCCCGGTAACGTCGACATGCTCGCCGCCTACCTGCATCGCGATGTCCGCGATCATGCCCGTCGTGGCGGTAACGCGCAGCTTGCCGTCCCCCGGTGTCTCCGCGGCATTGCCGCAAGCGGCCAACGCAACCGCGGTTACGGCCAAAAATAAAATCGTCATCCAAAATCTCTTTAACGCGGAATGACTCCGTTTTCCTTTGCCCATCATTTATGCCTCCCCATCTTATCCGGTTCTCAACTTTTCTCGTAACAGCTTGCCGTTCATTTTAATAGATTTTGCCCTAGTCAACCTTATTTAGACCAGCGCCTCTTTTTTAATAATACACAAAAATGTTTCTCTCGTGCAACATTTATTTTCGGCTCCGCCGCTGCCCATTAAATCGCAATAAAAAAACTGTCCTTGACGGTTAGTCAAGGACAGTTCGTGGTCAAGCATGGCTTATTGCTCCGTTGTTTCCGTCTGCTCGTTGGTTGTCACCGCAGCCGCGTCATCTGCGCCGGCAGCGCCATTCGCACCTGATGCCGTCTGCGTCTGAGCGGCTTTGAGCGCCGTGTTCGGCGTGCCGGTCAGACCGATCTCCGCATCGTACGCGTCGAAGATTTGCCTTGCGATCGGCGCGGCGCCGAAGCTGCCGAAGCCGCCATCCGGCACGACGACCGCGACGGCCAGCTTCGGTTTGTCCGCGGGCGCGTACGCGATAAATACCGCGTTGTTAGCAATTTCCCCACCAGCGACCGCCTGTTCTGAGGTACCCGTCTTCCGGTTGTAGCTGTGCTGGAAACCCTCGAAGCCCTGCACCTTAACTTGAGACATGCCGGCCTCGATCTCTTCCCAATACTGTTCCGGCATATCGACCGTATTAAGCACCTCCGGTGTAAAGCCTTGAATCACATTGCCTTCGGTGTCCTTTATTTCGTTCACGAATTGCGGCTTCATCCGTTGGCCATGGTTAGCAAGCATCGACACGTATTGCGCGAGTTGCAGCGTTGTATATCGGCCTTGTTGGCCAAACGACGAGAAGACTAGCGCGGATTGCGTGCTCGCGCTTTTAGCTTCGTGGAAATAGTCGATAACGCCCAAAGATTCTCCAGGCAGTCCGCTTTCGGTCGAGACTCCAAGTCCGAACATCTTCATATAGCTGTCCCAGATCTCGACGGCGGACTTGCCGTCTACCGTTCCGCGAGCGGCAAGCTTATTACCGACCATTGCAGCCATGAACGGGTTGGAGGAGTTGGCGATCGCCGCCGCGCCGTCGATGCTGCCGAAAACTTTGCCTTCCGAGTTGCCGATTCTCCTCTGGTGTCCTTCTGCACCGAAGTAGAAGGCGCCCGTGTCATTATATCGAGTTGTTGTCGAAAACAGCTTTTCGTTAAGGCCTATCAACACGGTCAACGGCTTCACCGTCGAACCAAGCGGAACTATGGAAGATGGATGCTTACCGCGCTCTTCATCGGTATAAGGTCCATACACCGTTCGAATCGTTCCGTTTGGCAGTACATATCCAAAGTTCTCATAGTCTTTGGTGCTAATGCTGCCTCCAGCCCAAATGTTCGGATCGTAATCCGGCATACTGGCCATGGCAACTACTTTACCGGTATCGACTTCCATTGCAACCGCAAAGCCTGTCTGCGCATAAGGCGCGTACTCATACCGGTTCTTCGATGTGCGGATTTTCTCGAGATGCGTCATGATCGCTTCTTCCGTCTTCAGCTGTACGTCCTTATTGATCGTAAGGTATAAGTTCGCGCCTTTCTCCGGATTCGTGATGCGCACCGGGCCGATAATATGCTCCTTGCTGTTGACCGGATACGATTTCAGGCCGTTTTTGCCGCGGAGGACATCCTGATACATGAACTCGAGTCCGTCGAGTCCGACCTCTTCTTCCTCCAAGTACTGAAGCGTCGGATCCGTCTCCTCCAGCTTCGTCTTGTAGAAATCGTTAGTCGTACGGACGCCTTTGTACTTCTTCAGATAGCCGACGAGCTGTACCGCGATCGAGCTCTTGTCGTAGTTGCGGACGCTCTCCTCCATGATGTCGATGCCCGTGAACTCTGATTTGTTCTCCATGAAATAAGCGATTTCCGCGTTCGTCAGCCCCGACTTGATCCGTCTCGGTACGGACAATACGTTACGCGAAAACTCAAGGTCCATCTGGAATAAAATATCGTCTACGGTCATCGCGTTTTCCGGGTCGCCGTACTTCTCGAAAATTTTCGCCAGCTTCTCGGCCGTCTCCCTGGCTGCCGCGTCATACTTCTTCGCTTTGGTGGACGGCTGAATATTGTAATACAGCGACTGGGTTGACGTCGAATACGCGATCGGATACCCGTTCGAGTCGTAGATATTGCCGCGAATCGGCGGAATCTGATTGCTTCGCGTGCTGATGTCGACGCCTTTGGCGTTGAGCGTCGGGCCTTCAACGAACTGCAGCACCGCCAGCCGCACGATCAGCAGGCTGAATAACGCAAAGGTAATAAAGAAAAAAAAGTTCAGACGGAACGAGAAGTTCCGCCGGTTGTCGATCTCCCGCTTCTGCGGATCGTCCTGCATGTGTTTCACTCCCATTCATGCAGGCGGGAATGCCTGCAAGCTAACCGTTTTGTTTCGCTTGATCGATGAAGGTTTGGATAACGCCGTCGAGCTCAAGCGTAATATATGGAGCGCCGTACAGAGATACCTGAACCTCGCTCTTGCCGACCTCGCCCTTCAGCTCTATGCTCTCCGACTTCACGATATACGTGCCGTCTTCGTCCACCGTATACTCCGCGTCCTGCGCCTTGCCAAGCATGGCGATCGCTTCCTGCTTCGCTCCGTCCATCACCTTCGAGCCGATCTCCTTGACGTCGTCCAGCGTATAGCCGCTGTAGAAGATCAAGCCGATGACGACGGCGGCAACGATCGCCCATTTCACGACCGTCTTCACGATTCGGATGACGAGAAGCAGCACGATCAGCGCAACGACGAGCACAAGCCAATTATCCTTCAGAAATGTAGTCCAAGTCTCCGTGTCATACGACGAAAAATCCAAAAAATCCACCTTCGAACCCCTCCATTATATCTCGTTCTAAACCCTATTATCAAACATTATAGCCTAGCAAAGATAGGGCGTAAACGCCGCCTTCCATGTAAGGCAGTCATATCCTGTCCAAGCGTCACGTACTAGTAACTATCAAGGTAAGAACCAAGGAGGATCGCCCGTGAAAACCGCCATCTGGCTGTATTTGTTTCTGTTCGTCGCTTTCTTCGACCTGCATGCCCAATATCCGATTCTAACGCCGTTCGCCATCTCGATCGGCGCCGCTCCATCCTTCATCGGACTCATGATGGGCATGTATTCGATCACCCATCTGCCCGGCAATCTGATCGCGGGCTTCGGCGTCGACAGGTACGGCAGCCGGCTGTTCATCGTCTTCAGCCTGATGGCCGCCGGCATTGTCCTTCTGTTCCAATCGCAAGTGACCGATCCGTGGCAGCTGCTGCTGCTGCGCTCCATCAGCGGCTTCGTGCTCGCGTTCTTGTCTCCGGCGTGCCTCGCTTTGCTTGCGCGGCTCACGGATGATATTACGGAGCAAGGCAAGCTCATGGCCGGCAACGGCCTCGTCCATACGCTGGCCTCGGTTGTTTCCCCGGCGGCCGGCGCTTATCTCGTGGCGAAGATTGGCTTCTCTGTCGCTTTCACGCTTCTCGGATGGGTGCTTGTCATCACGGCGATCTGCGCTTTGCTGTTCATTAAGGACATTAACCGCAAGCTGGATCAGCATCCAGCCAATCAGACCGCAGCCGGCCCCGCGAAGAAGCTTAAAGAGAAGAAGCCTGCCGCGCAGCCTCTTCCTTGGCTGGTCTTCCTGCTGCCGGTCGGCTTCAGCTGCGCGCAGGGCATTCTCTCCTTCGAGCTTCCGCTCCTGGCGAAGTCGCAGGAGTCGATGATGACAACCGGCTTGTTGTTCTCCGTCATTAGCATCGGCGCGCTTATCACGCTCAGCATGTTCTTCCTGAACCGGTATCCCGCATTTTACCGGACGCTGCTCGGCTCCGTCTGCCTCGGGCTTCTCTACTTCGGCATGGCGGCGGGGGTCCCCTTGCCGCTTCCCGTACTGCTGCTCGGCATCGGAATGATGAAGGGCATCATTCTGCCCGCGCTTTCGACGCTGCTCATCGAGCTGAGCGGCGGCGCCAAGTACGGGCGTACTTTCTCCGTGCTTTCGATCGCCTTTTCGGTCGGGGCTTTCCTGGGCCCGATGCTTGCCGGTCAGCTCCGGGATTACATATCGCCGTATTTCATCGCATTCCTCGGGTTAATGCTGGCGGCGGCGTTCCTTCCCTTCTTCAAGCTTCGCCCGATCGCGCCGAATACGCCAAACACCCATTTTTCGTAGAACTGGGTGAACGCACAAGGCATTCGTCTCCTCCGCTCATAGGATGAACTATGTCAAGTGACCCACCGCGAACGCGGGACCGTCAGACGGTCGACTTGACTCTCAAGAATCAGGAGAGAGGTGACCATAGATGACTGGCGTAAACTCCGCTTTTGACAAAGGCTGCGGCCATCACAACAACAACGTAGTAGGCATTCTGGTATTGTTCATTCTGCTTGTAATTATCGCGTGTGCCGGCTTCTGGTAAGCCGTTCCAACGCATCCCCTGACAGGCGGCTCGCTTCGGCGGGCTGCTTGTTTTTTTTGTTGCGGGCATTGGTGTAAACTAAGCTCATGATCTTTGAGGGAGGCGAAAGCGGCATGGAGTACGCGATTGTGGTGGAAGGAAAAAACGATAGAAGCCGGCTGCGGCGCGTGCTGGACGGCGGAGTCGACATTTATTGCACGTTCGGGACGCCGGGCACCGACCAGCTGGAGAAGCTGCGGCATGCGGTCGGCGACCGCCAAGTGTTCATTTTCACGGACAACGACTCCTCCGGCAAGAGAATTCGAGGCATGCTGCGCGACCTGTTCCCCGACGCCGAGCATATCTATACGAGAAGGGGATACGCAGGCGTCGAGAACACGCCGGAGGACTATTTGATCCAGCAATTAGAAAAAGCGGGACTCGATGCGCATATCGTGTATCCCGCGCAGAGTCCCGCTTCCGAATGGAGCAAAGATGATTTCTAGAGCAGCCTATTCACTTGGCTAACGATGTATTCGGGCGTAACGGCTTCGTCGTCGCTGCCGTTCATCCACTGGCGAATCTGGCCGTCCTGATCGACCAGCGTAATAATGTTGAAGTGAATGTAAGAATTATTCGCCTCGTCCTTCTTCACTCCGACCTCGAAATTCCGGGCGAGCTCGATGGTCGCTTCCTCTTCGCCGCGCAAGAAATGCCAGCCGTCGAATTCGGCGAACGTATTCCCCGCGAATTCTCTTATCGCCTCCGGCGTATCCCGTTCCGGGTCGAACGTAATGGAGATCAACTCGACTTCCTTGCCTAGCGTTCCTTCCTCCCGCAGCTTCTCCTGCACCTCGGAGAGCTTGAACGTCGTCGGAGGACAAACGTCTGGACAATTCGCGAAGTAGAAGTAGACGAGCCGTACCTTGCCGTTCGTCGATTCCAGCGAGACGGTATTGCCGTCGATGTCGCTCATCTCGAACGACGGTGCCGCCTGAAGGACCGGCAGCGGCTCGGCCGGCTTCCACACGTAAGTAAATAACAAATAAATCCCCATTGCCGCGCAAAGTGCAAGTACGGCAATTTTGAAGCTGTGTTTCTTAATGAATGCCATTCTGCATACACTCCCCTCGGACTAGGCTAAGCTCTAGCCGTATCCACGATCATAACGATAAAGACGATCATCAAATAATTGACGGAAATCAGAAAGTTCGTTTTGGCCCACTTCTCCGTGTCTTTGGCCGAGATGCCCGTCAGCGTGTGAATCAGCCATACGACGCTGAGCGCAAGCGAAATAATGAGGAAATATATTCCTGCGTAATCGAAGTAGTACATAAACCAAACCGTCGGAATAAGCAGCAGCACGTACGGAATCATCTGCAGCTTCGTTCGTTTGATGCCTTTCACAACGGGCAGCAGCGGAAAGCCGGCCTCCCGGTACTCTTCTACGCGACGTATGGCGAGCGACCAGAAATGCGCGGGCTGCCACAGGAACAGCAGGGCGAACAAGATCCATGCGCCGGCGTCGACTTGTCCGGTTACGGCGCAGTAGCCGATTACCGGCGGCATCGCTCCCGAGATTCCTCCGATCGAGGTACTCCAGGTCGAAGTGCGCTTCAGCCAAATCGTATAAATGACTATGTAAGCAAACCAGCCCAGAAGTCCCAGCCACCCCGTGATCGGGTGAACGAGGAGGAACAGGATCGCGATGCCCGCAACGCCCATGCTGAGCCCGTACGCGAGCACGGCGCCCGGCTTCATGCGGCCCATCGGCAGCGCGCGGTTCCGCGTGCGCTCCATCTTCTGATCCAGCTCTCTGTCCCAATAATTGTTCACGACCGTTGCGGAAGCCATCGTTAGCGTAGAACCGATCAACATCCATATGAGAAGAGGAATATCGAAATCCCACTTGGAAGCTACCCAGAAGCCGCCCAGCGCCGCGAATATGTTCAGACGAAGGAGCCGCGGTTTCGTTAATGCGATTAAATCCTTGAACACAAAACAAGCCTCCCGAGTTATGCGACGAGACGCGAGCAATGCCGCGCCTTCCATTCATTGATGAATCGAATCTAATCATACCGAAAAAAAGAAGATGTGACAACGTTCGCGCCCACTGTTCATATTTTCGACACTCAAAATGTGGCAATCAATTGTATTCGGTCAGGAACCATTCGAACGTCTGGGCAATACAATAACCATGTGGTGTAACGCCTATTAGATTTCGACGAATCGCGAAGGGAAGTGAGGCTCCCATCTATGGCCGTTATTAAAGCAAACACGGAGGACACAAGGATGCTCGCGAGGCTTATGCGCGCCGAAGCGGAAGGCGAAGGCCAGCTAGGCATGCTGATGGTTGGCAACGTAGGCGTCAACCGGGTTCGCGGCAACTGCCTCGATTTCAAAAACATACGCTCCATCCCGCAAATGGTGTATCAAAGCCCAGGCGGCTTCGAGGCGATACAGAAGAGCTACTTCTATCAGAGAGCGCGGGAGAGCGAGATCAGACTAGCAAAACGAGTCATTAACGGCGAAAGGCAGCATCCCGCCTCCAACGCGCTTTGGTTCTTCCGGCCGGCCGGAGGCTGTCCGGGGACTTGGTGGGATCAAACGAACAGCGGACGCTTCAAGGCCCACTGCTTCTACATCCCGACCGCAGGCGATTGCCCTTCCGTTTATTAGCTCCGCCTCATGGCGGTATATTTCACACGCATACGCGCGAAAGAGAGGATTAACAGCATGACGAATTATGGTTTCAGACAGGAATATCCAGGTCAACAAGCAGGCGGCTTCGGTGGAGGGTACTATCCATACGCTCACCCATACGGCGCCGGATCGACGGCTTCCATCTCCGCGTTGCCGACAGGCGGTCAAATGACAATGCCGACAAACGGCCAAATGACAATGCCGACAGACGGTCAAATGGCGGCGCCGATGGGTGGCCCAATGACAATGCCGACAGGCGGACAAATGCCTATGCCTATGCCTATGCCGATGGGCACCCCGGTGCAAGCTGCCAGCGCGGAAACGCCGCCTCCGGTGCCGAGCGGCTCGTTCATTACGCCGGGCGGCGGAAACATCGTAACGCTTCCAGCAGTAGAGGAATCATACGTAGAGAATATTTTGCGCCTGAACCGCGGCAAGCTCGCTACATTCTATATGACTTATGAGAACAACCGCGAATGGAACGCCAAAATATTCAAGGGCGTCATCGAAGCCGCTGGCCGCGACCATATCGTGATCAGCGATCCCGCGACGGGCATGCGCTTCCTGCTTCTGATGCTTAACCTGGACTATGTCACGTTCGACGGACCGATAAATTACGAATATCCGTTCAACGGCGAAGTCGTGACGCCCGGCACGCCTATCAACGGCTAATCCTAGCCGCTTCCCGGTAAGGAAACCGCAGGCTTGAAAGTCCACACGTGAAGCTTATCCGTCCCCCCTGCAATCCAGGGCGACAGCGCGGACCAGGAAGAATGCCCGCTTAGGCGTTCTTCCTTCACGCGCTCCGCCTCCTCTTCGGAAGGCGTCTGCCAAATCTCCACGAACAAGCCCGGTTGATCGGTTCCTTCATATAATTGGACAAGTCCGTTCTCGCCGGCTACCAATTTGTCCGCGAGAACTAGGAATTGTTCCCTGAATTCGGGCAGGATGCGATATTCCGCGAAGCAAACATGCATCTGGTTCGAGTCTCCTTCCATGCGCTTTGATAAAGTGGTGCTCCCGAGGCGATACTATCCCTAATCATGCGACCAGGGAGGCTAACACATCTTATGGATACTGGCACACATCTTGTTATGGGCATCGGACTTGCGGGTCTTGCGATGGTCGATCCCGTCGTTGCGGGGAGTCCCGCCGTCCACACCGCCGTTCTGATCGGCACCATTGCCGGTTCGCAAGCACCGGACCTGGACAATTTGCTTCGCCTGAGAGGCAATGCTTGTTATATCCGGAATCACAGAGGTTTGTCCCATTCGCTCCCGGCCATTCTGATCTGGACCGCCGCGATTACGGGTCTCCTGCAGCTCGTTTACCGAGGCAGTCTGCCATGGCTTCATGTGGGGGGCTGGGTGCTGCTCGCCGTATGCGTGCATGTGTTTACGGATCTGTTCAACACGTACGGGACGCAGGCCATGAGACCTTTCAACGAAAAATGGATTTCGTGGAACATTATCCACATCTTCGACCCCATCATCTTCACGTCCCATATTATCGCTATTTTACTTTGGGCGGGCGGAATCGTAAATCCCGCGAACCTGTTCCCCTTTCTGTACCTGCTCCTCGCCATCTACTTCGTATGGCGCACCTTCGCGGCCAAGCAGACGGTACGGCGGCTGACGTGGATGGACAAGCAGCATGAGCGGGGCGATTGGTATATCGCGATTCCAACGATATCGCTCTCGATCTGGAACATTGTCAAGCAATCGGCGGACGGAACGTTCCATATCGGCAATTTAAGAGGGGACAAGCTGCAATGGCTCGACAAGGCCAAATGCTCCACTCACGCAGCCGTTGAAAAATCCAAAAACGATCCGGCCATCCGTTCGTTTTTGTATTTCACAAGCTTCGCATGCGCGGACGTGAAGGAGCACAACTGGGGCTATGAGGTAAGGTGGTCCGATGTTCGTTACCGCCACCGCAAGCAATATCCCTTCGTCGGCGTACTCCTTATGAACAAGCAATTCGAGACGGTTGGCTCTTATGTCGGATGGCTCAGCGACGATCGCCTGATGAAGCGGCTGCGCATGGACACATATTGAAGCATTGACGGGATGTGCCTCTTCCTTCACAATGGGAAGGGGCTTTTATTCGGTTTCATCACTCTTGCCGACAATAGAGAAGACCCAAGGTTACCCTTGGGCCTGTACATCTTGTGTATAAAAAGCGATTAACGCAACCCGCCAGACAGCTGCTGCTCTGCAATTTGGACTAGCTTCTTTGTAATATAGCCGCCAAGCGAGCCAGCGTCGCGAGTGGATACGTTACCATAGTAACCGTCAGCGGGAACTTGTACACCAAGAGTCTGAGCTGCTTCCATCTTCAATTGTTCCAGTGCTTGCGTTGCTTGTGGGACCACAAGTTGGTTACTTCTTGCCATAGGATATTTCTCCTTTCGTCCTTTGCACTTTGTTGTGTTGCAAGCTTGCAAGGTTATTATGTGCATCGCTCATAAAAGTATGCTAGACCTTATAAAATATTTTCAAACCTTTTCGAAAACTACGGGGAGTGACGGGAATGTCCAAATCGCTATCTTTGTTTTTTGCTTGTTTGTCCGTGCTCTTCATGAGCGCGACAGCCATATCGATCGCCCATAACGGCTGGCTGGTGCTAGTATTCAGCATGTTGACCTTGCTTAGCATCGGCGCGGGCTTCATCACCAAGGCCAAGCTAAGAAGAAGAGGGAACAAAATCGATTAATCGACACCAGGCCGGTTTCCGCGACAGCGGAAGCCGGCCTTTTTTATGAAAAAATCGGAAATAGTCCTATAGTTTGTCCCATTCGCATATGGTATAGTATATAATGTTATCGTAATCATTACTAATAAGGAAGGTATTCGAATATGCGACAAACGATATTTCGATACGCAACGCCGCTGCTCGGTCTAGGATGCGCGATTATGCTGGCCCTGATTTTATGGAACAGAGAGCTGCCGGGCGCCATTTCGGCCCTGCTGCAATCCGTTCATATGCAATCGTTCAATTTACTGTTCATCGGCATTCTGCTTGAAGCTTTTCCGTTCATCCTGCTTGGCGTCCTGTTCTCCGCGCTATTGCAAGTGTTCGTGTCCGACGAGACGATTCGGAAATTCACGCCTCGCAATAAGGTGGCCGGCATTCTGTTCGGAGGGCTGCTTGGCGTTGTCTTTCCTTTATGCGAATGCGGGATGATCCCCGTTATCCGCCGGCTGATCCGCAAAGGGATGCCCGCCTACATAGGTATTACTTACTTGCTTGCCGGGCCCATCATCAATCCGATCGTATTCTCTTCCACTTATCTGGCGTTCCGCGCTTCACCAGAGATGGTATATGGACGAATGGCTTTAGCGCTTGCGGTTGCGATGACGATCGGCTTGTTATTCGCCAAATTCGCGAAGAACAGTCCGCTTCGCGCGGCATCCGCTCTCCATGATCATTCGGATCATCACGCGCCGGTATCGCGAGTTGGTAGAATCAAGAACAAATGGTCTTCAACGCTCGCTCACGCGTCCGACGAACTTTTTGACATGGGCAAATATTTAATATTCGGCGCTTTGCTTACGGCCGTCATCCAAACGTCGCTCGATCGGGAGTCCATCGCTTCGGTTGCCGACCAGCCGCTGATCGGCTACATGTTCATGATGGCTTTCGCCTTCCTATTATCGATATGCTCGACGTCCGACGCGTTTATCGCGGTCTCCTTTAACGGGCTTTTCCCGCCGGGGGCACTGCTTGCCTTCCTCGTCTTCGGCCCGATGGTCGATCTGAAGAATACGCTGATGATGCTCTCGACGTTCAAGCTTAAAGTCGTTCTGCTGCTTATCGCTCTCGCATTCGCTCTCACGCTGGGAGGATCCATGCTTGCGGAGGTGCTGATATGATCCATCATTTCATTCGAGCCGCGCTTCTTGCCGGCTTCGCCTTTATGATCGTTTATTTGTTCAACTCCGGACAGGCCGTGCTGTACATCGCGCCGCGCATGGAGCTGCTTGTCAAGCTTTCGGCGCTGGGGTTGTATGCGGCTGCCGTATACCAGATATTCGCAGCGCTCCGATCGAAATCCAAAGCAGGCTCGTCTGACCACGGAACCGATTGCGATTGCGGACACCATCATTCCAAGTCGCCGTTTAAAGGAACGGTCATGTACGGATTGTTTCTGCTCCCTCTGCTCACGATCCTCCTCGTTCCAACCAGCACGCTGGGAAGCGCGATGGCAGAGAAGAAGGGGATCAGCTTCACCGGCAGCGAGTCCGTTAACCGGGATGCAGGCGCAGCGGAACGGAGCAATTCGGATGGCGCGCCCGATGTCATCGAGCAGGAGCTGGACGCCTTGTTTCCTTACGACGAATATACGGTCGATCATGCCAAGCTCGGCAAAAAGCTGTACGGCGAAGAGCTGATTATCGTACCCGAGAAGCAATTCATCGAGACATTGACGACTCTCGACCTTTATCGCGACGCGCTAGCCGGCAAGGAGGTAGAAATCAGCGGCTTTGTATATCGCGAGGAGGAGATGGGCGAAGACCGCATCGCGGTGAGCCGCTTCGCGATGAACTGCTGCTCGGCCGACGCGCTCCCTTATGGCCTCGTGATTACATGGCCGAAAGCGGAACAATATAACGAGGACGAATGGATCAAGGTGAAAGGCGAGCTGACCGTGATCGAATATGACGGAAACTCCATCATTTCGCTTCAGGCTTCGAAGATCGAACGGATTGCCGCGCCGTCCACGCCGTACGTTTACCCCGATTTCGAATTCGGAACTTAACGGCACCAACAATATTGAAGCCGGCCCTCTCGAGGACCGGCTTTCTTCTTTCTAAGTTATGCGTTTCGTCTTTTGCTGAGCTCGCCCGATCGTTCCAGCAGTTCGTTCATGCTTTCGAGCGGCAATGGCTTGGAATAGTAGTAGCCTTGCGCTTTGTCGCAGCCTATATCGAGCAGAAGGTCCAGCTGCGCCTTCGTCTCCACGCCTTCCGCCACGATCTGCTTGTTCAAGTCGTGTCCCATGGACACGATCGTCTTGACGATGGACAAGCCTTCGTGATCGTTCTCCATATCGGTAATGAAGGAACGGTCGATCTTAATGACGGAGATCGGCAGCTGTCTGAGCACGCTGAGAGACGAGTAGCCGGTGCCGAAATCGTCCAGCGCGATATGAATGCCGAGCGCTACCAGCTCGTCCAGCATGTAGCGCGCCGCATGCAGCTTATCCACGACCATGCTCTCCGTAATTTCGAGACAGAGATGGGAGGGCTCGAGACCGCTTGATTGCAGGATCGACTGCACGTTTTTGACGAAATACGGCTCGTCCAGCTGTCTCGACGACACGTTGACGGATAAGACGAAATCGGTCCAGCCAAGGTCCTCCCAGCGCTTGCCTTGAACGCAGGCTTCATTAATAACCCACCGCCCGATTTCGTTGATTAGCCCGAGCTGTTCGGACAGCGTTATGAAGTCGCCGGGGAATACCATGCCAAGCTCTTCGGAGTTCCATCTGATTAACGCTTCCGCGCCAATCAGTCTGCCCGACTGGATATCGAACTGCGGCTGATAATGCAAGACCCATTCGTTTTTTTCGAGCGACCTGCGCAGATGCTTCTCCAAGCGGACATCTCTTTGCACCAATGCAATCATGTCATCCGTGTAGAGGCGGTACTGATTGCCCCCGTTGCGCTTGGCATTGTACATGGCGATATCAGCCTTCTTGATCAATACGTCGGACGAATCCCCGTCGTAAGGATATACGCTGATGCCGATGCTTCCGCCGAAATAGAAATCTTGGCCGAGCAGCGTAACCGGACGCTGGAAGGAGGCGAGAAGCTCCTCCGCCAAGCCGATAATGTCTTCGTATTCCTTGGCGTATTTGATCAGTACGATAAATTCGTCTCCGCCCAGCCTAGCGAGCAGATGCAGCTCGCCGATGGAATACAGCAGCCTCTCCGACACCTTGATCAGAGCCTCGTCCCCGGCCGAATGCCCAAGCGTATCATTCACCAGCTTGAACCGGTCCAGATCGATAAGCAGAACGCCGAGCATCCCTTGTTTGGGCCTTATATCCGCCAAGGAGCCTTCCAGCTCCGCATTGAATAAGTAACGGTTCGGCAGCTTCGTCAAAGCATCATGATGCGCCATATAATGGAAGGTCTGCTCTTCTTCCTTCTGTCTCGTTATATCCTTGATGACGGCGAGAACGCGCCATTCCTCGCCTTCCATCATAATTTCCGTATCCACGGCGACTTGTCTTGCGGCTTGGTAACGATTGACGATGGCAAACTCCCGGTTCGACCAATCCTCGTTCGGGAACAGCGTTTGGTATTCTTCGCGGAGCGGGTCCCGATTGATCTCCGGCACGAATTCCAGAAGGGAACGATTCTTCAACTCCTCATCCCGTTCGAAGCCGAATAAACGCAAGGCGCCTGGATTTACTTCCTTCAACTGCAAATGACGGTCCATGATAACGATCGCCGCCGGCGACAGCTGGTATAGCAGCTCGTACTTACGCTCCGCCGTCGGCAGGAAGTCATGATGCATGAACACGCGTAAAGCGACTCCCCACACGACTGCCGTCAGGTACAGTATCGATAGCGGAATAAAAAACAGCTTGGAGAAAGACGCGTATAAAGCCATGACCAGCACCGTCGACACGATATAAAAAACATTCGCTTTGAACAGCACCTCGTACCTGCTTCGTCCCGCGGAATGATTCGATTTGTGTAAGGCCCCTAAGCTCATGAGAAAATTCGCAGCGGCGCAGGAAGCCAGCATCGCCAGCACGATATACATACCGCCAGCCATTTCGGTTTGTTTCCACCCATGCTCGACGGTAACGCCCGTTACGAAATATCGCTCCCCCTTGAGCGCAAGCATTACAGCATAGAAGACGTAAGGGACCGCGCTGACGGCTAGCCATACTTTTTTCGGCCATTTGCGGTAATGTCTCGTAACCAGCACGTGCAGCAGCATCCCGCAGGTTGCCGCTGCCATCGCAGCAGGGTGCACGAGGTAGAGGGTGATTCGCTCCGCGTACTGCTCAGGCAGCATCTGCTCGAAGAAATGGAAGAACACCATCAGCGCAAGAGCAGCTGTCGTCAAGAAGGCAAGGCGGTTCTCCAAATGTCCAGGATTGCGCCGAATAATGACAAGCGCCGTGTCGGCAAGGACCAGTACAGGCACAATAAAGGATAACAGCATAACGATCGTAAGCGTCGAACTCATCGCTGGACACCCCCTTCCTTCTTGAAGAAATCGGAATATTGGACCCGGTTTTTGCCGTTTCGTTTCGCTTGGTACAGCGCGGTGTCGGCAATCCGGAACAGCGTGCTGGCATCCTTCTCATCCTCGGCCGCATGACAGCCAATGCTGACGGTAATCGTTCTCCCGTCAAGCTCAGGGAATAGCAAGCGTTCCGTTTGGGACCTCACGTCTTCAAGCGCGTCGGCAACTGCCTGGAAGGCTAAGCCCTTGAAAATAATCGTGAACTCTTCTCCTCCGTATCTCGAAGGGTGGACGCATTTGCTTTCGTGCGCCTTCAACAGCGCGCCTACCCTCCGCAGCACCAAATCGCCATTCGAATGGCCAAACGTGTCGTTAATGGACTTGAAATTGTCGATATCGATGACGGCCAAATGGATCGGCGCTGCCTGTTCGTCGTCGAGCACGCATCGCAGGCGCTCCTGAAACCTCTTGTGATTGTCCAGTCCCGTTAAAGAATCTTTGCAATAAGCTTCTTGAATCGCCAGCTGCTGAAGCCGGTGATTCCTTTCGTTCACGAGCGCTTCTTTCTCATCGGCGATGAGCTTGAGCCCCCGGTTTACGATACCAAGCGTTGCCACAGTCGCGCATACGATGATGCACACGCCGATCATTGTAGTTCTTATCGGCATCTCCAGAAGCTCATAATGATCAAAAGGCATAATGGTGACGAATGGCACGAGCGTCACTAGACTCGCATACAGCACCTTCGCATAATTGAAATGAAGGATGGACGCCACGATTGGCAGGATAAGAGCAATCAGCAGACCGAATGATTCCGAGTAATTAAAAAACAAAACGACGGTCGAGAAGCCTGCACCAATCGTTATCACGAGGTAATCCTGAATGACCGTTATTTTCTTATACAGCCATTCACCTATTACCATCATGCTGATTAAGAAGCCGAACTGCCAATAGATCTGATTCTTCATATAAGTATCTAAATAGTCCGGGTAATATTGCTTCACGAACGGCAGGAGCACGAGCATGGACAAGATGAGAATGACGGTAAGGCACCAGTAGGTCATCCGAATCCGATGATTCCATAACGACATGTGCATGGGCTTCCGAAACAAGCTACGCATAACTGGCTGCCTCCTCTCCATGCCGGCTGACGATCCTGTTTTTGCCGGACCGCTTCGCTTCATAGAGATAAGCGTCTGCTTGCTTGAACAGCTTGTCCTTATCCATGCCGGATCGATATTCCGCTAGACCCACGCTCATCGTCACATGATGTTCTCCTAATTCGGGGAAGGAGGCTTCCTCAAGCCGCATACGAACAAGGTCCAACAAAGCCACGGCTTCCTCCAAGCTTTTGCCCGTCAGCAGCACGACAAATTCTTCTCCGCCGTAACGGGCGGCGATATCCTCGTGCGAGATCGAATGTTTAAGGAGCGCTGCCGTTTTCATCAGGACGATATCGCCAACGTGATGCCCGTACGTATCGTTCACGTATTTGAAGTTATCGATATCGATCACGGCAAGCAGCAGCTTCATGCCATACCATTCATGCTGCTCCGTCAGCAATGACGCGTACTCTTGATAAGTTATGTGGTTATATAGTCCGGTCAAGTGATCGATTTTGGCGTCGTTCTCAACCGCGACGGAGTCGGCGAACGCTTCAAGCTCGGACAAGATCGCCCTTTCGAGCGAACGCTGGAGCTCTTCGCCTCTGGAGATGACCGCATATCCGATCATCGTCATCCCGATCGTAAAGGCGAAAATAATGATGATATCAACGAAATGGATTTGCTGCTTTAGCGAAGGAAAGCATTGCACGGCAACAAAAAAAGCGCCGGATGTGAAGAAGGTTGTAAACTGCAGGAGCCCCCGGTCGAAATAACAATAGGAAATGATAATCGGGATGCCGAGCGTAATATACATGCCGGTCTCTTGCTCGCTGTATGTCAGCATGATCAACAATGCAAAAGCGAAGCCGATGACGATAAGCAAATGTTCAAAGTACCGCCTCATCATCCGGATCAAGCATTCCGCGACTATGAGAGTTAGAAGAGAAGGAATAGCTACCGGCATCACGGAAGGAGACAGCTCGAAGCTGCTTCCGAACAAGCCGTCTCCCGATTGCCTCAGTAAATATACAACTTGGGAGAATAAGAGAATCATGGATATTAACAACCAGAAGGCCGTTAGGATCCATCGATTCCATGATTGATTATTGGCAAGCTGGGCTTTCATGTTCGTCACCACTTTGCAAGTAAATTCACCCATAAGCGCACGCAATGAAGGAGTAAAGTACTAAGAATTATTCCTAATTATAGTATGATGCACCATGCACCACAATCGTTTACAATTCCTTTTTTGGGTCTTACTGGCTATAATCCGACAAGATTTTCGCGTTAGTTACGAATACAAATTAGTCTTCGCTTACATTATTTCGACAAGATGAGAAGCCGAATGAAGAGAAGCTGCCTCTTTGTGGAATAGTAAAATCTAGCATCCGGGTAAAAGAATGAACCGCTATAAAGAAAACCGGCCGCTCTCTATGGCATGAGCGGCCGGTTTCAGTTCAAGATCTTCCAATATGACTATGAAAATTCCCGCAGTAACTGCTGGGGTTTGGCATTCGGTACATAACGGCTATTCCATGTGGCCATGTTGTAATTCGACTCGTACAGAACGCTGGCCGACCAGGAGTTTGTGCTCGGTTTGACGGAAAAGTCGTACAGGATTTCACCGTGCGTCCAATCCTTTCTGTACTTAAGGGCTTCAATCGCCATCTGACGGAAGGCTTGCACTTGCGACTGCGTCAGCCCCTTTCCGCTGACTTCGATCATGCCGTCCTTCGTCTCGATCGGATGATGCCTGAGGCCGAACTTCCCAACCGAATTGTTGCGGATATGAATCAGCACCGTGCCTGCGGTCGCATCCTTCAATTCGCCCTCCAACTGCCTGAATACAAAATCCACTTGCCTGGCCAGCGATACCGAATTAAAATCCATCTTTCGATTCCTCCTCGTTTTTTCGACAATCGATCGATTGTTCCGACAAATATCGTCTTTTTTTATGCTGTTAATTGTCTATTATGGTAGCATCCGCTATCTCAATGTTCACCGAAAAAATTATTGGTATTTTCCGAATTTATTATTGCGTTTTGAGACCTATTCGAATAAGCCTTTAGTCCTGTCGATTCTGCTATTTTATGGTTCGACAATTATAGACCGGTTTCGGCATCGGTGTTATAATATGGTTATTCTAATAAAAGGAGCGCTTACATAATGATTCAATGGTACTATTCGCAGTCGGTACGCAATAAATTATTGGTTACGACTTATTTGCTTTTAGCGCTATTTGCCATTGTTACCCTCTTAATGACAGCAATACTCGGCGGCAAAGTGCTCGCCGTTCTTATCGGAGCCGTGGTTCTCGCCATCGCGGCGTATCCCGCGGTTTCCTTCATCGAACGTTCCATAACGCAGTCCTTCAACGAAATATCGGGAGCAGCCTATCGCATCGCCAAAGGAGACTTCACGCAAAAAATCGACACATCCTCCAGCTCCAGCGCAGGAGAGCTCGGCCACTCGTTCAACAGCATGGTGGACAAGCTTCGCGAAATCTTGACGGAAACATCCAACATCATCAAGCATGTCGCAGACACCAGCCGAAGCATATTCGATAAGAACAACAACATTCAGACGGCTATGCAGCAAGTAGCAGCGTCGGCAAACGAGCTCGCTACAGGCTCCAACGAAATTTCGGAAGACGTTATGAATATGAGCGAATCGATCACGGAGATCGAGAAGAAGGTCGAGGCTTATGCCCATTCCACCAAGGAAATGAACGATAAGTCGAAGCAGACGATAGCGCTCGTCGACAAAGGCCGGGAAGCGCTGGAAGTGCAGGCCGAAGGCATGCAGAGAAACGTGGAGGCGACCTCCCAAGTTGCCGCTACAATTGAGGATTTGGCGCGCAAGGCGCAAGGTATCTCCGCCATCACGACCACGATCTCCGATATCGCGGAGCAGACGAACCTGCTGTCGCTTAACGCGTCGATCGAAGCGGCAAGAGCCGGGGAGCATGGCAGGGGCTTCGCGGTCGTCGCGCAGGAAGTGCGGAAGCTGGCGGAGGAATCGACGACCTCAACGAAGCAAGTATTCCATCTAGTGAAGAGCATTGATGAAGGCATTCAAGAAGTCATCAGCAATATGAAGGTGAACGAAGAAGTCGTCAAGCTTCAAACCGAGCATATTCGCCAATCGGAGCACGTGTTCAAAGAAATCGAACAAAGCGTCTCGTTTATTTCGGAGCAAATTTATACGTTTTCGCAAGAAAGCGACGCTATGCTTGAAAGCGCGCAAAAAATTTCTGCAGCGATTCAGAATATATCCGCCATTACGCAGCAGTCTGCTGCCGGCACCGAGCAGGTATCCGCTTCGATGAACGAACAGATCGCCTCCGTGCAAGCGGTCGTACAAGAAACGGAGCGCATGCTTACAATGGCAACCCAGCTTCAACGTACGATTCAAGTATTCAAAATGAAATAATCCCCATTCTTCAAGCCCGACAGCAATTGACGCTGTCGGGCTTTTCTTACCGTCATTTCCTCGGAAATATGTATGAACCTCCGTGCAGGCGGCACACTAATGCGTACAACACTTAAGCGGAATGGATGAAGCGATATGCGGAACCACGCCAAAACCTGTTTACAAACGATCCTGTTGCTCGCGCTGTGCCTTACCTGCTTCTCTCCTCACGCCTTCGGCAGTCCTAGCTCGCCGACATCCGTCGTCAATCCAGCGGCCAAACAGGCCCCTAAGAACAAAACGATTAAGCGGGCGGCTGCATCCAAAAAACAATCGCGCCCGAAAGCTGTGCGTGAGCGCAAAACAAAAAAACGTCCGGTTCGGCGTACCGCACGGCGTCAATCGGCTGTGATGTCCTGGGATACGTTGAAACGGAAATTCCCAAGCGTCTTTATGACAAACGGCGCCCGTGATCAAAAGAAAGTGGCGCTCACCTTCGACGATGCTCCGGATCCGAGATACACGCCTGCCATTCTGGATGTTCTGGCTCAATACGAGGTTTGCGCCACCTTTTTTGTCGTGGGAGACCGGGCTGCCAAGCATCCTGATCTTGTTGCCAGAATGATGCGGGAAGGCCATATTATTGGCAATCATTCCTTTAATCACGCTGTGTTCTCCACGCTAAGCATGTATCAATTCGAACAGCAAATATGGAAAACGGACGGCATTATCCAAAAAATCATCGGCGTGTCGCCTACCTTAATCAGACCGCCGTACGGGGATTTGCTTTCCAAGCAAGTATCGTGGGGAAAAGAAAATGGTTTTACCATCGTCAATTGGGATGTCGATTCGGAGGATTGGAAGAAAAACCCGAGCAGCGCGCGGGTTCTGGCCAATATAAAGAGGACTCTTCAGCCGGGCTCGATTGTTCTGCAGCATGCCGGCGGGGGAGAAGGGCAAGATCTATCCGGGACGATACAAGCCCTGCCGCTATTAATTGAGCAGCTGCAAAGCAATGGCTACGACTTGGTCACGCTGCCCGAGCTACTCGGGAAGGAACCCTACCGCTAGCAGGCTGGCGCGGCGTTCCTTTATTTCAAAATATAAGCTTTAACGTTTTGGATACCGAAGCTAAGCGCCTGCTGCCTGCTTCCCGGTACGAATATGTCCACTCGGTTCCCTTTTATTGCGCCTCCCGTATCCGAGGCGGTAGCAATAATGCCGATCTTGGGCAATCCGATGTAGTCATAACCAGTGATGTATAGCTTGGTGCCAAGGGGGATGACGTTCGGATCGACGGCTACCGTACCAATCTTCAGCTTGTTGCCGAAATAATCGACAGCCCCCCAGCCGCCATTCTCCGATGGGTCCGCAGAATAAGCCGTCGCTTGAAGATTGATCTGCTTCGTGAAGCTATAGTCGTATCCGCCCGGCCCTTGAACCAACATCGTTTCCGATTCGGCTGATGCCGCTTTCATCGTTACTACTGCTTCTTGCTTCGATTCGGCAGCTTCATCGCGGACCGGGATGGTCAGCCTTGTGCCGATTCGAAGATTTTGCGGATTTACGCCCTTATTCGCGTCTAAAATCGATTGAAGAGAAACCTTATACTGCCGTGACAACTTCCAAAACGTATCTGAAGCGGACACCGTATGTATTTTTGTTGCCGCATGTGCTGTTCCTGTACCTGCCGCTAACGCAACGGTAATGGCGATCGCCGCGCTCGCAAGGATTGACTTTCTCAAAACCAACTACCTCCTGGATGAAATAAAGATGGCAGAACGTCAAGCTTAGCGCTTAACGTTCTGCTTGGTGCAATGCCTTCTTATTAGCCGATAAACATTTGAACCCATTCGCCGTTCACGTAGCCGACTCCGATTTTCGTGAAGTTCGGGCTAACGATATTCGCGCGGTGACCCGGGCTGTTCATCCAGTCGGACATGACGCGTGCCGCTGTCGGTTGACCGGATGCAATGTTCTCGCCTGCGTAAGAGTATTTCACACCAAAGGATTTCATCATATCGAACGGCGAACCGTACGTTGGAGAAGTATGGCTGAAGTAATTGTTTACGTCCATATCTCTTGCTTTTTCCGTTGCAACTTTGTTAAGCAGCGTGTCCATTTGCAAGGCAGGAAGTCCAAGCTTGGCGCGCTCTTGGTTAACCAGCGTTACGACTTGCTGCTGGATTGTCGACGCTGCCGGAGCAGTCGTCGTTGGCGCCGGCGTCGCTGTCGGCTTCGCCGTTGGAGCTGGTGTCGCTGTCGGCTTTGCCGTCGGTGCCGGCGTTGCTGTCGGCTTCGCCGTCGGTGCCGGCGTTACTGTCGGCTTCGCCGTCGGTGCCGGCGTTACTGTCGGCTTCGCCGTTGGCGCAGGCGTCGGCCAGTTAATCGTTATGCCGTTAAAGTTGAAGTTGAGCTTGCTAAGGTCGATGCCATATTTTTGAGCGATCTGATTCAGCGTTGTGTAATTCAAGTACTGGGTATTCGTAATAATGCGGATTTCAGACGCCGCATCCGCCTTCGGAGCTGCGAGGCCCGTGCCGATCATTGTTGCCGCAATTATGCTTGCTACGCCAATGCGCAATGGTTGCAATTTCATTATTCGTTTCCCCCTAAGCTAGGATTTATTGTTCGGTCTCTCCCGACGCCACTAATCTTAGCATGGGGGTATGCTCGTTTCATGACGCAAAACTTTCCAATTCCATCGGAATCAGCCCCAAAGTTGCGCCATTGCTGCATTATGAGAATCTACTCATCCGCCTATCACCCGTCTTTTAAGAGAAATAGAAAGCAAAAACAGCCTCCCGAACCCATGGTTCTCCATGGGCCGGAAGGCTGTTGCTCGAAGTATTAATTAGCCGTTAACAGTTACGAACTTACCGGTTTCTTGCGATTCGAACGCGCAAAGGATAACCTTCAAGGAAGCGCGTCCTTCTTCGCCGGAGATCGCCGGCGTCTTGTCGTTCAGGATGCTGTCCAGGAAGGCGTCGACTACGCCGCTCGACTCTTGCTTCTCGTTAGTCGAGATGGCTCCTACTTTATGTTTCTCAACCGTGCCGTTGCGAAGCTCGACGATAACTTGATCGTCAGGATGCGTGCCGATCTTCATTACGCCGTTCTCACACCAGAGGATTGTGCTGTTGTCTTCGCCTTTATAGTAAGTCCAGCTAGCGACAAGCGTTCCGATCGCGCCGCCCTTCATGCGAAGAATGCAGGACGCGTTATCGTCCACTTGCGTTCCTTCTTTGTGCAGCGTGCCTACAAACGCGCCGATCTCTGCTACTTCGTCGTTCAGCATCCAACGGATCAAGTCGGATTTATGTACGCCGAGGTCGCCCATCGCGCCCATAAGCGCTTCTTCCTTGCGGAAGAACCAGCTGCTTGCTCCGTCAATGCTCCATGCGTCCGGACCTGGATGGCCGAAGGATGTACGGAACGTCAATACTTTGCCAAGTACGCCCGACTCAAGAATTTGTTTTGCTTTGACATGCGGCGGCATCAGGCGTTGGTTATGTCCAACCATGAGGCGTACGCCGTTGTCGCTCGCGGCTTGAATCATAGCTTCCGCTTCCGCGTCGGTCACGGCCATCGGCTTCTCTACAAGAACATGCGCGCCGGCTTTGGCAGCGGCAATGGACATCGAAGCATGCAGGGCGTTAGGCGTACATACGCTTACCGCGTCCGGCTTCACTTCGGCCAGCATGGTTTCGTAATCGGCGAACGCTTTGGCGCCGAATTGATCGGCATAATGCTGAGCGCGCTCGATAACCGGGTCGACGAATGCGACCAGCTCAACGTTTGGATGTGCCGCATATTCCGGGATATGGCGATATTTCGAGATGGATCCGCATCCGATTACTGCTACGCGTACTTTAGACATTTGAATAGTTCCCCCGCTTTATTAAAATTTGTTCAAATAGTTTGCTTTTACCCATTCCATGCTCGTCGCAACCGACTCGAGCGGCGGATTCGCGCAGGTGTCCTGCTCAACGATCAGCCATTCGACGGAAGCTTCGGAAGCCGTTTCGATGATCGCGTTCAGAGGCAGATCGCCTCTTCCCAGCTCAACCGTATCGATTTGCTTGCCTTTTTCTCCGCCACGGTAATCCTTCAGGTGAAGAAGCGGCAATCTTCCTGCATATTTACGAATGTAGGCAAGCGGATCAACGCCCGAATATTGAACCCAACCGATATCCATTTCCACTTGCAGCTTTTCCGGAGTAATCCGTTCGTAAAGCGCATCGAATACGATTTGGCCGTCAATCTCCACTTCGAATTCAAAATCGTGATTATGGTAGCAGAACACGATGCCCTCTTCGGCAAAACGAGCGCCGTACTTCTCGAAATTGACGAGATGGGTACGCCAAGCCTCCGTGTCGCGCGCTTCAACCGGCAGCCATGGGCAGATCGCGTATTTTGCTCCGATTGTTTTCAGGTAAGCGATTTCATTGTCGAGATTATTCTCCAGCAGGTGAAGTCCAATGTGGCTTCCGATCGCTTTAAGCCCCAGCTCCTGAAGCAAATCGCGCATGCGCTCTGCCGGAATGTCGCCGTAACCCGCGAATTCGACGCCTTCGTAGCCCAACGCGGCGACTTGGCGCAGCGTACCTTCGAAATCTTGCGCTGTCGCGTCACGAAGCGTGTACATTTGCAAACCAATGCTCATTCTTTTCATTGCCGCTTCACTCCTTCGTATCGGTTGATCATAAATGTATAATTTTGCTCTTCCTGTTCCATTATATCGACCGCTATCTAACGAAAACAGCTGTATTATTAGCTTCTTTTTATGCGATTTTGCTATTTCCCTTTCTCCCATCGTCCCGCCACTCTTACAGGGTGCTCCATGTGCATAATCCTCATACCCTTGCAAATTGTTCCTTATTGAGTATACTAATTACAACTAACAGACGTTACATATAGGCGCCGACATGAAATGATGACAACTTTGTAACCTAATGCTCAATTTTTTTTAAGACTTATTTAATATTTATGCGTTAAAATGGGGTTAGAAAATTAATCCTTCGCAGGATGGAGGTTTTCATAATGAAAACAATGCTAATCTTTCAGAATAAAACAATTCCCGTTTACTTAACCGATACAAACAAGCAAGCGATAGATAAGCTGACAACGGTGCTGAACCGTAAGCTCACCACGGGCAAAAACGCTCTGAAAAAGTGTATCGCTTCCTTAATCAGCGTCGAAATAATCGGCAGCGAAGCTACGCTTCATTCTTATTACGAAAGAGACACCCTTACGATTTCCCTCTATTAAAAAAAAAAAACGCCCTCCCGTTGCGCCATAAGGTGCAGAGGAGGGCGTTTTTTTGCTTTGGTTAACTTGGAGCTAGCCGCGTTTCTTTGCCCCGATTGCCGAACACGAACAACGCGGTGCCGATCCACCCGCAGATAGACGCGGCTATTAGAAGAGAGCTGATCGAAACCTCGGACGTAAGCGTAGATCCCAATAGCGGACCGAGCGTGCCCCGCACCCCGAACAGCATCAGATGAATGCCGAAAACCATCGCTTCCCGGCCCGGCACAAGCCGGAATATAAATGACAGGATGCCGATATCCCATATCGCCTCGCCTATGCCTTGTATCGCGTTTCCTAGAATGACCGCCGGATAAGTCCCCCAGATGCCGTATAACATCGGAACGACCGCATAAGCGCCAATGCCGACCATCAGCACATATTTAATTGGATAACGGTCGATCATTCGGCCCGCAACCCAGAACGTAAGCAGCAAGGCCGTAAAATAAGCCACCCTTGCAAGGCCGATCTGGATGTTGGACAGCTCCAGGACGTCAACCTGTATGATCTGATATAACGGGCTTGCCAGCATGTTGCCAAAGCCGGCGAATGTAGTGGCCGCCAGAAAAACGGCCAAAATCTTGTTCGAGGAGACGAGCTCCAGCTGCTCCTTGAACGCGAACTTCCGTTTCCTCTGCGCCGGTTCGGAGTCAGCTTCCTTTACGGGGAGCGAGGTGCGTTCCACCTTTTTGGACAGCTTTAACGTATTAAATAGTCCGATGGATAGAAAACCGGCGATCGAAGCGGCGATTAACGGTCCCGACGGACCAAACGCCTCCGACCAGCTGCCAACGGCGTAAGCGAGCGGGATCATCAGAATCCCCATCGCTACCCGCACATACCCCATCAGCCGGCCTCTTATATCCGTTGGATACATACGGGATACGAGCGAAGCATAGGCCGGCGCTTGAATCCCCATCAGCATCTGGAACGCCAATGCGGTGACCACATAAACGGCCGGATCGGGAAAAAAGGCGGGGAACAGCAGCAACAGCCTGCCGAGCGCGTTAGGAATAATCATAAAAGGCTTCGGATTGGAGGACTTCTCAATCCATGCGGCCCATAACGGGGAGAAGATCAATCCGACCGCCGGAGCAGCGGTCAGCAGACCTACCTGCAGGTGGCTGGCTCCCTGTTGAATGGCAAACGCCACATAAAATTGGTTCATGACGACGTTAAATAAACCGAACAAGCAAGTTGCCCAAAGATCGATGCGCGCGTTTCGCCACACCCTCGCCGTCATGGGCATACCGAATTTCACGAGATGAGCATTTGATTTCGTCACGCGTGCCATAAGATGATCGATACCTTCTTCGCTAGGATGTTAGAACGGTTTCTCTTCCCGATTCATTCGATTGGATATTACTACAGCGAATTGGTTTTGTACAGTACCACTTCTTAGCGGTTTGATCCGCGCAATCCATCCAGCAATCGATGCAGCACGTACATCAGGCTTGCATGACTATCGATCGGCATTCCGAAGCCGCCTTGATACTCGAGAGCAGCGAAGCCATGAAGCAAGCTTCTTAAACCTCTGACGGCATGGATACCCTCTTCTTCCGTCAATCCGAAGGGCTTCAGAACATGCAGCAGGCGGGCAACAAGCCGCTCACCCAGACGGACCTGCTCCTCATTCTCCACCGCAGGCGACTGCAGGGTTAAGATGTAGAGTCCCGGGTGCTGCCTGGCAAAGCTCAAATAAGCATTCGCTACCCCGATAATAGCGTCCTCGCCCTCCTTCCCGCTCTCCCCGCGTTCCAACGCTTCATCCAATAGAGTCAATCCGTGCACCGCGAGATGAGACCGAAGCGCCGGCAATCCGTTCACATGGTTGTATAGAGACGGAGAGCGCACCCCCAGCTTCTGGGCAAGAGAAGCGAGCGTCACCGCTTCTACCCCTTCGGTATCCGCCATCTCCGCGGCTTGCCTTACGATGGTATGGAGGTCTAGACCTGCTCTAGGTGACATGCCGAATCAAACCTTTCTTCTTCAAATTCGCTTCTGCGGCCCTTATCGCATGCTCCATCGCTTGAACCGGCGAGCTCAGCATATTGCCGTGTCCGATCGCCAATACCGACGGCTTCAGGGCCGCAAGCTTCCTCGCGCTCTCGAGGCTGGCCGCCGCGTTCCACGTCGCCATCGCCGGAAACGGGAAGGTTAGCTTCATATGGCCGGCTACGGCTACGCCGCCGCGTGTCTGAAACGCATCTCCCGCGATAACAATGCCGGACCGCTCATCCCGGAAAGCCATCGAACCGGGCGTATGTCCGGGAACGGCTATCGCCGATAAGGAGCCGATCCGGTCATTCTCCCGAAGCAGAACGTCAGGCTTTGTCAGAATCCCCTTCGGTATACCGCCGCGAATCGGAGCAGTGCCTTCTCCTTCTTCGAGCGATGCATCGCCGCGCAGCAGCTTCGCGTCTCTCTCGGAAATATACACCTTGGCTTCCGGCAGCCGCTCTTTTAATCCGTCCAACGCGCCGACATGGTCGCCATGCGCATGCGTAAGCACGATTCGGGTGATCGTCTTGCCAATCCTTTCTGCTGCCGCCAGAATCGCCCCAACATTGTTAGGCAGCGCGGCATCCACCAAGGTCAAGCCTTCGTCTTCCTCCACCAAATAGCAATTAACCGGGAACATAACAGGCAAATACGTTAGCTGGGTAACCTTACTCTCCTGAACCATTCTCATAACATCACGCCCTCCATAAAACTAATATCGTTAGTTTTAGTTTAAACTAATACCATTAGTTTTTCAAGCCCAAAAAACAGACCGGTACCCTATCGTCCGGTCTGCCTTGGTTACTTCGCGCTGTATCGGCCATACGATTCGGCGAACTCCTGCATTTTGTAATACATCTTCGGCGCAAGCTGCTTCAGGGGGTGGAACTGGGGGTGGTTCGAGTTCACTTCGAGCACCCACAGCCTGCCCGCTCCATCGAACGCAAAATCAATACCCATCTCGTGCATGCCGGATCGCCTCGCGCTTAATGTACTGGCGATCCGGAGCGCGACCTCAGTCATCATACGCTTCCTGGCCTTCCCTTCGCCCGAAGAAAGCCCGCGTTCTTTCTCCAGCCTCCGAAGCGTGTAGATGGCTCCTCCCTGATAATAATTCGTGACGATCTTGTTCGCGCCGCCCACTTTCACCATATAGCCGGTGCATTCCCACGATTTTCCCGGTTTGCGTTGTACCATAGCCCGGATATCGTACGGCCTGCCTTTGACACGGTCGAGTCCGATCCCTTGTTGAACGATCAGCTTGCTTCGCCTCAGCTTGACGATCCGGTTATATAACGCTTCAATCGTTTCGTAAGCGGCCTTCCATTGCTTTTTGCCTTCAACCGTCTTCAACTCGTAACCCGCTTCCGTCTTCCGAACCCTGCAGACCCCAATACCCTGCGAGCCCACATCCGGCTTCACGTACACGGCCGAATAACGATCGGTCATCATCTCGAGATTCGCCCTGTTGAAGGCAACCGTCCTAGGCACATATTCGCGCAGCTTACTATCTGCCCGCATGTAATCGCAGACGCGCAGCTTTCCCCTAATATTGCGGCTTGCATAATTTTTGGCCAATGGATTCACCTCTATATACTCTATGAACCAAGTCTATGAACGTAAGTACGTTTATCCATAGGTTAATAGCATATTGTGGTCGTCTTATCCCGCATCATTCAGTTATTCCGCCCGCAATGTCATGCAAAAAAAGCTTCCTCCGCAAATCGCGGTGGAAGCTTTTTTGCTTCGCGTTATTTTTTCTCCTTCAGCATATCGCCGATCGCGCCGATGCTGCCAAGCGTCTCGATCGCCCGCGTTGGGATAAACACCTTGTTGGCAGGGCCATTCGCGATATCCGTGAGCGCTTCAAGCGAGCGGTAAGTAAGCACATGTTCATCCAATCCGGCGGCGCGGAGCAGCTCGATTCTGTTCTTCTCCGCTTCCGCGATCGACTGAATTGCTTTCGCTTCGCCGAGCGCTTCCAGCTCCTGAGCCTGGCGTTGACCTTCCGCGGCGCGGATGCGCGCTTCCTTCTCGCCCTCGGCCTTCAAAATTTTGCTTTGCTTGTCGCCTTCCGCGCGGAGAATCATATCCTGCTTTGCGGCTTCCGCCTCGAGCACCATCGCACGCTTGCTGCGCTCCGCTTTCATCTGCTTATCCATCGCGTCCTGGATGTCCGTAGGAGGCTGAATGTCGATAACCTCGACGCGTTCGATGCGTACGCCCCACTTTTCGGTCGCCTCGTCAAGCGCAATCCGGATATCCGTCGATATTTTTTCGCGTCCGGACAAGGTTTCGTCCAGCTCCATCTTGCCAATGATCTGCCTCATCGTCGCGGTGCTGATGTTGCGTACCCCATAGACGTAGTCGGAGATACCGTAGGTCGCTTGCTCGGGCCCGGTTACCTGATAGAAAATGATCGTATCGATCTTTACCTGCACGTTATCTTTCGTAATAACGGTTTGCGGCGGCACGTTCGCCTGCTGAATGCGCAGATCGTGATACGTTCTCACATGGTCAATGACCGGAATGAGGATGTTAATCCCCGGCGTCAGCAGCCGGCTGAATTTACCAAGCCGTTCGACGACGCCTACCCTTTGCTGCGGAATAATTTTTACCGACATCGATATAAACACAACAGCTAATACGACAATGACAACGGTTATAATCATACCCGTCTCCATACCATCAACCTCCCCATTTGTTAACTTCTAGAAATGCACTGCCTCTGCTTACAACGATAACGCTTTCGCCTTTCCCAATCGGTTCGGTCGAGGTTGCGCTCCACGTATCTCCACCGACCTTCACGATGCCTGGCGCCTCCGGGCTTATGTCTTCGATCACCGTACCGCGCATGCCGATCAAATCGTCCACCGCGTCCTTGAAGCCTCGGCCCGTCTGGATCCGCCGCGTTAATGGCTTCGTAAATATGGTGAGCAGCAGCGCAACGATACAGCCTACAATTACTTCAAGCAATACGGCGCCTGGGAAAATCACATCGACAAGCGCCGCCGCAAGCGCCCCGATTCCAAGCCACAGGAGATAGAAGGTTAGCGTCAGCATCTCGACCACGAATAAAACCCCTGCAACGATGAGCCAAATTAACCACCAGTCCATCCCATACACCCCCTTAAGTTATTGGAACGAAGTGGAACAATACCGAATTGGAAGAAAAGACTCAGACATAATGTATTCCATACGCGGCGCGCAAAGACCTTTCCATCCATTTCATCATGTCGAATGCTGTCCGAGACTTTATCCGTTCTTCTGACTGTACAGAAACTCGCTAATCGCTTCACTGCGGAAGAGCAGCACGCATATGGCGACGGAATAAATCAACTGTACCAGCCCAATGATGGCGATCAGCGGTTCCATCAGTCCCAGAACCAGTATCTGAATCGAGATAAACGCGGTAAACGCAGCCCCCACGGCGAAAAAATATCTAACCCACGATACGCCGAGAAACAAACAGATCGACAAAACGGTCTGAATAATAAACGAAATGAAATCTCCGCTCGCGATTAACGAGAAGAGCGAGATCAGAACGTTCAGGGAAGCAATAGCGGTCACCATTATTTTGCCCCGCTTGAATTGCTTGGCCTGCCTCACGAGGAATAATTCGTATTCCCTCTCCCTGTCCGCCTTCGTGCCCGCTTCGAACTTCCCGAAGTTTGGATTGACGTCGCGCGGCGGCAGCTCCAGCTTATCCGATAACGCACGAAGCTTTGCCGCAATCATGCCAATATCTCGAAGCTCCCGCAATTCCAATCCGTCTAACGCTTCCACGATTGCCGCTTTCGCTTTGACGTCGGCAGCCATCTTCAGCTTGTAGGCCCCCAACACCTCGCCGATTCGCTCGGGATGCTTCTGCATATCTTTGATTTCGTCGATGGTGAAAAACAGCTTTCGGAGTCCGGCAATGGTGTTCAGCGCCTCGACGTCATGCTCCGAGTACTCCCTGTAATCTCTGCCGTTTCGAGCCGTCGTTACGGGCGCAATCAAGCCTTCCTCCACGTAATACCGAATCGTCCGCTCCGTTAATCCCGATCGCCTGCATACCTCTTTTATTTTCAACCTCTGCTCAGCTCCTCTCCCCCGTACCATACATTCTTACGTAAGGGAAGTGTCAACCTCTTTGGGTTCAACCGCCTTTATAGAACGCTCGAGGCCAGGGAAGAGTTGCGAGCGGACCGCCTGCCTATTCGCCTATTAGTATTTGAGCATACGGCGATTCGATCGGCATCATGATGACCGGCTCGTTCTTCAGCGTTATGACATAACTTTCAAGCGTGCGGTACAGTTTGTAGAAGGCCGGATCTTTGCCGTATGCGTTGTTATAGATCTGAGCGGCTTCCTGCTCGCCTTCGGCAATGATCTTCTTCGCGTCGGCTTCCGCCTGGGCAAGGAGCTCCGTTGCGGTACGATCCGCCTTGGACGTAATTTTCCGCGATTCCTCGTCGCCCTCTGACAAATAACGGGCGGCTATCGATTGGCGATCCGAGATCATCCGGTTGTACACGCTTTGTTTGTTGCTCTCGGGCAAGTCGGTCCGCTTGATGCGAACGTCCACGATATCGATGCCGTAATCGCCCCGCTGCAGAGCCAGAGACACGTCTTCCGTAATTTCGTCGTTAATGTTACCGCGAGCCGAATTTTCGCTGATTATAACGTCGTAATCGACTTCCGACAGCTTTCTTCTGACGGAATTGTAGACAGCCTCGTCAATCCGCTGCACGCCTCCGCTAACCGTGTTCAGATTGCGGAAAAACTTCTCCGGGTCGGAGATGCGCCAAATCGTGTAATTATCGACGAGAATCGGCTTTTTGTCCTTTGTCATGATTTGACCAGGGTTGCTTTCGAACGTCATTTGATATTTCGGCAGCATAGTCGTCGACTCGATGAAAGGAATTTTGAAGTTCAATCCGGGCTCCTTGACCGTCCGCATCGCTTCCCCAAACCGGAGAACCACCTTGTATTCGCCTTCCTTGACGATGAACATCGAGCCGGCGCATAGAATGAACGCGAATAAGACCGCGACTATCGTTATCCAGTGTTTTGTTTTCATTGCTGTTCATTCCCTCCCTGTGGCGCCGGGCTTGTGTCAGCATTCGAGGATGCGGACGAGGCATTATTTTTAAGCAGCTCGTTCAGCGGCAAATAATTAACCGTATCGCTGCCGGAATTTGTTATGAAGATTTTCGCGCCCGGCAATATTTTCTCCAGCGTCTCGAGAATCAAGCGGCTTTCCGTAACGCCCGGATTTTTGGCGTATTCGGCGTAGATCGCGTTAAACTTGGCGACGTCGCCCTCGGCGTTCAAGATCCGGGATTTTTTTTCTGCCTCCGCATGCTCGAGCAGCGCCTGGGCTTCGCCCCTTGCCTTCGGAATCCGGTCGTTCTCGTATTTAGCGGCGTTGTTGATTTTCGTATTCTTCTCTTCGCGCGCATTGGTGACCGCGCGGAAAGCGTCCTCCACTTCTCCTCCCGGCGGCTCGATATCCTGAAACTTCAAATCGATGATCTGGATGCCCGTGTCATACCTCGCCTGCAATTCGATCAGTCGTTCGCGAACCTGGTCCTGGATCTCGGTTTTTCCGTCCGTAATCGCGTAGTCCAGCTTCTGAGAGCCGATGACGGAGCGGATGGAAGCGCCGGTCGCGTTGCGAAGGAATTGCTCCGGGTTGCTGATATTGTACAAGTAGCTTTGAATATTGCTTATTTTCCAAGTGACGACCGCATCCGCCGATACAATATTCTCGTCGCCCGTAATCATTATCGCTTCTTCTTCAACCGGCGTAATATCGTTCCCGTTCTGGCGGTAGCCGATCGTAATATGCTGGGTCAGCTCCGCGGGCACGACGATGACTTGCTGGATCGGAGAAGGCCACTTGAAGTGAAGGCCCGACGTCGTTTCGTGCGAATATTTGCCGAAGGTCATGACGGCCGCCCGTTCCTGCTCTTGCACCGTATAGAACGATGTCGATCCCAAATAAATAAGGACGATGGCTGCCGCGATTCCAATGACCAGCTTCTTGACCGTGCCCGGCTTCAATTCCGGCGGCTTGCGATTCGGGTTCGGACTCGGATTGGGCTGTGGATCTTGATTCATAAAGTTCAAACTCGTTCTCTCCTTCCGATTAACCTGGGTTATAGCCTTCTAATACGTACGCGAGACAAAAACGTCACACTTTTTTAAGGTTCCTTTAAGGTTCGCGCGTTGTAGGCTTGGAATTGAAGAACGCAAAAAAACTCCCGCATCGCTGCGAGAGTTATTGTCATTATAAATTATGGTGCGGTAGAGAGGACTCGAACCTCCACGGGCGTACGCCCACTACCCCCTCAAGATAGCGTGTCTGCCATTCCACCACTACCGCACATTGTAAATGTTGCTTACCGACCCTTCATGCCAGCGACTTCGAGGGAAGAAGAAACTGGTGAGCCATGAAGGACTCGAACCTTCGACACCCTGATTAAAAGTCAGGTGCTCTACCAACTGAGCTAATGGCTCTCATGACGGAAACGAACTCATAAGAGCTGCTTCAGAAAGGATGGTTGGTGACCCGTAGGGGATTCGAACCCCTGTTACCTCCGTGAAAGGGAGGTGTCTTAACCCCTTGACCAACGGGCCATAATTCAATCAATTCATTCATTCGCATTTTAGCGACAAGATTGATTATATCAACCTGTCTACAAAAATGCAAGATCTTTTCTCTTATCATGTCGACCGATATCCGGTCAAAAAAAGAAGACCGATGCTCGGCCTCGTTCCATAAGTCGAGAAAAAATGTGGCGGAGAAGGAGGGATTCGAACCCTCGCACCACTTACGCAGTCTAACCCCTTAGCAGAGGGTCCCCTTGAGCCACTTGGGTACTTCTCCATGAATTGGCTCCCCGAACAGGACTCGAACCTGTGACAACTCGATTAACAGTCGAGTGCTCTACCAACTGAGCTATCAGGGAACGAAAGCAAATCGACAGTGACAATTAATAATTTATCACGGCGTGTTCGGGTTGTCAAGCACCTTCATCAATAGCTTTCCCCTGCAGCGTCCGCACGCGTAACGCGCCGGATCAACCTTTCTTTTTCGCAAATATTCCATGCCGCACGAAGAGCAAATCAGCTTATAACGGTAAGCGATGGCCTTCCGATCCGCCCGTTCCGGTAAGGAGCTGCAATATCTCGATCCGCCGACATGCGCCAGCAGCTGCTTGAAGTCGGCATCCCTATGGCGATAGCCCCGCTTCATCAGATGAAGGTGATAATGGCAAAGCTCGTGCTTTATAATTTTTTCGGTCTCCGCTTCGCCGAACGCCGCAAGCTGATGGGGACTGATCTCGATATCGTGGGAACGCATAAAGTAACGCCCTCCCGTCGCTTTCAGCCGGGCATTAAACGTAGCCCCGTGAAGAAACGGCCTGCCGAACGACTCCATGGAGACGCGCTCCACCCATTGCTGCAAAGCTTGATTATCCATATCCGTTAGCCTCCCCAACTACTTGAATTGTAACGCTTGTATAAGCTACACTGTCAAGTAGGAATAAGGGAACGAGGGGAGAGCTTCAACCAATATGGCAACCATGCGATATGTATTAATGAAAGAGAAGGATACCGTATCCTTCGTCGAAATGCCCGCTTCGCACGCCTATCAGCTTAGCGCGCTGAATTTAAGGCTTCACAAGGAGATCGACAAGTTAACGGCGGAGAATGTGCCTTCCCTGCCATACGCGCTCGCGGAATGCGACAACGTCGATATTCACGATCCCGCGGTGTCGATCGTCGGCGGCCTCGAATACATTAACGGCCTCGAACGGGATTTCGCCGGTATCCAAGAGAAATCCTATCCGCTCATCTCGCTGCTCACGGAAATTCGGGCGCTTCAGGCGCAGCTCGAGCAGTGGTATGAGGAATACGAAGAGGAACAGCTAGGCTAATTCGGTTGGACCTGCACGGACATCCGCCCTCCGCCATATGGTAGTAGAACAACAGGTTAGGCCGGGAGGAGGAAGATGCGTATGCCGCAGTGGCTGTGCAACCAACTGATGCGCGCATTCCAACAGAAGGACCGCAGGCAGATCAAGCTCCTGAACGATTGCTGGTATTTCTACCGCACCAAGCAAGGACCCAAGGAGCAAAGCAGCGGTTCGCTGATGTAATGAACAGACCATATGATCTGCCAAATGAAAACCCGGCGCTCCCTTATGGGCGAGCAGCCGGGTTTTTAGCTTTGAAAGCAAGGCTTATTAGAACTTGTTGAAGGTCGTAATTTGATCGATTGGCAGACGCGTAGTCGGGTGGCCCGGAGCCGCCGCTTTGCCAATTGGCAGCATGAGCGTAGGGATATAACGGTCGGAGATGCCGAACAGTTCCTTCAGTTGGTCGCGGTTGTAGCCGCCCATTGGTACGGTGTCGTAGCCTTTCGTTCTTGCGGCCAACATAAGCTGCATCGCAACGAGGCCGGTATCGAACACGACGATTTCCTTCAAACGTTCTGCCGGAAGCGAAGAATACATGTTTGTCGAGTTCGCGATCATGTTGTTTTTCACTTCTTCGCTCATATAACCGGCTGCCGCCGCAGCCTCGTATATCTGTTCGGACAACGTATACATCTCGGTATCCGCGAGCACGATGACGATTGCCGATGCTTCAACGACTTGCTGCTGATTGAAGGCGATCGGAAGCAGCTTGGCTTTCAGCTCCGTGTCCGTCACGACCAGGAAGCGCCAAGGCTGCATGTTGGAGGAAGAAGGCGCCTTCGTCGCAAATTCCAGAAGCTCGCGAATTTCCTGCTCCGTCACGACAGCGCTGCTGTCATATTTTCGAACCGAACGTCTGCCCTCTGCAATGCCGATAAACGAAACGTCCACTCCATCTTTTGCCGCCAGCGTATTTTGTGTCATCCGTATGATTCCTCCCAAGGTTCTCTATTTCGTTGCCCATTAACTGCAACTGATTTAAGCACAGTATAATCCTCGAACTCGCTTTTGTCAATCGACTAACTTTGTCTAATATACTTTATTTATAACAGTGCAAAAAAGACAGCCGATCCGGCTGCCTTTTCGCTTTCCCTCCGTAAAGGAAGATCTTTAATTCGGTTTTCTCATCGTTAAGCCAACTCGTCCTTTTTTGGTATCGACGCTGAGCACCCATACGGTCACCGTATCGCCTACCGAAACGACATCCATCGGGTGCTTCACGAACTTGTCGCTCATCTGCGAGATATGGACGAGTCCGTCGTTTTTGATGCCGATATCGACGAACGCCCCGAAGTCGATGACGTTGCGAACGGTCCCCTGCAGTTCCATGCCTGGAGTCAAGTCTTCGATGTTCAGCACGTCGGTATGGAAGATTGGAGGCGGCAGCTCCTCGCGCGGGTCGCGGCCCGGCTTCAGCAGGCTGTCGATGATGTCGCGCAGGGTCGGAACGCCAACGCCGAGCTTGTCCGCAAGCGCCGACGCATCGATTGTGGACAGCTTCGACTTGGCGCTATCCGCGCCGAGCTCGTCCAGCTTCATGCCGAGCTCCTTGAACAGACGATCGACCACCTCGTAAGATTCCGGGTGAATCGGCGTTCTGTCGAGCGGATTGCCGCCGTCCGGAATGCGCAGGAATCCGATGCACTGCTCGTAGGATTTGGCCCCTAGACGAGGCACCTTCTGCAGCTGGGAGCGCTTCGCGAAGCGGCCGTTCTCCTCGCGGTATTTCACGATATTTTTGGCGATGGTCGCATTCACGCCCGCCACGTAAGAGAGCAGCGAAGCGGACGCCGTGTTCACGTCGACGCCGACATGGTTGACGGCCGATTCCACGACGCCGCCAAGCGATTCGTCGAGCCGCTTCTGGCTGACGTCATGCTGATATTGGCCGACGCCGATCGCCTTCGGCTCGATCTTCACAAGCTCCGCGAGCGGATCCTGCAGCCTGCGGGCGATCGATACGGCGCTTCGTTCCGCGACGTCTAAGGACGGGAACTCCTCCTGCGCCAGCTTCGAGGCCGAGTAGACGCTCGCTCCCGCTTCGTTAACGATGATGTATCTCAGCTCGCCGCCCTTCGCGCCGGCGCTCTTGCGTTTGCCGATCAATGCAGCGATGAACTGCTCCGTCTCCCGGGAGGCCGTTCCGTTGCCGATGACGATGAGCTCGACTTTGTATTTGTCGATCAATCCGTTTATCAGCTTCTCAGCCTCCGCCACCTTGTTGTTCGGCGGCGTCGGATACGATACCGCAACCTCCAGAAGCTTGCCGGTATCGTCGATGACCGCCAGCTTGCAGCCTGTCCGGAACGCGGGATCGACGCCCAGAACGACGTGACCGCGCACGGGCGGCTGCAGCAGCAGATTGCGCAGGTTCTCCGAGAAGATCGTAATGGCATGCTCTTCGGCTTTCTCCGTCAGCTCGCCCCTTACCTCGCGTTCGATCGAGGGAGCGATCAGACGCTTATAAGCATCCTCGATAACCGTCTCCAGCACCTGCCGGATGGAAGCCGCCGTTCCGCCGCGCAGCAGCTTGCGTTTCATGTGCTCATGAATGCGGTCGACGGGCGTATCGAACGATACGCGCAATATGTCTTCCCGCTCCCCGCGGTTGATCGCCAGAATGCGGTGCGGCGGCAGCTTGCGGATCGGTTCTTGATAGCTGTAATACATCTCGTAGACGGACTCTTCCTCCGCGTTGCGAGCCTCCGTTCGCAGCAGAGACTGATCGAACGTAAACTTCCTTACCCAAGAGCGGATGGATGCATCATCGGCGAACTGCTCCGCAAGAATGTCCATCGCGCCTTGAAGCGCCTCCTCGGCCGTCTGAACGCCCTTCTCTTCGCTAATGTAACGGGCGGCTTCCGCTATCGGATCCCCTTGGCGCGGCTGAGCCCAAATCCAATTCGCAAGCGGCTCGAGCCCCCGCTCCTTGGCCACGCTGGCCCGCGTCTTCCGCTTCTGGCGGTAAGGACGGTACAGGTCCTCGACTTCTTGCAGCTTGACGGCTCCGACGATTCCCGCGCGCAGCTCCTCCGTCAGCTTGCCCTGCTCGTCGATCAGACGGATGACCTCGCGCTTGCGTTCCTCCAGGTTCCGCATATATTGCAGCTTCTCTTCAATGGAGCGCAGCTCGTTCTCGTCCAGCTCGCCGGTCATTTCCTTGCGGTACCTGGCGATGAACGGGATCGTGTTGCCTTCGTCCAGAAGCGATACGGCGGATTTCACCTTCGTCAGCGGAATACCGAGCTGTGCCGCGATCCCGGCAACGATTCGTTTGCTCTCCGCTTCCTTCTCCTCCGCCGTCAGCTTCTGGCTGCCGGTTTGCTCCCCAAGCTCCATTCCGGCAGCGGGAGCTTTCGTCTCGTTTGCCATGTATAAGCACCGTCCTTTTCGTCGTATCATTCGGCTCTCTTTGCCTATTCCGTAAAAACTAGAGAAGCATCCCTGTCCGTCTCCGTCCAAGAATGCTCCTTCTCTTATGCCGTATAAGGATTGTTCGCCTTCTCGAACCCGATGGTCGTTCTTCCTCCGTGTCCGGGATAGACGATCGTTTCGCCATCCAGCTTGTACAGCTTCAGACGGATTGAATCGTACAGATCGCGCTCCCGGCCTCCCGGGAGATCCGTCCGCCCGACGGATTGACGGAACAGCACGTCGCCCGAGAACAGATGCTGCCCGCACACGAAGCTGACGCTGCCGGGCGAATGGCCTGGCGTATGCATAACGGCGAAGACATGCCCGATCAGCTCGAGCTTCTGGCCTTCGGCGAGCGCATGCTCGGCGGGATCCGTGGATAGCGGAGGCGTGACGTCCTGCCATCTCATCGATCCGTTCTTGCGCGGATCCGTGAGCCAGTCCGCCTCCAGATCATGGATATACACCGGACAGCCGGCCGCTTTGCGCACGTCCTCCACGCCGCCCATATGGTCGAAATGCGCATGCGTCAGAAGAATGGCTTCGATCTGCACATCCGCGATACGGTCAAGCAACCGCTTCGGATTCATGCCCGGATCGATGATTATGCCTCGTTCCCGATCGGAATCCGCGTCTTTGACCGTCAAGAGATAAGCGTTCGTCTGCAGCGGCCCCAGCGTAAACGTCTCGACTTTGAAGGTTACCGTCGCCATCGCTTAGAACGACTCCAGCAATTCGCGAAGTTCCTTGATGACGAGCGCCTGGTAGCCCGGTCCTTCGCCGTAGCGCTTCATGATCTCCTGGCGGGCCGCCGCGAGGTTATCCTGATAGTCCGGCGCTTCGCGGTCCGCGTTCGCCTGCTTGAACGCAACCATCGGCTCCTGAATATGCTTCGGCCGCGGTCCCCATGTCCCTAGAACCGCTCCGTCCGAATCGGCGAAGATGACGACCGGAATGGAACGTCCGCCCATCGTCAGGAACTGATCCATCGTGTCCAGATTCTCTTCCATGATCAGAACCTCCGTCGGAATCCCGCTCACCTCGAGCGCTCCGAATACGGCGGGAACGTTGCGCACGACGTCGCCGCACCAATCCGCCATCAGAATCAGGCAGCGGAGGTCATCGCGGCTGCTCAACGATTCGAAATATTCCCGGTCGTCCGCCGACGGCCAGCTAAATTGTTCCATCCAGCCGATGAAGGCTTCTTTGTTTTTGGTCATGCCGTCCACGAACTGCTGGGCGCTGATTCCTTTGCCTAGCTTATCCGCCACGCTTCTTCCCGTATCCATATGTATCCCTCGTCTCTATCGTGATTGAATCGTTATCTCCCTATTATACGATATCGGGGCCCCGCCTTTAAAACTTGCGCGCTCTGCGAATGTACAGGATAATCACCGCAATGGCAACCAACGCGATAAGCGCGTATGCGATATTGGAGTAGACATCCATAAATTCAACGATTTGCTCCCAATTGTCGCCAACCGCCGCTCCCACAAACACTAGAATCGTGTTCCAGATGAGCGTGCCGATCGTCGTGAAAAACAAAAACGGAACGAGCTTCATGCCGGACATGCCGGCAGGCAGCGAAATCAAGCTTCGGATCAAAGGGACCATCCGGCATAGGAATACCGCCCAATAGCCATACTTGTCGAACCATGCGTCCGCCTTGCGGATGTCTTCCTTCTTCACGCGAAGCAGGCGGCCCCAGCGATCCACGATTTTCTCCAGACGCTCAACGCCAAGCAAACGACCGATATAAAACAGAATAATTGCGCCAATGAGCGAGCCGAGCGTGGCCACGACAATGACCCCCAGCGGCGTTAGACTCGTGTACGTCGTCATGAAGCCCCCGAACGTCAAGATGACTTCCGAAGGAATCGGCGGGAACAGATTTTCCAGCGCGATCAAGAGCAGAATACCCAGATATCCGAACTGCTCCATAAACTCGGTAATCCAACTTTCCATGCATGATCCTCCATCCTTTATTTGCGCCTCCGGCCAATTTCAGGCTGCGCCTCACCTATTTTAACATAGCCCTTGGCGGCGCATCCACTCCTGCGAGAGGATATCGCTCCTAGGCTGGTGACCGACGTCCCCGCTGGCGCATACATATGAAGGGAGAGGAGACGGTCATCATGAATCCTAACGCGCAGAAGCATTCCGCCGATTACCCTTCGGCCCGCAAAATTCGCAGGTCCTGCAGCAATGAGCTGTACCGGGCGGCGAAACGGCTGAAGGTTTGGGTGCCCAAGGACAAGATGGAGCAAGCGGAAGCTCTTTATTTTAAGAAGGTGATTCTGAATTTGCAATGGATCTACGAGAATAAGAGCAACCGCAAAGCGCAGGCGGACTGGTGGGACGATAACGTCAGCGCGGAGATCGCCGAGCTATGGGAGGTCGACCGCGGCCGGTTATGCGAGGCGTTCCGCGACGCGTACGGCGGTTAAAGGGGGCAGCCCGCAGAAAAGCCCGAGTTGAGCTTGGTCGCCAAGCTGCATCTCGGGCTATGCGTTACTTATACTTCTTCCAACCTGCCGCAGTCCACCGTCTGGACGTCGGACTGATTATGGCCAACCGTGACGGTCGCCGTGCCCCTTGCGACATCTACGTTTTCGATCCAAACGGAGTCGCCTTCGAGCTTGACCGCATACGTGTCTTTGGATTCCAAAATTTCTTTCGCTCTTGCCGCTTCCATCATTCGCCCTCCGGCTTCTCAACCATCGTATCCGTCGTGGATTCCGCGATCAGGCCGTTATGCAGCGTTACCTGACCGCCGCCGAGCCCTTCGTTGACCATTCGGTCAATATCCATGTCGTACACATCCCGGCCTTCATACTGCCCTTCGGCAGCCGCCAGCCTTTCTTCCTCGGATCGAAGCTGTTCGCTCAAGTTCGGACTCGCCTCCTAAGGTGTAATTGAAGAGTAACCTCTTACGCACAAAATATGCCCCTATTCAGCTCTTCTCATTCGCCCCGCCTTTGATCACGATGCATACTCAAGTAGAAAATTCGACGTCAAATCTTTCCTGATACCCACGAAAGTGATGTGAAGCTCCGAAGCCTATTCCGATTACTTTCGCGGGGCCCTATTAAGCCGGAACTAAAGCGTAAGCTTACGAAGTCGTTTTCTCAAAAACGTGGACCGCTCCATATTTCCTAGCTTCATTCAACCTTCTACAGCGTTTTGAAAAAACGCATCATCGGAAGCATCAGCTAATGTGCTGAAAATCGGGTCTTACAGCAGAGGAGAGAGCATATGCATAACGGCTTCTGCCGCCTTCTGCTTGCGCGGGCGCCGCGCGAACCGCTCAAGCTCCAGCTCCTCGCAAGCTTTAAGATCCTCCTCGAAATCCCGCTCCAGCGAGCGGATCGGCTTCTCGTCGAAAACCAGGGCAATCGATTCATAGTTGCTGTACAAGCTTCGCATGTCCAAGTTCGCCGTGCCGACGGAGGCGAGCATATCGTCCACGATTAGGACCTTGGCATGGATGAACCCTTTCCAATACCGGTACACCCGCACGCCGGCCTCCAGCATGTCCTGAACATAGGACAGGGTAGCTAGAAGCACGAGATCCGTATCCGGGATCCCCGGAATGATCAGCTTGACATCGACGCCGCTTCTCGCCGCGACGCGCAGACTCATCGCAATCGCGGGATCGGGAATGAAATAAGGCGTGGCGGCGTATATGCGCGTTCTCGCGGCCGCCATGGCCGCGAACATCACCTCGACGATCTCCCTATCGTTCACGCCGGGCTTGCCGGGCACGATCATGACGCGCTCCTTCTCCTGTATGCCGTGCTTCGGCATGTAGACGTCGCTGAGCGGGAGATGCTTCCCGCTGGCTCTCTGCCAGTCCTGCATGAACAGCGCTTGAAGATAATAGACGGCATCGCCGTGAACGCTTAAGTGAGTATCCCGCCAATAACCGATTTTCTCATCCATCCCTAAGTATTCGTCCCCGATGTTAATGCCGCCCAGGAAGCCTACTCTGCCGTCGATGACCGCGATCTTCCGATGATTGCGGTAGTTCAGCCGCCGTTCTAAGAATGCGGCTTTGGGCGGAGCAAAGCAGCATGTTTCGGCGCCGGCCTCCCGCAAAGCCCGTATGACGCCTTCGTCCAGATTCAAGCTGCCGATGCCGTCGTAAAGCAGCCGAACCTCGATCCCCTTGCGGGCCTTCTCTGCCAGAAGATCCAAGAACAGCTTGCCGACGCCTACGTGCCGGATCGTATAATAATCCATATGGATATGATGCCGCGCGGACCGCATCGCATCCATCATCGCGTCGAAGGTTTGATCCCCGTTCCTCAGCACCTTCGTCCGATTGCGGCCGGTGACGGGGAATGGGGACAGCATAGCTAGAGCCTGCTGGAGGCGACTTTCCCGTCCAAGGTCCGATTGATCGCCCCAACCGGAGGTCTCGACGATTTCCGCTTTGGCAGCGGCGGCCGCGATCCGCTCCTCCATTGCAGCTTCACCCGTCCTCGATTCTAGAATGGATTGCCGTTTTCTCCTTCCGACCAAGAAGTAGGCTGCAAATCCGATAAACGGACATACGAACGTAATGAACAGCCATGCCGTCATGTAGCCTTGGCGGCGATGCTCCAGCAGCAAGATAGCAGCGAATTGAACGACGTATAACGCAAGCAGCCACCCCAGCCACGAGACCATTCTCCCACCTCGACTTTCGATTCAGCTATGAGTGTATAGTTTGATCCCCGCTTCTCCCGTCTATTCGTTTAGCTCCGCGCGAACCCGTACGCCTTTAGGCTCTCATCGATCAGGAAAGCCCTGAAGCCTTTACAGCTTATCGGCGCCCTTCTCTACGACCGTCACTTTATTCCCCCTGCCTTGCCAAACAAACGGCAGTCGCTAATCCCACATAGCCCGCGCCGAACACCGCGATATTCATAACCGTCCTCCCCCCTGACCACATTTTTTGGCTTCTCCTTCTTAATGTAGAAGGATAGTGATGATATCTTCGTTTTACGGCAACTACATACGAATAATTCGTTTAGATTCGATTTATATGAGGAAGTTTTAAGGTATGTTTTATAGCATCCAAGAATAAATAGTCATAGAACGTTCTGCAGGACAATATTGCCGGCCGGAAGGAGTTAATGAGTGAAACGAGCGCGGAAGCCAGCATGGTCATTTGTTGTGATGCGCGGCGCAGACAAGACAGTCAAGCAGTTCTCCGTATCGAAGCGATCGGTCGTAGCCGCTCCTGTCGCCGCTGCCATCGCGGTAACGGGAACAATTGCAGGCCTTCAACTGAAGGCTGCCTACGAGCTTAAGCAGCTGGAGAATGAGCTGGCCTCCCAGTCAGCACAATTCACACAAACCATTACCGGGATGGATGACGTTATCACCGGGAAGGACGAAGCCATCGTCTCCTTGCAGCAGGAGCTACAGGAATTGTCGCGCCAAGCGCAGGATATGAAAAACAAGATGAACGAGCTGAAGGAGCTGGAAGACAAGCTGAAGCTGTTCATCGAGAAGTACGGCAGCTCCATTATCGATACGACCAGCGATGCTCCAGCCGAGAAGACGGAGGGGCAAATCCAGACCTTATCCGCGCGTTCAAGAGATTCGAGCCCAGCTCCGCAAAACATGATGCAAATGGCGTCGCTTGCGCAGCATACCTCGCTCGATTTCCAGGCGTTAAGCGACATGGTCGACTCCATGGAGGAATCGATGGAGCAGACGCTGAAGAAGGCCCAGAACCGCCGAATGACGGTAGACGCATATCCGAACTTCTGGCCGACGCGCTCCAAGAGTCTCACATCGGGCTTCGGCTATCGGAAGGACCCCTTCACCGGAAGAGCGACCTTTCACGCCGGCATCGATATCAACGGCGAGCTCGGCGACGCCGTGTTCAGCGCGGCGGACGGAACGGTGAGCGATACGGGCTACGATTCCAGACTCGGCAATTTCGTCATTATCGATCATCTCGGCGGCCTCCAAACCGCCTACTATCATCTGAAGCGTATCGACGCGAAGGCCGGAGACGTCGTGGTGCGCGGCGAAAAAATCGGCCAGCTGGGATCGACCGGCCGAAGCACCGGCCCCCATCTCCATTTTGAAATCATGCAAAAAAACGAGCCCGTCAATCCCTTAAAATATCTCGCGCAGCATAGCTGATGGAATCTCGTGACGACACTTACGATGCCTGAAGGAGGAACTCATTCATGTTTAAAGAAACGAAACGCGCAATAGCGACCGACACACTAATCGGGCAGGGCACGATCGCCGAAGGAAAATTGATCAGCGAAGCGAATCTTCGAATCGAAGGGGAGTACCGGGGAGATATCGAATGCCGCGGGGATGTCATTATCGGGGAATGCGGAATCGCCCGTTCGAATATTACGGCCAATGACGTGACGCTCGCCGGCAAGCTGTTCGGCGACATCGTCACGAAAGGCCGGCTCATTATTACGGCATCCGGCCAGCTGGTCGGCAATATTACCGCACAAACTCTTATTGTGCAAGATGGCGCGATGCTGAACGGAAGCTGCGTCATGGAGCAGTCCGCGGACGGCAAGCAGAAGGCGCAGGCCGACAAAGACGCCGCGAACGCCAAAGCTGCCGGCAAAGACAACCAACAGCAGGGCGACGCGAAAGCCAAGGCGCGCCAGGCGGGATAACACGCCGCAATATGTTATATTTGCGGCCATGAAGAAAGCCGCTCCTCCGCAGCCTTCCATGGAAGGCGCGAAGAGGAGCGGCTTTTTGCCAGGCGGAAATCGGCTAGGAAGCCACGTCCCGCTTGTTGAAGATATACCACGTCAGGGCGATGAACACCACATAATAAACGGCGAGCACGGACAACGAGAAACCAAGCGTCATGCCGTCCGTTGCGGACACGTTGCCCCCTGCGTATTTCGTCAGGTTCAAATGAACGAAGATCAAATAATCGATCCATTTCTTGTCGAACAGCTGGAGAAGCTGCAGCAGATTGTTCAGCACGATTTCGATGAACAAAGCCATCGCGATCGCGAGCACATTGCTCCGGAATATGGTCGAGAGCATAAACGAAATGGTTACCGTCATGACCGTATTAAGGAACGTCAATAAATAATATCTTGTGATCAGAGCCGCGTCAGACTCCTCTCCTCCTCCGACTAACGCCGAACCAAAGCCCGAGCCGGCGCTGCTTTGCGCGTTGCCGATCAGATCGAACAGGATCCAGTTGATAAGGAGCGCTGCCAGCAGGAAAACAAGCGTCATAAATAAAGCGAACAGCAGGCTCGCTATATATTTGGACATTAATATTTTGGACCTGCTCCAAGGCCGAATAAGCAACAGCTTGATCGTCCCGGACGAGAACTCTTCCGCTACCGTTCCCGATGCGGCGATGACCGCGAATATCGTGACGACCCAGAACAGCACCGACGTCTCCACGAGCGTCACTTCCCACATATCCGAAGTCAGGCTGCCATAGTCGTAGCTGAACCAGATGATGGAAACGACGAAGATGAGGCCGATCACGATGCCAAGCATGACAAACAACCGCGGCGCCCTGAACATCTTCATGTTCTCGTTGCGCACCAAATTCAGAAAGTCAACCAATGCGCTCGCCTCCAGTCATCTCCAGGAATTGGTCCTCGAGCGATTTCACTTCGGCGCGTATGCCGTACACTTTGATTCCGGCGTTAACCAGAGCCGCGTTGATCTCCGCAGCGCGTTCCTTATCGCCATGAATAACGATATATCCATCGGCATCCTCCGCCGTCTGCTGCCCCATTGCGGCTAATACTTCCGCCGCCCCTTGCCGATTATCGACCTCTACCAATATTTTGGCATTCGCCTCGGCCGCGGCTTTGGATTGATGCACCGTGCGCACGTCGATCAATCTTCCGTTCTGTATGATGGCGACGCGGTCGCACATGAGCTCCATCTCGGAGAGCAAGTGGCTGGAGACGAATACGGCGACGCCCTCGTTCTTCGCCAACCTTCGCAAATAATCGCGGAGCTCGCGTATCCCCGCCGGGTCGAGTCCGTTAGTCGGCTCGTCCAGAATAAGCAGCTTCGGCTTATGAAGAATCGCTTGGGCGACGCCAAGACGCTGTCTCATCCCGAGCGAATACGTCTTCACCTTGTCGTGAATTCTCGCTTCGAGCCCAACCAGCGCAACGACTTCCTTGACGCGATGGGCCGTAATGCCCGGAATCATCCGGGCGAAATGAATGAGATTTTCGTAGCCTGTCAAATATTTATACATTTCTGGATTTTCGACGATCGCGCCGACGTGCCGGATCGCTTTCTCGAAATCCTTCGCTATGCTATGGCCGTCGATCAGAATGTCGCCGGACGTGATGGACATTAACCCGACCATCATGCGGATCGTCGTTGTCTTGCCCGCTCCGTTCGGGCCGAGGAACCCAAACACCTCGCCATTCGGCACGTCAAGACTTAACCGGTCAATTAACGTACGGCCGCCGATCCGCTTCGTCACGTCCAGCATCCGGACGATGCTTTGCTGCATGATTGCCCCTCCTTCTTAGGACCTTCCCCCATTTGGCGAGCTTAGTCCAACTCTTCTATTATAACCGAAGAAGGAAACAATTGGTAGGTTAGCTGGATCGATTGCTTGTTAGCGCCATATTCCTATTCAGGGATGAAGATTGGCCGCTTCCGAGGCTATCCCACGGTCCGTCATAACGAATACAAGATTTGACGATGGAAGCGTCCATGATCAACGCTTCCTCCAGGCTTTGCGTCTGGAGCTGGGAGTACTGCTTGCAGAGTTCGTCATAATGGACGGGCAATCCCGACTCCGAAATGCGGTTAAGCAGGAAATCAAGGCGGAACGCATAAACGCCGCTGTTCCATAAAGCTCCTGATGCGATCCACTTTGCCGCTTCCGATTCGCTTACGTTTGCATGATAGCCTCTGACCTTCCAATCGTATCCGCATTCCTCAACCGAGTCATCCGTCTGCTCCGGTACGATGTAGTCGTATCTTGCGCTTGGCTGAACCGCTTTCGCGCCGATCATCATGATGGACGATTCGCTCTCGCGAAGCAGCTTAGGCAAGCTGCGGACGCAGTGATAAAAATCTCCTTCGACGCAAAAATCGATCGGCAGCACGATAATCGTCTCATTCGGCGTGACACCCGCAACGGTATACAAATGAGCCGCGGCAAGCATCGTTGCGGGATAGCTTCCTCTTGCCGAAGGTTCTATATGAATCAGCGCGTTCGCGCCAAGCTGCTTCCTCAGCTCGCCGACATGCTCGCTGCACGTGACGACGCTCGTCTCCTCCAGCAAGTCGGCGGTCATAAGCTGCCTCCATAACCGGCCAAGCATGGACTCCGGCTTTCCGTCCGGTCCGTTCAGCACGGGAAGATACGGCTCCGGCAAATCGCTGGACAGCCGCTCCCGTCCTCCGCGACCGTTCGACAAGATCAAGATCTTCAACGCTTCGTCCTCCTCCATGCATAACAAATAAGTACTATTATACCTGACCCCCCGAGTGGAGCTTGTCGATTGCTGACGCCATCCGTTAGGCAATTGGTACTGTTTTTGTCGAAAGCAAATCCTATCCGTAAGAGGGATAGACAGCAAAAAAAATCGCAATGAAGCATAAGCTTCATTGCGATGAATCCAATCTATTATTTGCCGCCGGCGCGAGCAAGCTCGCGTTTGTTCGCTTCGAAGGCGGCGAGAAGCGCTTCTCCGCCTTGGAGGCCGGAATCTTCCGCTTTACGGATTTGCTCGAGCATGCGCTTGTAGTCCTTCGGAATGACCTTCACGAATTTCGCGAGCGATGCATCCCAGTTCTCCAGAACACGCTTGCCGACCGCGCTGTCCGTATACTTCACGTGCTTCTCGATCATGCCGCGAAGCTCGGCGATATCGGCTTCTTCTTCCAGACGCTCTAGCAGAATCATCTCCAGATTCGAATGGTTGTAGAAATCTCCGTTCGCGTCATAGACATAAGCGACGCCGCCGGACATACCAGCTCCGAAATTGCGTCCGGTAGAACCGAGAACCACAACGCGTCCGCCCGTCATATATTCGCAGCCATGGTCGCCGACTCCTTCGACAACAACGTTCACGCCGGAGTTCCGTACCGCGAAGCGTTCGCCGGCAATCCCGCGAATATAGGCTTCGCCGCTGGTAGCGCCGTAAAGCGCCGTGTTGCCGATGATGATATTGTCCTCTGCCGCGAATGTCGCTTTCGGCGATGGAGCAACGATCACTTTGCCGCCGGATAGGCCTTTGCCGAAGTAGTCATTCGAGTCGCCTTCGACCGACAGCGTGATGCCTTTCGGTACGAACGCGCCGAAGCTTTGTCCCGCCGTGCCCACGAAGTGATACCAGATCGTGTCCTCAGGCAAGCCTTTGGCTCCGTACAACCTCGTCACCTCGGAGCCGAGAATCGTGCCCACGACGCGGTTCGTGTTCAGAATCGGGAACGTTCCGCGCACCAGCTCGCCATTCTCGAGCGCAGGCTTAGCCTTAGGCAGAAGCTCCTGCATATCGAGGGAAAGCTCCAGGCCGTGGTTCTGCTCCTGCACGTTGTAGCGATTCGCGTCCGCACCGTACTCTCCTTCGTACAGAATGCCGGAGAGATCGAGGCCTTTCGCCTTGTAGTGGTCCGTCAGCTTCTTCGTCTCCAGACGGTCGACGCGTCCCACCATCTCCTGGATCGTGCGGAAGCCCAGCTCCGCCATGATCTCGCGCATTTCCTCCGCGATGAAGCGCAGGTAGTTCACGACATGGGAAGGATCGCCCATGAACTTCTTGCGAAGCTCCGGATTCTGCGTCGCTACGCCGACCGGGCAAGTGTCCAGCTGGCAGACGCGCATCATGATACAGCCAAGCACGATGAGCGGCGCCGTAGAGAAGCCGTACTCTTCGGCTCCGAGCAATGCTGCGATCGCGACGTCGCGGCCGTTCATCATCTTGCCGTCCGTCTCGATCACTACGCGGTCGCGTAGATTGTTCAGCATAAGCGTCTGATGCGTCTCGGCGAGGCCAAGCTCCCAAGGCAGACCCGCATGGCGGATCGAGCCCATCGGAGAAGCTCCCGTGCCGCCGTCGTAGCCGCTGACCATGATCACGTCCGCGCGGCCTTTGGCAACGCCTGCCGCGATCGTGCCGACGCCGACTTCGGATACGAGCTTCACGTTAATGCGAGCGCGAGGGTTCGCGTTCTTCAGGTCGTGGATCAGCTCCGCAAGATCCTCGATCGAATAAATATCATGATGCGGAGGCGGCGAGATAAGACCTACGCCAGGCGTAGAGCCGCGAACTTCCGCAACCCATGGATAAACCTTCAGGCCAGGCAGCTGTCCGCCTTCGCCAGGCTTGGCGCCCTGAGCCATCTTGATTTGAATTTCATCGGCGTTCACCAGGTAATGGCTCGTAACGCCGAAGCGTCCGGAAGCCACCTGCTTGATCGCGCTGCGGCGGGAATCGCCGTTGGCGTCAGGCGTGAAGCGCGCAGGGTCTTCCCCGCCCTCGCCCGTGTTGGACTTGCCGCCGAGGCGGTTCATCGCGATCGCGAGGCTCTCGTGCGCTTCCTTGCTGATCGAACCGAAGGACATCGCTCCCGTCTTGAAGCGTCTTACGATCGATTCCACGGATTCGACTTCGTCCAGCGGAACGGACGATTGGCCGTCCTTCTTGAAGTCGAGCAGGGAACGAAGCGTCAGATGCTTCTTATTCTCGCCCTGAACGAGCTCGGAGAACTTCTTGTACAGCTTGTAGTCGTTCTTGCGGGATGCCATCTGCAGCGTATGGATCGTCTGCGGCGTGAACAGATGGTCCTCGCCGTCCTTGCGCCACTGGTAGTCGCCGCCGGAGTCGAGCTCCTTCTCGGAGCCTTCCTGCTCCGCGAACGCGCGGTTATGATGCTTCAAAGTCTCTTCGGCAATAACGTCCAGGCCGATGCCGCCGATACGGGATTGCGTCCAAGTGAAATATTCGTTAATGACGTCTTCGCGGAGACCAAGCGCCTCGAAGATCTGTGCGCCGCGGTACGATTGGATCGTGGAAATGCCCATCTTGGACAATACCTTCACGACGCCTTTGGTCGCGGCTTTGATAAAGTTCTTCACGGCCTTCTCATGCGACACGCCTCTCAGCATGCCCTGCTTGATCATGTCGTCAAGCGATTCGAACGCCAGATAAGGATTCACGGCATTGACGCCGTAGCCGAGCAGCAGGGCGAAGTGATGCACCTCGCGCGGCTCGCCGGATTCCAGCATGATGCCGACTTTCGTCCGGGTTCCTTGACGGATCAGGTGGTGATGAAGCGCCGACACGGCCAGAAGAGCCGGAATCGCTGCATTCTCCTTATCCACGCCGCGGTCAGACAGGATCAGGATGTTATGGCCTTTGGCGATAACGCGGTCAGCCGCTTCGCACATGCCCTTCAGCGCGGAGCGCAGTCCTTCTTCGCCTTCGCTCGCCGTGAAGAAGATCGGCAGCGTAATGGACTTGAAGCCTTCGCGGCGAATATGGCGCAGCTTCGCGAATTGCTCGTTGGACAGAATCGGTGTGTCCAGCTTGATATGGCGGCAGCTCTCCGGCTCCGGATTCAACAGATTGCGCTCCGGACCGATCGTCGTCGCCGTCGAAGTGATGATCTCCTCGCGGATCGCGTCGATCGGCGGGTTCGTCACTTGCGCGAACAGCTGCTTGAAGTAGTTATACAGACGCTGCGGGCGCTCGGATAATACGGCAAGCGGAGCGTCGTAGCCCATGGACGCGATCGGCTCTTGACCGCTGCCCGCCATCGGCTCGAGCACCTTGCGGATGTCCTCGAAGGTGTAGCCGAAAGCCTGCTGGCGTCGTTGCACGGTATCATGATTCGGCTCCGGTAGCTCGGGCGCGTCCGGAAGATCCTCGAGATCCACGAGATGCTCGTCGAGCCACTCGCGGTAAGGATGCTCGGATGCGATCTGCGCTTTCACTTCCTCGTCGGAAATGATGCGGCCTTGCTCCGTATCGACCAGAAGCATGCGTCCTGGACGCAGTCTGTCCTTGTACAGAATGTCCTCGGCAGGAATCTCGACCGTTCCCGCTTCGGAGCCCAGAATAATGTGATCGTCTTTGGTCACGTAGTAACGAGCCGGACGAAGTCCGTTGCGGTCAAGCACCGCTCCGATCTGCGTGCCGTCGGTGAAGCCCATCGCGGCAGGTCCGTCCCACGGCTCCATCAGCGTGCTGTGGTATTCGTAGAACGCTTTGCGCTCGTCGCTCATGCTTTCGTGGTTCGACCAAGGCTCCGGAACCATCATCATCGCGACATGAGGCAGCGAGCGTCCGGCAAGGTGCAGGAATTCCAGCGTGTTATCGAACATGGCCGTATCGGATCCGTCCGGATTGATGATCGGCTTGATCTTCTCGAGATCGTCGCCGAACAGCTCGGATTCGAATAACGTCTGGCGGGCGTGCATCCAGTTGACGTTGCCGCGGAGCGTGTTGATCTCCCCGTTGTGGATCAGGTAATGGAAAGGATGCGCGCGCTCCCAGCTCGGGAACGTATTCGTACTAAAACGGGAATGCACTAAAGCAATAGCGGAAACAACAGATTCATCGTTCAATTCTTGATAGAAGGAGCGAACCTGCTCCGTCGTCAGCATGCCCTTGTATACGATCTTCTTCGTAGACAAGCTGGAGAAATAGAACATGCTTCCGCCTTCTTTGCCGGCGTAACGGATCGCCAGCTCCGCGCGCTTGCGGATGACGTACAGCTTGCGTTCGAACGCGAGCGTATCCTTCAGATCCGCGTTCTTCCCGATGAACACTTGGCGTACGTAAGGCTTGACGGCAAGCGCCGATTTGCCCAGCTTCTCGTCGTTCGTAGGCACCGTGCGCCATCCGATCAGCGATTGCTTCTCTTCCGCGATGATCCCTTCCAGCTCGCGCTCGATCGCGGCGCGCGCCTCTTCTTCATGCGGCATGAAAATCATGCCGACGGCGTATTCGCCTGCCGCTGGCAGCTCGATGCCTTGCTTGTTCAGCTCCGCCGCGAAGAACGCGTGCGGAATTTGGAGCAGAATGCCTGCGCCGTCGCCGGTATTTGGTTCCGCGCCTTGGCCGCCTCGATGCTCCATGTTCTCCAGAAGCGTCAGAGCCTGGCGGATAACCTTGTGAGACTTCTCTCCTTTGATGCTGGCTACGAAGCCCATTCCGCAAGCGTCTTTCTCGTTCTGCGGGTCATAAAGTCCTTGCTTAGGCGGCAATCCCAAAATATTTTCTTTCATTGTGTGCAACCTCTCTATCAGAAGATTTTTGGGCAAGCAATGCAGAATAATAACAGGTTTGATCACTTAATTGGCTTCATTTTTGGCTTGAAGTATCATAGAATGGTAGGGTACGAGGCGCACCGCCTGCTCCTTGCCATCCCTCTTGCCATCTACCGTTGCTAAGCGATTATTATATGATTTTAACATCAGGGCAAATCGGAAATCAATTTAATATTTTTTATAATTGCGATAATAATTGTTTAGCGGCAGGATTGGCTCTAGGATGGGACAAGCGGCAAGGACTGGATTATTTTCTTCTATATTAACAGAGGGATGTGTGGGAAATGTATAGTAAATTAAGGAAGACTGCCGGTATAGCCGTTGCAGCCGCCGTCGTCGCCTCCTGCTTGACGCAAGGCGCGGCACTGTCGGCCGCAGAGACGGCCGCGACGCCGGAAACGTACGATATCGTCGCTTTGGGAGATTCGCTGGCCGCGGGCTATGAGCACGGATTTACGGCAGAGTCCGTCCCTTACGGATTCGTCGAGCATGTATACGAGCAGGCGCTGTTCCAAGGCCTGCGCGCCGAATACGAGAACTACGGGGTCATCGGCTTGAAATCCGAAGGGCTTAGCAAGTGGGTTGCCGCGGCGGCCGCGGGAGAGGCTTCCGTCGGGAAGGACAGCATTCAGCCGGGCCTGTCCGATCCGCGAGCGGATCAAATATTCGCGCAAACGGCGCAGCTGAAGAAGGACCTTCAAGAGGCGGAGCTCGTGCTCATCGCCATCGGAGGAAACGACTTCCTTAGTCTGATCAAGAACTTGCAGAACGGAGATTCGCCTGCTGCTTATGAAGACATGGCCCCGGCCGACCAGCAAGCGCTCCAAACCGCGTTAGACAGCCTGCTGAGCGGCTATGAGCAGCAGCTGAAAGCGACGATTGAGGAAGTCCGTAAGCTTCAGCCGAATGCGCAGATCGTTGTCGCCAATCAATATTTGCCAATCCCGTTCGCGAAGATCAAAGGCGAGGTCATGTATTACATCCCGCAAAGCACGGCAGAATTTCTCGTGGACGGCCAGGCGAAGCTGCTGGAAATTCTAGAAGACGTAATCGGGGAATTCGAAGCGGAGCAAGTGGATATTAAGATGGCCGACGCGGCCGCGGCGATCGAGAAGAACGTTCTGATCTATACGAACGTCGGCAAGAAAGGCGAGGAGCAGGACGTGCATCCAACCCGCGACGGCTATGCCGCGATGGGCAAAGCATTCGCCGAGGCTATTTTCGGCGAATTCAAGACGGTCAGCAAGAAGCCGGCCGGCGTACCCATCTCCGTCGTCGTGAACGGCAAGGAGCTGAAGACGAGCTACACGCCGCGAGTCAAGAACGGACGCACCTTCGTCGCTATCGCCGATATTACCGATGCGATCGGCGCTGCCCGGACATGGGACGCCAAAACGAATACCGCCACGATCAAGCTGAAGAACCGTACGGTCGAGCTGACGATCGGCGCCAAGACGATCAAGGTCGACGGCAAAACGGTACCTCTGAATGCGGAGCCCGCCTACTTCGAGCAGTTCCCTGGCGAGAAGAAGACATACGTTCCTCTCGCCGCTTTGTCCGAGGGACTTGGCCTCCAGGTGGAATACCGCGAAATATTGGATACCGCATTCATTAATCCGTAAAAACCGGCATTCTATTCATAATCCTTTTGCAGCTGCTTCATAATATCAAGACCTTTCGCGGTCCAGCGGTGGAGGCGGTCAAGCGCCTCCGCCAGCTCCGCCGCCGCGGCTTTCAGCGATTCCCTGTACTCCGGAATCGTTCCGGCGTACGGCTGGATATCCCGCAGCAGCACGTTCGTCTTTTCCGTATAAGCAAGAGCGCGGCGTTCATGGAACATCGCGACGTCCGGATCGTATGGGTTGTGCAGGTCTCCCTGCTCCGGGTGCTTCAATACGGCGAGCACCTTCACGAGCGCTCTCGGACCGTTCAACTCCATCAATTCTCCTACATAATGGCCTGTCCTAACCTCAAACTTGACATGATCTCCCACATGCAATTCGGGCATTTCCCTCATGGCGCTTGTCATGATTATTTCCTCCCAAGAAACATATTTTATAGAAATAGGCTCGCGCTCTCTCTTGTGATTACTGTAAAGGAACGGGTTTTCAATGGCAAGCACGAGAAACGGTGCTTGTATTAACCTGACATGCAAAGTAATATGGAAATAGAAAAGTGGGTGAGAATATGCGCAAGAAGAGAGTGCTGCTGCTCTCGGAGGGGTTCGGCTCCGGCCACACACAGGCCGCGAACGCGCTGGCGGTCGGATTGAAGCAGTTATGCCCCAGCATCTCAGCCAGGGTCATCGAACTAGGAAAATTCCTCAATCCTGTACTTGGTCCTTGGATAGTATCAGCTTATCGCAAGACGGTCAGCACCAGGCCGAAGATGGTCGGTCTCATGTACCGAAGCAATTACAAAAAACCGACAAACCGATTGGCGCAAATGGCGCTCCACCGAATGTTCTATACGCAGACTTCCCAGGTGATCGCCCAACTCAAGCCGGATCTTATCGTATGCACGCATCCCGTTCCGAATTCGGTTGTCTCCAGATTGAAGCGATTGGGCCTCGACATGCCTTTATATACGCTTATTACCGATTATGACGCGCACGGCTCATGGGTGAGTCAGGAAGTGAATCATTACTTGGTCTCCTCTCCGGATGTGAAGCGTCGTCTAGTAGAGAAGGGCGTCCTGCCCGAACGCGTGGAAGTGACCGGCATTCCGGTTCACCCGAACTTCTGGGCTCCTGTCCCGGAGGAAGAGGTGCGAAGGCAGTTCGAGCTGAAGGAAATGCCAACCGTTCTCATCATGGGCGGGGGTTGGGGCATCTTATACGAGGACAACGCCTTATCCTACATGACCAAGTGGCGCGAGAGCACTCAGCTGATCTTCTGCGTCGGCTCCAACGAGAAGATGAAGGAGAAGATGCTGTCCGATCCGATGTTCCAGCATCCCAATATCCGCATCATTGGATTTACACGCGAGGTTCATAAGCTGATGGACGTCGCCGATCTGCTCGTAACCAAGCCTGGCGGCATGACTTGCACGGAAGGCATGAGCAAAGCGCTCCCCATGCTGTTCTACGAGCCGATTCCCGGCCAAGAGGAAGAGAACTGCGAATATTTTATCCATAACGGGTTCGGCGAGATGCTGGATTCCAACGATACCGTCGACCGCTGGTTCAAGCTGATTCACGATAAGGAAGCGTCCGCCGAGTTCCGCGAAGAGCTTCTGAATAAGCGCAACCTCCAATACGACGCCAAAAAATGCCCGGAGGCCGTTCTGCAACTCATGCAGTAACGGCTTTTTTTTCGCTAAACCCTCGCATTCCGCAAGACAAAGACGACAGCTGGCATTTCTGCATGCCATCAGCATAATTTTGGCGGCGTTCTTGGAATAGTAATAAATAATGAAGGGGGAACTAATGATGCGATCGCAAATGACAGACGGTAAAACAATAATTATGCGGCTCGAGATCGATACCGCGACCGCCCAGTTCGGCAAAGCGGCCACCGCCATCGAGCAGGCCAAAGGCGACATCGTCGCCATAGACGTCATACATACCGATAAGAACAAGAGCATTCGCGACTTAACGGTAAAAATTACGGAGCAAGGCGCCGCCGAGCGGCTGTCTAACGCGTTAAGCGCGGTTCCGGGCATCCGGCTTCTGCACGTATCCGACAGAACCTTCCTCTTGCACCTGGGCGGGAAGATCACGATACAGCCCAAGACGCCGATCCAAAATCGGGACGATCTGTCCAGGGTGTACACGCCGGATGTCGCACGCGTATGCCAAGCGATTCAGGCGGAGCCTTCCAAAGCGCACACGCTAACGATCAAGCGAAACACGGTCGCCGTTGTGTCCGACGGAAGCGCGGTGCTCGGGCTGGGCAACATCGGTCCATACGCGGCCATGCCCGTCATGGAAGGCAAAGCGATGCTGTTCAAGCAATTCGCTGACGTCGACGCTTTCCCGATCTGCCTGGATACGCAGGATACGGAAGAAGTAATCGCGGCGGTCAAGCATCTGGCTCCCGCATTCGGCGGCATTAATCTGGAAGACATTTCGGCCCCGCGCTGCTTCGAGATCGAACGTCGGCTGCGGGAGGAGCTCGATATTCCCGTCTTCCATGACGATCAGCACGGTACGGCCGTCGTGCTATATGCCGGGCTCTTGAACGCTTTGAAGCTGACGGGCCGCGAGCTGAGCAGCGCCCGCATCGTCGTTTGCGGCATTGGCGCCGCGGGCACCGCCTGCACGAAGATGCTGCTCGCCGGGGGAGCCCAGAACATCGTCGGCGTAGACCGCGCCGGCATTCTGACCTCGGACGAGAAATACGATAATGAAGTGTGGCAGTGGTATGCGGACAACACGAATCCGGAGAGGCGCAAGGGCGGCTTGAAGGAAGCGGTGGAGGGAGCGGATGTATTCATCGGCGTATCCGCCGGCGGGCTGCTGACAAGAGAGCATGTCTCCAGCATGGCGAACGACCCTATCGTCTTCGCCATGGCGAATCCGGAGCCCGAAATCAGGCCGGAGCTCATCGAAGACATCGTCGGCGTGTTCGCCACCGGCCGTTCCGATTACCCGAACCAAATTAACAACGTATTATGCTTTCCCGGCATCTTCAGAGGCGCGCTCGACAGCCGCTCCTCCGAAATCAATGAAGAGATGAAGCTTGCCGCGGCGGAAGCGATCGCGTCCGTCATCAGCGAAGACGAATTGAACCGCTTGTATATCATACCAAGCGTGTTCAATACCAAAGTCGTGGAGGAAGTGCGGCGCAGGGTAGCCGCCGCTGCGCGGCGAAGCGGCGTATCGCGCCGCAAATTGAGGGAATAAGAAAGCAAAGAAGCTGCAGGGCCGTTATGCGCGCCTGCAGCTTCTTTTTATTTGGAGAATTGATGTTCCGTCACCCTGTCGCTCTTCCTCTTCGCGAGCACGGCGATACCGGTTGCCGCCATTATGACACCCGTGGCGACGAATATCCAGTGTATGCCGAGGAACAAGCCGAGCAAGCCTCCGAGGAGCGGCCCCAGCATCGAGCCGAACTGATTGGCGCTGGCGGTAAGACCGAACGACCTTCCCCGGAACTGCTCGTCGGTGCTTTGGACCATCAGCGTATTCACGATCGGGCCGATCCCCGCCATGAACAATCCGAACACAAATTGCACGCAGGCGAACAACCATAGGGATTCCACGAAATATTGAAGGCAAATGACCGTCCCCGCGCACATCAGACACAGCACCAGAATACGATAATAGCCTTTGCGTTCGCCAAGCTTGCCCCATACCGGCGAGGCGATAATGCCGGCGATTCCGATCAGGGACAGGACGAATCCGGCCGACAGCACGGCTCCTTTGTCCCCGCCTTGCAAATCGGCGATATGCAGCGACAGAAGCGGCTGAATCATGTTGATGGACAATTGGAATATGACCAAAATGAGCAGCATATGAATCAGTGCCCGATTGCGGAACGCCATGCGGTACGTGATGGGCTGGGAAGGCTTCGGCTTCTTCTCGGAGGACTCCCGTCCCGGAGCGCTTGCTCCCTCCCTTACCCAAATAACGACCGCGAGGGCAGCCGCGAATATAATGACCGCCGCAACTATGAAGGACTTGCGCATGCCGAAAGCTTCCGCTAGCAGACCGCCGAAGAGCGGCCCGAGAATGCCGCCTGTCATCGTCCCGGCTTGCATCATGCCAAGGCTCCAGCCCAGCTTCTCTTTCGGCGCGATCGTCGCGACGATCGACATGGAGGCCGGCACGAAGCCCCCTACGAAGCCGTGCAGCATGCGCACGCCGACAAGCTGCAGCGGCGTCTGCACGAACGCGATAAGCGCATAAATAACAGCCAGGCTAAGCCCGGCGCGAATGACCATGTTCCGCTTGCCGAATTTGTCCGCGAGCATTCCCCACACGGGCGCCATTACGGCCCCTACCAGGAATGCGGAGGAATGTACGACCCCTGCCCACAGGTTAACCGAGCTTTTGTCGACGCCGAGATCGTACAGGAACAAAGGCAGAAACGGAACGGACATCGTATAGCTCGAGCTGCAGAACAAAACGCCGAACCATAAAATCCACATCGTTCGTTTCCAAGATTGCATATATGTCACTCCCGTCACTTCCACTATACGCCTCCTCCCCCGATACTTCAAAACGCGTATACAGGCGTATTTCGGAGGAAAAGAAGGGCAGGCCCTCATAATCCGACCCAAACGGGAGGACAGCCATTTTTTTTGAAACCATGCATCCTCCTCCTTCGTATAAGCCTCTGAGGCCGAATCTTTCGATTTTTTAACCTTTTTCCATGATAATCTTTGGAACAATTACCATGTGACTTTCGTCCCGGTTCCGAGCGACGAATCACCGGCTGTATGCTATACTTAACAGGTAAGTCGAACGAAAAGGAGCCTACTTCATGTTTCAAGCAATCGTCGATTTTCTGGAGGATTACGGTCCTTGGGGATTATTCGCGCATTCGTTCCTGGATGCCGTCATATTCCCGATTCCCGCATTCTTCCTGCAAGTTTCGCTTAGCATCGTCAATCCGACCACCGCGTTATGGCTGGCTACCGTCGGATATATCGCATGTTTGCTGGGCACTCCGGTAGGCTACTATTTGGGCAAGCTAATGGGTAAATCCGTTCTTTACCGCTTTCTAAAGGCCGAATGGATTGACGCGGCGACGACCCGCTTCCAGAAGAGCGGCGAATCCGCCATCCTGATCGGTTCCTTCACCCCTATTCCATTCAAAGTGTTTACCATTCTATCCGGCGCGCTTAACTTCCCGCTCTGGCGGTTAATCGGCTACGCGGCCATCGGAAGGGCCGTCAAGTTCTATGCCGTAGGCGCTCTGTTCTATTTCTACGGACGAGCGGCCGAATCAATGGTTAAGGACGTTTCGCTGTATATATTCCTGGGCAGCGTCCCGCTGATCGCGGCTTTCCTTATTATCCGCGCAAGGCTCCGCAAGAAGAAGAAAGCCACAGAAGCCGCAGAGGCCGCAAGCAATGAGCCATCATCCATTCCGAGCCCGCAGCCTCATCCGGAATCTGCCGAACTGAAAAGCGATCTTCAAGCCTAACGTCCGCACCAAAAAAAGCTATCCCATCCCGCTCTCGGAGCGGAATAGGATAGCTTTTTTGATTCAAGATAAAACCGGAAGAAATAGATTACAGCGCGCTGCCGCCGAACATGAAGCGGTACTCCCAATGCTTGCCTGTCACGGTGCTTGTCGTTACGCCGCCGCTCTCATTCGAATACGTGTGCAGTATTTTGCCGTCGCCAAGGTAGATGCCCACATGCGTAATTTTTTGCGACTGCTTGTTCAGTCCGCTGTACGACGACGCGCTGGAGCCTTTGTAAGACATAAAGAACATAAGGTCGCCGCGTTTCAGGTTGTTAATGTTCGTCGTGTAGTTGCCTTTTTCTTTGACATATGTGCCTTGCTGGCGCGAATCGGCAGGCAGCGTAATGCCAAGAGCGTCCTTGAACGCTTGTCTAACGAAATCGGAGCAATCGAAAGTCGTCGTCGTGCTGCGGTTCGAGCCGAATTCGTAAGGCGTGCCCAAATATTTCATGCCTGCGGCGATGACCTTCTCTACGGAAGAGCTCGCGGGAACGGAAGGCTTCGTTACAGTCGACGGCGTGTTAGCGCTTCCGCCCGTGCTGGAAGATCCCGAATTCGACGTGCCTGTGCCGATTGTGCCGCTGCCAACGGATATATACTGCGACTGCGACGAGACATAACCCTTGACGCCGCTCGAGTCAACGACTTCATACCAGTAGCTGCTAGGCTGGCCCGTGATTTGGACCTTCTCCCCTGCTTTCAAATAACGGATGCGATCGGCCGACGTGGAAGCCCCCTCGCGGAAAGAAACCGATTTCCGAATGGTTCCTACCTTGGTCGAAGCAGCCGTAACCTGAGAGCTTGTCCCGCCCGACACAGTGCCGGAGCTGCTTGCATTCAATTCCGTATATTTGGAAGAAGACGAAATGTAGCCGACTCTGCCGCTTGCGTCGCTTACTTTGTACCAGCTGCCCACCGTTGCGAGAACCGAAACCTGCTCGCCTTTCTTCAGCATGCGAATAACGTTGCCCGACGCGGAAGGTGCCGTTCTCATGTTAACTCCCCACGTTACTTCCGCGGATTGCGCCGCCGCCGCGTGAGCTGCAGGTGATGGCAATACCGTGAGTGTTCCGAACATCATCGCTGCCGCCATTGTCGCTGTTGCTATCTTGTGCTTCATTGTGTATTTCATTGAATACGCCTCCTTGTTGTGTATGCTTGCTGCCGTTAGCCGGCGTTGTACAACCATTGTACGGTCGACCGCAGCGGGCAAGCATCCACCTATGCTCCCAAATAGGTCTTCGGTAATTTAGGAGGAAAGACGTATCGGAATTGCTGAGAGAATATTAATAAAAGGCACCTCCGGTTAAGGAGATGCCTTTGTTTTTTGAATGCGGATAGAAGCTTTTCCTAGTGCCGGCTGAACGTGTGGGAATCCGCCAAAAACCTCATAAATATGAGAAGCCTCTCATTCGACAATAGGACTAAAGTTCTAATTTTCATTTCCAGTAAATCGGACTGGTGACAATTACCATGCGAGTAGAGGCGGTTCTAACCGTATATATTCCTCAATTCATCGTCGAATTCGATGGGCTTTCCGCTTCCTCCAGCGGCTCCACGTGCACATGGACGCCCATTATATTATGTTTGCGACCCAGCCTTCTTTCGATATCGTCGCAAATCTGATGGCTTTCGATCAGCGACAGCTCGGGATCGACCTGGATAATAACGTCGACCAGCACGTTGCTGCCATGAACTCTCGCCTTGATGTCCTTGATCGATATGACGCCTTTTGTCTTGGCGATCGTCGAACGGAACGTCTTCAGCTCTTTTTCGTCGAAGCCGTCGGTCAATGCGTGGGTCGAGCTGTAGAAGATGCCCCAAGCCGTCTTGCAAATAATAACGCCGACGGCGAACGCGGCAATGGGGTCCAGCCATGGCATGCCGAATTGCGCCCCGATAATGCCGACCGCCGCTCCTACGCTGACGAGCGCATCGGACAAATTATCCTTGGCTGCCGCCATAAGCGCCTGGTTTTGAATGCGTTTGGCCAATCGGCTGTTAAACCAATACACGACGCCCATACAGGCCGCCGAGAACAACGCGACCCAAGCCGTAATGAGATTGGGCATCGCATGCTCCGCCGCGATGATGGATCGTACCGCGGAAATCAGCACTTGCAAACCTACGCTTGCCATGATGAACGACGCGATCAACGCCGCAATCGTCTCCGCCCGGAAATGGCCGTACGGATGATCCTTGTCCGGCGGCTTCTGCGAAATGCGCAGGCCGATCAATACCGCCACGGATGCTACGATATCCGTTAAATTATTGTATCCGTCCGCGACTAGAGCACCTGAGACGAACCAATAGCCCGCTCCGAGCTTCAGCGCCGATAATGCGATATAGGCCGCGATGCTGACCCATGCGCCTTTCTCGCCTTGTTTAATATCATCATACTGTGTCAGATTCATACCCTCCTACCGATCCTCTAGCGAACTCTCTAGGGTATCATACCCGATCGTTTCCGTGTGGGTCTAGAGAAACAGTGTTGACCCCGTACGCACTTTTGTGCATCAAGGCAAAAGAGTGGGACGGCCGCCAAACGGGCGCCGCGCCATATATGTAAAAAACCGCCTCGGGAATTATTGCTCCCAAGACGGTTAGTTTATGCCTTCTATACCGCGTACATACGCTCGCGGATTTCTTTGATTTCCGGGCTTTCCAGGTATTCGTCGTAAGTCATCATCCGGTCAATGACGCCGTTAGGCGTAATTTCGATGATGCGGTTCGCGATCGTCTGCACGAACTGATGGTCATGCGAAGTAAACAGAATCGTGCATTCCGTATCGATCAAGCCATTGTTGAGCGCCGTGATCGATTCGAGATCCAAGTGGTTCGTCGGCTCATCCAAGATGAACACGTTCGCGCCTTCGAGCATCATCTTCGACAGCATGCAGCGAACCTTCTCGCCACCGGACAACACGCTTGCCTTCTTCATGGCATCGTCGCCGGAGAACAGCATCCGTCCCAGGAAGCCGCGCAGGAACGTCTCGTCCGGGTCCTTGGAATACTGGCGGAGCCACTCGACGAGGTTAAGGTCAACGCCGTCGAAGTACTTGGAGTTATCCTTAGGGAAGTAAGCGCGGGTCGTCGTGACGCCCCACGAATACGTGCCCGCATCCGGCTCCAGCTCGCCCGCGATCGTCTGGAAGAACGTCGTTTTCGGCAGGCCGTTCGGACCTACGAAAGCGATCTTGTCGCCCTTGTTGATCGTGATCGTCAGGTTGTCGATCAGCTTCTCGCCTTCGATGGACTTCGTCAGGCCTTCAACGAGCAGCAATTGCTTGCCGGCTTCGCGCTCGCCTTTGAACAGAATGAAAGGATATTTCCGGTTCGACGGACGAATGTCGTCCAGGGTGATTTTGTCCAGGAGCTTCTTCCGGGAAGTCGCCTGCTTGGACTTGGATTTGTTGGCGCTGAAGCGCTGAATGAACGCCTGCAGCTCCTTGATCTTGTCTTCCTTCTTCTTGTTCTCGCTGCGCATCAGCGACAGAGCCAGCTGGCTGGACTCGTACCAGAAGTCGTAGTTGCCCACGTACATTTGGATTTTGCCGAAGTCGATGTCCGCGATATGCGTACAAACTTGGTTCAAGAAGTGACGGTCATGGCTGACCACGATAACGGTGCCTTCATATCTGGAGAGGAAATCCTCCAGCCAGCGGATGGACTCGATGTCCAGATGGTTCGTAGGCTCATCGAGGAGAAGGATCTGAGGCGATCCGAACAACGCTTGCGCCAGGAGAACGCGAACCTTCTCGTTGCCGCCGAGCTCCGACATCTGCTTATCGTGCAGATCCGTGCCGATGCCCAGGCCGTTCAACATTTCCGCCGCTTCCGACTCGGCTTCCCAGCCGTTCATGTCGGCAAATTCCGCTTCCAGCTCGCCGGCGCGCATGCCGTCTTCGTCTGTGAAGTCGGCTTTCGCGTAGAGGGCGTCCTTCTCTTTCATGACCTCGTAGAGCTTCTTATGTCCCATAATAACGGTCTCCAGCACCTTGAACTGGTCGTATTCGTAATGGTTCTGCTTCAGAACCGCCAGACGCTCGCCCGGCGTAATATGAACCTCGCCCGACGTCTGCTCGACTTCCCCGGACAAAATTTTCAGAAACGTCGATTTGCCGGCTCCGTTCGCTCCGATCAGACCGTAGCAGTTGCCCGGCGTAAACTTGATATTTACATCTTCAAAAAGCGCGCGCTTCCCGTATCGAAGCGTGATGCCGCTAGTGCTAATCATGGTATTAATCCCGTCCTTCACTACAAAATCGCATTTTCTCGAACTATTATAGCATATACGGCTAGCGGAAACGAACGTTTATACAAGTTTAATTGAAAAAGAACAAGCAGCCGTCCTGCCAAAAGAGAACCTCCTTCAAGCGTTATGAAGGAGGCTCTGTCCGTGTTACACTTCCGGTTTAATTCCAGCTCAGCGGCACGATGCCGCCCGTTCGGGATGACTCGTAGATCGCGTCGAGAATGCGGTTGTTCGTATAACCCGACAAGGCCGAGGTGATCGGCGTCTTGCCTTCGCGAATGCACTCTGCGAAATGCTTGATCATTAAGATGCGGTCTTCCTCGCCTTCCAGCGGCTCGATCTCGGTCTCGACGACCTGATTATCCGCATGGGTGACGAAGGTCGCTTTCTCGCCTACGATCGCGATGCCGCCTTTGGTCCCCATGAGATGAATGAACGGCTCCTCCGGCAGGCCGGCCGCGTGGGCCGCCCAGCTGACGTCAAGCGACAGCGTCGCGCCGCCCTCGAGCTTGATCAGCGCGGAGGCAAGATCCTCGACGTCATAGTAGCCATCCCAGTTCGGCGTTCCCCAATTGCCGATGCCTTCTTTGTTCGGGCCGAACTCCGCGTAGGTGGAGCCGAATACCGAAACAGGCTTCGGATTTCCCATCAGATAGAGGGACAGATCCAGCATATGAACGCCGATGTCGATGAGCGGACCTCCGCCGGATAGATCCTTGCGAGTGAACCATGAGCCCCAGCCCGGAATCCCCTTCTTGCGAAGCCAGCCAGTCTTCGCGTTGTAGATGCGTCCGACATCGCCGCTGTCAATGCGCGCCTTTACCGCTCGGCTGAGGCCTTTCCACCTCATCTGATGGGACATCATGAGCACCTTGCCCGACTTCTCTGCTTGCTCCACGATGGCGCGGGCCGCTACCGAATCAATAGCCATCGGCTTCTCAAGCAGCACGTGCTTGCCACGCTTCAGCGCTTCGATGGCAAGCGACGCATGGAACTGATTCGGCACGCCGATAATGACCGCGTCAATGCTTTCGTCCTCCAGCAAAGCTTGCGGGGACTCGTGAACGGCGCCGATGCCGTGCTCCTCCGCCCGCTGCTGCGCGAGCGGCAAATAAGCATCCGTTACCGCCTTCGTCTCTACCCCTTCGACCTGAGCCAGCGTGCCCATGTGCACGTTGCCGATCGCGCCTGCTCCGATGATGCCGAATGTAATGATGTTATGAGTCATGTTGATTCTCCTTTTAGATCGTGTTCAAAAAAGTTCGGTTTTCAGCACCTATGGAGTAGAGTATAACACTTATGTCGGCTCGATTGGCGATGAATTCGCAAGCCTCCAGGTCTCGCCCAAGGGCAAGACGATAACCCGATCTTCGCCGATGCCTTTGTTCATTCTGCCTGCCTCCAGCCGATCGAGCGCTTCCCGGGGCGTGTCGTCCGCCAATTTGAACGCTCCGTAGTGCATGGGGACGAACCATCCCGCCCGGATATCCTCGAACGCTTGCAGCGCTTCTTCCGGAGTGACATGCTGCGGCCCCATGAACCATTCAGGCTCGTAGGCGCCGATCGGCATAAGCGCCACATCGATGCGGAACCGGCTCCCGATCTCCCGGAAGCCTCGGAAATACCCGCTGTCTCCGGCAAAATAAACGGTAGGAGCAGCCGAAACAAGCGGCCTGCCTTCCGCGCCGGCTCTGCGGCTGTCTCTGCCGTCTGCATCGGCGGATGCCGCCGCTTCCCGCATCGAAGCCGACAACGTCTCCTTCCGTGCGTCACGGGTCTCGTCACCGGTAACGGATATCGCACGTCCGCCAGCCGCGCCCGCGGACTCGATAACCCAGCCGCCCCAATGGGAGCTGTTCGTATCCCAAGGATTGCGGCGCGTCCAGTGCTGCGAAGGCACGAAGGTGAAGGTCACGCCCTGGATGACCGTGGATTCCCACCAATTAAATTCCGTCACGTTGGAGAAGCCCTTCAGTCTCAGCTTCCCGCTGAGGCCGGCCGGCACGAGCAGGCGCCTCGTCCCCGTAAGCCTCCTCAAGGAAGAAATGCTTAGATGATCGTAATGCGAATGCGACACGAGCACGACATCTACAGGAGGCATCCGGTCGATCGGGATGCCCGGCGCCGACAAGCGCTTCTGGAAGGCCATCTGGCCGGACCACACCGGATCCGTCACGATATTCAGTCCGCCGATCTGCATGAAAAAGGTCGAATGTCCGATCCATGTTATCGTGGGAAGCGTCTTGTTCTCGAGCAGGAACGGCAGCTCCGGTTCGACGCTGGGAATGATATAGGAATAATCCTTCTGCCTCAGCTTCCGGACTCGTTCTTTACGCCATCTTTTGAACTGCTTTAAGGAATTATGCTGTTCCACCTGATCTTGGTTGACGAATCTTCTAATCCTCAAGTTCAGCTCTCCCTCCTCGCCGAGTACGACTTATCAATAAGATACCAAGCGATAGGCATGCATTGCAAATATGCCCAGCCCCGCGAAAGCGGCTTTCGCGAGGGGACCGTTATGTTCCATTGTACTCCGGGAACGGCTGACCTTGTGCCGAATACTGGGATTATCCGCAGCTGTCATGGTATAGTAAAAAGGATAGTTCAATGGGCATTAACCGCATGCGCCATTGATTTCTGCAAACAGGAGGCGAACTTCTTATGAAGCTAATATCGATAGAACCTACCCCCAGCCCCAATTCCATGAAATTGAACGTGGACGAGACGCTGCCGCGCGGGCGAAGACTGACTTACCAGACGAACGAAGCGGAGAACGCGCCGGAGCCGCTCAGAGGACTGCTGCTCATCGAAGGCGTCCGAAGCCTGTTCCGCACGGCCGACTTCATCGCGCTTGACCGGAAGCCTGGCGCGGACTGGGCCCGTATTCTCGCGGAGGCGCGCGTGCTGCTGCAGGCCGGCGAAGAAGGCGACGGAGCGGCGGCAGGCGGGATGAACGCCGGCTTCGGCGAAGCGCAGGTGCTCGTGCAGATGTTCCGCGGCATACCGATTCAGGTGAGAGTCCGCATGAACGACGGCGAAGTGCGCTCTGCCCTCCCCGCCAAATTCACGGACGCGGTTAACGCGGCCGCGGGCTCCAGCATGATCAGGGAACGGAAGCTCGAGGAATTCGGCGTCCGTTACGGCGAACCGGAGGAGATCGCGCAGGAGATCGTCCGCGAGCTGGACGCGACCTACACGGACGAGCGTCTGTCCGCTCTCGTCGAAGCTTCGCTCGCCGCGAGACCGGGCGAACAAGCCGCTCCTCCCGCTCCGAGACCCGCTCCTCTAACGCTGGAAGAGACCAAGCGCGAGTTCCAGTCCGACGACTGGCAGGTACGATACGCGGCGCTCGAGCGTTACGTAAGCGAGCCGGAAGGGATTCCGCTGCTAGCGGAAGCGCTAAGGGACGAGAACGCTTCGATCCGCAGGCTGGCCGTCGTCTATTTGGGCGACCTGCGCTCGCCGGAATCGCTGCCGCTTCTGTTCGAGGCGCTGAAGGATAAGTCCTCGTCCGTCAGAAGAACGGCCGGCGATACATTATCCGACATGGGCGATCCGGCCGCGATCGGTCCGATGATCGAAGCTCTGAAGGACAAGAACAAGCTTGTCCGCTGGAGAGCCGCCCGGTTCCTCTACGAGGCGGGGGACGAATCCGCGGTCGATGCGCTTGAAGAAGCGGCCAAGGACAGCGAGTTCGAAATCCAGCTGCAAGCGCAAATCGCGCTCGAGCGGATCAAGCGCGGCGAGGAAGCGGCGGGCACCGTATGGCAGCAGATGACCGCCGCTCGCAATCGGAACGGCTGATCTAACATGATAGAAGCCCGCGGCAACGCGTGGTCCGGGAGGACCGCGCGATGACGCGGGCTTTCTTTTTGGAGCTTAGCCCCTTACGGGTAATTAAGATGCAGGTTAATCAGCAAGGAATTGTCGCTGCCGAACTTCTCGTAGCTTGCCCGGTAGCCGACCGCCACTCCTACGTCCTGGAACGCCGCTTTTAGCTGCTCGGGAAATCCGTCTCCGTCCGCGTAGCGGAACTCCAGATGCGTAGTGCGGGATCGAACGGCCGAATGAATCTTCTTCCGCAGCTGCTCGCCGTCCGTCACCGTATTCTCCTGTTCGAGCCAGTGCAAGCCAAGCGACAGCTTCAGCTTGCCGTAGCGCAGCGCCTCTCTTTCGCCGCTCTCCGCTTCCAGCTGGTCCAGCGTATCCGCATAAGCGGCCGACGCCTCCGGATAGCTTCTCGTCCAGCCGTGATCCTTGCGGAGCTCTTCGTCCGTCTTCAAGTAATAGGTATAGCGGATTCGATCATCCTGCGCGCCGATCGGGTCGTCCCACGTCAGATCCAGATGATACCACTTGCCGTCCAGCTGCACCATGTTCCACGCGTGCTCTCCCGTATCGACCGTGCCTTCGGCGATCAGAACGGGAATGCCTACTTGGTCCAGCATCCGGTAACCGATCAACGAGTATCCTTGACAAACCGCCTTGCCGCGGACAACCGCGTCGTATGCCGTATAGTAGGTAAGCGATTGATCGTATTCCACATGCGTGACGACCCAATCATGAATCGCTTTTACCTTCTCGTGGTCGTTCATGCCGGGCTTGATGATGTCGGCTAGCGCCTCATCGATCACGCGGTCGACTTCGGCCGTCTCCTCGGGCGACTCCCGGTATCTCGCCTCCACCGAAATCGTCGACTTATTGCCCCAGCTTCTGATCGTATACAGATAGGATTCCAGGATGTAGGCGGAATAGTCGTCATACGTAAGCGCTTCTCGGATGATAGCCGTCATATTGTCGGACAGCTTGGACTTGTCTCCTATGTAAGTGGCGGAGAAGCGCTCGGAGCGCTCCTTGAAGCCGGAGGCCAGAGCCTGCTCCAGCTTGCCGTAAGGCCGGTCTGCTGTTTCCTCGCCGCTCACGTATCTCTTCTCCAATCCGCCCTCTCCTTCAGCCGATTGCATCGCAACCTCCGAGCTGGCGGTAGACGGGAACACGTCCATCTTCTTGTTAAGGCTGTATGCCGCTGCGACGATGACGACCAGCATCAGCAGCTTGAACCATCCTTTTCGCATACGTTCCTCCCCCAAGGTTACGAAGTCGAAGTCATCCGCCTGCATGGCCGGCCGCGAACGACGGCAGCCGGAAGGCAGCCGCAATCCGCGCTATTCCTATCATCATATGCTTGTATGACCGAAAGATGACTTCTACTTCGCGCGAACGGCGTCGGCGAATGCCCGCGCCCGCTCCGCGATCAGGTCGAACCGTCCTTCCTTCACCCAATCCATATTGACAAGCTTGCCGCCCATGCCGACCGCGTTCGCTCCCGCGCGGAAGTAGTCCTGGATATTGTGGAGATCCACCCCGCCCGTCGCCAGAATCGGTATCTCGTTCAGCGGTCCGCGAATTTCCTTCAAGTAATTGACGCCAAGCGTGCCCATCGGGAACAGCTTCACCGCATCGGCACCGGCTTTGATCGCTTTCACGATCTCCGTCGGCGTCATGACCCCCGGCCAAACCGCGATGCCCCGCTCCTTGCCGTAAGCGATCACTTCCTCATCGAGATTCGGCGAGATAAGAAAACAAGCGCCGGCCGCGGCGGCTTCTTCGGCTTTCTTCACGTCGATGACCGTTCCCGCGCCGATATGCGCTTGATCCCCGAATTTCTCCCGCCAGCGATGGATCATCTTCGCCGCGCCTTCCGTATTCATCGTTATTTCCATCAGCTTAATTCCGCCGTCGATAAGCGCTTTTGCCGTCTCATCGGCCCGCGAGTCTTCAATGCCGCGCAGGATGGCGACAATCTTGTGCTCCAGCAATTCGTTCAGCATGCTGCCCATGTGATTTCCCCCTGTTCTTATCGCTTCCAATACTGCCCCAATATTCGCAAAAACAAATTCGGAAACGGCAGCTTGTCCATATCCTCCCGCCCGATCCAGCGGTATGCCGATCGCGCGGCGTCCGTCTCGTAGCCGGCCCCCGCCTCCGCAGCCATGATGTTCTGCGCGTCGGCGCGGCCTTCGCCCAGATCCGCCTCATACACCCGCATATGCCAGTGAATATGGCTGAACACGTGCTCCTCGTCCGCAAGCCAGCCGGTAGGCCGGATTAGCAGACCCGCCTCATCCTCCAGCGCGCGGGTGATCGCCTCGGCCAGCTCCGCGCGTTCCTTCGGCGCGTCTTCCCGGTACCAGTCGCCGGCTGCGTCACCTGCAAGCACATGCGGCAATTCCCACATTTGCGCAAGCAAGCCCGACTCCGGGCGCTGCCGCACCAGTATTTTGCCTTCGTTCGCGCCGCTTCCTCGCACGATAGCGGCCAGACGGTACTCGGGACGCGGCGGCTTCGCTTTTGTCTTGACCGGCAGCTCCAGCTCTCTTCCTTGAAGTCTTGCCTCGCAATGCTCCATAACCGGGCAAGGCAGACAGCTTGGCGACTTCGGGGTGCATACAAGTGCGCCAAGCTCCATTAGCGCTTGGTTGAAATCTCCCGCTGCCCCCTCCGGAATAAGCGAAGCCGCCAGCTTCTCGATGCCGACTCTTGTCTTCGGCTTCGCGATGTCGTCCTCCAGGCAGAAGAATCGCGATAATACCCTCATCACGTTGCCGTCGACCGCCGGCTCGGGCCGGTTGAACGCGATGCTCATGATCGCGCCGGCCGTGTAGGGGCCTACGCCCTTCAATCCGGCCACCGCCTCTTTGTCGTCCGGGATAATCCCGCCGTATAGCTGCACGACCATCCTCGCTCCCGCTTGCAGGTTCCGAGCCCTCGAATAATATCCGAGCCCTTCCCAGCACTTCAGCACCTCTTCCTCGGGAGCATCTGCCAGAGCCTGTACGGTAGGAAATTGCGCCATGAATCTTTCGTAATAAGGAATGACCGTCTCTACTCTCGTCTGCTGCAGCATGATCTCGGACACCCAAATCCGATACGGATCCTTATTCCTTCTCCAAGGCAGGTCGCGATTGCCTCTCCTATACCAGGCGAGCAGTTCTCTGCTGAAATACAATGATGCCTCTTGCTTAACCATCCAATCGATTCCTTCCGCTTACGTCGTTGTTTGTTTTTCCGTTATGCTCTATTATACGAGTTAATAGCTTCTATGCCTATGGAAGGAGTTGATCCTATGAATCTCTTGCGAGGTTACGGATGGGTGGTAATAAAAGGACTGGGAGCCGCCGTCTTACTGACGGCATTAGCGGGCTGCGGCGGAAGCGGCGATGCCAAACCCGCGGGAAACGCCCTTCAGGACGCGCCCGCCGAGGTAGCCAGCCTGTACAAAGCGAATTGCGTCAGCTGCCACGGCACCGATCTGCAAGGAAAAATCGGAGAGAAAACCAATCTACAGAAGGTCGGCGAGCGCATGACCGCCGCCGAAATCATTACCCAGATCGAGCAGGGAAGCGGCGTTATGCAGGGCTTCTCGGACAAGCTGACGGAGGCTGAGATTTCCAGTTTGGCGAACTGGCTGGCCGGGAAAAAATAACACGAAAAAAAGCTGCCTGTTCCCCCTTAGGGACGGGCAGCTTGTATGAGGAGCCGCTTCATCTTAGTAACCGATAAAATTGCCGTTCCATTTCGGCGATTTGCACGCATGCTCGATTACGGGACCGGCATAGGTCCAGCCCGTCTCTCCCATCTGCGGATGGGAAGGGAACAAGTCACCTTGCATAAGGAGCAAATCGTCGCCCCAATCATTGGAATAGAGTCCTTCGACTTGTACCCACTGCCCGGTTTTATACCGTCGCTTCGTACCTTCCTGACGTCTTCTATGCATGGCCGTTCTCCTTTCAGCGCATACCTGCTTATGTACCTATTACATGCAAGTATGGGCCAAAGGTTACAACTTTATCCTCTCGATGACGGCGAACGCGGAAGCAAGCGCCCTCTCATGCGTAATCGTCAGATGGATAGCCGTATCGAATGCCCGAAGCGATAGTCTGCTCCAAGCCTCGTCCGTCAACGAGACGGTCGGCTTACCGTATACGTCCCTCTGGATATCGATATCCCCGAAGCCGAGCAGGCCGCCGATTCCGCAGCCGAATGCTTTGGATATCGCTTCTTTGGCAGCGAACCGTCCCGCGACGAATTGCTCAAGCCTTGCTCCCTTGTAGGACTCCGCCAGCTTTCTCTCCCCATCCGTCAATACCCGCTTCATCAGCCGTTCGCCATATTTGCCGCCCAGCATCTCGGATACGCGGACCACGTCCGTCAAGTCATGTCCGATCCCAACAATCACGCCATTGCCTCCTTTTCCTGAAGGTGACATTAGCAGATGGTTCCAGCAATGTCAACCTAGGAGCTCGTTTCGCCGCACCCCGCAAAAAAAGGCTGCAAGGCAGTCGTGCGAACGACCTGCCAAGCAGCCTTCCTTAAAGCTAGATGCCGGGAATCGGCGATCGTTTGTGCTCGGTTTTCAAATACTGCTTCTCCAGCTTCTCCCGTACTTCCGGCGCAACATCCTTGCCTTCCAGGTAGTCGCTGTTGTCGTCGTACTTGATGCCCAGCTCGTCCTCATCCGTCTGGCCTTCCCATAGACCGGCCGTCGGCGCTTTATTCAGAACGCTGTCCGGGACGCCTAGATAAGCCGCGACCTGACGAACCTGACGCTTGTTGAGCGTGCTGAGCGGCGTAATGTCGACCGCGCCGTCGCCCCACTTCGTATAGAAACCGGTAATCGCTTCGGACGCATGATCGGTGCCAACGACGAGCAAATTGAGATCGAAGGCCAGCGCGTATTGCATCACCATGCGCGTTCTCGCCTTCACGTTGCCTTTGCCGGCCCGGCTGATATGACGGGGAATGCCAAGCGATTTGAAGGAATGCTCGACCTCCAGCGCAATTTCGTCCACCGCTTCGGCGATGTTCGTCTCCGCCGTGTGCTTCAGATCGAACGCCTTCGCGACCGCGTAGCTGTCCGCGATGTCGACTTGATCGCCGTATGGCTGGAATACGCCGAGCGTCATATAATCCTTGCCCGTCTCCGCCGTGAGCTCATCCGTTGCGCGTTTGCAAAGTCCGGTCGCGACCGCGCTGTCGATTCCCCCGCTGATCGCAATCAGCAGACCGGTCGTTCCCGAAGCCAGCACGTATTTCTTCAGGAAATCGACCCGCTTGCGGACCTCTTCCTCCGGATTTATCGTCGGCTTCACGCCAAGACGTTCAATAATTTCCTTCTGTAAGGTCATATGGCAGCTCCTATTAACCGCAATATTTATCGAATGCTTCGGTCAAATCAGCCGCAATCTCCGCGGCGGAACGATTCTCGATTTGATGGCGTTCGATGAAATGCACCAGCTCTCCGTCCTTCATCAGCGCGATGGAAGGGGAGGACGGCGGGTAAGGAGCAAAATATTCGCGGGCTTTCGCCGTAGCTTCTTTGTCTTGGCCGGCAAACACGGTAAACAGATGATCCGGCAGCTTCTCGTTCTGCAACGCTTGCGCAACGCCTGGGCGGCATTGGCCCGCGGCGCATCCACACACGGAGTTGATTACGATCAGTGCCGTGCCTTTCGCGTCCGGCACGTTCGCTTCCACTTCTTCTGCTGTGCGAAGCTCCTGGATACCCAGCTTCGTCAGATCGTCACGCATCGGCTGAACCATATCCAGCATGTATCTCTCGAACGACATCGACATTTCAAACCACTCCTTGAAATAGGTTATTTTTAGCTATTATAACGCCCCTTACGAAAAGAAAGCAACCGGAGTTATGCCTCCGATTGCCCTCTTCCGCCATGTTATCCGCTTACGTCCGGAAGATCGACTCCGCTCGCGGCGTCTTCTTCCGGATGGGCAAAGCCGCCTGTCTCCGGCGGGATGCCTCTCTCGAACCAATCCCGGTTCTCAGACGTTAAGAACCCGATGTCTTTGAATGGATGCACCCACTGGTCCCCGGACATGATCGCCGGATCGGTCTCCGTGCTCCATTGCTCGAGGGGGGAATGCTCCGATTGGTACATGTGATCGCCGATGACGACTCCGTATTCGTTAACGAACGGTTCCCTCGGTCCCCGGTCATCCCGAAAAGCGGGAAGAAACTCGATTTCGTAAGGGTCGAGCGACGGATCATCCTTCTCCTCAGGCCCGGTCATCGGTTAGCCCCGGACTTTAGGTCGACGGACGGTTCGGTCCGTTCAGCTTCTTGTCGATGCCCGGGCCCTCTTGGTTCGCCTTCGATTGATTGCGGGCCGCTTGCTCCTTCTGCTCGGCGGAATCTCCGCTTGACTGGTAACGGTCAGACATGTTGCCTTCCTCCTTCAAGTGGGGTCGCGGCTGCCGGCAAGCGGCATCCGCTCTTTGCCATTCAAGGAGTATTATGCGCACCCGTCGCGTTCAATATGTTAAAGGAAACGATAAATGTCGTGCCTCCTCCTTCCGCGCTTTGGACGTCGATTCTGCCCCCGTGCCGTTCGGCAATGCTGAGGCACAGCGGCAAGCCAAGGCCCGTCCCCTGGGTCTTCGTCGTAAAAAAAGGCTCGAACAAGCTTTTCATCGTATCCGGTGGAATTCCGACGCCTTCATCCGATATGTAAACTTTAATTTCCCCGTTCTCATAAGCGGTTCGAATTCGGAGAACGCCTTTCTCGCCCATCGCTTCCATGCCGTTGCGCGCGATATTCAGGAGCATCTGCTTAATCTCCCGGTCATTGAGCTTCAGCGGCGGCAGATCCTCGCTTATGTCGACTTCCAGCGACTGTCCTCTTAGATTGGCATCCGCGAGAAGCAGCGGCGCCAGATCGTTGATGCTCGCGTTCAGGGAAGCCGTCTCCATCTCAAGCTCCCGGTTCTGGGCAAGCGAGAGGAAGTCGCTAATAATGAGATTCGTCCGGTCCAGCTCTTCCATAATAACGCGGAAATACTCGCGATGAGCCTGCGGGCTCCGCTCCTGAATCAATTGGACGAAGCCTCGGATGACGGCCATCGGATTTCGGATTTCGTGCGTTATGCTGGCGGCCATCTGCCCGACTAGACTGAGCCGCTCCATCCGGCCGATCTCGTCCCGCAGCACGCTCAGCTCCGTAATATCCTGAGCGATCAACGCGGCGCCCGTCACCTCCAGATTACCTTCGTCCCGGAGCGTCACGGACGAATAGAGCAGCATCTTCCCTTCCTCCATATGAGGCACCGTTCCGGATGGAATGCCCTGTAATCCGCGTTCCAGCAGGTTGACGCACATGCCGCCGGCGCTTTCTTGAAATACGTAATCGTATCTCTTCTTCTTCAGGTCGTCCACGCTTTTGTACGTATCCGTCAAATGAAACCGCCGAAGCCCTTCATCGTTGACATGCGTGATCCGTCCGTCCCGGTCGATGATCATAACCGCGATGGGCGCGATGTCGATAAACTGTTGAAGCTTCTCTACCTCGTTCCGATAGCTGGTCGACAATTGATTCACTTTGTTATGGAGCTGCTGCTTTTCTTTAATCCCCTCGATGATATAAATCGACAGCCAGATCGCGAGAAGCATCCCCGCTACGGCCATCAGGACGTCCAGCGCGGCGGACAGTGTCCAAGGTATGCCGTCCCTCACCAGAAGCACGCTCATGATGATCGTCGTAACCAGCAGCTGCAGGAAAATAACGAATAGTCCGATTCTCTCTCTCCTAATAGACGAAGCCCTTTGAAAGCGTCCGATCGCCAGTAGCAGGAGCAACACCGTAAAGCACAAAAAAACAACGAAGCTGAAGGTTTCCTCCAAGCTGCTCAGCGTCGGAATTCGCAGCGCCGTGTGAAGAACCGTCAAGGCGATCATCGCGCGATAACCGCCGTATAACGAACCTATCAGCAATGGAATTATTCGAAAATCTACTTCGTATTCGTTCACCGATGAGGTCGTAAGCAAACATAATACTATGGATAATCCGCTCGTTATCGCGATGAAAGGCCTAAAGCCATTCCAACCGCGTTCTTTGTCATGCCAAAGAAGGAATGCGAATACGGGCAGCACCGAAAGAAAAAATTGGAGCAGCAAATCCTTGAGCACTGTAATCCGCGCCTCCTAACCCTACTCTTTATCTATGTGCGTGTGAAGATAGCTGACTGTGAATCCAATCGATGATCATGTCTATCGTTCGCGCTCCATCGATATCGTTATGAAGCTCATGATAGCCGCCTTCAACGGAAATCCACTCGCATCGCTCTCCAAGCGAGGACGCCAGCCGCTTGCTGGATTCGTAGCAAGTGATGCGGTCGGCGTCGCCATGCAGTAGCAAGAGCGGAAGCTGAAGCTCATGTCCGTTCCGAAGCGCCCGCTCCCCCGCTTCCTGCACCTCCAAATAAGCTTTGGGCGTAATAATGGTATGATTAAGCGAATCATCTTGAATCGGCGATATGTTCAAATCGCTGGGACGGTAAAGGTCCTCCGGCTTCAGGCCCGATCCCATGCGCAGCGCGGGCCACAGCTTCGCGACGCCTCTCCCGAGCCATTCCTTGATCGCCGGCGGCTTGAACGCGAGCCTCAGCCAAGGGCTGGAGATGATAAGCCCCTGCATATCCGGCCGGCGACTAAGCGCCGTATTCAGCGCGATATTGCCTCCCATGCTATGTCCGTACAAATAGACGGGCAGACCGGGATGCCTCTCCTTCGCCTCCGCAAGGATCGCCATCGTGTCATCGATCGCTTCCTCGATGCTGGCGATATGGCCCCGCGCGCCTTCCGAGCGGCCGTGTCCCTGCAAATCATAGCCGACGACAACGATCCCCGAGTCCGTCATCCGTTCCGCCACGTGCCGGTATCGTTCTCCCTGCTCGCCATGACCGTGAACGATCACGGCGACGGCCTGGGCCTTGATCTCCGCAGGTTTCCACTCCCTGACGTACAGCTTGCGACCGGATATCCCGTGAACTTGCCACTCTTCCCGTAACATGGCGGCTCGGCCTCCTTGCCCCTTTTATCTAATTAAATTATACTGGAAATCATAAATTTGAATATAGAAAAAGTTAACTACTTTGATAGCGTTAACCATGCAGGGAGTTAAAAAGTGAAATGAATTTTGACGTTATTGTAGTCGGCGCGGGATCAGCGGGACTGATGGCCAGCGTATCGGCGGGAGAGAGCGGCGCGAAGGTGCTGCTGCTGGACAAAGGAGATAAGCTGGGACGCAAGCTTGGAATTTCCGGCGGCGGCCGCTGCAACGTGACCAATGCCAAAGAGCTGGACGAGCTGATCAAAAACATACCGGGCAACGGCAAATATTTGCACAGCGCTCTTGCAGCCTTCGGTAACAAGCATATTATCGGCTTCTTCGAGGAGCTCGGCATTCGGCTGAAGGAAGAGGATAACGGGAGAATGTTCCCGATCAGCGACAAAGCCAAGACGGTCGTCGACGCCCTGGTGGGCAAGGTCCGGTCGCTTGGCGTCGACATTCGGGTGAACAGCCCCGTCGATCGCGTGCTCTACGAGGATGGACGCGCCGTCGGCGTGAAGCTGAAATCGGGCGAAACCATCCGCGGCGGCGCGGTCATCGTCGCCGTCGGCGGCAAGTCCGTCCCTCATACCGGCTCTACGGGAGACGGTTACGCATGGGCGGAGGAAGCGGGCCATACGATCGTAGAGCTATTTCCTACCGAGGTGCCGCTCACGTCGAAGGAGCCGTTCATCCGCAGCAAGGAGCTGCAAGGCTTATCGCTGCGCGGGGTCTCGTTATCGGTCTGGAATGCCAAAGGAAAAAAAACCATTGAGCACGAAGGCGATATGATCTTCACCCATTTCGGCCTCTCGGGCCCGATCGCGCTGCGATGCAGCCAGTTCGTCGTGAAGGGGCTTAAGCAGAACGGCGGCGAGCCCGTCCGGACGACGATCGACCTCTTCCCGGACAAGTCCGCCGACGAAATCTACAGCGAGACGCTGGCTTTGTGTCGGAACGAATCACGCAAGACGGTGAAAAACGCCGTCAAAGGCTTTTTCCCCGAGCGGCTGATTCCGCTCTTGCTGAGCAAAGCCGGCGTACGCGAAGACATCACGTACGACAACATCCCGAAGCAGGCGTGGCTCGAGCTGGCTAAGACGGCAAAGGCATTCCCCGTCATGGTGAATGGCACGCTGTCCATCGAAGAGGCGTTCGTCACCGGCGGCGGCGTCCATCTGAAGGAAATCGATCCGCGAACCCTTCAGTCGAAGCTGATGGACGGACTGTACTTCTGCGGCGAAATATTAGACATCCACGGCTACACTGGCGGCTACAACATTACGGCTGCCTTTACGACCGGCTACAACGCCGGCAAGCATGCCGCGGAAAGCCGAAGGTAAGGGAACATTTGCTCAGCGAGTAGTCGCATGTCTACCGTCATGGATCCCGGGAGCGTAGGGAGTGGGCGACTCTCGGCGAGCGCTCCCGGTGGGGGATCGTTGGTGGGCACCCCGGTGGGCGATCGTTGGTGGGCTTTGGTGAGCGAGTAACGGAACTGAGCGACGTTATTTTGCGGAAAACGTGGGCTTTTCGGGACCTAACGGAACTGAGCGACGTTATTACCCGCAATTGGGGTAGAATCGCACTGAAAACAGGCGAATAACGGCGCACAGTTCCGTTACCATTCGAAATGATGCGGTTTTATCCGAAATAAGGCTTCTCTGTTCCGTTGCTATCACAACTAGAACCTTATTGACATAACCATAGCCAAAGAAAGGTACAGCCTCCATCAGAAGGCTGTACCTTTATTGCGTTTACGTGTGGACATCGCCGGAAAAATGATTGTAATGCTCGGGATCGGGCCTGAACTCGTCCTCGCCGTATTTCCCCGCGCCGTCATGGTTGTGGTATTCCTGCTGATCCTCTTGGGCCACCCAGTCCTCATTCACGACATGAGCCGGGATGGTAATCCCATCCAGCGCGTATGCCGTGTTGGTAATCGCTTCGTTCCGGATCGCCGACTGCTCCACTAGTTGCCCGCCATGCGATTGCGCAATTTCGAGCGCTGAAGTCAGGTCTCCCCCGTCTACGTGGATGTGCATGCGCGTATCGCTGTGCATGACGGGGTCATAGCCCAGCTCCTGCAGCATGCTTCTCGCCAAATCCGCGCTTCTGTTATCGCTGAAGTCGAACATTATCGCCGAATGCTGTGACAACGGTCATCTCCCTTTCGCTAGCTCAATATGATGTGACACTTACTCGTCATAGCAATAGCATGCCAATTTTTCGGAAAATCATGTTTAACGCATCAGTTTTCGAAGCTCTTCATTGTTGATAATAAAATAATGATTTTTCGCCTTCCCGTCGTGCAAAGGCAAAATCAGTTTTTTATCCAGCAGCTTTCGTATGACCATTAAACTCGCCTGGTCTTGGTTTCCCAAACAATCATTGACGTCTTTCATTCGAAACGGCCTGCCCATCATCCGCAGGGCAACCAGTGCTTCCTTCTCCGTCAAGCTCAGCTCGATTGACGCTCGGCGGCTGTGCTTTACCAATAACGTATGAACGGACTCGCGGCAAAGCTCCGGTTGCATGTCAAGCTCATCCCAGCTGAATGGGCAATATAAGATTCCAAGCATGACCATATGGCGGATTCGCAGCTGCTCCGTGTTGAACTGCTCATTCGTTAAAGTCTCGACATACGCAAAATAATCTTCGCTTTCGAAGCCTGTCCAATACGGCACGTTCAGCGCGTTGACAAACAAAGGCTGATCCGGGCTGTTCATTAGCTCATATTCCAAGACAAAGCCTTCAAAGGTTTGGAAAACCGGCCACAACGCTTCCTTGAACATTTTTTTGGTGCCCGTCAAATCGCCCGACAGCCGCTCTAGTCTCAGCCCGCTGGCACCAGCGCGCTGCTGCTCCACAAATAATTCGAATTGTTTTTCGAAATCCATCCCATTCGCCCCTTAAAACAAAAATAAGCGTCGTTCTTCCTTCAGGAAGTACGGCGCATTCTTTACGCTTAATCGATATAGTACTTATTTCACCCGATGAACCCCGATGATTTCCGAAGCGCTCCCTTGCAGCTGGATTTCAACCTCCGTCGTCTTGACGGTGCCGTTCGAATAATATGCCGTAAACACAAAGCGTGCCGGGCCGTCCTCCAGCCCCTCGAACGCTTCGTCCCACAGCTCACCGTTCCAGATGGTTTGTGCTGCGTCCTCCGCCGAAAGAACCGCCTCATAGATACCGAAAGCGACCTCTACCCGTTGCGCCCGGGTCGGCGTTCCCGTCATGGTCGTATCCGCACGAAGAACAAACTTCTCCCCCGCCCAGAATACGTCATAGCCGCGCGGCGAATCCGGATTTCCGCTTTTCTTACGATTATAGGCTTGTCGATGGCTGTTCCACAGCTCGGTATGAAGCACTTCCCCGCCGACATGCAGCGTCCTTACCGGGATCGTCTTCTCCACGACAACGGACGGAGCCTTGCCGTCGCTTACGGTCAGCCTTACTAGCCAATTACCGGTTTCTACCATCCGAAGCTGCGGCTCCGTATGTTCGTAATCCGGATCAAGCGTATACTGGAATGTCCGTCTTGAGCCGCTTGGACTGATGGTTTCATAATTTACCATTAAAGTATCGTCGTCCAGATCGCGTATGCTTGAAGCCAATTGAACCGTATCCCCTTCATATACGGGATTCGGCGACCATAATAAGTCCGCTGTTGGGGGACGGTTGTTTACGACTTCAATTTGTTTGGCGACGGTTTCCATGTTCCCGTTTGGAGTGCGCGATCTCCACTCGAATGTATATCGCCCGTTTGGCATATTGCCTATAGTGATGGCTCCATTCCAACTTTTCGCTCCATAGCCGGTCGATGATTCCAGCTCGGATGCCAATACGATCGTGCGCTGATAAGCCGTCCCTTTGAAAATGACAACCGTGGTTGCCGAAGGGTTCGCCAACTGATCCGGATACTTGGTCGTATGTGCATATAGCTTGTAGCTGTCTCCCACTACAACGGTATCGACATCTTGGATAGCCGAGTCTAGCGAATCAACTCTGCCTGTTAATTGAATCGGCGTTTCGACGTTAACGGAATACGTCTGCACCGCCGTCGAACCCGCCACCGTGCCGTTGCCGCGAATCGAGAACGTATAAGGCCCGTCCGGCGTCGTATTCGGAATCGTAAACGTTTCGTCCGCCCAGCGAATATCGTTGCCCGTCTTCGTCCCCGTGTAATACGGAACGTTTCTTGAAAGAATGCTCCCCATATTGAACTGGAGATGGATGGCGTACGGATAGCGCGTCCACAAATCATAAGCCGTCAGGCTCTCGCTGGCCGGTACGCTTGCCAATGAGAAACCGGGGTAAGTCGTTTTTAGGTTTGATTTCATTTGTACAGGAACGGTCGTCGGCAAAATATAAGTGCGCCGAATGGGGTCCGACCAAACGCCTTCAATGTCCTGGACCGTGTAGTCCAATATATAGGAGCCCGGTTCAACCGATTCCGGGATTCTCGTATATACTTCGCCGGTTCCTTCGTTCGTCAGTTTAATCGCTCGCGCTTGGATACCGCGATCCGTAGCCGCTCTCGTTATGCTGTGATCGAGGTCGTAGCTAAGATCGATCCATGAAGTCCGGTAGCGATTCTCTGACAAAATGTAGTCGAAATCCAGCGCGACGTCCGGAATCGGTTTGCGATGGACGTAAACATCTATGACGGATTCATTAGAGTAGTAAGAATAGTCCGCGAAGTTAGGATCAGTGCTTGGTAAGTCTTTGGTACGTCGAATGAACTGGTACTTGCCTGGCTTATTCAGTGTTATCGCTGATTGGTAGGGTTGCCAGTTTGCCGAGCTTTTATCGGATATGAGTTGCTTCCCGCCGAACGTGTCGAAGCCCATCGAGTTATCGTAATAGTTCGGCTCCTGCGTGATCTGAAGCTGGTCGTTCTCTTCAGGAATCGAATCCTTTTCAGCATCAAACGTGGCCGTGGCCGTTTCAATTGTTTCTCCGATAAGCTTCAGCACTTTTGGATTCGCGGGATTGCTTTCCGCGATATATTGGATGACGTCGTCCACTACATTTTCAATAGAGTCATCATGGGCAATGAACTTTTCATGACTAATCTGCGATTCAAGAATATCCGATCCTACAAGGATTAGATGGGCGTTGTGTTTGTTCATCACATTTTGCAGGTCTGATAACTGAGTCGCCCCGCCATCTGAAATATAGATGACATATTTAGTCGGAACGGCGCGCATAAAGCTCGTATCGAATGGCTGCCGCACGTCTTTGTAAATCGTGCCGCTGTAGAAGCCGGTATAGCTGTCGTACGATACCATTTTGGGTTCCCATACGTCACGAGTCCAGTAAACCGTACCCGAATAGTAGGCCGTCCAACCACGGGAGCAAGAGCCATTCTTTGGTCCCGTAGAGCCACAACTCGGGCCGTTCGGTGATTCGCCTGTACGGGATAACGTACCGCTATATTGCCCGTCACTGTATGATTGGGAGCCTCCACAATTGTTCCAACTACTCGAACTATCATAATTGCCCTTTTCGTCATAATAGGTAGTAACGGAACTTGAACATGAACCTGTTGCGGTCTTTGAATCTGTTTTGGAAACATATTTCCCTTCATCCACCGAGTACGGAGAGTTTGAAACACTGGTTCTCGTCAATGTCCCGGAATAACCTTCTGAGCTGTATGTCGTGGTACTTGGCGGATATGATGTGCCGGTACTTCTGCTTGTACTTGCCGACTGGCTGTACGTATACGTCTTCATATCCCAAATGCCGATGTTGGCCAGCATGTTCGCGCTGTTAAAGGCATTGGTAAGCGTCACCTTGTTTCCGCGTACATAATCCGTTGATTCTTGCTTAAGGTTCGCGTCGAGCATGAAGTAGACGTCCATATCTGCTTTTTCATTTGGAACGTCCAAGTACAGATCGCTCGACGGCGCGTAGTTATCGATGAAGAAATACGATTCTACCGTATGCGTCTTATCGTCAGCTGGAGAAACAAACTCCATGAGTCGATTTTGAGTTGTTCCTTCTTTCGCATAGGCTACGATTTGGTACTGACCGAGCTTACTCAGCTGAGGCAGCTGCGTAATCGGTTCATCCGTTTCGAATACAAGATCGTCAAAATCGCCGTCATTATCCGAATCGTGATATACCTTCATGTTTTGCTCAGCGATAAAGTCCCCATCCGTGCTAACTACATCATAAAGCAGCTCCAATTGATCAAGGCGGCTTATCTCCGTGTTATAGGCATGGACCGCAACGGCGGGTTTATGGTCAGGCATGATTTCGTAATCAACCACATACGGATCGGAATAACGTGTAATCGTTTTGCCGCCGTCATAAGTAATAACGCGCTTGGCCGCAATGCTCATTTTATAATGGCCAGGCTCCTTGTACATATACATTTTTTCAGACTTATTCGATTCGCAATAGCCTGTACGACATTTCAAATTCGGATCGCTAGGTTTAACGAAGCTGAATGAAGTAATTTCTAGCGGCGAATTTTGCTCCACCCATTGATCATTGCTGGCGGCCGATCGATCGATGGCCGTCATCGTACGGTTTTGCTTATACAAACCTTCAAGTTTAAGGGAAACTCGGGGTTTCGATTCATGAATGACGACATGCTGGATTTTGAACGACTCGGTGCCGTCCGGGGCCGTGAATGTCGTCTTCACTTCCCTGATACCTAATTTGTCTTCGCCAAAGATATAGTCGCCGTTGTAAAATTCCTCGGCATCAATTTCAGCTCCATCGATAAATACCCGTTTGGTAAACTCGTCATATCCTACTGGATCCTCGCAGCCTTTATGCGGAATCAAATCTGGAGCCGAATCGGTTACGGGGAAAGGCACGACGTCATACCAATCAAACGGCCAGTCAGCTTTCGGCGAAATGTACTGCGGTGGAGCTGGCAATGTGTCGTGGTCTACTCCGCAACCGGCTACGGGAGTATGTATGACCGTTACGCTTTGTAATGCCATGGACTTGTTATTCACGGTTGCGTCCTTGTCAACAATTGTTTGCTTAATCTCGAATTGTCGCGCTATTGAATCGGAAACCATTTCTTGTGAGAACTTTGATTTCATAAAATTGTGCAAGAAATTTTGTACGGCAGCTTGATCAAGATACCCAGCCTTTGGGGCTTTGACTTCCGGGATTGCAGGATCAAATTTTCTCGTTGCTTTGCTTCCGTCACTGATATTTGTAATTTCGAATTCGTAATAATCGACGTCTTCTCCATAGGAGAAATCTTCATATCCAACCATCGCGCTTGTAAACTGCGATAAACGCTCGAACTGAATTTCAGGAACGACACCGAAGCTGCTAAGCATCGGTTGTTTTTCAGTCGGTTCAAAATTAACTTCAAGGTTACAGTATTGAGACGAATATGATGGATTGCTGTAGGTATGGTCATAATAGAACGCGAAAACGCCCGCATTTGATTTGAATTTCCATACATCGTCACTCGACCGATCCAGCTTTTGAGTATCAATTTCGATGGTGTACACAGCTGAAGCGGTGTTACTTTTTACGACAACACCATCCTTGGCTTTGTTGGAAGCGAGCTGCGTATATCCCCCGCCTGCTGGGTTGCTCATATCCAAGCGCCAGTAGTCTATATCCTTTCGAGTATAGTAAAGGAATTCGTCTAATGGCTCCCCGTAATAATCCTCGTCAAGCAAGGTTCCGGTCAATTTTACTTCTACTTTCACTTTCTTGCTTTTCCCAATGGGAATTGGTTTGTTGCTTACCGGCACTACAGCGCAGGAAGCCTCTACTCGTTCGCGATCCTTTGTTGTTTCATCCAATTTCGGCATGAAGAACGTTTGATACCAAATGGAGTTACTGTCCCAGCTGTAATGATACATCGTGCCAATACCACGTTCCTTGGTTGTTGGTGATTGGTGTAGGGACATGTACTGCCTTGGGTCACGATATTGAAAACCAGTTAAAACCTTATACCGGTCCGAGTATCTAACGCTCTGAGTCATTGTAAAATTAAGCTTGTTTTGAATGTATTCTCTAATTTGGTCGAAATCTCTACTCGTTACATCTTCACGGCCATCGTATACCGCACCTGGAGTAGATGGTTTACGTGCGTAGTCATTCGGAAGCTCTTTCCAAGGCAAGTATATCCAATGTTTATTTTGGATGGGGACTCCTAAATCCATGTCTACGATAAAGTTGATATTTGAATAGAGGTTGTTATCATAGGTGAATCCGAGGTAGCGATATTCCCCAAATACATAGCCACCATGTTCATTGCTATATACGTAAAAGTGGCCTTGACCCGGGATAATTACGCCACCGTCCGGTTGCATTCCTTTTTTAAAGCTTTGGATCTTTGAAGGGACAGTAAACGGTGTACCATATACGATAAGCTTGCGAGCCGGAAGAACGGTGTATGGATCATTGTCTATAATGACGGGATCAAAATAAAACTTAGAATTGAACTTGAAACCATTTTTGTTATCCTCTGATGGTAACGAACAAGGGGCAACGCCTTCGGGTATAGGGCCGTCGACTGAGGTATTATATTTACACTTATTAGGATAACCATTAATGGAAGTTGGAGTTGATACAGTTGCTGCCGTCGCATGTTCTTTTGGCCAATATACAAATGAACTGAATGAGAATAAAAATGCGACTAACAGCGTCCAAATGATTCTTTTGCGAATCCTTATGGTCACCTAAAGTTCCTCCCTAGTAATATAGCGTTACTGAAATCAACTTACCTAGATTCTTATATTCGAAATTCTTTCCGTTATAGGTGAAACTTTTGCTAATACCATCGGCCATTAATAAATCAACCTGTTTTTTAAGCCCACTCCCCATTCCAGGACCGGCGAGCATATCGTAAACGGATGCCAAATAGTTCTTCGTATTTGGAAATGTCGTATCGTACGGGAAAACAATGCCGGCCGTCTTATAAGTATCTGGATCAACTTGAACAATAAGTTCTGCGGTTGGCCGATTTTCAAACTGCATGGTCTTAGTCATATAGATCCATTTTTCATAATCATCTTCGGATTTAAAAATCTGGAGCCCGCTACCGCCGAATTTATAGATATAACCTGTTTTAATATGTTGGGAAGCCAATGCAACGAACTTATTGTAAAAGTCATATTTGGTCTTATCGCTAAACAAGAAGACTGTCCCTTCATTCTCTGTATAATACAGGCCCTTTAGGCTGGGCTTAAATGGTATTCTTAGTGCTGGTTCTCTAAGACGCTGTGCCATTGTTAATGCCTCGGCCCTTGTGACATATCTCTTCGGATAAAAATTGTTGGTTGGATACCCGTTCATTAAGCCAGCAGCCAAAACATCAGCACGGTAAGTACCCGCATCAACTCCAAAATTGTTAAAATCTTTGAGTCCAGAGTTTTTCAGTATGTGTTCAGCGTATTGGATCTGCAGCCTGAAGTCGAAGGTAGTAAACCAGCTCCCAAGTAAATAGGATGCTTCTTCCCTCATAATCTGCTTCTTAAACCGATTGTAGTCCTTAGGAAAAACTAAATCGTTTGTATAAATAAATGGAGTCTCAAAAATAAAATCAATGAAGGGCTTTGCCCAGTAACCTGCCGACGCAGATTGGAAATTAAACTTTTGCCTACTTACTGTAGATTTAATAGTGTTCAAGTGTCCCGGTTGTACAGCCCCTAACTCTCTATACCACTCCGGATCAAACTCCGTTTTCCCGTCCACCGTCACGCTATGTGCACGTAGCATCATCACTAGAAACTGATCCGCCGTCACAACGTCATCCGGGCGGAAGGTGCCATCCGGGAATCCATCGACGAGGCCGCTTTCGTAGGCTTTTAAGATATTGTCCTTCGCCCAATGCTTTGCGATATCCGTGAACGGCATTTCGTCAGTAGCGGCAACATCAGCCTCAGCTTGAGCTTGTCCAATAGGCGCGATAGAACCCAGCAATAACGCCAGAGCGATAATAACTTTCTTCATTCGTAGTTCCTCCAATGTTGGTTATTTAAGAAACGCTTCAAGTCTCGTAAGGATCTTAATCGTCTCTGCTCGCGTTACGAGGGCCTCCGGCCGGAACGTCCGGTCAGGATAGCCGGAAATAATGCTTTGACTGCTAACCAAGTTAATAGCGGCCATGTATTCCTTCTCCAGCTTCGACACGTCATTGAAGCTTGCTACCTTCGGCTTGTCCACAGCGAGCAAATTCATGATATTGGCACACAGCAGCGCTGCGTCCTTCCGCTTAAAAGGTGCCCGGAGCTGCTTCTCTTCCCAACGGCTTGTTATGCCTAGATCCGCCGCCGCGCTTACATACGGAGCAGACCATTCACCGCTCGTTTCCCTCAGGAAGTCGTATTCCTTCCATCCTAGCTCCAGGCTCTTCTCTTCATCCTTCATCTTCCACCGGAATAACGGCGACCACTGGCGGAGACCGTTCGGCTGTTCCTCGGTCAAGGCCAGCACCAGCATCTTAATGAAAGCCTCGCCGGTAACCGCGTCCTCCGGACCGAACTTTCCGTTGCCATATCCTTTAACGATGCCTCTCTCCACATAACCGTCAATGTCCGCCTTCGCCCAGTGTAAAGCCGTATCCGAGAAGTGAGGCACGTCAACGATTAGGTTATAGAAAGCTTTGACCGGCGCGTCGATCGTTATCGTATAGTCGCCCTTCCGAGCAGGCGAAATCGTATAAGCAGTCGCCCAATAGGTTCGGTCAGCCCCTAGAATCCGGGTGCTGTCCTTTCCCTTAATCTCGTGACCATCCGGCAGCTCCAACCGGGAGCCAAACGAGCCATCGTAGCCTTCCACGGTTAACGTCAACGTTTCGACATCCTCGGACAGCTGAAAGGTTTTGGTAACGACCGCCCTCTCCGAAGCGTAAACCGAGGAGAAGCCGCTCCATACGATAAAAGCGCTTAGGCTGACTACAATGGCAAACATAGCCAAAAGTACGGTTCGTTTCAGTTGTAACATGCTTATACACTCCTTGCCAATTCTTATTTTTAGATGCGAAGGGAACGCAAAAAAGCACACTTCTCCCTGTCATGTAACAACAAGGAGCAAGCGTGCTTCGCTTCGCCCGGACTATGAATCATCAAATTTCGACGATGTTCTTCTTTCCATAGATTACTTCAGGAGCCGGCAGCCTGTCAATAAATGACTGTTCATAAATTCTCTCTAAACCGCTCCCTCGACCGCATCAACACGCGGCTGCGGCTTATGCTTGAACAGCGGAACAAGCACGAGCATGCCCAGGAACATGAGAATGCCGGCCGCGCCGTAGATGCCGACGAGCGGGAATACTTTCTTAAGCTGACCTGCCACCAGCGTCATAATGACCATCATGCCCATAAACATCGGCCCAAGAACCCCGTTGACGCGTCCCACGAATTTCTCTTCGGTCCACTGGAGAATCATCGTGCTGATGCCGATTTGAATACACGGGAACCCCAGGCCGCTGATGAACTGCAGTACGAAGGTGGACGGAACATTCGTCGACAGCCCGATACCCACCATCGTAATGGAGCTGATCAGCATGCCAAGAGCAAGCAGCTTCTGCGGCGAAACCTTCTTCGCCAGCGCCATGACCGCGCCCCCGCCGACCAGCATAGCAACGCCGTTTACCATCAGCAAATATTGAAGAAACTCCTTCTCCTGTCCCAAACGCTCGATCACCACGAACAATCCGAGCGTCTGCACGGTGCCGACGGCAATGCCCGCCAGCGCAAAACAAGCGCCAAGCGACTTCAGCACGGGGCTGCGCCATACATACTTCAGACCGTCCGCCATTTCCGTCCAAAATTTGCTAGCCTCCCCGCCAGCCGAACGCTCGATCTTGCGATCGCGGGGAATCCGGTACAATACGATCGCCGACAGCAAAAACGCGACGCCCATAATGCCGACCGACGCCTCTATGCCTAACCGCTGATAGCATATGACCCCGAGCGAAGGCCCGATTACCATAAAGATCGCGATGAGCGACTGGAACAGCGCCATCGCCTGCTGCAGCTGTCCCGGTTCGATATGCTGCTTGAACAGCTTCATCGCGGACGGCTGAGAGAATTGCGACAAGATCGCCGAGATGAACGTAACCAGATAAACCATGTGCCACGAGCCGTACATCAACGTAAGCAATACGGCGAACACCGATACGGCCGACAGCAAATCGCACCATATCATCGTCAATCTAGGCTTCCAGCGGTCCGCGAACGTTCCTCCGATGAAGGAGAACACGAAGATCGGAAGAAACTCCACGAAGCTCATCAGGCCGACCGCAAACGGATCGTCGTTCGTCATATCCGTCACGTACATCAGGATGGCGAAGTTCCGTACCCATATCCCGATTTGCAGCAGCACGTTCGAAAATAAAATCGTTTGAAAAAACCGGTTGCGAAACAAATGGCCCGCCGGCCTCGCCGGCATTGCTTGATCCATCATCGCTTGATCTCACTCCCTAATTTAGTTATAGCCTTTGTCCCCGAACGGCTGCAGCTTCTCAAGCCATTTCTCTTTCAGCGATTCGACCTCTCGCTTATAGCCTTTGGAGACATGCTTAAGCTCTTTGCCCTCCGCGTCGTAGACATCCTTATAATCATAGCGGACGCTTCCATCCGTTTTAACGGTCTCGAGAACGAGAAACGAGAACTGCTCCTCCCCGAATTGCTTCCACTCCTTCTGAAGCTCTTTGTTCATATGCGAGCCCATTCCGAGGACGAATTTCTCTTTGTTCCATAATCCGTTCAGATTGGTAGACGCTCCGACAAACAAACGGCCGTTCGCTTCGTTTTTGATCTGGTAGACGCCCATCTCCCGTTCCCGTTCCTGATATTCTGCCGTGAGCGCCTTTCGGGCCGCTTTATCGGGCTTCGCCTCTACGGCGGGCTTCGTCGTCTCGGCCTGCATGCTCTCCGCCTTCTCAGGCTTCTGTTTTGCTCCGCCTGCCGCCGCCTGCTTGCCTCTCTCTTGCTCTATCATTCTAGTATCATCCTTTCCCATAACCGGCACCCAGTAAACGGAGCCGTCTTCTTTCCTGCTCAAATATCCGTAATCGACCAAATAGCGCCGGATCGTCACATAATCCTCGACCGAGACCCGTCTCAATCTCTCGCTCACTTCCGTTTCTGAATACGAGACGCCTATTTGGAAGAAGGAAGCGATATGGCGCAGCACCGCCGCCTTCCGCTTCTCTTTGCGCGGGAGCGAATCCAGCGGACCGTCCGGCCCATCCGGAAAATACTGCCGGATGATCGCTTCGTACTCCTCCTCCGTCACGGCAAAGCGCTCATCGATAACCGTTGCAGTACGATGAATCGGAACAAACCTCGGCGCCTCCTTCGCTCCGGCGTCCATGAGCTCCATGATCGCCAGCAGCAGCTTCGCTTGCTTCGCTTTCTCCTTCAGCACGAACCGATGGTTGCGGACCGTCGAAGCGCTGCCCCCAGTTCTCTTCACGATTTCGTTATCCGCGAGCCCCGCCGCGAAATCGCGAATCATATCCTTCTGAACGTCCGTCAGGCCCGTAGCTTTCTTATCCAGACTGAGCAAGTACCCCAGCATCGAGCCGTGCTCCATGTTCACATGATACTCGGCATATTTGCGGGCTTCGAAGAACCGCTCTTCTCCGGGAAGCTTGAAAATTTCACCCTCCTCGAACCGCGCGCCGCAGATCAAGCAGCAATAGCCGGCGAACGAATCCTCCTGCTCATACATGAATCCTTGCTTCATATCGGATAGCGACGCTTCCCAGAAGCGTTCATCCAGACTCATTCCCATTGCGCTCACGCCTTTCAAGCAAACATTCCATCAAGTTGTTTGCATTTTTAATAAACAACATTTAAATTCATCTACTAATTACATAGACATATTATCATCCCGTTTGGAATTTTTCAACCAACAGTTTAATTAAAAACAAAAAATCCGCCTTCCCCCGAAGGGGAAGACGGATTTCGTAGGTCTTACCGGAAAGCAACTAGCGCTTCGTTCAAGCCTTTGGTCTGCCCATAAACCTGTTGATAGATGCCGAACAGCTCGCGGTACGTCTGAACCGCTTCCGGCTCCGGCGTATACTCGCTCGCGTACTTCACGAAACGCTCGGAGCAAGCCTCCAGGCTTTCGAACCAGCCGCAGCCATACGCCGCAAGCATCGCCGCGCCGAGGCCCGGTCCTTGCTCGTTCTCCAGCGATACGACGGTAGCGTCGAAAATGTTCGCCTGCATCTGCAGCCAAACCGGATTCTGCGCTCCGCCTCCGATGGAGACGATCTTCTCGACCGACTTGCCGGCGCTTCTCAGCATGTCCACGGACTCGTTCAACGAGAACGTGATGCCTTCCATCACCGCGCGGGCGAAATGAATGCGCTCATGCGAGCCGTCTACGCCGATGAAGCTGGCGCGGATCGCCGAATCCGCATGCGGCGTACGTTCGCCGACCAAATAAGGGGTGAAGAGCAGTCCTCCCGCTCCGGGTTTCACTTCTCCCACGCCATCAAGCAGCTGGTCGAACGATTCTGTTGGAGCGAAAGTCTTCTTGAACCAGCTCAGGCTATAGCCTGCCGCCAGCGTGACGCCCATCGCGTAGAAGGCGTCTTCTTTGCCGTGGTTGAAGAAATGGACCTTGCCCTTGTAATCGCTGCTCTCGTCGTTCTCGTAGGAAAGAATAACGCCGGACGTGCCGATGCTGCAAAGGGTCAGCCCCTCCGACAGGATGCCGGAGCCGATCGCGCCGCAAGCGTTATCCGCGCCGCCCGCGAACACTTTCGTCAATTCGGATAAGCCGGCTTTCGCAGCCGCTTCGGGCAGCAAGCTGCCGACAAAACCGTGCGACTCGACGAGCGGCGGGCAGAAGCTTGCCGGCAAGCCGAACGCTTCAAGGACGTCCTGGCTCCACTCCTTGCCCGCAACGTCAAGCATCAGCGTTCCGGCAGCATCGGAGTAATCCATGTGCAGTTGGCCCGTTAGCCGGTAGCGAACGTAATCCTTCGGAAGAAGGAAGCTGACGGCCTGGTTGAAGGCATCCGGTTCATATTGGCGAACCCATAGAATCTTCGGCAGCGTAAACCCTTCGAGCGCCGGATTCCGCGTAACGGACAGCAGCTTGTCGCCAAGCGTGTGTTCGATCTCGCGGCATTGCTCCGTCGTGCGCGTATCGTTCCACAGAATCGCGTTCCGAACCGGGTTGCCGGCTTGGTCCAGCAGGACCAGACCGTGCATCTGACCGGAGAAGCTGATGCCTTCCACGGAGGAAGCATCGATGCCGGATACCAATTCGGCGATGGCTTCCAGCGTCCCCTCTACCCAGTCATCCGCGCGCTGCTCGCTCCAGCCGGAGCGCTCGTGGAAGAGCGGATAGCTTCGCGAAGCTTCCGCCGCAACCGTTCCATCGCGGTCGACCAGGAGCGCCTTGACGGCGCTCGTCCCGAGATCGATTCCTATTACGTAACTCATGGCTATACAAGCCTCCTTATAGAGGTAATTCAAAAAGCCCAGTTTTGATCACGAAGTATTCTCATGGAGCATGCTCGACATCGAAATTTGAATTCAGCCGGAACAAGCGTATGCTTACGAAGTATGTTTCCTCCGGAAACATTGCAGGTGCTCACGTAGCTTCCAGCTACGCTCCGCTCCTCACTTCCTAGCTTCATTCAACTTTCTCGGTGCTGAAAACCGGACTTTTTGAATTTGTATTTAAATTATACGCTGAAGATCACTTCGCTCAGCATGAGGCGAATGCGCTCTTGGCGGCCGGACTTGTTCACGATCGGGTTGTTCTGCAGCGCGTATTGCTCCAGGGAAGCAAGCGTTGCTTTGCCGGATACGATCTCCGCGCCGATGCCTGTTTTGAAGCTTGCGTAACGGTCTTCCACAATGCTGTCGAGCGTTTTCTCTTCGATCAGCTTAGCGGCTGCTTTCAGGCCCCAAGCGAAGCTGTCCATACCTGCGATATGCGCGAGGAAGAGATCTTCCGCTTCGAACGAACCGCGGCGCACTTTGGCGTCGAAGTTAACGCCGCCGCGGCCGATGCCGCCGGCTTTCAGCACTTCGTACATCGTCAACGTTGTGGAGTACAGGTCCGTCGGGAATTCGTCGGTATCCCAGCCCAGCAGCAAGTCGCCTTGGTTCGCGTCAAGCGATCCCAGCATGCCGTTGATTGCCGCCGTGCGGATTTCGTGCTCGAATGTGTGGCCCGCAAGCGTCGCATGGTTCGCTTCCAGGTTCAATTTAAAGTGGTCCTTCAGGCCGTACTTCTGCAGGAACGCGATTGTTGTAGCCGCGTCGAAGTCGTATTGGTGCTTCGTTGGCTCTTTCGGCTTAGGCTCGATCAGGAATTGCGCGTCGAAGCCGATTTCCTTCGCGTAAGCGATAGCCATGTGGTACAAGCGGGCCAGGTTATCCAGCTCGAAGCCCATGTCCGTGTTCAGAAGCGTCTCGTAGCCTTCGCGGCCGCCCCAGAATACATAGTTTTCAGCGCCGAGCTCTTTGCCCACTTCCAGACCTTTCTTCAGCTGAGCCGCTGCATAAGCGTATACTTCCGCATTAGGAGTCGTGCCCGCGCCATGCACGTAACGTGGGTTGGAGAACATGTTAACCGTGTTCCAAAGCAGCTTTCTGCCGCTTGTTTTCATGTTGTCTTTCAGCATGGCGACGATAACGTCGAGGTTTTTGTTCGTTTCTTGCAGAGTCGCGCCTTCCGGAGCAATGTCTACGTCATGGAAACAGTAGTAAGGCATGTCGAGCTTCTCCATGAACTCGAAGTTTGCTTCTACGCGCGCCTTGGAACGGTCAAGACCGTCATAGGAATCCCAACCGCGAACCATCGTGCCCACGCCGAACGGATCCGTGCCGTTCGCGTTAAAGGTATGCCAGTAAGCGACCGCGAAACGAAGATGCTCTTCCATCGTTTTGCCGAGAACGACTTGCTTCGGATCGTAATGCTTGAACGCCAGCGGGTTGTCCGAGCCTTTGCCTTCGAATTGGATTTTGTTAATGCCTTGGAAATAAGTCATGAATAAATCCTCCCTTATATGTGTTTGGTTGCTTTTTCGTATCCGTTTACATGATCAGAATACCACGCCTAACTTAGTTTGTCTATTAAACAAACTAAGTTCGACAAAAACTCTTTTTTCAGGTATCTTTACGTTATGCTATCTTAAGTAGATAGGACGGAGGCACCAGGAGTGAAAACGAAATCAACCGGAGACCTAGCGCTCATCAAAAAAATGAACACCGCCATCGTACTCGAAGCCGTCATTCAGCACGCGCCTTTGTCGCGCGCCCAAATATCCGAGAAGACGGGGCTGAATAAAGCGACCGTCTCCAATCTCGTGCAGGATTTGATCGACAACCATCTCGTGCAGGAGATCGGGCCCGGCGAATCGAGCGGCGGACGCAAGCCGACTCTGCTGCTCTTCCACGAGAAAACCGGCTATGCCGTCGGCATTGACCTTGGGGTCAACTATATTAAAGGCATTCTGGCCGATCTTTCGGGAAACGTCATCGCGGAGCGCTCGCTTAAGCTGAAGCCTTCGCAGACGGAGAACGCCTTGGAGCATCTGGCCACAACAATCGAAACGCTGATGGGCAGCGCGCCTGCGAGCGAATACGGCATCGTCGGCATCGGAGTCGGCGTGCCCGGCATCGTGGACGAAGAAGGAACCATCCTGTTCGCCCCCAATATGAAATGGCGCCAAATCGAATTGAGGCGCCTGCTCGAAGAACGGTTCGGGCTGCCTGTCACGATCGACAACGAAGCGAACGCGGGCGCTCAGGGCGAGCAGAAATACGGGGCCGGAAAAAACATCCCCAATCAAATTTACGTCAGCGTCGGCATCGGCATCGGAACGGGCATCATTCTGAATGGTGAGCTGTTCAAAGGCTCGTCGGGATTTTCCGGGGAGCTGGGCCATCTCTCCATTCAATATGACGGCAAGCCCTGCTCCTGCGGGAATAACGGCTGCTGGGAGCTGTACGCGTCCGAGAACGCTCTTCTGGAGCAAGCTTCTTCCCTAGGCTTCGATGGCCTGGAGGAGCTGCTGCAGGCCGCGGAATCAGGCGACGAGCAAGTGCGGACGTTGTTCCAGGGCATAGGTTCCTATCTTGGGGCCGGCATCGCGAATATCGTGAACGTGTTCAATCCGAGCGCCGTCATCATAGGCAACCGAATGAGCCGCGCCGCGGAGTGGATCGCCCCCTCGCTGCACGAATCCGTCGATCGGCGCACGCTCCCTTATCATAGGGAGAAGCTTGACCTTTTATTCGCCGAGCTCAAGGACGAAGCCGCCGTGCGCGGCGCGGCCTATTACGCCATCAGCCGGTTCATCGCCAAGATCAAGAGCGTCTAACAAATCGCAACCGCAAGCCAAAAAAAGATCGCATCCAACCGGCGAATATCCGGTAAAGATGCGATCTTTTTTAGGTCCCTATCTCTAAGATTCCCTGCGATCCTTAGGCAGCCATAGGGCAAGCAGTCCGATCAGCGGCAGGAAGCTGACGAGCAGCATGACGCTCTCCATGCCCCGGGCATCCGCCATATTGCCGAGCACAACCGAACCGAGCGCCCCCATGCCGAAAGCAAGCCCCGTGATGAGACCCGACGCCATCCCGACCTTGCCGGGCAGAAGCTCCTGGGCGTAGACGACGCTGACGGAGAATCCGGACTGCAGAATAAAGCCCATAACCGCGATTACGGGATAAGCCCAGAACAGCGGAAGATGCGGCAGCACCAGCGCGAACGGCGCCGCGCCCAGAATCGAGATGAGCATCATCTTCTTCCTGCCGATTCGATCCGCCATGATCCCCCCGAAGAAGGTTCCGGCGACTCCGAAGATCATGAAGAGGAACAAGATGATCTGCGCGCTCTGAATCGTGATGCCATACGTATCCCTAGCATAAAACTGATAGAAGCTGCCGATGGCCGCGCCATACCAAGAACGGGCGAAGACGACAAGCAGAAGAATGGATAAGGCCAGTGCGATGATCCGGTTATTCGCGGATAATCCGCCGCTTCCCGACGCCGCGGCCGGCTTCTTCTTCGGCACTTGACCGCCGTGCTCGGCGAGCCTCTTCGCGTACCAAGGCACGACCTTGAACAACACCGCGATCGCGACGGCCGCGAGGAGCATGCCCCACGCGGCGCCGCGCTGGCCGAGAGGAATGAAGATCATCGCCGTCATGATCGGACCGAGAGACTGGCCGAAGTTGCCGCCTACCTGGTAGATCGACTGCGAGAAAGCCCTGCGGTTCCCCGCCGCCAGGTGGACGACGCGAGACCCCTCCGGATGGAACACGGCCGAGCCTAGCCCAACGAACACGACGGACAGAATGAGAAGCGCGAAGTTCGGCGCGACGGCGAGACCGGCCATCCCCGCCATGCTGCACAGCATGCCGACCGGCAGCATCCAGGGCTTCGGCCATTTGTCCGAGAGCATGCCCACTACCGGCTGCATAACGGATGACGTCATATTTAACGTGAACGCGATCCATCCGATCTGGCCGTACGAGAGCTTAAGGGATTCCTCGAATATAGGGAACAGGGCGACGACAACGGTTTGCATCGCGTCGTTCAGCAGATGGACCGAGCTGATCGCGAATAAGATGGCATACACGGTGGCCGCGCGTACGGTATCGTTCGCCGGTTTGGCCACGGTTGACGGACTGGACAAGTTGCAGGACCTGCCTTTCGGTAATCTAGCTTTCGAAAATGTCAGTGGAGCTCGTATTAGCTAAGCGCGAAACGAATGCAGACGGGAGTTCCGAGCTTCAGCTCATGTCCGGCCGGCGTCAGCCTTCCCGTCTCCGAAGCTCTTCGGAAGACGGCGATATTGCCGGTCTTGCCGTTCGCCGCAAGCAGGAAATCTCCGCCCGGCGCAATGCCGAAGTTGCGCGGCAGCTCGCCGCCGCTTCCCGTATTCTCCACAAGCGTCAATTCGGCGGTTTCGGCATCTATCGCGAACAAGGCAATGCTGTTATGTCCTCGGTTCGAGACGTACAGGAATCGCCCGTCCGGCGAGACGTGAATGTCCGCGCAATCGTTGTAGCCGTTATAATCAGAGGGCAGCGTGGAATAGGTTTTCGCCAGGGTCAACGCTCCGGATTCTTGATCCACGCTCAGCACCGATACGGTCGAAGCCAGCTCGTTCGCCACGAAGGCCGCGTTAAGCGCCGGATGATAAGCAATATGCCGAGGTCCCGCTCCCCCCGGCAGCTTCGCTTCGCTTACCTTAACAAGAGCTTCATTGTCATGCCGGTATGTAACGACCGCGTCCATGCCCAGATCGACGGCGCAGACAAAGGAAGTCCCCGGCAGCGGCGAGATGCAGTGCGCGTGAGGAGCTTCCTGCCTGTCTCCCACGGGGCCCGGCTCGCATTCATGCTGAATGAACGAAGCTGCCGCCAGCACCTCTCCCTCCACGGTTAGAGGATGCATCGTAATGCTGCCTCCCGTATAATTCGCCGTATAAAGCGCCGTGCCGTCCGCATTCACGCTCACGTAGCATGGATGCGCGCCGATCGTCGAGGCGAAGCTCGTCACATCGCCTAGCAATCCGCTGTCCGAATCAACCGCCACAGCCGCCACTTCTCCTCCTGCGGCACCGTTCGATTCCGCCAGCTCCTTCACCGCATACAGCCGGCTTCCGTTCGGATGCAAGGCTAAGAACGACGCGTTCTCAACGCCTGATACTTCCTGCAGAACGCTGAGCTCCCCCGTTTCCTTGTTCATCCGGCATACATGGATCGTGGCCTCCTTTTTTTCTCCGTAAGAACCGACGTAGAACAATCCGCTGCTCCAGCCTGACCTTTGCTCGTCCATCAACTTCTCATTCCCTTCGTGTCAATTAATCGCTTTAAAGTGACCTTAGCACATGCTTTCTAGCGAAACAATGTCTTTTTTCGAAAGGACGCTTCACAAATGAAAAAAGGTATGCTACAATGTAAGCGCTAACATTTCACGCTATCACTTTTCTGAAGGGGGATTTGGGATGATGAATGTAGCGCTGCAAGAACGTAACGTGTATGAGGACTTTGATCTCGAGAAGGATGTGCTGTTCTTCAAGATCGGCGCGCACGGCCTAGTCAGCTTCCACGGCAGAAACTACAATAGAAAGAAGAGAATGACTGCTGAAGAAATTCGCGAGCTTACCGGGAGGAACGGATACTTCCAGATCAGCTCGAGCTGTTACATCAACATCGGCAAAATCAAAAACATCGCGAGCGGCACGATTTATTTCGGCCCGGTCAACTCGGATGGCAAGCAGCTGCCCGTCAATAGACGTCAGCAAGTCGTCATCGAGCAGCTGGTGACCCGCAAAGCCTGATTGGAGGCCGCCGCGATAATCGACATATAGTCCCGGCTCAACTTGAGCCGGGCTATTGTTCGTTTCGGCGAGCCCTGCTATGCTGTATATATCGCCATTCATATGAGGAGGATAAGTACATAATGAACGTTCAAGGCAAAGCTTATGAACAACGGTTTCACGACGAAGCGGCCGTTTGGCTGCAATGGGGGCCTTACGAGGCTGCGGTGCTTCCGGGGGTCGGCGCCAACCTGGTCGCCTTCCGCGAGAAGGACAAGCAGTTCACTCTGCTAAGAGAGCCAGCGGCGGACGAGATGGATACGTTCCGCGAGCGTCCGTTCGTTCACGGCATTCCGGTTCTGTTCCCGCCGAACCGCTTCCAGGACGGAACCTTCACTTGGAACGGCAAAACCTACAGCTTCCCGGTGAATGAAGAGAGCACGGGCAACCACTTGCACGGCTTCTTCCACAACGTCGCGTGGCGCGTGGACAATTACGGCGTTTCCGAGCTCGAGAGCTATGTGACTTTAAGCATTACGATTAACGAGAACCATCCGATTTATGAATATCTGCCGCATCATTTCACGATTTCGCTGCGCTACTCCTTAAGCGATAACGGACTTCTGCAGCATGTGCTCGTGAAGAACGAAGGCAAGGACGCGATGCCTTGCATGATTGCCTTCCACACAACGATTAACGCTCCGTTCGCGCCGGGAAGCACATCGGACGATTATACGTTTACGATGACGACCAAAGAGCGCTGGGAGCTGAACGATCGGATGCTGCCAACAGGCAAGTTCCAGCCTCTTCTGCCGGAAGAAGAGCAAATGCGAACAACCGGCCTCTCTCCGTTCTGGGCTTCGATGGACAACCATTACACCAGCTCCACGAAGAACGGCCGCAACAAGATGGAGCTTACCGACAACCGGATCGGTACGACGCTTGTTTACGATGCGGGCACCGAATACAAGCAGTGGATGATCTGGAACAACGGCGCGACGCCGGGCTTCTTCTGCCCCGAGCCGCAGGTCAATCTCGTGAACGCGCCGAACGTCGATTTGCCGTACGAGCAGACAGGCTGCCTTGCGCTTGAATCCGGCGAAATCTGGGAAGCGACGAGCAGATTATACTTGCGATAATACAATCCCCTTCCGCTGACGCAGCGGAGGGGATTTTTCTTTAAAACTATTATTTACCGCTAACTTTCCGGCGGCTCTCCACTTACAATAGTAGAGTGTATAGCTATCTACTAAACTTGCTTCGAGGGAGAGACAGCATGAACAAGAGAATGAAGAAGCTTATTACCGCATCCGCTTTGTTGTCGTTATTGGTTGCCTCGCCAATCGCTTCGGCAGCTACAACGTATACTGTCAAATCGGGCGATAACCTCTGGAAAATCAGCACGCAATACGGAACGACGATCGCCGAGCTCAAAGCATTAAACGGACTCACGTCGGACATGCTTTACGTCGGCCAGACGCTCAAGCTCCCAACGCCGGACGGTTTCAATTCGGCGACGGTGCAAGCGGGCGACACGATGTGGAAGATCGCCGTTCGGTATTCCGTGCCGCTTAACAAGCTGATCGCGGCCAACCCGCAAATTGCGAACCCGAACAATATCTGGGCCGGATTGTCCATCAACATTCCGAAGAAGCCGTCCGCTTATTTGAACGGAGTACATCCGCTCAAGGCCGGCACCTATACCGCTTATACGTCGACCTACGCGGACGGACGCAGCTGGAATCCGGACGGCACGCAGGCCCGCACGCATGAAGGGGTAGACATCTTCGCCAAGGAAGGAACGCCTGTATACGCGTCGATGGGAGGCACCGTCGTCAAAGCCGGCTGGAACGAATACGGCGGCTGGCGCCTGACGATTCGCGTCGATGACAATACGGAATTCTATTACGCTCATATGTCCAAGTATGCGTCCGGCATGAAGGAAGGCGTTCAAGTGACCGCAGGCCAGCTGATCGGCTACGTCGGCAGCACCGGCTACGGTCCGGAAGGAACAAGCGGCAAGTTCCTCCCGCATCTTCACTTCGGCATGTACAAGCGCACGCCTTCTTACGCCCCGACCAACCCTTACGAGTATATGAAATGGTGGGAGCTGGGCTAGTCGATCTCCAGTTGCATCCCCGCCAAAAAAAGGGACGAAGCAGATTCTCCATCTGCCTCGTCCCTTTCCCGTTGTTACAGCTGCAGCTTCTTCAGCTGATAAAACTCTCCCTTGGCTTCCATGAGCTCGTCGAACGTGCCGATCTCAACGATTCGGCCGTGCTTCATGACGGCGATGCGGTCGGCATCCCGGATCGTGGACAGCCGATGCGCGACGACAAACGTCGTTCTTCCTTTGATCAGCTCCTGCATCGCTTTCTGGACATGATATTCGGATTCGTTGTCGAGCGCGGACGTCGCTTCATCCAAAATAATGATTTTCGGATCGCGGATAAGCGCTCTTGCGATCGCGATTCGCTGACGCTGCCCGCCGGACAGCTTGCCGCCGTGCTCGCCGACCAGCGTGTCCAGGCCGTTCGGCAGCTGATGGATGAACTCTTTTAAATTCGCCATACCGACTACCCGCTCTACTTGTTCCTCCGTAATATCAGTAAGTCCATAGGTGATGTTATCCCGAATTGTGCCCGAGAACAGGATATTCGTCTGCGGAACGACCGCAAGATGCCGCCTGTAGCTGGTTAAATTCACATTCTGCAAGTCGATTCCGTCCATAAGCACTCGGCCTGCCGTCGGATGCAAGAATCCGATCACGAGATTGAGAACAGTCGATTTCCCCGCTCCCGAAGCTCCGACAAAAGCAATGCTCTCTCCAGCCTTCACGTCCAGCGTCAAATGCTCCAGCACATGATGCTCGCTGCCAGGGTAGGATAGCTCTACATCCTCGAACCGGAACTCGCCTCGCACCTCCGTCAGCTTCATCTTGCCCTTGTTATCCTCGATATCCGGCGACATAAGAATTTCCCGAATGGAGGATATCGATTCGAAGCCTTTGGCGAGCTGGGGGTAAATCGTGATGAGCCCCGTCACCGAACCTAGGATCATGCCGAAGTAGCCTTGGTACATGACCACATCTCCCACGGGGATCAAGCCCTTGTAAGCGAGATAGGCGGTGAACAGCAAGCAGAACACTTGGAAAATTTGAAACGACACCCAGTTGGACGCGCCGAAATACGCCTCGACAAGATCCAGCCTGTAGCCCTTGCCCTGTATATTGCGGAGGGTCGAGTCGATCTTGCGGATCTCCACCTTCTCGAGCCCATGCGCCTTCGTCACCGGAATCATCTCGACCATCTCCGAGACGCGGGACGACATCTGCTCGATCTCCTGACGGAATTCCTTGTTCTTAAGCCGGATCTTCCGTCTGAACATCGACACCAGCAACACCGACATCGGAATCGTCAGCACAAAAAATATCGAGACCATCCAGCTGTAGCTCAGCGTAATCGAAAAGGCGATTACGATGTTGAGTATGGCTGGCATAAGCGCGATCATGATTTGCTTCGACATCATCTCGACCGCTTCAACGTCTCGAAGCACCTTCGACTGCAGCTTCCCGGCTGGCAGCTCCCGATGCGAATTGATGGACAGCTGCTGCAGCTTGCGGACGAGCGCGCTTCTGAGGCCCGCCTCCACGTACCGGATCGCCCGGCTCAAGAACGAAATATACGCCGCGTGCGTCGGAATGTTCTGGAGAATCACGATCATGATGACCGCAAAATTAATCCACAGCCCGTTGATCGAATGACTGTCGGGATCGGTCGCGATATTGATGATATTCGCGGTAACGATCGGCAGCACGTAGACCGGCAAGCTCTTGACGATCAAAAACAAAAACGAAATGGCTAAATTGGTGAAATTGCCTTTGTAAATCGAAAATAAAAATCGAAGCGGACTGGCTTCCTTCTCCAGCGCCGCCTGCTCGAAGGTGCTTCCGAGCCCTTTCCCCCGCCTTATTCCTGCCGTGCTTTCTGCCATTCCTCTCATCCTTCCGCAGCATTCGCTCTCTATCTTTCCTGTCTGCCATGCTACGGACACCATCATACGACGGGGAGAAGGAACAGTAAATGTGCAATTTGGTGAAACATTTATCCATTTGTGACACAAGGCCCGCCGATTGCTTGCTATTCGGCGCGGGACCGATATTCTTTTGGCGTTACGCCGACCATCTTCTTGAACAGTTTATTGAAATAAACGGGATCGCCGTAGCCGACCAGCTGCGCGATCTCGTAATTTTTCATATGGGGATGATCATGCAGGAATTGCTTCGCTTTGGCGATCCGAACTCCGATCAAATAGTCCGTAATCGTCTCGCCGGTCTCCTGCTTGAACAAGCGGCTCAAGTAATTCGCGCTCATTCCGACGTGCTCGGCCAGCTCCTCCATTTCCGGGCAATTGCCGTACTCGGCTTCCAGAATGGCGCGCACGCGCGAGACGGCGGAATAATCCTTCTCCCGCTCCGCGGGCTGCGCGGAATCCGCTTTCTCTTTCGCTTGTCTCGCCTCGAGCAGAAGCTGGTGCAGGGAGCTTTTGTCCACGGGCTTAAGCAAGTAATCCATGACGCCGTGCCGCAATGCTTTGCGGGCGTATTCGAATTCGCTGAAGCCGCTGAGCACGATCGTTTTGATCGGCTTGCCCTTCACCTTCTCCACCAGCGTCAGTCCGTCCATCATCGGCATTTTGATATCGGTAATCAGAACGTCGAGCTCTCCGTCCTCCAGCATGGATATATGCGTCCAGGCGTCTTGTCCGTTTCCATAGGACCCGATAACGTTAATGTCGAGTCCCATGTTGCTCAATATTTTGTTCAGTCCCCGCCTGATCATTTCCTCGTCGTCCACGATCATGACCTTCAAATTCATCTTCCCCCTCGGGCATGCTTCCTCTAGTTTGCTTCATGGGAGGTCAAATCACAAGCGCTTACTTCACGGCTCCGCTCGTCACCCCGGCGAAAATGTATTTCTGCAGGAACAGATACAGCAGCGCCGTCGGAATCATTATGATCAGAATCGCCGCGGAGACCAGCTGCCAGTCGCCGCTGTTGACGCTGAAGAACCGCATGAGCGACGTGGAGACGACGACGTGCTCCGGCCGCGGCAAATACAGATAGGGCACGAACATATCGTTATAGATGCTGATCGTCTTCAGGATAATAATGGTCGCCGTAGCCGGGCCGAGCAGCGGGAAGATGATGGTGCGGTAAATCCGGAACAAGGACGCCCCTTCGATCATCGCGCTTTCGTCGAGCTCGTACGGAATGTTGCGAATGAACTGCATGTAAATATAAATTTGCAAAATGTCGGCTCCCACATATAACAAAACGGGCCCGAGCAAGTTATTCGTCAGCTCCAGCGATTGGATCGTCTTGTAATTGACGACCTGCGTCGTGATGGTCGGGATAATCGTCGCGAACAAGAACAAGCCGACCAGCGGTCCGCGAAGCTTGAATTGAAACCGGCCGACGGCGTAACAGAAAGCCGAGCCGATGAGGATATTGAGTACAAGCGACAGCACGATGATGATGGACGTATTGCCGAATGCCCTCGGCATGTCGGCCTTCTCGAACGCTTCCGCGAAATTGGCGAAATGCAGGAAGCTGTCGGGCAATGCGGTGGCCGCTTTCCCGAAAAACTCCTCGGTCGTTTTGAAGGCGTTCACGATGATGATATAAGGCGGGAACAGGATCGCGAAAACGGCGAGCGCGAGAGACGCGTATTTAAGGATCGTCCAGCCTATTCGTTCGTTGTTCATTCCGCTATTCCCCCTTTCCTTTGAGCAAGTAACGCTGGATCGACAGCACGATGATGACGAATACCAGCAGGACGACGCTCATCGCCGAAGCCAGCCCGTAATTATTGAACTGGAACGCGGTCTCCACGATCTGAAGCACGAACGTCTCGCTGGCGCCGGCCGGGCCGCCCTTCGTGAGGACGAACGGCAAGTCGAACACCTCGAGCGCTCCCGTTACCGTCAGGAACAAATTGAGCTCGATGATCTTGTAAATATTCGGAAGCGTAATATACGCGAACTTCTGCCAGCCGTTCGCTCCGTCGATCGAAGCCGCTTCGTACAAATCGCTTGGAATCGACTGCAGCGCCGCCAGATAGATGACCATGTTAAAGCCCATGAACCGCCAGAAGCTGATCGAAGCGAGCGAATAATCGACGATCGTCGATTGGCCCAGCCAGCTCGTTCCAGCCAGCTTGTCGAAGCCCAGCTGCCCGAGCATCAGGTTCAGAGAGCCGTTCGTTGTGTCGTAGACGTAACCGAACAGGTAAGCGACGGCTACTCCGTTCAGAATATAAGGCAGGAACAGCAGCAGCCGGAAGGCGTTTTTCCCTTTCAGCTTCCCGTTGAGCACGACCGCAAAATAAATCGCGACGACGTTCTGCACGAGCCCGACGACAAAATAAGCGACGTTGTTCTTGAACACGCCGAATATGTCCGGATTCGAGAATACCTCCTTGTAATTGGCCCATCCGATAAACGATTTGTCCGCGCTGATCCCGTCCCAGTCCGTAAAGCTTAGCCGGATGAGCTCCAGCGCCGGATAATAGGCAAAGGTCAGCAGAAGAAGAAGCGGAACGGTTATAAACGAAAAAATGACAAGCTTGCGTTGTCTCTGGATGGACATTCCGCCGAACATGCGCATTCGCTCCTTTTCTTTTTTTAGAGCCGCAAAGCGGCTTCGCGCTTCCAAAAAGGTATGGCCTCCGGCCGCTGTTAAACATCGTGTTCCTTCAGATGAGATATAAGGTTCGAACACGACGTTTAAAGGCGGACGTAGACTCCTCCGGCCATACCTTTTCTCCAGCGCTACGCCTAGCGTATCGCTACAGGCCTAAATCCTTTTTCGCTTTCGCCCAGCTCTCGTTGATCTTGTCGAGCACCTTCTGAGGGTCTTTGGACAGGACGAACTCCTGCAGGGCTGCGCCTTGGTCAAGCTGCGCTTTGTTCTGGATTTGCGTTGCGGCATCCACGGGAGGAGCCGGCTCGAAGTAAGTCGGATTAAAGCTGTTGAACTCGGCCAATTGCGGCAGCTTCGGCTGTCTGTCCTTCAAGGTCGGGATGAAGCCCGCGAATTCCTCGAAGCCGGATTCCTCGATCATCCATTGCACGAACGCTTTCGCCGCCTCTACGTTGCCGTCTTTGTTGACGCCGTAGAACCAATCCGGGTTAAGCGGGGCTTTCGCCTGTCCCGAGTTATCGACCGGGAACGGGAAGAAACCGATATCTTCCGAGGCCGCTCCGTTCTCGACGATTTGGTTAATGACCCAGTTGCCGAGCAGATACATGCCGAACTTGCCTGTTGCGACATCCTTTTTGGACTGCTCCCAGTTCGTCGAGTTGATGTCCTTCTCCAAAAATCCTTTTTCGTTCAGCTCGCGAAGTATGCTCCAGGACTTCCCGTAAGCATTGTCCATCGTGTACGGCGCGTCCGACTCGGCCCGTTTGTTTTGATGGTCGGATGCGGCGCCTACCAGCGTCGGCACATCATATAGCCAGGCGTCCAGCGGCCACTTGTCTTTGAAGTTGGAGGCCAGCGGCACGATGCCCGCGTCCTTCAGCTTCTGAGCGGCTGCAAGAAACTCCTCATATGTTTTCGGAATATCCGTAATGCCGGCTTTCTCGAACGCCTTCTTGTTATAGACGATACCGACGCTGGAGCCGCCGGACGATACGCCGTACATGCTGCCTTCGTGCGCCTTCAGCTCCTTGAAATAAATATCGCCGGAAAACTTAATGTCGTCGAGCGGAGCGAAATAGTCGGGCAATTCGTTGTTCGGAATAGTCGGGAGCAGCACCACGTCAGGGAACTCGCCTGAAGCCATCCGGATTTTGAGCGTTTTGTCGTAATCGGTGATCGCTTCGAACTTCAGGTCGACGTCCGGATACTTCGCTTCAAAGCGCTTCTCGTAATCGACGTATTCCTTGTCGATCATGTCGGTACGGTTCGTTAGGTAGACAACTTCTCCAGTAATGGCTGAGTCGCCCCCTTCCGCCGCCGGCGTCGCCGATGCTTCGGAAGTAGCGGTCGCGTCGCTTGAGTTGCCGGCATTCCCGTTGTTCGAGTCCGTTCCCGAGCTGCATGCAGCCAAAACTGTTAGCATAACAAATACGGAAACCAGTGCTGAAATCGTCTTTTTCATCGCTTAAATCCCCTTCGTTTCTATATTTTGATTCCGCTTACAAGAGTAAGTGTACTGGAATCCGTTATTGTTCTAAATGGTTTCTGCTATCATTTCTAGTCTTGTAATGACATTTTTGAAATCGCTGTCAATGTTGAAAAACCGATCATTACTATTAAAAATAAGGGACGCTTTCGACTGAGGAGCAGGGCCCCCCTCTAATTGCAACTTTAATCTCCGGCATATTGCCAAAAGCACGGGCTTAGTGTTAACTTGTTATATAACAAAAGTTATTTTAGTAATAACAAACACAAAATTACGAGGTGAAACCAACATGACGTTACAGTTGCCATTCGTCGCGGGAATGACTTGGGGCTGGACCGGCATCCGCGGCACATGGACAGGCGAGGATGCCGAACGATCGATGAGGCTTATGCAAGAAAGACTAAGCGTCAATTGGACGGCAATAACATTTGGGGCCCTGCAGGACCACCCTCAGGCAACCGAAATCCGTTACCGCGACGAGCCGACCGTGACGGACGAAGAAGTTCGAGCGGCGATCGCCCATGCCAAGCAGCTTGGCCTGCAGGTATGTCTGAAGCCGGTCGTCAACTGCGCGAACGGCACTTGGCGGGCGCACATTAATTTCTTCGACAAGGACGTTCCTTGCGAGCCCAAGTGGTCGGAATGGTTCTCGTCCTACACGGAGTTTATGGTCCACTATGCGCGCATCGCGGAAGAAACCGGCTGCGAGATGCTGTGCGTAGGCTGCGAAATGGTTCAGACCGACCGAAGAGAGAGCGAATGGCGAGCTCTAATCGCGAAGGTCCGCGAGTTCTATTCGGGCATCATTACGTATAATTGCGACAAATATCAGGAAGACAACGTGGGCTGGTGGGATGCCGTGGACGTTATCTCATCCAGCGGCTATTATCCCGTCGGGCATTGGGAGGAGCAGCTGGACCGAATCGAGAAGGTCGTAAGCCGTCACGGCAAACCGTTCTTCTTCATGGAAGCCGGCTGTCCAAGCCGCGACGGCTCGCAGCATCTCCCGAACGATTGGGGCCTAGCGGGCGCGCCCGACCAGGCGGCGCAGCTGGAGTATTACGAGGAGATGTTCGGGAGCTGCGACAAACGGGATTGGGTCCGGGGCTTCATGCTATGGGATTGGCCCGCCCGCCTGTACGACGAATCGGTCGCTGCCGCTAATGACGATTACTGCCTATACGGCAAGACGTCCGAGCGGTTCGTACGCGGCTATTACACCAAAAAAATGGCTGATCCGAAAATCTAGGAGGGAAAACGAATGACCGCGAAAACGGATGTACAATGGGCGGCCGCGATTGAACGGGAATTGAAGGACAACATTCTGAAGTTTTGGATGGAGCACGCGCCCGACGAAGCGAGCGGCGGCTTCCACGGCTACGTCAGCCGGTCGCTCGAGGTGAAGCATGATGCGGACAGAAGCCTCGTGCTGAACACTCGCATCCTCTGGACGTTCGCTTCGGCGTACCGTCTGTACGGGGATGAGCGTTATTTGGAAATGGCGGACAGAGCTTATCGCTACGTCATCGACCATTTTACCGACCGGGAGCACGGAGGCCTATTCTGGTCCGTCACTTCCGAAGGGCAGCCCGCCTCGGACAAAAAGCAGGTGTATGGCCAAGCTTTCGCCATCTACGCGTTCTCCGAATATTACCGCGCCACCGGCAATGACGCTGCGCTTGAGCTGGCCATTTCGCTGTTCCGCGTGCTTGAGCGATATAGCTATGATCCCGTGAACAAGGGATACCTGGAAGCGCTGGCTAGAGACTGGACGGAGACGGACGACAACAGCTTGAGCTCGAAGGATCTGAACACGAAGAAATCGATGAACACCCATCTTCACGTCCTCGAGGCTTACACGAACCTGTTCCGCATCTGGCCGTCAGATGAGCTTAAACCTAAGCTGCGCGAGCTGATCGAAGTGACCGTAGACCGCATCGTCGATAACGAAACCGCGCATTTTCTACTCTTCTTCGATCTGGAGTGGAACAGCCAGACGGATCACGTCTCCTACGGGCACGATATCGAAGGAAGCTGGCTGCTTCACGAAGCCGCGGAGGTGCTCGGGGATGCTGAGCTTCTGGAGAGGGTCAAGGGCGTCGCCGTCCGCATGGCGGAGGTCACTTATCGGGAAGGCGTCGACAAGGACGGCGGCATCTTCAATGAAGCCGGACCGGAGGGGCTGCTGGATACGGACAAGGACTGGTGGCCGCAGGCGGAAGCCGTGGTCGGCTTCTACAACGCCTATCAATTGACGGGCGAGACCAAGTATAAGGAAGCCGCGGCGGGAGCCTGGCGTTACATCGAGGAGCATATGGTGGACCGGGAGTTCGGAGAATGGTTCTGGAGCGTGACGAAGGAAGGCAAGCCGAGCGACAATCCGGAAAAAATCAGCGCGTGGAAGTGCCCTTACCATAACGGCCGAGCCTGCTTCGAGATGCTCGAGCGATTAGGCCATCATCACATAAACGGATAGTTGCGGTTCAAAGCTGCAAGCATCATATATTCATACATTGGAGGAATTTTATTATGACATTATTTCAGGAACGCAAATCAAAGCTAACCGAACGTTACGAAGCGTTGATCGCCCGCCGCAACCGCCCCGAAGAGCTGGGCAACGGCATCTTCGAACGTTATGAATATCCCGTGCTGACGGCAGAGCATGCTCCGCTGCATTGGAAATACGACTTCTCGCCGGAGACCAACCCATATTTCATGGAGCGAATCGGCGTCCATTGCGTCTTCAACCCCGGCGCGATTCATCTGAACGGGAAGTTCTACCTCGTAGCCCGCGTGGAAGGCGCGGATCGCAAGTCGTTCTTCGCCATCGCGGAGAGCGCGAGCGGCGTGGACGGCTTCCGCTTCTGGGATCGCCCGATCGTGCTGCCCGAGACGGACGATCCGGACGTGAACGTCTACGACATGCGGCTCGTTCAGCATGAAGACGGCTGGATCTACGGCCTGTTCTGCACCGAGCGCAAGGATCCGGACGCGCCGCGCGGCGACCTTTCCAGCGCGGTGGCTCAATGCGGCATCGTTCGCACGAAGGACTTGATCGCCTGGGAGCGGCTTGCGGACCTGAAGACCGGCTCCAACCAGCAGCGTAACGTGGTGCTGCATCCGGAATTCGTCGAAGGCAAATACGCGTTTTATACCCGCCCGCAGGACGGCTTCATCGATACCGGCTCCGGTGGCGGCATCGGCTGGGGCTTGTCCGACACGATCGAGAACGCGGTCATCGACCGGGAGATCATTATCGACGAGCGGCATTACCATACGATCAAGGAAGTGAAAAACGGGCAAGGCCCCGCTCCGATCAAGACCGACAAGGGCTGGCTGCATATCGCGCATGGCGTCCGCAACACGGCCGCGGGACTCCGTTACGTGCTGTACGCCTTCCTATCCGATCTGAACGAACCGAGCAAGGTGACGCATCGCCCGGCCGGCCATCTCCTCGCTCCCGAAGGCATCGAGCGCGTCGGCGACGTGTCCAACGTCGTATTCTGCAATGGCGCCGTCGCGCTCGATAATGGCGAAGTGTACATCTACTACGCCTCCTCCGACACTCGCTGCCACGTCGCGACGAGCACGGTAGACCGCCTGCTCGACTATGTCATGAATACGCCGGAGGATCCGCTCCGCTCCTACGCTTGCGTCCAGCAGCGCCTTGCGTTGATCGACCGCAATCTGGAGCTGGCGGGCCGTTCATAGGGCTATAAATCGAAACAGCGACAGCCGAGGAAGTTCAAGGCTGTCGCTGTTTTAGGCTAACGCGTTAATTACCGAATAGCCCTCTGCGAATCAAGTTTGCAGTAACCGGCTCTTTTCCGATTTCCCGCGACCATATAGACAATTGACCGATATGATGAATTTCGTGGGCAATCACGTGCCGCATCACTTCGCCGAATGTAAAGCTTTCCCGTTCCCCGTCTTGGTTGGTGTCTAATAGGATACGGTCTTCCAAGCTTTCATTCCAAGCGTAGACGAAGGGTGCTACTTCCAGATGGCACCTGGCTGAATATTCCCTTAATCCTTGCACGCTGGCGCAATCCTCGAAGGAAGGGATCTCCAGCTCTTTCCCTTGCAAATCCCCGCACAACCAGGCATATTCGACTGTCACGATGTGATACAGCGTATATAGAATATTTCCGATCCCGCCGGTGCGTCTTTTCAACAACTCTTCCTCGCTCACCGTATCGCACCAGTCCAGCCAATCTTCGCGAACTTGCCAGTTATACTCGAATAGTTTCAGCATGTCTCTACCTCCTGTAATTATAATTAGACTCTATCGAAATCGTCACGCAGCCGTTGAATAATGCAAATTTCTGAAAACAACGGTTCAAGGCTGTTCGCAATTGCTTTGTTGGTTTTACGTCGTTCTCGTACCAAATGTTTTTAACAAAGAGAGTTCCGGTTTTTCGCTCTGCAACTGCCTCGGCCCGTCCGATGAAGCTTTCTCCGTATAATAGAGGCAGCACATAATACCCGAATTTCCGTTTGCTAGCAGGCGTGTAAATCTCCCAAGTGTAATCGAATCCAAACAATTCGTTGATCAGTTTTCTATCCCATATGAAGTTATCTAGCGGGGCAACCAGCTCGCAGCGCCATTCCGGCGCTGGATTTTGCAGAACGGCTTCAATAAGCGGCAAGTCCTCCGCACGGCAATATAGGGTATCCTTCACTTGATCCACCGCGACGGCAGCAATGCGAGCTTCCTGCAGCAATTGGCGGAATACCTCGTTGCGCTGCCCCGCTTTCAATCCCCATATATTCAGCAAGGCATCGGAGGAGCGATTCCATAACAGGCCAACTGCGCCGATTCGACGCAGTACCCGCCACTTGTGATGCTCAAGCTCGCTCTCCAGCGGCTCCGGCGCATTCAGCAGATTAGGCTGTATGTACTTCTTGGCGAAATCGTAATATTACGCGTTCCTCGTTTGTGATGGATGATCAATTCACCTGTCGAGTACATCTGCTCCAGCACCGAACGGGACGCATTGTTTCCGCCGCTCCAGTGGATGGCCGATTGCCAAACGAAATTTCCTTCCAATTTCAAATCATCCGAACTTACCGCGCCGTGATTTTCAATGTGAGACCGTACTTGCTCGATCAACGCTTCCATTTCGGGATAGCGCTTGGCATGTTGTCTTGCGGCCTGCCTGTACCGCTCAAAATACGGCCAGTCTTCGACAGGGATAATGGCCAAATTTTTGTCAGGATAATCCACTAGAGATCTATCTTGGTACAGCAGCTCGGCGAGCATGCCCTTGGTAAATCCTTTGATTCGCGACTGCAGCACCAATTCGGCGTTTTTCCCGCACACATCGATGGGATCGTATTGAATACAGCCGGCCTGCCGCACAAAATCCAATACTCCCTGCTTTCCGGTAAACTGATATTCGCCCAACAACCCGTGCTTCAATAGCAGAAATTGCCGTGCCTGACGCTTCGTCAATTGGATCATGTACACATCGGCTCCCCTTAACCATTCCATACAAAAACAAACATATGTTCTTATAAATATTACCATTATCTTGAGCATAAAGACAAGAGGGAACTACCGATTTCTAGCATGTTTCCACTTTTTTCATGTGCACATAATCATACGCGTTGTCGATATACTTATTACTCATTCATCTTAGGAGGGACACCATGTTTCTGAGGAATTGGAAAGTATCCACGAAGATTATCAGCCTAATCACTCTCTCGATTATTTTTCTGATCGTTATCGGGATTTCAAACTATCTGTCTCTAGAGAGCGTTACGGAAAAGTCTAAAAAAATGTATGAAGAAAAGATGATAGCTTCGGGGCTGGTTCAACGTATCTTGTTCAACAATTCGCAAATCGATTCACATAATTTGGATAGACTTATAAATCCAAGCGTCTCGAATAACGATTTTCAGTTGAAACAGATCAATGATCGCGTACAGGATAACATTGCGATACAAAAAACATTTGAAGCCATCCCTATGACAGCCAATGTCCAGGAACAATACTTGCTTTTCAAATCGTTGATTCTTAAGAACAATGACGCAAAAAAACAATTCGACGACTACCTCGCCGCCGGCAACAAAGAAGAAGCTTATAAGGTTTTCACTAACCAATTAAAGCCCATTCGCAAAGATATGATTAATGCAATCGACACCATCGTCAAAGATCAGCAAAATGATGCCAAGACGTTCTATGAGGAAAGCATTAGCAGCGCGCAAGAATCAAACCAACTCACGATCACAATCGTAATTCTCGCTGTTCTGCTATGCGGATTGATTGGCTGGTTTATTGCACGCTCCATTACTAAACCCATTCAAAAGGTTAAAGACGTAATGTCTCGGATCAGAGATAACGACCTGACTGCGGTTGCAGATTACAAATCTAAGGATGAGATTGGCCAGCTTTGCGAGTCCGTCAACACGACTGTGACGAATCTACGAGCCATGATCAACACCATTTCGGATTCCTCGGGCAATGTAGCGGCATCTAGCGAACAAATTTCAGCAAGCGCGGAAGAAGTGGCTGTCGGCAACATGAAACAATCCGAAGATACCCAGACCATTACGGAATTGTTCAAGGAGCTGTCCATTGCAATAAATGATGTCGCGATGCGGGCTGAGGATGCGGCAACGCTATCCGCCCATACAGTATCGATCGCGGAGGAAGGCGACGCTATTATCAGATCATCCATTGTAGGGATGGATGACGTGAACGTTAAAATGAAACTGCTGGAGAATGATTCGGAGCGAATTGGGGAAATTATTAGGGTGATTGACGAAATCTCGTCTCAAACGAATTTGCTTGCGCTTAATGCGGCAATCGAAGCGGCTCGAGCGGGTGAACAGGGCCGCGGCTTTGCCGTCGTGGCTGATGAAGTGCGCAAGCTTGCCGAACGAAGCATTGACGCCACGAAACAAATTGCGAGCATCATACGCGAGATGCAGGAGAATACGAAAAACTGCGTATCGGCAGTTTCGGAAGGCGTGCACCATTCGAGACAAACCCAATCGTCTTTTGAACTCATTATGAAAAAAGTAAACGAAACTTCCGAACAAATCACGATGATTGCCGCAGCCTGCGAAGAACAAGCAGCCCAAACTACTCAAGTGGCGGAATCGATTGAATCGATCGCTGCGATTAGTCAAGAAACGGCTGCCGCGACAGAGGAGACTGCCGCAACATCCCAGTCCCTTGCAAAGCTTGCGGAAGAACTGAATCAAAGCGTCAGCGTATTTAAAGTATAAGTAAATATGTATGATCATTGACAACAATTGGGACATAAGTAGGTTGCCGGCATTTAACGGCAACCTTTTTTCTTACTAATTAAACTCATTAGCAATCCAAAAGAAATCCATGGCAGTCGAATGTGATACATTCGAGTTACCAAAGGAAGGGGCTGATTATAATGACAACGAATCAAGACATTAGCCATTATCCCCAAGTTGTGACTCGCGACGAATGGCTTGCTGCGCGCACGGAGCTGCTTAAAAAGGAAAAAGAAGCGATGCGGGCAAGGGATGCCTTGAACGCTGAGCGACGCCGGTTACCCATGGTCAAGATCGAGAAAGAATACGTCTTCGAGGGTCCGGAGGGCAAGATTAGTTTGCTTGACATGTTCGACGGCCGTTCTCAGCTCATAGTCGTCCACTTCATGTTCGATCCGAGCTGGGAGAAGGGCTGCCCGGGCTGCACGGCCGGAGCCGATGAAATTTCCGATGGCTTCCTGAAGCATCTGAACGCCCGCGATACTTCGTTCGTCCTGGTTTCTCGCGCCCCTCTGACCAAGCTCGACGCCTTCAAGACCCGGAAGGGATGGACCTTCCCGTGGTACTCTTCGTACGGCAGCGACTTTAACTATGATTTCCATGTCACGCTGGATGAGTCGGTTGCCCCGATCGTATATAACTACCGGACCAAGGCGGAGTTCGAGCAATTAGGCAAGCCTTTGCACATCAAGGAGGGCGAGTCCCTCGAACAACCTGGAAGAAGCTGTTTCCTACGGGACGGGAACGATGTGTTTCACACGTATTCCGTCTATGCCCGTGGGCTCGAGCAGTCTGGCGGGGCTTACTACTTCCTTGATGAGACGGCACTCGGCCGACAAGAGGGCTGGGAGGAACCGAAGGGCCGAGCAGCCAAATACGGTCCTGATCCTAGTTTCTCTGAAAATAAAGACTAGCCCAATCACGGATTTCTTCTAGGGTTGATTTTTAACTCCCCACTCACATAACTGTTCCAAGACAGGTAGGAGCGTTTCCGCTTTGTCTGTAAGGCTATACTCGACTTTAGGGGGGACCTGAGGATACTCTTTCCTTCTCACCAGACCATCCGCTTCTAATTCTTTAAGCTGTGCACTCAGCATTTTATACGTGATAGATCCGATCTGTCTTTTCAGATCATTAAAGCGAACCGGTTGGTTTTCTGCTAGAAGGTACATAATAACCATTTTCCATTTGCCGCCGATAACGGACAACGTGTAGCCAAAAGGCGTATCCTGAATCGTTTTAACTTTGCCTTTATACTCAGCCATACCCAAAGTCCCACTATCCTTTCCGATAGTACCTATCAATAAAGTGCGTACTATATTTTTATATTCGCTCATCTTATACTAGCCTTACTTTGAAGTAAAGGAGCGAAAAAAAATGATGAATGTTAAAACTTACAATCACGATCTCTGGGATCACGGCATCACCCAGGGCTATAGCGTCAATGGCACCATTTACATTTCGGGGCAGTTTTCCCACGATACAGAAGGTGCGTTTGTTGGTGTGGGGGATATCGAGGCACAGACACGGCAGACGCTGGAAAATCTCGATCGCGTGCTGGCGGGATTTGGTGTCACGAAATCGAACCTTGCTTACGTAGAGGTCTATCTGACTAACGCGCAAGAGCATTTCGAGCCATGCATTCGTCTGTTCAAGGAATACATAGGACAACATAGGCCGGCTGGCAGCTGCATCGGCGTGAACTACCTCGCGTCTCCCGAGCAACTGATCGAAATCAGCGCCGTCGCACACACGAACTAATACTGCTTTGTTAAGAAAACGGCAGCCGAGCATGGCTGCCGTCGTGTCATTTTTTGAGCTATAGTTCTTTGATAGTTCAATCGAACATCAGCCAAGGTTCAGTCCTCCATTTAGACTTCCTGGCAACAAAAATCGAGTTTACATTAGAGTTAATGAACATTTCACCAGGACAATCCTTATATGTATGAGACAAAAATTCAGGTAGAATGGCTGCATCAAATTCCCAGATGTTTTCTTTTTCTCTTGATATTAAATTTTCAAAAGGCATTCCATCCGTAGCCTCGTTTGTGAGATATACTCCGCTTTCCGTAAACTCCTTTGAGAATATCTCCATCATTGCCCATACAAGTGGTTTGTGTTCATCTTTTAGCTGTCCAATTCGATTTTCAAGTTCTACTGTCAAGAATAGTAGACTAATTTCCAGCCAAGTGTCTTGAAACTCTTTTCTTTCCTCTGGGCTCCACCCCGTCACGTATGGGCGAATATGTAGTTCGTATCCATTATTATTATATAACTGTTCTTCTGCGTCACCACCAACCCACAGAGTGTGTAAAAGCTCCCATTCTTGATCAGTTGTGAAATATTTGAAATCAAGCCCCACAGTATCCAAAACTGTTGCAAATCGCTCAATAACATTCTTAAAATTTTGCGGGGTACTCTTAATATAAGTTTGTATTTGGGAATATTCAGACATAAAGGCACCTCTTTGTTTGGTTACTAAATCCTTCAAAATGGTCTTTCGAAACACCACAAAATGCGGTAGCTATTGATAAGGAGTTATGACCAAACAACCTTGAATTTTTTTTGCTTCTTTACGTTCTTAATACTCCTTATCTCCTCATCTGACATCCCTTCTAGGGATACCGAAACGTATTCTAACTTAGGAAAGTTTGTCAGTAGAAAACTCCAATCATTTGCGTGAATACCATCTAAATATAGATAACGAATTTTTGGTAACTGCAGTTCTTGAATATTCTCTACAGGATTCTCCCTCAAATTAATACAATCTAATTTAAGCATTTCATTCAACGGTCTAATGTCTTTAATTTGATTGGATATAACATCAATATGAGATAACATTTGAAATCGGCAAAGACACGATAAATCTTCTATCTGATTCTCGTTTAAGTAGATACAAGATAACATAGGAAGATCCAGCTCATTAAAAATAGATATGTTATTAATTGCGCAGCTTCGAATAGATAAAGAAACTATTCCAGATGGTAATTGACTTAGTTCATTCATATTGAACTCCGGATTATTTTCAATTGAAATACCACGTAAATTCTTTGCAAACATCAATCCTTTTAAGCTACTAATAGGTGAATCTTTATAGTTTGGGGAAATACTTCTTAATTTAAGTAAATTGACTTCAGTTAGAACATCCTTATATATATTCAGTTCCCTGCGAATGATTGTTTCGAGGCTCGAGTCTTCAAAGCTTACCGCACTTCCCTTTGGACCATTGATCTCATAAGACAGTTCAGCCATAAACTCCTCTTTTATCCGATTCTCTTCTATATAGTCGTATACAAGCCATTGTAATTCAAAAAAAATAGGAGCGATAAAAGTAGGATGCACCCATTGAATGGATTCGTCTTCTAGAATTTGACCAATAAGAAATAAATCATCTTTAACCTTCATAATGTGTTTTCCAGAGCGCACTTGCTTTCCATCTTCGATGAGCTTTACAGCTTCGCTATAATTTACTTTCTTTCTCGAAGAGATTCCCTCATAGAAACTATCGAACTTCTTTAGCCGCTCTCTTCTGTCGTATTCCGTGTACTCTGTGTCCCATAGTTCAACGAAGTGAAAGCCCTTCAGCTTATTGTCTTCGACTACTTTTTTGAATTCGTCCGTTACATATATTCTTGTCATCAGATGCGGAGGCATCCGGAAGATCGGAATTGAATGATTCACCATTTCACGTTTAATATGGACATATTCTGAGAAATAACCATAATTAATCCTTCTTTCAACCGGATTACTCATATCAATGAAATCTTGGAGATTTTTCACTTTAACAAAATACATTTCGTGCACATCATGGATAATAGGGAGAAATTCCACTCCACTGCCTAGTAGCGGAGACAATACGTCCTTCGCCTTCCTCATAAATACGGGATAACCTATCATAAACTCAGCACAATCACTTTTATTTCCTTTTCTTCTAGTCAAAAATCGAATAGGCTTCCACTCTTTTATCTCATCATTAAAATAAGTTTTTATATGATCCACATAATCATCATGATTCTCCGATTCAATTGCGGTACACTTCTCTGAGGTAGTCAACATCCATATCTTCACTAACATCTACTCCTAATTTATATTTTAAGATTTTATAACCCGCTACGTCTCCGGTCTCCTTCGAATAATATTTTCATCCCTTCATTTATCAACTGCTTAGATCATACCACATATTGGAACAGTTTCCTGTTACTCAACGAACAAAGGCAACCGATCGCGTGGCCGGCTGCCGTCATGTCGTGGAGCTATGCTCATTATTAAAACAACTATGGCTAATAACAGCTTTTCACATCCTGCAATAACTTACTTCATTTAATACAAACTCCACTTTTTCAATAATCTCTTTGAAATTTCTCGTCTCAAAGACATAAAGAGGGTTCTCCCAATCGGGTTGTTCCTTGTCTTCTGAGTCAATTAGTACAAGCCTATATTTCCCTTTGGGATTAAATTCGGGATACCAGCCCAAATCAAGCGTTCGTTTACGATCATGGTCGAGCTGCAGCAGGTCCTCTTTGAACTCCCACGCATGCTTATGATTCTCGTCGACAAACGAGTCAGGATCCGCCTCGAAAAACTCATTATAAGTTACTCTCCAACCGCTTGAAATCCGGAGCGGAACCAGTTTTAGTGACATATATAAACCCTCCTTTAACAAACCAATAGTGATACCATAAATGTAACATAGCTGTCGGAGTTTAATTACAATAAAACCGGCAGCCGGTCGCTCACCTCACAGATTATAATCGAAGTAGCTAACAGAACTCACAGACCTTATTTGCGATAAAAATCGCATTTATGAATTCTTACGGAACCAGGAGCTCTTATTCCCCCAAAAACCCTTGTTCACCACCAAAATGATGCAAATAACGGCGTTCAGTTCCGCAAGAGCCACATACCACCGAAAATCAAGGAAATAGCGTCTGTGAGATCCGTTGGGCTTCTGCAGCGAAGGCGGCGCAGGATTATATCCCGCGCCGCCTTCGCTTATGTTCATTTATTCAGACTGCCGCCCCACGGCCGAGGTCGTCCCCCGGTACATCAGCTCGCAGGCGAGCAGAATTTTCTCAGCAGGCTCGTCCTTCGCATCGATCCGCTGCAGCAGCCGCTCCACCGCGCGCCGGCCGAGCGCCTCCTTCGGCACGTGAACGGTCGTCAGCGCAGGCTCCAGCTTGGCGGCGTCCTCGATGTTATCGAAGCCCGCGACGGACAGCTCCGCGGGAACGTTCAACCCGTGAGACTGCGCCGCGCGAACGGCTCCGATCGCGATCATATCGTTCGCGCAGACAAGCGCCGTCGGGAGCTCCCGCGTGCGCAGCCGCTTCGCGAGCCATTGCTTCACCGGCTCTTCGGCGTCTTCGTGCCGGAGTCCGTCTACGTCGATAAGAATATTTTCCTTACCGCCACCCCGTTCATCCCAGAGACCCTCGTCCTCCAAGGCGCTTCGGAAGCCCAGGAAGCGGTCATAGAAGCTTCGCGAATAGTCCGTGCTGCCGGCGAAAGCCAGCTTGCGATGGCCGATTCCGATCAAGTGGCGGGTCAGCCGATAGACGCTTTCGAAGTTGTTCGCGAACAGCGTGTCGCTTGGAATAAGAGGGTCCTCATGGTCCACCAGCACAAGCGGCAGGCCGAGACGATGGATTTCGAGCAGCAGGGAGGTCGAAATCTCCCCTACGCCGATCAGTCCCGATATGCCGCTCGGATTCAAGAAGTGGACGAAAGAGTCTACGCTCTGCTCCGACACGATGACCATCCCGTAGCCGTCCTTCTCCAGCTTCGCCGATATGCCGTCCACGATCCGCCCCCAGTACAACGACTCCTGTGTTTGAAATCGAATATTCGGCATGAGCACCAGCACGGATTGACGACCCGGTCTGGACGTTTTCGGCTGTTGCTCGTGCTTCACCGTTTTCATATAAGCATTCTTCTGAGCGAAGTACCCCAGCTTCGTCGCGGCCTGGATGACCTTCTCCCTCGTCGCGTCGCTGACGCCTTCCTTCCCCGCAAGCGCCTTGGATACGACGAATTTGGAGACGCCCAGCGAATCCGCGATTTGCTGCATCGTAATTTTGCTCGACATAATGGGTATGCACCTATCTTTCGCTTATGTTGCGCGCTTCTCTCCAGCGCTCGTTGTACTGTCCGAATACGTCCTCCAGCTCCGGGGCGGCAATCCATTCCTGAATGTTGTCGCCCGACCAGAACGGGATTTGGGCCGCCGCCGCGATTTCCATCAGCCGGTCGCTCGGCGCGCTTTTCTCCACCATGAACGGCTCGTAGGACATGAATTGCCGGATTTGCGGCAGCTCGGATTCCTTCGCTTCTTCTACCGGTAGGAAGCCGGAGGCGTCCACATAGCCCGATTCCCGCACGAAGAACGTAATCCAAGCCGACGCGAGCTCCTTGTTCTCGCTGAATTTGCTAATGCCCGCGAACCAGTCCGGACTTAGAGGCGCGTACCGCTTCCCGCTATTGTCGTACGGGAACGGGAAGAATCCGATCGTATCCGAATCCGCTCCGGCGGAGACCACTTGATTAATGACCCAGTTGCCCATCAAATACATGCCGGCCCTGCCGCTCGCCAGCTCCTGCTTGGACGTTTCCCACTGGTTGGAGATCAATCCCTGCTCGACATAGCCCTTCTCGATGAGCGTGCGAACGATCGTAATCGCTTCTCCCCAGGCGTTATCCGCCCGGAACGGCTCGTCCGTCTCCGTCATCCTGTTCAGATATTCAGGATCTCCCGTCATGTAGCTGACTAGATCCTCGCCCCAGGACATGAGCGGCCACTTGGCCCCGTAATTCAAATAAACCGGCACGATGCCCGCCCTTTTCAGCTTCTCGCACGCTTCGTAGAATTGCTCCAGCGTCGTCGGAACGTCCGTGATGCCCGCCTTGCGGAACGCCTCCTTGTTGTAGACGATACCCGACGTCGAGATCCCGGTCGCGATGCCGTACCGCTTGCCTTGATGCGACTTGAAATCCGCGAATCGCATTCCCTCGAACAGCTCGTCGCCGAGCGGCTCGAAATAGTCAGGAAACGACTCGTTCTTCATATTGTTCGGGAGCAGCAGCACGTCTCCCAGATTACGGGTAGACAAGCGGACCATAATGTCGCTGGCGTAATTGGTCAGTCCTTCGAACTCGATGACCGCCCCGGGATGAAGCTCTGAGAAGCGTTCGGCGTACCCGGCAAGTACGCCGTTCTCGATCAGGTCGACCCTGTTGGTCAACACCCTCAGCGATTGTTCCTCGACCGGCTGGCCTTCATCGTCAGCGCCGGCAGTCGCAGTCGGTCTGACGCCGGCATTCTGCTCATCGCAGCCGGCAATCAACAACAAGATTGCCGTGAACAGCGCAAACCAGCCCTTCGCTTTGACCTTCATGATTGTCTCCCCTTCCCTGCCGGCAGCAGTATCGTAATTTCGGCGCCTTCTCCCGGCCTGCTCGACGCTTGAATGCCATAACCGGCTCCGTAATGCAGCTTCAGCCGTTCGTTAATATTGCGCAGCCCGATGCCGCCGCCCTTCTCGTTCCGGATCTTTCCCGCGCCATCCAATCCCGCGAGCGACCGGTTCAGCCTCTCAAGCTCTTCTTCATTCATACCGATGCCGTCATCCCGTATCGTAACGACGGCCTCATGGCCTCTCGTCTCCGCCGCGATTCGAATATGCATGACCTGCTTCGTCTCGTCGAGTCCGTGATAGATCGCGTTCTCGACAATCGGCTGAAGCGCCAGCTTGATCATCGCGTACCGGGTCATATGCTCCGGAATATCCACCGTCAGCGCGAAACGGCCGGGATACCTATAATTCAGCAGCTCGACGTAATGGCGCACATGACCGGCTTCATCCGACAACGTCACCTCTTCGTGCAGATCGCTGATGCTGTAGCGAAGCAGCCTGCCGAGAATGGCGATCATATCCGCCGCATCCGTATCGTCGTTAATTTCGGCCGTCATGCGGATCGTCTCGAGCGTGTTGTACATGAAATGAGGGTTGATCTGATTCTGAAGCGCCTGCAGTTCCGCTTCCTTCTTCTTCGTCTCCATCTCGTAAATATCCCGGATCAGCTGGTCGATGCGCACGATCATCCGGTTGAACTGATTGCCCAGCTGGCCGACCTCGTCCCGGTATTTGACCGGGAATTGCACGGCGAAATCCCCTTCCTGAACATTCCGCATCAATTTCGTCATCCGGCGCAGCGGGTTCGTCAGCGCGTAGGAGAGAATGAACGAGAGAAGCAGCGCCACGAGCAGCGTTACGATCGTCGCGATCCACGTAACCCGGCGGATGATCACGGCGTCTCTCGTAAGCTCGCTCTCCGGTATCGCGGTCATGATCTTCCAGCCCGTCTTCGAAGAGGTGGAATAAATATAGAGGCGATTCACTCCGTCCAGCTTCTCATAGAAGCTGCCCTTAATCCCTTTGGCGCGCTTAATGACAGGGTCGTCCCCAATGCCCGCCGCCGTCCGCTCGCCGGTGCTGTCGTAGATGACCGTACCCGCTTCGTCGAAAATAATCGAGCTTCCTTTCGTCGCGGTATCCAGCTCCCCAATCCCGTCCTCCACGACGCTTACGTTCGCGTCTACCGCGATGAGCCCGATGGGCTGAAGCGACTTGTCGATGACTTTGCGCGCGACCGTGAACGCGAATTTCTCGCTTTGCAGGTTGCTGATGTACTTCTGCGTGCCGAATATCATCTCTTCGCCGCTGGAAGCCTCGAGCTGCTCGCTCCAAAACTCGTAGCTCTCCTTAATGTCCAAGCGGATGTTCCCGCTCACGGTCGAATAGTAGCCGTTGCCGTACTGATCGAACACATAGACGGTGTTGGAGCCTCGCTTAATCATATTGATGAAGGAGACGTTGTCTTCGATTCCTCTCTGTATCGACAGCAGCAGGTTGAAATCCTCGGGGATGAAGGTGCTCTCGTCGTCTCCCTGCGCCTCGCCCATTCGTTCGTAATAGCGGTTCGAGCGGATCAGGTTCTGCTTGATGTCATCCTGATAGGCGGGAATGGAGGAGATGCGGATCATATCCTCGATGTAATCGTCGATCCGCGCCATCATCGCTTCCTGCATCGTCGCCGAGAATACCGTCGTTTTCTCTTCGATGGAAGCCGAGTAGTTGCTGTACGTAATATAGCCGATAAAAGAAAGCGGGAGCGAAATCAGCACCAGGAAAACGAGAAACAGCTTCCGCTCCATCCTGAGGCTGCCGATCGCGCCTCCCGCGCGCGAGAAGACTCTCCGTAGGCTCATATCATATCGCCGGCATTACGTTGCCGCCGTTCACGGGCACGAAGGCTCCCGTAATGAAGCTAGCCAGATCCGACGAGAGGAAGGCGACAGCATTCGCGATTTCCTGGTCCGTGCCTCTGCGCTTCATCGGCACCGTGGAGCTGTAGCCTTCGCTGACCTCGGTTCCGTTATCCCGATCCCTGTCGCTGATCGTCCAGCCCGGCGCCACTTGGTTGACCGTAATCTGGTATTCGCCGACTTCCTTGGCTAGCACGCGGAATACGCCGTCCATGCCGCGCTTGCCGGCCGTATAGGCGGATTGGTTCACGAAGTTCTGCATCGCGCATTCCGTGTTGATGCCGATGAATCGGCCGCTCTTCTTCTCCTTCATGGCCGGCACGAACGCTTTGGCGAGGAATACGCTCTGCAGCACGCAGGACTCGAACTGGCTGATGTAGTCGCCGATCGGCTGCTCCAGCACGGTTGTCCACTCATATTGGATCACGGCGTTGGCTACGACGATGTCGACATGGCCCAACTGCGCGCTGGCCGTCTCCTTCATTCGTAGCACGTCCGCTTCCTTCGTCACGTCGCCTTGAACCGTGATCGCCCTTTTGCCGAGCTGCCGGATTTCGTTCTGAAGCTCCGCCGCTTTCTTCTCGTTAGCATGGTAGTGAATAACAATATCCGCCCCGCAGGAGGCGAGAGTGCGCGCCATTACCCGTCCCAGATCGCCGGTAGCCCCCGTAATTAACGCCGTTTTTCCGTTTAGATCGATTTGCATCGCTGTCCGATTCTCCTTCTTTGTCCGTTTTCCCATTCATTTGTTATATAACTTATTATTAATTATGCTACCGGAAAGTCAACCTTAAATGCGAGAAATCTGCTCGCTCCGCACTACACGTTCCCGCTCACTACGTGTTCCCGCCCTAATTGCTGTGTCCGCTGCTCGAAAATAGCGGCGTTTTCGGAGTTATTTTCTTGGATGCAGCCGATTGATTAGGAATAGCGGCCATTATACCGTTAATTTTGAGGGAAGAAGGCCGTTTGATTAATATGGACCGCAGTAACGGTAAAATCGCCGCTATTTACGCAAAAGTGGGGAAGTTAGCTTAAAATAAAGGTACTATGTCCGCTATTTCGGTGCCGGTCGTTATGCGGCCGGGGAGCGGAAGCTATGCGGAATGGCTGGTGGCAGGCGGAGGGGGGATCGGAGTAACTAGTTGGTTAGTCGGGCTCGAGTATGAGGAATGCGATACAAACGTGCCTCACCCATGCTCAAAGCTCCCGCTCCACTACGAGCAATCGCCTGTGCGGCTTTAAAGCTGGGAGCACGCGAAAAAAAAGCTTACTCGCCAGCCCCCGAGAAGCTGCCATACAGCAGCTCCCGAGACGAAAGCGAATAAGCTTTGCATCGGCCTATGATTCCCCTTCCTCCTCCGGCGGGAGGATCATGATTTTCCCTTCCGCCAGCTCCAGCCTTACCTTGTTGCTGTTCTTCAGCCCCAGCGAATCCAGGTAGCCGGCCGGCACCTGCAGCCGGCCCGCCTTGTCCAGAATCGCATATTCCACATGCGATTCCTCCTCCTGCTCGAGGGCGGCCAGCTCCTCGGCATACGAGGTTCTCCTCAGCATTTCCGAGGAAATTTTCCCGTCGCGAATAGCCGCCACGCGGTCTACCTTCTTCGCAAGCTCGGGATCATGCGTGACGATGACGATCGTAATGCCGATAGACCGGTTCAATTCACGGAACAGGTCTAGAATTTGGTTCGACATCTTGGAGTCGACCGAGCCCGTCGGCTCATCCGCCAGAAGCAGCTTCGGATGGTTGGCCAGCGCGATGGCGATGGCGACCCTCTGCTGCTCCCCGCCGGACAGCTCATACAGCTTGTTGTTCGCCCGGTGGCTGAGACCGACCGCGTCGAGCAGCTCCTTCGCCCGCCAGCGCTTGCGGCTGCCCGTAAGCAGAATCGGAAGCTCGACGTTTTCCAGCGCGGTCAGGTACGGGATCAGGTTTCGGGCATTATTTTGCCAGACGAACCCTACGCTCTTCCGTTTGTACCGGACCAGATCGCGCTCCGTGAACTTCAGCATATCCTTGCCATCCACGAGCAGCTTGCCCGCGGTCGGCCGGTCGAGGCCGCCGAGCATGTTGAGCAGCGTCGACTTCCCGCTTCCGCTGTTCCCGATAATGGCCATGAGCTCGCCGTCCTCGATGTGAAGATCGAGGCCTTGCAGCGCGAACACTTCCAAATCGGCGGTTTTGTATATTTTGACGAGTCCTTCGCAATGAATCATTCCTAATCCTCCCCGAGCTTAAGCGCCTGATGAATGCGGAGCCTGGACAGCATGTATGCGAGAATGCCGATTCCGACCGCGAGCATGAGACCCACGATGACGTAAATGCGCTGCAGATCGCCCTCCTCGATTTGCACGAGGAACGGCGGCACGAGGCTGTTCGGATTAAAGACGATTTGAAAATTCGGCACGTAGAGCATGCTGGCGACGTTGCCGACGACGATCCCGAGCAAGACCGCCACGCCGGACGTCAGCAGCTGCTCGACCGCAAGCATGGCGATCAGATGTTTGACGGATAAACCGATCGCCCGCAAAATGCCGTTCTGCAGCGTTCTGCCGCGAAGCGACAGCACCCAGTACAGCAGGAAGCCGATAAAGCTGACGAGCAGCGAAATAACGAAGCCTAGCGTCAGGATGCCGTTCAAGGCGAGCAGGAACGGATCGTTTTTGGCCATCACGAGGTCGTCCCTCGTATTCACGATGCTTTGCACGGATAATTCGCTGTCCTCGATGCCCTGATAAAACTCGGCTACCGTCGCGTCCGGCTTCAGCTTCAGCCACACCTGATAAGGCTCCAGCGCAAGCTGCAGCTGAATGCGCGACAGATGGCCGACGATGAGCATCGGCGCCCTGCTCTCGTCGTTCAAATCGATCAAGCCTTCGGGAGGCAGCGGGTTAAAGGTTGGGAAATAATCGATAATCCCGAACACCCGGAACGGCTGCTGGGATACGCCTTCCCACCCGATCCAGATCGTGTCGCCTGCTTTAACTTCCTTCTGCTCCGCGACGGTCCGGGATATTAAGACCGCATCGGTCTCCGAAGCCATCAGGTTCAAATAATCGTTCAGCGGATAATCAAGCAGCGAATCCCTGAACCAGGTCGTCATGCCGAATTGATCCGTGTCGATCCCCATGAGCGTAACCTGCGCCATGGTCTGGTCTTTGGAGAAATACGCTTTCTCCTTCGTGAATACCTTCGCCCCGTACTCGACGCCGGGCAGCTCCAGGAACGGCTCGAACGGCGGCTCCAAATAATTGATTTGATCCGGCGCGGCTTGAACCGCGGCCTCGCCTCCGCCGGCGCCGGGAGGGCCCGCCATTTCGGGCGGCGGCGCGTCATTCACCCAATTCACGTTCATGACGATGTCCGCCCCGTTGCCGTATCGAATGCGATCCTCCGTATTCAGATTAATCGTCCGAGCGGCCGACGCGCTGAACACGCCCGTCGCGATCGTCATAATAAGGAAGATCATCAAAAATTGGTATTGGCTGCTGGATCTCCCCACCTGAATGAGCGTAGCGTACAAGGAAGGCGGCCACCACTTCTTCCCGATCCAATAAATCAGCCTGAGCACCCAAGGATACAGCCTCAGCAAGAGCAATCCGGCGCCCATGATGAACAGGGCGGGCACGATGAACTGCAGCGGGTCGATGTTGAGGTCCGTCGCCCCAAGCCCCAAAGACTGGATATCGGCGAGTCTCTTCTTGAACGTGTACAGCCCGTAGCCCGCGAGCGCAAGCGCAATGACATCGAGGAAGAGCTTATGCCATATCGGCGTCCTCACTAATCTGGCCATCTGCTGCTTATGATCCACGATCGACACTCTCGTCGCCAGAATGATCGGAATAATGGTAATGACGAGACAGGCCAGCGCGGCCCATAAGCCGTATAGATAAGGGGTCTCCGTAATGCGAATCGGCAGGCTGACGCGCTGCACGAACTCCATGAAGCCATTCGACGCGCCGAGCAGCTTCGTGAGCATCGCCCCTAAGAAGGGCCCTAGGGCGACCGCGATTCCGCAGAGCAGAACGCCTTCCACCAGATAGGAAGCGATGATCTGCCAGCGGGCGGCGCCGCGGCTCCGGAGCACCGCGATTTCGCTTTTCTGCCTGCCGGCGATCAGATTCGCGACCATGAACATATAGAACGCCAGCATGATAAGCACCGGGACGTTGAGCGCCCACATCAGCACGTTCAAATTTTCGGCGCGCACCAAATACTTTTCGATCGTATCGAAGGCAAGCGCCTCAAGCTTCAGCTGATACAGCGACACCGTCTTAAGCAGCGTCTCGCTTAACAGCTCGTGCGTGCGGAGATAGGATTCAATATGCTGATATTCGATTTTGGAATAATCCATGACCAGATACCAGCCCGAGCTGGCCGCCGGTATCCGATGCTCGTGCAGCAGCAAGGTCTCCGCCGTCTCATACGGAAGAATGAAGCTGCTCCCTAGATCGCTAAGATTGGCGTTGCGGAAATAAAGATCATCGTCCTTCGCCTTCTCGATGACGCCAACGGGCTTGAACAGCATTCTCTCCGCCACTTTGTCGTCTTCCACGGCGAATACGGCACCCAGCACCGTCTTGAATTTGTTCAGAGCCTGCTCCGTGACTAGCACCTCGTAAATGCCGTCGACCGGCTCGGCGGCCGGTAATTTGCCGTCCTTGAGCTTAATATGATCCTCTATATCGGTGAACGCCTTGACGTTCATGGAGAAATAGGATCTTGAGCTCGTATCCGGATTGTCCGCCAGCTTCATCCGCATCGAGGAGGAGACCAGGTCCGTCACAAGCGCTTGAATGGGAAGCCGGAACCCGGGGGCCGCTTCTTCCTTGATGACCCGATCCACGCGTTCGAACATCGGGAGATGCTGCTCCGGTTTGTTGTTCGGGAGGTAGATAGACGAGTAGACCGCGCCCGGATACCGCCCCGAGGCCGTCTGCGACATCTCCAGATCCTTCTTCAGCATGCGGGACAGAATCGCCTCCGAATAGATCGGCATGCTGCTGACGAGCGCGACGGACATGATAATGCCGATAAGCAAGCTGAATACGAGCCATTTGTTCTGCACCATCTTGCGAATAATCATTACGAATAAAGCCATGCTTCAATTAACCTCCCTGGACCGAAGTGCCGTGGCGCGGAACCTTGGCGTTATTGCAAAATAATAAGCTGCCCCTCTTCCACGCCTTTCGTAATCTCCACCTCGGTCGAGCCGACGATGCCTTGTTCGACGTCGATCTCGCGGATCTTATCGCCATCCTCCAGCACGCGCACGAACGTTCTGCCCAAATAATTGCGCAATCCGCTCTTCGGAATAATAAGCGCGCCGTCCCTCTCCTGGAGGCGGATCGTGACGTCGACGCGGTCTCCGATTTTTGCCGTTGCCGGGAGCTGGTCCGTCTCTACGTAGACATGGCTTTTGTACCGCTCCCTCAGCATCTCGTCCTCCGTCAGAGGCGCGCTTGAAGGCGTTTGCGAGACTTTGCCTTCAATCGGTTCGTCCGCCCCGAGCTTTAGCGAAGCATTGAAGCCGACGCCTACCTTGCTGGCATCCGCGGTGGAGCTCACCTGGAATGAAACGCGAAGCTTCGATGGATCCGAGATGATGACAATCGTCTCATACGGCTTCACGATATTCCCTTCCTCCAGCGGGGCCACGAACGTCACCGTCCCGTCCATCGTGGCGACAATCTGCTTGCCGTTCACCGACTCCAGCATGCGCTCGTACTTCATCCCGTCGATCTCCTGCTGCAGCTGGGCAATGCGAAGCGCTTCGTCGTCTCCCGCGAGCTTCGCGTCCCTTACCTTCGCCTTGGACAAGAGCAGATTCATCTCCAGCTGCTTCAGCGTAATGTCCATGTCGCCGACGTCCAGCTGAACAAGCACGTCGCCTCGCTTCACTTCGGCTCCCGCGCGGACCAGCATTTCCTTGACGCGGCCGCCCTCGGATTTGAACGAGATCGAGTCGGATTCGTACGACTCGAGCGTGCCGTTGCCCTTCACCTCTTGGGCGATCGATCCCTTCACGACGGCCGTGGTCCGGTAATTTTCCTGCTTCGGCTTGACGAGAGGAGGCTTAAGCGGCTCTTCCTCCGCGGGAAGAAGCGTACACCCGGTAAGCGCTATCATAAAACTCATTGCAAGAGCGGCGAATGCGCTGTTTTTAGCTCGGAACGACAATTTGTCCATCCTCCAATTCGTACACATGATCTACAATCTCCATAATGGCGGGGTCGTGCGTGGTCATGATGATGGTCATTCCGGATGATTCGACCAGGTTCCGGAACACTTTCATAATTTGCAGCCCGGTCTTGCTGTCCAGCTCCGCGGTCGGTTCGTCCGCCAGAAGCAGGCTTGGCTTATGGGCGATCGCCCTGGCGATGGCCGTACGCTGCTGCTCGCCTCCCGACAGCTCGAACGGCCGGTGGTTCATCCGCGGCCCAAGCCCCACCTGCTCGAGCGCCGTCGTCGCGGCAAGCTTCCTGTCGGCCGCCGGGAATCCGGATACGCGAAGAATAAATTCCACGTTCTCGTAGGCGGACATTAACGGTATAAGCGCAAAGGATTGGAAAATCAGCCCCATCCGCGTGCGCCTCACGTTGTCGCGTTCCTTGTTCGACAAGCCGGACAGCTCGCGGCCTTCGAACGTGATCGTTCCTTCGGTCGGACGATCCAGCGCGCTCAGCAGGTTGATGAGAGTCGTCTTGCCCGACCCGGACCTGCCCTTGAACGCGACTAACGAACCGGAAGGAATGGCAAGGTCGACGCCTTTGAGCACATGAACAGAGCCCGAGCCTTTGCCGAAGGTGCGTTTGATTCCGCTCGCGACAATGATGTCCGATTCAGCTAGCGTCACTATTTTTCGCCTCCATTTTTATATAAGCGCTTGAATCATTGCATCTTTTTTCCATTCTACCTTCCGCTGCTAGGTTCTACAAGATCAGAAACCATCTATTTCTATCAAAATCGTGTGCAAAATTATGCAAAAAGGCAACGGAACCGTTGCCTTCTGTTACTATATCGATGCGGAATCGGTCGCGGCCGGGAATTGCAGCTCATACAGCTCGCGGTACCTGCCTCTCCGCTCCAATAGCTCGTCATGCGTGCCATGCTCCTCGATCTGCCCGTTCTCCAGCACGTAAATATGATCCGCTTGCTGAATGGTAGAGAGACGGTGGGCGATTACGAGGCAGGTCCGGCCCTTCAGCAGCTTGGCCAGCGCCGCTTGGATGAGCTGCTCCGATTCCGTATCGAGCGAAGCCGTCGCTTCGTCTAGGATGATGATTTTCGGGTTTTTCAGAATCGCCCTCGCGATGGAAATGCGCTGCTTCTGTCCGCCGGACAGCCTGACGCCGCGCTCGCCGATCTGGGTCCGGTAGCCTTCCGGGAACACTTGAATGAATTCCGCCGCGTTCGCCGCTTCGGCCGCGGCTCGCACCTCTTCATCCGTCGCGTCCTGGTGCCCGTACCGGATGTTCTCTTCGATCGTTCCGTTGAACAACACGATGTCCTGCGACACGATGCCGATCTGTTCTCTTAGAGAATGCAAGGTCACGTCCCTCACGTCGCGGCCGTCGACTGTCACGCTGCCGTCCTGCACATCGTAAAATCTCGTCACGAGATGGGCGATCGTCGTTTTGCCCGAGCCGGAGGAACCGACAAGCGCCGTTACCTCGCCGGGCTTCAGCTCCAGATTGAAGCCGCGGAGCACCTCGGAATGGGCCGCTTGCGAATAGGAGAAGCTGACGTCGCGGAAGAGGATTCGGCCGTTCGCGGGCGGAAGCTCGATGGCGTTCGGCTTATCGGTGATGATCGCTTTCGTATTCAATACCTCCATTACGCGTTCGTACGCGGCCGCCGCCTGCTGAATCGTATTCAGGATACGGCTGAAATGGCGCACCGGATTTTGCAGCAGTCGCAGGTAGGCGATGAAGGCGACGACCGTCCCGACGGTCATTGCATCCTTCATGACTAGCCAAGCGCCGAAGACGAGCACGATTGCCAGCCCCGCGAAATTAATGAAGTCGATGATCGGCTCGTACATGGCGCGAAGCCGCACGACCTGCACGTTCGCGTCCATGTTCCGCTGCGTCCGCTCGGAGAAGCGCTCCGCTTCGAAGTCCTCCGCGGTGAACGACTTCACCAGACGGATGCCCGTAAGCGTCGTCTGCAGATGGTCGCTCACGTCGGCAAGCGACTCCTGCACCTTGCGGAACGACGCCCGGATCCGCTTGCCGAACAGCCGGGTCGTCCAGATCATGAACGGGAACGTCGCGAGCAGGAGCACCGTCAGCTTCCAGTCTATGGCAAGCATATATACGGCAATGGCCGTGAACGTGAATACGTCGGTGAACAATTGCATCATGCTGGAGGAAATCAACTGTTGGAGAATGCTGACGTCGTTCGTCACCCTGGACATCAGGTCTCCCGTTCGGTTGCGGTCGTAATACGCAACGTCGAGCCGCTGAAGATGGCGGTATAAGTCGTTGCGCAGCTTGTAGAGCACCTTCTGCCCGATCGATGCCATGACGGAAGTGCTTAGATACCGGAGGATGCCGAGCGCGATGGCCGCACCTAACACGCCCGCACCGATCAACGCCAGCTTCCCGAACAGCTTCCCGGGAATAACCGTGTCGATCGTATATTTCGTTAGCTGCGGCACGACGAATTCGAGCAGCGAGATCAGGATGATGCTCGCGAGCGCGATCGCAAGCGATTTCCACTCCGTCCTCGCGTGGTCGAAGATGCGGAGGAACATGGAATAGATGCTGGCCGGCTTCACCTTCTCGCCCGAGCCGAATTTTCGGACGCCCATTCCTCTTGCTGCATTCACGGCATTCTGCTGTAAGCCTTGGTCTCCTCTCATGTCGCGTCTCCCCTCTCCGCTATGTCGGATAAAGATTGTTTGAGCTCGGCTAGAATCGCGCGGAGCTTGACCGCCTTGGCCGCATCCTCCATCGCCGATTTTTCGGCCGCCTTAAGCAGATGAAGCAGCTCCTTGCCCGCCGGGGTCAATCGGCGGTTACGCTTTCGCTCTTGCTCGGGTTCCTGCTCGTGCTCGTGCTGGGGGGCGTGCTGGTGGTCGTGCCCCCGATCAAACCGGCATTCCTCGCGCTCCTCCTCGAAGCCGCGCCCTGTACGGCTGCGTTCATCCATCTGCTGCAGCAGCATGCTGCTTGCTTCCTCCCGGAGGAACGTCTTTCCTTCCTCCGTTATGGCGAATATCTTCTTCCCGTCCTCTTGCTTGTAAGACGTGACGAAGCCTTGGTCCCGCAGCATCTGCAGCGTCGGGTAGATCGAGCCCGCCGACGGTTTGTACGTCCCTCCCGACTGCTCCTCCAGCGACTTCATCATCTGGTAGCCGTGCATCGGCTCCGCCGTGAGCAGCTCGAGCAGCGCGTATTTGACGCCGCCTCTCGTGAAGAACCGCCGTCCCGAAGAGCTTCGCTCCCGCCCGGCGCCATGATTGAGGAACAATTGCTCCTCGGGTGTCCAGCTTTGGTTCATGGATCTTGGCTCCTTTGTGTCGTATACCGTAAACATTAATCGTCTTCCGTCTTCAATCCGGCAAAAATTGCGTACTAACTGTTTTTACATGCTTCACTTCATCGCCGTATGCTTCATGCCATTTGGCACAGACCGCAGCTCATTCCGTGTTTCGTTCTAATCACAAATTGCAGATACGATATATCGCATTAGTTTAACACCTTTAGTCTATGCGATATATCGTAATCTCACAACATCAATTTCATACTAACATCTTCCCACAAGCGCCGATCCCAATAATCAGATGGACCTCCGCGCGCCGGACAACTATAATAGGAGGCAGATGACGAAGAACGTCCCGCTTCATTCCTTGGCGAATGGAGACGGGACGTTTTTATTTTCTTAAGGAGGCAGGAAGGAACATGACATTTGATGAAGCGCATGAAGCATTTTTGCGGCAGCACTTGGAGAGGAGGAGCGGCGAGAGACGCGGACGTTTGGAGCGAGGGCACCGGGAAGCGGAGAGGTTATTTTGCCAAAACGTCTGGTGGCCCTTGGTCGGCAGCCTTGAGCATTTACATCCGGAATACGAGGTGCTCCACTGGCGCGGCCAATCTTATTTTTGCGACTTTTTGTGGATTACGCGGTCAGTCCGGCTCGTTATCGAAATCAAAGGCTTCGGCCCCCATGTCCGCGATATGGATCGGCAGAAGTACTGCAAGGAGCTCAATAGGGAAACCTTCCTCGTCGCCATGGGCTACCAGGTCATCTCGTTCTCCTACGACGATGTCGCCCACCGGCCCGAGGTGTGCATCACGCTGCTTCGCATGGTGATGAGCCGGTTTCAGGTCACTCCTACACCGCTTAATCACGATTTCGCGGCAACGCGCGAGATCATTCGGCTAGCTTGCACGCTTGCGCGCCCGCTTCGTCCCATCGACGTAGTGAGCCATCTTCGCATCAATCAGAAAACGGCGATTCGCAAGATGCAGCAATTAACGGATGAAGGGTGGTTTCGAGGGATAACTGGGGCAGACAGTAGACGAACAGTACGGTACGAGCTTCAGCCGTCGGCGCTATTGCTTCTTTAGCCGGCATCGGCTGCGAGGGAGAGGTGAGTCCTGCCACAGCCGTTCCGGAATAGAAGAAATGGGATGAAATAGCGGACATAGTACCCTTATTTTTGACCAAACTACCCTTGATTTGAGAATAGCGGCGATTTTACCTTTATTGCAGCCCATATCGCCCGATTATCCAGCTGCCCTCAAAAATAACGGTATTATTGCCGCTATTCCCAGCCACCCCTCCTTCACACATAAAAATAACTCCGAAAATGCCGCTATTTCGAGCAAGCGAGCGAGCGGGTAGGTACGCACGCCAGTCCTCGCACTCCTGTACACGAACATCAGCCTCACCGCCGCACCACACACGAACGAAATCGACTAACTAGTTACTCTAGAAAACCTGACTCCCTCGAACACGACCCTTCCACCGCCCCACCACGCACATCTGAAAACCCGGTTACTCTCCCTCCCCTGCTCATCCGATTCCATTCGTCGTTACCCACACGAGTAATCTCCCTCCCCCAGCGGAGCCGCGGAATAAAACCCGGAAACAAAAAAACAGCCGCGAATTCCAGGCTGTTGAGAAAGTTATAAACTTCAATAAATCACCGCGTTAATATGGTATAATGTAGTTAGTAACCATCCCACAGAAAGCGCGGTGTTTTTTTATGCTTCGCACGAATGATCCCAATCCGCAAT